>NZ_JAMKMR010000042.1 GCF_023634645.1 Vibrio sinus
AGCCATACTGACGGTGTCTTTATTATCTTAATTATGTTGAGGTGGCGCCGAATTTAAATGCTAAAACGGCAAAAATTTACCCGCTACGTTAAGCAATATATATACCAATATTTATCGGGAATGTACTTTTTATAATACTTTGAAAAATAACAATTAAATTAAACTTTCGAGCTTTGGTTGATTTCTAACCGAGCAAGATATTGCCCAAATCGAGCAAGATCTTGCCCAGCGAGCAAAATCTTGCCCGATTGTTGCTACTGTGTAACCTGTTAACAGGTTGAAATTGAATCATTTTTATAAGCAAGATATTCGATGTGGTTACAAACGATGCACTTCAACGCCTAACTACCTGTTTCGCTCTGTATCCTGCACTTTTTGCTCGGTTGAGTATATACTCTGCGTGCACAATAAAAGGCCGAGCCACATATATGAATCGCAAAAAGAAAATTAATCAAATTTTGAAAAAGAAGCTGAAGAAAAAAAACGCTAAATTGCATAAAAGCAACAAGCCAGCTTACATCTCTAAAGCAGATAGAGCGAAAATGGAGCTAGAGCAATCAGAAGTAGGAGAGGAGAGCGTTGAGAGTTCTCCAAACAATGAAGGTGTCGATGAATAAAGCGAGCCAAGATTAACCATGCCAAAGGTGTTTAACACCTTTGGCATGCACTCCGGTTGTTCACCCGGTTGTCTGTGTACTATTTACCATTCCATGAATACAGTACGTCATGACGCAGTTTGCTCTTACCTGCATTGTTTAGCTGATAATAGTCTTTTGCCATGCCAGCTTCCCAGCCGCCGTAAGTAGGGTTGGGTAATACGATGTATTTCACACCATATAGCGCTTTTTCAGCGTCAACATGTTCACGACGAATCTTGTTAGATTTACCAATGACTTTTGAGTCTAGGTCGTTTAGGTTGTCACCGAGCAACATAACAATTTTGTATCCTTCACCCATGATTTTTTCACGACGAGGCTTTTTGTCAGAGGTGGTCGTTTTTAACAGCACGGTTTTGTCCGTGACATTAGCAAAACCGAGTTTCTTGAGATTCGCCATCGTAGGTTTTAGATTTTTCTCGGAGCGATTACTCACGTAGAAAACGGTTCCGCCGTGTGAGTCTATATATTTGGAAAAGGCGACGGCACCTGGAATCGCTCTAGACTCTTCCGAATGTACCCATTCACTCCACGTTTTTGGTGAGAAGCTAGTACCATGTTTGATTTGCCAAGCCGCGTAGGCGCTGTTATTGATCATGGTTTCATCAAGGTCTACCACAACAGCCAGTTTTTCTTTGCTGCCGTTTTCTTTAGCTTCCTGTCTGATTTTGTCAAAAGACATGCGGGCGACGTTAAATGCTTGATAGGCAAGTGCTCTATATTCGCCAGATTGTTGCGTCCAATCGACAGCAAGTGTGGCTTGGTCAGCGAGTTGAGCGTTGGTCACGGTTTGTTCTTTTGCAGATGCTTGCCAAGAAGTGGCTGCAATGATAGCGGTGGCTAGCACGGCTAACGTTTTGGTTTTCATTCGATACTCCTTCATGCGCAAGGAATTTTCATGCTCAAGGGTTTGGCGCATTACTGAACACGTTGCACAATGTAATTGTAATAAAATGTGAAAAACAATATCGAGTTGCATTGTGAATGCACTTTATTCTCCTTTACAAGCTCTACTGTGCGCGTGTGTCCAGTATTGAGATCACGATCTCATGTAAGTTAATTGCAATTGAATTACATATATTAGTGATGTTAACCATTAGCCGAGTACCATCTGACTATTGCTATGCGCGTGATTTATTATGAGACTTTTTCCTAAAGAAAGGCATCGCCAGCGGGCGAAAGTGATAGGGTTTCGCTTGAATGGTATTTTTCCTCCTTTAATGCTTTGTAGACATAAACATAGCCTCACCTAGTCGGTTTTGATTCTCTTTTTAACGGACACCTAAATTAAATAAAGTGTGATTTTGACTAGCAATGACGCAATCGTTTGCTGTATCCTTTGCGTCCTTCGATTTTGTGTCCTAGAAGATAGGTGTCTAGTTACAATAGAAGCCTTATTCTGGTTGATGTGAAATGCAATGTATATAAGTATTTGCAAGGAACAATGAACATGTCTGAAAAGACTCCAAACTCCCTAAATCCAAACACTCAGGGTGGCAGTGCAAATCACGGTAGTGGTTTTGATCAATTCTTTAAAATCTCTCAGCGTGGAAGCAGTGTAAAGCAAGAAGTTGTGGCAGGTTTGACCACCTTCTTAGCAATGGTGTATTCCGTTATTGTTGTTCCGAACATGTTAGGGGCCGCGGGTTTCAACCAAGGTGCGGTATTTATCGCGACCTGTTTGGTTGCAGCATTTGGCTCGTTAGTCATGGGGTTGTGGGCTAGGTTACCAATGGCGATTGGCTGTGCAATTTCTCTGACGGCGTTTACGGCCTTTAGCTTAGTCATGGGGCAAGGGGTGAGTGTTCCTGTTGCGCTTGGCGCGGTGTTCTTGATGGGGATTGTGTTTACCATCATAACCGTCACTGGCATTCGTCAGTGGATCTTAACAAACCTGCCATTTGGTGTTGCCCATGGTACAGGGATTGGTATCGGACTCTTTTTATTGCTGATCGCTGCGAACGGCGTTGGCCTTGTTGTAAAAAACCCAGGTGCTGGTTTGCCCGTTGCCCTTGGCCATTTCACCTCTTTTCCAGTTCTTATGTCTATCGCCGGGCTAGCGGCCATTATTGGTTTAGAGAAGCGTAAAGTGCCAGGTGGGATTTTGATTGTCATTATTGCTATCTCAATTCTCGGCCTGATCTTCGACCCTAAGGTTGTGTATAAGGGCTTATTTGCGATGCCAACGTTTGGTGGCAAGGATTCTTTATTCGGTAAGCTGGACATTATGGGGGCGTTATCCCCAGTGGTTATCCCTAGCGTACTTGCATTGGTGACTACAGCAATATTTGATGCAACGGGTACGATACGTGCTGTTGCTGGGCAAGCTAATTTGCTGCAAAAAAATGGCCAAATCATTGATGGTGGTAAAGCACTGACTTCAGACTCCGTGAGCAGCATTGTTGCGGGTGTTGTTGGTGGTGCTCCGGCAGCCGTTTACATTGAATCTGCGGCAGGGACAGCTGCCGGAGGCAAAACCGGGCTCACTGCCACCATTGTGGGTGTATTGTTTTTGTTGATGCTGTTTTTGTCTCCGATCAGCTATCTTGTGCCAAGCTATGCGACTGCTCCCGCATTGATGTATGTCGGCCTGCTCATGCTAGGGAATGTGACAAAATTGGATATGTCTGACTCTGTTGATGCGCTATCAGGGTTGATTTGTGCGGTGTTCATCGTGTTAACCTGCAACATCGTTACCGGAATCATGCTTGGATTTGGCTCACTAGTGATAGGTCGGGTGATTGCCGGGGAATGGAAAAAGCTCAATGTGGGTACGGTGGTTATCGCGATCATACTTGTAGCATTTTATGCAGGTGGATGGGCGATTTAAATCTCTACCTAGTTGTAAAATTGCAATACAAAAGTCCGCGAGCGCGGACTTTTGTCGTTAGGGAAGGGGACTTAGCAGAGTGGTATGTTCCACAACGCACGCTTGGCTGCAAGGCCATAAGCGCCACGCTCCATGGCCTTAGAGTAATGGCTAGCATCGAGGCCACCCAACGCGTACACATTTAGATGGGTACTGTGAGCGTAATTTGAAAATGTCTCCCAACCCATAGGGATACCTTTAGGGCTGCTTGGCGTTTTAAAAATTGGACACACAATGGCAATGTCGGCGGACAGCCTCTCAGCGTGTTGCAATTGCGATTTGTTATGACAAGAGATAGACAACAGCTTTTCATGGCTAATTGGTCGGCACGAGTATTTCTCTGCCTCAAAACTGGGTAGATGAATCCCATCGGCGTTCGTATGGCTCAGTAGGTCGATAGAGCCGTTCAGTAATACTTTGGCGTTATAGTGATGAATAAGCTCAACAGCAGAATGTGCAAGTGTAAGATAGTCGTCGAGTGAGAGATTCTTGGAGCGCAGCTGAACAAGCTTGATTCCGTGCTTTAAGCTATTCTCTAGTTCAAACAAATAGCGGGATAAGTTGGACTCAAAGTCAGGGGTGATCAGATAGTAATTTCGGGTATCGTTGTGCATGGTCAGCCTGTACGGATTCAGTAATACTTATAGTGTGCCCAAGTGGTTAGCCTTATTGAGCCTCCTCGAATCTGGATACTCTATACCCAACGACGCGTTCCAGCAATGGGTTTAAGCCGTATTGGGTTCATCTCGATCTGGAGGGATAGCCTTAATAATCAAAAAGTTATTAATGTAGTTGAAGGTTGATAACGGAAATTGGCTGCGATGTCATATGCAAAATTAGCATAGGCTGAAATATTACGGTAATAAAAATACCCTTAACAAGCCTATCACTATTGATATTTTTTAATATTTCAAAATATTACAGAATACCATCCCATTGTTACATTTTTCTGGTTAGACATATTAAATAGTTATGAGATCTGTGCACAGTAAATTGCGTGTTTTAAACAGTACTAATTTATACCGTATATTTAACCGTCGATTGATTTTTCAATAAATATTTCTTTGGGCGAAGCTGATTTAATAAAAATTAAGACGCTCGCTTATTTTTTATACGCTATATAGCGATAAAAAAGCAGAAATAATATTTTAATTTTATAAATATCAATAACATCGCTAGGAGTGTTTTGAGATATCGGTCAGGGTTAGTTCGACCAGGTCAGCCATCGTCTTGATGCCACCAAGTGCATATGGGGTCAAGGTTGATGGCGCTATATGCTCAGAATAACTGAAAAATATATATCCCTAATAACTATGTGTAATAGAGTAATAATCGACCAAATAATAATATTATTATCACTCCATATCACATTATTGGCACTTTTATTATTATTCCTAAGCAAAACAACAATATTATGGTAGTGACTATGATAATTTTTATCTAAAATTAAGTTTTACGCTTCGATTAATTGTGAGCTATAAAAAACCTTAGTCACTTTTACTTGACCACTGCGATAATTGGAGGTAATTTTCGTTTTATTTATAGCTTTGTAAGTTAGTTGGATTTTGTTTACTAGAATTACTATAGCTGGGCAAAAAAGAATCCTGCTTATTATATTCAGAAATGTAGGAAATTATTACTATGAATATTTGTCGGCAAAAAAAGATTAGACTACTGGTAGTGGATGACCACGCTCTCATTTCTGATGGGATACGTAACTTGTTGTCTCCATACACAGGGATAGAAGTCGTCGGTCAGGTCGAAAATGGCCTAGATGCGTACTCAACATGCCGCTCTTTGTCCCCAGACCTGATTCTTATGGACTTGAACTTACCGGGAATGCGTGGTGTGGATGCGATTCGACGCATTGTGCAACGCTGGCCGGATATGCTTATTTTGTGTATTACCGCAATTTCAGAGGAATGCAAGGTTAAGGAAGCGTTAGAGGCAGGCGCGAAAGGGTATGTTTTAAAGAAAAGTAATCAACAAACGCTGTTGAGTGCAATTGAAGCTGTCATGAAAAACCAAGAGTTTATCGATCCTTCCTTAAACATTGACCTGGTCAACTCAACCTCGTCTCATGATTCAACGCTGTCACCTGCGTTGACTCCGCGAGAAACTCAAATACTCAAGCTCATTAGTGAAGGGCTAAAAAACAGAGAAATCGCAGAAACCTTGGTGATCAGCCTTAAAACAGTGGAAACACACAGGCTAAATTTAATGAGGAAGCTAGAGGCTCATAACGCTGCAGAGCTGGTACATTGGGCACGACGAATTGGCGTTTGAACGCCACTTAAGTAGAGTTTTTGGCATATACTCAAGTACCAAGATAGTGATGTGGCACTGGAGATAAAATAAATTTATGAAAATTTCTTGGAAATCCTCCTTTGTCACACGCTTAACCATACGTTTAATCCTCATCATCGCTGCACTTTGGTGCGTCACTCAATTTATTGCCATCTACAGCTACTACAACGTTTATGGGTTTAGATGGAAACAGATCGAACTCTATAACAATAAGGTAACGACGCTTCAAGCGGCGCGTGAAAGTGTGGGGTTCGAAAACGCCGAAATTGATGTCGGCCACTTAGGTGATCTTTGGCTTGAGCTGCGTCAAGATGAAGATTTTGATCTGCCTAGCGTTGATCAGTGTCGTTATCGAGTGCTTGGTAAGCAGCAAAAAATCAACAACAACGCGTTTTATCAAGCGGGTGCCAAAGCCATACAAATGATTGGTACGACATCACCAAATGGTTATTCTAGTGGTTTTATCCTCGATCGAAACAAGTGGTTAATTCTATATTCACCAAATTTGTGTGATGCTGCTGATAAAGAAGACATCAATAAAGTCAAAGCGCAAATCGAGCAGTTATACGACATGCCACGCAACTCGCGCGGGTTTTTGTGGGGGAAACCCTACTATGATGAAGATACTCACGCATGGCGTGTTATGGTGGGCCGGATCATTATCGATCGTCATGGTAGAAAATTGCTGATGGGTTACAGCACCCACCTGAAAAAATTTGTTCAACAACATCCCAAGTCTGCTGCTGGTGCTTTTAATATTGTCATTACTGATGAAGGCAAAATTTTACCCATCTTCAAACCTAGATTGAGCCAAGCTAAGTTAGATAGCCTTTTGGCTGAGAAAAACAGTTCCGATTATAACTCGTGGCGAGCCCATAAATATTTGATTTCAGTGGCGAGTTACTATGGTCCGTCTTGGAAGTTAGTGAGAATAGAACCAGAAGCTGCCGTTATCTCTTTAGAGGTGAAACACTTTATCTCTTATATCCCATATGGGCTAGGGTTGTTTTTCGCGCTCGCGTTGGTTTTATTAGTCACACTTCACTATGGGCTTGCGAAACCGCTTCGTGAATTTATTCGCATCATAAGCTCGACCAGTACCCGTGATTTTAAATACCGATTGCCTTACGAGCGGGAAGATGAACTGGGTATGATTGCCAAGTCATACAACAAACTGTTGTCCACCATCGAATTTAACTATCAAAATCTTGAAGCAAAAGTAGCCCTTCGGACCCAAGAGCTAAAAAATGCTCGAATTGCCGCCGAGCAGGAAAACGAGCTCAAGAGTATACACCTCACCATGATCAGCCATGAAGTAAGAACACCGCTGAATGGCATCATTGGCGCACTGGATCTGATTGAGGCAAATCCAGTCAACTTTAATCCAAACCTTGTACGTACAGCGAAACGATGTTCTCACTCGCTACTCGAAATGATCAACAACTTGCTTGATTTTAGGCGGATCGAGCAAGGACAAATGCAGTTAACCGAGAGTCAAACCAAGTTGCTGCCATTGATAGACAGGGCAGTGCTGATGATACAGCCTAGGCTACAGCACAAAAATATAAAATTTAAAGTCTTGGTTCGTGATAAGGTGCCATGTAGCCTGACATTAGATTCCCTCCAAGTTAGGCAAATTTTAATTAATTTGCTGGCCAACGCGCTCAAATTCACCGATGAAGGTTCGATTCAATTGGAAGTGTCGCGAGAAGATAATCAGCTTATCTTTAAGTTACGTGATACAGGGATTGGAATTTCTAAGGAGATTCTGCCACATATTTTTGAGCCATATATCCGTGAGCACCTAGAGCGGGTTGGAACCGGGTTAGGTTTACCAATTTCACGCTCTCTCGCCCTTCTGATGGATGGTGATATCAGTGTGACAAGTCAAGTAAATCAAGGCTCGGAGTTTGTTTTAACGTTACCGATCAAAGAAGCAACTTACGGAGCAAAACTTGAAGGTACAGTCAGAGCACCGACACGCCTTCGAGAGCAGTTGGAAATTTGGGGAGTGACGTTCGAGCAAAGTGATGAAGATGACTGCCCACTTTCATCATTAGACTATGTGTATTTGCCCAATATGTTGCGAAAACGATTAGAGCAAATCTTGGAAGGTGTGCAAGGCTTTGACAGCCACTTTCAGAGCATACCGATTCAGCCCTGGTCGTTAGAAATTCTTTTGGTTGATGATGTAGAAAATAACCGGGAAATCATCGGTCAAATGCTGGAGTCGATTGGTAACAAGGTAACCACTGTCTCTAATGGTCAGGATGCGTTGGAGAAAGGCAAAAAACACATTTACGACTTGGTGCTGATGGATATCAGAATGCGAGGCTTGGATGGCGTTGAGACCTATTGCCATTGGCAGAAAGAAGAAACGGGAATTCTCGATCCCGATTGCCCGGTTATTGCGCTTACCGCAGATACTCAACCAGAAGAGCAAGCACGTATCTCTCGAGCTGGATTTTTTGATTATGTCACTAAGCCAGTGAGTCTAATCAAATTCACTCAAATACTTGCCCAAGTGATCGACTATCAGCAAGTGAGAATGATTGACTTGATGCCAAACGAGAAGCTGAATCAACCATTATTTAACTTGCCTGAGTTACGAGAAAAAGCCAAGCTCCAGTTAATAGGTTTTATCTCGGAGCTTAGAGTAGCGATAGAAGCAGAGGATTGGAAAGAGTGTGGTCATGTTCTTCACTCCTTTAAAGGGTGCGCCGGACAGGGCGGTTATCGCGACATTTATCAGCAGGCTGAAGAATTTGAAAAGCACTTGAAGAGTGAAGGGTGGCTGCGAAATGATCAGGTTGACTCATTGGAAAACCTCGTAAAAGACAGTTGAGTTATAGAAGTTCCAATCTGATCTGG
>NZ_JAMKMR010000043.1 GCF_023634645.1 Vibrio sinus
GACTCACTAGCCATTGGCTCAACCCCTCTTTTGGAAGCTTCTCATGAATATGGTTAGGAACTCTAAAACTCACCATTTTGGTTTTATTCGTCGTGCTCTTATTTGTTGCCATAACTTACTCCCTCTGTCATACAGAAGAATGGTCACAGTATGACAGTTTGTCAATTACTGTATGACAGTTTGGACCATTTCTGTATGACAGAAAGAAAATAAAACCTTGAAATATAAAAATAAAAACTGTCATACAGTGGTTGTAATTCTGTATAACAGTAATAGGATTTCTGTATGACAGTGCTACGCACTTCGAGATTTATGTTCAATCTATTACTAAAAATGAAACCAATTTGGGGTAGTGACCCCATTCATGTGAGAATTTACGGAAACTCTTATTAGCAGTAAAAAACAGTCTATAAAATCGTTTAGTAGACAAAAATGTCTACTAATTATCTCATAACGACTAAATAGACACATTAATCAGCATATTTTATATGTACATAATCTATTGAATTAATAGACAAAAAATAATTTACGCTGTAACCGTAAATTTTCACACAGATGGGGGTGATACCCCAATTTTCAGTCTATCTTTGGATATACATCACCATTATAAAATGGATGTTTTTCAGAAAGTGTTTTATGTATCGATTTAACAGATGAAAAATCAGTCAAAGCAAAGGTTTTAGTAAACGCATTTATTGATTCTTTCTCATGTAGCAATACAGCCAAATCATTATTAGCATTTGTTGTAGCCCCATAAACTTTTATCTTTGCTTTACCATTAAAAACTTTAGTGAAAATATATTCTACTCTACTTTTATGATAGTCAGAAGATACCACATGAATTTCTTTTATTTGTGATTCTTGCAAAAAACCCAAACAGTAATACGCATCCCCCACTGTATCTCTAGAGAATGGTAGTGATATAACTGATTTTTTTTCAACATTATATTTATTTAAAATATAACTTCTTACAACCTCCGATATTGGAACTGAGCAATCCTCTCTATAATCCCAACCACTTGTGAGAATAAATTTGTACTTTCCTTCAAAAAACAAATTCATAGCAAGTTCACATCGACCTACCGACTCAATTCCTAACTTACATTCTTTCGACATTAAATGAGATAGTATTATCAGACATTTCATTTGATTACATCCTTATCGAAATGCTCTAGAGTAACTCGATCTCCTCGCTTAGCAGGTTTCAGGCATACCGAACCAATAACAACATCATAAAACTTTGCGCTAAGACCAAACCCAGGGCGAATTCTTCTTACACTTTCACGAGTAATTACATCTCCTTCATTGACATCTTCCACGAAATATAAAGAACGACGGAATACTTTGTTAGAATCTTCAACCGAGGATCGACTAAACTCACAACAACCTAGTGCAGAGAATGCATCTCGAGTATCTTTTACAAGAGATTTCATTTCATCAGGTTCAAGTGAAAAACTGCTGTCAACACCACCATCAGAACGATCTAATGTAAAATGTTTTTCAATAACCGTAGCCCCTAAAGATGTAGCAGTCACACTAGCTAAATTACCAAGAGTATGATCTGACAGTCCAACTTGAACATTGAACTCATTTTTTAAAATTTGAATCATATTCAAATTTGCACTATCTATTGGTGCAGGATAGCTACTAATGCAATGAAACAATGCAATTTTATTGTTACCCACAGACTTAGCGCTTTCAATCGCATTTGCAATCTCATCAATCGATGCCATTCCCGTTGAAATTAATATAGGTTTATTTTTCTTTGCTATATATCTAATTAGTGGTAAGTCAACAATTTCAAATGAAGCTACCTTATATGCAGGGACATTAAGAGATTCCAATAGATCAACGGCCGTTTCATCAAATGGAGAAGAGAAAAGAGTCACCCCAATATCTTTGGCATATGAAAAAAGCTCATTATGCCATTCAAATGGAGTATAAGCCTCTCCATAGAGTTCATATAAAGATCTCCCTTTCCACAAACCATCTTTAATATAAAAATCTGGGTTGTTAACATCTATTGTCATGGTGTCAGGAGTATATGTCTGTATTTTAACAGCATCAACTCCTGCATTTTTTGCAGCTAATATTGTTTCTTTAGCTCGAATAATTGAACCGTTATGGTTTGCCGAAACTTCTGCAATAATATATGGAGGATTATTGTTAGATATCTCCCTTGATTCAATAAAAAATTTATTATTCATACTTCAATCCTTCCATATCTAATCGTTCTAGCTCTTTTTCAATATTAGAATTCCATCCTGAAAAATTTGATGGCAAGTCTTTCACAAAATAATGAGTACCTTTGCCTCTTTGCTCTTTTGCCACCCATTGGTCTGAAAGCAAGGATGGTAAAATTTCTAAAAATAAACTTTCAATATTTTCAATTAATCTTGCATATGTTTTAGCGAAAGTATCATCACTTTCCTCGAAATTTACATACTTTTGTTTGACAATTGGCCCAGTATCTACGCCATCATCAATCAAATGAATAGTAACTCCAGCTGGTGTGTTATCATAAAATGACCAAAAATTAGGGTGTGCTCCTCTATTATATGGCAAGTATGATATATGCAAATTTAGAATAGGACATTTAAAGTCATCAATTACCTTCTTTTTCAAAATATGTCGATAACCATAACTAATAACATAGTCATATCCAGATATCGGTTCAACTTCATTTTCAGAATGATCTACCAAACAGTCATTTTCAATCAAAGCATTAATTAGATTTGTTTGTTTCTCATCGTAACCTAAAAATAATATTCTTTTTTTAGGCTTATCTATATTATTAATTCTCTTCATTTTTAACCTAAGTAATCCTTATAATTTATTATCAACAAACTGTTGTTATACCGTTAAACACCAAGAAGTTATGATGGACAAACCGGAAGAAACACAGCTATTACAATTGCCACTCTAAAAAATCTATTCACAATCAAAATTAAAGCAGCGAGTATTGTAAAGACAAGACAAGACAAGACAAGACATTATAGAGAATGGCAAGTGACGTGCGTAATATGCCCATTATGGTAAATCAGTAAGTTAGCCATCAAAAACCACGTTTCCGCAGCTCCTTAAGCCACTGAGAGCCATTTAAAGGTGCAATCCCCCCCTTATCACCTAAAAATGTCGCTGAAAGTTTGTGACGGTTTCAGAGCGATTTACAGGGAAAAAGTGACACGCTCAGACTCAACCCATAATAACTCTCTAATCTAGATTTCTGACACTTACACATTGCCGGTTCGCCAGGTGAAATCATGCAAAGCATATTTCATCTGTTCGAACTGGCCGACAAGCGAAGCGCGTCAGTGTTGCATTTTTCTTTGCTCTATCGAGTCGGCCTTATTTTTATAATACGCTTCCCCATTAAACTATGAGCAAAATTCAAATTTCCCGTCCCTTGGATTTGCCGAATACGGCGATACATCTCTTCCATCAACTCTCGATTATGATGACCTATCATAATCACTATCATTCAGTTTTATCCGCAAAGCAAAAGACAACAAATCTCGAACCGCATCCGCATCGTTTAACCCTTCGCGCTTTTGGTATTGGCGAAAGTCTTCTAACGCTCCCTTCACTTCCGCTTGTAAGACTGTACTTCTGGTCATTTTACGTTTTTCATCCCTTAAAAATTACAATACGATTGAACTGTAAATCAAATACATTTCAATATGAACACAACCTGAAAAATCCGTACAAGCCTTATTATATAAGGGCTAACTTGAAATCAAATACACTTCACATTGATTTCAAGTTAAATCCTCTGTACACCTTGTTACATAAGAGCTAAATTGAAATGCAATACGATTTACTAACTTTCAACTACGATAAAGTCGGCTAATTAGTTGGATTGTTGAAAATTTTTCTCACCTACAATTATTGTCCTTTTGGTTTTTTAAGTGATTGTTTTTATGGGTTTATATTTTCAACAGACAACCACTCATATTGAAATTCAATGTGCCGTAGGGTGTGGTGGCTTTGAAAACTCAAAACGCGAGATGATTCTGAGCGAATAGAAATCTTGTCTTGTGGTGGATCTGAAATCGTCAGGGGCAAAAAAAGCCGTCAAATGGCGACTGAATTTGTTCTGTATGGAAGGTCATTCGAGTTGAGCTAACGCAGCTTTGACTTTGGATATGTACCGCTGCCGCGCTGCATGGTTGGATTGTTTAAATCCTGCATTATACGCGCCGACACTGTTCCAGTTATAACCATGAGACAAAACGAGGATAAAGCGTACCACCTCATGTGGAAAAACTAGGACAGTAAACTGCCCATAGTTTTACACACAATCGACAAGCAAAATCGAGGAAATGGAGAGTTTGCGCTCCGCGCTCAATAAGTGTGTTTTTTTTTGTTCTGAGAAAAAGCTGAAAGAACTTTGTTTCGGCTACGCCGAACCCCTAGCTAGACCAAATGAAATTTTGGAAGCTATCAAGGTTCATTTCGCGCTTAACCGGTTAACGTTGTCTCTCGTTTCGGCCTGCCCTACGCTCTCCCGTTAGCGACTTAAATTCATTTGCAGATATTTAAATCGTCCACCACAGTGGGAGACATCAAACCGTATTATCATTCAGCCTTACTCGATGCCTAGCAGGTGTAGCACCGTGACTTATTACGTCATTTCGGGTTTGATTTGTTCGCTGACTGCCTCTGGTATCCCTTGCTCGGCAGCGGGACGTCCCTCCTATCCAAAACATCTTGATTCCAAATAGGACTCGGGAATACTTGAAGTGCTTGCGTGATATGATCTATCATGAAAGGACTTATACAGGCCGAGAAACCAGTTTAAGTATTCCGAAAAAACCACTCTTGCCGGAGTGGTTTTTTTCACATCTGTCTTTTAGATTATCTGTAGAATGCATTGATCGCAATGATCATTTGCTCCTAATTTGGCTTTTTCCCTTGAATCGCTCCATCTTCAAACTCTTGCCAAAAACCATCTGTTCCCGCTTTAATTCTTCGTCTTATCGTGTCAATACTCATTCCCGAACCACTAACAGCAGCTTCCTTGGATTCATAGCCAACAAAGTTAGCCCCAATTTCAACCACTTTTGAGCGTACACCTCCAACATTAACCTTGCTCTCGACTGTTCTCGTTTTCTCTCTTACCGGTGTTTGTCTTTTTTCTAAAGCTTGGTTCTGACTTATTTCCCTTTCAACAA
>NZ_JAMKMR010000044.1 GCF_023634645.1 Vibrio sinus
GTCCCTGCACTGGTAGTGGTTGATAATGTTAATAACAATAGGGTAGGTACGGTTTTATACGACATATTAAAATATTTTTATATTTATTGTTTTTTATTTGTACGGGGTATTATACATCAGATAATATTATCGCAATAATAATGCCATAGCCATCCTTGGCTAAGTAATTGCTTACTGCTAAGGAGAAAACTTATGTGCTCTATATCCGTGTTTTATCTCTTTATAGTACATCTGATTATCTTTTGTTACTGGATAGCACGCTTCGTAGCTTTTTAGCGAAAATGATGGAAAAGCAGAAACTTTATAGAATTCCAAAAATTCTGACGGTTTAGGTATATAAGTTTTATTATAGTTTGTATCATATCCATACCATCTAAATATATTATTACCTATCCATTTTCCATCGCAATTATCATCTTGACCAATAGCCAGAATGCAACCTGTATTTAAGTTGAAAATTTCGCAATAGTCTGACTCGATAGGGATGCTTTTTTTGGGGCCTGAAAGTGTCGAGTGTACAGTTCGTTGTATCATAGCTATAGAATGGTCCTTCGAGTAACTAACCGTTCCCAAATCGCTTCCCCAATGGCTGTTGTATAGCTTGCCGTTAGGCATAGGGCTATATAGGTTAAACTTTCCATGTGATGTTTTAAGATAGTAGCTACCATTTTCTTTCATGAGAGTACCAGCATTTGCTGTAGTTGAAAAAAATAGTACGATCAAAGTTATTAGTATATTGTTTTTCATGTTAAAGCCTTTACTATGTTTCTATATCTTTGGACGGCGCTTGTCATTTTTCTTTTAGGACCGTATATCTTCATGATTTCAACTTCTCTTTGACACCTCTCCTTATATGACCAATTTGCTATTTTTTCATCGATTTTTGGATTCTTTGAAAAATATTCTGTCATTGCTCTGGGAATATCTGTATAGATATGATTAGGTCTATTAATATGCTCATCAAATACTAGAGCTCTACTCAGGTTAGTTTTAAATATATCTTTAACACGTAGTTTTTGGCCTTTTAGAAATATCGTCATGGATAACGCTTCATTTAAATCGTCATACAAGTCTTTAAGTTGTTTTTTTATAAACCTATGATCTGATATAGCAAAGGCCAAATTAGCTACTGGCAAGCATGAGATGCGCTTATTATGGGTAACGGATTTACAATTTGAACGTAACGATAGCAATAATCCATGTCCACTTAGTTTTTGACCACCCATATAGTCAGGGTGTGAAAAGTAGACTTCCTTTCTATCAATATGCCAACCTTTGTCTTTAAACAACTCGTTATATGCTTCCGAGAACATCTCGCTGAACTCAGCCACCTGAGTTGTTAGTTGCCCTTGTCCATTCATGTCGATAGTTTTTTGCATGGCACCTGCTGAAATCAGTTGATTGTCATAAGCTTGTACTGAGTCCAAGTTACCTTCATTGGCAGAAACAGCTAAGATGATTTGCTTTTCTTGTTTACATATCCCAATCTCTTGCCAGTAAGTTTCATCTAGACTCTTTAAAGTAATATTACCGCCAATCTTGGGGCCATAATTTATTCCATCATATACGCAATAGACCTTACCTAAATATTTATTTACTCTAGTGATGTGTCTCAGAAAACTCCCAACCGGCCACCAATTCCAAGTCTCCTGACCAATACCCAATGTTTTAGGATTACTCGGTATCCAAATAAGATTGTCGATGCGCTTTTTTTCATGCTCAATAAGCTGTTGAAACCGGGCGGTTTTATCGTCAAGTTTATTCACTAACTTATCTAACATGGTTTGCAAAAACGGCTTATCATTGGATGCTTTGGCCCATTCACTTTGATGACGGGCAATAATATATTTGCAGCTATCCCAGGGTGTCAGGTTTTCAACAATATCCGTGTCTTTTAATTCTGACTGCTCATTTTTTATTCCTTCCAAAACGGAAATAAAAAACTTTGATGGATTTTTCTTCTCAAGATAGCCATCGCATTGATCATCGGCGAGAAAGTGATAGGGCGTAGCATTGCCATCTTTTGGTTTGCCTAAGAACGCATCAACAAAATATTGCGGGGGCTGACTTGCGGCAAGTAATTCGAAATGAATTTGGAAACGCGTAGTAAAGTAGGGTTTCCCTTCCAGTGTGGCGACATCAAACTGGCCCAAATAACCGATGGGCGTGCCAGCTTTGATATGGAGGTGAGAATGATCGCCGAAATAATGGGTGGTATCTAGTTGCAGTGGTGTGGCGTGGATGGTCTCAACGAACTGGCTCTCCACACAGACCCAAGCGGTCTTGGCTTTCTGGCCGTGTTTGTTGACTACAGGGGTAGAGGCGTCAAATTGGCATTTGGCCATCAAGTGAGGGACGCCATTAATCATTTGCTCGCAGCATTCTCCGAGTGAGTCGTAGGTTAATATTGTCCCCTTTGGGATACTAAACGCCTGCCCACCTGCATAAAACTGATGCTGTTTTATCGTTGGCTCGCCTCGCGCACGCAAGTCATCCACTTTGGTTTTGACGGTGATTTTCGTCATTAACCAATTGGGTGGTGAATAGGGCTTCGCAAAGCCATGAAATAAATCGTGTAGCTCACCATCATCGCTATATTGGCCAGTTGCTAACCAAATAACTTGCCCGACGAAACTGTCCTCGTCACAGCGGATAACTTTGAACGGTTTTAGCTGGTAGTTTTTAGATCGTGTGGCGCTAGATTGCGTAGATTCGGTCTCTTCAATAATGCTCCCTTTTTTGAGCACGGATGAAGAGTGCTCCATGCTGGCTTGTGGATGCACATTGCGATCATTTTCAATCTTGTATCGTGGATATTGAGTGGGGTGACGGTGCGGATCGCAAAGCGGAGCCAGATGCATATATAAACTGAAGAAGGTGAACACATCTTCTTTATTTTTAGGGTTAGCGAGCTCGTGCTTTATTAAACAAAAATCGTTGCTGTATTTTAAATCGTTACCTTCAAACTGCGAGACTTGATAGCAATCATTGATGCGGCACGCTACCACAGTGCCGTCGGCGATGGCCTGAATCGGCTGATCATCTTTTAACCATGGTGCATTTTTGTTGGTGAAGTGAACGCCGCCGTGCCAGCATTGGTTGCTGGGGTTAAAGCCATATTGACCGATGTGTTCCGCTTGAATAATTTCTTCTAGCTCGTGTTGGCTGGTAAATGCGGTGCCGTCTTTTTTATTCAGTGGATAGAGAAGATTCATGGGTGTACTGCGTTATCCCGAAAAAGTAAATTGAGTAACATCATCGTCTGATTGCTGTTGTTTTTTTGCATCTTGCTTTGCGTTGTCTGACGCTTCGCTAGATTGGCTTGCCGAATCAGAGCGCTTTTGTTGATCAGACGCTTGCGAAGAGGATGAATCGTCAGTAGGCGTCGAGTTGTTAGACGGCTCTGCTTTCGTGTTATCGTCATCGTTTTTTGTCGTTTTCGACGAATCCTGCTTGATTAATTTTGGCAAAGTGGGCTCAACACCAGCGTAATCTGAGCCTTTAGCAGCTTTGCCCCCAGAGTTGAGGTCAATAGAGTCGCCAACAACAGACACACCAGCATGGTTTACCGTGATAAAGCTGCCGCCAGCTTTTAATGTGATCCCATGACCTGCATCGAGCACCACCTTCTGGCCAGATTTAATGTGAATTTCTGCGCCTGTCTCTGATACCCAAGCTTGGCCTGCTTTCAAATACAGCGTACCTTCAATGCTTAGGGTTTGATTACCCTTAGTGTGCTGGCGTGATTCACCATCAACCGTGAGGTGGTCATTGACTTTAATGTGGCTAAAACGCTCGTTGGTCACAGTTTGGTGCCAGTCGTGGTCCACTTCATCTTTGCGGTCATTGTTGACTTGCACGTTGAGGTCTTTTTGCGCGTGCAGATAGATTTGCTCTTTCTTGGCTTGGTCTTCAAAGCTCAGTTCGTTATAGCCTTGACCTTGATGACTTTGCGTGCGAATGACGGTGCGGGTTTTATTGTCCGGCAATTTATACGGCGGCACGTTCAGCGCATTAAACGTTCGCCCAGTGATGATGGGTTGGTCTGGATCGCCTTCTAAAAAGCTCACAATCACTTCATGGCCAATACGCGGCAGCGCCATCATGCCGTACTGGCTGCCCGCCCAGCCTTGTGCAACACGTACCCAGCAGCTGGCTTTATCGTCACTTTTGCTGTAGCGATT
>NZ_JAMKMR010000045.1 GCF_023634645.1 Vibrio sinus
CCCTAGTCCAGAACAGGTAATGATTATTAACATGGTTTTCGTTTAGTTTGGGCTATCTCGTTCAGTTATAACTCAAGGTTTGAATACAATGCGTCAAGCTGCTCTTGTTCAATGCCTAAGTATTTAAGTGTTTCATAAGAAGTTGAGTGCTGTAACGCTCTTTGTATCAAAGCCAAATCATTGCTTTTTTTATATGCGTGATAAGCCCATGTTTTCCTCATACTATGAGTCCCTAGAATCAAATTATGCCGTTTACCCGCATCCCGAATGGACTCACCTATTTTTTCCGAAGAGATTGGTTTTATCATTTTTCCGGTTCGATTACTTTTGCTTTGAAATAAATATTTATCTCCTGATTCTCTCCTTCTATTTACAATCATCATAGCTTTTCGGTTGAGAATAATATCATCAGACTTTTTGGTTTTCTGCGCTATAAACCGTATCCTATTCTGCAAAATATGCTCAAATTCAATTTTAAGGATATCTGATATACGTAAAGAGACCTGAAGACCAAAGTTCCACACATCCGAGTGTATTGGTGTGTGGTACTTCTTTAGATACTTATCAATCAATGCAATCTCTTCCTTCGTTGTCACCGGGTAAACTCTTGCCATACTCGTAAAATCCTCGCTGCCTATGATTAAGTAAAACGATCATAAGTCTTTATATATCAATAATATTCTAAGTCGTATAACACGCTTATACAACTTAGAAATCAAAAATAAGACTAGCACACCGAGTGACATTGTAACTTTTTAAAATGTAAACAGTTAGGAGGGTTTGTGTGTATGGTGAGGAAAGGAGCGTGGATGCCTAAATTTAGATTAACGCTAACTTAAGTATTGCAACCAAAGTGTATCGAGTAATGCTGAAGCTACGACAAACATAGCAATTGCCACTAACAAATCAATACTCTTTCTCACATTGGGCCTGGACAGAATAGGGGAAAATTTGGCAGCACCTATTGATATCGCATAAAACCAGGTAAAAGAGGCCATTATCGTACCAAGTACAAACAAGACTCGGTCTGTATGATCGAACTGGCCACCGATCGAACCGAGTATGACAACGGTATCCAAATAGACATGGGGGTTTAATACGGTTACCGCTAAGGCGCCAAGGACTACGGCGCTTCGACCTTTCACATTCCGTTCTTGCTTAGCAATATCCTCAGCATCTTCAAATACTTTTCGCAAAGATAAGTAGCTGTAATAAAAAAGAAAGACGATCCCCCCAACAGTAACCGCTGTTAACAGGGATTCATTTTGAGACAGGAAGACCCCACCACCAAATACCCCTAATGAAATAAATACTGTATCCAACAAACTACATATGGTTGCCGTCGCCAAATGGTGATTACGTTTGATCCCCTGACTGAGTACGTAAGCATTTTGCGCACCAATGGGGATGATCATGCTGGCACCTAATCCAAACCCTTGTAGAAATATCCAATAATTCATTTTCTCTCCTGAGATAAACACGACTTCAATGTTCATTAGTTTATCCAGCAGAGCAGTTTCATGTAGCTAATAATATTTATGTATAATAAGCAATTCTTATGTGTATGGAGAAACATAGTGAAAGGGCCCGATTATCGCTGTATAGAAACACTGGACGAAATCATTCGGCTAGGAAGCTTCGAGAGAGCAGCAGAAGAGCTTTGTGTATCGCAATCAGCGGTTTCACAGAGAATCAAACAACTGGAAAAATGGTTAGCACAGCCCGTACTTGTACGAGAGCAACCTCCAAAAGCAACCGATGCCGGTGAAAAACTACTGGGGTTATATCGCCGGGTAAAATTATTGGAGCAGGATATATTACCGGACATTAACAGTGATGCTTCGCGAGACAAACTATCGGTATCAATCGCAACCAACGCAGATAGCCTGGCAACATGGTTGCTACCAAGCCTACAACAGGTGCTTATGACCAATAAAGTGGAACTCAATCTACTTGTAGAGGACGAAGGTAGAACACTAGAAAAACTACGAAGTGGGGAAGTGACTGCGGCAATCAGCACAGAATCTCAACCGATCCCTGGCTGCGACACGATCTTTCTTGGCAATATGGAATATTTGTGTGTTTCAAGTCCCTCCTTTTACCACCGTTATTTCTCATCTGGGATAAGTAAAGAAACGTTAGTCAGTGCACCTGCCGTGGTCTTTGACCAATATGATTATATGCATGAAAAATTTCTACAACAGTATTTTCAATTATCGACCAACCATATAATTAAACACGTCGTACGAAGCTCGGAAGCGTTTGTCAAACTCGCCCTAACGGATATTGCTTATTGTCTAATACCTAGAATCCAGATAGAAGAACAACTAAGGGAGGGCCGACTCATTAATATTACCCCTGAGTTTACCTTGCCTCAAAAGTTATACTGGCATCATTGGCAACTTGAAAGTGGTGTACTGAATGAGATTACTCAAGCCGTAATAAGGCATGCAAGAACCCTGTAAATAGGGTTTTGGATTCCAACGGATCTATCACATCTAAAATCACAACAGCTTGGTCACATCAAGACTACTACAAACCCATTCGATAAAATTAGCCAGGAATAGAATGTTGTTCTGCTTTAATTTTTTATAACATACCCGACTCTCAAAAAGTCGACACACAACATATTTCAACGTTTTGAATTTAAGTAAGATGTATCCCATTTCAGCAAGTTTAGGAACTCATAATGTAGGAAAGTTTCATCTTACCGCCAGTTGACTCCGACAGCCTAAAACAAGCACAAGAGTGGGAGCAACGAATGACGAGGCTGGGAGGTCACCGGGAACATTTTTTCAATCAATTTAGCCAGCAGCTAAAGTGTAGAAGTTCAGACTTGATCTAACAGTTACCAGTTTTATACAGGTGCCCTGTTAG
>NZ_JAMKMR010000046.1 GCF_023634645.1 Vibrio sinus
GAACAACCCTTAAGGACACATAAAGTGTCAGGGAAGACTCATCTCAGGGCTCGCTTCCCGCTTAGATGCTTTCAGCGGTTATCGATCCCGAACTTAGCTACCGGGCAATGCGTCTGGCGACACAACCCGAACACCAGAGGTTCGTCCACTCCGGTCCTCTCGTACTAGGAGCAGCCCCCTTCAATCTTCCAACGCCCACGGCAGATAGGGACCGAACTGTCTCACGACGTTCTAAACCCAGCTCGCGTACCACTTTAAATGGCGAACAGCCATACCCTTGGGACCGACTTCAGCCCCAGGATGTGATGAGCCGACATCGAGGTGCCAAACACCGCCGTCGATATGAACTCTTGGGCGGTATCAGCCTGTTATCCCCGGAGTACCTTTTATCCGTTGAGCGATGGCCCTTCCATTCAGAACCACCGGATCACTATGACCTGCTTTCGCACCTGCTCGAATTGTCATTCTCGCAGTCAAGCGGGCTTATGCCATTGCACTAACCTCACGATGTCCAACCGTGATTAGCCCACCTTCGTGCTCCTCCGTTACTCTTTGGGAGGAGACCGCCCCAGTCAAACTACCCACCAGGCACTGTCCTCACCCCAGATAATGGGGCCAAGTTAGAACATCAAACATACAAGGGTGGTATTTCAAGGATGGCTCCATGCATACTGGCGTACACACTTCAAAGCCTCCCACCTATCCTACACATGTAGGCTCAATGTTCAGTGCCAAGCTGTAGTAAAGGTTCACGGGGTCTTTCCGTCTAGCCGCGGGTACACTGCATCTTCACAGCGATTTCAATTTCACTGAGTCTCGGGTGGAGACAGCGTGGCCATCATTACGCCATTCGTGCAGGTCGGAACTTACCCGACAAGGAATTTCGCTACCTTAGGACCGTTATAGTTACGGCCGCCGTTTACCGGGGCTTCGATCAAGAGCTTCGACCGAAGTCTAACCCCATCAATTAACCTTCCGGCACCGGGCAGGCGTCACACCGTATACGTCATCTTACGATTTAGCACAGTGCTGTGTTTTTAATAAACAGTTGCAGCCACCTGGTATCTGCGACTCTCAATAGCTCCATCCGCGAGGGACTTCACCGTCAAGAGCGTACCTTCTCCCGAAGTTACGGTACCATTTTGCCTAGTTCCTTCACCCGAGTTCTCTCAAGCGCCTTGGTATTCTCTACCCGACCACCTGTGTCGGTTTGGGGTACGATTCCTTACAATCTGAAGCTTAGAGGCTTTTCCTGGAAGCATGGCATCAATGACTTCACCACCTTGGTGGCTCGACATCGTGTCTCAGCCTTAAAGAGAGCCGGATTTACCTAACTCTCCAGCCTACGCACTTGAACCTGGACGACCGTCGCCAGGCCCACCTAGCCTTCTCCGTCCCCCCATCGCAATTGTAAGAAGTACGGGAATATTAACCCGTTTCCCATCGACTACGCCTTTCGGCCTCGCCTTAGGGGTCGACTTACCCTGCCCCGATTAACGTTGGACAGGAACCCTTGGTCTTCCGGCGAGGGGGTTTTTCACCCCCTTTATCGTTACTCATGTCAGCATTCGCACTTCTGATACCTCCAGCAGACCTTACAGTCCACCTTCAACGGCTTACAGAACGCTCCCCTACCCAATACCTAAAAGGCATTGCCGCAGCTTCGGTGTATAGCTTAGCCCCGTTACATCTTCCGCGCAGGCCGACTCGACTAGTGAGCTATTACGCTTTCTTTAAATGATGGCTGCTTCTAAGCCAACATCCTAGCTGTCTAAGCCTTCCCACATCGTTTCCCACTTAGCTATACTTTGGGACCTTAGCTGGCGGTCTGGGTTGTTTCCCTCTCCACGACGGACGTTAGCACCCGCCGTGTGTCTCCCGGATAGTACTTACTGGTATTCGGAGTTTGCAAAGGGTTGGTAAGTCGGGATGACCCCCTAGCCTTAACAGTGCTCTACCCCCAGTAGTATTCGTCCGAGGCGCTACCTAAATAGCTTTCGGGGAGAACCAGCTATCTCCAGGTTTGATTGGCCTTTCACCCCTAGCCACAAGTCATCCGCTAATTTTTCAACATTAGTCGGTTCGGTCCTCCAGTTGATGTTACTCAACCTTCAACCTGCCCATGGCTAGATCACCTGGTTTCGGGTCTATATCCAGAGACTGAGCGCCCAGTTAAGACTCGGTTTCCCTACGGCTCCCCTAAACGGTTAACCTTGCCACTGAATATAAGTCGCTGACCCATTATACAAAAGGTACGCAGTCACAGGACAAGCCTGCTCCTACTGCTTGTACGTACACGGTTTCAGGTTCTATTTCACTCCCCTCACAGGGGTTCTTTTCGCCTTTCCCTCACGGTACTGGTTCACTATCGGTCAGTCAGGAGTATTTAGCCTTGGAGGATGGTCCCCCCATGTTCAGACAGGATATCACGTGTCCCGCCTTACTCGATTTCACTGATGCTGCGCTGTCGGTTACGGGGCTATCACCCTGTATCGCGTGCCTTTCCAGACACTTCACCTGACGCAATAAAAGCTTAAGGGCTAACCCAATTTCGCTCGCCGCTACTTTCGGGATCTCGGTTGATTTCTCTTCCTCGGGGTACTTAGATGTTTCAGTTCCCCCGGTTCGCTCTGTTAACCTATGTATTCAGTTAACAGTAACTGCTTATGCAGTTGGGTTTCCCCATTCGGAAATCGTAGACTC
>NZ_JAMKMR010000047.1 GCF_023634645.1 Vibrio sinus
TAGTTAGGTCATCAAAAAATTTCTTCACGCCATTGAAGAAGCCTTCTGATTTTGGCTTGTGTCGATTCGCAGCATCGCCACCACAAGATTCATCAAACTCGCGTAATAGCTCTTTTTGACGTGAGCTAAGCTTCACTGGCGTTTCTACCAGCAGTTTCACGATAAGATCGCCTACACCGCCACCACGAACACCTTTTACGCCTTTACCACGCATACGGAACATGCGACCGGTTTGTGTCTCTTCAGGGATCTTTAAGCTCACACGACCATCGAGTGTTGGTACTTCCACTTCGCCGCCAAGTGCTGCCATTGCAAAACTGACTGGCACTTCACAATATAGATTGTTGCCATCACGCTCAAAGATATGGTGATCTTTAACATGAACCTGAACGTATAGATCGCCAGCTGGCGCGCCCATTTCTCCAGCTTCACCTTCGCCAGATAAACGAATACGATCTCCCGTATCCACACCGGCAGGAATCTTAACGCTTAACGTTTTGGTTTTTTGTTTACGACCTTTGCCGTGACAAACATTACAAGGCTCTTTAATCACCTTACCGCTACCGTGACAGGTTGGGCAAGTTTGTTGAACCGCAAAGAAGCCTTGGCGCATTTGCACTTGACCATGTCCATGACAAGTGCCGCAAGTTTCTGGAGATGTGCCTTTTTTCGCGCCGCTACCATGACAGGTATCACACTGAATCAACGTTGGTACTTCGATCTCTTTGGAAATACCACGCACGGCTTCTTCTAGCGTGAGCTCCATATTGTATCTAAGATCAGAGCCTCGCTGGGCACGGCTTTGACCACCGCCACCGCGACGACCGCCACCAAAGATATCACCGAAGACATCACCGAAAATATCACCGAAGTCAGCGCCAGCTCCACCACCAAAGCCGCCGCCTCCCATGCCACCTTGTTCAAAGGCTGCATGACCGTATTGGTCGTAGGCTGCTTTCTTCTGAGGATCAAGTAAAACTTCGTACGCTTCTTTTACTTCTTTAAACTTTTCTGCCGCTACTTCATCACCCTGATTGCGGTCTGGGTGAAATTTCATCGCTAGACGCTTGTACGCTTTTTTGATGTCGCGCTCAGATGCGTCACGACCAACGCCTAATATTTCGTAAAAATCACGTTTTGACATGTTATTCGTTACCAGTTTCTTACTTCAAGCGACTCAATATCGCGTGATGATTATATCGTTCTAACTAAGAGCGCTAGTAGGGTTTAGTCACGCTTAGTTAGAATGACATATCTGTTAATTACAAACATACGGGCGTAAGAGTTACCTCTAACGCCCGCATCAAATCGATTAGAAAGCCGAAACTCGGCTTTCTAACTGAACGAGATTACTTCTTCTCGTCATTAACTTCTTCAAACTCTGCATCAACAACGTCGTCTTCTTTCTTCGCTTGTTGTTGACCAGCATCAGCACTTGCGCCTTCAGGCTGCTGAGCTTGAGCTTTCTGCTGAGCGATTTCCATCAGCTTTTGAGACGCTTCCATTAGCGCTTGAACTTTCGCATCAATGGCTTCTTTGTCGTCGCCTTTCTTCGCTTCTTCTAGCTCTTTAATCGCCGCTTCAATCTTCTCTTTCTCATCCGCTGGAAGCGCATCACCTGCTTCTTCGATTTGCTTTTGAGTGCCGTGAATCATTTGGTCAGCTTGGTTACGAGCAGAGGCTAGCTCTTCGAATTTCTTGTCCGCTTCTTTGTTCGCTTCCGCTTCTTGCACCATTTTCTCGATTTCATCATCGCTTAGGCCGCCAGAAGCTTGGATAGTGATTTTTTGCTCTTTACCGGTTGACTTATCTTTCGCAGAAACGTGCAAGATACCATCCGCATCAAGGTCGAAAGTCACTTCGATTTGAGGCATGCCACGTGGTGCAGGTTGGATGCCTTCTAGATTAAATTGACCTAGAGATTTGTTGTGCATCGCTTGCTTACGCTCACCTTGCAGAACGTGGATCGTTACCGCAC
>NZ_JAMKMR010000048.1 GCF_023634645.1 Vibrio sinus
TCTATATTTTTTCAATTTTCAGAGCTTGGCATAATAATCGTAACTGTGTAACAAAACTCTGGAATATAGGGGAGAGGCTATCTTTATGTTGTAAGATATCTAGATTAATAAGAGCTTTTAACTCGTACCCGTTTTCACCCATTCCGAGTGTTAACTGTCCGCCTTCCACACCACTTATCGGCTTAGTCATAATGGGTAAAACGGTTTGAGCATAATTAATAAGCTGATGTTCAGTGACATGTGGCAATAAGCACCATAGCCATAGACGTTCATCTAATGCTGATAGCATCACTTCAGGTAACCCTTTTACTTCAATCGCTATAGTACTATGAGAATCTAGGTTCTCGAGTTGACCACTGGGGAGCCCTGCGTTTGTGAGCATGCTATTGACCATCTCATTTAGCCCTTGAAAAATATATCGAGTACTCAGTGGTTCAGCCATAGTTCATCCAAACATATCAGGTTGTTTTTACTAAATAATATAAGTACAAACAATCGTGTAATTTAAAGGGCTTAATAACTTAAGTAGAAATAGTACTAAGCAGACATTCAAATGGTTAGCTACCCGACCTGAAATCGGGTAGCTAGAACAATGTTATCTAATGATGCCAATGATATCTTTCAAAGTATCAATAAGCTTACTGAGCACGGCGGAGATATTTTTTTGGATATTTCCTAAGTTTTGCACATTTTGTGACAACATGGTTTGTTGGTTTTGTCCAACTTGGTTTGCATCAGATGCAGCTTGGTTCAAATACCCATTAAGTTCAACAAGGTCTGCTTTTTTAAGGTAATCGCCTTTGCTATCTAACCAAGCTTGAGGGTCTTCACCATTTAATTTAACGTTAAGCTCTTCTAACCTATCGATAATAGACTGAACTTGCGACTTTGGTACATAGGTATCATTGGCAGCATATTTAGTCCATTCGCTGGTATTGGCTCCCATTTGATAAATATCGCCGTCCGCTGTATTTGCATCATCATTGATACCATTTAGTGTGACATCACCAATCTTCAAGGTTTGATTGTCAGGGTTACTCGTGTAACCGTGGTCAATACCACTTACCTTAACTGACTGGTTGCCTTTGGTGATGGTTAGATTTGCCGACAGATAATGACCCGTATTGCCCCACTCTTCAGTTCCAACGGTAATTTTTGTACCATCCGCCAGAACAAAAGTCGATTGATCGAAAAATTCAAACTCTTGTTTTCCGTCACCACTGGTATCTACGTGTGGGTCTCCCCAAATAGTCACGGTCTTACCATCTGGACCATGAATCTGCCATTGGCAATTCTCACCGTGGACGCCTTTACCAAAAGTGATGCTATACCCATTATCCAGTTGGATCGTATCGTTGTCCTTATCCACTTTCCAGGTGGGTTTGTCGACAATCGCGCCACCACCTGCACCAGCGGACAAGCCCTGTACTGCTGAGGCTTCGTCCTGGATATCACTGGCCGTTTTGTTGTTTGCTTGAACCGATGCCATCAAACCTTGAATGGATTTAGCCGCATTGTCTCTAGTATCCATTAAAGTAAGAACCACATATTGCAACACGTTATCAATCGACATGGAGTTCATGTCCAGTGTGCTTAAGTCACCACTTCCTGAAGACGCGTAGGCCTTCTCGACTGGGTTGTTATTGCCCGACACATTCTGCATACCGTATCTCTCTCTTCATGATTTGAATGCTGATTTATTTAACCAGCTTTTGACATTAAAACGGTAACAACAATAAAACGTAAAAACTCTTAAAAATCCCCGCGAACTAATATATTTAAACTGGAATTGAAAACGGCTGGTAAA
>NZ_JAMKMR010000049.1 GCF_023634645.1 Vibrio sinus
GCAACAACACCAGCACCTACAGTACGGCCACCTTCGCGGATTGCGAAACGTAGACCTTCGTCCATCGCGATTGGTGCGATCAACTCTACTGTCATCTTAATGTTGTCACCTGGCATAACCATTTCTACGCCTTCAGGTAGCTCGATGTTACCTGTTACGTCAGTTGTACGGAAGTAGAACTGTGGACGGTAGCCTTTGAAGAATGGAGTGTGACGACCACCTTCATCTTTAGACAGTACGTATACTTCAGACTCAAACTTAGTGTGTGGAGTGATTGAACCTGGAGCCGCTAGTACTTGGCCACGCTCAACTTCGTCACGCTTAGTACCACGTAGAAGTGCACCAACGTTCTCACCCGCACGACCTTCGTCTAGAAGCTTACGGAACATCTCAACACCAGTACAAGTAGTAGTTGTAGTCTCTTTGATACCTACGATTTCTACTTCGTCACCGACTGTTAGGATACCGCGCTCGATACGACCTGTTACTACTGTACCACGACCTTGGATTGAGAATACGTCTTCAATCGGTAGTAGGAAAGGTTGGTCAATTGCACGCTCTGGCTCTGGGATGTAAGAATCTAGTGCTTCTGCAAGCTCAACGATCTTGTCTTCCCACTCTTTTTCGCCGTTTAGTGCGCCAAGAGCTGAACCTTGGATTACTGGTAGGTCATCACCTGGGAATTCGTACTCAGAAAGAAGTTCACGAACTTCCATTTCTACTAGTTCTAGTAGCTCTTCATCATCTACCATGTCACATTTGTTCATGAATACGATGATGTATGGGATACCAACCTGACGGCCTAGTAGGATGTGCTCACGAGTTTGAGGCATTGGGCCATCTGTCGCAGCTACAACTAGGATACCACCGTCCATTTGCGCAGCACCTGTGATCATGTTTTTAACATAATCCGCGTGTCCTGGGCAGTCTACGTGTGCGTAGTGACGAGTTGGAGTGTCGTACTCTACGTGAGATGTTGCGATTGTGATACCGCGCTCACGCTCTTCTGGAGCGTTATCGATTGATGCGAAGTCTTTCGCTTCACCGCCGTATACTTTAGCTAAAGTAGTACAGATTGCAGCAGTTAGAGTTGTTTTACCGTGGTCAACGTGGCCGATAGTACCAACGTTTACGTGCGGTTTCGTACGTTCAAATTTTTCTTTAGACA
>NZ_JAMKMR010000005.1 GCF_023634645.1 Vibrio sinus
TGAGTAGAAATCTTATTGACTACATATATGAATTCGACTCAATTCACTCAGGATAATCATCCCCTTGTTGAATAATGTGCGAAGTCAGAACAAATAGATAAATTCAAAATTTGAATGTGTATTGCTCTAGTTATTGACTATTGAAATCTTTATAAGGCTAAACCCTCATTTTATGTCAATTTACTGTCATAACGACATAAAGTGCGAACTTTTGTGGTAGAAGATGTCTGAAACAAAACTTTGTTGAACCTTTGTAAAAAACAGATAGTAAGAAGAGCTATGAAAAAAACAGCTATATTTACTGCATTAGCAGCCGTTGCACTTGCAGGTTGTAGTGCACAAAACTCCGACTTTTCAACAACTCAGAAAGCACAGATTGAAAAGATCGCTAGCCAATACATCATTCAACACCCAGAAGTGTTGATCAAAGCGACTGAGACGCTAAAGCAGCAGCAACTTGCTGCACAGAACAATGAGCAAGTACAAGCCGTACTTCAACACACTAAACAGTTGCTTGATGACTCGACAACGCCTTATGTGGGACCTAAAGACGCAAAAGTTAATGTGATTGAGTTCTTCGACTACAACTGCATCTTCTGTTCAAAAATTTCTCCAGTAGTCAGAGACCTGCAAAAAGCAAACCCAGATGTTCGTTTCATCTACAAAGAAACGCCTATCTTTGGCATGCGTTGGGAATCATCTCGCTACGGAGCGGATATGGGTAACTGGATCTTTGCTCAGAAAGGTAGCAAGGCATACAACACCTTCCACAATGCGGTATACGAGAGTGGAGAAGTTGAAGGTAAGCTAACGAATAAAGAAGTGGACAAAGCTGCCAAGCTTGCTGGCGTGGATGTATCGAAATTTAAGTCTGACAACAGCTTCATGAATAACTTGCAGCTGTTTGGTGAGCTATCTTTCCGTGGCACACCGGCGCTAATCGTTATGCCAACTCAAGGTGCCAACAAAGATAATATTAAGATCATCCGTGGTTACGATCCTGCTGCACTAAAAGCGGCGATCGCGAGTGTAAAGGCTGGTACTGCTAAAGCACCAACAACGTCTAAATCTTAATTTCCTCTTATCGGTATTTTCAAGAGCGCCTAATTAGGCGCTCTTTTCATTTTGTTGGCTGTAACAAAGCCGAAACGCTCTGGGCGTCATTTGTTTGTATTTCTTAAATAAACGATTGAAATTAGATAAATTGTGAAAACCAGATTGAGTCGCGACATAGCTTATTGCAAGGTTAGTATCAATTAAAAGAGAGCAGGCCTTTGCGAGTCTAAGATCGGTGATGTATTGAATGATTGGTTGTCCCATCAGGCGTTTAAAAAATCGATTTAGGGTGCTTTCACTCATACCGATATCTTGGGCTAGCTGTACGATAGACAGTGGTTGTTGATATTGTTGATGCACGGTTTCGAGTATACGGTTAAGCTGGCTCTGTTGGCGATATTCGAAACTGGCGTCACAACATTGGCGAGACAAATGCATACTTGAGTAATCCGTACAGCTCATTAAGCCATCAAGGATCTGCATCAGTAATATCAATCGTTGTCTTGTGGAGGCTTGCTTAAGTTGAATAAATGTTGGGAGCAGGTTTTGCGCAAGCGATGTTGGAAACTGTATGCCTTGTTGAGCATTCTGGGCTAGGTCTTTAGCACGTTGGAATTCAGGGAAAGTACTTGCCAGCTGAGAAAGCCACTGATGACTAAACCAAAGCACATAGACTTTATGAGGCTTATCCGGCTCAATCTTGGTACGGGAGTGCCATGTATGTGGGATATTAGGACCAATTAACGATAAGTCATAATCTGAGTAAGCTTCAATTTTCGTATCAATATACCTTTCGCCTTGGCTATTTAGGGTTAACGTTAGCTCATATTCAGGATGAAAGTGCCACTCGAATGGTATTTCTTCTAACTCCCGAATTAGTAATCGCCATGAACAGGCTGAGTCGTTCACGATTTTTTCAAACTGAGCTCTCATCTAATGTTTTACCTGTATCTATATGAGGTGATTTGACCAAATAGTATCAGTATTTGCCGAAAACACATCACTCTAAACTGAGATTGTTGGCAGAATATGATGGTGTCCTAGGTCAACACAGCCTAGGCCTTTCGAATTGCTTATTTTGAGTGTATTTGGCTATTAACGTGAAGCAAGGAGGAAATAGATGAAAAATAAATATGGCTTTGGTGACAACGTACCCGGGAATAATAGTGTGGCTAATCAAAATAATGTTCAGCTGCGAGATATCCAAAAAACTATGCCGTTGAGGGTGTTAACACAGCGTCAGTACCAAGATTGGCAGACAAAGGGTTACGTGATAATAGAAAATGCAATTATACCTAGCTCGATTGAACGGACAAAAGACTTTCTTTGGGAGTTCCAGGAGATGTCTGCCGATGATCCGACAACTTGGTACCAAGAGCAGCGAAAAAGCCACCAAATGATAGAGCTAAATAATTCGGGAATGGTGGAGTGCTACCACAATCAAGTGCTCTGGGATAATCGTCAGAATCAAAAGGTTTACGATGCATTTGTAGATATATGGGACAGAGAGGATCTTTGGGTAACCATAGATAGAGCGAACTTGAACCCGCCGAATAGAGACAACAGGAATTTTGAAGGCTTTATTCACTGGGATGCCGACACTTCGCTTACACCGTTACCAGTTAATGTACAAGGTGTGTTAGCACTCACTGATACTGATGTTGAAACAGGCGGTTTTCAATGTGTGCCGGAACTATATGGTCAATTGGAAGCTTGGCGGGACAATCAGCCAAAAGATAGAGATCCGTATGTTCCAGACCTATCAGGCTTTGATATCGAGTTTGTACCATTAAAAGCGGGTGATTTGTTGATTTTTAACAGCCTTCTTGCCCATGGCATTAGGCCAAACCGTTCGGAACGAGTGCGAATGGCGCAATATATTTCTATGGTACCAGCGGAGGAAGAAAATATAGAGATACGTCAATGGAGAATAAACTCATGGCAAAACAGGCTCCCGCCCGATGGGTTTGCGTTTCCAGGAGATCCTAGAAAGTTGGAGCAAACCTATTACCCAAAAGCGAAGCTGTCTGAACTTGGTTTAAAGCTTCTTGGTCAATGTACTTGGCGCGAAAAAATAGACACTCAACAACCGATGTCCATTGATCTGACCTAAAGATGAAAGCGACTGATACTGGTCATTCGAATCGAGCCGCTTATAGGATTGTAGGAAAGGTGAGCTAAAAGCTATTGCCGATAGTGTTTAGAATGCGTAATCGGCAACACGATTCGGCATATTTCTTATCGTAGTTGTTGGTTTAGCATCTAAAGCAGTCACCTTAACTTGGCTATTCTCTATGCCAAACAATATGACCCTATTGTCTTGCAAGTTTAATTCGTAACTGACGGCTTTATTCTTTGGCATATCCGAGGTTTCCGCTTCTTCAGGAGCTGGGCTTTCAGATATTGCTTTGAAGCTGCGAATTTGAGCGGATTGGTAACCATCGTTTAGGAATATCAAGTGTTCGTTTAAATCGACACTTTTTAATAAGTCTAAACTAATGGCCAATGAATCTATTGTAATTGTTATCATGATAAGTACTCAACTTACTAGTATTTATATTCAGTGGATATAATGTGCACTAGCACTTTTGCCACTTTGTTAGAGATACGTCTATTCTTTGCCAACTAATTACTCAAATGACATCATTTGAATGATTGCCATTAAGTATCAAAATATCGCGAATAGCGTTCAGAATACTGCCTCAGCCAAATGTCATAATATAAGCAATCATTGTTTAACTTATTGTTATTTAGACAAAATATTATCTGATGCGATTCTGGTTGCGCATGATAGCACATCCACTAAGCAATAGCATACATTTCAATGGGTTTAGTAAGGTTCAGCAATTCTATGGGCAGTGAAGTTAAAGACTTCATTCGTAAGTTGTACTTATTCAAATTGTGAATGAAAATCACATTTGTATTTAATTATAAGAATTTCTTCTTATAAAAATGTTACCTAATTTACACATTTCATTCGGATGCATAATTCATTCCGCTCTAAATTCCATAGTTGATAGTTTTGTTATTAAAATTCAAAACGAAAAGTCGAAATAACTACTGTTATAGTGTTTTATACTAAAATTTTCACGTATTTTGTCTGTTGATTCAGTTTTATTTTATTTTATGCTGCCCGAAGCATAACTGATACTTATATAACCAACTTTTTGAAAAATTAGTATGCGATACTATATGACTATTTTATGAATATTTTTTGTTTTTTATTTGTTCTATTTTGTTAATAAATATTAACTTGTTTTTGTTTTGTTGTGGGATGCATATTGTTTGATAATGTATTTTGGGAGGAATGATTACTCTTGCAGTACGATGTATGTTAAATTAAAGTTTCATTAAATGTTGATCAATATATTTCTTGGCGATAGCATCTTTTCGAACCAAAAATATTTCATATGTGAACACTTATTCTATTTATCACTCAGGATATAGACATCCAACACGAGTGGACGGTGGATTCGTTCGAAAATCAAATAAGTGCGCCGTTCTTCATCTATGAATTAATTAAAAATACCAAACTTTAATATGGTGGTTATTTGCATAAATATTCCAAAATTTAGTTTGGTAATTCGATTTTGCTGCTATCCAAATGAATTTTTATTTGGAAGTGTACTATATTAGTCAGTCAGGAGTATATAAATGAGAAAGTCACCGATTACTGTCAGTATTGGTATTGCGTTAACTGTCGCATGCTTTAATACATATGCTGCAGATCAAACAACATCGCAATCGAAATCACAATCGGATCAACAATCGTTATTTGCTTATGGTACCTATAAAGAAGTAGATGGCTTGCGTGTGTTTAGCCCAAGCACTAACGAAAGTCAGGTTACGCCAAAGGCATTAACAGCCAGCAATGCCCCAGCTGAACAAATGGCACACACAAACACTTTATATGTTGCTCCTTTAGCGGGTGCCAATACTTCTACTCCACAAGGAGTTAGTCCTAGCAGGCTTCGTACTGTATATCAAATAAACTCTCCGAGTGGAGCGGGGAAGACAATAGCCATCGTTGACGCTTATGACGACGTTAACGCGGCTAGTAAATTAAGTCATTATTCGCAAACATTTGGTCTACCAGAAGCAGATTTTCAGGTAGTTTATGCATCAGGCTATAAACCTCAGGCAAATGCAGGCTGGGCGGGTGAGGCAGACCTTGATGTTCAAATGGCGCACGCCATGGCACCTGATGCCAAGATTATTTTAGTAGAGGCGGCGTCGGCTAGCTTCAAAGATATGTTTGATGCGGTTCAAGTTGCAACGCAGTATGTAGAGAAAACAGGCGGTGTTGTGTCTATGAGTTGGAGCGGCTCTGATTCTTATAGTGATACAAGTAATGATAGCTACTTTGATAATCCAGCTGTTTATGTAGCGTCTACTGGAGATGATGGTGGTCAATCTGGCTATCCAGCAACTTCACCAAATGTTATTGCGGCTGGTGGTACTAGAATCCAGTCAGACAATAGCCAAATAGCGTGGAGTTACAGTGCGTCTTCTAATTGGGGGGGCAACGGTGGAACCAGCTCTTATGAGTACGAGCCTTCTTATCAGAAAAATAATAAATATGCAGACGCAGTTGTCAATGGTATGCGAGGTACACCTGACTTGTCTGCGGATGCCGATCCAGTAAGTGGTGTTTCGGTATACACGAGCAGTGGTTGGCAGGTAGTTGGCGGTACCAGCGCTGCGGCGCCGATACTGGCAGGTATCATTGCGAATGCAAATGTTCCTTCGAGCCTAACATCTTTCCAAATGCTTGAGAGAATCTACAATGCTCCTGAATCTAATTGGTACGATGTTACTGAAGGAACAAATAAGCTCAATGAAAAAGCATCAGCACATTATGACTTAGTCACGGGCCTTGGTGCGCCATTGGGTGTTAAAGGTTTTGAAGGTTAATGCTTAACAGCTTAATATAGCGTTAAGTTACTGCACTTTAATTGGCTTATAAATGCCCAACCATCTAACTTTTATATTTTTAGATTGGTTGGGTATTTTTATTTTTAAAGCGCTAGCTTAAGCAGCGTACAGAACCTCTATCAATTATCGTCGGTATATTTGTTTTAATCGGCGAGTCGGGAACCACTAACCGACGCGTTGCGTCACGGGCCATAGCATTGATAGGAAAATGTAGGCTAGTCAATTTGGGTGTAACAAAGTTAGCCCTTTCACCGCTGTCATAACATATCACTGATATATCATTAGGTACGCGTAAACCATGCTCTGATATAGCGAGCAGTGCGCCAACGGCCATTTCTTCGTTGCAACAATAAATAGCGGTTGCTTTCGACTTCAATATTTGACAAGTGAGTTGATAACCACTGGGCAAATCATATTCACCCTCTAAGCAATGAGTCGGTATCAAACCTTCATTATCCATGGTGTCGAGAAAACCTTGGCGGCGACGCTGACTTGAGCTGCGTGAAGTGGGGCCACTGATGCAAGCGATCTTCGTATGACCTTTATCTATGCAGTGGTGTGTCGCGAGTTGGCTTGCATGGTGATGATCAAATGAAATACATTTATTTCCAATACCTTCTACCAGACGATCGAGCAAGGTAAATTCTCGGCCTTGTGCATCTAACTCAAGAATTTGTTCATCATTGATTGCCCGAACATGCAATATCAAGCCATCGCAATTCATGTTGTAGAGTTTATGGATGGCATTCAGCTCATTTTCAGCACTGCCGCGACCTTTCATTACCAGCAATTGTTTGTGATGAGATTCGGCTTCGCTTTGTACATTGTCCATAAGACTGCCAAAAAAGGCGCCTAGGTAAGAAGTTGTCACCAAACCCAGCGTATGACTTTTACTCGATGCAAGGGCCTTAGCGGCAAGGTTAGGAGTGTACCCTAGATCGGCAATGGCTTTCTCGACCAGTTGCTTGGTTTTCTCTCTGACTTTGCTTTCGCCATTAATGACTCTAGAAACCGTGGCTCTTGAAACGCCTGCCATAGCAGCAACATCTTCTAAAGTCGCCATAAATGCACTTCCTTTTGGTTATTGAATTTGAGGGCGGAGGCCCTCAATTCCAGTCTATGCTTACTTAGAAACGTTTATTGATAAACGCTGATTAAGAAAATTGTGGCAAATATACCTTATTTTCCGACAGCACATCCTCTAACAGTGAAGCCGCAATGTCAGCGTTCCCGATAAGGGGATTGGTGACCAATGCCAGCAACGCCGCTTGTTTATCACCGTGAACGGCTGCTTGGATTGTCAAACGCTCAAAACTTTTCACTTGAGCTGTTAGCCCATGCATGACTTCAGGTAGATGACCAAATGCAATGGGGTGAGCGCCTTGGCTGTCTACGACACAATCTGTTTCAATCACTGCGTCGTTTGGTAATCCCGTTATTGTGCCATTATTACAGGTATTAACGGTAAGTCGGCTACCTAAATTGTTACGAATGGCACAAACCAAATCGACAGCAACCTGAGAGTAAAACGAGCCGCCTCGAAAGCTAAGCTGCTCAGGCTTTTCGCTAAGTTCAGGATCTTGGTAAATTTTGAATAACTCTTGCTCAACTTCCATCACTTGCTCGGCTCGAGTACCGTCGTTCTGCGCTTGTTTTATTTCATCAGCCAGCATGGATTGGGTCTGATAGAAATAGTGGTGATAAGGACAAGGAATAGCGTTAAGCGCTCTTAGAAAGTTAGGTTCCCAAGGTTCTTCCTTAATATTGTTCATAGTCAGTTCAGCGCCATTGCATAACTTGTCTATTACCTGCTTAGTAATATCGATACCTTGATGAGTAACCTGGTGCGCCCATACCATATGATTGAGTCCCGCGAATCGCAATTGCAGATCTTGGTAATCGACGTCCATCATATTGGCAATCATGTGATGCATTGTGATAGGGACGTTGCAAAGGCCAATGATCTTCGCTTTGGTGTAACGAGATACCGCTTCGGTCACTATGCCTGCGGGGTTGGTGAAATTGATTATCCATGCATCCGGTGCAAGTTGTTCCACTTTTCGAGCAATGTCTAACATGACTGGTATGGTTCGCAGTGCTTTGGCAAAGCCGCCAACCCCAGTGGTTTCTTGACCAAGTAGATTGTACTTTAGTCCCAAGCGCTCATCGGCTGCACGCGCAGGAAGTTGTCCAACCCGCAACTGTGTTAACACGAAATCAGATCCTATAATCGCATCATCAGGTGTGTAATGGGTGCTGACTTTAACTTGCTCTAAACCAGATTTATCCAGCATCCTTCGGCTTAACGCTGCAATGGTTTCCAACTTGTATTGGCCTTGTTCGACATCTACCAGTGCAATTTCTTTCAATGGCAACACGTTCCAGCGTTGGATCAATCCCTCTATAAGTTCTGGTGTATAACTGCTTCCGCCACCAATAATGGCAATTTTAGTTGATGTCATTGTATGGCTCCTTGAGTATCTGATGTACGTCGAAATAATTCGATCATGTCCAATGCCAGATCTTGGATTAGCATGGCATTCATTAGGTGATCTTGGGCATGGACAAGTATTAGCGTCGTTGGCAGCTTGCCACTTCCTTCGTCCATGCCAATGAGCTGAGTTTGTATCGTGTGTGCTTGATTCACCGCTTGTTTAGATTCATCGAAATGCTGCTGAGCTTGCTCGAAGTTATTCTTTCGTGCAGCTTGAATTGCCATTAACGCGCAGCTGCGAGCTTGGCCAGCGTTGACCAGCAATTCCATGATGGTGGATTCTAAATCAATCATTTCTGTATCTGCAGTGGTTTTGTCGATCAGAGTTTCCATAGATAAATTCCGTAATATTTATTTGATTAGGCGTTGACTGAAGATGGAGATACGCTTGTTTCCGAGAGCGATTCACTCGATGCTTCTTCTTTGCAAAGCTGTCGTTCATAGGCTTTGAAAAAGGGGTACCAAATGAGTGTATCTACCACGATAAGAACGAGAACGAGAATGAAGGCTCGATAGTCCCATGCGGCGGATATCATGGCGCCGATAGGGGCAGGGGTTGTCCAAGGAGCCATTGCTATCATGGTTTCAACTAAGTGGAGATGGAGTGCTGTGTAACTGAGTAGCACATTCACGATAGGCACCAACAATAATGGGATAAACATTATCGGGTTCATCACCACCGGAGAGCCAAAAATAAGCGGTTCATTAATATTAAAGATTGCAGGCACCACGCTGAGCTTGCCAATGGTTTTCAAGTGAACAGACCGGCTTTTCAAATACATAAAGGCAAGAACGAGCGTTGATCCGGAACCACCAATGCATAAATAAAATGACCAGTAAGGTGCGGTAAGGATGTGTGTGGCTTCTTGACCGTGGGTGATGAGAGCTGCATTGGCAGCAATATTAGCCATGAAAATAGGGTTGAGTAGACCAGTGACTATATTGTCACCATGTATCCCAGCAAACCACAGAAGGTTGGCGATGGTGACCGCGATAAGAATAGCAGGTAAGCTATCGCCCAAGGCGACAAGAGGCTCAAAGATTTTCATTATCGCCGCTGGCAGCAACATGCTGTATTCACTCTGCAGGAACAGGCTGATGGGGTAAACCGTCAGCATAATACCGATAACTGGGTATAAGAGTTCGAATGATCGAGCAATCGCAGGTGGCACTTGCTCAGGCATCTTGATAGTAATGTTGTATTTCTGTAGTAGCCGAATTAATTCCACCGACCATATGGCACAAATAATAGCGGTGAATACGCCTTTGCCACCGAGAAATTCCATTGACATCGCATTATGAACTTGCGGCGCTGAGGCAAGCAAAAAAGCAGTCAGTGAAAGCATTGCTGCGGTTAGCCCATCGAGTTTATAGTGCTTAGCTAAGCTGTACGCCGTACCGATACTGACAAATACACTCATCAAACCCATTGTCATAAAGTAAGGCATTGTAATGGTGCCCCAATGGTGCTTAGCGAGTCCGACCCACAATTGGCCAAAACTAGAGGTAGTGTGTGCATCAAATGGAGGGTTGGCGACAATAAGCATAATACTGCCGACAATAAGAAACGGCATTGCAGAGATGAATCCATCGCGAATTGCGATAATGTGTGGCTGAGTACCAACTTTGGTCGCGATAGGAGCAATGTGATTCTCGACCACGTTCATCATCTTTGAATAAAGACCCATGGGAATCTCCCGAACTATAAGGCTGTGCGGATTGGAATGCGCACAACTCATAAACTAGAGTGAAAGGTGATAGGGTAGGGCCGTTGATGGGCCCTATGTATATTGGAGTTATCAGATTAAAGCGAGTGCGCTATCAAGCACTTTATCGCCTCGCATAGTGCCGTAATCGAGCATATTAATAACAGAGACCTTTTTATTCAGCGGGGCCGCCAGTTCAGCAATGCGATTTTGTTCGTATTTTACCTGTGGGCCAAGTAAAACAACGTCATAGTCTTTAATATGATGTTCAACTTCCGAAACCGAGACGGCGTTAATTTCCACGTCGAGCTCACGACTTGTCGCTGAGTCATACATTTTTTTTACTAGAATGCTAGTTGACATTCCGGCCGCGCAGCAAAGCAAGATCTTGTTCATAATTCATCCTTTTCTTTTGTTTCTTGTTGTTATTTGCGTTTATGAGAGCGCTCTCATTAGTGGAAAAAGATAAGTTTATTCGCGACGCGAAATTGAGATCTGTGTAATGTTTGTAATCAGTCAATAGTCATTGTTAAGCATATTTGTGCTGAGTAACACAATTTTCAAATAAAGGTACCGTCTGATGTCGGGCAACTGGACTTCGCTTCCTTTCTCGCCCCTTTCACTCAGCGTAATGGCAAAAGTTACAATAAAAAAACTAATAGGTGGTTGACATTCTCCCTTTGGAAGCATATCTTAATTACACGAATCGCCAATTGGGGTTCTAAGATCGCTCGCTTTGCCAAATCTGGGAAGCGCAGTGCGATAAAATGAACAGCAGGTTATCGCTGATAATACTGCTTATGACTAACGCGAATCATATGTCCCATTCAGCCTTCAAGGGTTGATTCGACAGGAGTATGAATTCCACTTCTATACCTTGGTGTAGAACTATTGCTTAACGAAAGGATAGTATTATGAGAAATTTCGACTTTTCCCCCCTATATCGTCACGCCATTGGCTTTGACCGTTTGTTTAACTTAGCAGACAGCAATCTCACTAAGTCAACGAATGGTTACCCACCCTATAATATTGAACAGAAAGATGAGCATAACTATCGTATAACGATGGCGGTTGCTGGTTTCTCTGAAGATGAAGTAACCCTCACACAAAATCAAAATACTTTGATCGTCTCTGCCAAACTGAAATCAAATGAAGACAGCAAAAACTACTTGTATCAAGGCATTGCCGAGCGAAACTTTGAACGTAAGTTTCAGCTAGCGGATTACGTCAACGTAGCTTCGGCAAACATGAAAAATGGTCTTTTGCATATTGAACTTGTACGCGAAGTCCCTGAAGAATCACAGCCGAAAAAAATCTCGATTAGCAACGAGTAAAGCCTAACTACAGGCTCGTCAAAATGGTGCCAATATGTAGGATATTGGCGCTTATATTCCGTTTAATGAATTTTCTCATTGATTAGAAAAAATAATGAATGAGATGGAGGGTTATATTATGGGTAAAACAATTGGAATCGACTTAGGTACAACTAACTCTTGTGTTGCCGTTCTAGATGGTGAAAAACCACGCGTCATTGAAAACGCGGAAGGTGAGCGTACCACATCGTCAATTATTGCCTATACAGATGGCGAAACATTGGTTGGTCAGCCTGCTAAACGTCAAGCAGTTACTAACCCAACGAACACGCTATTTGCAATTAAGCGTCTTATCGGTCGTCGTTTTGAAGACGAAGAAGTACAACGCGACATCGAAATCATGCCATACAAAATTGTTAAGGCGGACAACGGTGATGCTTGGGTTGAAGCACAAGGCCAACAAATGGCGGCGCCTCAGGTTTCTGCGGAAGTACTGAAGAAAATGAAAAAGACGGCTGAAGACTTCCTCGGTGAAGAAGTCAGCGGCGCAGTCATCACAGTGCCTGCTTACTTCAACGATGCGCAGCGTCAAGCAACGAAAGATGCGGGTCGTATTGCCGGTCTTGAAGTGAAACGTATCATCAACGAACCAACGGCGGCAGCACTGGCTTACGGTCTAGACAAGCAAGGCGGCGATCGCACTATCGCAGTATACGACCTTGGTGGTGGTACTTTCGATATCTCAATCATCGAAATCGATGAAGTAGAAGGCGAGAAAACCTTCGAAGTACTGGCAACGAACGGTGACACTCACTTAGGTGGTGAAGACTTCGATAACCGTCTAATCAACTACTTAGTTGACGAGTTCAAGTCTGAGCAAGGCATCGATCTGAAGAACGATCCTCTTGCGATGCAACGTGTGAAAGAAGCGGCTGAAAAAGCAAAAATCGAACTGTCTTCTACACAACAAACCGACGTTAACCTACCGTACGTAACGGCAGATGCGACAGGTCCTAAGCACATGAACGTGAAAGTGACGCGTGCTAAACTAGAATCTTTAGTGGAAGACCTAGTACAACGCTCTCTAGAGCCAATGAAAGTTGCTCTTGCTGATTCAGACTTGTCTGTGGGTGACGTGACTGACGTTATCCTAGTGGGTGGTCAAACTCGTATGCCTATGGTTCAAGCGAAAGTGGCGGAGTTCTTTGGTAAAGAAGCGCGCCGCGACGTGAACCCTGATGAAGCGGTTGCTATGGGCGCAGCGGTTCAAGGTGGTGTACTTGCAGGTGACGTGAAAGACGTACTACTACTTGACGTGACTCCTCTGTCTCTTGGTATCGAGACGATGGGTGGCGTAATGACAAAACTGGTTGAGAAGAACACCACTATCCCAACCAAAGCGAACCAAGTGTTCTCTACTGCTGAAGACAACCAAAATGCGGTAACGATCCACGTTCTGCAAGGTGAGCGTAAGCAAGCGATGCACAACAAATCTCTAGGTCAATTTAACCTAGAAGGTATCCAGCCTGCACCACGTGGTATGCCTCAAATCGAAGTGACTTTCGACCTTGATGCGGATGGTATCTTGCACGTTTCTGCGAAAGATAAGTCAACGGGTAAAGAGCAAAAAATCACTATCCAAGCTTCTGGCGGCCTAAGCGATGATGAAATCGAGAAAATGGTGCAAGAAGCGGAAGCGAACAAAGAAGCGGACAAGAAGTTCGAAGAGCTAGCGTCTGCTCGTAACCAAGCTGACCAAATGATTCACGGCACTCAAAAGCAAATCGAAGAAGCAGGTGATGCGCTTCCAGCGGATGAGAAAGAGAAGATTGAAGCGGCGATTAAAGAGCTAGAAGAAGCGAAGAAAGGCGACGACAAAGAAGCCATTGATGCGAAAGTTCAAGCGCTAATGGAAGCGTCTCAAAAGCTAATGGAAATCGCTCAGAACAAAGCTCAAGCTGAGCCAGATCAAGCTCGTCGAGCAGAAAAAGGACAGGCAAAAAGCGATGATGTCGTTGATGCCGAATATGAAGAGGTCGATTAATGCGTAAAGCTTAGTTGTTAAATAGCGAAGCCTGTTGTAGGCTTCGCCCTCGGATTTAAAAATGATGTTATTTTATGGGTGTTTAGAGGGTTCTACCACCCATTTTTTAGTTAGGAATAAGAGGTATTAGCATGTCAAAACGGGATTATTACGCCGTGCTAGGCGTTAGCAAAACTGCCTCAGATAAAGAGATCAAAAAAGCCTACAAAAAATTGGCGATGAAATATCACCCGGATAAAAATCCAGGTGATAAAGTAGCGGAAGGGAAGTTTAAGGAAATTAAAGAAGCCTATGAGGTGCTGACAGACGAGAATCAACGTCAGCAGTACGATAAATTTGGGCATACTGATTTTAACGCTCAGGGATTTTCTGGTAGTCAGCAATATTCTCAAGGCGGGTTTGAGGATATTTTTGGTGGTGCGTTTGGTGGGCAAGGCGGAGGATTCAGTGGTGACTTTGCTGGATTTGACGATATTTTCGCTCATGCAAGAGGCGGTAGGAGTGCTCCACGCCCAGAGCGGGGCCAGGATAAGGAATTTACTTTAAAAATTGATTTGCTGGACGCCATTCGAGGCGCTGAGAAAATTGTTGAGCTTCCGCTTAATGGCGTACAAAAAAAGATTAACGTTAAGATCCCGGCGGGAATTAACGATGGTGAAAAGATACGTTATTCAGGAAAAGGTTCTGCAGGAACTCATGGAGGACAAGCTGGCGACTTGCTACTGAATATAGAAACTCGTCCCCACGCTTTTCTTGAAAGAAACGGCAATGATCTGACTTACAATACAAAAATTGACATGGTTAGTGCTGCCTTAGGTGATGAAATTGAAGTGAATGTCATCGACAATCGTTTCAAGCTCAAAGTTCCAATGGGGACTCAGTCTGGGCGTAAGTTTAAAATTGCCGGGAAAGGAGTGACCGATAGAAAAGGAAGCACTGGGGATCTGTTTGTGAAAATCAGTGTGGAGACGCCAACCAACTTATCTGAGGAGCAGCGGTCGCTACTTGAGCAGTTTAAAGCGCAACAAACGGTTGCAATGTAACAGAAATTTATACTGAGATATGGGTATATCGTTGTTTTAGTATAAAGTAGGACAGCGTAAGTTGTACTGAAAGTATTTTCTTTCAGGTAGATTGATGTACACAGGGATGTGGTATGAAAAAAAAAGCGCTCTTTGCCAGTTTAGCTATCTTCATTTTGGTCGTTTTGCTATTAGCGGGTTGGGGATATCTGCATTATATTTTACCCAACAAAAATGGAGATATTTCAACTAACGCTGTCACTGCTAAGACTCAGGTCGTCACCGATAAATGGGGCATACCGCATATCGAAGCCCAAAACCCGCATGACGCTTATTTTGCCTTAGGGTACACCATGGCCCAAGATCGGCTGTTTCAAATGGATTTGCAAAGACGTGTTGCCCAAGGTGAATTATCGGAGATCTTGGGGCCTTCAGCACTGAAAGTCGACAAGATGTTTCGCACTCTATTGATAAAGCAACAAGCCCAGTTATATCTCGCCAAACATCGCCAGTCAGATAGCAAGGCGCTGAGTTTTCTTGACGCATTTTTGCAAGGGGTCAATTATTACATCGCCCATGAGCCAGCCCCCATTGAATATACCCTGTTAAATGTGGAGCCTCGTCCTTTTACCAGGCTTGACTCAATTGCTGCTATCGGATACGTCGCTTACACCTTTGCTCAAGGGCTTAAACGTGATTCTTTTTACAGCAAGCTGCAGGCACAAATCGGCGAAAAAGACATGAAGGTGCTGTTCCCCGACTATTTGAATGAAAACCACACCACCATTATGCAGCAGAATGTCGAACTTGAAGCCAACAATAAACCAAGTGACAAGCAAAGAAGGGTGGCTCTCCCTAGTCAACTTGCTTTGCTTAAGCAATCAATGGAAGACGTGGCGGAGCAGGCTAACCAGATCGTCCCTGCTATTACTGGCAGTAACTCGTGGGTGATTGGTCCTTCGCACAGTAAAAGTGGCAGTGCTCTTCTTGCTAATGATCCACATGTGAGTGTATCGAATCCGGGGACTTGGTACGAAGCGCAGCTGAGTTATCCGGGATACAATAGTTACGGCTACCACCTGCCTATTATGCCTTTTCCACTATTGGGCCAAAGTGATTCTAAAGCTTGGGCTTTAACCATGTTTGAGAATGATGACATGGACTTGTATGCCGAAGAGTTTAATCCTGACAATCCTAACTTGGTCAAATACAAAGGCAAATGGACTAAAATTAACTTCTATCAAGAGTCGATTAAGGTAAAAGGCGAAGAGCCGCAGCCTTTAATCATTCGCGTCACGCCACATGGGCCTATCGTGAGTGATTTTATCAAAGGGTACAAAGGCAAACCCATCTCATTATTTTGGACTTACCTTCATGTAGAAAACCCCGTATTAGATGTCTTGTATGGTATGAGTTACGCACAAAATATGGCGAAATTTAAGCAAGCTATCTCTAAACTCGCAGCACCCGGCTTAAATATTTCCTATATCGATAAACAAGGGAATATCGCGTGGTGGGCGGCGGCAAAATTGATAGATCGGCCAAAGCATGTAGACGGGAAGCAGATACTAAATGGAAGCTCAGGCAAAGATGACATATTAGGCTATTTACCGTTTTCAAGTAACCCTCATTTAGTTAACCCCAAATCCGGCATTATTGTGACCGCGAATAATTTGCCGACGGCTAAGCCCACTCCACCTATAGACTTGATTCCTGGCTACTACGCGCCATCAGACCGAGCGGCAAGAATTCATCAACTTTTAAGCCAGAAAAAACGATGGAGTCTTGAAGAGCTCAAATCGGTACAGACAGATATGACAGTGGTTGAAGCCGAAAAAATGTCACGTTTCATCGTTATGCAATTAAAACCTTTAGAAAGTCAACTCACTGGGACAGAGAAAAAGGCACTTCAAGTGTTATCTCAATGGGATGGGAAGTATACCTCAGCCTCTGTTGGCTCGAGCATCTTTGAGTTTACGACCTATCATGTATTGAAAGATTTATTGGCGACGAAACTCGATAAGGAAGAAATTCGTCGTTATATAAATTTGTCAGATCATTGGAGTTTTTTAAAGGCTTACTTAAAGCCGGGGCCGAATCGTCAAGCTACAGAGAGTGATTTTCTCAAGCAACCGAAACAGTCGGTGCTACTGCAAGGCTTTAAACAAGCTATTGAGGAGCTGACTGACAAGAAAGGAGAAAACATAGACGATTGGCAGTGGGGTAACATTCAATGGCTAGAGTTTTCCCACCCTTTGGGTAAGGTAAAACCACTTAACTTACTCTTTAATCTTGGCCCTTATCCGGCTCCATCTGGATATCCGGCAATCAATAAATTTAAGACTCGAAAGGGTAACCATGATTATCGAGTTGTGTCGATACCTTCAACTCGGCGTCTAGTCAGCTTTGCCAAAGATGAACCTTCATGGAGCATCTTACCCACTGGGAACTCAGGAAATTTCATGAGTAATCACTACTCAGATCAAACCGAGATGTTCTTACATAATCGTTATCGTGAGGTCTTAACCGACAAAACAAAAATCGATCAAAACACTGAGGCGACACTGATATTTAGTCCGAATTAGCCGAATGTTGGATTAAAGCAGATCAAACATGGTTTGGGTATAAACGTGGACACCATTCCGCCTCTTAAAATTGTTTGGGTATATAATTTTGTAAATGATCCGATAAGACAGAGAATGGGGCATGGAAAAGCGGTTGCTACGTGAGTTGGTTGGTGAGCATATTCTAGGTGTACTAGGCACTTATCCGCCTGGTAGAAATGGCATGGATGTGCATGTGTGTGGCGTTAATGTAGTGGAGGATACCAGACTGCATATCCGTATTCCTTACGGCCATCAGCTACTAGAAAACCAATTGGTTACCATTCATCTTGATAATCGTTCTGGCGACACTCACTATGATGAAGAACTCAGTATCTATCGTTTATCCTATAAAGGTGTGGTGACGTATAAAAGTGAATTTGAAGTGGTTGTAGAAGCGGAGGAGTATCAAGTGTTCCACGGCCGCCAATGTGAAAAAGAATATCACTCACCGATTTATGAGTTCCCTACAGACCATCGCCAGACACAAGTGATTGAGTATTCTCCCCTCACCAAAGTGCCTGTGCCGGATGTATTGTGCCACGATAATAAAGCGGGTGTGTTACTCACTTATGCGCAAAAGCAGCCGCATACAACGGTACTGGCTTACTTGTCGACTTACGATGATGATATTTTTTTCATTACCTTCCCAACGACGTTCAAATCTAATGTGTTAAAGAAAAACAATCAGTGCTACTTCGTTATCGATGGGCGAGCGACGACGCCTTTGGAATATACCATGGAATGGAACTACAACATTATTCGTGGAGAAGTGTATCTCGTGCCAAAAGATTCCCCTATGTTTGGCCACCTTCAGCAAGTATTCATTAGCAAGAACCCTTATGAGATTGAGTTCTTTAATCACCCTGAAGTAGAAATGTACCACTTGATCCCTGACCACATGCTTTCACCGTTAATGGCTTCATAGCGCTATATAAGGGACTTGAATTCGTAACTTGAAGTAATTCGGTCTTATAATGATTAATCTATCAATAACTGGCATTTGTCCTAGTATTAATATGGTTACTACTAATGCTAATCGTAGGATGACGTGGGGGATACAATGCCAACAATTGAAGGTAAAACGATTGATGAAGTTCAGGTAAGGCGAAACAAGGCAAAGGTACTGGCGAAAATTAATCAAAAACGAAACATGTCTCAAGGCTTTCGCTTGGTTAATGTACAGCAATATCAGAAAAAATTATTGGAGCTAAAACGTAAGCTTGAATCCCACGAATACCTGAATGAGGCAAACCGTCGGCAAGATGCGGTCATACTCGATATCATGTCGAATACGGGGAAAATTAATAATTACTTAGAGCAGGAAACCAGCCAAAAACTGCAAATGGGTAGCATGGACTTTCGTGCTCGAAATCAATTAGCCAATGCCCAATTAAAAAAGAAGCAACTCTTCTTAATGTTTATGGAGATCACCGAGGCCCAAGAAGAGCTTAAAGAGTTTTCAGTCACTGTTGCGTCAACAACCAATGGAACAGTAAAGCAGCCTCCCGGTGCTTATTTTGGGGTGAAAGACTTCCATGGAGCATTGGATAAAATTACCAATCGTAAACGCCACTATGATATTGGTGATCTTAAAGATGCCGCGCGTATGACCATCATATTTGAAACTTTGGATGACATGGTTGCCGCGAAAGCGTTAATTAGACTGACTGATGAATTCAAACAGTTACAACACCATCAATCGGCAATGAAAGACCGCTACGGGACCAGCACGGGTGATGATGCAAGATTCAATTGTGGGGCGACGGATGCTGGCTATAAAGATATAAAGTTTTTCTTAAAGATGAGTAATGGTCATATTGGTGAGCTGCAGCTGAACACTCGTAACATGATTGTTGCGAAAAAGAACGGACACATTATTTACGATATCCTGCGTGATGGCGGTTCGCTCGACCAACCTTTTACCATCACCAATCACGAAGTGCTTGCGAAAGTCCAGCGTAATATGAGTGAGAAGTGGTTTACCTTCATACGAGAAAGAGTGCCTAAAGCAAAACAAGATTTACCTTGCATCATCGCACTCGTGGAACGCATGAATAAAAACATGGCGAATGGCAATCCTTCTTTGGTCGTTTATTTAGAAGAGATTGATGCTTTGTCACGAGTTAGCTTGTGTATCTATGAACAAGGTGACAATGGGCGAGTACTGCTGGATTAGATAAAAAGGCACATCTTTTAATGTGCCTTGATGATGTAGGCTAGCACGTTGCTATTATTTCTAGAGTACGGCAGCAATACCTTTACATAGCGGCTGCATGTTTTCTTTGGTCATGCCTGCTACGCTGATGCGTCCGGAGCCAACGATATAGATGCCAAATTCATCTTTCAAACGTTGAACCTGATCTTTGCTCAAGCCTGAGAATGAAAACATCCCGTTTTGCTTTTCAATAAAACTAAAGTCCGCTGTTGCACCTTGCTCTTTTAAGGTGGCCACGAATAACTGGCGCATTTCGTGGATACGATCGCGCATTTCTGCGACTTCTGCTTCCCATTCAGCGCGCAATGTTTCGTCATTTAAAATATGGGTGACAATGGCACTCCCGTGAGCAGGAGGGTTTGAATAAATTGCGCGAATAATACTTTTGGCTTGAGAAAATGCCTTGCTGGACACTTCTTCTGATTCTGAAACCAAAGTAAACGCGCCGACCCGTTCGTTGTATAAGCCAAAGTTTTTAGAAAACGAGCTAGCGACTAAGATTTCTTTATTGTGTTGAGCAAAAATTCTCAGACCTTCCGCATCTTGTTCAACACCGTTGGCAAAGCCTTGATAGGCGAAATCGAATAACGGCAGCAAGCCTTTGTCAGAGACGAGTTTTGCCAGTGTTTGCCATTCTTGCTCGGTTGGATCAATACCAGTAGGGTTGTGGCAACAACCGTGTAAAAGAACAATATCACCTGCAGACGCGTTGTTCAGGTCAGCTATCATTGCGTCGAAATCTTTCGATTTCGTTTCGGCGTTGTAATAGGTGTATTGCTTTGTTTCCAAGCCTGCAGAAGTGAAGACGGCGACGTGGTTTGCCCAAGTTGGGTTGCTTATCCAAACTTTGACATCACCAAGCTGCCTTTTTACAAATTCCCCAGCGACTCGTAATGCCCCAGTACCGCCGGGTGCTTGTGCTGTTTTGGCTCGTTTTTGAGCGACAATGTCGGAATTTGCACCGAATAATAGTTTTTGTACGGCTAATCCATATTCCGCAGTACCTTCAATCGTAAGGTAAGACTTGGTTTTCTCGGTTTGCAGAATGACTTCTTCTGCTTTTTTTACCGTTTTTAGAACTGGTGTTTCACCGTCTTCATTTTTGTAAATGCCTACGCCCAGATTAATTTTACTGTCGCGTGAGTCTTTCTTAAACTCTTCGTTGAGTCCAAGGATGGGGTCTGCGGGGGCGGCAACGATTTTTTCAAACATATTCTGGGTCCATTTCGATTGAAGGGAGTGGTAATTTAACGATCTTTATACCTGCCAATCCATTGGGTGACAACCATCTAGTGCAATTAAAATGAATAAAAATTACCTAACGTAGCTAATTACACTTCAAAGCCATGTTTAATATAGCTAGGTTAAGGCACTCTATGCGATTTCTTCTTGAGGCACCTCATCTTGATGTCGGGCTGCAATATCAATAAAAGAAGTTTCAATAGCCAAAAAAGCGTTGACCACTTGTGGGTCGAAGTGGCTACCTGAACCTTCAAGAATGATACTTCGTGCTTTTTCGTGACTAAATGCGGGCTTATACACCCGCTTGGTAATGAGCGCATCGTAGACGTCAGCTAAAGCCATCAAACGTCCTGACAGTGGAATAGATTCGCCGGAGAGTTGATTTGGGTAGCCACTGCCATCCCACTTTTCGTGGTGGGTGAGGGAGATTTCTTTTGCCACACGTAAGAAAGAGCTGCTGCCTAATTGTCTTTCCGCAGTTGCCAACGCATCGGCCCCGATTTGCGGGTGCTGCTTCATTGTTTCAAATTCTTCTTTTGTCAATTTACCCGGTTTAAGCAGTACATTGTCGGGAACGCCGACTTTTCCGATATCATGCAGTGGCGCAGATTTGTGTAATAGCTCGATATATTGTGGAGTAAGTAAGGAGCGATACCTATCGAATTGACTCAGGTGCTCTGCAAGTGCTTTAACGTATTCTTGAGTTCGTAAAATATGCGCTCCTGTTTCATTGTCTCGTGACTCGGCAAGCGCAGAAAGGCTAACAATGGCAACATCTCGGGTTGTTTGCAACTCATCTTGGGTAGATTGAAGACTAGCGATCATTTCATTAGTCAACACTGCCATTGAGCCTAACTCATCATGGCTATATACGGGCAAGCGTTGCTGAATATCACCTTGTGTGACCTGCACAAGAGCATGTTCATGTTCTTGCAATACGTTTTTCATTAGTTTGCGCCACAAATACATGATGGATATGGCGTATCCCGAGAGAACGGCAGAGATATAAATGAACTCTTTGATGATACTAATGCTGCCTGAGCCATCGGCGATTCTGTCAGGATTCATCTCGAGCCACGCAAGATCTTTTATAGAGACCATCACTAAAATAACGGTTAAGGTGATAATTAACATCATCACTAAGGCGATCAATTGGTTGACCATAGACTGCCGTTCGCCCTGTAAAGAGCGAGTGATATGAGATGGATTGGCTGATGTTTTAAAATTTTTAAGCTTCGAACTGAGTTGAAGAAGTGTACCGGTAAAAAAGCCAAATAAGGTCATACCGAACACGACTTTGAGGTTGCTGTCTAACGGAAAGTGGTAGTGCAAGTTATAAAATAGCGCGAGTGGGATGCTGGCAAAAAAGTAAATAGTGGTATCTAACTGGGCAATTTTTTGCTCCGCTAATAGGGAGTGGTGGGACAACAAAAAGTGCCGAAAAAGAAACAGCAGGCCAAACGTGATAACAACATGAGCAAAAATTTGGCTAGCAGGTAAAGTGTCTAACATAGGGCAAACGGTACTACCATAAAACCCAAAAAATAGTGCCGCGAGTAGATACAGATTAAAGGTTAGCTTTGCGTTGTACTGTGTGTTGTCCATAAGCTCACTCTCTGTCCATGACCTGCAGATTGCACTATCCATTTGGTGTATATGCAACAGTGTCAATCTACTCAGGTATAGTGTAGACAAAGACCGACTTAAGTGAATTTCTATTTCACTCGTATTTTTGGCTCAACGTTTGATAGATGCTCGAAAGCACGTATGCATCACATGAGATAGTTATATCTCACATTAAATAAGGCCCAACTTTTAGCTTGATGATTTTTTATGAGCCCACTCATTAACATGTTTTAAAATGGCTTTAATTGCATGCTTCTTATGCGGTTTTTCACCTTGAGATACATCAATTTTTTCAAGGGGTTTAGCGCCTAATGCGTCTTCAGCAATATGCAGCCAATCGGGGTGCCAATAATACGGCTGCCCATGTGGAGAGGTCCAACTGTGGACACTGTTGCTTTCTCCATGATAATCAATGTGGGTTTCGTCAAAAAGTTTCATATTAGACTCCGTTTTAATATGTTATTTAAATTTTACCAGTATATAGCTGGATAGTATGTATAAAAAAGCCCTCGCTTAAGAGGGCTAGGATAACGTAGACACGATGTTCTAGAAGTTTGCACTTCTCGGTGTACGTGGGAACGGGATCACGTCACGTACGTTCGCCATACCAGTGACATAAGAGACTAGGCGCTCGAAGCCGAGACCAAAGCCAGCATGCGGCACTGTGCCATAGCGGCGTAGGTCGCGATACCAACCCATGTCTTCTGGCTCGATATTCATCTCACGCATTCTTGCATCAAGCACGTCTAAACGCTCTTCACGCTGTGAACCGCCGATGATTTCACCGATGCCCGGTGCTAATACATCCATGGCTGCCACTGTTTTACCGTCATCATTCAATCGCATATAGAATGCTTTGATGTCTTTCGGGTAGTTCTTAACGATAACAGGCGCTTTAAAGTGTTCTTCTGCTAGGAAACGTTCGTGCTCAGAAGACATATCGATTCCCCACTCAACCGGGAACTCAAATTCACGACCAGACTCTAGCAGTATCTCAATCGCATCGGTGTAATCTACTTGAGCAAAGTCAGAATCGACAAACTGTTCAAGACGAGTAATCGCTTCTTTGTTGATGCGCTGCGCGAAGAACTCTAAATCATCACGACGCTCTTCCAATACCGCTTTGAACACGTATTTCAGCATATCTTCAGAAAGCTTAGCGACATCATCAAGATCGGCAAACGCTACTTCTGGCTCAACCATCCAGAACTCGGCCAAATGGCGGCTCGTGTTAGAGTTTTCCGCGCGGAATGTTGGGCCAAATGTATAGACTTTGCTGAGTGCGCAGGCATAAGCCTCCGCGTTTAGCTGACCAGATACAGTAAGGAAGGTTTCTTTACCAAAAAAGTCTTCGTTGTAATCAACGTTACCTTTGTCATCAAGCGGTAGGTTCGCCATGTCCAGTGTTGATACGCGGAACATTTCACCTGCACCTTCAGCATCGGCGGCAGTGATAAGCGGCGCAGACATCCAAAAATACCCTTGTTCGTGGTAGAAACGATGAATGGCTTGAGACAGACAGTTACGAACACGAGCGACAGCACCAATTACGTTAGTACGTGGACGTAAATGGGCCACTTCACGCAAGTACTCAATAGAATGTCGAGTTTTTGCCATTGGGTAAGTGTCAGCGTCTTCTACCCAACCCACCACTTTGACTTGTGTCGCGGCGAGCTCGTAGTCTTGGCCCTTAGCAGGAGACTCTACGATCTGGCCAGTCACTTCAACAGAGCAGCCAGTGGTCAGCTTAAGCACTTCTTCTTCGTAATTATTTAAATTATTTGGGACCACGGCCTGAATCGGGTCGAAACAAGAGCCGTCGTAAATGGCAAGGAAAGAGATTCCAGCTTTGGAATCACGACGCGAGCGGATCCAGCCGCGGACAGTTACTTCACTGTCTACTGCTAGCTTACCGCTAAGTACGTCAGTTACAGGCGCGTAAGTCATAATTTATTATTTTCTCCATTAGGGATAAATGACTTTGTTGATATCCATTCTCTGGCTACAACAAAGAAGAAACATTTACTTATCGAAATCTGTCGATCAAGCCACATATTACCTGTCATATTGTGAGCTTCAACCTTTTATTTGCCTTAAGTGAAGAAATATAGCGAGATGAGCTAAATCTTCCGCTTTTGGCAGCATAGGGAAGGGGACTATGACAAAATTCGTTGAACATTTTGCGTCTTGTTCTCTATTGTTATGAATATGGATGGATAGAAACTAATATTAATTGTTAGAAAAGTTTCGCCTAAACTTGTCAGCATGAGGGATTTTCCTTAGTATTGCGTGTCTTTTTTTAAGCCTGAGTAAAATGATGAAAACAGAATTGTATAAAGAGTTTATGTTTGAGGCGGCACACCACCTTCCCAACGTACCGGAAGGGCATAAATGTGGACGCTTGCATGGGCACTCATTTCTGGTTCGCGTTTACGTTGAAGGAGAGATTGATCCTCATACGGGTTGGGTCATTGATTTTGCAGAAATTAAAGACGCGTTCAAACCTCTTTATGATCAATTGGACCACTATTACCTAAATGAAATAGAAGGGTTAGAGAACCCAACCAGCGAAGTCATTGCAAAGTGGATTTGGAAGCGATTAAAGCCAAGGCTACCATTGCTGAGCAAACTTGAGATCAAAGAGACCTGCACCGCTGGGTGTGTGTATCGTGGAGAGTAATTCCTTTCTTTAAGTAGATGCAGAGCATAGCTCAGTGGTTAGGCTCTGCTTATCGATTTCCCCTTTCCCTTAGTGTACTGATTGGATCTGTAGGTAGGGTCAGTACGATTGCTGCGTTTTTTTCGCTTTCTTATCAGCATCTCCTATTCTTAAATGAAATATGCACCATATTTAGCTTCTTTATAGAGCATGATTTCTTAAACCATGGACTCATTATTGCCCTATAACAGGCGCTAAATTGAGTTTCAGAGACATCACAAGGAAGTTAGGTGGAGAGCAACATATTTAATGTAGTAGAAATGCAAAACATTATGTGGGTGTTGTTTTCCGCAGGTAGTGTGTTTCTGATGCAGGCTGGATTTTGTTTTTTAGAAGCGGGTTCAGTTCGATCTAAAAACAGCATCAATGTTGCAGCGAAGAACTTTTGTGATTTCTGCATTGCATCTGCGTTGTTTTGGATTGTTGGCTTTTCAATTATGTATAGCCCGCCGGGCCAAGTTTTTCAGGACAACTATTTATTTCTGCAAGGCGTAACCGCGCCAACGCTGCTCGCTTTTTTCGTCTTTCAATTGGTATTTTGCGGCACCGCATCCACCATTATGTCTGGCGCTGTCTCTGAAAGGGCGAGCTTTTCAGCGTATTTGTACATAACGGTTTTCATTTCTACCATCATCTATCCACTATTTGGCCGTTGGGCTTGGAATGGAGCGATAGAAGGTCAGAGTTTGGGGTGGCTAAATCAGCAAGGGTTTGTCGATTTTGCTGGTGGAAGCGTAGTTCACTCGTTAGCAGGGTGGGCTTCTTTAGCCGCTGTGTTAGTTATTGGACCAAGGATTGGCCGTTTTGTAAAAGGTGCGCCAGCCATACAAGGGCATAATATTCCAATGGCGACGGTAGGCACCATCATTTTATGGTTTGGCTGGTTTGGATTTAATGCAGGGAGCACATTTAAAGTAGACGCTACCATACCTTTGATTCTTATTAATACGCTCATTGCCCCATGCTTCGGGGCCATTGCCATTCTTTTACTCAGTTTGATTCGAAATCGCAAACCCAACGTCCTTAGTGTTCTCAATGGTGCAATTGCTGGGTTAGTGAGCATTACGGCGTGCTGTAATTCGGTGACACCAATCCAAGCGGCGGTGATTGGCCTGTTAGGCGGCTTTTTATTTTTACTTGGTAGCAAAATGCTGGACTATTATCGGATTGATGATGTGGTCAAGGTCGTGCCGGTTCACGGCTTGTGCGGAGCTTGGGGGACGTTAAGCGTCGCATTATTTGGCAATTCCGACATACTCAATACTGGACTCAACTTTTCTAGTCAACTATCAGTTCAGGCTTTCGGTGTCTTAATCTGTTTTTTGTGGGCATTCGTACCCACTTATTTATTCTTGAAGTTATTGAGCCGTTTCATACCGTTACGAGTCAGCCTTGAAGATGAAATCAAAGGGCTAAATATTTCAGAACACAATGCGAATACTGAAGTCGTCGAACTTCTATCGGCGATGGATCAACATAAAAAAAAAGGTAACTTTGAATCTAGAGTACACGAAGAGCCACACACAGAAGTCGGCCAAATAGCGCGCGAGTATAATCGGGTACTGTCTATTGCCGAAGAAGAAATTTCACACCGGGTTAAAGTAAACGAGGAGTTGCAGCGCTCTTTTAAAACACTGCAAGACACTCAGGCACAGCTAATGGAGTCCGAGAAAATGGCGGCGTTAGGGGGGTTAGTTGCCGGAATCACCCATGAGGTGAAAACGCCTCTTGGAGTAAGCCTGACCGCGTCCACATTTATCGAAGACGAGCTAGATACCATTAAGACACTTTATGCTAAAGGTGAGTTGTCGGAAAAAGGCCTGGAAGATTTCATTGAAACCGTCAAAGAAGGCAGTGGCATTATTCAAATTAATCTAAAAAGAGCGACAGATCTGATTCAAAGTTTTAAAGAAGTCTCAGTTGATCAGGCCTCTGATAAATATCGACATTTTGATTTAAAACACTATATCGAAGAAATCATAATGAGCATACAACCGCAATTTCGTAAAACGCCTTACTCAATCAATTTCTTTTGTCCTGAACAAGTAAATATATATAGCCACCCGGGGGCGTTATCACAAATTGTGTCTAGTTTTTTGATGAACTCACTCAGGCATGGTTTTGAAGGTCGAGACGAAGGAGCCGTTGAAATCAAAGCGCTGTTTGTCGAAGGACAAGTTCGAATTGAATACAGTGATAATGGTGTGGGGATATCTCCAGCAAATTTAGCGCGAATTTTCGAGCCTTTTTATACAACGAAACACGGCAAAGGGGGCAGTGGCTTAGGGTTAAATATCGTTCATAATATCGCGACAAAAACCCTTGGTGGAACGATTGTCTGTGAGAGTGAGGAAGGCCAGTATACTCGGTTTATTGTCACTTTTCCCGTTGAGCTTTCCGATGCAAGTTTAGACTGAATATTATGCGCAATCAGAGGTATATGAACACATAAATTAGAGGGTCATGGCTATATTTGGTACAATGACGAGTTTTTTATGATGTCTAAGAGGAGATGACGGTTAATTTATTGCCAAATAGCAATATATATAAATAGTAATGTTTTTATATCTATTGAAGTTTCGATAAATTCAAATCTGAATTATTTATGCGAACTAAAATCAATACACCTGTATTTGCTTCTTCGTTTCTTACCGCGCTACTGATTGTAGTATTCACTTCTATGTATCCACACTTGAGTGGACAAGAGCTTAAAAGTTTCCAACATTGGTTAGTCACAAAAGCTGGCTGGCTTTATATTTTGTCGGTGGCTATCTTTCTAATTTTTATCGTCGTCCTAGCGACCAGTCGATTAGGCCAAATCAAACTCGGCCCAAACCATTCAGAGCCAGAGTTTGGTAACATCTCTTGGTTTGCGATGTTATTTTCCGCTGGGATGGGGATCGGCTTGATGTTTTTCGGGGTCGCCGAGCCCGCCCTGCATTACATGGCACCGCCTGTGGGAACGCCAGAAACCGTCTCGGCAGCACAGGAAGCCATGCGAATTACGTTTTTTCACTGGGGCCTCCACGCTTGGGCAATATACGCGTTAGTTGCCTTGGTGCTCGCGTACTTTAGCTACCGTCATGATCTGCCTCTTTTGCCAAGATCGGCGTTTTATCCACTCATTGGCGAAAGAATCTATGGCCCAATTGGTCATATCGCAGATACCTTTGCGGTGTTGGGAACGTTGTTTGGTGTTGCTACCTCTCTTGGCTATGGTGTTCAGCAATTGAATGCGGGACTGCATTTTTTATTCAATATTCCGCAAAGCAATACGTTACAGTTTGTGTTGATTATTGTCATTACCTTGATGGCGACCTTATCAGTTGTCTCGGGGCTTGATAAAGGCATCAAGATTCTTTCTAACGTAAATATTCTTGCCGCGGTTGCATTGTTAATTGGTGTGATTACGTTTGGTCCAACACAATTGATACTTAGCTCGTTTGTGCAAAATACGGGGACGTATTTAAGTACTCTAGTGAGCTCGACATTTAATTTATATGCTTATCAGCCGAAAGAGTCTTGGTTGGGTGGCTGGACACTGCTCTATTGGGGGTGGTGGATTTCTTGGTCGCCGTTTGTGGGCGTGTTTATCGCACGAATTTCAAAAGGCCGCACCATTCGAGAATTTATTATCGGTGTGTTGTTAATCCCAGCAGGCTTTACATTCTTGTGGATGACAGCGTTTGGCAACACGGCGATTAACGCCATTGCTCAACATGGCGCAACGCAACTTGTAGATGCAGTGAACCACAACGTGCCTGTGGCATTATTTGTCTTTTTTGAGCATTTTCCGTTTGCTAAAGCATTTTCTCTGCTTTCTGTTTTTCTTGTGGTGACCTTTTTCATCACCTCTGCAGATTCAGGGGCACTAGTTATTGATAACTTGGCATCAGGTGGTGAAGGACAAACACCGGTTTGGCAACGCGTTTTTTGGACGTCCCTTATCGGTATCATTGCCGCGACGACCAGTTTTGCTGGAGGTTTGCAAGCGTTGCAAACGCTGACCATAGCAAGTGCATTTCCATTTATGTTAGTGATGTTGGTGTTCTGTTATTGCTTAATCAAAGCGTTAAGGGAAGATTATATGCTGCACTATAGCGTGAATAATCACACCAATATTGTTCAGTACTCGCAAGTGAACGTCAATTGGAAAGAAAGGTTGGATGCGCTAGTCAGTCACCCTAAGCAAAAAGAAGCGGATAACTTTATTCACTCGGTTGCGATCCCTGCTTTAGAGAAACTGTCTGCACAGTTCAGGAGTCACGGGTATTCCATTAAAATGGAAGAAAGCCCAGATCAAATCAACATGACAATCAATAAAGATGGCGCGCCAGACTTTAACTATGCGATTCGATTGATCCAATTCTCTGTGCCGACTTACGCTGAAGAAGAATACAGCAAATATTACCGAGCTGAAGTGTTTTTACACCAAGGGGGGCAGGATTATGATGTATTGGGTTATACCCAAGAGCAGATCATTGCCGATGCCATCACCCAATATGAAAAGCACTTGCACTTTATCCACCTATCGAGCTCCGAACGTTTGACTGAAAACGACTGACCTTCGTGAGTTTGCATAAAAAAGCCCGACTTCAAGTCGGGCTTCGTCTTCTCAGCGAAAGCTTAACAAACGATTTTCACCGCTAAACCACCTTGAGATGTCTCGCGATATTTCGCGTTCATGTCTTTGCCTGTTTCAAGCATGGTTTCAATGACTTTATCCAAAGATACTGTTGGAGAAGATGAGCGTCGCATGGCCATACGAGTCGAGTTAATGGCTTTTACGGCCGCGATGCCATTGCGCTCAATACAAGGAACTTGAACCAATCCGGCAACAGGGTCACACGTGAGGCCAAGGTTATGCTCCATGGCAATTTCGGCTGCCATACACACTTGTTCTGGATTGGCTCCCATAAGCTCAGCAAGACCGGCTGCGGCCATAGAGCAAGCCACGCCAACTTCACCTTGGCAACCAACTTCGGCTCCGGAAATGGAGGCATTTCGCTTGTATAGCCCTCCAATAGCTCCAGAAGCGGCGAAGTAGCGGATGTAATCCTTTTCAGTGACCGGATGAATAAACTTATCGTAATAGGCTAAAACCGCGGGAATGATGCCACAGGCTCCGTTTGTCGGTGCTGTAACGACACGGCCTCCCGCCGCATTTTCTTCATTGACCGCGAATGCAAACATATTGACCCAGTCGACAACTGACATAGGATCATTGCTCGTACGCTCGGAAGTCACCAACTGCCTGCGTAGTGCGAATGCTCGGCGAGGCACACGTAGCGGGCCCGGAAGCAGTCCTTCAGTGCTCATGCCTCTTTCCATACACTCTTGCATGGTTTTCCAAATATTGGCAAATGCCGCTTTAGACTCGTCTTCCGAAGACAGGGCTTTTTGATTCTCCATCACTAATGCGCTGACGGATAAGCCATTATCATTGCACTGCTTGACAAGCTGTTCTGCGCTGGTGAAGTCGTAAGGGATGGCGACGGACAGTGCCTCTTCCTTACCAAAGTTTTCTTCATCAACGATAAACCCACCACCGATGGAATAATAGGTCTTGGAGTAGAGCTGTTTATCACCTGACCAAGCGTGTATTTGTAGGCCGTTCTCATGCAGCTCTAGGTTGTGTTGGTGGAAAGTCATACCGCCATCTTTTGGAAAGCTTACCGTGTGCTTATCATTATAGATAGTCAGGTGCTCGGTTTCCTCAACTTGTTTGACGAAGGTGGGAATGGAGTCGATATCGACGCTTTGTGGTTCGTTGCCTGCTAGGCCCATAATAATGGCGATGTCGGTATGATGTCCCTTCCCCGTGAGGGACAGTGATCCATAAACATCCACAGTTATCTTGCTGACTTGCTCTAATTTGTTCTCTTCAATGAGATCATCAACAAACCGCTTGCCTGCTTTCATCGGGCCAACAGTATGTGAGCTCGAAGGGCCAACACCAATTTTGTAGATGTCAAAAACACTGATCATATTGAATTCCTCAATAGAAACCCCCTAGGTAGGGTAGGAGGCTTTGCCTTATCGTTTTTTATTATAAAGTGAGCGCCTTTTGCGCTCTATTTAGTAACTTGGGTATTGCTGCGTATATATAACAGAGGTCATGGCTGTAATGCCACAATTAGCTGTAAAGATTTGGCGCTAGCGTTGAAGTTTTGTCATTTTCCAAGGCTGTGACTCCACTCAGAGCGAAAGTTGGCAAATCGAATAGATAGAATTGATGTCAGTGCTTTTTAAAGATACGCCTTAATGCATGAGCTGTTTTTGCATCGCTTGTATAATTTGAGCCGTCATTCCCCAAATGAAGTGCGTTTTATAAGGTATGGCGTATACACGGTGATCTTGCTTGTTCACGCGAAACGTATGGCTGAACATTTTTTCTCTATCAAGAATGTGATTGGCTGGCACCTCAAAGACTTCATCGACTTCGTTTTTGTCCATTAAGACCGAGTAGCTAGGGTCAACAATGGCAATTACAGGTGTTACTGAAAAATGGCTTACTGTTATCAGCTCGGGCATTTGGCCAATAACATTCACTAAGCTGGGGTTGAGCCCAATTTCTTCATTGGCTTCTCGAATCGCTGTTTCTTTTAACGAAGCGTCCGATTCTTCAAACTTTCCTCCAGGAAAGCTGACCTGACCTGGGTGGTGTTTTAAATGTTTCGCCCGTCGGGTGAGGACGATATGCAGCCCTTTTGGCCTTTCGACAAAGCCTATCAGGACGGATGCTTTGCGCAGGTTTTTCCCTTTTAAGTGTGACACCCGTTTTGTTGATAGAACATCATATCCAACAGGTTGATTAAATTGAAAGTTACGTATAATTAAGTTTTTATTCACATGTGATAGCATGGCACCTCCGAGACGAATTAAGAAGACAGGCGACATCTAAGGCACTAAAATTTATACACTTTGAGAGTGCTGGGATTGATTATTTGTACCTCAAAAGTTCAGCAGACTCTGGCAGAGCCCTTAAAATCATGTCTATTTTTCATTACTTTACTTAATAATAGTAGTTCAAAATATATACAATTACCTTATGTAATCTTGAATTGCAATAAGGCTTTATACTCAGGCTCGGATTTCAAAGACTATAAAACGGGCAGAATTTTACTCAGCTTATCGAGTGTTTCTTGATACTCGGCATCGCTTTGGCTATCCGACACTAACCCGCCACCAGCCCAGGCGTAAAGTTTGCCTTTTTCGGCAATGAGTGTCCTGATCGTGATGCTTGTGTCCATTTTTCCGTGGCGACTGATGTAGCCGATGCTACCACAGTAGGTATGTCGTCTGTGCGGCTCTAACTCTTCTATGATTTCCATTGCTCGAATTTTAGGTGCGCCAGTAATAGAGCCACCAGGAAAGCTGGCACGCAGCAAGTCGGTGGCTGAAAAAGCAGGATCGAGTTTGGCTTTAACTGTGCTGACGAGGTGATGAACGGCAGGAAAGCTTTCGATTTCGAATAAGCTTGGCACGTGAACGGAGCCCACTTGAGCCACACGGCCGATGTCGTTTCTCAGTAGATCAACGATCATGAGGTTCTCAGCTTGGTCTTTTTCCGATTGTTGCAAGGTCTTTTTGTTGACTTCATCAATGCTTTTATCTGTGGATCTAGGCATTGTCCCTTTGATAGGTTTAGTTTCAATGTGCTCTTTATCGAGCTGCAAAAATCGTTCAGGTGAGACGCTTAAAATAGTGCTATCGTCAGTGCGGATAAACGCAGAAAAAGGCGCTAAGTTGAATTTTTCTAAACGCTGATACGCTTGCCATTCGCTGCCTTTATAAGAGGCACAAAAGCGCTGAGCTAGGTTGATTTGATAGCAGTCTCCTTCAAGAATATAGTTTTGAACCGCATTAAATCTCGCTTTATACCCTTGTATGTCCATGTTTGATTGCCATTCACTACTTAAAGCGAAGTTGGACTTTTCCAGCGATAGGCTTTGCTGATTTTGTAGCCACTGCCAATGCTCGTCGACATTCAAGCCAACAATACACGCCGAAGCCAGTTTGTGATCCACAATGACTGCCCAATCATACAAGCCAATCGCCATATCTGGCGTAGCCAGTTCATTCAATGCAAGTTCAGGCATTGACTCAATTTGGCGACCTAAGTCATATGAAAAGTAACCGAGTGCACCGCCGATAAATGGTAGATCCAAGTCACATTCTAAAGGAGGTAAATACTGAGTTTGCAAAGTATTTAGAAGCTCAAACGGGTCTTCGCTGGTATCATAGGCGTCATTCTCAGTGATCACATGTGATGAACTACCATGTGTTGTGACCTTAACTCTTGGCTTCGACACTAAGATGTCAAAGCGGCTGTCGACATGATCGTCGGACGCTGAACGCAACAACATCGACCAAGCAATATGCTCAATGTGGCTAAACAACGAATTAGCTAAGTCGGGACAATATTTCAGAGGTTTGACAGTAACAGAGTTGATTTGGTCGTAGTTCATTTTTAAATTGTGACAAAGAATTTGTTCGCCGCATGGCGCGCTAGGGAAAGCAAGAGTATCATAATTTGAGTATTAAAAAGCGTAAGTTTTGGGTCTATTGAACTTTAAATGGGCAAAGACCCTAGTATCAAAGCATAAATGTGCAATTATTAAACTTATAAGCACTAACAAAAACACCGAGGCAAGTAATGACTGCAATTCGTAAAGAGGATGTCATCAGCAGTGTCGCTGATGCACTTCAGTATATCTCTTATTATCATCCTTTAGACTTTGTCCAAGCTCTAGAAAAAGCCTACCATAAAGAAGAAAGCAAAGCGGCGAAAGACGCCATTGCTCAAATTTTAATTAATTCAAGAATGTCTGCAGAAGGTCATCGACCACTTTGCCAAGATACCGGTATCGTTACCTGTTTCGTCAATATTGGTATGGACGTCAAATGGGATACCGATTTGACGGTGCAAGAGATGATCGATGAAGGGGTACGCCAAGCTTATACCAACCCAGATAACCCATTGCGTGCTTCAATTCTGGTTGATCCAGCAGGCAAGCGTATCAATACAAAAGACAACACACCCGCGGTCGTTCATATCAACATGGTGCCTGGCAATAAGGTTGATATCCAAATTGCAGCGAAAGGCGGTGGTTCGGAAAACAAAACCAAAATGGTGATGTTGAACCCATCCGATGATGTCGCCGAATGGGTAGAAAAAACCTTGCCAACCATGGGTGCTGGCTGGTGCCCGCCGGGAATGTTAGGCATAGGCATTGGTGGCACAGCGGAAAAAGCGGCTGTGTTGGCTAAAGAATCGCTGATGGAACATATCGATATTCAGGAGTTGATCGATCGTGGTCCATCGAACGCAGAAGAAGAGCTTCGCTTAGATATCTTCAATCGTGTGAATAAACTCGGCATAGGCGCTCAAGGTTTAGGCGGATTAACGACGGTCGTTGATGTGAAAATCAAAACGGCACCCACTCACGCGGCGTCCAAGCCAGTATGCTTGATTCCTAACTGTGCGGCTACTCGTCACGTACATTTCACACTTGATGGTTCAGGCCCTGCTGAGCTAACACCACCGAAACTAGAAGATTGGCCAAATATTACCTGGGAAGCGGGTGAAAATACGCGTCGTGTAAACCTAGATACAGTCACTCCTGAAGATGCCCAAGAGTGGAAATCGGGTGAAACATTATTGTTATCGGGCAAAATTCTCACTGGCCGCGATGCGGCACATAAACGTATTCAGGGCATGCTTGAAAGCGGAGAAGGCCTTCCAGATGGTGTTGATCTGAAAGGTAAGTTTATCTACTACGTTGGCCCAGTTGATGCGGTTAGAGATGAAGTGGTTGGCCCTGCAGGTCCAACGACCTCTACCCGTATGGATAAATTTACCGACATGATGCTAGAAGAAACAGGCATCATGGGGATGATAGGTAAAGCAGAGCGTGGTCCTGCTACGGTGGAATCGATTAAAAAGCACAAAGCGGTGTATTTGATGGCAGTAGGTGGAGCGGCCTATCTTGTATCCAAGGCTATCAAAAAAGCACGCGTTGTCGCGTTTGAAGATCTGGGAATGGAAGCCATCTACGAGTTTGAAGTAGAAGATATGCCTGTGACCGTGGCGGTAGATTCAGCGGGTGTTAACGCCCACCAAACGGGCCCAGATATCTGGAAAGTAAAAATAGCGGAAGCAGCTAAGTAACACTTCGTATTTTGCTTTTGTTCTGAGACAAGCCCCTGATTATCCATCAGGGGCTTTTTGTCTTCAGTGTTCATCTGTTATTAATAATTCATCAAGTAATGTGATGATTCCTAGCAACGAGAAGTATGAATGAAAAAAATAAAACAGGAATTGAACGACTTAATAAGCCGAGGCTTAGACAGCAATGTTAGGATAGCGGTAACGGGTCTTTCACGGGCAGGGAAAACCGCATTTATTACCTCTTTGGTTAATCAGTTGACATTTGCTTCTACTCACGAGAACAACTTACCCCTATTGTATGCAGCCCGAGATGGGCGGCTAATTGGCGCAAAACGTGTGCCTCAAGCCAATATGTTAGTGCCAAGATTTGCTTATGATGAAGCTTTGAGTGCTTTACATTGTGAGCCACCAAGATGGCCTGAACCGACCCGAGATGTCAGTGAAGTAAGGTTGTCTTTGAAATACAAGCCGACCAAACGATACAAAAAGCTTGTGAGTCAGTCTTCGGTTATTGATATTGATATCATTGATTACCCGGGTGAATGGCTGCTAGATCTTCCACTACTCAACCTGTCTTTTCATGAATGGTCACAAGAGCAGTTGCAAGGGTTGAAAGGTAAACGGCTTGAACTCGCTAAGGACTGGCTAAGTGCGCTAGAAGCGCTAGATTTGCATGCAGAGCAAAATGAGAATCAACTTAAGCATATCAGCGAGTGCTATACCCAGCATTTGCATCAATGTAAGCAGGCAGGGTTGCATTACGTGCAACCAGGGCGCTTTGTGTTACCTGGTGAGCTTGAGGGTGCTCCAGTATTACAGTTTTTCCCATGTCAGTTTGATGGCTCTGAAAAAATGAGTGGCTCCAGTAATTTAGCCATGTTGAAGCGGCGTTATGAAGAGTATCAGCACAAAGTGGTCAAAGTATTCTATAAGCACCATTTTGCAACCTTTGATCGGCAAATAGTCTTGGTCGATTGCCTGCAACCTCTGAATACCGGTCATGAAGCTTTTCACGACATGAGAAGCGCGCTAGAGCAAGTCATGAAAAGCTTTCGCTATGGACACAGCAATGTGCTGAAGCGACTGTTTTACCCCAAAATAGACAAAGTGCTTTTTGCCGCTACGAAAGCGGATCACATTACGCCAGAGCAGCACACAAACCTTGTGTCGTTACTTAGGCAATTGGTTCATCCCGCTTGGCAGACAACATCGTATGAAAATATTGATATGAACTGTATCAGTTTGGCATCAATTAAAACCACTCAATCGGGGTTCATTCAAACCAATAATGAAACGAACCCTGCAATTCAAGGAATTAGTCTTGAGGGTGACTCACTGACGGTTTTTCCTGGAGAAGTGCCCGCTAAGTTACCAAGTGAAGAATATTGGCAAAGGCAGGGGTTTGAGTTTACCTCGTTTCGCCCACGGCCACAGGCCCCTGATACGCCGCTGGAGCATATCCGAGTTGATAAAGCGTTAGAATATCTTATCGGAGACAAACTAAAATGAGTGATTTTAAAAGCAAAAAGGTCTTCGATGTTCCCTTAGAAAAGCAACAAGCTGAGCAAGATGATCTTACCGTTCAAAAAATATTTCAAAGTGACGACCACTTTATTCCGCAGCCATCTCAAGATAGCGAAGAGGAGATCAAAGCGGAAAAAGACGTTGAATTGATCATTCGCCCTAAAAAGGGCAAAAAATGGTTATTCACGAGTGCGTTAGTCGCTTTTGCAGGTTTGGTGGGCTGGCAAGCGATTGACTCTTTCATTAGCGCGATTCAGGCAGGAAATTGGCTTGCTTTAGCTTGGGCGGCGTTTATCTCTGCTATTGCTTCTTTTGGGATAGGGGCTGTCTTTAAAGAATTATTAAAGCTTCGCACACTTCGAGGCCACTTTGATATGCAAGAGCAAGGCGAGCGGTTGCTCAACAGCGATAGCATTGGCAAGGGACAAGAGTTTTGCGAAAACATTGTTAAGCACAGCCAAATAAACACTCAATCGGCCAGCTACCAACGTTGGCAAAACAGCGTCAATGCCAATCACAGCGACGCCGAAGTTGTGGATATGTTTGACTCTATGGTTATCTGTGAACAAGATAAATTGGCGTCAAAGTTAGTTTCCAAGTATGCGACGGAAGCGGCTGCTCTCGTCACAGTGAGTCCATTGGCCATTGCTGATATGTTGTTAGTAGCCTGGAGAAATTTTAAAATGATCGATGGGCTTGCGGATATATATGGTGTGGAGCTGGGGTACTGGTCGCGATTGAAGTTGTTTAAGTCAGTACTGATCAATATGGCTGCGATAGGTGCAACGGATTTAGTCATCGACGCGAGTATGGATTTGATGTCAATGGATCTCGCTAAGCGTGTCTCGGCGCGTGCAGGTCAAGGTATTGGCATTGGAATATTGACGGCTCGGTTAGGTATCAAAGCAATGTCTTTATTACGCCCGATCCCATGGCGCAAAGAAAAAGCGGTCAAACTTAGTACAATTCGCAAACAAATAGCGCAGAAAATTGCATCAATTAGCATTAAGTCATAATTATTGTGATATCGGTGGCCTTGACGGCTTGCATCGCTTAGGCGAAACTACTGTCAACTTTTCGTGACACTTTACTAGGAACGAACCGTGCGCTTAGAAGTCTTGTGTGAAGATAGGCTGGGATTAACTCGCGAGCTATTGGATATTCTCGTGTCTCGAAATATTGACCTTCGAGGTATTGAGATAGATGTTACAGGTGTCATTTATCTCAACTGTCCAGATATCGATTTTGAAACTTTCAGTGCGCTAATGGCAGGAATACGGCTCATCCCCGGCGTCAAAGACGTGAGAAAGATTCAGTTTATGCCGATGGAGCGCCACAATACGGAATTGATTTCCTTATTAAACAATCTACCAGAGCCTGTGCTTGCCATTGATTTAAAAGGCTCGATTGATATGGCGAATCATGCCGCCTTGAGTCTTTTTAATACTACCGAGCAAGAAATACTCGGTGAGCAAATCTCTTTAATATTGCCTGCCACTAACGTGTCGAAATGGACAGATGGAAAGGCCACAAGGCATAAAGAAGATCTCGTCATTGATGGCCTAGATTATTCGATGGAAGTGACGCCAGTTTACATTCCCGGTGAGTCTAATGAGCCAACGCTAGCCAGCATGGTGATGATTATTCGCTCCACTCATGGTAAAGGACAATTTCAAGACTCATTGCCGCTTCAGCACAAGTTAGGCTTTGAGCATTTCGTTGGTATTTCCAATCGTCATAAAACGCTCATCAGCCAAGCCAAAAAACTGTCTATGCTCGATCAACCACTTTTAATAGAAGGTGAAACCGGGACGGGCAAAGAAATGTTGGCCAGGGCATGCCATAATCGCTCGCATCGTGGCTCTTCGCCATTTTTAATACTGAGCTGCGCTTCTATGCCAGATGATGTGGCAGAAACAGAGTTATTCGGTCATGCTCCTGGTTCATTTAATCATGAGTCTGGCTATACGGGGATATTCGAACAAGCCAATGGCGGAACCGTATTCCTCGATGAAATCGGTGAAATGAGTGCCCATTTGCAAATAAAGCTGCTCAGGTTTCTCCAAGATGGAACGTTTCGCCGAGTTGGTGAAGAGCATGAGGTACATGTCGACGTACGTGTCATTGCTTCCACGCGTTATAAGCTCGCAGCGCTGGCAGAGTCTGGTACGTTTAGAGAAGATTTGTTTTATCGCCTAAATGTGCTCACTTTAAGAATCCCCCCTCTAAGAGATCGACCAAACGATATTGGGCCTTTGCTCGAATTGTTCGTCCACAAATACGTTGATCAGCTTGGTATTGCGAAACCGATTTTTGAGCTTAGCTTGCTTGAGAAGCTAGCGGATTACCAGTGGCCGGGCAATATGCGCCAGCTAGATAACATGGTGCTCAGGGCCTTGACTGAATTGCAAGACGGTAAGCTATCGGTAGAGCAATTCCATCTGCCTCAGTATGAAAATGTCTCCAGTGGAGGATTGAGTGTTAATTTAGATGGTTCACTGGATGACATTATGAAAAGCTATGAGTCGCAGATTCTCGAACACTTGTACCAATCTTTCCCTTCAAGTCGAAAGTTGGCGAAACGACTCAATGTATCTCATACGTCCATAGCGAATAAACTACGAGACTACGGAATTAGAAAAAATTGATGAATAAAATCAGTACACCGACTCAAGTATATGAAGTGGATGGAGACATTTTACTCCGCACCGCCCAACCTTTTGATGCAGAGAAGATATCTCAATACTTTTCCAATAACCGAACATTTCTGAGACCTTGGGAGCCTAAGCGAGAAGATGTTTTTTATACCGTGGAAGGCTGGACTAAAAAGCTTATCAAGCTAAGTGAGCTACACAAAATCGCCTTGGGCTTCTACCTACTGATTATTGACTTAAATACGGGCGATGTGATCGGCACGATTTCATTTAGTAACTTGTCCCGTTTTCCGATGCATTCATGTACGGTAGGTTATTCTATTTCAGAGCATGTTCAAGGGCAGGGCATTATGTCTCGCGCGATGAAGATGGCTGTTAACTACATGTTTTCTATCCAAAACATGCATAGGATAAGTGCAGGATATTTACCAGAGAATGAACGTAGTGCGGCGGTGTTGAAAAAGTTAGGCTTCAAAAAAGAAGGATATGCCGAAAAGTACCTGCTTATTGATGGTAAATGGCAAGACCATGTGCTGACTTCGCTGGTGAACCCAAATTGGCAAGAGGCCCAATGATGGATGATCGGCTGAGCAAACAATTTGCGTTGCTACTTGAGCTCGACAAGTTGAAATCTGTCTTGAGACGAACTCGAATCAAACCAGCTGGTGGGCGATATGAAAACAGCGCGGAGCATAGCTGGCATGTCTGCATGATGGCCATATTACTTCAGGAACATGCAAACGAAGCTGTCGATGTCGCTAAAGTGATAAAAATGCTGTTGGTGCATGATATCGTAGAGATTGATGCTGGAGATGTCATCGTATACAACACAGCGGTGGCGGCTGAACAACACCAGAAGGAATTAGCGGCAGCGGATCGCTTATTTGGTATGTTGCCTGATGATCAAGCCGATGAACTAAAAACGGTCTGGTTGGAGTTTGAACAAGCACAAAGCGCAGAGGCAAAATTTGCCAAAGCATTAGACCGACTATTACCCATGTTTCTCAATAGCCATAATGAAGGGCAATCGTGGCGTGAAAACGATGTAAAGCGCGAACAAGTGTTGTCTGTAAACCGTAGAATAGAGCAAGGCTCCTCCGTTTTGTGGGAAAAAGCACAAGAGATCATTCAAGACGCCAGCAACAAAGGTTGGCTAAAAGGCTAAATTAATAGATGTCGTATTTAACATTACAGGAATATTCTAGAAAATGGATATTCACCCACCAGTCCATGCCAATTCCAGACGAAGATCTTGAGTTAATTAAACCCATGTCGGCGCAGCGATCTGCACAATTTTGGAAAGAAAACATTAGTCCAACTAGCCCGGACTCAGAGCGGTTAAGTTCGCAGGATTGGCCACAAAAAAAATCCAATTGGTCTAATGAAGTGAATTGGATGATCAATTGGGAAGACGATGAATTAGGCTTACCTGAAGAGATATTAGAACACCTTGATTGGCAAGATGATGTGACTGTGTATTTTTGTTATGAGAAATACAATGTTGTTGAAACCAAGTGGCAGGTGTTTAAAAAACATTGGAAGAATTTTCTTTTTTATGATGACGGCCCTATCTTGTTGGCACGAAAGAGAAAACAAGCATTATGGTTTAATTCGGAAGGCATGGTAAAACTGGGCTGTCGTTAAACAAGTTATATCGATTTCAGTTTATTTATAGCTCAAATGTAGTCTTGTCTTACGGCCAATAAATGTAATTGCCTATCTATTTTGTCATTATTTATTGGCTAAACTACTACCGAACCCAGTTCTATTTAGCGTACAGCTGAAATCGTAATAATCCGTAGTAGTAATATCTGCAAAATAAGTTTGTCACTATAGTTTAATGCCATCCTAAATATTGGCTTTTTATACCTCGCTCTGAGTTTTTCTAGAAATAATTGGCAATAATTTGTGATTAATACCTTTTCACCTATACTGGTTGTTGTATGAATAGCACAATATGTTACTGTTGATACCAATATAACTATTAAGAGTTAAAAATCGCTTTAGGACAAAGCAGTGGAAACCCTAGAAATACAACTTAAGAAAGATTTTTATGCGCACATTGACTCTGCGCAGGCTTACAATCAAAGCCAGTCTTTTCCAACGCTCAACTTGTTAACGCAAGAAGAGCTTCAGGAACTAGAGACGGTTTGGATAGAGCTATGTTTGTGGCAGAGGCAGCAATCGTATTGATGTGAAATGTTAACGCATATCACCTCCGAGTCTGCAACAAATGACATGCATCATCTCGGTCAATGAACATTGACCCATAATAAATTGTGGTTATTTGTCTGTTTTCTTTCGTTCTACAATTGTTATAATATAACAATTACACCATTTGCTCCTACACATTGAAAATCGAATAAATGCCCCAAGATCGAATCAACAGTATAGAAAGCAGATGTGCCTTTCAGTATCAGTGATATTCAAGTGAGTGAAATTATGGCGGAAGTACGTGCCAGAGTGGACTTCAAAGTAGGTCCAAAGAGTAACATAGAGGCAGAGCTCCTTTCTTTTAATGGCTTAACTCCGGGAAAAGAACATGTGGCTGTCATATTCAAAAGCGCCGATAGTAACAATGAACCCCCATTAGTACGTATGCATTCAGAGTGTTTAACCGGTGATGTTTTCCATTCTTCGCGATGTGATTGTGGGGAGCAACTGGACGAGACCATTTTGAAAATGGATAAAAATGGCGGTGTATTGCTTTACCTGCGTCAAGAAGGAAGAGGGATTGGCCTCTATAATAAGATTGATGCATATAAACTGCAAAGTGAAGGGCTTAACACTTACGAAGCGAATAACCATTTAGGTTTTGGAGATGATCTTCGTGACTTTGCTGACGCGGCCAAAATGCTTAATGCATTAAACATCCATAAGATAAGATTGATTACTAACAACCCTAAAAAAATCAATGATCTTAAGGATAAAGGAATTGAAATAACGGAAGTTATCAATACATTAGCACATATAAAATCAGGCAATGAAGATTATTTAAAAGCTAAAATATCTCATGGTAAACACAAGCTTAAGTTGTAATCAATAAGTCTCTCCCCAGCCTTCAGTATCTTCGATTATGAGCTGATTTATTCAGTCAGCTCATGTCTAATAATATAAAATATCTTACTGATTGATATATTAAATTTTGTATCTAACTTGTTTCATAAATAGGGTGTAGATCACAAATAAATACGACGGATTCATTTCTCTGCCATACTTAGTTTAATTAGAAGAATATGAATCTGAGTTATGAAGAAAATACTGTCACTCATAACAATTTGTTTTTGTGCGATATCGATGCCAGCGATGGCATTGGATCGTTTTGAAAAGTTAAACTGGATTAGCCCAGATTCCTCTGTCATCAATCTCATACAGTATCCCGAACTGGTCGAGCGTGTTTATCGAGAAAATAACGATAACCTGATTTGGTTTGATGTAGAGCAAGCATTACGGTTTGAGTTTCAGTTGGAGCTGATAAAAAGAGCCAGAATCAGCCCGTTATTTACTAGCCAACTTCGATTTTTGCAATTTTATCGTAAAGCAAATCGTTGGTTTGAATACGATCTTCTTGCTACAGATACTATGTTGCTTTATTTAAGTTATGCCGAACAAGCGCCTATTCATGGCGGGAGCTGGTTTTTTGAAAGGCAGTTTGCAAGCTACTTACCAAAACCAAGTGAAGGTGCGATATTGGCTCTGTTTATCGCAGTCAATATTAATCAACTCGACGATATAATAAATACCTATACACCGAGTTCGAGAAGTTATAAGGAGCTGCTTACCTCCTATGAGCAACTGCAACAATACGAGCAGAAAAAGGTCACTTTATACGAGCAAGTAGGCGTCAAAAAAGCGGGCGAGCATCTACCTAAAAAAGCAGATTTAATTGAGCGATTAAAGTTAGTCGATATAAAAATTGATAAAAGAAGTCTGAAGGGGGATCGTTATGATCGCCACTTAGTTAAATCAGTCCGAGAATTTCAAAAAACGCACGGTTTAAGGGACGATGGAAATATTGATCAAGTGACAGTGAAATGGCTGAATGTCCCAGTAAAAGAAAGACTGTCTATGCTTGCGTTAAATGCTGAAAGGTTAAGACTATGGCCTGAACAAAAAGACAGCTTGATCGTTGTAAATGTACCTGACTTCGAAATGAAATACTGGAGATCGGGTGTCGAAGTGTTCGAATCTAAGGTGGTCGTGGGCCGAAAAAGTCGAAAAACACCTGTAATGGAAACCAACTTGGATTCATTGGTACTCAATCCAGTATGGAATGTACCCTGGAAAATTATGGTGCTTGATATTATTCCCAAAGTGAAAAAAGACATTACTTATCTTAGCGAGAACGGAATAGAGATAGTGCAAGAGTGGCAAGATTTACAAACCATCGATCCCGCAGAGATTGAGTGGACCTCCGTAAATCCATACAAATTCCCGTATAAAATGCGTCAGCGCTCAGGAAATATTAACGCGCTGGGTTTATATAAATTTAATACTCCTAACCCTAGGGCCATCTTTCTTCATGACACGCCTAGTAAAGAGCTGTTTAAAAAAGACACACGAGCGTTTAGTTCAGGTTGTGTACGTATAGAGAAAGCTGGGCTATTTGCTGACCTACTATTGAAAACTCATGCGGTCAAGCAGAGTGAAAATGAACAGGTTGAAATAGAAAATCAATCGATTCCTCTGAAGAAAGCGATTCCTGTCCACATTATCTACCAGACGGTATGGTTTGAGTCGGGTAGGGTGCATTATCGAGACGATGTATACAATTACGACAGTTTTAGTTATACAAAGGGCTAGCAAGCCCATAGAATACTTCTAGCTGAATGTTCGCATATATTACATAATCAGACCAACAGCTGTTCGGTCTCTGACGATCAGGTTGGTATGGAATTCGCGCTAGGAGGCATGATGAAACTAAAAGCAGGTGAGAGATTTCCAAGCATTACTGCTCAACTATTAGATGGAAAAACCATTACGCTGGGAAAACCCCAAGGTGGCGCAACCTGGCAAGCTATCTTTGTCTATCGTGGACAACATTGTCCTTTGTGTACCAAATACCTCAATGAGCTCGAAATTTATCTGCAAGACTTTGCTAGCTCAGGTGTTGATGTCCTAGCGGTATCAGCTGATTCTAGAGAGCAATTGAAGTCTCATTTTGAGAAGCTTACGGTGAGTTTCCCTATCGCCTATGGCCTTTCAGAAAAGCAGATGAAGTTACTAGGGCTGTATATCTCAACACCAAGATCGGAAAAGGAAACGGATCATAATTTTGCCGAGCCGGGACTGTTTATTGTCAATGAAAAAGGTGACCTACATGTCGTTGATATTGCAAACAATCCATTTGTGAGACCTGAATTAGGTGCGCTGACCCGAGGACTAAGCTGGATTCGAGATCCGAAAAACAACTATCCAATTCGCGGAACATTCCAATATTAATATCTTTACTGGCCTCCAGAACTTTCGCCGCAGTGTTTGCGTCATCATGGAGGTCTTTTAGATTCATCACCATTAGAACTTAGGGTATCGAGTGAATATACAACCCTTAGCCAAGCATTTGGGCGCCATCGTTGATGGCGTTGATTTACGTAAGATCACGGTGTCAGAATTTGCGCAGCTTCATGCTGCTTACTTGCAATTTAAAGTACTTTTCTTTCGCAACCAAGAGCTATCGTTACTGGAGCATGTCTCTTTAGCAGAACGCTTTGGTGAAATTGAGCCTCCACATCCTTTTTTTCCATGTGTCGATGAGGATAAGCGGGTTTCGATTATCGAAACGAGCAGAGGAAACCCTCCAAGCCAAAGCTATTGGCATACCGATTTGACTTGGCAACAGGTGCCGTCACGATGCTCTATTTTACATGCCAAGCATTGCCCAGAGTCGGGTGGAGATACGATTTGGACATCAATGGAAGCTGTATGGCAGTCTCTGACAGAGGTCGAAAAATCTTGCCTTCTAGGTTACACAGCGACACATGCGCTGCACGCATTTCAAGGCAGTCGTTATGATTCTGTAGACGATGTCGGTCTTAGTCGCGTTGTCGAAATTTCCAAAGCGTTTCCCCCAGTCGTTCATCCTGTCGTGTCCCGACACCCAGAGACAAATAATAAATCTCTGTTTATCAATGAACAGTTTACACGGCAAATTGACCAGCTTGGTGATATAGAAAGTAAGGCTATGCTTGAAAAGCTTTTTAAAGTGGCACGAAACGAGGAATATCAGGTTAGGCTGTCATGGGATGCCGGCACTGTCGCTATCTGGGATAACTATTGTACTCAGCATTACGCTGTTACCGATTATGCAGATTCACCAAGAAAGTTACACCGAGTCTCAGTGAGAGGCACGCCGATGATCGCGGCTGGGTAACTAAAGGCTTTCTGTCCCTTTTATTAGGCATTTAAGTAATGAAGAGAGGCTTACAATCGCGTCATCCTGCAAATCTTTGAGTAACTTACTTTCTATTAGGTGTTGCACTTCATAGAGCCTTTCACAGCGACGCTTCCCTTCATGTGTAATGGATAGATAGATATCCCTACCTTCTCTATTTCGGCTAATAAGCCCAATTGCTTCCAAATGCGTAAGCCATCGAGTAACTAACGATTTAGATTTGTTGAGCTTTTTAACCAAAAAATTCTGATTATAGGTGTTATTTTGATTGCGATACATAGACATCAATATACGACATTGCTCATAAGATATGTCGTCAAACTCAGCCTTATAGGCGTTGGACAATTGATTTTTAACTCGATGACTAATGACGTTTAAATCATCAACAATGTTGCAATCTGCGTTATTCATTTTTTCTGCCTAGATTTAGAATAGATTGTGGATGGTAAAATGTAGCAATCAAAACAATACTAATAACCAGCCCTAATATTGCTCCAAACGAGCGTTGATAGGCACTAATAAAGATCTCTGATGCCGACCCTGGGGCTAAACCAACGGTTAAAATAACCAATATCATTGCTGCCCCTTGAGCAAATGCATAGTCGTGACCATGGCCAATCGCTTTGTATGCGAGTGCGAATAACAAAAGAGCGATGATGGGCAGCATCACTAGGAGATCTGAACATATTCCCTGCAAAAGATACAATAAAATAAAACTTGGGAAAATGAACAGCACACCTCCAAATGTTCTGTTTGAACCATAGCGCAGCCCAGCAGCAAACTCAGGCCGAAGCAACATTATCATAGGGACTAGAGAATCTCCACTGAGGGGAAGCCCCGATAGTGTGCAAAGCCCTGCTGCTATGATTAGGCTTAGTGAGAACAAGGTTGATCTTCGTATCTCGCTCATCTTTAGATGCAGTTTAGGGACGACCATATGTGGTCGGTTCATGAGTTTTATGTATTGACGTTTTCTGTTTTTCGGTTGTGAAAAGGTGACAGCAAATAAAGTTCCGATTGCAGTTTGAACCGATAAGGATGTGATTGCATCCAAAATACCCGCGTTGTCAATAATGCCTGTCCAGCCAAAAATAAAGAAAAACACACCAAAAATTACTGAAGGGTAGTAAAAGTTATAGGTTTTGCCAAACATGTCTGCGGCTATCACAATGAGTCCGCCGCCTACAATACAAATAGCGACGTTAGAGTATAAGAGATTTCCGATTAGCAAAAATAATAATCCCGCTAACGCTGTAGTGACAGTCCTCCAAATGGTTAAATAATAAACCCTTTCCCACCAACGAATCATCAAATTAAAACATACATAAGCGCTATAATACGGAATCGACAAATGAAAAAGGCAGCTAAATAATAAGGCGGCTGAGGAAGCCAGAGTCACTCTAATTGAGTGATCTAACCGATATTGAGCTAAAATTCTCTCTTTCATGATACATACCCAAGATAGCTAGATACTTTAATCCAGAACTCGGATATATCATTCATCAGTGGATGATTCCCTTTAACCAACACGGTGGCAGATTCTCCGACGCGCAGTGGGTGGGCAGTCAGCTCGCTCGCATCTATTTTTAAATCGACAGGGAATCTTTGGGAGAAGTGCACCCAGTCTATTCCACGTTTTACTACCTTGAGATCACCAGATGTATCTTGGTTACCTATGTTCACTCCCCAGCCTATATTGGTGACCTTGGCGTGAAATATTTTTCCCGGATACATAGCGAGCGAAACCAAAGCTGGCGAGTTTAAGTGAATACTCCCTAAATTGTTTTCTTTAAAATTCGCCACAAGATGCAGGCTTTTGGTATCGATCAAACTCATCACAGGATCATTTTTATTGATGTTTGTGCCTGGTTTTAAATTTAAGTTAGATACATATCCTGTGACTGGCGAATAAATATTCGCATGCTCAAGGTTAAGCCTTGCGATACCTAGACTCACCTTTAATTCTTTAACTAGACTGAGTTGGTTATTGTATTTGTCGTTACTAATGTTTCCATTACTTAACAAATGCTTGTACTCATTTAATATTGACGACTCGTATCGGTACTTTTCTTTTGCCAATTCCACTAAGTCGCTAAGCTTGGCTTTGTCGAGACTAATGAGCAATTGGCCTTTTTTAACCTTTTGATCATTAACGACATATATCGTATCAACATGACCTGCTTCCCTTGAGGAGATATGAACCACGTCGGCTTGGATATATGCGTTACTTGTTATTGGTGTCAACCTATCCATGCTGCAGTAGTAGATGACAAATAAGACTACGGCGAAGAAACAAAGAATATAGATTCGTTTAAAGGTTAAGTGCATGTGTCCTCACTCAATCAAAATGAACACTTATTAATTTTGCAATAGATGCTACAGTGAACTGTTTACTAAGTAAAGTGTTTATGTGGTGAACAGTCTGATAATCGAAATTCGCATCCTATACAACAGGGAAAATCTCAATGTGTTCAAACAGTAACCACTGGATTATATGATTTAGACTTGATTAATATGCAACTGAGACAATTGACCAATATTTATACGGTGTGTATCTTCGCGCCTTGTTTGTTTTTTATCCAAAGGTTGTACATTGGCTTTTTCTAGACGTGAATTTTTGAAGTGGTCTGTTGGTGGAGCGATTCTTGCGACGGGCTTACCGCGATTGGCTAACGCTAATGTACTGCCTGTTGGGACATGCCCAAATGATCCTCGTTCACTCTCGTTTTATAATCTGCACACATCAGAAAGGCTGTCCTGTCGCTATTTCGATGGCAAAGAATATGTGGACAATGTTCTCGTTGAGCTTAACCACTTCTGTCGTGATTTTCGTCGAAATGAAGTGCATGTGATGGATAGAAAGTTGTTTGATTTGCTCTATCAAATTAAATTGCTTCTCGCGACTGATGCGGAAGTGGAACTGGTTTCTGGCTATCGCTCTATTGCGACCAACAATGCGCTGCGTCGCCATTCTTCCGGAGTGGCGAAACACAGTTATCACACTAAGGGCCAAGCGATAGATTTTCGCCTTAAAGGCGTCGCATTGAGTGATGTTCATGCTGCAGCACTCGCGCTGGAACAGGGTGGGGTAGGTTACTATCCGCGAAGTAACTTTGTTCATATTGATACGGGGCCAGTACGACATTGGTCGCAGTAGTTGGTTCAGTTGTAAAAATTGGATAGGGATGTCATAGTTCCCCAAAATAAAAAGTTAGCAAGAGTGTTATATGTCGCTTAAATATCAAGTTGTTCCGGTTACTTCCTTTGCGCAGAACTGTTCCATTGTCTGGTGTGACGAAACCATGCAAGGGATCGTTGTAGATCCGGGCGGTGATGTTGAGGTGTTGAAGCAAACGATTGATCGTTTAAATATTGAGATTGTTAAGCTTGTTTTGACTCATGGTCATCTCGATCATGTTGGTGGGACACAGTCATTAGCCGCGCTTCTCGGTCACACAGAAATTATTGGCCCTCATCAAGAAGACCACTTTTGGCTACAGAGCTTAAGTGGACAAAGTCAGATGTTTGGTTTCCCTCATACCGAAGCGTTTGAGCCAAACGAGTGGTTAAATGATGGTGACAAAGTGACGTTTGGTAATCAAGTGTTGGATGTGCTTCATACGCCAGGACACACACCAGGTCACGTTGTGTTGTTCAGTGAGTCTGCACAGCTAGCCTTCGTTGGAGACGTTTTGTTTAGTGGAGGAATTGGTCGTACCGATTTTCCTAAAGGGGACTTTGATACGTTGGTGAAATCCATCAAAACAAAATTGTGGCCGTTAGGCGGTGATGTGAGATTTGTGCCGGGTCACGGCCCTGAATCGACCTTCGGCCAGGAAAGAGCAACGAACCCATTTGTTGCGGATCAGATGCCGCTTTACTGATTCCCCTCTACGTGTCTGGCTCTGCTGCTGCTAGGTAGCGCCGAGTTAGCCCGACAAACTCTTCGGCACTTCTGTCCAAATCTGACACGGCGATAAAAATATCGTAGTCGTGAAACTCACGTTGATGAGACATTCTATTGGCGAGCATGGCCAAAAGACCATGATAATCTTGCCCATTCTCGCCTTTGAATGTGTCTGAATCTAATACAATATCCTCAAATACCCTCTCATTGCCATGTTGCTTTGCACCAAGGTAAAGTAGGGAGCGTTGGGTCATCAGTATTTCTGTGATGATACGAGGGCAAATACTTTCTAAATAGGGAGAGTAACGTTTTAGCTTAATACCAATCCAAGGAAGAGGCTCAACCCAGCCATCTTGGTCATAGGTACAAAGGCCGATGCTACTGATATTATTCCATTTTACGACCCATCCCCCTTTGAATAAATGTTGCTGGAAATGGGATGAAGTTAAGGTGTAAGACACTTTACTTTTTAAAAGCACATAATACCCATAACCACTGAGAACTGCGACAACAAGCACCGATAGCACCGCTTGCTGAGGCCCAGGGGACAAGATAACCAGTGTAATCGCCGACAGTGTTGATACCATCACAATCAACCTGCTTGTGTAAGCGCTTAGGTGAAAACTTTGATTGGTAATATGTAGCGTGTCCATTTTGTAAGTAGCCATGTCGACGTACACCCTTGTTGTTAGAATGGTATCTTTACTTAAGTGTAGTCGCTGGGGAAAAATGTGATGTATTCGATATTTTTGTTGGACGCTATCAGTTGAATTTTAACCAAAAAGTCGAGCAGCTTTGGCTAAGCTGCTCGACAATTGAACGAAACGCTAAAGGTGAATTAGAAGCGAGCGTTGATAATTGGGAAGACTGGTACGTCTTTGCTAACAAATGTCCCTGACTTGTCGAAGTTGATAAGTCCTATTTGCACACCTTCATCAATGCGGTTTGTTGCGTTGACAAGGCCGAACTGTAAACCCGTTAGATTACCAGCATAGTTTGCGAAACCAAATTGAGCACCAATCATAGGGCCTTTATTAAAGTTGACCAAGCCCAATTGAGCACCTGTATATGTCCCGCCTGTGTAGTTCACCAAACCGATGCTGGCACCGGTCGCGGTGTTGTCGTTCCAGTTAACAAGACCAAACTGGGCACCTTGCATATCGACTCGGTTACGGTTTACACCAAAGAAACCAAGCTCGGCACCTTTAAATTCGTTCACGTCAGACAAGCCAAATAGAGTAAGGTTGGCACCTGTGACTTTATCCGTGCGCCCGTAGAAGAGTGCGACCCGTCCGCCATTAACATTTCCCTCAGGAACATTCTTGTTTGGTAAAGAGAGCTGGAAAGGGTGTGTTCCCGAAGCGGTATCTGTATTGTTCGTTTGTGTTGTTGAGTCTGTTGCCGCCATCGCTGAAGCTGATAGAGACGCTAGAACTAAAGTAAACACTAATCGAAGTTTCATATTTTTTTCCTAATAAGAATAGAGTTGGTTAGCAGTTTGAGCTGAAATCCCAGTTCTATAAATCCTAATGTTGTTTGTGTGGCTAATTAATATCAAAGCCGCAACAGAGTGGTGCTTAGCAGATGTCAAAAGTCTGTTATTTATATTAGTTCGCTGATAGACTCAGCTCAATTTCCTGCGTTGACGACAAATATATATGTTCAACAAATCTTCAAGTGCATTGTTTAAAACTTCTCGGTTTGGTCTTCCTTTACTTGCTTCATTATTTTTGGGCGCGTGTAGCCAGCCTCCCAAAATAGAAAAAGTGTCAGGCTACGCTGAAGGCACTAGTTATCATGTGAGTTGGTGGTCGAAGACTCCCGTTTCTACTGAAAAAGTCCAACAGCAATTTAATAAAGAGCTCGCTAAAATCGATCTCGAGTTTTCAACGTATCGGCCAGACTCTTATATCTCAAAATTTAACCGAAGTACTTCAACTCAATGGCAACCGGCGTCGAAAGATTTTATTGATATGCTGCTCCTGGCGAAGAAAATTAACCAAGAGAGTCATGGCTGTTACGATCCGACGATAGAGCCGCTTTTTGCGCTATGGGGATTTCAAAAAGATGTACTACATGTGCCGACTCGGAAGCAAATTGCAGCGGTAAAATCGGACTTAGGTATCGATAAAATAGAGATTGACCAAGAGCATATGAGGATTCGCAAACGTATTCCCAAACTGCAATTGGATCTTTCATCTATGGGCGAAGGGTACGCTATTTCAAAGCTGAGTGAAATTTTACAGTCGGATGGTGTAAAAAACTATTTGGTTGAGTTTGGCGGTGATATGAAGATAGAAGGGGAAAAACCGGAGGGCCAAAAATGGCGGGTGGCCATTGAAGACCCAATACCACTGAAAGATGGTGTGCGACCTTATAGAATAGTCACCATTAATGACGAAAGTGGTGTGTCATTAAATACTTCGGGTACCTATCATCACTACTTTGATGACAAAGGAAAAGACTACTCCCATATTTTAGACCCGCGGACAGGAGCGCCAGTTACTCATGATTTGGTGTCGGCGTCTGTATTTGGCCACAACCCAATAGCTGGAGATGCATGGGCGACAACCATGTTATGCTTAGGGCCAATAGAAGGGCTAGAAGTGGCCAAAAAACAAGGCTTAGCGGTATATTTTATACAGGGCAAAGGCGATAAATTTTCTGGCTTCAAAAGCCCGGCACTTGCATCAACTCAACGAGTGACGTTTGACGGCTCGTAGGGATAGCGATGTTAGGTTAAGGCACCGTAAATTTTGCTCTTTCTTTTCACTCGAAAGAGTAAAAAATTATGCAAATGAATAATAAAACAGTGTTCGTTTTATCAATTTTTGGTCAGGATTGCGCTCATGGGATTCCAATTCTCTGGCGCAGTTCGTAGACTAAAGCGACTAAATTATCATTAGTAAGATAACGATTATGAAAAAATTGATACTGAGTGCAGTGACGCTAACTCTAAGTGTTGCGTTTGGCTCTGCAACGGCGAATGCTGCTGTCATTGTCACACCTGTGAAACCTGCACCCAAAGTTGTAGTGGTAGAGCCTGTAAAGCCAGCACCTGTGGTGGTTGTTAAGCCTAGACCAAGACGTGTGGTCGTCGTGAAAAGGGAACCGACAGTTGTCGTCGTGAAACACAGACGCCATGTGGTGTATTGATGGATTAAAAAACCGCTTAAGCGGTTTTTTTTGACAAGACAAGACTAAACTCTTCAGGCCCTTCATCTTTAAAAGTGACGTCGTAGCCTAATTGTTCATAATAGGTCTTCAGTTCAGATTGTGTTATGGATAAATCACTCTGCGCACTGTTCCCAACTGGGATAGCGATGGTATGTCTGACGATGTCACCGCCCAATGGCCTTTCCTTAAGGCCCCAGTTAATTTGCTCTTTCCATTCTTCAATATCTTCTTTTATCGACATAGTGGCTGTCCTTATTTCATAGCATGAGGTTGCCGTGATTATCTCTCAGATTGCACAATAACTATAGGACAGATAAACAAATTTTGGCCGTGGTCAATTGATCGTATCATTTTCTGCTAAGGGTGTAGCGTCAGAACTAAGTGCCTGTAGGTACGAAAAGAGGGCAACTAAGCCCTCTTGGTATTCGTTAAGTGGTTAGAAAAGTGTTACTTAGCGAAGTCTTTTTTCAGTGTTTCTTCTAGCATAGGCGTGACCCACGCACTGTTGATTCCCCAGTAGTAGAAGACTAATGACGAAACCGCCACCGCAAACATGCCCCAGCCGTAATGAAGGATATTAATGCCACCAAATTGGCTGCTACCAATATAAGAGATCAGTGTCATGACGGCGAACATAGCGATGATCCAAATGGATGATCGAATGTGCTTTCCTAAACCATTGAGCCCTTTTTTAAGTTGAAAGTAGCTAAATATTAGGAAGCCGATCAAAATGACAAACACAACCTTACCAGTCAGTGGCCAAGTGGACCAATAAAATAGCTCCGATGAAATCACAAAGCTTAGTGGTGAAATGATATGTCCCCATTTTAGATAAACTGGGCGTTTCAACTCTGGCGCGATTTTGCGCAGTGAGCCAAAAGTCAGTGGACCTACCATGAAAGAAATCACGGTTGCGACAGAAATGACCGCAGCCAATTGACCCCAACCACGGAACATATCTAGGAAGATAAGGCCGACGATGAAGTTGATGATCATCGCAGTACGTGGCACACCATATTTTTTATCAAGGCTTTTGCAGCTCTTTGGCATATAGCCATTTTCACTCATACCAAATAGCTGACGAGATACCGTTCCCATGTAACCGATACCTGTACCTGATGGCGAGATAAATGCGTCAATAAACAGTAAAAGTGTCAGCGCGTGCAGGCCTAAAATTAACGCCAGTTCCGCAAACGGAGAGCTAAAGTTTAGGTGCCAGCCATGCAGTGCAATATTGTCTGGATTTACACCACCAATGAACGCGATTTGCAGTCCCACGTACAACACCGCGCAAAAGACAATCGAGTAAATGAGTGCTTTCGGAATACTCTTGGATGGATTTACCGCTTCGCCCGAGAAGAACAAGCTGGCTTGAAATCCATTATAGGCGAAAACAATACCCGAAATGGCAACAGCGGTGAGCACGCTAGACCATCCATATGGCGCGATGGTGTGGTGAACGGCTTCAAAGTTACCTGGGTGAAATCCCGCATAGACGATCATCAAAACAGTTAATACAGGAACAACAAGCTTGTACGTTGTAATGGCGTTTACGCTTTTGGTAAAGAGATTGATACTCCAAAAGTTCAAAAAGAAATAGACCAGCATGAGTACCACGGCAATACTCAGTCCAATCCACGTCAACGAACCACTCGAGGGGTCAAAAAGTTGTGAGGTTAGAGGTTTAACCCACTCCCACGGCCAAGACGCCATATACTGTACCGAAGCTTCAGCTTCTACAGGAATAACGCTAACAAAAGACAGCCAAATAGCCCAAGACGCAAGAAACCCAACGACAGAGCCATGCGTTTTTTCAAGGTATTTGACGGGGCCTCCCGGTACCGGCAGAGCAGTAGCAACCTCCATAAATGTAAGAGCGGTTAAAAGAACAGCAACCGCGCCGATGATCCAAGCAAAAATAGCCGCTGGTCCTGCAATTTCGCTAGCTCGGTAAGCGCCAAAGAGCCAACCTGAGCCAACCATTGAGCCAACGGCGATCATCGTTAAGCTGGTTACACCAATCATCCGTTTGGGTGAGTTAGTTGTTTGTTTCGAAGTAGAAGACTTCGTCGTGTTCGCAGATAAAGTGGTCATGATACTTCCCAATTATTTAAAATCTAACGCTAAGATGCAGTGTTTTTATTTAATGTTTGCAAAGCGCGATATAAATGACTCCTTACCATTGCGGATATAAATGACTTGTTGTGTTTTGAAATGTTGTCACCTATGCAATAAGTTCAATTCCATTTAGAAAGAGCCGCCAAAATCTGTAGATTTTGACGTCCGCAGCAAAAACGCTATATTAAATTAACACTTTATTCAATGCGATTTAGCATATTTTATACAGTTCACCATTTTGTATAAAATATGCCTCATGGTGATGAATATTCTTTTTTATATTCTTATATTTTTTATTACTTTCTGATGATAGGTCATCTAGATTTTTGTTTTTAAAGAAAAAATAAGAATCCCTTGTCGTAGGAGGTGAAGGGTTTTACTTTGCGTGAGAAGAATTTGGTTCCATTTAAAGAATCACGAAATCATTTCGTTTTGCACTATATTGGTGATAAAAGTGCTCTTAGGCACGGCTCAAGTTTAGGTATAAATACTCACCAGTACTTATAGCCAAATCATCTTTGAATACTCTTCCCCGAACCCATTTGGTTATAATTGTTTTATTTTCTACTTTTTGAAAAATAAATTCATCAATTGTGTACCAATATATTGGTTGCTACGATTTATTATTCGGCGATGCTAACCTTTCAATATTGTCAGACTCGAAACTACCAGTGACTAAGGCGTCCTGCTTTTTTTGACCAGTAGTAGCGTGTTCATCGACATCTGATGTATGTACTGCTCGGTTTCTACCTTGGGCTTTGGCTTGATATAGGGCCGTGTCGGCGGCTTTTATGAGAGCTTGTGGTTGAGTAAGTAAATCTGGATAGGTTGCAACACCGATAGATACGCCTAGTTGGCCAAGAGAGAGTCCATTCAATTCTAGATGTAAGTCTCGCACTTCTTTCACCAGCTTGTTAGCCAAGGTCATGGACTCTTCAATAGAAGCGTTAGGGCTTATCACGGCGAGCTCTTCTCCACCTAATCGGCAAGCGACATGGCTTTCGCCAATGGATCTTTGTAACAAGTTTGATACCTCTTTAAGGACATAATCACCTGCATCGTGGCCATAGTTATCGTTAAAACGTTTAAAGTGGTCAAGGTCAAGCATTAGGATTGATAAGGGGTGTCCATTGTCTTCTGCTTGCAGCCATTCGTTGTCAAATGCTTCTTCGAAGTAGCGTCGGTTGAATAGACCTGTTAGTGGATCGCTCATTGCCTGTGAACGTAGTTTTTCTTGTAGATTAAGGTTGGCTAATGCTAGCCCTAAATGTTCCGCGATAGTAAAAGCCAACTGTTTAGTTTCGTAGGAGGCCAACTCTACGTTATTGCCAAAAAACAAATGAAACATGCCAACCGTGTTGCCATGTGCAGTTAGAGGAATACATAAGGTTTGACCTTCCTCCTCACAGCCTATCATGTGCCCGCAGGGTAAATGATGATACTCATCATGAGAGAGGTGATGCCTGCCTTTTCTTAGTGCCCAGCATTCATGAGGCGCGTAGAGTTTGCTTGCGGGCCATTCTCCGCCCCAGTCTAGCTGCACTTCCAGTTGATTTCGTGATTCGCGTATGATTGATACACATCCATTAATATTACCGAGTATTCGGGGTATGATGTCGGCGACGACGTGTTGTGCTTCTTTTATGCTGTTACAAGCCGCAAGCATGTTAGCCAGCCGATGCAGCAACTCGATTTCTTTTGTTCTCTGGCGAATCCTCTCATCTTGATAGCTTCTTTCTTCGTCAACAAACTGCATGGTCTTTCTGTGACTGTACCATGAAAAGAAGATAAGGATGAGCAATGAACTTACCATCATCGCAATCACGATGACTTGCAAACTACGGGCAAGGGAAGTGACCGCCGTCATAGGTGTTGCGAGTCGAAGAACATAGTCTTTAGTCGCCCCCGTTTTAGATGGTGGTAGCTTAAGTTTTTTCGCCACATAGAGCATACTTTGACCGATGGTTGCGCTATAACGCTCAGAAATGCCTTGGTCGCTATTTAAAGCGTTTACCACTTCTGGTCTATTACTATGATCATCTAGTTTCTTTAGCTCCATCAGATTGACTTGTGAATCTCCAAGTACTTTTCCTGAGCTATCAATGAGTGTAAATCGGCTTTCGGAATTGGCTTGGGATAGGGAGTCTAGGAACGCATCAATCTCTGAATCAGTCATGGTGTTAAGATCGAGCTTTTTCTCTTGCAGATCATACGCGACATCATCAACGAGCCCAAGCATGTAACCACTCACGACTTGGGTTATCCATTCGTTGAGTGCCTTGTTATAAAGATATCCACCAATTAGCATTGATACAATAAAAGCAATAATCGGAAGATATTGAAATTTATATATTTTTCTTTTTTTCATCCCTAAAACCCAAAAAATACAGTGATATCTCACGCCGTCTATTTGATGATGTTTACGTGGTATCCAAGATACCCACGATGTGCAGCGCAGTATTTCTTCTTGTTTCAAAAGTTTAATCTATTCTTGGCGTGGGATTTTGTGCAAAACGAATAAACAGTTTATGCGCTGATAGCAATATCAATTTTAGTTATTCATTTTTAATAATTTTACTGATCATTTTGTTAATAGTTTTTATTGTGACTTTAGTTCCAATCGGAAGACAGCACACTGGAAGAAAGCCGTTTTTCTTACTGCAACCACATCATAAAGCGATGACGTATATCCCATGCCTATCGAACTTTAGTCTTAATGAACAATAGGTTGCGATTTATTAAGATGTACTCTAAACGGAGTTAAAAGGCTAACATTATGATACGGGACGGGTTCAAAACCATTTTATCGGTTGTGTTACTGTTTGTTTTTCCGGCTTATAGTCAACCATTCGCGAGTGTAATTGTGACCAGTGGTCATGGAGGTGATTATCATGCAGGAATGGTATTAAAAGATTGGATACCTAATAGTAAACAAGTGGATGTTGATGCATTCGGCCAGCTCACTCCGGACAACTTAAAATGTCCGATCATTTTTGGCCAAGGTGCAGCGGACGAATTGCTTGCTTCCAAACGATTTACTCGCTCGTTCAACAAAGAACCGATGGCCATCTACTCTCATCTAATAGATAGCAGTATTTTGAACTTTGTTAAGCAACGAGCGGATCAAGGTGAGCACATTAATCTTTTTCTCACCGACTCGCAGCTGGCTAAATTGAAACTATCTTCGCCGAATCTGCTGAAAAAACTGCAGTCCAAGGAATCGAATATTCAGATCTATTCAGCGCCAATGGCGGCGTCTTCAATCGTGCAAGACAGCAACATTCACGTAGAAGCTCCAAAACTAGATAATGTGATATGGTTTGGTGGAAATTACACCAATTCACAAGGCGTGAGAGAGACCTTTACAACTGCACAATTTGCCCAGTCGTTGAATCAGATCAAGGGGGAGATTCAGCCAGGAACGTCAATTGGGTTGTTTCTAATGCCGAGGGTTTTCTCTAAGGGAATGACTCGAGAGCAAAAGAGCGCTCGTGTTCAGGCACTGGTTAAGATGTTTCCTAACAACAAGGTGACCGTGTTTGCAAATAAAAGCTTGCTGTCGCAATTTTCTATTGCTGCCAATACCCGTGTCCAACCTTCCTATACCATGCTTATGCTAAGTGACTGGGGAAAAACACGCCAATTTGCGTCCGTTGACCAGTACAATCTTTTTTCTGATTTAAGACAATATACGCTGACGCCATTTTTTATTAACCCACAAGATGAAGACCAGACTTTATACGCTAAGGCCTATTTAGCTGAGAAAAAAAGTCATGCCTCATCCCCCACGATTTTACAATTAGTGGCGAAGTATCAATGTAGCAATGGCTGAATCAGTAGGGGACTAGGCAATGTCATCATGTTTTAGTGAGCAATAGGTCGTGGTGCGGTTTCGGCCATCGGATTTCGATTTATACAGAGCCTCATCTGCTTTGCTAATGTTGCTGTCAACATCGAGGTAGTGTTGATACACGGAAACACCGAAACTGGCCGTTGAACTGATGGTGGTTTGTTCATGGGTAATTCTACTATCCGAATAGCGTGTACGTACTTTTTCTGCCAGTTGATAGGCCTGCTCGATTCCCAAGTTAGGCGCAAAGATGAGAAATTCTTCGCCACCATAGCGAGAAATGATGGCGTTATTTGTATTAATTGAGTCACTTAGAACGGATGCAAACTCCTTAATCACATTGTCTCCTGCTTCGTGACCATGAGTGTCATTGATATTTTTGAAGTGATCGATGTCCGCTAGAATAATGGAGGCCGTTTGATTCGCTTCTTTCTTGTGATTAACCAAAAAGCTGGAAATACTATCGAACAACGCCCTACGATTATAGAGATTTGTCATTGGATCTTTTGTTGCAAGCTCCTCTAAATAAGCGTTACTGTCCATTAAATAGCTGGTTAAAATAAAAATACTGATTCCACTTAAAAATGCTGGTAATGGTATGATCTCTAACAACATTTTATTTTCAATATAATATTTGATATCAGAGTAATGACTGGCGGAGGTGATATCCACTGCCATGAAACAAAGATAGCCGATAAGAGTAATAATAAAGCCATAGTCAGAGTTATTTGGCCCAGACTCTCTTCGAAATAGCGCCAGAATACAAATGGAAAAATTTAAAGCGAGGAAAATGAAATTGAGGGTATCGACGGTTTGATCAATGACGAGCAGCAGCAGATAGACAGAAGAAAGTAGATACGTCAGTTTTTCCAGTTTGACTGATTTACAACGAATGCAGATACCGATTGTTAAGGCGGCAACACAAGCACCTAATATGGTATCCAATATGACCAAACTGCTTGGATTATCACTGGCGGAGATACTAGAGATAGTAAACAGTAAAAACGCCGATAGAACATAAAACAACACATAAAACGGCTTAGCTTTTCGTTTGTTGTTGGATTCGTTGATGAGTAATGAAGAAAATACTCCAAAAATTGCGACCATCATACTGGTGACAGACAGTGCGTACTGAGGGGTCATTAATATCTACCTAACTTGTTGTGTATTTTATGTTGTTTGTTTTTGTTATACATCCAAAATAACATACATGTTTCATAGTATATGTTATTCATTTTCATGGCGAATTGCTCGCTCACAGAAAACAAAATGTTACCAAAACATTTCAAATTTATTGACGGATTTATGATTTTTAATATTTCTATAATTAAAATTTAATACTTTGCCTATCGCACTTTGCTTATGCTCATGTATACTGCGCCCGAACCCATATCACACTAAAGGATTGAATATGATAGGCTTTCGTACGCTGTTTCCTATAGCTGCAAGCGTCGTTCTTTTACCTACTTTTTCTTACGCTGAGACACCAGTTAGCTTTTCTTGCCCAACCGATAACAGTGTATTTACATCTATTCCAAGCATACAGGGCACAGGCAAGATAAGCCCATATGCGACAATTCCAACCAGTTATGGATACATCAGCCCTGACTATGTTTATGTTAAAGCAACCGTTAGTCAGATCGGCCAAAGTTTGAATAAAGGCTTCTATTTACTGGATACTAAAGGCGATGGAAACCCGAATACCTCGGATGGCATCTTTGTTTATCTTAAGGATGTTCAGTCGAAATACCCTTCATTAAAACCCGGCGCAACAGTTTGTCTGCAGGCCAAAGTTGAAGATTACTATGGCAGCACTCAGCTTGATTTGGATTATCCAACGCCAAAGCTCACTGTAGTTAGCCAAGGAGAGGTGCCAAAGCCCTACCACTTTAGGGTAGAGCCGAATGAGACGTTAGACCATGCTTTGCGTCGTTATGAAGGCATGCCAATCATTCTTGATAGAGAAAGTGATCTGAAGGTTACATGTAATTTTAGCTATGACTATGATCGTTACAGAAACAACCTTGTACTTTCATATCAAGCCCCACTAATGATGCCAACGCAGCTTTATCCGGCAGGCTCTGAGCAAGCTGAGGCATTGCAAAAAGCCAATGCGTCGAATCGTCTTGTGGTTGAATCAGATTATAAGGCTAAAGCAGGTGTATTGCCGTGGCTTCCCGATTGGGACGCGTCGGAAGGTTATATTCGTATTGGTGATATGCCGATAAACTTGCAAGGTATGGTAGCGTATAACTTTGATAAATATCGTTTGATCGTCCCTGAAGCTGACACGATCTCTATCGGCGATTTGGTTCGAACATCAGAGAATGATCGACAAGCGGCACCACAACGTGCCAAAGGGACAGATGTGAGAATCGGTAGTTTCAACGTATTGAACTTCTTCACCAGCAACCCATCCATTGGGGGAGCACTCAACATTACCTGCGATGGCGTGTATAGCGATAGCTGCAATAGGGGAGCGAAGAGTGCTTCTGATTTTGCTATGCAACGAGCCAAGATAGTTTCAGCGATTACTCAGCTCAATGCAGATGTGTTGGCGCTGATGGAGTTAGAAAATAACGGATATGGTGATACCTCATCGATTGCCAACTTAGTCAATGCATTAAACAAGGATGAGCCCTACGACAAACGCTACCAATATATTGTATTGCCTAAGCGTAAGCTAACCGATGGAAAGTATTTTGGAACGGATGCGATCAGTGTAGGGATAATTTACCGCCCTCATGTATTAAGACCTGTTGGATCGGCAAAAATTATTACTATGCCTAACCAGCAATATACGGATAGCGAAGGGCAAAGTAAGTCTGCTCACCAGAGAAATTCGTTAATGCAGACCTTTAAATTAAGAGGTCAGCGTGGCAAATTTACTTTGGTGGCTAACCACTTAAAATCAAAAGGGTCAGGTTGTCTTGAAGACACTTACAGCTCAGAAGAGAACGTTCAGGGGCATTGTAATGATTTCCGAGTCAGCGCTGCGAAAGTGCTAGGAGATCGCGTGAGTAAAATGCGCGGCAATGTGTTGCTTGTGGGTGATTTCAACTCTTACGCACAAGAAGATCCAATTCGAGTGTTAACCAATTACCAGCCACACTCTGGCGAGCGCCCAATTATGTCGGCATCCAAAACTTACATTGGTGACAAATTGTATGAAGAAAAAGGCAGCGAAGTTACACACAGCTACGGGTTCGTTGATCTGAATGCAAAGCAAAATGGCGCGGCTGCAATCTCATACAGTTATAACGGAGAGCAAGGAACGTTGGATTACGCATTAGCCAACAAGCGGATGGAGAAACATGTGCTTCAAGTCGCTGATTGGCACATTAACTCGTATGAAAGTGAGTTTTTTGAGTACGGCAGCAAATATACCGGAGACTTGCAAAAATATCCGAACCCTTTCAGTGCTTCAGATCATGACCCAGTCATCATTGATGTAAAGTTTGCGAAGAAACATCATCATAAGCACTAGAAAAGTTTGATATAACGATTAAAAAATAATCATATTGTTGACAACACTGCCCTTGCAATATACTGTATAAAAACACAGTATATTGCGGAGGGCATTTTATGTTGTGGGATACACTTGAGCGAGTCAATAAATTAAGAAAGCAGGCCATCACTGATCCGGAGTTTGTTGAGTCTGCAAAGAAGCATGAAACCGCAGTGAAAGAGCAGGTGAATAGAACCGATAGTGAATATGTGCGAGAAAGAAAAGAGCGTCGTCGTAAAGCGTTTGCACAAGCATATCAAAGTGCTAACTTTGAGCTGTATCCCACGGGACGAAAGCATTAATTTTACCTTGCTCTGTCATCAAATATATTCAAGCTATTAATCTATGCGCAGTTTTAATGACATAAAATGGAAGTGTAGATGTTGAAATATTTGTTAGCAGTGAGTGCCTTATTGTTTTCCCAATTGGTTTTAGCCAATACCAATTGTATTGTCACAAGCTATCAAGCCGTGGATCAGCAATCGCCGAGTACCACTGTGGTTAAGGGGGAAGGCAAGAACCAAGAGGTCGTGGTGACACAAAGACCACCATTAAGGTGCGCTATGGTAGAGTTTCATACCGAGTATTATCAACCTAGAGTGGCAAATGCGATGAAAGGTAACTTCATTGCTACTTACGTTAATGGCAAAGAAGTGAGTGCCAGACGATTGTCTTTTCCTGGCGATCAAGTTAAGACGGGTTATATTGACATTGGGCCTGAAAATCCAGCCAAAGCCTATGTTTGTTTTACCCAGTCTCATGTACCCATTGAATCGGTTGAATGTACTTTAAGACCGTGATCTAAACTCACCTTGCTAGAGAGTGATCTCTTAGCTGGCTCCGACATTGGACAGTAGACTTATTTATTCGTAACTCTCAAGAATTTTTTTCAACTGTCCATTTGCTCTCAATTTTGCAAAACCCTCGTTTAGTATGGCTTTAAGCTGTTGTGCATTTTTGTAGTTTTTAGAAATGAGCATGTAGTTTTTATCTTTTGGAGCGTCTGGAATACTTTTCGTGATGAGTACGCCTTGCGCTAGATAGTCGATACCTTGTTCAATTTTAAAACCTATCATGATTTCATAGTCGGTAAGAAAGACAGCGCAGCGTCCAGCAATTGTCTTTTTCACCAATTGATCAAACGATGTTGCAGTGCGGTCAATGCTGCTGCTATTGACCCCAATCCCATCATAGTTGAAGCCATGCACGCCACATAAATGGTAGTTTTCCAGATCTTTCGCGTTAGATATTTCCAATCCATTTGGAAACAGTTTTTGTGAATAGACATAAACAGGCGTGAGCGAATAATATTCATCGGTTAAGATAAAACTTTGACTACGCTCTTCACTGTAGGTTGCACTGACTGCCGCATCAAATAAACCGATCTTTGTCCCTTCGACGCACCGTTTCCAACTCGGCATAGCCACTGAAAATTCGATGTTCTTGGGTTTTAATATTGCGTTTAGGACATCAATATCATAACCCACGACCTTATCGCCTTTTTTAAAGGTATAGGGCGGCCAACCGCCTCCATCACCACAGAATTTAACCGGACCTTCAAGTGGTTCGGAAGCGAGGGTCATTGCTGAAAATAGCAGCACCAAACAAAGTAGCGGCACTTTAACTCGAATGTTCATAGTGAGCTCGGGGTATAATTGTTACTTATCTGAGTATATTCCAATTTCAAAAATCTGCTGTGTATACCCAGGTTACTTCAAGATGTAGAATTCAGAGCGATGTGAATGGTTGATACGCAATATTTGTCAGGGCCAAAAGGGGCTAATTTCCAATAAATTCAGCGACGATATTGTCATAAGTGCCATCTTTTATCATTTCTTGAAATACACGATCAAACTGATCCCTTATTTTCTGGTGTTGATTTATTTTTGAAAACGCGATGTAGCTAGGCGTAGATTGAATAGAAGAGGCAAGTGTATGAATATAGGGTAAAGCCGATTCCGATTTTGCGATGGCCAATCCTCCAAAATGATTGTTGATCCAGATATCAACCCTTTTTCTCAGGAGTAAGTTCATGCATTGTCGTGCCGATCTTGTTTCGGTCATCTTTGTGATCAGTCCTGATTTGACGGCTTCATCAAATATCTTACCGTAGCTTACGCCAATCTCTACGCAAAAAATATACTCACTTAACTCCTTGAGTTCGCCATTGAAAGCGATGTCTTGGTTGGCGTTGGTAAACAAGGCAATGTTTTGATCAAACAAAACCAATTGGCTATAGTCGGCAAAAGCAAGCCGCTCCGGTGTTTTGAAAATGGTATAGATGGCATCTGCTTTGCCTGTTTTTAGATAGTGTATTGACCGTGCCCACGGCAGTATTTGAATTTCTATTGGCTGATTGAGACGACGAAACACCTCTTCAACCACTCGAGTTGCAATTCCATCAACCTTGCCGTTGTTATTGTAGATATAGGGAGGGTAATCGAGCGTGACGAGCTGAAGTGTCTTTGCACTGGCATTCAATGTCGCTAAACATAAGACTACCATCCATATAAGTAGGTTAGATTTGACTAACAATGCCATTTCGCTCTATTCACTGTGATTCTCTAAATATAGAGCGAGAGAGTATGATTCGCGAGTTGTGTATAAAGATAGCAACGCTCTTTACTCTCATTCAAAGCAGTGTACCATGTGGCGCAAAATTCTATGGTATAGGCATAATTATGAGAGCGTTTGTGGTTCGGGCAAGGGCAGCATCAACGAATAAAGATACTTTCTTATCTTCTGTTGGCGAAGATGCACATGTAGAAATTCTGGCTCATGTGTTAATGAACGCAGTATTTACTGCTCAATCGCATCGCAATGATGTCGAAGTGTATCTTGTTTTAGAAAGTACGCAGGACTTTTCTCGAACCATTCATTTTCAATCTGAGCAACTTGTCGATATTGGTGGGTTCCATGAACAGGCACTGATTAACAAAATTGCTTTTGCATTGGAAAAGTCGACGGGCATGGGTAAAGAGCATCTACGGATCGTTGAGCCAGGCATCAACGTCGAGACAACCAGTTTTGAGAAGTTGGTGCAACGCCTATCCGAACAATATCAACTCTACTTATTGGATAAAAAAGGCTCAGATGTGAGGGAGGTTAATCTCTCGGAGAACTCTTGTTTCTTGCTCACTGATCATATTCCGATGCCAAAAAAATCTTGGAATAGCCTTAAACGGTTAAACACAGAAAAAATAAGCTTAGGCCCTAAGATGTTGTTTGCATCTCAATGCATTACGTTAATTAACAATGAGTTGGACATACAAGGCTTATAGGTGTATCTACTGGCCCCCTACTTTAGCCTATATCTACATTGAAATTATCTGGCATGACCTGAGTTTCAGGTCATCTCCCCCCATTGTGTCCGTCGTCAGCCTGATAATTCTATTTTTACTTCCTAGTTATCTCTAAGTTTTGTAAGTCGTTTTTTCATCTATACTTGATCAATGGATATAACCATAAAAACAATAATAAAAGGCTACACGTTTAGTTGGATTGCGACTCTTAACTTCAATCCTGATTGCCTGAAATGAAGGCATAACATCAAGCGCTAATAATTGAGTCCTCAAGGAACGCTTACTATGCAAAAAGCACAAGTTTTGATAGTCGACGACGAGCAAGATATTTTGAAATCTCTTACTCGTATATTGCGTCAACAATATGATGTGACGACCTTTACTTCAGGGCAAGAGGCGTTGGATCACCTGCAAGATAATCCTATAGATGTCATCATTTCAGATATGCGTATGCCTGAAATGGATGGTGCAGAGTTCTTAACCAAAGCGAAAGATGTGTGCCCGGATGCCATACGACTCCTATTGACTGGATATAGCGATATGGAGTCAACAATTCGCGCCGTCAATGAAGGGGGGATATACAGTTATCTATCTAAGCCTTGGGATAACGAGGAACTGAAATTAACCGTTGCCAAAGTGCTAGAGGTGTTGGAGCTTAGGAAGGAAAAAAAACGCCTGACAGAGGAACTAACGCAAAAAAATGCTCAATTGTCGCAGTGGAATGAATCTCTAGAAGAAAAGGTGAAGCAGCGAACCGAGATCATCCAAAAAGCGAATAAAAAGCTAGAGAAGCTATTGGTTAGTCGTAGCCAAACATTCCGGGATATCCTTGCGGCTTTATCTGCCATCATCCAGCAAGCAACGGGACGCCCTCAGCAACAAGTGGAGCGAATTGCGGAATATTCAAAACTCATCGCAATAAAAATGGAGCTGTCAGAGAAAGAAGTTTCACATTGTTACCTAGCGAGCTTACTTCATGAAATAGGATTTATTGGCGCAGAAGTAGAAAAGGAGCCTGAGAAGATCGATGAGCCGCAAACAGACGATGTGGCCATTTGTTTAGCGCCTGATGCAAATGCAGAGCTAGGGGTTAAAATTATCAGTAAAATACACAGATTTGCTCCTTTAATCGATATTATTCGCTATCAAGATGAAAACTTCGATGGGACAGGTGGACCTGAACATTTAGCCGGAACTGATATACCGATAGGGGCGCGTATTTTACGTGTTACCAAAAACTATGACTTTTTTGTATCGAACCCGTCCAATACCGCGCGTTTACGGCCAACAAGTGCACGGGCCTACCTTAAGCAACATACTAAGGTATTTTACGACCCCAAAGTTGTGGACGCTTTTCTTAAAGTGCTTGAGAAAGATGTTATCGAGTCTGAGATCGACACGTGTGTGGGTTTAGATGAGTTGAAAATAGGTGCGGTGCTCAAGCAAGACGTCTATCACCCAAATGGTCAATTAATGATTACGGCTGGTCAGGAAATTAATGCCACCATTCTAAATCGCTTGAAGCATATCGAAGAAGCCGTTGAAGTGCCTATTGCCGTCTACGTATAGTTGGCGTTATTTGGTGCAGGCCGAAATAATCAAGGACAAGCTCCATAGCCTGCCCGAGATGCCATTCATACAAACTGTCTTAGTGGCCAGAAGACAGCAGTTCAGGATTAGTAATTAAATTCCGAACACTGTGTGCATGATCTTCGTCAAAGTCGTTACTTTGTAGCCATTTATCGACAGAAGCAATGTTAAGTTTTGCAACGCGAGGGCGAACGCTCCATGTTACCTGAAGTGGTGAAGCAATTTCATTATAACTTGAGCCAGTTGTAGAGCCTGCGTACTCGACGGGTGTTCCAGTATTGTTGAGTATGTTGATAGCTTGGTAGTAGCCATCTTTTTGGGCATATTCAGTTAACCTAACAAAGTCTAAAGCGTTCGCGTCGTTGACTAGGACAAATACTTGGGTTTCTACTCGCAGCTGAGGGTTTGCTAAAGACTCCGACAGACACGCACCGAGAGTGGGTGCAGGTTTGACATTCGCCGTTGAGTGAACATAGTGAACCTCTATAGTATCGCCTGATTGAAGTTCGCTACCTTCAGATTCAAAAGGGCTTAGTTCGTCTTGAGTTAGGCTACCATTGTAGACATAGCCCGTATAGTAACCCTTACCATCACCGTTGCCAGCGTACGTGGTAAATTCGCCGCCTTTGTGTTCTGCGTTTTTGTGAAAGTGAATGTTGCACAAGTTCATATGGGTGTACGCAGGAGCTATACCAAATTTGAGATTGTTTTCACCGTTTAAGTCATCGATGTCTCTAGGTGATTGGGGCCCATAGCCTTTATCTTTGATGTATTCCGCTAATGTTGCCCGTTGTTTGGCAATTACACTGTCGGTAACGTGCTCCTCAAGCGCTAGAGCCGACGAACTTAGTAAGGCAAGAGATGCAATAAATCCTTCTATTTTCATACGAGGTATCCTTATCAGTCGTTCCAATTCATACCCTGTCTATCTCGCTACAACTCACATCTTGAGGTGACTGGGATATAGTTTTTATATATTAAATTCAATGATTAAGTAATAATGAAAGTGTATAAATTTAATACAGTAGACAAATTAAAACTGCACTTTATAACGTGGTGTAGGGTAATCAAACCTGTGCTACTAAATCATACGCGAGCAAGTGAATTATGGATCCATTAACACAAGGTGCGCTTGGCGCTGCTTTGTCACAATCGGTGAGTAAAAAGAAGCACTTGGTCATTGCAGGGGCTTTTGGGTTACTCGCTGGAATGGCAGCAGATTTGGATACGCTCATTCGGTCACAGAGCGACCCATTACTGTATTTGGAATTCCACCGACAGTTTTCACATTCTCTGTTCTTCATTCCTATCGGTAGTTTCATTTGCGCTGTGGTCTTGTATCAATTGATAGGAAAACAGCGTGGGCTCTCTTTTAAACAAAGTTGGCTATATAGCGCTCTAGGCTATAGCACACATGCGTTGTTGGATGCATGCACATCTTATGGCACGCAGCTGCTGTGGCCGCTATCTAACGAGCGTTATGCTTGGAATAACATATCGGTGATTGATCCGGTGTTTACACTGCCTATATTGATATTGCTCGTCTTTGCAACATGGCGGAGAAATGCTTGGTATGCTCGGGTTACATTTCTGTGGATATTCATTTATCTGACAATTGGGGTAATACAGCGGGAGAGGGCAGAAGCTGCTGGCTGGCACTTAGCTAAGGAAAGAAAACACACACCGATTCAACTCGAAGTCAAACCAAGCTTTGCCAATATTTTGCTCTGGAAAGTGGTTTATGCCTCTGACGATTATTACTATGTAGACGCTGTCCGGTTAGGCACATCAGTTAAAATCTATCCTGGAGAATCTATCGTAAAGTTAGATGTTAGTAGGGATTACCCTTCGCTTGATCCGAATTCACAACAAGCTAAAGATATTGAACGTTTCCGTCAGTTTTCCAATGGTTTTATAGCGAAAGATCCAAACGATGAACTGCGTATTATGGATGTGAGATATTCGGTAGTACCAAATCAGATAAAAGCACTTTGGAGTATCAAGCTATCACCATCAGCGGCAATAGATAGCCACGTCGAATACACCACGCATCGCGACAATACCCCCGCCTCCAGGCAACGCTTTTTTGATATGCTATTTGATTTTTGATGGGCTCGTCATAAAACGAATTCTTTGAATGAGATTTGTGTAAGGAATAGCCTCCTTTCGCCACTGCAGCTCACATTGTAATCTGCTAGTGATTAATTTCCGTAAGCATATGTATCTTTTTAGTATCAAGGTTTCCGATAGACTGTTAACATTTCCGGCGAGTATGTATATGACTCTCATATTTTTAATTTTTTATATTAGTAGCGCCTTTTTTTGCTGGCCCACTATCGTTTTCTAACGATAGTGGGCTTTTTTATTTGGGAATACAGAGCAGGCTGTAACCAACGATAGAATGTCTAATTGAAGTAAAAATGTTCGTGTTCACCAACAGCGTTACTTCTCATGTTACTTGCCACACTCAGATAGTGAAGCACGATCGATTTGAGCTGTTCTGAGTCCCATGGTTTAGGGATAAAGTGGTGAATATGAGCTTCATTAATGCATTCGATGACCGATGCAATATCAGCGTATCCTGACATGGTAATCCTAATGACTTGAGGGTGAAACTTCCTTACTTGCGTAAGGAACTCCGAGCCCGACATATCTGGCATTCTTTGGTCTGAAACTACCACGTGTACTGGCTGCTCATCGAGCAAGCTTAACCCCTCCGCTGCATTCAAGGCCGTCATCACCTTGCACCCTTCGTTGTAAAATAAACGGGTGATAGACTTTAGGATGGATATTTCATCATCTACAAATAACACTGTGCCGTTTGGCATATCTTATCTCCAAGAATGTTAGCCTCGGACACAACTATGCGCCCACTTTTTCCTCGTTAGCCATGCAATTTTCAACGGGCAGAGTGACTTTAAAAGTACTGCCTTGTCCTACGACACTGCTGACAGTGATCTCCCCTCCATGTTTGTTGATAATTGCTTGGCAAATAGACAGCCCAAGCCCTGTCCCTTTCCCCACTTTTTTCGTTGTATAAAAAGGGTCAAATAGCTTTAACTTTTCTTTATTATCAATGCCTGTTCCGTTGTCCGACACTTCAATTACGACGAATTCTTCCTGCACAGAAGTGGAAATTTTTATCTCGCCATCGTCATGTTCGATGGCATCATACGCGTTGATGATCAGGTTCATGATGACTTGGCTGATTTCACTTGGTTTGCAGTCGATGCTTGGTAGTGCAGACAGTTCTTTTTTGACCTGACATTTGTATTTAATTTGATTAGCCAACAACCGTAAAGAGGTCTCGATGACGTCATGATTAATATCCACCGAGTGGTATGTCTGTTCATCAACTCGGGAGAAACTTTTTAAGTCTTTTACAATATTTTGTATTCGAGTGATTCCTTCTAACGATTCAAAGGTAAGGTCACTCATATCTGTGACAATATAGTTTAAATCCACTCTTTCTTTTAGATCGGCTATCTCTAAAAGCGTCGGGTTTTCAGGTTGCAGCCGTGCCATATGAGTTTCTAGTCCACCGTATAAGAGGAAGGCTGACTTAATCGATTCAGTATATTGAATAAGCAATTCGATATTACTTTTTACAAAGCTGGTTGGGTTGTTAATCTCGTGTGCAACGCCTGCAGCTAACTGGCCTACTGAAGCGAGCTTTTCAGAATGAACCAGCATTTGTTGTTGCTTAAGCGTTTGCTCGTTAAGGGAGGTTAGAGAGTTGTTTGCTGTGGTTAATGCCTTCTCTCTTCTTTCAATCTTTTCAGCCATTAAGGTGAAGTTCGTGGCTAAATCGTGAATTTCCTGAATACGTTCCGATTTGTGATTTGTGGGGATGGATTCTCCGGCAGCCAGCTTTTTAGTCAGTTTACGCAATTGCTGTAAAGGCTGTACAAAATAGGCTTTCCCGAGCCAACGCGACAAGATAATCATAACGAGTAACACCACAACTAGATAAAGAGTAAAATTGGTGATTACTGACATCTGCGCTTGTTTGAGAGCACTTTGATCACTGCGATATATCAAGGAAAATGCGCCATTTAGAAGAGATATATTGCTATACGGGCTCTCAATGTTAGGGCCAAATCTCAGTAAGGTTTTCCCGTGTTCTTGCAATTGAATTTGATACTCATTTTTGAATCTTGATAGGCCAAGGTACCGCGAAACTAGAGAGGTAGGTATTTCAGCAGAAAGGAAGCCTTCAACTAAATGATTGTATACAACAGGAACAACCAGTAACCAGTGTGCGCCGCTCTGCGCATCATTGTTTTGGCACACATCCACATTAATCTGACTCGGTTTGCCCTCGGCAGCTTGAACTAGGTTCTTATTGATAGGTAGGCAGTGAGACGTTGGCTTAGTGGAATAAATTAGGTCTCCGTTTAAATCTAGTAAGTGAAATGGGACACTTTCACCTAGCAGAGAAAGGCCATTGAGCAGGTCGCTTGAATTCGCCAGCCCAGAAGATGGCTGCATAACACCTTGAATCAGAATAGGGAATTTTGCATAACCTTCCAAAACCGTCTTTCTTAAGGTTAAGTAGTTACTAATATCATTTGCTAAGGCATTCATTTGTTGAGAAATGAACTTTTCCTGATGTTCTTCGAATAATTCATGAACTTTCAGTACCATTAAGCTACCTAGGCTAAGGCCCAAGGCTGCAATACAGATGAGCATATAAACACTGAAGGCCAATTCAATTTTTAATCTAAATGGTGCGGCGACTTTTCGAGCCTTATTTGTCTTTGACAATGACAATACGATTCTCCTTGTCGTAGCGAGCCATGACGAGATCTTCAAGGCCTAAGGCTTCGTGTGCATCCATTGCTTGTTGAGAGAAAGGCGTAAATGGAGTCTGGTAAGTCTTGACGAGTCCGTTTACAGGCTGAGTAATATTCTCTAATGCAATACGAAGATTTTTTCGATCTTGTTTTATATTGCCAGTTAACTCGACGTTACTTATTGCGGCAAGTAAGAGACGGGTGAGATCATAAGCATGGATAAACCCGGTGGGGGCCGTAATATCAGCCGCGCTTCTGATTTCGTCGGGGTAGAGTTTTTTGGCACGAGCTAACACTTGATTAGAAAGCTCTGTTGGTGGTGATGAAACGAACGAGAATTTGGTTTGCAAAAACTTTAGATCGAGACGCTCTCGCATTGTCGGTGTGATTTGTTGGGGGAAATCTCCACCTGTGATACCCCAGTGACTGCGAATCGGTAACGGCTTTGTATAACTAGGCTCTTGGGTTAACTCTAACATGGCACGGGCGAACACTTTTCCTTCTGTGGCATTGGCGACCAGCAATACAACGTCAGCGCCTGAGGCATAGATATTACGGAGCATAATTTTTGCGCCAGTCTCCCCAACCCCCCAGTTAAACCACTGAACTCCAACAGGAGTGATCCCTTTTTCTCCTAAAGACTTGGTCATGGTTTTGTAGTTAGATTTCCCCCAGCCAGTGTTTTCGAGTAACAGGTAAGGCTTGTTGAAACCTTCAGATAACGTATGCCTAGAGATCACGTGACCGGCCTTGCTGTCGTCAACGGAAAGTCGAAAAACCCAGTTTTCACTCGATGGATATCGAGTAATGGGGCCTGCTGCAGCCCAAGGATCTAGCACCAGTACTTGGTTACTATGGATATATTTTAAGTTCTCGAGCAACGGAGGGGAGTGTAAGCCGCTATACACCACCAAGGCATTGTCATCGGCAATGTACTCTTTTAAGTGACGCTTACTTCTGACTGAGCTGCCATTGTGATCGCGTATAAGGACCTCAATAGCCCGGCCTTGAACTTGATTATTGACTTCATCGAGAGCAACGCGAATACCGCGTTCAATGGACAGTCCGGATGCTTTCGCGCCAGTTCGGTCGGCATCAAGATAGATGTGAATCTTTTCCTCGGCATGGATCACTTGTACTGTGCCGATGAATAAGAACCAGACAACAAAAATCTTTATCCACTTTTCCATATGTTTTGTCTCCTCTAGCGGCATAGTGTTAGCCGCTTTATTTGCACTGCAGAAAACGAAAACGATATTTTTCTGCATTAGCAAAAGAATAGGTGTAAATAAAATATTTGTTACTAATGGAGTTTTGTTTTATGACCATTTGAAGAATATTGAGCAGTCGGTCGAGGTTTTTATCGCAGTTTACATATGGTCAAATTGTTCTGCCTGCGTTTCGTATTGGGCATAGTAAGTTAATTCAGGTTAATTAAGGTTAATTCATTCTGTTTAGACGCAGGCTTAGTCGATATTAGCGCCCTTGAGCTTTTAACATTTAAAAACTGGATATGTTTACATGGCATTAGGGTCGATACAAAACAACAAGCCAAGTGGTTTTATAACAATGATTGAAAACCTAGGGAAAAAAATCCCAGATCCCATTGTTATATTTATGTTTCTTTTTGTCTTTAGCTTGTTTCTAAGTTGGGTTTTAGGAGGCTCGACTTTTCAAACCGTTGGTAAAGGGGGGGAAGCCGTAGAGTTCTCTATCAAGAATATGTTAGAAACGGACCACTTTCGCTGGATGTTTGAGAATGCGCTTTTGCAAAACTGGTTAGCGTTTGGTCACGGTGTACTTGGTATTATTCTTGTCGTTATGCTTGGTGTTGGTCTAGCGGAAAACTCCGGTTTATTTACAGCAGTAATAAAAAAGGTAGGGCACAAAATTAATGGCCGATTCCTGCCACTGGTTATCGTGTTCTTGGGAATTATGAGCTCTCTAGCAGCTGATGCTGGCTATCTCGTTCTTGTGCCGCTTGCAGGCCTACTGTATGCAGGTTTGGGTAAAAACCCCTTGATAGGTATGGCAGCGGCCTTCGCAGGTGTGTCCGCGGGTTTTAGTGCAAACCTTTTCCCAGCGACGCCCGCAGACGTCATTATCGGGGTAAACGCGAAACTGTTTGCGGAGTCCCAAGGCGTTCCTTTTACAGGTATTACGGGCGAGACTCTTAACCCTGCTACTATGCATTACTTCTTCATATTTGTATCGACATTTATCCTGGCTATCGCAGGTGCCTTTGTTACCAAGAAAATTGTGTCTCCCCGCTTGGAAAAAGTGTCATATCAGTTACCAGAAGACATTAACTTTGAAGAGTTTAAGGTTACCGAAAAAGAGCAAAAAGGGTTGAAAGCAGCATTGGTTGGTTTGGTTGCTGCACTTGTCGCTATTTACTTTTTGGCGAATGGACCACTTGATTCATATATTAATGACTCTGGTAAAGAAGTAACGCCCTACCTGGAGAACGTTATTTTACTCATCTCTCTGGTGTTCGCCGTCACCGGAATTTGTTTTGGTTTTGCCACAGGCAAATTTTCTGGATTGCAAGATGTAGTCACAGCCATGGTAAAACAAATGAACACCATGGGTTATGTTATTGTGCTTACATTCTTTAGTCACAACTTCCTCGCATTGATTAGTTATTCGGGATTAGGCACGTATGTTACTTATTTGGGTGCATCTAGTTTACAGTCTCTAGGCCTGCACAACTTTCCCGCTCTCATGCTGATTGGCTTTATAATCACCACGGGTGTCATCAATTTGTTCGTAGGTAGTCTAACCGCTAAATGGATGCTTCTAGGGCCTATATTTGTTCCTATGCTCTATCAAGTTAATCCTAATTTAACGCCTGATCTGGTATCCGCCGCGTACCGAGTGGCTGACTCATCAACCAATATTATTACTCCTATGATGAGCTACGCGGGTGTTATCCTAGCGTTTATGCGCAAGTACAAACCAGATTTAACATTTGGTGAGGTCATTACCATGATGATTCCATACTCATTCGCATTTCTGACCATATGGACTGGACTGTTGATAGCATTTGTCAGCTTCGGCTTTCCACTTGGGTTCTAGTATCTTGGAGCAGGTGCCCATTGCTACTGTTAATAAGTGGCAATGGGCGCTTTATTCTGTGGATGCCGAATAAAGCAGATAAAATTACAGTAACCGTCGTCTCAACCCTGATTTCTCCAGTATTCGAGCAGAAATCTCTTCAACAGATAGTGAAGATGTATTGATATATGGAATGGCTTCACGCCGGAACAAGGCTTCGACTTTTTCAATTTCATTAATGCATTGCTCAATATCGGCGTACTGGCTGCCAGCCAATCTATTTTCTCGTATTTCCGTCAAACGCTCGGGTAAGATGGTCAGGCCAAATAACTTGTGACGATGCACTTCAAATTCAGGGAGTAGCTTTAGGCTACTCATATCCTCTTGAATATAAGGATAATTGACCACTCTAAGACCAAACTGCATTGCCATATAAAGGCTGGTGGGCGTTTTACCACTTCTAGAAACGCCTAATAAAATGATGTCGGCATCATTTAAGTTGGTGAGCCTTATCCCATCATCGTGAGCCAGGGTGTATTCAATGGCATTGATACGATCAAAGTAACTCTTGGAATCTTTATTGACACTGCGTGAGCGCTGCAATTTTGGTTTGGGTTCAACTTTAGTGTCGTTTTTTACTTTTTTAACCGTATCTTCAAGGACATCGTAACAATGAGCTGGTGCCGCTAGCAGCTTTTGTTTTAGCTCTGGGATAACGATGGAGAAGAAGACGAGTGGCTCGGTTCCTTTGTTCTTATACGAGTTAGAAATTTCTTTGAGCAGTTCAGATAACTTGTCTTCGCTTTCTATGAATGGAAAGGTTTGCTCGTTAGTTTCGAACTGAAATTGCCCCAGTACCACATGACCTAGAGTTTCGCATGTGATGGCGGTTCCGTCAGAAACATAGAACACATCACGACTTTGACTATTAGTTGGCATATTTTATTTAGCAATGAAAATTGGTTTGAGTAGGATGGTCACCATAATACCGATAACAAAACTCGGCTGGCAATTGCGCCTGCCACAGCTTGATAAAATAATGTGTTTTGGATGAAGCAATCGTTTGCTCTGTCCGTAAGATAAAACTGTACTGTTTGTGGAGAAAAACATGCAAAAGAATACCCTATGGTTTGATGGCCTATCTATGCAAGATGTCGACAAAGTGGGCGGAAAGAACGCCTCTTTAGGTGAAATGGTCTCTAACCTTTCGAGCGTGGGCGTTAGCGTGCCCAATGGATTCGCCACAACATCGTATGCGTTTAACCAGTTTCTAGATTTTGGCGGGCTTGACGAGCGTATCCATCAGCTGCTTGATGAACTTGACGTAGATAACGTTGATGAACTTCGCAAAACGGGGGCCATGATTCGCCAGTGGGTAATGGATGCCTCTTTCCCAGATGATCTGGAACAGGATATTCGAAGTAATTACCTAGAGTTGGTTGAAAACAACCCGGAGATTTCCGTTGCGGTACGATCTTCAGCTACTGCAGAAGATTTGCCTGATGCTTCTTTCGCAGGTCAACAGGAAACCTTTCTCAATGTCAAAGGGGTCGAGGCCGTATTAGAGGCAACAAAACATGTATATGCCTCTTTGTTTAACGACCGCGCGATTTCTTATCGTGTACATCAAGGCTTTGACCATAGAGGTATTTCGCTTTCAGCGGGTATTCAGCGAATGGTTCGCTCAGATAAAGCATCGTCTGGTGTTATGTTTACTCTGGACACAGAATCTGGCTTTGACCAAGTGGTGTTTATCACGTCTGCTTGGGGATTAGGTGAAATGGTGGTCCAAGGGGCCGTCAATCCCGATGAGTTCTATGTGCATAAGGCAATGTTAGAAGCTGGGCATAACCCAATCGTTAAGAAAACGTTTGGCTCCAAAATGACCAAAATGGTGTATTCAAATGACCAAGCTATCGGTAAGCAAGTCAGTATTATCGATACTACCGACAATGAACGTGCTCAGTTTTCGTTAATGGACTCAGAGATCCAAGAGTTGGCGAAGCAAGCGCTCATTATCGAAAAGCATTATCAACGTCCGATGGACATCGAATGGGCCAAAGATGGCATTGATGGCAAACTGTATATTGTTCAAGCCAGGCCAGAGACCGTCTGCTCTCAGAGCGAACAAAACGTCATTGAGCGTTATGAACTAAATAACAAAGCAGACGTTTTGGTTGAAGGTCGAGCAATAGGACAACGTATCGGAGGTGGCACGGTACGATTGGTGGATTCCTTAGATCAGATGTCTTTGGTTCAAGAGGGGGATGTTTTAGTGACCGACATGACCGACCCAGATTGGGAGCCTGTCATGAAAAAAGCCTCTGCCATTGTGACCAATCGTGGTGGCCGCACCTGCCACGCTGCTATTATCGCAAGGGAGCTCGGGATACCGGCTATAGTGGGTTGCGGTGATGCGACGACAAAATTAGTCGATGGTAGTGTGGTCACTGTGTCATGCTCTGAAGGTGAAACCGGTTATGTGTATAGCGGTGAGCTGGATTTCGAAGTCAAACGCTCATCTGTCGATGAATTACCAATGCTACCTACGAAAGTGATGATGAACGTGGGGAATCCAGAGCGCGCGTTTGATTTTGCTCAAATTCCAAATGAAGGGGTAGGACTGGCTCGTCTTGAATTCATTATCAATAAAATGATTGGTATTCACCCTAAAGCACTACTGAACTTTAACCAGCAAACCGATGAGTTGAAAAAAGAGATTAATCATCGCATTCGCGGCTATAAAAATCCGATTGATTTTTACGTGAGTAAGCTGACAGAAGGCATTGCGACCATCGCTGCTGCATTTTGGCCAAAACGTGTGATTGTTCGAATGTCGGACTTTAAGTCGAATGAATACAGCAACTTGATTGGTGGTAATGCGTATGAGCCACATGAAGAAAACCCTATGCTGGGATTCCGTGGTGCCTCACGTTATATTTCTCCTGTCTTCGAAGAATGCTTTGAGCTGGAAACCCAAGCGATTAAGCGGGTACGAAATGATATGGGCTTCAAAAACGTCGAGATTATGATCCCGTTTGTTCGCACTCCATCAGAAGCCAGTTCAGTTATCGACCTACTCGCTAAGTATGATTTACGCCGAGGCGATCAGGGCCTAAAAGTGATTATGATGTGTGAACTGCCATCTAACGCAGTCTTGGCCGATCAGTTCCTCAAGTATTTTGATGGATTCTCCATTGGGTCAAACGACATGACGCAGCTGACATTAGGTCTAGATAGAGACTCTGGTGATGTTGCCCATTTGTTTGATGAGAGAAATCCAGCCGTCAAAGCCATGTTGTCTATGGCGATAGAGGCGGCCAAAAAAGCAGGTAAGTATGTCGGTATCTGTGGCCAAGGGCCATCCGATCATGAAGATCTTGCTGAGTGGTTAATGGAGCAGGGTATTAGCTCTGTCTCGCTAAACCCAGATACGGTGCTTGATACGTGGCTAAGGTTAGGGAAAGTAACAAATAACTAGATCCTACAGAGGATAGCGATCAGTCAAACTAGGCTGAAGCACGTATTTTAACGGCTCGAAAGCATTTGCCGCTTAATGTAATAGGCGGCAAATGTGAGAGTTTAGGGGAATGGTTAACGCTTCTCAAGCATCTGCATAATAATTTTGTCTATTTCTCCACTTTTCTTCAGCTTGTATAATTCGATATCGAATTTGATTGCAAAATCCTTTTTAAATGGGAAATTTTTTTTTGCATTGATATCCGTATAACCAAGGTGGCCATTGTTGGTAGAGATGACGCTCACCTCTTTTAAAGCCACGTTTTTGCCGTCTACATTGACGACAATATCTTTTCCATCAATCTCAAAGCTCGTTACGTCATCTAGCCGACTTAGGTACCAATAAAAAGGGACCTTTGAAGTGACGATACAGTTAGCTCTTGCCAATAGAAAAAATTGCACTGCTGATTGAGTACTATCTAACTCGAAGAGTCAAATGGCTTTCATTTTGACCAGTTTAAAAAATTCTGGGCCCGCTCGGCCATCTCCACGCATAGAAGTAAAACTGAGGGTGAGAAAGTCTCGAGGAAAGACAGCGGCCTCGGGTAACTCAACGGCGGCATGGCAAACAATGATGTCAGTTTGGGTAAATATAGGCTGAGAATATGGCCACAGATAAGGCTTTTTGGGTTCTGTGTCTGTTAACCAGTCATGCGCATGAAAATAGGGCGGTAAAATTGCGAACGCTTTACCTGTTTTTGCCAACGCCTTTGCTCTTGCCCAAGGAACGACTTTGAAGTTGATGTCGTAGTCCGGCATTCTCATGTCTATCTTTTTAACGATTTCGATGTAAACGCCCGTTAAGTTGTTCTCTTCATCGGTGTAAGCAAAAGGAGGAAGAGTATCATAGGTATATATGTCAACTTGCTGTGCCGCGTAACCAAACGATGACAATAATAGGCAGTAGGCCAAACTTAAATAGACAGCAGTGAAAACAAAGCTTCGTGAGCCCCATTGCAAAAGCGTATTCAAATGTCTGTCGCTACTATGTAATAACATCTCCGCAAGCCCATAACACATACGTAAAGCTTTGATTAGCTACATGAGTTATGTGATAACCATTGTTTGACCAGCTCTTTGTTGTGCTCTAACCATGAGTTTGCCGCATCATCGACGGACATTTTTTGGTCATCTACTAGCATAGCCGCCATTGCGATTTGCTGGTTATTTAAAGAGAACGATTTAATCACATCGACTGCGCATTGAGATTTATTGGTCAGCTCCTTAGAGATGGCAATTTTTAACCAGCCTCCGGCGGGGTTACCACAATCCCATTTAAATTTAGGGTTTATCCCCCAAGACGCTTTTCTCTCGCATTCCTTGTCATATTTAGGAAACTCAACAAACTTGCCTTGGTATTTAGCTTCTACCCAGTTAGGTGACCAGTTAAATATCATGAGTGGTTTCTTTGCAGCGATATACTGTCTGATTTTTTGATTGATTTCCTCACCATCGGCGAGTTGTATGACTTCAAATTGGAGTCCCAGTGCCCGAATTCGCGCTCGGTCAGGTTTTTCCCATGGCCCGGTGTAGTATATGCCGCGCTTGGTCCCTTCATAGAAAACTTCGGGGCAGTTTTTTAAGGCAGTCCAGTCTGGTAAGCCTGGGCAGAGCTCTTCCACATAAGCTGGGTACCACCAGTCCTCTCTAGTCGTGGCTTCGTGGGTTGCCCCTTCTAATATGTCGCCTGATTGGATAAGTTGTTCATATTTGGCTGCCATCGAGCCTTCCCAAACTTCAACCTGTACATCGGCTTCACCATAGGAAAGCTTGTGCCATTGCGAGCGAGCAGAAGTAGACACATACTCTACAGGTATTTGTTTTTTCTCTAAAAGATTACCCAGAGCTTTGGTTAAAACTTGTTGACTCGTCCAGTCTAATGAGAGTAGTTTGATAGGCTCTTCGCCAAACGCTGAGCTGGAGGAACTGATAGCGATAGCGGCTGTGATTACGGCTAAATTTTTCATAAGACGAGACCAAAATACTAGTTGTCTATTTATGTTTAGAACAGATTTCGGCATTAAACAAACACCTAAATGACAACATAATGGTAACTATCTGAGTATAAAAACAAATGTAGGTTCCACTGAAAATATCAAATACGACAGGCTCAAATGACTCACAATAACACCCAAGAAAGCTTATTTAAGCTACATCGAGTAAAACAGTTTAATTTCTCTATTTGGACCGTGTTAATCGGCACTTTGTTAGCACGCACCACCTATTTCATGGCTTGGCCATTTCTGATTGTTTTCCTGTACAAGAAATACGATGCATCTGCGCTTGAAATTGCGGGGATGCTTGCGGTTGCTTCGTTGGTTGGTGTTTTGGCTGGATTATACTCTGGATATCTGTCGGATAAAATTGGCCGAAAATGGGTGTTGGTTTGCGGTGCATTAATTGCTGCGATCGCATTTATAGGGTTAGGTGTATCCAACAAAATTTGGCAATTCTATTTGATGATGATGCTAAGCGGTTTGATGAGACCAATGATAGAGCAACCCGCGAAGGCGCTAATTGGTGATCAGATAGAGGACCCAAAGGGCAGGGAGCTTGCGCTTAATATTCGTTATTTTTGTATTAACATCGGTGGTGCTATCGGTCCGTTGATTGGCATAACGTTAGCCTTGTCAAACCCTCAATCTCTGTTTGTCTATACGGGAATGAGTTATATTGTTTATGCTATTTGGCTATATGTTTCCTTCATTATAAACCCTGAAAAACCTGCCCAAAATAAAGAGGTGTCACAGGGTCTAAATTTTCTAACCACATTAAGGGTGGTGAAAACCGATACCTTATTTATGACATTATTGCTGGCTAATGGCTTTCTGATGTTTGTTTATGCCCAGTTAGATTCAAATATTCCACAGATATTGGTTCGATCATCTCTTGGTAATTCACAAGACATTGTGGCGATATTGATGATGGTCAATACGATTACCGTGCTAGTGTTTCAGTTCCCTTTGCTCAAAATGTTAGAGCATAAGTCACTGTACTTTCGGGCAAAAATAGGCATCTTCCTTATGGCAGCCGCTCAGGTTGTGTTTGTGCTAACCCCGACAAGTTGGCAAACGGGCTGGATTATCGTAACGTTCCTTCTTAGCTTGGGAGAGGTTATTATTTTCCCAACTTTGAATGTGCAGATAGATAGAATAGCGCCCGATGAATTAAGGGGTGCCTACTTTGGTGCTTCAACTATTTGTACCTTGGGTTTCTCAATAGGGCCTTTGGTTGGTGGGTTTATTATCGAATCGATGCCTTACTATTGGTTATTTGCGCTGTGTTTGATGTTCTGTGTATTAATAATGCTAATTTACAGCCATATTGAACGTGGTTATTCTGAGCTTAGCAGCGCTGTGATGAAGTGAAATAATAAAGACTGCATTATGTGATAGTTAAAAGCGGTTGTCAGAAATCTAAGTGGCGTTCGGTGGTAGGAGGAAATGATGAACTCAAAGGAAGTCGTCCTAGCTTTTTGGGATGCAATGAAAACAAATGACTTTGCTAAAGCCAGTGAGTGGCTTAGTCCAGATTTTGAGGTTTTTTGGCCTCAGTCAGGTGAATTAACAGTTGGCCGAGAAAATTTCACAGCTATTAATTCCTATTATCCAGCGAATGGTGTTTGGGAATTCGAAGTTCATTCGGTAGTTTGCGACGGGGCAACGGTCGTAACTGATGTTTCGATTACTGATAGTGTTCGAAAAGATCGTGCTATAACATTTCACACTGTTGAAAACGGCTTAATTATCACGCAAAAAGAGTTCTGGCCAGATCTTATGGAAGCACAGGAGTGGCGAGCAAAATGGGTTAAGGTTGTGCAGTAATAGGTTATGCACCTAACGATATCATCATTTGAGAATGATCTTGATGTCGAGAGTATGACAGGTGTGAGAGTCCGAACCTAATAATTTTGTTTGATTTCATCTAGTTGCCCATTGTTTCTTATATTGTCTATACCAGTCTGGAGCTTGTGTACGTATATGTTTGGAGTGTCCAGACTAAACGCAAAATATAGTTCTGCTTTACTTAGAAGATAGATTATTTCATATTGATTAAAGTCGATTTTCTGCTTTTTCATTAGGTTTTTTGTGACGTTAGCATCGTATGCGATCATGTCTACCCTATTGTGAGCCAGCTTCTTGATCAGTATTTCCGGGTCATGTGTTGGTACAATTTTGTTACCTTGTACACCCAAAGATGATAGTAATTGCTCTCCAACGTCACTTCGTACAACGCCAATGGTATATTTTTTGAGCTCATCTGGATTCGAGACTTTGAGTTGCTTACTTTTTTTTGCAAGGACGACAATCTCAGTCGAAATGATAGGGCCAGCCCACTTAAATTTGGCTTCTCTTTCATGGGTGCGTGTGGTCGAAAATAGAACCACCAAAGGTCCTATCGTAGCATTCCTATAGCCTCTCGCCCAAGGCTGTACTTCGACCTTTTTTACTGTGTCGTGTACAGATGTAGAAGCTGACTTAAGTATATCAACTGATATACCCGTTACTTGCCCATTGTGGGTATAGTTATACGGGGGGTACTCTTCAGTGATAAATCGCAGATCGTTGAGTTCCGCTGAATATGGAAGTGTTGATATGAAAATTAATAGTAGAAATAGGTATCTCGTCATATCATTCACACCAACTCCATGGGTTATTGATTACTACCTCTTGTTGTCACCAACACTGTAGGCAATCACTTGGCTAATTTCCGTTAAACTTCTGTTTGACTCTTCCTGCCAAGTACAGAAGGCTTTTTCGGCAGCATCGAGTGCTCGCTTTGTTCCTTTACCGCCATCAATAATATTGTAGTTGCGTAAATAGGTTTCCACATCTCCAGATAACAGAAAGGTATCAAAGCCCATTTGACGGAGAGTGTAAGGACCAGTATTACCGCCCAATCGAGCACCATGAGTTTTAAGGTATTGCCATAGACCAGTGATGTTGTGTTTAGGCCAACTAAGAACGAAATGGGAAAAGGATCCGTGTTGCTCACTAACTTCATGAATCATCCTGGCGTTGTCAGCGATGCTTTTGACTTTCGTATGGTGACGAATAATTCGTTTATCATTGGCTTTATCATCCCACGCTTCGTCAGGCAATAGCAAAAGAGGCTCAATGCGGAATTGAAAAAACAATACTTCAAAATTTGGCCACTTATTTCTTACCACTTGCCAAGAAATTCCACTTTGAAAGACTTTCTGAGAAAAAGCCGATAACCATCTATCGTCAGTAATCTCCAAAATGGCACTATCGGCCAATGGCTTTGACAACATGGCTTCTAGATTGTTTTCTCCACCTTTACGCTCTGCGGCTCGTTGATATATCTGCTCAAACTTTTCCATATTTTTGCCCTGATTCTATTGCAATAACCTTAGACCACTAGGTAGAGCTTCCCCAAAGACACGTTTCGATTCAGACTCCGATAACTCTTTTACTTTCGAGACAAGCTCCAACCAAGAGTCTGGCATGCGGCTTTGTTGTAACTTAGTGATCAACTGCTCTCGTGATTCTTCTGATATGTCTAGACTACGATCTCCCGTTTTTCGACACATCATAACGGCCGCGAATCCGATGGTTGGCTCCGCTGTCCAGTCTTGTTCTATCAGTTTTGCAAGCCATTGCTGCACTTTTGTGCTACCAATGACATTGTGCTGGCTTCCATTTAACGGTGTACGAGCTGCGAGGCGTCCTAACGCCCACCAATGTGCTTGATTAAATTGCTTATGGTTTATCGCTTTAGAGAAAAACCAAGATGCGAGAAGCTCTTTATCTTCAACATGGAGCTTCTCTAAGGAAGCGGCTAATCTCACCATAGCTTCGTAGCCTTTGCTTTGTACTTCCTTGGCGTTTTTGGCACTTTTCATTGCACCCGGGTGCAAATATTTAGCGATATCAGCCAAGATTGTCTCTTGCTGATCTTGCGTTAAGCCTCCGGAAATACGACGCCAAAACACCCACCAGTCGGTCCAGCTTTGGTGGTCAGTGAATTGTATTCCTTGTTGATAGAGAGGCCACACGTGTTCGATGCGCCATGAGTCTGTTGCATCACCAAAGCCTGGTCTAAGCGAATATCCAGCGAGGCGAAGCCAGTTTCTTTCATGGGCTTCTGAGCGACGGCGACGTTTTTTACCTTGTATCAGCGTATCAAATATTTGTCTTAGCGTGTGGAAGTCCCAGCTTTCTCTTTTGCCAAGTCGCTTTTCCAAATCTCGAGTCAAAGTTTTGATTGCTTTGTTATCAGCGGTTTTTTTATTGCCGCTATAAAGGTGTTGAATGATTTCTTTGCATTCATGGAGGCGAGGGTGCTCAGAGTGGTCGGGATCTGAATGGCCTTGCTGGTGCCTAACTTCGAACTCTAACAACCACCTTTTTGCATCGTTGTTAGTATCAACGCATTCTATTTTCAGCGTTCCCACTTCAGTAAGCTGAGTTGCTAAAATGACTTCGACACGCTCTTTTTCATTCGCTGATAACTCAGTGGTTCCATCACTGTCTAGTGTTGAAACATAGGGAGGCAGAGCATTAAACTGCTCGGTGTTGATGTCTACCATGATGCCATTTTGGGTAGCGGATGATGTGGAGCCTGTAGCGTCTGTTAGCTGGTCATGAGTCGAAGTGAGTAGATTAAAGCGAACGGGCTCGCCAAGGGTAAGAGAAAAACGACGGCCGCTTAGGCGAATCTCTTGCCCTTCCTCGGTGCCTTTCGCTAGCAGGCACAGTGCTTTACTTGATTTGTTTTTTTCTTGCAGATGGAGAAAGTAAGAGCGTGCTGCGCCACCGCCAATCTTAGATAAAGCGCCCATTCGAGCTTTTCCAAACGCCACTGCACCATAGGCGACTGACCAATCGGGGTGCGGGTTATTTAACACCTGAATTGTTGCGCCGCGCCAATTGGAAAACAACGTGGACATTTGGTCTGCAATGAGTTCGCTATTAAACACGCCACCATTGAATAGAACGCCTACTGGTACATTAGACTGAGTTCCATCATCACTTTGTAGTATCGATTGACATACGGTCTGATGGTTGAACAGAAACTCAGCGATATGCTTGCTGATAGCAGGGTCAGAAACGTAAGGCAAACCGAACTCGACGACGGCGCTACGGCGCTTATTGGGTAGATCATTAAGCTCGGTTAATGGGAAGAAACCTTCTAATACGACTTTGTGCACTTCTTCTTTTGTTAAAAGCGCACTTTTTGAGCCCCCGATCAGCTTTGAGCCGCCCCCTAGCATGGTAATCTTCGCTTCACTTGGGGCGGAGGAAGACAAAAGAGACTCTTTCGCCCGTCGAGTCTGCTGAATAAGTTTAGACAAGCTGGCAGCGCTGAGCTTTTTTCCTGCATGTAATTGTTGTTCAGATAAGTGGGCGAGGGCTAAGTCAATATTATCCCCTCCGAGCATAAGATGTTCTCCTACCCCCACTCGTTTGAGCTGCAACTCGTCATTGGCAATATTTGCATGTATCAAGCTCAGATCGGTGGTGCCTCCGCCAACATCGCAAACTAGAACTAGTGGAACATCAGCAAGTTCCTGTGTTGCACTGTCAGTATGACGGTTATACCAATCGTAAAATACGGCTTGAGGTTCTTCTAAAAGCAATATGTCATTGAGCCCAGCCAATTTACAGGCATCCAGTGTGAGATTTCGAGCGGCTTCATCGAAGGAGGCGGGAATGGTCACAACGACTTGCTGATGTTCTAAACGATCATTTGGGTGATGGTAGTTCCAAGAGCATTTCACGTGGTTTAAGTAACTTGCACTGGCTACGACAGGCGATACTTTCTCTACGTCTTGCGTACCTGACCAAGGGAGGATATCGGCGCTTCGATCTGCATTCGGGTGAGATAACCAGCTTTTCGCGCTCGAAACCTGTCGTCCTTCAACTTTGGCTCCTAGTGCTTTTGCCCACTCCCCTATAACCACATTTTCTATGTCCCCAGAGACGTGCTGATCGGTCCAAGGCAGGATTCTATCAGCTGGTGCAATTTGCTCGTCGGCAGGGTGATAGCGAAATGAGGGAAGTAATGGTTTGCGGACAACTTCTCCTGGGCCAATCAACTGGTCAATTTCAAATATGTTTGTGACACAGTTTTGCAACTCATCTTGGATTTCACTATAGGCGACTACTGTGTTTGTTGTGCCAAGGTCGATACCGATTAGATAGCGGGGGGACGTCATGTAAACCTCTAAGAAGTGCTCAGATTTGAAACTATTTTTATTTGTATGAAAATACGGCTTATTTGAAGCAATGGCCGTTTGAAAGTGGTGCAAAAAAGCCGTACATGAATATGCACGACTTTAGGTGGGTTAATGTTGTTCGTGAGATTGTTGCTCGCTGCTGCTCTCTTCGCGAACATCGAACTCAACATGCCATTTTTGGCCATTATCTGTGGCTATGGCCTCAAGTTGCAGCGTTCCTAGTTCAGTAACTCGAGAGTTGAGTGTTACGGGTACAATGTCACCACTATTTCGTCCTTCCGAGACTGGCAAGCTGAGTTGTATTTCCGGTAACTCTTCCAGTTCTCCTTCTGGCCAATGGTCAAGGTGGGTGCCTGCTTCGTCTTCTCGACGTACGGTTGAACCGAAGAATTGAAAGTGGACTGGCTGGCCAATCACCAAGCCAAATTCTTGACTTGGCACTTGTGCACTAGAGCCTTCTTCCATACCAAATGGCGCGACGCATATCGCTTCAAGTGGTGTCGCCATACCAGGAATGGCAGGCATGGCACTTTCTATACCAACATAATAACTCGATGCGATGCCACCTCGGATTCTAATTCCTTGACCACGTCGAACTGCGCCATAATATGAAGCGCCACGTGATACCGCTAAGTCCAGGTCAAGTCCGGTAAGGCGCTTCGCTGGCTCTGCCTGAGCGTTGCTTAACCATGAGTTGATGGTGTCGAACAAACGGTGAGCAAGTAAATCAGACTTTAGCACGCCACCATTAAACAATATCGTAGTTGGCTTAATGAAGTCACAAGATTGCTCTTGTCCGGGCATGCCTGGCATATTGGCAAACGGATTGTAGTCTTGCGCTGGGGCAGAATCATTGGCGCTGGCTTGCTTGGAAAGAAAAGCCGCAATGTGGCGAGTGATGCCCGCATCTTGCGCGTAAGGTAAGCCCATCTGTGTGAGTGCGCCTCGGTTTTTTTGTACCGGATGCTCGTTAATGCTAATCGCTGGGAAGAAACCGTCAACCAGTGTTTGCTGGACTTCTTGCTGGGTCAATTCGGTTTTCAACGTTGAACCAAGTAACTTAGAACCTCTACTTGGGACTACGATCGGTACCGATTGAAGATCGCCGTCATTTAGCAGGGCTTCTTTGGCATCACGGCACGCTTGAGTAATAGCTTGAATCTGCCAAGGCGCAAGGTCTTTGCCTTCTTGAGCCAATTTCATTTTTAGGCGATAAGCAAGAGCAAGATCCATATTATCGCCGCCAAGCAGAATATGTTCACCGACAGCGATTCTGTTGAGTTCTAGATTTCCATCGTTTTCGGTGACTTCGACGAGTGACAAATCGGTGGTGCCTCCGCCAATATCGACCACTAATACGACATCACCAGCACTCACTTGGTCTCGCCAAGAGTCATTGTTATTATCAATCCAACTATAAAGAGCGGCTTGTGGCTCTTCAAGTAAGGTTAGATGCTTAAGGCCTAAGTTCCTTGCCGCTTCAACGGTGAGATCTCGAGCTGCTGGGTCAAACGAAGCAGGGACGGTGACGATGACTTCTTGCTCGCTCAAAGGCTCGTGTGGATGACGCTGGTCCCAAGCATTTTTCATGTGTTTTAAGTAGAGCTCAGACGCTTTAAGTGGTGAGACTTTTTCAACTTCTTCTGGGCTACCGTTTGGTAGAAAGGCTTCTCGGCGGTTAACTCCTGCGTGACATAGCCAAGATTTTGCGCTGGCAACAAGGCGAATCGGTGTTTTAGAGCCAAGGTTTCTGGCGATAGCGCCAACCAACGCTTTTGGTTGGTCTGTCCAAGGCAACACACGTGCAGACTCATTCATCTCATGTTCGTGAGGCTGATACAAAAATGAGCCAAGTTGGCTTTTTTCTTCTACGGTGCCAGGAGCGGTTAGCTGCGGGATTTCCATCAACTCAACGGTTGGTTCTTCTTGTGAGTTATCAGTGTAAGACAGCACACAATGTGTCGTGCCTAAGTCAATACCGACACTGAATTTCGGCAAATGTTCTGTATTGTTTTCAGTTTCCATTACAGCTCAACCTCTGCAGGGGCAATGACAGAAGCGTCATAGTTTTCTGATACTTTTGGCAAGCGAATCTCTGCTGCCTTCCAACCTTTGTGTACTAGCGTCCCGTTGTACGGAGCACTGCCTGTAACATTGCCTGTCAAACGGATTTCTTGCGGGTTGAAACCTTCAGCAATCGTGATGTGCGATTCTTCGTCTTCACTACGTATCGGTGATAGCGTGAGGTATTCATTCAGTACTTTTTGTCCACCAGAATGGATGACACGCGCCGCGGCACCGACTTCTTCGTCAGAGAAGGAAGAAAGGTCTTCTTGTAAAAAGTCGATGAGTCTTGACTCTTGTTGCATCAAAGACAACAGTTGTAAAGCAGAATCGGTTGGGTTTGCTGTGAGTTTAGATTCAACTTCAACGATTTTTTCAACCACTTTCTCAACTTCAACGAGCTTTTCTACTTCAATGATTTTCTCGACAGGTTTTTCAACTTCGACGATTTTTTCAACTGGTTTCTCAACGACTTTTTCAACGACTTTTGCTTTGCGGAAAACGACAATGAGCAAAAGCAAAATACACAGCACGGCCAAAATAGCATGCAGCATATCGAATGTGGTCGGAAAAAGATGTAAATCAAAGGTCATTTTGAATTCTCTCAAAGGATTATATGTCGGACTTTAGAAGAGCTATCGCCACGGACTTGTATAGATTGTTTAACTAATAATTTGGGATGGATATTACCATACTCGTGTTACGAATCTTGATGAAAAATGACATTATTCGCGCAATTGATGGGCGAGTGGTCAAAATGCAGACAAAAAATTGCGTCATTGATGAAATTAACACCAGGTGGAATCCTATCAACCTATAGCCTAACAGGGATCTTCACCGTCGAGTTTTGCTTTCAAGTCATGTAATATGCTCCATTCGACGTCGAGAATTTGCGTTTTTTAAGGTAAATAATGAATCACAACCGTATTGTTTGTTTTGATTTGGAAATGTGTTGCTGGAATCAAGATGGTGTAGGCACAACTGGTGAGATCATTGAGATTGGTTTAGCTGAGATCGATTTGGTGAAAAGTGAGATAGTGAAACGTGCTCAATACTACGTAAAGCCAGACACTGACGAAGTCTCTAAATTTTGTAGCGAACTGACTGGGATAACGCCACGAAAAATAGAAAAACAAGGGCGATCTCTTGAATCGGTTGTTCAATCAATGATCAAGAACTTTGGTGGTGCCAACAAGATATACGCCGCTTGGGGTAGGGATGATGTCATCCTTAGAGAAGAGTGCTTGCAAAAAAAGATACCAATGCCTTTCAAAGAGTTTATCAATCTGGCCACTTTATATCGCGTGCAACACCGCTTGAAGGATAAACGAATTGGTCATCGTGAGGCGCAAGAGAGCCAGGGAATTGATTGGGAGGGTCGTCAACATTCGGGGTATGTAGACGCCTATAACCTGGCTAAATTGGCCCTAAAAATGTTGTAGAGCGTCAGGTATCACGAGTTACGGAGTTATTTGTCGATAACGGACAATTTTGCTCTAATGAATTCACTGTGGTCGACATACAACAACTCGGCCACTTTTCGAATGACTGCTTCTTCTAAAGGATCAATATTCCCGTCGGCATTAGCCACTTCCCACATCGCTTTTATCAACTCAAACCGAGCTTCTTGCGACAGCTCTCGTAATTGAGAGGTAAAATCATACAACGAGGCTGATTTCTTAACTTTTTCTTCGGCCTCATTGATCAAGGTTTGGCTTTCTTCACTGCTGACTCCGAGCAAGCGAGTCAGAAGTGCTGATTTAGTGTGTGATTCTATTGATGAGCTTTGGTGATCGGCATCAGCGACTTCGCAAAGTAGGGATGCCATGGCTAAGTTGGGATTAGCGCCTTGCTGATGATAGCTCGTTCCTTCGATAAGTTGTTTGAACACATTGGAAATTGAACTGAACATAAAACCTTACCTATCGAAAACCATAAAAGTGACCAAGTAATCTGACCTGACAACGCTGGCCAATTACTAATATATTGTGCCAAGTTTTCGTGAAATCAAGTCAGAGTTGCGCAAAACTTCTCTTGAATCGTAATGAATAACAACCGCGAAAAAACACCTCACAGACGTATTTTAGGTACTTATCTCCGCGCCAAGAGTATGAAAAGTAATAGTTATAATTACCGGGTACACAAAATCATAATATTAGTTTAATCATCTAGTCATATTAAGTCGTATTATTTAGGTGGTATTCTCTTTTAGAGCGGCATTGCGTGCTTTTTGCGATATCACTTTAAAATTTGCAATCATATCTGATTTGAGGTTATATAGCCGCCGTTAAAACGACAGAAATAAAAAGAACGACGTTCTATATGTTCATTGTTTTGATGTATTTACCGAGAGATGTACTACCTCTGCTAATTACAGGATGATTGACGGTATTTTTGCTTGTTTACAGTTTGATTTAAACAGGCGTCATATTAATTATTTACAAGTGAGTTTATTATGGCTGATATTAGTATTTGGCAACTTCTTATTATTGCGTTAATCGTTGTACTATTGTTTGGAACAAAAAAATTGAGCGGTATTGGCAGTGATTTAGGGTCGGCAATTAAAGGCTTTAAAAAGTCCCTGAAAGAAGAACCCGCAGCGTCTAACAATGGAAATGATGCTGATTTTTCGGCAACTGAAAATGTCCAACATATGAAGAGTGCCGAACCTCATACCAGCACAGTAAAAGATACTGAGAAGGCGTAAAGGTGTTCGACAGTAGTTTTGGAGAGCTAGGACTGATTATAGTCGTGGCTCTTATCGTACTCGGGCCAGAGCGATTACCTCAGGTGATTCGCTTTGTTGCCAAGTTTATTGGTGTTGCCCGAGCGATGGCAAACAGTGTGAAAGAAGAAATTTCACAAGAGTTGCAGCTTTCAGATTTGAAAGAAGAAATCCGTGCTATTGAACAAACGGAAATGAAGAAAATTTCTGATAGCATCAATGCCTCTAAAAGTGACTTAACAGAAGCCAAACAGGATATATCTGGCTCATTAGGCGGACTAAAATCTGAAATAAAAGATATCGAAAAGGATCTCTCGACATCTTCAAATAAGTAAATCTACTTGTTTGACGTATTAATCATAGATAGAGAACACTATGTCTGCAGATGAACCTTCTCAGCCGTTAATGCGCCACCTTCTTGAATTGCGCTCAAGGCTGTTAAAATGCATTAGTTCGATTTTTATTGTATTTGCCGCTCTGGCGTACTTCTCCAATAATATCTATAACTTTGTCTCAGCGCCTTTGGTAGAACGACTGCCGAAAGGGGCGACGATGATTGCCACCAGCGTGGTTTCTCCATTATTTACACCAGTAAAGCTGACATTGGTTGTCTCTGTTTTCATTGCAGTGCCTTATATCCTTTATCAAATATGGGCATTTATCGCGCCGGGTTTGTATAAACATGAAAAACGTTTAATCACCCCATTACTGATATCAAGCTCGTTATTATTCTATTGCGGCGTCGCTTTTGCTTATTTCGCTGTTTTACCGATAGTATTTCGTTTTTTTACCGCTATTTCCCTTGGTGGCGTAGAATACGCGACTGATATAACCAGCTATTTAGATTTTGTTCTGACGGTGTTTATGGGTTTTGGTGTGGCGTTCGAAATACCGGTTGCGATTATTCTTATTTGTTGGATGGGAATTACGACACCGAAAGCATTAAGTGAAAAGCGACCTTATATTATTGTGGGGGCTTTTGTGGTGGGAATGTTTCTAACCCCTCCGGATATGCTGTCCCAAACTCTGCTTGCCGTGCCTATGTGTTTGCTATTCGAGTTAGGGTTGTTTTTCTCTCGATTCTACATACCGAAAGGCTCTAGAGAAGTCGCTGTTTCAGAATCATAATCTAGCCAGCTTCTGACAATAATGCTCCCAACTTACCTAGTTGGGAGCATTGTTTGAAACTCGTACGCTACTTCCTTTCAGGAAAGGTAACGGTTTCTCCCTCTGAAGTAAGTAGCTCAATACTAGCGGGCTTTCCATTGACATCCAACTTCAGTTCTCCGATAGCACTTTGATTCACTAGTCTCCTTGTGCCGATGGTACTAGGGTCGCGTTTTTTGATCAGTAGCCGCTTACGTTTGGTAAACAAGTTAAGAAAAGAATAAGGCGAATACAGGAGCCGGTCTAAGCGATCACATATGTTGAGTAGTGGCTCAGGGAATTCATTTTTCAAACCACTACAGGTGATTTGGAATATATTTGGGCTGCTTTTGCTATGGCGTACTTTAATGTCATAAGCAAAAGAGTAGTGGACATCACCCGATAAAATAACAAAGTTGGTTGGAGTTTTGGTGTGCGTAAATATGCTCAGTAGTGTATTGGCAGAGCCCGGATGTGCCATCCAGTTTTCAGCGTCGATAATCAGAGGTTGGCCAACCCAAGTCATAATACGTTGAAGGGCTTCGATGAACTTGACGCCAAACATGGGTGCCGCAGATACAATGATGACTTTCTCTTCGTTCAACAGCTCTTGCTGAAATTCAATGAGCGCCTCCCAGTCCATTAACCCAGAGGGCTTATTCATTTTTGACTCTGAGCGCCAACGACGAGTTCGGGTATCAAGAACGACCACTTTTGGGGATGTTGGTATGGTGTAATGCCATCTTTCGAACTGATTCAAATATTGAACAAAGGCGTTGTGATGTTGTAAGGATGGCTCAGTGAAAAATGACTTCGCAACTTGGATAAATTCTTTATTGAAGTTGTTAGGTTCATTGCCCCAGCCTTGGCACAGCCAATAGCTTATTAAACCGTTGCCAATAATCCGTTTTGCCAGTTTGCTTTGGTTGATGTTTTTCTCCCAGCCGACGGTTAAATTCCAGTCGTCGGTGACATCATGATCGTCAAAGATCATATAAGTGGGAATGTGAGCAAGAAGTCGTCTGCTACTCGGCAACCCTTCAACAAACTTATCTAACCTGCTTTTTTCGTTATCCCATTGCTCCAGCCCTTTCTGTACTTGAGCTGATGCTGCTTCATCACCAGGTTTATCGATAGAAATAATGCGCCAAAGCTCAGGAGACCAAACTAACAGATACATGGCAATGAACTCAGCAAGTGAAATCAAGTGATTAACGCAGCGCTGCGATGTAAAAGTGGGTTTAGGGCCAGAAGAAATAAGGCGGCTAAATAGCCCGTGGCTGCTGTGGGTGGTTGGAAGAATGCTGTATCTTCCATAAAGAGTGTCTGGGTGCAGATAGAGTTCGTCACTAGTCTTAAGCGTACTTTCCTCAAACTCTTCACCATGTAATCCCAATATATCAATGATTTTATGAACCGCGACAAGTAACGGGCCAGAGACATGATCGGCGTAAATTTGATCGCCGCTCATTATCAGCATGTCAGGGCGCTGCGCTACTGGCAGTTGCGCTACTTTCTTGTCTGCGGCGATAAGCGCATCTTTAGTAGCATGATCAGGATTTCGACAAGAGCCGTGTAACACATAGTCCGCTTTATCGGTGATGTTAAAACAGGGAGATTGCTCCTCAGAATAAAGCAACTCTGGAGCAAGAGAGCGAAGGAGGCCGTCAGGAGTGGAGAAGTCGTAGCGTAGGGGCACATGGGTCGGCAGCTCTTGTTCCAACTGTACTAGAGTGATCCAGGCGTGTTCTCCGATTTTTATCTGCTCAAATTGGCTAAGAGGCTCGTTAACAATGAGTTCATCGTTTTCGTCCACTACCAAGGTAAAGTGGCCTACTAAGGGTTTGCTGGTTACGAGCCATACGACTAATGCATTGTGTGTGGCTTTACGTAAAATGGGGCCCGCCAATATCAGCGGCAATGCTTGGGTAGCTTGCAATTACAATCCTTTCGCTTTTCGTTCTAATTATGTTGAAGTGACTTGGGCATAAGCCTCAGATTTATAATGAACACTTTACATGAATCAGCAGTCTTTCCCAAGTACTGCTATACCCGTTCAGCTTTGTCTATCGCGGTGAAACTCGCCCCTTAAAGTGACTGTGCATGCAAGCGTAATCAATACTGATTTTGATGAAATAACGGACACGAATATTATTAGAAGGTAAAAGTGTGCGAATTTTATGGAATTTATGTAAAAAGAGAAATGCGTCAGTTGAAATCGATCGTTCAAGTATTAATATTCAAATATAAACTATAATAATTCGCGTGTTGGCCAATGAAATCACCTGATAAGTACCTACCCATTCTTTCCGCTCAAATTCAATGTATCAATGAACAATTACATGGGATTAAAAAAGAGCGCCTGTCGTTAATCACCACGGAAGCCGAGTACAGAATAGAAAAGGTGAAAAAGGAGCTACGCAGTAATGACACAGCCGCCGTCCTGTTTCAAGGCCAAGGTGATGCCTGCCATGTGTTTCTTAACGGCTTTCAATCGTTCTTTTTTACTGAGTAATGTGTCGAAAACAGAGCACTAGCTATAGGTTTTATGACGGGTAGTGTCAATCCCTAAAGCTCCGGACTGACATAGACTTTCACCTATGTCGTCGTTGTGAATGAGACGGCTCAGAATGCTGAAGTATTGGTCAATTTTTAGGGTTTCCTCAGCACCTAACTATAAGTTTCCTTGGGTGAATAGTAAGCCCAACTTGGATGGTTGAAAAATTGATCTATTGGTATTTCTCGATCTTTAACATAAATCTTCAATAGTCGCCTAACTTTGGCATTTCCTCTGTACCTATACAGCAATCGTATCTCTGAAGCTGTAACGCATGTCCCTTCGATACCTTCTTTTTTAGCCACTTTTTCAAGGGCTGATAGAGTGTTATCAACACAAAAATGAACCTGTTTATTCCGCTGAAATATTTGATATAACAAGCCTGCTTTACTTGTTCTCTTCCAGAGTTTATTAGCTCTATCGTAGCCGTTTAAGGACAGATAATCTGACTTTTGCAACGGTGGATAAGTAACAGTGTAATTTTTAAACAGTACACCTCTTCTGCCATCATGTAGATCTTTCTGAATTTCTAGGTTAGTTCTATATTTTCCGGGGGTAACCGATGTGCCAAATACGGCATTGGTTAGAGTATTTTGAACTAAAATATTTTCCTTTCCATTTATATGTGAAGGGAAATGCACTTGATTTAAAGACATTAGTCCGACTGTTCTATCCATAGATAAGCCATAAATTATATCGCCTTCTTTAAAGTTACGGCTAAGTTCTTCATAGTTCTTGTGGGCCTTTCTGAAAATGTTTTTGAATGAAAAAACAGGCATGATTTCTCCATGATTTGAAAGGAAATACTTGATGGAAATAAACAAAAAATTCCAAGTTACTGTATTTAATAGACATTATCATGTTTGCATATTTTTTAATATAATGTTTTTTTGATTTAATATGATCATTATTTCATTAAATATGACTCTATTTTTTACAGTGTTTTAATTTTTAACTTTAACACATACTAATTTCGGTTCTGTTGTTTTTCTTTGAAGCATTAATTAATGTGGAAGTTATTTTTTTAATAGGTTAGGCTAAATATAAGTCTTGATCATTTATTAATTTTAATAAATGGTTGTCTTTTATATAAACACTTAATGATTAATTATGCCGAATATAACAATAGCCGCTAGTGCAACAGAAATGGATTTTTACTTTGTAGTCGAAGCCATGATAAAGGCCTTAGAACAACGTCATACTAACTGTGTTGGGGTAATGATTCAGTCAGGAAAAACTCTAACAAATCCCGTTAATTGGAAACGAACTATTGGAGGCGGACATGTATCACCATTCGTTTATGAAAATTATAAAATGACAGTTTGGGATCAGTTTTGTAACGGCGCTTGGCGTTGCACGGATCAACTTAATACAGGAATGCTAAAACCTAGCAAGATCAATGATGTCACCGTCTATTTTCACCCTGCAACGGATAAAGAGATTGCCCAGGTGCGAAATCGTGCAAATTTATTGGTTGGTGATAAGAGTTTAACCTACTCGCACAGAGTGAATACAGGGTATAGCTTACCTAAGTCAGGCGATTGCGTAACAAGAAGCTCTTGGGTACTTGGCGGGTTTTCCTATTCTTCACCAGTACACACTGGTACACCATGGGCCCTAGCAGCGACATATGAATTATATTCTTCGCCAGCCAATTTAATGAGTAACTGGCGGAAGATTAAAATATTAAACTGTAAACTCGAAATAATGTAATTGGCATCAGAGCACTGAATACACAGTGGGTTCTCTAACCACCTATCAATACAGTAGGTAGGCCCATAACAATAGTGCCACCGTGGGCAGTTGTATCGCTCATCCTAGCTGCAGGTTTACTGTTGATAAGTACCGTTGTGCTGCCTTTCGCTATGGTATCGGGTGGACCTACACACATACACATCTGCCCTAATGTTGCAGCGGGAAGCCCTCCGATTAGAACCGTAGAAGGTAACGGTAACAACGGCCCCCCAACATGAGGTATCGGTGGGATTGCCGGGGTTTGCATTGGGCAAACGTGCATATCACTGGTTCTTGCTGCTGGGAGCATGCTGCCTCCTAATCTTGTCCGTTTCCACCGTGGGCGATGTTTAGGCCTATTTCTAGAAAGCCTTGATATCGCTTTTCCGCCTCGGAGCCATCTGGCAATACGGCGGTGAGCGTAATGCAGCCTGCGGCTGCCTGAGCGTAAAGATGTGGGGGAGGTGGGGTGAGAGGATCCTCCGGTTTAGTCATACTGCCACCACTCCAAAAGGCAGCTTGAGCAGCCCAACCTGCGCCTGACTCTAGCCCGGCAATCGAGGCCATACGCTCCGCATAACGGCGACTGGTTTCATCGGGTGTGTGTACCCAAGCTTTGGCAGCGCGCACCGCATTTGCTTCGTCTTCATTCCAATCATTGCGTGTAGCTGCGCAACATGCAGCCCACCAAACAGATTCACGAACGGGAATGGCGTGAGCAAGAAATATGACTACATCAGAGAACATGGCCTTTTTGATTCCATGTTCAATTAAGGCTAAAGGCGCGATGTTTTCCTCACACAATTGACTGAAAGAAGCATTCGCAGAATATAGATCTAGGATCTGACTAGCTTGCTGATAAGGTATTTTACGTAGCGTCATTAGTTTATTTCGGCGATTGCCCCTTGTATTTTTACCATAGCCCCAGCTTTGATTTGAGCCATCGCGCTAGCATTGACGGTGACAGATGCCGATTTGAGCTCAGCAGTTCCTTGGCCTTCTATGCTTACGGTTGCAGCTTTCATTTCAGCACTGGCTTTCCCATTAATCGTTATTTTTGGCGCATCGAGTTCAATACCACTGGCGCTGATTGAAATCTTACTTGATTCCACTTTTAGCTCGATGTTGTTTTTACCCGTTATAGAGATGCTACTCCCATCGACAGTCACAGATGAATGAGCCGACAGTGACATGTTCGAGCTTGCACTAAACGTTAGATCTTTTTCACTATCACAGGAGAAGTTTTCTTTACTGCTCATTGTGAGCTCTTGCTCGGTGCAGGCGTTAATGCCCTCTTTGACTGTCAGTGCAACATTTTTTTCTACTTGTGTGGACTTCGCTCCCTTAATGGTTGCAGTGTAGTCATTGTTGACATCAAAAACTAAATCTCGCTCTGCGTGGAAAAATATTTGTTCTCTGTCTTTTTCATCATTCAAAACAAATTCATTTCCCTGGGCGCTATTGCCATTGGGAGTAGTTCGAGTTTTTAGTCCGATTTGAGAGGCCATGCTATAGGGTGGCGTATTTTGGCTATTGTATACTGAGCCGGTGACTACGGGGCGATCCGGGTTTCCATCGATGTATTGAACAAGTACTTCATCACCTACACGAGGAATAAACTGAGTCCCAAATCCTTTGCTAGCAAGCAGTTGAGACACGGGCAACCAGCATGAGCTGTTTTCATCTGGTGTCCCATTTCGGTCCCAATGGAATAGGACTTTTATCCGTCCAGCGCTGTCGGTATATATTTCATTGTCGCTAGGACCTGTTACTGATGCCGTATGGAGACTGTGTATTTTAGGTTTATCAATCAGTGGTGGCCTATAGGTTGTTCGAGCCGGAATGCAAGTGAATTCATTGCGATATGTCGGCGTTGTACCACGTTCCTCACAGTTGATATGGTGAGTTATTTGCGTCACAATATATTCTTGGTTCAGTTCAGAAAGTGGGTGTTGAGTGAGGGAGAACTTTAGTCCAGAGCTCAGTGCCGCTATGTTTGAGTCTGCCTCTGAGGTGTTGGTATCAACATCCATTGCCTGCATTTGAAAACTGGCTGCGTTTAGTATCTCACTCTTGTTCTCTTGCCCCAGACCAAAAAATTCTTGCCCTAAATTCTGAGGGGAATAATTTGAAGCACTTTTGATCTCGCTACTGTCAAAAGTGTCGGCAATATCTAGAGTGTGATCTGCTAACAAGACTCGAGAAGTACCGATACAGGTGTTGCTGCGCCAATTGCTAATGGTCCTGAAAGTGGTTTGGCTATTTTTTTGATAGCTAACAGTGGCATTGTCAATACTGTCAAACCTTTGATTGGAGTCAGCGATGACCACTATGGGTTTCCCGGACGATTGCTGTATGTGATAGTGCCACCCTTCGCTAGCAAGTAAACGTCGGATAAATGTTCGATCACTCTCATCTAGCTGAACACAGTAATTGTGGTTTTTTCCATTACCGGACACGGCATAAGTAAAGTAGTTTTTAAAGCCGGAGTCATTGAGTAAGGAATCAAGGATCTGTGTTGTTGACATGTTCTGGAAAATTTGACGGCTTCTTCGCAAACTCAACAACGAGAGAGGGTCAGATGCTTTGATTTGGTAGTAGTAGAGTTGTTTGTCTTGACTGAAACCCGTCAGTGATATTTGAGTGCACAGACCGCAAAATATTCTACTTTCTTCATATTGATTGAATAGTATGCTAATTGGCTTACCTAGGTTACTTTTGTTCACCTCAGTGTTGGCTGCTATCGAAAGCGTTAAGTTTACATACTCTGACAACCCCTCTTTTCCCTGGAGTAATGAAACCGTGTAACTATTGTTATCGGCAAAGGTTACTATTAAAGGACGAGGTTGATATAGCAATTCACTGTCGGTCATACTATTCTTCATTCCACAAATATATGTTTTTCACTTCTTGTTCCTACTTTATTAAATTAGTCGATAGTGACACAGTTTAATAATAGGAGCTGTAGTTTATTGTTCTTGGATTGTTAATTTAAGGTTATTGTTAATTGATTATGAATTCAAGTGGTAATTTAAAATAAACTACCTTCTCTAGCTTTGTCGGGAATGATAATTGTTACCAACCATATGGAATAGGTATTATAATGTTTTCTCTTTCGTATTATTAACATTTTAAATACATTTTTATACTTTTTATATTATCTCTCTTTTCAAAGAATACACTAAGGATTAGTAGTGGCATTTCTATTAATATTGACTACTATCAATATGTTATGGTTGTAATTTATTGATGTCTGTCACATTTTGTTGGTTAAGGTTGTCATAAATGACCACTGTTCATGACCTATATGACTCTTTATTGCCTCGGGGATGCCGATATAATCCAGTTTCCTTATAGGAGTTTAGTTAAGACTTTATATTTCTAATGGCTACTTTACTTTAATGGATAATTTATATCCGTTACTTGATGTGGGTTTTAATTTGAATTTTTTAATAATTTAGAAAATTAAGAATAAAGGGTATATATGACCTTCTCTTTTGACCAGATATCAATACTATCCAAACCTATTAGTGATAAATTCCCATGTGGAACTTATCTTAAGTTGGATACAAGTGCATTTCGCCCACTAAGAAATGAATTTAACATGGCTCAGACGGCGCAACGAAAGTTAAGTCAAAACCCTAGCGATGTTGATAAGGAAAGACTTGAACGTGAGTGTCATCAATGCTGGTTGTCTCTAGCTTCTAATTTATATAAACAATTTCATTCAACAACACGAGATATTGAACTCATTACTTGGTTTATCGCAGCTCAGCTGGTATTGGACCCATCTTTGGAGAGTACTGCCAATAGCATTGAGTGGTTGTCAAACCTGGTTGAGCAGCAATGGAAGTTTTTGAATCCGGTTCTTCCTGAAAGCAAGCTAAAAGCGGATACGCTAGAGGCTAGGGAAGCAGAGCAAGCCCGAGCTAAGATCTTCGCTTTTTTTCAATTGATTGGAGAGAATAAATCAAGTTCCCTTCTATACGCACCTCTAATGCACTTCAAACTGATTGATAATGTGTCATTTTTTGATTTTCAGAGTGCATTGAAAAGGGGTGAACTCGATATTTTGAAAGCTAAAGTAAAGGCCAGTGTTAGTGTAGCTTGTGAGCGTGAAGCAATTCAAAAGAAAGCCTCAAATACCGCGCGTTGTGTCGCTCAGTTAGAGCGACTGGAACGGCAAGTCACAAAACAAGCAAATCATTTTTCGATTGCCAACGTAAATTTTGCCTTTGTTATAGGGTTGTTTTCGGAATTGGGTGACGCATTCGTACAGTTAACTGATATTGCGGATCCAAAATCGAGTGAGCGGCCAGCACCTCAAGACCTAGAGTCAGAAAATAAGGGCAACGACAAAGAACAATCTGTATCTGTGTGTTCTGGGAGTATTCGTGGGACAGGCAGTATCCAAAAAAGTGCACACCTAGACCAAGGTGGGAACCTCTTTCCCCAGGAAGCGGGATCAAACAGTATCAACCGTGACCAGGTTTTTCACCTACTTCGTGATATTTCCGATTACTTTCGAGAGAGCGAACCACACAGTCCGGTGTCTTTTTTGTTAGAGAAGGCCATTCGTTGGGGATACATGCCATTACCAGAATTGCTTCAAGAAATGATGACAGAGCAGGGTAGTGACTTAATCAGCAAAGTGTTTAACACCGCAGGTTTGAACCAATTAGATCGAATTGAGCTGCCAAATTTGCCTAAGTCAAGCTCTGGAAAAGGAGTCGTTGATGGAACAGTACGATCACCAGCAAAGAAAATACTAGAACAAGAAGGCGAAGCAGAGCATTCGCTTACCTCAGAGCACATGGCTAAGAAGAACAATCTCACAGAATCAGTTAATGATCAGGACCAGTGGTTGTTATCGAGTGGTGACAGAAAGCCAAAACCGAGTAAGCAACAAGAACAAGTGGCCTCTACGGCTTTAAATTGGTAAGAAAAATTTCAGATATACCTAGACTAGAAGGAAAAAAATTATGGCAAGTATATACATGCGTATCGATACCGTTGAGGTTAACGGTGGTGCAACAGTGGAAGGTTTAGATGGAGCGGGTTGGTTTGCTATCCAGTCCTATTCATGGGGCGGTTTAAGAAATGTCTCAATGGACATCGGTAATGGAAACAATAGGGATTCGGGTATGGTTGCGGCGAGTGAGGTTAACATCATAAAAGAAGTTGATGGAGCTTCCGAAGGATTATTGTCTTTTTTGTTTAACCCAGGTGGAGAAGGTAAAACGGTAGAAATAGCGTTCACCAAACCAGAGTCAGATGGCTCAGGTGCAAAGGTTTACTTTCAGGTTAAGCTTGAGAAGTCTAGGCTAGTATCTTACAACGTGTCTGGCAGTGATGGGTCACAACCATTTGAAACCGTTTCTCTTTCGTATGTCGAAATTTCTCAAAAGCACAACCCAGAAGATGACGGAGGTACAGTTACTGAAGGAGGTTTGGTCACCTATAACCTTCCCCAGGGCAAGATGCTGTCAGGTGCGAGCTAATACTCACTCGACCTCGATTATTTAAAGAGACTCCGCCTAGTCCCGGGGTTCTCTTAAGCAAACCATTACTTAAAGTAGGCTATCGATATGGTATTGAACTCACAGCATAAGCGGGTTAGCAAAAACCGCGTCAGTATTACCTATGATGTTGAAACTAACGGTGCAGTCGAAACTAAAGAGCTGCCGTTTGTTGTCGGTGTTATCGGTGATTTTTCAGGACATAAACCGGAATCTGAAAAGGTTGATCTTGAAGAGAGAGAATTCACTGGCATTGATAAAGATAACTTTGACAGTGTAATGGGCCAAATTAACCCAAGGCTTTCCTACAAAGTAGACAATACGTTGGCTAACGATGGTAGCGAGTTTAACGTAGAGTTAAGCTTCAAGTCTATGAAAGACTTTCATCCTGAGAATCTAGTCGAGCAAATTGAACCACTGAAAAAGCTGGTTCAGGTCCGCAATCAACTTAAAGAATTACTAAGTAAGGCCGATCGGTCGCGGGATCTAGAGCGTGTGTTGAAGGAATTACTACAAAGCACAGACGCTATCCATGGGTTGGCTGAAGAGTTGGGCTTGAATAAAGAGGGTACAGAATAATGTCCCCAGAAGAGCAGTTTGTATCTCAAGCGGCGAGTGAAGCTGAAGGTTCGGTGAGCTTTCTTGACCGTGTCATCAAAGCAACGACACAAACACCCGTAGATTCCACCAAAGAACTTCTGGGCATGCTAACATCTCAAGCCCTTGAAGGGACGGTTTCTTGGGATAAAAGCCTGACATTCACCATAGACAAAGCCATCTCGGCCCTGGATAGCAAAATCTCTGAGCAATTATCGCAGGTGATGCAAGATAGTGAATTTCAAAAAATAGAAGGTACTTGGCTGGGCTTACATAAATTGGTTAAGAACAGCGAACTTGGACCAAACTTAAAGATCAAACTGTCTAACTATACCAAGCAAGAGTTGTTGGAGCAGTTTGAAATTGCGCCAGCTATCGATCGTAGCCGACTATTTACCACCGTGTATCAGGAAGAGTTTGGCACTGCTGGTGGGGAGCCTTATGGTGCACTTATTGGTGACTATGAGTTTGGATATGGTGAAGAGGACACTGCTCTACTTCGTTACTTAGGAGAAGTGGCGTCAGCTTCGCATGCACCTTTTATCGCTGCTGCTAGCGCTGATATGTTTGACTTCGCTTCCTTTTCTTCTTTTGCTGATGGTAAACCTGTCGCAGCAGGATTTGATTCCCCCACATATGCAAGTTGGAATGCATTTCGTGAGAGCGATGACTCTCGATATGTGGCGCTTACCCTTCCTAAAACTATGGCTCGTCTGCCATACGGAAATGCCACTGTGTCCGTTAAGTCATTCCATTTTGAAGAATTGAGCATGGGTGAAAAGGGGCAGCACCAAGTCGAATCAGACAAAAACTTTGTCTGGAGTAACGCAGCTTACGACTTCGGCTTACTTCTGACTCAAGCCTATACTCAGTTTGGTTGGTGTACCGCGATTCGAGGATCGGATAATGGTGGTAAAGTTGAGAACTTACCTAACTTTACTTACCACTCAGCTGCTGAAGAATTGATTCAGCAATGCCCTACAGAAGTGAACTTAACTGATGAGCGAGAGAAAGAGCTAAGTGATCTTGGGTTTTTGCCTTTGGTTCACTACAAAAATACGAATTTTGCTGTCTTTATGGGAGCTCAGAGTACGCATAAGCCTAAGTCATATACGGATGCTGAGGCGACAGCGAATGCAGCGATATCTGCTCGATTACCTTATACGATGGCCAGTAGTAGAATCGCTCAGTATCTGAAGGTCATAGGGCGAGAGCGAGTGGGCTCCAACCTTTCCCCAAGTGATGTCGAAAAAGAGCTTAGCGCTTGGGTACATCAATATGTGAATCCTTACGCGATTGGCAACGAGTCTAAAGCTCAATATCCACTTGTAGAAGCTAAGGTGAGCGTGGAAGAGCAAGTAGGAAGACCTGGTGCATATTCAGCCGTTGCCTACCTCCGGCCTTGGTTACAAATGGAAGAGTTGACCACCTCGCTTCGCATGGTTGCCAGTATTCCAAGTTAACGAGATTCGGGGGAACTTTCCCCCGAATGCTTTCAACTGAGCCGTTATGATAAACAAACAGCCTAGAAACTATTACTCGACTCTTCTAACAAGTTTGCCTTGGCAGGCGTTAATAGAATACGCAAAAGAATCTTCGACGCCCCAGTTTAAAGCAAAGTTGGCGAGAATACTGGCTTGCCTAGATACCGCTATTAGTAAGCAATTGTCCTATGTTGTTCAACACCATCACTTCAAAGCACTGGAAGCCTCTTGGAAAGGGTTGAAGTCTCTGGCTGAGCTACCGTTCTCTCATCGCAGAATTAAAGTGAAGTTACTGGACTCGAATTGGAATGAGGTGGCGAAAGATCTCAATCACCATTACGAAATCAAGCAAAGTGCACTGTACAAGAAATTATATTGCGAAGAATTGGATACCGCTGGAGGCACGCCGTTTGGTGTAGTTTTGATCGATCATAACATTGCTTCTGACTATCGAGAAAATGAGAGCTATGACGATCTATATACCCTTCAGCTGCTGTCTGAGTTGGGTGAAGTAGCACTTTGCCCTATGGTTTTGGGAGTCGATGAGTGTTTTTTTGGTGATGTTCAGCGTCGGCAACTGCATGATAATTCTCGGATTGAACGGATTCTCGACAGCGATGATTTTCAATCATGGCAACTTCTTCGTCAAAAATCGTCAGCCCGGTTTTTACATCTGGTTTTACCAGAGCACCTGCTACGTCAACCCTACCATCAATATGTGGCTGGCTTCGAGTTCAAAGAACAGCAAAACCATTGCAATGCGTTATGGGGAAATAGTGCTTATTTATTGATCAGTAATATTATCCGAGAGTTTGAACGCATTAGCTGGTTTGGGTTTCTACGAGCTTACGATAAACACGATGGTCACGGGGCAATCGTTCGCCAATCAGAGTCAGTCTGTGCCAAAGTAGACCTATTTAGTGAAGATGATGGGTTTTGGGCTGAACAAGGTTTTGTGCCGCTAACCAGTCTTTATCTCAGCGATCATAAGGGTTTTTTTAGCAATCAGTCGGTGTGGAAAACGGAAGAATCATCTCGTCAGTTAGGGATGTTGCAGACCAACCTGATGGCATGTCGGTTCGGCCACTATATTAAAGCTCAAATTCGAGATCAGATTGGTCGTTACGACAGTGCGGATGAATGTAAACGTAGCCTCGAGCGTTGGCTACAGCATTATGTCAGTGACGTGGACTACGGAGAGGACTCTATTATGGCGCGTTATCCCTTGAAAGCATGCCAGATCCGTATAACGACATCAGATAGGGACCGAACCCATTATCTTTGTGAAATTATGCTTCAACCTCAATATCAATATGAAATTGTGGATGCTCAAGTGGTACTGACCACTGTTTTACCTGCTTCGGAGTTGGAGAAAAGAGAATGAGCTTAATGGCGAAACTTACCCAAACTTGGAGTAATGATATTGACGGTGTCTATGATGCCATTGTCGACAATGTTTGTAGTTTGCTCTCTGCTCGAGCACCCCTATGGGAGAGGTGCCAAAGTGGAGCAGTGAATATTCACCAACTAGGAACGATCGTCGATATAGGCTTGCATAGCGGAGCTCGGCAGAGCAAAGCTAACGCTAACACTATCGCAAGCGAAATAGATGAGTTGATTAGACATTATGAACCTCGCCTACATCAAGTCGAAATAGAGATGTTAGACGATAAAATCTCTAATAATCGATTGTATTTTCGACTATCTGCGTTTGTGTATTCGCAGTTGGGCGATGATGTCATCGTGCTTGATTCATATCTTGACTTAACCAGTAACAAACTCGATGTAAGGAGAGCAAACTTTGTCTAACTTGCTACTTTCTTACTATGAACAGGAACTGCGCTTTATTCGTGACGAAGCGGTGCGCTTTTCTCAATTACATCCAGGTGCTGCAGAGGCCTTAGGGATCAGAAAAGATACAGTGGATGATCCTCAGATAGCTCGTTTGATCGAAAGTGTGGCTCTGTTAAATGGTCGATTACAACAGCGATTAGATGCTTCGTATCCTGAATTGGCTGAGAGCTTGGTCAATCTACTGTATCCACATTATCTGAGGCCGTTGCCTTCGTATAGTTTACTGGAGTTTACGGTGAACCCTGGTGCCACTACGACGCACCGTATTCCGTCGGGCACTGAATTCGATGTTATTAACGAATACGGTGAAAGTGTGGTCTTCCGCACTACTGAGACGATCGATCTTTACCCTATCCGTACAACGGATGTCAGTGTCAAGTTTGCTCCATTTGAAAAAGCCAAGCCCTCGCAGGCTGAAAATGCCAATGCAATGTTTGCAATGACAATTGAGACGACGGATGGTGGTATTGAGCTCTCCACACTAACTATGGACTGCTTACGATTGCAGATTAAAGGTGATTCGCATTTTGCGTTGCGTTTGTATGACCTTATTTCTCAGCGTACTGTACAGGTATGCGCTGTTGCCAATGGACAACGCTTTGAATTAGGCAAAGACGCCATTCAACCTATTGGCTTTGAAGGAGCGGAGACGGTTTTGCCGTATCATGCTGCGAGCTTCGATGGTTTTAAGCTTCTGACGGAGTTTTTTCAATACCCAGAGCGCTTCAACGGTTTTGTTATTGATTTGCACAATATCATTTCTCAAATACAAGAGCCTTATTTGCAGTTGCAAATATTTGTTGAAGATATGGATGTTGAGTTGGCTCACCGAGTTAGCGCCCAACATTTTACGTTGTTTTCATCTCCGATAGTGAATTTGTGTAGTCAGGGGTCAACACAAGTCGAAGTAGACTTTCTACAAAGCCACTACCGGCTCCACCTTGAGAACCTTCAAGGCAAAGAGATGGAGTTATTTTCCATCGATGAAGTGTGGGATATTACCTTTGGTGACCCGGTATCCGTACCAAGACTCTTTGCTGAAACGTTTAATAGCACAGGTTCTGGCTTACGTTGGCAGCTGAAACAGACGCTTCATGACAGCGGGGCCTTAGACAGTAGCTTGAAAGTCGCAAACCTTGAACATATCAGCGAGAATAGTGAGCCTCATATTTGGTTAATAAATGCGACATCGACAGATGGAACTAGGGCCAGCCAGTTTCCTGTGACTAGTGATGTGACATGCCGAGATCCTCTAACTATTCCGGCTGAAATGCAGTTATTGCGTCGACCTTCTTTACCAGTAAGACATCGAGATACCAGTAAAAATGTTTGGGCACTTCTTTGCCATTTGCACTTCAATTATCACACGATTTTGGGTGCGGAAAATCCAGCGGCCGCGTTAAAGAAGATGTTGAATCTTTATAACCACAATAAAAATGCACAAAATCAGGCCTATATTGAGTCACTGCAAAAGATTGAGCAGGAAAAAGTGGTCGCACCGATACGTATTTCGGGTAAGAGCTGCTTCACGCACGGAACAAAAATCACTGTGATACTGAACCCTACTAAAGTCGATGGTGGACTTGTACTGTTTAGCCACTTCCTAGACAGGTTCTTCGCCAACTTCGTTGGGTTTAATAGTTTTATACAGATGGATGTTTGCTTGGAAGGGCAATTGGATGCGTTTCTTTCTTTCCCAAGGAGGTCTGGATGCAAGCATCTATTGTAAACCGAGTTAACCACCAAGGACTCAGTGTGTGTTTGGAGAAAGCGTTTCAAGCTTTCAAGCACCAAGCGCAATTGAGAGGAAAAAGACCAAGTGTTCGCTTTACGTCTGAGCTACTCCCTGCTCATTATCAGAGCGAGGTAACCCAAGTTAGTGTGGAGAATGGAGAAAGCTATCTCTTAAAAACGCCCTTACCCGCACTATTAGGGAATAAGGGAACTCTGCCTCGATCGATGTTTAAGGAGGCGTTACACGCCAAATTTGATCTCGGTGATTCGGCAGCGATTGATTTCTTTGATTCTTTTAATAATCGTTACTTTCGTCTTTATTGTCAGGCGGTGCAGAAACATGAATTGACGTCTCAACTGGAAGAAGAATCCTTCCGTTGGAATCAGCCACATCTAGGTCTCACCCAGATGCTTGCTTGTTTAGCTGGGTTAGATACAGAAGAGAGCTCTCTTCCGGGTCAACATTTGATTCAGTATTGTGGACTGTTGGCAATGAAGTCGACCTCTTCTCATGCGTTAAAAGCCATATTAGAAGACTATTTCAAGCTAGATTTCCTTATAGAAGGGAGTGAGGTTGAATATCAGCCCTTGACTGCCTGTTCGTTAACCCAGATTGGTAAGAATGGAAAAAATCACCAATTGGGGATTGATGCGCTTGTAGGTAAAACGACCCCAATGCTCGGACAAAAACTGAAAATAAAAATCTGTCCAAAGGATTTTCAGCAGTATCTGTCAATAGGCAGTGATCCAAATTATATCTCCGCTATCAACCAGGTTGTGCGTAGCTACATGGGTGTGGGTGTGAAATATGCGCTCTATATGGAAGTTCATAAGCGATATCTGCCACATGTGACATTGTCTAGTTCTCCTGGCCCCGCGTCAATGCTTGGACAAACGGCTTGGATGGGGCGGCGAACGACCTTCTCAGATAGTGTCGAAGTCCCCTTGTCTCGATATGAATAATTCCATGATTAATGCTGCCAATGACCAACGTTGCACTATTAAACATAGTTCCGTACCTGACAATACTGATGAAACTACACAAAGAAAAGTATTATGCCTCTATCAATAAGAATCATTAGCTCCCCGGATGGAGAAAGTATTTCGCAATGGAACTATGCGTTTCCAGAGCAGGGTGGTGGCATAGGCCGTGCCTTCGGTAGCACGATGCAGTTAAGTGACGCTAATCGAGAAGTCTCTGGAGTTCATGCTGTTATTCGAAGATCAGCGCAGGGATATCAAATCAGAGACGAGAGTACCAATGGTTTGTTTATCAATGGTTTGGAGTCTCCACTAGGTAAAGGAAACCAAGTAACCTTAAACGATGGTGATGTACTGAATATAGGTCGATATCGCCTACTGGTTTCTTGTTTTGTCCCCGCACTTGCAAAAGCTCAACGGCCATCAGACCACAATATGAGTGGAGCACCTTTATTCGAGGATGATCCATTTAAAGCAGAAGTAGATTCAGGAAGTTCAGATATAGCTCTACCCTGTGAAGACACTATCCCCTACAACATAATGTCATTCGATGTGCCAGGTGAGGTTGAAGGAGATCCGTTTCGTTGTGAGGAAAAAGTAGCTCGCGGAGAACGAAAAGTTGCTTTAGATCTTCATTTCAATACAGATGAAGATATGCCATTGGCTGGAGATATTTTCCAAGCCAGCCCTTCTCAAACTGGACGTGATGCTTTTGTACCCAGTGAAAACCTTCCAATAGAGCAACAAGCAACGAAATCTTTACACAGTTGTTTGAATACTAACAATGAGTCTGCTGCGTCAGCACCAAGTTCAGCTCCTCCAACCAATGACGCGTTAGGGGCACGGATTGCGGATAAACGTATAGACTCCGCCATGAAGCTGGCTTTAGCCCAATTATTAGATCAGATCTCACCTCAGAAAATGGAGGACATGTTTGAAAATTTGGCTGGTAACTTACTATGGTCACGTAAGACCAGGTACTGGGAAATGTACAAGCGATATTTTGATCTGCAACTTGATAGTGGAGAGCTGCAGGCGAAGTTTCAGGCCTACTTTCAAGAAGCTTTGCAACAACAGACCCATAACGATGGGAATCTGTCATGATAAGAACTTTATATTTGCTTGTGTTGGTGTGCTTGATCTCAGGGTGCAGTATTCGACCTAAAGATGTCACTGAACCGCATTTGGTCGTAAATATCCAGGCTGCATCCAACATTAACCCGAATACCGAGGGTAAACCTTCACCCGTTGTCCTACGCATATATGAGCTGGCCGATAGCCAAGCCTTTGAACAAGCGGATTTTGTTCATTTATATAACGATGAGCAGAAAACACTGAAGGACTCTTTGTTATTAGTTCGCCACCTGCCCAGTGTGATGCCTGATAAAAGCAGCCAACAAGTACTTCCTTTGGCCTCGGGGACCAAATACATAGGTGTGATCGCGGGTTTCGCCAACTACCACGACGCAAAGAACAAAGTGATTTATCAGCCAATGATACTGAGATCCACTGCCATCAACATAGAGCTCGATGGTATTAACTTATCAGTGACTGGAGAGAGAGAGGAATAATGGATAATCACAAGGTTGTTTGGACTGAGGGTATGTTTCTCTCTCCACAACACTTTCAACAACAATCGCGTTACACAGAGAACTTTAGTCGAGAATATGCTGAACAAATTAGTCCTCAACTGTTTGGACTGACGCAGCTAGAGCTAGATATGTCTATGCTGACGAGTGGCAAAGTGGCAGTGCGTCGTGCTAAAGGAATTTTTCTTGATGGCACGCCGTTTGAAGTTAACCAATCTATTGTGCTCGAGATACCAAAAAACACCAACAATAAGAAAGTGTATTTATCTCTACCAGTGATACGCTCAGGGGCTGTAGATGTGGGTGAAGGCGGACGACATCGTTACTCTGTCGTGCAACACTCAGTTTACGATACTAGCCGGGAGAACAGTGATGCGGTAGAGCTCGATCTGGCTGAGTTGAATATTGGGTTAAAACTCGAAGGAGATGACTTACAGGACTTCACCTTAATTACAGTGGCTGAAATTAGTGCACATAAACCGGAGTCTGGTGTCGTTCTCAATCAGGCTTTTGTTCCTCAGAGTCTCCAGTTTGGTGTATCCCAATACTTAAGGGAGGGGCTTTCAGATGTATTTTCTCAAGTACAATATCGCGCTAAAACGATATCTGCACGATTAAAGGCGGAAAATAACCGTAAAAGTGACCAAGCCTTGATGCGCGATTTTCTATGGCTGCAAGCCTTGGGGATGTGGATGCCAAAATTAGAGCAATGGCTCCAAGATGGTACGCTCTTGACCCGTGCTTTATATTTGGAATGTGTATCTATGGCAGGGCAGATGTTGGGGTTAGAAGGAAAAATGCCCCAGTCTTTTCCTGTTTGGAATCCAAATGGCCTCTATCATATATTTTCTACCGTATATTCTGAGTTATTGGTTGCACTGCGTGAAGTTCAGATAGATAGTGTTGTGACTCTTCAATGGGATACTCAGCTGTTTCTTTCCCGGCGACTGCTTCGTACCTTGGTACCCGATCGCTCCCTCTACCAGCAAAGTAGGTTTATTCTTGTTGTAACCTCTAACATAGCAACAACCCAGCTCAGCGAACAATTTCCTAGGGTCACCAAATTAGCTGGCAATAGTGACATTGCACGACTAGTGCGTAACTCACTTTCGGGGGTACCGTTGAACCCTTTGCCGTATGCCCCATCAGAGTTGAAAGCGCATTCTGCAGCGACTTATTTTGAATTGGATGTCCAGTGTGACTTGTGGCGGGGTTTAATAAAAAAAGATGAACCCATAGCCCTTCATGTTGATGATTGTCTAGAAGATATTAACGTTGAATTTCATGTGATTAGGTAGGTAGCTGGTGACGGCACTTTTTAATGAAGAGGTGACGGTACAACTTCGTCGTTGCCCAGAAAACCCCAATAAAATAGAGCAAGTTACTAAATCCAGCAAAGTAGATATTACTGGTGCCGAACACTTGATCAACAGCCTGGACATTCATAGTAGTCCTTTACTTAACGCCGCTAGTGAACTCATTGGTATTTTAGTTACTCTACCGAGACAGGGAACATCGCGTAATGTTAGTCGTTTTCGACAAATACTATTGGATGGTCTCACCTCTTTCCGTACTCGAGGGAAACATCTTGATTACCACCCAAATGTGATCGAAAAGAGTTGTTTTGTACTTTGCGCTGCATTGGATGAAGCGATTCTGCACACGGCTTGGGGAGAGCAAGCTCGGTGGGAAAATCATTCGTTACTGAGTAGCCTATTTTCACAGCGAAATGGTGGAGAAGCATTTTTTGTTGTATTGGAAAATGCGACTCAACAACCGAGTAAGTTGCTTGATTTTATTGAGCTTCAGTACGTGCTTTTACAGCTAGGTTTTAAGGGTAAATTTCGTCATGAAGGCGATGTTCCATTGCATGAAATTAGCGCGGATGCTTACACTCTCATTCGCAAGTATCGTGGCGATAGCAGTCTTCCCGTTCCTTTAAAGCCAGAGATTATTCAACGCAAGCAGCCTCGACGCATTCTGAATATCTATAGGGTCTTATCTTTAGCGTGCTGTGTTGCCCTTACGGGCTTCATTCTGTCGGAATATTGGTACGCGAATCAGGTAAAGCCAATGATTGAAGCAACTCATGCGCTGAAATCTTTCGATGTGAATTTTGTTACACCGACAAAAATGACGTCAGACGAGCATAAGAGCACGAGTACAAGTAAGCACACTAGGACTCAGAATCCCATTTCTCCCACATTATTAAGTCATTTGCACATTCAGAAGTGGCAGGTGATTTTTGGGGTATTTACCAGCTCTGGGAACATCGTTCACCTCACTGATAGTTTGAAACGTGAAGGTTATACCCCACTTGTCCGCCACGTAGAGCGAGGCTCAGAAATTTATATTGCGATAGAAAGTAATGTAACCGATGTCAAAAAGCTGAAAGGCAAATTTGATGAACAATTTGGTTTAAATGTTTTGGTTCGTAAATGGTAGGAATGACATGACTAAAAAAATACTCTATGTGTTGCTCACTATAGTGTTAAGCAGTATCTCTGGCGCGTTGTGGATTTTTCTACCAGAAGACTCTTTTTTTGGTCTTAAGATGGTATTTACTGGTGCTACAGTGTTGGTATGCCTTCTTATTGTTATCTGGTGGGTACGACGAGTGTCTGGTAACAAAGAGGCGTGCGAGAAACAGGTATTGTTGAAGCAAGACATTCGTACGATTCGGCAGCTATTCTTAGTAGCGACACGGAAAATACGTGGCAGAGGCCATAATAAGCTAGAGAGTTTTTATGACCTTCCATGGTATTTGGTAATTGGCAGTTCAGGTGATGCCAAAAGCACTATATTGCAACAAAATGGATTTGAATCTACCTCGGAGCATCATCAATCAGAAAGCGCTACTGAAGACTACTTAACTATTTGGAGTGATGAGAAGGCCGTTGTTATCGAAGTTGGCCCGAGAGTATTTGATGGTACTTCACTCGATCAGACCTTATGGCATGTTCTTTCGCAACAGATATTGAAGTATCGGCCGCAACAGGGCTTAAACGGTATTATTTCTGTATTTGGGTGTGATGCATTGCTGCGGACAGCCAGCAAAGAGCGTGAGAAAATTGCGAACTTGTACCAGAAAGCTCTGCTATCAATGAATAGAGCACTAAAACTAGAACTGCCAGTTTATAGCGTTTTCTCTAAAGCTGACGCGATTTCTGACTTTATCGAATTCTTTGCAAGTTATTCTGGCGCAGATATAGAAAATCCATTCGGCGTTACACTTAAATGTGAAGCATCACGCCGATTTGATAGACAAGAGTTTGATGAGCAATATCAAATACTACTGGGCTCACTGGCTGAGCAGAAGCTTGATATACTGAGAACGTCCAATGTTGAAGGGGCGGCATCGGCACTAGCATTGCCATACCAGTTGCGTATTTTCTTTGAGCGTATGAGTGAGTTTCTGGCCGATATAGGGCGAGAAAATCGAGTTCGAGAAGCGGTGTGGATTCGTGGGGCTTACTTATTATCGTCGGGGCAAAAAGGAACAGAGTTCGATCTTCTGACTCAGACTATAGCAGATCGTGCTGAATTTAACTCTAGAAGTACTCACGAACAGCTTCCAGGGCGACGCAGTTGCTTTTCACGCCAGCTATTCAGTTACGCAATATTACCTGAAAAGGCCGTTGTAGGTATGAATAAATGGCGGCATGCCGGAAGTGTGGCGCTGCGTATCACGTTCTTATTTTGTATTGTTGTAGCTCTAGTTTTTTCGGTCTTACAGCTGAAAAGTAATTGGCTTAGAGATGATAAATGGCGTACTGGTGCCATTGTCATGATGAACCAGTATCGCGCCGATGCGTTGAAACTGAAAACTCATTATTCAACATCAGACATGATCGCAGTATTAGATGAATTGCGTACTGTGGCAAGAGAAGGTGTAAAACCGAAAGCCTGGTATAAATACATTAGTGCTAGGCAGGATGCGACTTCGAAGCATGTCTTTCAGGCATACCAACATCAGTTGGCACTGGTTTTATTGCCAAATCTAGAACAGCTGATGAAAAGCCAGCTGACTGAGAGTGTAAAACATCAGCAACCTGCACAAGTGTTTACTGCCTTGTATTACTATCAAATGCTGTTTGATCATGACTTGGTGAATACCCCAGATTTTCTGGCGTACCTCGTTGAACATATTAAGGGTGAACGGAATTTAGATGGAAATCTTTCTTCTGCAGATATCCAAAAATTATCAAAGCTAGTTGAAGATCTATTTAACAGTCACTATGAACAGCAGGCCAAGCCAGACAGAGAGTTAATTCATTCGGCAGTTCGTCGCCTCCAAGGGTTGTCACCAGCCCGTTTAATATACTCGCGTATCCAAACTCTGCCTCAATATGGGAGTACGGTTGACATACGTGCACAGCTCGGTGCCAACTTTTCCAGCTTATTTTGCTTCTCTGATGGGTTTCATGGATATCTTATTCCAAATATGTTTACTAAGCGGGGGTATGGACAATTGGATCTTGGACCTAACTCATCGCTGTTATACCAGCAGTTGAAATCCCTAAAAGAAATTGAAGGAGATAAATCTAATGTATCGGTTACTGAACGAGTGGACTTAAGTCGGCAGATACAAAAACTGTATTTGTCAGACTATATTCATTATTGGAAAAATTTAATTAGTAATATTCATATCCGCCAGTTTAGTGACCCTGCAGATTTCGCCTCAGCCTTGAAAGGGGCAAGAGACCTTTCTGATAGCCCGATACTTGACGTATTAGACACAGTGGTACTCAATACAACATTGGCTCATGAAGAACAACCTAGCACTAAAAGTGACAAACGGGCTGCTAGCCAGTTAGGCCTTAAGAAACTCGCTAAAGGTATGAGTACAGTTGAAAAGCTCAACCAGTCTATGGGTGAAACACTGTTACAACTTCAGCCAGCGTTCATCGTCAACCAAGCTTTTAAATCGGTTGCACGATATGTGAATGGTAGTGGAAAGAAGGGCGACACAGCTCAGTCAAACACCTTGATACACCAACTTGATACCCTTAACACCTACTTTTATACGGCGCTGTCTAACACTGATTCGAGCAAGGCATTTTTTGATGACATGCAGGCTCACGTGTCCAATGGCCAAGATGCGATAAAGGAGCTGCAACAGTCGGGAAGCGATGCACCTGATGTAGTGGCTCGGTGGACAAAGAGCATTGCATTTCATGCGTGGCGTCAAGTTGTGAACGGGAGTGTAAGTTATCTTGATGAGCAATGGGATGCTCAGGTCTATCAATTTTATGTGAATGCAATAGACGGACACTTTCCTTTTGCAACTCGTAGTCGTAGCGACGTGAGCCTGGATGACTTTGCGCTGATGTTTAAACCTCATGGCCTAATAGACGAATATGTTAACCAGTTACTGACACCTTTTGTGTACTGGGATGATGGGAAGCTGATGCTCCAAGAGGTAGATGGAGTCGCGCTACCGATGTCTAAAGCGGCGCTGCAGAATCTAGAAATCGCAAAAAAAGTATCGACCGTATTTTTCGGTCAGACAGGGAAAATGCCAGAACTAAAGATATCGTTAAGAGCTTCTATCATGAGTGCAAATGTGACTAAGTTTTCATTGCGGGGTAGTGGGAATGTCTTCAGTTATAACCAAGGGCCAAAGTTTTGGCGAGAAATTAATTGGCCGACATCTGACATGGATGGATATCTTAGTGCTGACTTCTACCAAGGAGACAAGCTGTTAGCCAGTCAGTCATATAAAGGACAATGGGCATTATTGCGCTTTCTATTCAATGGTAAAAACGCTGTTACCACTAGTCATTCCAAGCGAAAAGTGGATTACAAGCTAGGCAATGAGCAGATTACGATTAATTACAAGTTGGACAATTCTGAGGAAGTAATCGATAAGTCATTGTTTTCTAATTTCAGGCTGCAAAAGCAATTGTTGTGATGAAGAAGCTAGATGCAACTTTGCACTTTTCCAAACTTAGCAGGGAAAGCTATCGAAAGCATTTTGTACGAATAGAAGACATGTGGCGGGAGTTCAGGGCGTTAATTGAGTGCCGTGGGTCTAGTACTCAGCGAGTGTTAGATATAGATATTACGCTTCAAGTTTTAACTCTGGAGTTTGATCGCGAGGCTATCCCATTAAATCAATTTGAGCAGCATGATCGCGAGTTATTTTTTGAATTGTTGCCAGATATAGAGTTAGCCATTGAGTATTGCCATAAAAGAGGTTGGGTTCATGGTGATATAAAGCCATCTAATATTTTATATATTCCTAAAACAAGAAAAATTAAATTGATTGATTTTGGTGCTAGTTACCGGATTGGTACATGGAGGGAATTATTGAAGGAATGGCAGCTAACACCCCTATTTTCTTCTCAAGAAATGATATCTGGATCAGGGGTGGTAAATGAAGAGGATGATTGGTTTTCACTTAATCAAATGCTTAAGTAACCGATGTGTTTGAAATTAATTTTGACTAATATTTGGAGTCTACTATGGGTTTAGAGTTCGAGAGTAATGCGAAAATAAACAAGGCAGAGTTTTTGGGGGCTGTTAATCGCGTCGGTAGAGCTAAATTAGCTGCCGCATTTAAAACGTCGACATTTATCTACGGTACAACAGGAAACGGGAGCATCGCAGGGCACTTTGTCAAAGAAGCAAGCCGGTGCGCTCAGGGTAGTGAAGCCAATATTTATGATCCAGGCCGTAGGGTCTATGAATATATTAAAGATAACTACCAGATGATGGACCTATATTATGGTCAAAGGGGAACACAGTTACATACTCATAGAATCCCAGCTATCGCTGAGTTTGTACACTACGCAATGATGTTTTCTGGCGGTTTCGACATGTCTACATCCGGTCGAGAAGCTTATATGCGTACTTTTCATACCAATAGAGAAGGCTGGGATGGTTCAGAACAAGCCAAAAAAAGGTACGAAGGAAGATACAATGGATTAACGGTCACTCAAGAAATGTCACGTATTATCCGATGGGGAGTACATGAATTTGGCGGTAAGCTTATTTTCGAAGGTAGAGATGTATTCTACTCACAAGTATTTGATCGCAATGCCGCAAGAATAGGTGACACTGATTTAGAAGCCATAGAGCTTTTTAAATATTTTAAACCAGGCCAGTCTATCGCAAAATTTGGTGATGGTCTGATCGAGTTTCATTGGGGAGGAAAACCAGAGGTCCCAACACAAAATCACTTTGTCGACAACTGGAAGTGGTCGCTGGGAAGAACTCATTCATGGAAGAATCATGGTTATAAAGATATAGACAAGGCTAATCTTCGTGGCATATGGAATAATTTTATTAAATACGAAGCTAACCCAAAAAATGACTTGCGACGAAGTTTGTTACATTATGCTAATGAAAAAAGAGAGGAACAGCATATTATTCAATAGTAATTAATGGCTTTAACTGATGAAAACTGAAGGCAGCTTATCTGATTCAGTTTTCTCAGTTGAAGAGAATTAATACTAAACTGTACTAACTCAGACCTGATAACGTTTACGATACTCGATTGGAGTCATATTGTGGGATTTTTTAAAAAGTTCCCTAAAATAGCGGGTGTCCTCGTAACCAACTGTGCGTCCGATTTCTTCAATGGTTTTTTTAGTTTTTTCCAACATGTCTTTCGCTATCGAAAGGCGAATTTGTTGAATATAGCGTATTGGTGTTGTGCCAGTGGCTTGTTTGAAACGGCGCTTCATCTGGCGTTCACTCAAGAACACACGCTCACTAAGATCTTTGACTGAAAACTGCCCATCTGGCGTGTCGTGCATCCAGTTCTGCAATTTTCGGATGACCGTATCATTATGCTGTTGAAAGGAAAGAAAGTTAGCGAGTAACTCTTTATTGGGTTGATCTGAGTTACCAGCAAGAAATTGATGGCAGTCGTCTCTGACTTTTAAGCCAAACAGCTGACCAATAATTGGAAGCATTACCTCATAACATTGGTTGACCCCTGACGTGCAGTAGTAGTTATTGTCGCAAGTGACGTCTCTTTCTACCTGTAAAATTGTATCGGGAAACATGTGGCGGAACATTTCTGCATAGCTCCAATGTGTGGTTGCGGTCCGGTTATGTAATATTCCAGCTTTTGCTAGTACAAACGCCCCGGAAGAAATAGAGGCTATCGGAATATCACGTTGGGCAAGTTGTGTAAGCCAGCGTAATGTATCCTCAGTGCAAATACTTTTACTTTCGCTTGGAATACCAATTGAACCGATCAGTAACACATCCGTTGTTTTTATGTTCTCAATGGTAGTGGTTGGGTAAATAGATATTCCACCAATTCCGTGAATGGGTTGATTATCCTCAGTGACAATATGGATTGATGGTACATGAGTACCGGCTATTTGAGCAGCAACCGTTAGAGCTTCAATGGGGCCTGATACTGAGGTTATTGGTGCATCGGAAAATGCCAACGCTGTTATGGTTAGTTTTTTTTGTCCCACAAGTGACCTTCCAGAGAAAATTAGAAATATGAATGTCATGAGCCGGCGATGCTAATAAAGATGGGAGGCCAATAGTATGATCACTTTGTGATGGATTATGACCTAATGTGAGCGGGTGTGTGGTGCTTGTATTAAGGTTACTTCGTTTGAAGCTTCTACCGTCATAGAGATCCGTTAGTCATAGAAGTGAGTATGATTTATTTCTTTCGCGTTGCCTTTGAATGCTTCATAATTCACCTGAAAGATACTTTATACATTGAGTAACGACTGAGCACTTCTCCTAGATAACTTGACGTTACAAATTTATTAATTATTAAGGTTATTAAATGCTTGGGACAGTTTTATTAATTGAGGATGACCTTTCCTTATCTGAGGTGGTCGTTGATTATTTAGAGTGCTACAACATCAAGGTGATCCCTCACCATAGAGGGGATACTGCGATGGAAAAAATAGAGGAGGTTAAGCCTGACATCGTAATATTAGATATTATGCTGCCAGGTAAAAATGGGCTTGATATATGCAGAGATATTTATAATCAGTTCATAGGAGAAATATATATCCTGATGCTCACTGCGTGTAATCAAGGTGCAGATGAAGTGGTTAGCTTAGAGCTAGGCGCTGATGATTATCTTCAAAAGCCAATTGAGCCAAGAGTGTTGCTCGCTAGAATTAGATCTTTGCTACGACGGAAATCTCTGTCTATTACGAAGAAGTCTAATATTACCTTTTCTTTTGATGGCTTCTACATAAATAGCGTATCTCGTGTAGTGCAAATTAATGAAGTTGAAGTTCCTATGACAACCTCTGAGTTTGATTTGCTGTGGTTGTTGGTTAGAAACCATGGAAAAGTCTTAAGCCGAGATTTTATATTAAATGAGATTAGAGGTGGCTTGGGCAGTGAGTGTATTACCGACAGGTTTATTGATGCGAAGATATACAGGTTAAGAAAAATTATCGACCATGATAGTGGTGAAAGCCGTATAAAGACAGTACGAAATAAAGGCTATTTGTTTGTTGGTCGTAAGGACAGCGAAAATTGATATTGGATAGTTAGTATGGAAAAAGAGATAAAGTCTGCAAAAGTTTTTTTCCTGTTTTTTTTACTGATATTAGTTTTGAGCGTTATCGTACCATATCTAATTAGTATTAAATACAGTGTAGACTCTAGTGAATTGATACATAACGTTTCGAAAAGAATAATTTCTCAGTCAAAACAGTCTCTAGAGGAGATGAGCGATGCAAATAAAGAAAAATATCTTAATGAATTGAAATATAACTTTGGATTTAACTTCAGTTTGGTTGACTCGATACCTAAATATTTACCGGACTGGAAGAAAAACAAAATTGATAAAACCCATGTTATCTTTGATAAAAAAACCAAAAGCTTATTTGTAAAGTCATACCATACGGATGATCTCTACTTGAAGGTAGGACCAATTCCAATGGTGTATATTATGGATTTGAATACGATGTACAGTAAGTTTACATTTTTAGTTTACTTTAGCTTAGCTGTATCTTTAGTTTTGCTTTTTTTTATTTTTCGATCACTGATTCCATATTATTCAGATATAAATCGTATAAAAGAAAAACTATTATTTTTATCGAAAGGACAAACCAAGCCTACATCCGAAGATGTAAAAAGCCCACTGTTAAAGCCAGTGGATAAAATATTTGCACATGTTTCAAACCAGATTGGCACTCATGTAACCATCAATAAGAACTTAGCTAACACCATTGCGCATGAAATCCGAACTCCTTTATCTAAGTTGAAGTTTTACTTGGAGATGTTTGATGAGGACGTTCCTGAAGAAAAGAAATCAAGTTATAAAGCTAAAGCGAACCGGGCAATCCGCGAAGCGGATGATATTATTTCGTTAATATTGAACTATAGCGCCTTTGAGCACTCGGGCTTTGCATTGTCCCCGACAAAAATGAACGTGAACAGTGCTGTTGAGAATATGACACTTGCCTTAGATGAGATAAGTCATCCAAGTAGGTTGAGGTATAACTATGATAAAGCCAGTTGGCATTCTGGTCTGTTTGTCGAGTTTGATATTAGAATGGTCAATATTGCATTAATTAATATCTGTAGTAATGCGTTGAAGTACGCAAATGAGCGAGTGAATGTCCAGTTCTCATGTTCTGACTCAAGACTTTGTATCCATGTTGATGATGATGGTCAAGGTGTTCAGGCTGGAGAGAAGGAACGTATATTTGAGCTCTTTTATACAAAGTCAGACGATTTATCTTCAGGTTATGGTTTTGGCTTAGGCTTTTCCAAATTGATAATGCAGGCACATGGTGGGGACATTACGGTAGGGGATAGCCCTATGGGAGGTGCAAGGTTTACCATCGAGATTAATGTTGTTAGTTAATCAACATGAATCTCGATAGATTAATAATAAAAATTCGATAGTATACAAGCACAAGTACCACATCTGGAAAAATTAAAAAAATGAATTACGATAAAGAATACGACGTCAACGGCATTGTTCAATTTGATGCAGCAAAAGAGCTGTTGAAGTTACTTCCGAAAAATGTTCCACGGGTATTAGACGTGGGTTGTGGATCTGGGAAAGTGACCCAACTCATTCGTGAGCACACGTCCGCGGAACGAATTTATGCAATCGATCAATCACAGCAAATGATTGTAGAAGCGAGCAACGCTTACCCATCTCCAACGGTGAGCTATATCCATAGCTCGATAGAAGATTTCGACTTAGAATCTATTGGAACACTTGATCGCACTGTTGATCTGGTTACATCTAACTCGTCATTTCAATGGTTTCGTGATCACTCGGCGGCCCTGTCAAACATACGTAATACACTAAGCAATGATGGGGTATTTGTGCTCCAAACACCTTGTAAAGAAAACTGGTGCCCGACCATTGTCAGTTTGATTGATGACTTTTTTGCTCAATGTTACCCGCAATTAAAACCCCATCACCATTTCCCTTGCATGCATTTAGAAGAAGTAGACGACTATCGCCAACTGTTTGCCGAGAATGGTTTTGAAGTGGACGAGATCTACCTTAAAACGTTTGAATATGACTTAACGGTCGAGGACTTTCTCAAGGTCTTTAAGTCAGGGGCGTTTAAAGTATACAGTTACCAAGATTGGTTCGACGTCACATTACCTGATGGTTACACCGAAGCGCTTCTTCAGTTTGTAGCCAATTACGCCAAAAATCACAATCAGATTTCGATCTCTATGCCGAGAGTCTTTGCTAAGTTGCGTAAACTTTATCCTTAATCAGTCGCTTCAATACAAAGGTTCAGGATGTTGACGTATATGTTACAATTCGCGCAGTTTTAAGTAGTTAAGAATTGGATTTTACGTTGACGTCCTCAAATACAGATAATAATCGACCAACAACCTCCGAACCTGCCAAAAAAGCCAACGACGTGGCGTCTCTGCGTAATGCGTTAAACGAGTGCATGCTGCGTGACCGATTTCGCTTGAATAAACGCATTCGGGGTGCAAGTAAAATAAAGAATCCTCAGTCGAAAAGTGCGGTATTTGATGAAATTGCATTAGATATTGCCAAATCTATGGCAGAAGTGGAGCTGAGAAACTCTGCTTGTCATACCATTGAGTATCCAGAAATTCTACCTGTTAGCCAGAAAAAGCAGGAGATAGCGGAGGCGATTGACAATAACCAGGTCGTCATCATTGCTGGTGAAACGGGATCAGGTAAAACGACACAGATCCCCAAGATATGTGTTGAATTGGGTCGTGGCAAATACGGTTTAATTGGCCACACTCAGCCTCGACGTCTAGCCGCACGTTCTGTCGCCAATCGTATTGCGGAAGAAATGCAATGCCCATTAGGCAGTTCTGTCGGTTATAAAGTACGTTTTAATGATCAAATTTCGGATTCGACTCAAGTTAAGTTGATGACCGACGGCATTTTATTGGCAGAAATTCAACACGATAGATATTTGAATCAATATGATACGATCATCATCGATGAGGCGCATGAGCGCAGTTTAAACATCGATTTCATTCTCGGCTATTTAAAAGAGTTATTACCCAAAAGACCTGATCTTAAAGTCATTATCACTTCGGCGACTATTGATCCTGAACGCTTTTCAAAGCACTTTTATGATGCACCGATTATCGAAGTTTCTGGCCGAACTTACCCAGTAGAGACACGATATCGCCCATTAAAGGGTGAAGAAGAATCAGATCGTGATCAGCTTGATGGCATTTTTGAAGCGGTCGACGAGCTGTGCGATGAAGGTTTGGGTGATATCTTGATATTCATGAATGGCGAGCGTGAAATTCGTGATACGGCAGATGCGTTATCAAAACGAAACTTGCGTGATACCGAGATAGTGCGTCTTTACGCCAGGCTATCTGCTGGCGAACAAAATAAAATATTTCAACCACATGCAGGGCGACGAATTGTCCTGGCGACGAATGTGGCGGAAACTTCACTGACGGTGCCTGGGATAAAATATGTAATCGATCCCGGTACGGCAAGAATAAGCCGATATAGCTATCGAACCAAAGTGCAGCGATTGCCGATTGAGCCAGTTTCACAAGCCAGTGCTAATCAACGAAAAGGGCGCTGTGGACGTGTCGAAGAAGGCATTTGCATTCGTTTATATTCAGAAGAAGACTTTGCTTCACGACCTGAATTCACCGATCCAGAAATATTACGCACCAATTTGGCCTCTGTTATCTTGCAGATGACAGCGCTTGGCCTTGGCGACATTCAAGCTTTCCCATTCGTTGAAGCTCCAGATAGCAAAAACATCCAAGATGGCGTGCGTCTACTTGAAGAGTTGGGCGCCATTGCTTCGGCTACTCAGAAAAAGCCAGAAGAGAGGGGCCGCTCTAGCTATTGCCTTACATCAACAGGCAGACAGTTAGCTCGGTTACCTATTGACCCGAGACTCGCTCGTATGGTTATTGAAGCGCCAAAATATGGGTGCTTGAAAGAGGTCATGGTGATTGCTTCTGCGCTATCGATACAAGACCCAAGGGAGAGGCCATCTGACAAACAGCAATCTGCTGACGATAAACACAAACGATTCTTCCATGAAGATTCAGATTTCATGACCTTTGTGAATCTTTGGAACTATTTGCAAAAACAGCAAAAGTCTTTGTCTAGCAATCAATTTCGCAAGCAATGTAAACAAGATTATCTGAATTATCTTCGTGTTCGTGAGTGGCAAGATGTGTACTTCCAAATCCATCAAGTTGTCCGGGAACTTGATTTCAAACTCAATGATGAACCTAGCGGTTACGATAATATCCATTGTTCGTTATTGGTTGGTTTGTTGTCTCATATCGGTCTTAAAGACGCGGAAAAAAATCACTATCAAGGTGCGAGAAACGCACGTTTTCATATCTTCCCAGCTTCAGGCTTATTCAAAAAACAGCCTAAATGGGTGATGTCTGCTGAGTTGGTCGAAACGTCGAAACTGTGGGGGCGCATTATCGCCAAAATCCAGCCTGAATGGGTTGAGCCATTGGCTAAGCATTTAATAAAGCGCAGTCACAGTGAGCCTCATTGGTCGAAAAAGAGAGCGGCGGTGATGGCGTATGAAAAAGTCATGCTGTATGGCATTCCAATTGTCGCAAAGCGCCTCGTTAATTTCGGCAATATTGATGCAACGGTAAGCCGTGAAATTTTCATGCGTAGTGCATTAGTAGAAGGTGAATGGGAAACGAAACACGCTTTTTTCAAACAAAATAGGCAGCTGCTGCAAGAAGTGGAAGAGCTAGAGCATAAGTCGCGCCGAAGAGATATTTTGGTTGATGATGAAGAGCTCTATCAATTTTATGATCAAAGAGTGGGAACCGATGTCGTGTCTGGCAAACACTTTGATACTTGGTGGAAAAAAGCGAGTAAAGAAAACAAAGAGCTGCTCAACTTTGAAAAAGAAATGCTATTTAAAGGCGATGCGAGCCATGTAACAGAGCTGGATTACCCAAACTTTTGGTATCAGAATAACTTGAAATTGAAACTGAGTTATCAGTTTGAGCCGGGTGAAGATAGTGACGGTGTCACGGTACATATTCCATTACCGATTTTAAATCAAGTTGAGCAAACGGGGTTTGATTGGCAAATTCCTGGCCTTCGTCATGAGCTTATCGTTTGCTTGATTAAGTCACTCCCTAAACCAGTACGCAAGAATTTTGTGCCTGCGCCCAATTACGCCGACGCCTTTGTCGCTAAGGCCACCCCTCTAGATGCACCGCTGCTTGATAGTTTAGAAAAGGAACTCCGTCGCATGACGGGTGTAGAGGTATTACGGGAAGATTGGAACCTTGAACAAGTCCCAGAGCATTTGAAAGTCACCTTTAGGGCGGTGGATCATCGCAATCGAAAGCTAAAAGAAAGCAAAGATTTGTTTTCTCTGAAAGAAAGCTTGAAAGAGAAAGTTCAGCAGACATTATCAAAAGTGGCTGACGATGATATCGAACAACAAGGGCTGAATACTTGGAGCTTCGGCGAGTTGCCAAAAGTGTATACGCAAAAACGGGGAGGTTATGACGTAAAGGCGTATCCGGCGATAGTGGATGGTAAAAATAGTGTTGAAATAAAACTATTTGAAACTGAGCAAGAGCAAATTCGCGAAATGAAAGCGGGGCAACGTCGATTGGTGTTGCTGAATGTCCCGTCTCCTATCAAGTATTTGCATGCGAACTTGCCGAATAAATCAAAGCTTGGGCTGTATTTTAACCCCTATGGCAAAGTCATGGATCTTATCGACGATTGTATTTCCTGCGGTATTGATAAGTTGATTGAGGAAAAGGGCGGCTTAGTATGGCAACCAGAGGAATTTGAACAGTTAAGGGATTTCGTTCGCGCCGAGCTCAACGAGACGGTTGTCGATATTGCAAAGCAGGTCGAAGTTATACTGACGACGGCGTTCCAAATTAACAAAAAGTTAAAGGGAAAAATCGACTTTACCATGGCATTTGCTCTATCTGACATCAAAGCGCAAGTGGAAGGGTTAATATTTAAAGGCTTTGCGACTGAATCTGGTTGGAGGAAGCTACCTGATATCCTGCGTTACCTGAAAGCGGTAGAAAGAAGAATGGAAAAACTGCCTATCGACCCTAATAAAGATCGATTACATCTGATTAAAATTGAATCGATTACGGCAGACTATAAAGAGTTGCTGAACAAAGTGCCTAAGGGAATGACAGTACCAGACAATATAAAAGCGATAAGATGGATGCTAGAAGAGCTTAGAGTCAGCTATTTTGCTCAACAACTCGGCACTCCTTATCCAATATCAGATAAGCGGATCAAAATCGCAATTGAAGAGTGTTAACCAATTCTTTTCCCTTTAATAGGTATGATCTTTGCTTGGGTTTAAAATAGAACTGATTTTTGACGGAAGACGGCAATAACGTAGAGGAAAGACGTTATTGTTTTGATAACTAGAGGGTTAATTATGAAAAAAGCACTTCTTGCAGTGATGTTGCTAGGGTGTGCGACGACAGCGTCGGCAGAGTCATTGATTTATGCGGGGGCCGATGTGGGGTCCTCTGATTTAGGGGGAGACTCTTCTACCTCCTATGGTGTGCACGTTGGCACCGCCCTGACTTTGATTCCCTTTATGAGTGTGGAAGCTGGCTATCAAGACTTTGGAAAATTTGATAGCTCAAATTATGACAATACAACAGGTGAGCTAAAAGCAAACACAAAATATATTGCTATTCGCCCAAATGTTGAATTGGGACCACTGCAAGTGTATGCCAAAGCTGGTTTACATGATTATGAGATTGAATCGACAAGCGGTAGCTACAACCAAAGTGAAGTCGATGGATTTTATGGCCTTGGTGCGAAGTATTCAATCATGGGACCACTGACAATTGGTGCAAGCTATAACAACTACAACTTCAAAAATGATGATATGAAGTCGTTTAACGTCAGTATTGATTTCCACTTTTTGTAATATTAGGCCAACACGCCCAAGTTACCCAAAAACTCCAATCATAACCGATTGGAGTTTTTCCCATTGCTACGAATTAGCTGGTGGCCAGTATCGGCTCATGCACTCGTTCCAATTTAGACAGGATAAGCTTTTCTGCGTTATTCATGGCCTCTTTGGTGCCTACGTCAATGCAAGGTAGCTTATCAAAACGCTCTTTGTCTTTTATTGCCACATCATGGGCAAAGATAACAAATTGAGCGCCAGCGACGTCCGCTTTGGTTATTTTGTTGTTAGTGCCATTTGCGCCTTGAGTTTCAACTTTGATTTTTACGCCTAGTTGTCCCGCTGCTTTTTCTAAACATCTCGCTGCTAAAAAGGTGTGAGCAACCCCAGATGGGCAGGCTGTAATGGCGAGAACTTGTGCTTCGCCTTCACCGACAAATGTGTCGTATTCGGTGTCGATGACTTGCTCTGTTTCCTCTTCTTCCACATTTTTCTTCAGTAAGGCCACAATGATAGCTGTGGTGAGTGAGCCTGCGATGGTTCCAACAATATAACCAATTTTTCCATCGACAACCGGGAGCACAATCCAGCCACCCCACGGTGCATGGTTGACCACATTGAACATAAAACCCGTTACGTTTCCTACGATACCGCCAGCGACTATCGAAGGAATAACACGAATGGGATCAGCGGCAGCAAAGGGAATCGCGCCTTCAGTAATGCCAATCATGCCCATGATGCCTGCCGCTTTCCCTGCTTCTCTTTCAAACTTTTTAAACTTGTTAGGAAATAGTATGGTTGCGAGGAACATACCTAGTGGAGGCGTACAAATTGCTATCCCCACACCACCCATCAACCAAGGCTGTGTATTCACCTGAGTTTGCGCAAATAGGGTAGCGACTTTGTTTATTGGCCCCCCCATATCAAATGCCGTCATTGCACCAAGAATTGTGCCGAGTAAAATTTTTCCAGCGCCAGCCATGCTGGCTAACCAGTGATTCAATCCTGCCATCATTAGGGCAATAGGCTCCCCAAATACCCACATGACCGCGCCACACACAATAAATGTGCCGACCAAAGGGTAAATGAAAATCGAACCGAGTGAAGTCATGGTGTTGGGCAACTTGATTCGCTTAAGTTGCGAGACAACAAAGCCAGCAAAGAAGCCAACGATGATAGCGCCAAGAAAGCCAGTGTGATAATTTTGCACCGCTATCCACGAGCCAATCATACCAGGAGCTAATCCAGGTTTATCGGCAATAGAATAGGAAATGTACCCGCCCAGTACCGCGGTAAATAACGTGAGTCCAGCGATACCCATGGTTGCGATATCTTTTAGAACGCCGCTATCGGGTACTGCGCCTTTACCTGAAATCATCACTGATAGAGAGAGCAAAACACCGCCAGCAACGATAAATGGAATCATGTGTGAAGTGCCATACAAAAGGTGTTCTTTGGTGCGGCTTACTTTGGCTTTGAAGTCGTTGGGTTGGTTTTGCGAAGCGTCAGTATCTACACTGGACTTGCTATTATTTTCCGGTTGTAGAGCAGGTTGCTTAGAAGTGAGCAAGTTGAGAGCCTCCTCTTCACTACGGGCTTGCTTTAATCGTTCAATAAATCCGTCTTGGACTAATTTACTGGATATTTGTGCCAATACTTCAATATGGTGATTATCGTTGCCATCTGGCGAAGCGAGCATAAAGAAAATGCGGGAGGGCTCACCGTCTTCCGCTCCGTAGTCTATCCCTTTGCGGCTTATACCTATTGCCACTGCTGGTTGGGCTACATGTTTACTTTTTGCATGAGGTAGCGCTATGCCGTCTTCAAATCCAGTGTTACCGATGTCCTCTCTAGCCCAAACATCGGCTAGGTATTGTTTCTTATCGGAAAGTTTCCCCTCTTTGTCAAGAATACTGGCCATTTCCTCTAGCACTTCTTGCTTTGTTTCGGCTTGAAGATCTAAGCAGATCAATCTGGCATTGACTAACGAATGAATATCCATAACACACCCAAGGTTTTATTTAGTTGCGTATATTATTGATAGCCATTGATAAAATTAAAACTAGAACAAAGATTCATTTACTGGATTATTGTATCTCTAATGGTGTTTTGTGATTTGGAGCGGTTTGCGTTGATGACAGTACTCATAGGTGGATAAATTTGGTCAAATAGAAAGGTTAGGGCCAGAATCTGGCCCTAATTTGTCGCTGAGATTTATCACAAATAACGTCGGGTTAAATGGTTTTTAAAGTGCTGCGTATTTAAGGTGTCCCCTGTAGCTTGGCGCACCAATTCGTCAGTCGTAAGCAAGCTGCCTTTGCTCCAAATGTTTTGCTTTAACCAGTCAAAAATAGGAGTGAGATCACCACTTCGAATAACGCTGTTGACGTCGACACTTTGTGTCATTGCCGCCATAAATTGTGCCGCGTACATCGCGCCTAGTGTATAAGAAGGGAAATAGCCGAAAGCGCCATCTGTCCAGTGTATATCTTGCATGCAGCCATTTTTATAATTCCCTTGCGTTGAAAGACCTAGATATTGCTGCATCTTGGTATCCCATAGCTCTGGAACATCAGTGTGTTTGATATCGCCGTTGATAAGATCGCGTTCGATTTCATAGCGAAGAATCACGTGGGCTGGATAGGTTAGCTCATCGGCATCCACTCGGATAAAATCTTTTTTCACTCTAGTGTAAAGCTTATGCAAGTTATCTTTGGCAAATAACGCTTCATTTTTGCCTTGGAAGTGTTTAGTAGCGAGCTTCGATAAGTGCTCGATAAACGGCTCACTGCGGCCTAATTGCATTTCGAAGAATAGAGACTGAGACTCATGGATACCCATAGAGCGCGCTTCACCGCTTGGCACACCTGATAATGAAGTCGGCCTTCCTTGTTCATAACGAGCATGGCCAGTTTCATGTACTATGCCCATTAATGAGTGAGTAAATTCGTTTTCATCGTATCGAGTGGTAATTCGAACATCAGTATCCACACCACCACAAAATGGATGGACACTTTCATCTAAACGGCCATGATTGAAGTCGAATTGCAATAGGGACATCACCTCTAACCCGAGTGCTTTTTGTTTACTCGTTTCAAACACGCCTTCCGGTGTTAGGTAATTATCGGACTTTTGTTTTTCGATTGCCTCATCGATTAAATTGGGCAGCCAACTTTTTACATCTTCAAAAATAGTGTTGAGTGAATCGGAATAGGTACCAGGCTCGTAGATGTCTAGCATGGAGTCATATGGATTAAGTCCCGTGGCTTCAGAGCGAATACGAGCTTCCTCTTGGGAAAGCGATACCACTTCTGCCCAATTTTTCTCAAATCCTACCCAGTCGTTATAACCACGTTGAGTTCTCCATGCGTGCTCACATTTAGAACCGGCTAGTGATTTGGCTTGCACTAAGTCTTCAGGTAGAACATTCGAATGCAGCCAATGCCGTTTCATTTCGCGCAATGTAGCTAGATCATCCTGGGTAGTGACTTCTTCACTGGCCTTATCAAACCAATCAGACAATTGTGGCTGAGTCATTAATGAATGGATATGAACGGAAAGCTCAGCAAGCGCTTCAGAGCGAGCTTGATTACCTCCGGATGGCATCATTGCCGCTGCATCCCAGCCACAGATTGCGGATAAATGATTAAATCGATTAATTTTTTTAAAATGGTCAACCAGATTGTGAAATGCTTGCATTTGCGTTCTTCCATAGACTTTTTGAGGAAGAGTTAGTGTATCAGGGGAAGGAGCGCTGTCAAAATGTAACGCTCAAGTTTAGATTTGGGCTAATACAACTCTTCTATAATCTATTATTAGGTTTTGGAATAAAGATATTCATTTATCAATAATGATAATAAACATATATTGGGTTGAAATTTAGCCACTAGTGCAAAGTTATGCCAACTAACGATATTACTCATCCATTTAAAGTTCGGTCAAAAAAAGCACCTTTACCAGATGATAATAAATGGTCGAGACTCATAAACAATTCGTATAAGCCAGATTCAAGCCTCTTACCAATATCAAACTATATATATAACCTTGTGGTAACACAGGCTAAACGTACGAAAAACAAATATCCTAATCTGACTCTCCATCGTACAATATATACAAAAGGGTGTTATATATTAGATTCACTTAATAAAAGTGACTACTTATCATGCATAGATGTTGAAGATCAAGTTAAGTACCATAAAAGTCATCTTAACTTAGACTCTGTGCGTAGGATTGATAAAAAAATAGCCACACTTATCATTAAAAACTGTTTATGGGCATTATCATTAAAAAGAGGTTATAGTTCTTCGAAATCGTTAAGTATTGTTGTTAATGGCGCAAAAAAATATGGTATTAAAGACCAAGATATTCAAGGTTCTAGCAAATATTTCTCATTTACGTCTTCGTTGAAACCAACAGGAGTGATTGCTTATTTTCGAACAGGAAGAGAGGGCTCTGGTCACTCTGGGCTTGCTCTTTTGATGAGAGATCAGTATCAAGATGATGAGTATGAAACACATACTGTGTGGAGAGTAAAAAGGTGGCATCACTTAATGATCAGAAGTAATGACAGAGTAAACAAGCCTTTTTTTAAAACTCACATATCAGATCCTATTAATACAGCAATCGGCAAAGATATCGGTGATATCGTTGATCTTGAGCCATCCAATATGGATAAGGACTTCAAAAATGTTTGGCTTCGATGTTATCCGGTAGACTTAGCTTCGGCTGATAACGTTTTTGAAATGCTTGATAGACGAGGGGCGCATTTATATGATCAGGTAAGCCAGCTTGTTGGTCGGAAGTTAAAAGATGAAAATAAGAAGGAGCTACCCAAAGATAGTTCTATTAACGATTATATTAAGTCAAGAAGAGATGAGATTGAAAATAAATATGTAAAGTACAATCAGGTTAAATGGAATTGTCACAATTATGCAGTTTTCGCTTTAGCATTTTTTGGTATAAGTGATCCCTATTTATATACTGGATTTAAGCCTCGTTCAACAGGTGGCCTTCAACAAGCTGCATTCTTTAGAGACGGTAATGACTTAAATGAAAATTCGTACTCAAAATATGAAAACTATTCCTACTATCAGATGTCCAACTATGAGATGGGGAAAGAATGGATAGTGAAGTTTCATGATGTATCTTCGATAGAAGAATGGAAGAAACAAGAAGTTAAAAACAAGAAAAATAAAACTTTCTCAAAAACAATTTTTGAAACTGAGCGTGACAGAAGGGAAAAAGAAAGGGTCACAAAGAATGACTTGGATATTGTATTTACTGAGCCAACATTATCTCATAAATTTAGTTACTATGACATTGCAAAAAGAGAGATAAAACGCGGAAGTATAAAACGTTCTGATGTCATGATTAAATCTATAATATTGGCCATTTTTTCTGACTATATAAAGAGCAATAACTTTTTAAAGTTACATTGGAGAGCTCATTCAGATGTCGCTGAGAGCTTTATTAAGAAATTTAGCTCCAGAAAAGCAACGGCGGCGAACTATTTCGACTGTATATCTTTGTCTTGGGCGCAGAGAGGTTCAAGGTTTAATACACGTAATGGAGGCGGTAGTTATGCTAGAAGGTTGGCATTTTGTTCGTCTCTTCCACGCTACCTACCCGCAATACTGCAAGATCTTGGATATAGAGATAAGGAGATTGATATTGCCCTTTCAGGTATAAATAAATATCAGAAAGGCCCAGTAGATAAAGTTTAAGAAAACCATAACTAGAGCTATGGGTACATCGGGTGCAAGAAGAGTTTGCACCCGATAGCTGAGACCACCAGAGGTCAATTGTTCTAAGGTGTCTGGACCCGATGAAACATTTTATAAAGTACAGGGACCACAATAAGCGTCAGGACAGTAGCAAACCCTAATCCAAACATAATGGTGACCGCCATGGGTTTAAAGAAGATATCTGGAAGTAGGGGGATCATGCCCAATATTGTAGTGATGGCTGCCATACAAACTGGGCGAACCCTGCTGAGAGAAGCATCCACTACCGCATCATAGGCATCTTTGCCTGAGCGGATCTCTATTTCTATTTGGTCTAATAACACGATGCCATTCTTAAGTAACATGCCGGATAAGCTTAAGAAACCAAGCAGTGCCATAAAGCCAAATGGCGTGTTCAGCGCCAACAAGCCGATAGTGACACCAATGATCGCTAAAGGTACTGTTAACCAGACAATCACAGGTTCCTTGACGGTTTTGAACAGCAAGATAGTGATGATGAACATGAATAAGTATCCCATTGGCATGCTAGTAAACAAGCTAGCTTGTGCATCCCTAGAGGACTCGTATTCTCCGCCCCATTCAAGGCTATACCCCGGCGGTAGTTTTATCGCATCCACCAGTGGTGTTAAGCGTGCTTGCAACGTGGCGGCGGTTTCGTCACTTAGAATGTCCGGGTCTGCCATGACAGTGAGCATGCGTTTGCGGTCTTTACGAATGATGAGAGGATCTTCCCAAAAAATGTCATAACCCAAAGCAACTTGTTGTAGGGGTATATAATCGCTTAGGGCAGGGCTCCAGATATTGATGCTATCAATATTCCTGATATCGACGCGTTCTTCATGAGGCAAACGAGCAATGATGGGCATGAGCGTTGTCCCATCACGATATGTACCAATGGTCATACCTGAGAAAGACATGGATAAAAAGTCATCGACGTCTGACTTAGTGATACCGTAACGCCTTGCTTGGCTTTCATTGAATTGGGGCTCCAGAACTTTGGTTCGTTCGCGCCAGTCGTGACGTATGTTCGTCGCACCCGGATCGTTATGCATTATCTCGCTCACCTGTGCCGCGATGGTACGCAAAACGGTCGGGTCTGAGCCAATGATTCGCGCTTCGATTTTAGAACCGCTAGAAGGGCCAAGCTGAATCTGTTTTAACTTATAGTCAAGCTCTGGATAGTTTTTGTCTACATAAGTTCGGAAGTGTTCCATCAGCTTGGGCAGTGATTCAAAGCTATCAACACGAGTAATAATTTCGCCATAAGCAGGATAACTTTTTTCAGCCGTATAGGTGAGCATGAAGCGCGGTAAGCCTTTCCCTGCGGTTGTGGTGACATGCTCTACGTGTTCTTGCTTGCTAAGCCAAGACTGCAGCTGGCGAACTTTATCATTGGTTGCGCGAATATCGGTGCCTTCAGGCATCCAAATATCAACGAGGAACATTGGTGTGGTTGAAGAAGGGAAAAAAGCTTGTTTAATAAAACCAAAGCCATAGATGCTTGCAGCGAGACCTGCAATCAATACGAAGACGGTTAGCCAAGCTCGTTTCATACAAAACTCTAGGAAGGCTTTATAGGCCGTAAATGCGAACCCGTTGTATAGTTCACCATCGTCCGATGTCTGTTTTTGTTTCATTCCTTTAAAGAACAAATCGGCGAAAAATGGTGTAAGCGAGATGGCCGTGAACCAGCTCAACATCAAAGAGATAAGCAGTACGACAAATAACGTGCCGCAATACTCACCTGTTGCATCATCGGAAAGCCCTATCGGTGCAAATGCGGTGATGGCGATGACGGTTGCACCCAGTAGCGGCCACTTGGTTTGCGTAACAATATCCGTCGCCGCTTGCATACGAGTTCGGCCTTTTTGTGTACCAATGAGTATGCCTTCGACAATAACAATGGCGTTATCCACCAGCATTCCGAGTGCAATGACGAGAGCACCAAGCGAGATCCTTTGCAAATCGATGGCGAAAAGCTTCATGAAAATAAAGGTACCGAGTACGGTAAGAAGAAGGATAAGGCCAATAAGTAGGCCGGATCTCAACCCCATAAATAGCAGCAGGACAATAATGACGATAGCGACGGCTTGACCTAAACTGACGACAAACCCGCTGACGGACTTTTCAACCTCAGTTGGCTGGCTGTAGATACTTTCAATATCAATGCCTAGAGGTTGCTGACCCTTTAACTCGGCAAGCCTTTGCTCAACCTTTTTACCGACATCAACAACGTTGACCCCGCTGGCGAAAGAAATACCAACGTTAATGGCAAGCTTCCCATCGAAGTTGACGATATTATCTGGAACCTCAATATAACCGCGTTTTACGTCAGCCACATCTCTTAGATAAATGAGGCCATCGGTGCCACTGTCGGTGACAATCAAATTGCCTAACTGAGAAACGTCTTTAAACTCACCTGTTGGCTGTATACGAATATACTCACTGCCAATTCTGGTCGCGCCTGCGTCACTAACCGCATTTTGTGTCGCGAGCAAGTCAAAGACAGTATCTGGAGAAATTCCGAGACTGCTCAATCTCTTCATTGACGTTTCTAGAAACACTTGCTCTTGTTGCGTGCCGCTAACGGTGACTTTGCCTACGCCATCGACGAGCTCCAACTCTCGTCGTAGATAATCGACATAGTCCAGCAATTCTTTATAGCTATAACCTTCACCAGTTACCGCAAACAAAACGCCATAAACATCACCAAAATCATCGACAACTTTCGGCTGTTCGACGCCTGGAGGGAGGTAACGTTCTTGATCATTGACTTTTCGGCGAAGTTCATCCCAAATTTGGGGTAAGTCGTCGGGTCCGTAATTATTCTTCATCGAAACGGTAATTTGGGACAGCCCCCGGCTGGATATTGAATTAACTTCATCCACGTACGGCAGTTGTTGCACTGCTTTTTCCAACGGGTAGGTGACTTCTTCCTCCACTTGTTGTGGAGTAGCTCCTGGATAGGAGGTGACCACCATGGCGTCTTTTATGGTAAAGGCGGGATCTTCTAGTCGACCTAATCCAAAAAATGCTATCAAGCCACCGACAAGAAAGATCAGCGATATCATCCAGCTTATGACTTTGTTTCTGATGAAGTAAGCCGCGACTCCTGTTATGTCCTTATCAGATTGAGGAGTAGTGTTACTATTTTCATTCATTGGTATCCCTTCCTGGTAAGACTTCGACTTTCATCCCGTCGCGAAGTTTGTTAATGCCTGCGGTGACGACAATATTATTTGAGGTGAGCCCTTCTAAGACTTGGATGTGATGGTTGGTCGCATTACCTACCATCACTTTTTGTTTAGACACTGTGTTGTCGTCATTCAATACCCAAACGAATTTCGTGTTTCTGTCTAAATCGTCTCCGTCAGAATTAAAAATGGCTTCAATAGGAACGAGCACTGTGGGGCTAAGCTCGAAGTCTGTATTTTCTCTTGAAGCGCGGATCTGCATCGCCATGCCGTCAAGAATGATTTCATTCTCTGGCATGGGCATTTGGAAGGTCACGGTGAAGGTTTCTGTTTCAGGGTTTGGTTCGGTAGTGAATTCCTTAATGGTGGCTGGATATTCTTTACCACTCGGTGTGCGCACAAAGGCTTTGAGTCTAGAAAGCTTGTCGAATGTCGGTCGATTAGTATATATGCGGTCGGGGACTTGGACTTGAATATCTAGATCAGACAAGTTTTGGATATTGAGCACAGGTTGACCAACTTGGATGTTTTCAAATTGTTCAACGTCCACGACGGAAATGACACCATCATAAGGGGCGACGAGCTTGGTAAAAGAAAGTCGTAGTTTGGCCAACTGGAGATCGGCCAATGCGATCCCCCTTTCGGCCGCAAGCTCATCAAACTGAGATTTTGCAAGCAGGCCTTTCTTCACTAGTGGCTTAGAACGTTGAAATTGATTGTTAACCACTTTATAGCTGGCAGACGTATTATCCACATCCAGTTGGTAATCGGTTGGGTCTAATATCGCGAGCACGTCGCCTTTTTTAACTTGATCACCGCCTTTGACGTTAACTTTTATGACCTCTCCAGACACACGAAAGCTTAAGTCCGCTTTGTCGGTGGCATTGGCCGTAGCGGGGTAATATACCGTGCCTTTGTCAGTACTGTCTTTTAGCTCGGAGACTTTGACTCTGGCCTCTATTTTTTGCTGAGTTGGCGTTTTGTCTCCACATCCTATGAGGACTAGTGGTGTGAAAAAAAGCAGTATCCATTGCTTCATTTTTTACAATCCTCTTTCTTTAATCCATTCGCGTACTTTGGTGTCAGGATTCACCGAGCGGACACCAGAGACAATAATTCTGTCGCCATCATTGAGACCTGAAAGTACCTCTCTCTCTGAGCTAAGTTCAATCACGGATTTTTCTACGCTTCCATCTTGGTTTACTTTCCAAACACTGATGGCGCCGTTTTCTTCTATCACGGCTTGTTTCGGTATAGGCGTAGCTGTTGCAGATTGAATCACGACATTGACGATCCCAGACATACCGGGCAAAACGCCGATATCATTGGGCCTATTCATAACAAGTGTGACTTTATAGGCACCTGTTTTGGGGTCGGCTTGGGTACTAATTTCTTGAAAGGTGAGAGGGTAAGATTGATCAGGAAAAGCGTCGAACCTCATGGTGAGCTCAGGGTTCTCATCTTCTTTAAATTTCTGCAATAGATAATCAGGTAACTGAAAAACGATTTTTAACAGTTGATCGGTTTGGATGTTCATCACCTCTTCTTTTGCTGCAATGAATTGATAACTGTCTGCTGAAACGTATGAAATTGTGCCGTCGTAAGGGGCGATGAGGTTGGTATAGCTTAGATTCGCTTTTGCTTGTTCTAAATCGGCTTTGGCGGTCTTTAAGTTTGCCGTCGCTTCGTCAAAATCTTGGTCTGAGACGATTTTGTCATCGTGAAGCTTTTTATATCGTTTGTATTGCACTTCCGCCAATTTGTAACTCGCATTGGCTTTTTTCTCCAACAATGCATACTCATCTGGATTTAATGCTGCGAGTTTGTCTCCTTTGTGGACTTGTTGTCCTGACTTTACTTGAATGGATTGGACCTCACCAGAGACACGAAAGGCTAAGGAAGCTTTATCTCCAGCCTCAGATATGGCTGGGAAGTTTCGGCTAAATTGGCTGTCGCCAACGGACACGGAAAGTAGCTTGGCTGGCCTTGACTCTGGCTCTGGATTAGGTGGCGATTTTGGTCCACATCCTGAAATGAGAAACATAGCTATAAGTATGGTAAGTCCCTTACCCATATAATTCATCCATAAATTCTTACTGAGTACACTAGGTTATCAGTTTAGCAGATGGAGGACAGTAAATTTTCGGTATAACTGTTATGCTCAATATTCTGATAATAAAGCCACATTTGTTGTTTGAATCTTGTTGGTTCTGTGACCAAGGTTACGGCGCTTGATACCTGTGCTATCGCGTTAAGGTATGCTGAGAATAGCTATACTGTAAATAGTGATGAGCGGTGACATGTCAAGGGGATTCGCATACATTCTATTCTCGGTAATTAGCTCACCGTAAATTTGGATCTGATCAAGGATGATGTTATGAAACAAATTATCCAGCTATGTACTTTAATTTGCAGCTGTATTTCCAGCAGTATCTTGGCCTATGAACCACAAATACTGACCACCGAAGAAAGGCCTCCTTTCCACTATGTTTCGGACGGTGTTGTGGTAGGAAGTGCGACGCAAACGCTTACCTGTACTCTTGATAAGATTGATGTTCCGTATGTGATTAAGGTGATGCCTTGGCTTAGAGCGCAGTCAGAAGTAAAGTCAGGTAAAGCATCGGCATTTTTTTCTGCCTCTCAAAGTGATACAAGGGATGAGTACGCTATTTTGTCTAACCCGTTTGTCAAGCAAAGCTGGAATTGGTATGTACTTAAAGGTTCAACCCTTTTACCTAGCGCATCCAATTTTAAAAGTACCGCTCGCGTAGCAGGTATCTTTGGTGCTAATGCCAGTAAATGGTTAGAAAAAAATGGCTATAATTTAGTGGATCATAAGCTCGATAATTTGAGTAAGTTAGTGAGATTGGCTGAGTTAAAAAGAGTCGATGCAATTTTTGGAAGTAGCGTATTATTTGATGACTTTCTTAAGAAAAATAATAAATTAGATCTATTTGATGTTTATGTAGAAAGCGAAAAATCTTGGGGCATCTATTATTCAAAAGACTATCTATCCAAAAATAAAGGTTTTATGGATGCGTTGAATACTACTCTCGCTTCTTGTCAGTAACTAGGATATAAACCATTCACTCTCCTTTGGAGGTATATTTTTCAAGCAAGGCTAAGATGGGTTGACTATGCTTTTAGATAAGTAAGCTCAGCCAATATTCGGCCAATGGCAATCAATCAGATAATTCGTATTCAAAGATTCAAATTGTTATGGGTATGCTGAGACAGTAGGTTATGGTGAATAACTGTTTGGCTAAGGTGCATCGGCGTAGACCACATAATTGGGACAGAGAGAATATGGATATTCAAGATTTGATTGGTTCACAGCTCGATAATATGGCCAGTGAAAAGGTGGCCTTTGACACTTTGCATTTTTTATACTGGTACCGAATGGCTAATAAGGACACAGTGCTTTCGGTTTCAGAGGCAAACGAATTACTCGCCTCTTCTCAAACAGAGCCATGGTTGGAGTTATCGGGTGATTATGATTCTAGTCAAAAACTTATTTGGTATTACAAGAAACAGTAGTTAGTGGTGCTTTATCATCGAGTTTTGCACTGGAAACATTTTGGGTGTAATTTTTTACAGAGATAGTCATGGGCGATCCTTCTATCGTGGTACTTAACCGATGGCTAAGCTGACCTTCGTTGTTTTCAAGCGTTGTTTCTGATCCAGATGTCAAATTAACTTGGATAATCTTTCCCGAGCGTTGACATAATTCCTTTCCAAGCTTATTTATAAATCTCCCTCTAATGTCCTCTGTGTTGTGAATCCTTGTTATTGAGCGGCGTATTGTGATGTTGTCGAGTAACACATAATCGAATTCATCTTTTGGCGATACAGTATAAAGATTGTATTGCTCAGAAAATGTGCTGCTGCTAGCGTGGCTAGCTATCCAATAAAAATAGGGAAGCTTATCCGTGTGCGTATCATCAACGTACAAAAGCTTGGGATACTCTGTTTGTGGCATCTCGGGATAGTCACCATTGAAAATATGACAGTCTAGATTGCCTTCTCGCGTGATCTGGATGACGACGCCTGAAGCGTTGATCACTTCAACCAGTAATATTTCCCATCGATATTTGAACACAGCGAAGGACTGGCCATTACTTAATGTAAGCCAATCCAACTCTGCGAGCATTGCACCGCAGCCGTATTGGTCGTACATTCCATGATGATTTATCGCATCCAAAAAGTTTTCTTTTTGTGTCCAATTGTCATGTATCAACTCATCTACTTTTATGATTTTCCAGCCATCCAATGTTTGTTGGTTATAAACATTCACCAACTGTTGTTTGGTGAGGTTGTCACCATATGAATAATTGCCAATGCTATAGACAAGGTAAAAAGATGAGTCGTTACATTCGACGATAAACCCTAGGCGTTTGGCTTTTTTGCCTTTGTATATTTGATTATGGTAAGCGCAAGCCAAGGACCAGATGGATGTAAACTCAGTACCAGAAAAGTTATTGATACCAAGCTCAATTTTATTGTATTGGTAGAGTGGTTTGCTAGCGGAGTAATTAACAAAATCGACTTCATAAATCGTTAATACATCGAGCGTTTCCCTGTTGTGAATGCTGGTGAAAATCGCCAACCCTGAGTTTGGGGGTGTGAAGGAAAATGGTGTAAAAGAATCAAATTCAGCACAGTTTTTAGAATTATCAGGGCACGGGTGGGCCTCAAAGGTCTTGGGTAATTTTTCAGGAGTATTTTCTAAAAACAAGGATCTTTACTCGGCTACTATTGTGATTGTTTGCTTTTCTCTTTATATCAATCCTTAACTTATGGCTTCCTAACGACCAAATATTAAAGTCGTTAATATAACCTTTCCCCTATTTACATAAAATTCCAAATTCACGCACAATATTCTTGCACAAATGCACAGCCACATGAGAAGTACCGTTTGACGTAGGCAAATAGGGAAGTTTAGGCATCGCATCGTTCTGGGTAGTGCCATTGATAGACAATAAGAATTAATCTATCATCTTTGCAGGCATAATTGATAATAATATCTAGGAGCCTTGCATGAATGCACAAGGAATGGATTGGAACGATATTCCGTTTGTACTCGCGGTGTGTGAGACGGGGACACTTTCAGGCGCTGCAAAAAAGTTGGGGGTCAATCATTCAACGGTTTTCCGCCGAATTGAAGGAGTTGAATCCAAACTGGGCGTTACCTTGTTTGAACGTTTGAACAGTGGGTATGTGATGACCCCAGTAGGAGAAATGTTTTTTCATCAAGCATTGTCACTACGAGAGGGTGTTGATCGAATTCATCGTGAATTAAGTGGCCAAGATTCAAGATTAGAAGGGACGTTAGTGGTCACGACTACCGACTCTCTATTGTATATTTTTGCAGATGCGTTTATCGGTTTTCAGGATAAGTACCCAGACGTTGAGTTACGTGTACTGTCAGGGACGAGACACCTTGATTTAGTACAACGAGATGCGGATGTGGCACTTCGCCCCACACTTTCACCACCAGAGCATTGGGTTGGTCGGAACCTTCTCACTCTTTCTTATGCGACTTACGCAAGCATCGACTATATCGAGAAAATAGCCCAATTAACGCCTGATCAATACCGTTGGATTGCGTTAGTCGATAACCTCAATCAGTCTGCAATGAATAAAATGACACAGAAGCTAAAACACAGGGATGCAAAGTGCACCATTACCAGTTCGCTAATGGGTGTGTATGAGTTAGCCGTTGCAGGTCTTGGAGTGACGGCATTGCCGTGCTATCTAGGAGATCATTGCAATAGGTTGCAACGTGTACATGACGAGATGAGTGAGTTTAATAGTGATCTCTGGTTACTTGCCCACCCAGACATGCGTAGAAGCGCTAAAGTCCATGCGTTTTTTGATTTCATTACACCGATAGTGAGAAGTCAGCTAGCGGTCCAGGCACAAAAGCAACATTGAGGAAGTGTGACCTTTGTGCCTATCGTACATGTTATGTGGAGGGACTAGGAAAAGTCCGGCGTATCCAGCGTCTCACCACTGTGCTCACCTTGAACGGCTGCCACATACGCTTTGGCCGTGTCTTCGGCAGATAAACCTGTGCTTGAATCCATACCCATCATTTCCATGGTTTCTTTAACAAAGACAGGGCTCACCGTATTGACTCTTAATCCTCGACCAATCTCTAACGAGACCGCTTTTGAGAAGGACTCTAGTGCGCCGTTTGCCATGCTGATGGCCACAGAGCCCGGCATTGGCTCTCGTGATAAAATGCCTGACGTTAAGGTAATGGAGCCGCCATCACTCACGTAGTGCTGACCGATACGCACCAAGTTGATTTGACCCATTAACTTGTTGGTTAATGCCAATTGGTAATCGGCGTCGGTCAACTCACTGAATGGGGCAAATCCTGCCGCTCCCGCGGTACACACCACCGCATCAATTTGTCCCACCGTTTCAAAAAGATGTTGTATTGACTCTTTTGAGCCCAGATCCACCTGTACATCACCATCGCGGTAGCCTGCGCTGATGATTTTGTGTTGTGAAGACAGCTGAGCTGCGACGGCTTTACCTATAGTACCTGTTGCGCCTATCAATAAAATTTTCATCGTATTTCTCCCTTGAGTTTAGTTGGCATTAGTTGGATGGTTTACGTTGTTTTCTGATGCTTAAAATATAACCAGACAACGATTGCAGGTAAATTCCAATAATGCGCATAAGGAGTTTGCATGGATGCACAACCCAGAAACTGGTAGTTGGCGTTAGTTATGCTAGTGCGAATATACTCGGGGTAAGTGACTGATAGATTTTGATACTTTGTTGGGGTAATGTGAGGGCTTTGACGGAATTTACTATACGGAGTACCAATGTTTATTGATCATCTCGGTGCGTTTCTTGTTGCGATTACGCTTCTTACGTTAACGCCTGGTTTGGATACGGCTGTCGTTATTCGTAATACTACGCGAGGTGGATTTCGAGATGGCTGTGTGTCTAGTTTGGGCATTTGTAGTGGTCTATTTGTACACGCGACCTTTTCGGCTATCGGTATCTCGGCAATCTTAATGCAGTCTGCAGAGCTGTTTCAGGTAGTGAAGTGGGTTGGTGCTATTTATTTAGTGTGGCTTGGTATTAATAGCCTTAGAGCAACACTATCTGGAGAAAAAGGGCTAAAGGTCGATGTGTCTAGTAAAGGTCAAGTGAGTTCAAAACGCTCGTTTAGGGAGGGTTTTCTTTCCAATGTCCTAAACCCAAAAACAGCCGTGTTTTATTTGGCATTTTTGCCTCAGTTCATCGATCCACAAAGCTCCGTGGTGTATCAATCTTTGGCAATGGCGGGCATTCATTTTGTCATCGCTATGCTGTGGCAATGCAGTTTAGCGGCGGCACTGGGTTACGCGACCAATTTGCTCAAAAGTGCTAACTTTCTTCGTTGGATGGAAGGAACAACTGGAGTGATACTTGTTGCGTTAGGGATGGCACTGTTCATGGAAGATCCGCCTACATCGCTTTAAATAGGACTAAGCCCAAGTCGTAGCTTGGGCTTATCAAGTCTAATAGCAGTATGAGCTAGTGAGGGCGTGGGCTGAATTTTTTGTTAATATCTAAAGCCACGTCAATGTTGTCGAGCAAGGTGTCCACAATGTGGGCGTCTAAATGGGAGCCACTGGATTCTTTCAATTGCTTGATGACATCCTCAATTGGCCATGCTGGCTTATATACCCGTTCATGGGTTAGCGCATCAAATACGTCGGCGACCGCAATGATTCGTGCTTCTATGCTTATCTCATCACCCTTCAAGCCTTGAGGGTAGCCAGAGCCATCGACTTTTTCATGATGTTGATGGGCGATGGTAGCTGCGGTTTGGAGGATACTGCGCTTGGAGCCGGCTAAAATTTTGTAGCCAATCTCCGCGTGCGTTTTCATTACTTCCCATTCTTCTTCATTGAGCTTACCTGGTTTCAACAACACAGAGTCCGGAATCGCAATTTTACCTACATCGTGCATTGGCGCAGCTTGGCGCAATAAAGTTGCTTTTTCTTCTGGGTAACCCAGAAGTTTGCACAGCTGATAAGAAAGCTCAGAAAGCCTTCTCACATGGTTGGCGGTTTCTTCGGAGCGGGATTCAACGACGTCACCCAGTCGATAGATAAGCTCGCCTTGTGTATCGATAATTTCTTGTCCTAAGAAGAGGTTTTCAAAGGCTAGGCTAACACTGTAAGAGAAAATGGTTAAAAGTTGGCTCTCTAGCTCAGTGATTTTTCTTGCCCCTTTAAGGTAAAGTAGGCTGGTTGCACCGGAGCTAGTGGAAAAGTAGCCGACGAAAACATCGTCTTCAATGATACTTTGTTTCGCAGCGATGGCTTTTTCAAGGTATTGCTTCACGTCATCATCGATACTTTGGTCATGCAGCTCTCCAATTCGAGCTAAAACTTGGTAATCGCTGTGTGGCTCGGCAAGTGTAGTCAAACCTCGCACACTGACGAGCATACTTTGATCGTTCATTCTGAGCAAAGACAGCACTTGTTGTAAGATGCCGTTAGAAAACGCTTTAAGCGTATGCTGTTGGAAAATGACAGCGGTAGACTGAATGACTCTTTCCAAACCTTGTCGATAATTCTCTTCAAGCTCTCTAGCTTGCTCGACTTTTACAATGTCACGGTATGACCGTATAGCGGCGTATACGGTAGTGAATAGCTTCTGGCTACTTAGCTCAGTTTTTTCTTTGTAGTCGTTAATGTCATAACTGGTGATGACCTCTTGTTCAGGGGCCTGTCCCGGTTGACCGGTTCGTAGAACAATTCGGGTGAAGTGATTGCCAAGGTCTTCTCGGATCCAACGCGCAACTTCAAGTCCTGCATTGTCGGTTTCCATCACTACATCAAGAAATACTAGCGCGATATCGGTAGTCGTTGACATCTTCTCCTTTGCTTCTGCTCCAGAGTAGGCATGGATAAATTCGAGTGGTCGATCATCTAATTTAAAGCGTTTAAGCACCATTACCGAGACTTGGTGCACGTCCGGCTCATCATCTACAATCAAGACTTTCCAAGGAAGTTGTGAAGGCTCATCCAGTTCTCGAAGCAGTTTTAAAGGCATAAATTCATCCCTAAATAGAAAATTCGCATCCAAGCCAAGATGCTATAAAGCGCCATTCTGTATATTTGTGTTTCTTATTATTGGTATAGATAAAAATCGTCATATCTACAAGCTGGGCATTGACAATATTGTCCGCTGACTGTCAAAGTGATAATTGCTGCACAATTAGAATAGTAGACTCTATTAAAGTTACTTCCATTGATGGATTCTCGATTCTGATACAAGCTGTGCCGTTTTGGCAGCTTTTATTCTGTGAAAGTGACAGGAGTCAAAGCCTTGCGGATAGGTGTCTCAAATGTGATACGGGTGGCTATTCTTCGATTCTATGCAAGCACATAACAGTGCCCTTGCTCGCTTTATATAGCAATCAAAGACACTGTTTATAGTATTTGTTTAAGATGCTGAAGGGGAGGTTGTGGCGGTTTTTGGGCTATTCAGACCAGCCATAAACTGCGCGGTCTCTTCTGCGACAACATGACGCAGTGCAATAAGGCCGATCAAGTTTGGAACTGCCATCAGACCATTGACGATATCTGCAATGATCCAGATGACGTCTAGGTGTAGAAACGCGCCAGATGCGACAAGAGCAATGAACACCAGTTTATAAGCCTTTACCGCTTTGGTTCCAAACAGATAAACGATGCATCGCTCCCCGTAGTAGTTCCATCCCAATATTGTGGTAAAAGCGAAAAAGATAAGCCCGATGGAAACGAGTAGTGGTCCGATGCTCTGACTAGACAGGCCAATGGCAAAGGCGTGTGTCGTCATTGCCGCGCCTGAAGAATCACTGTTCCAAGCGCCAGTTAGGATTAATGCCAAACCCGTCATGGTGCATATAATGATGGTGTCGAAAAATGTCCCAGTCATGGAAATCAATCCTTGTTTGGCTGGGGAGTGGGTTTTGGCAGCAGCAGCAGCGATGGGGGCGCTACCAAGTCCGGCTTCGTTAGAGAATACGCCGCGAGCAACGCCAGCTTGGATCGCCAGCATGATAGTGGCTCCCATAAATCCGCCACTTGCTGCTGTTGTATTAAAGGCTGAGCTTAATACAAGCTTAAATGCTGCGCCCAGTTGATCGATATTACAAACGCTCAAACCCAAACAGGCCAAAACATAGAAAATGGCCATAATCGGCACAATTTTCTCAGCAACTTTCGATATAGACTGAATGCCGCCTAGTGTAACAAAGGCCACCAAAATGGTGAGAGCGGCTGCTGTGAGATATTTTGAGATACCAAAAGAGATGGTTGTTGCTTCAACGATGGCGTTAACCTGTGGGAAGGTACCTATACCAAACAAAGCAACCGCTAAAGCAAAAACTGAGAAAAGGGTGGCCAATGTTTTCGATTTTACCCCATCTTTGAGGTAATACATGGGGCCACCTACTATTTGTCCATTTGAATCCAATTGTCGAAATTTGACCGAGAGTAGGCATTCAGAGTATTTGGTGGCCATCCCAAACAAGGCCGCCAGCCACATCCAAAATAGAGCGCCTGGTCCACCAAGTTTAATGGCCGTGGCAACGCCGACAATGTTGCCTGTGCCGATAGTGGCAGAGAGTGCAGTGCATAGGGCGGAAAAGCTAGAAATGTCCCCGTCGCCTTTTTTTGAATGACTTGCTTTGGAATCTTCTCTAGAAAATACCATTTTTAAGGCGGTAGGGAGGTAGCGAACCTGTAGCGCGCCAAGGCGAAAGGTAAAGTAAACTCCAGTACCAACAAGCAGTACCAACAGCGGTGGTCCCCAGATAAATTTATCGACGGATTGTAAAATGGGTAGGATATGGTTCATTGATTCCCCTTAAATAAAACAAAAATTAAGGAGAAGAGGGAAAAGGTAATCTTGATAGACCCATTATCTACAAGCTTGTTCGCGCGTTATTTGTTACTAAAAACACGAACGCCTGATACAGGCAATCATCAGTTATGTATTGTCGCTTTTCACTCCTCTGTCCTTTTGCCTGAGAGTTTCACTTCAATGATTGAAGCTTGCTCCTTCGGCGACCGATCAAACGGTTCTCTCCAGAGTGTCCTCCAACTGCAGTCCGCGCTAATACTCATACGAGCTTAATAGCACCTGAAAGATTTACTTCTTCGGTGGGCCGCGAATTCACTTGAGCAAATACGCTAGCCTCTCTCCTGCAGTCTTCACTGGACTCACTCAGCAGTGCTGAGCCTAGCTCAATTCAGCGATAGCTAAAATTGAGACTGTGAACTCTATCACTTTTTGACTCTAATTCAACGTATAAACGCTTTGAGGTGTGCGTTTGCTGATTTTTTATACAGAACGACAGCTGCTAACGGTGTTAGCTATACTTCGACGACGGTTTGCTTTTGTGAGCCCAAGCCTTCGATTGAAAAAGTAACCTGATCACCGGGACGTAAGAATTGGTTTTGCCAATGTTTGGCATTGCCGGGTCCAGAACCTAAGGCAATAATGTCTCCAGGGCTCAGAGTCATAAAGTGGCTCAATTGACTAACACATTGCGCAACATTTTGGATGTAGTCACTTGAATTAAAGCTTTGTCGAACCTCGCCATTAACCGTTAACGTCATTGGCAGGTTATTTGGGTCGCTGATGTCTTCTTTGGTGACTAACCATGGACCAAGTGGGGCGAATCCATCGAAGCATTTTGCCATGCTGGCTTGCCCGCCTATCTCATCACCACCGTCCTTAAATTGCCAGTATCGATCAGATAAGTCATTGAAACAGCTATAGCCAAAAACATGCTCCATGGCACGCTGCTCAGGAATATTTTTACCTGATTGACCAATGATGACCGCTAGCTCTCCCTCCCAATCGACTTGCTTATTCATCTTTGAATACGGAATCACATCATATGCGCCACTTAATGTGGAAGTCGGCTTAAAGAAAAACATGGGCTCTTTTAACCCGACGCCAATTTCTTCATTGTGGGTTTTCGAATTTGCGCCTACACAGATGATTTTGTTCGCTCCTAATACAGGAGGCAAAATTTGCTCTGCTTGTTCTATTGAAAATTTTGGTAATTTAGATAGATCTAGACCTGCGATACTTTCCCACTCGTTCGTTATTGTTTCAACGGAATGTGAAGGCAAGTGCTTGGAGATATCATATACGGTGGTGTTTTCTATAATGCCGATGCCCACCAGATTATCTTTTAAAAATCTCATTAATTTCATTTTGATTACCTCAAGACAATAACCTTTATTGGTTGACTGTTATGCTAACGAATTGGCATTGTTTGTGAAATGAGCAATAATCGAAATATATTTTCGAAAAAGTTGAAATATGAAATCTATCGAACCGCTACGTTGCTTTATTCATGTTGTTGAGGAAGGAAGCTTTTCAGCTGCGGCCAAAAAAATGAATTTGGCTATTTCATCTGTTTCTCGTTATGTACAGTTGCTTGAAGAAGAATTAAAAGCACCTCTGTTTATACGCAATACCCGGCAAATGAGTTTGACTGATGTGGGAAATATGGTGTACCAGCAAGGAGTCATGATTTGCACACAAATTGAACAGCTGGGTGAGTCTGTCGCTGAGAGTAAGCATCAGGTACAAGGTAAGGTCAAAATTACAGCGCCGCTTTGGTACGGCTCGCAGATGATAGGCCCTGTCGTGATTGATCTTAAGAAAAAGTGGCCACATCTTATTGTACAAATTGATTACAATGATCAAGCGAGAGATCCATACGATGAGGAATACGACCTTTACGTACAAATTACCAACCCGAAGGATTCATCCTTGGTCGCAAGGCCTTTAAAGTCGGTTGAATACTGGCTGTGTGCCAGCCCTCAATACGTGGCGGAATTTGGTGAAGTGAATGGTATTGATGATCTCAAAGCACATCAGCTTCTCAAACAAAGTGCGCCTACTGGTTACCAAGGCTGGTACTTTTATGATTCCGATGAGCAATGTGTCCGTATTGATACGTCAAACGGGTGGTATTCAAGTAACGCATCGTTTGTTTTGTGGCAAGCGGCGTTGAACCAAGCTGGTATAGTGATGTTGGCTAGAAACATGGTTGAGGAAGATGTCGCCAATGGAAAGCTAATCCGCTTGTTGAGTGGCTATCGATGCCTTCCATACCCGCAAGACGCTTCACTTCATCTCATCTATGCAAAAGGAAAAACTCATCTACCAAGAGTGAGGGTGGTTGTGGAGGCAATGTTAGCGTCTTTAGGCCCTCATGCGCCGTATCTATCTCGCTGAAGGTAACGTTTAGCAGTGACTTGTGTATATCTAGTGGTAGGTGAGGATATTGTAAAACCCTGAGCGCTAAGTCTTATTTACGCTTGGCAAATAGTATAATATGTTTAAACAAGTTTGAGTCGTATCAAAGCAAAGGAGCTGCCATGACTAGATTAATTGCTATCGTATTGTTGTCAATTTTGGCCTATTTGCTGTTTCGTTATCGTACGAATAAAAAACTGCAAAAGGGTGTGGTGATTGCTCTTGGCTCAGCGCTTGTTGCCTACATTGCTTCTATCGTTATTTTAGAATTGTTCCGCTGATGGGAACGAGGGTTAAAGATTGAACACACAGAACGAAATGGATGAACAAGATGACGTGGTTGTGATTGAGCAACGAGACCGACGCTCTTATGTATATATTGGATTAGCTCTTGTTATAGGTTTAGCAATTGGTGGTTTAGTCGGTTCTACTATCACGGCGAATAAGTGGCAGCAGACATTGCAAAAAGTCCAAACTGACTACCAACATTTACAACAGAAAACGTCTCAACTGGTTGATAGCGCCAAAAATAAAGTGGCAGATGTGGATAAAAAATCTGCTGAGAAAATGGCAGAAGCATTGCAGGCGCAATCTGACAAATATCTTTCTGAAATATCTAAACTAAAAACTCAAGTTACTGAAGTTGAAAAAGTGAATATGTCGCTTGAGGAACAAGTGGCCGCGCAAAAACAAAAACTCGAAGCTTCCCAAAAAACAGTGAGTAAGCTTGATAAACAGGCGGATATGCAAGCGACTATGTTCGAACACGCCAAAGAATTATTTCAAAAGGAGTTAAAGGTTAAGCAGGAGTTGTCGGCACTGGAAAAAGAGCGCGAGCAATTGGTCCCTAAAGTGGCCGCACTGAAGAAAGAATGCAGCCTATATCTGGCGGGCACTTCATGGAATGCGACCTCTGACTCGTGTGATAAACAAGACGAAGCGAACTCGAGGCTCAGCCAAATAGATCAACTTATTCAAGTGCATAAGCTCGATCTAAAACAAATCAACGAACTTACAAGCCAAATTGGCCTAACTAAATGACGATGACCTTATCGTTCAATAACACGTGAAGCAATAAAGAGGCGAATTCGGCGACAGACACAACGTTCATCACTGAGGAGGGGATACATGCAGTCAATTCCAAGAGATGTAATACTTGGTCAAGTTACTAAACGTAAAGACTGGACTAGCAACATTTTTACCATTTGGGTCCAAGCGGATATTGGAGCCTATCAGGCGGGCCAATTTACTAAGCTTGCGCTTGCCAATGAGCAAGGTGAGTGGACCAAACGCGCCTATTCTATGGTATCCAGTCATCAAGCATCTCCGGGCGAGCTAGAGTTTTTAATCATCACGGATGAAAACGGCTCGCTGACCCCTCGTCTAAATAGGCTGAGTGAAGGTGATGACATTTACGTGGGAACCACGGTGTCTGGATTTATGACGGTGGACGAAATTCCAGATTACGCCAAAGATTTATGGCTGCTTTCGACAGGAACCGCCGTGGGACCTTTTCTCTCCATATTGAGAGAAGCGAATAGATTAGAACGGTTTCGAAAAATAGTGCTAGTCCATGCCGTTCGCTACAAAGATGAATTGGTCTATCACGAATTGACCCAGCAATTAATTCGCCAATATGCGGGTAAACTCATGCATGTGCCTATCATTAGTCGAGAGGAGCAAACGTCAACCCTGAAAGGGCGAATTCCACATTTGCTTATGCATGGCGAGATACAGTCGGAGGCCACTTTAGATCTTTCCCCAGACTATTCCTGGGTATATATGTGCGGAAACCCTGCGATGGTTCGCGATACTGCTGAGACATTAAAAGCATTAGGGTTAAACAAGCACTTAAGAAGAAAGCCAGGGCAATTTAGCAGTGAAAACTACTGGTAGACCTGCTGCAAGCCGCTAGGTTTCTTGGCTCTTGGCAACCTTGTTCTCTTCGACAGTTGCCGAGGTGCCCAACTGGATGTATTTAACTAGGATGCCTCTTAGCCCTTCAGGGGTTAATGGCTTGGAAATGAAATCATCCATACCCACATCGAAGCATTTCTGCTTATCTTCAGCCACGACATTTGCGGTAACTGCAATTATTGGAACTTGCTTGGTCCATGATTTACCGTTGCTACGGATTTTCAAGGTGGCCTCATAACCATCCACTTCTGGCATATGGCAATCCATTAAGATGGCGTCATACTGATTTTCAAGGCACTTAATGATCGCCTCTTTGCCATTTCCCGCAACTTCAACAGACACACCCATGTTGCTTAGCATAATGGTGACAACCTGTTGATTGACCAGAGTATCCTCAACGAGAAGCACGTGAGGAGCATCTGCAATATCGACATTCTTCTTGATGTCGATGGCGGAATGTTCATACGAATTACTGGTTGGAAAATCGCAGATGTTCTCTGGGGTATGAGTATGGGGGGAGTCGGGTTGAGAGGCTTGGCTTGCAATTTCAAACTCAACGGAGAAGAAAAATTGGCTGCCCAATCCTTCCTGGCTGACCACTTTGATTTGTCCTCCCATTAATTCAACGATTTTCTTACTGATAGCAAGGCCTAAACCGGTGCCTCCGTATTTACGAGTGGTGCTGCCGTCAGCTTGTTGAAAACTATGGAAGATGTCGCCGAGCTTCTCTTCACTGATACCTATCCCTGTGTCACGTACCGAAAATTCTAGTGAGATGGCTTGCTGGCTTTGGTTTTGAGCTTTGATATCCAAATGAATCGAGCCTTTTTCGGTGAACTTGATGGCGTTGCTTAGCAGGTTACCGAGTACTTGCGTTAGTCGAGTAGGGTCACCAATGAGTTGTGTCGGAATGGTTGGATCAATCGAGCAGCAAAATTGTAACCCTTTCTCCTGAGCTCGAATGGTGTACACATCTGCTTGGCTTTGGATAATGCCTTGCACGTTCAGTGCGGTGTTTTCCAGTGTAAAATGCCCGGCTTCAATTTTAGAGAAATCCAGAATCTCGTTAATGATGTTGAGCAAAGTTTGAGATGAAGAATTAAGCACCTGCAAATATTCTTTTTGTTCTGGTGTAGTGTCTAAATCATCAAGTAAAGCGGCAATACCGATAATGCCGTTCATCGGAGTTCTAATTTCGTGGCTCATATTGGCCAAAAATTCACTTTTTTTCTGGTTCGCCACTTCTGCTTTTTGTTTTGCAGCGGCTAGCTCGGAATAGTTAAGTTCAAGTTGATGGACGCATCGATTGTATTTACTTGATAGCATTGAAATTTCGTCATCAAAGAGTCGATTGGGCGTTTCAACCTGGCTAGGGATCGGTCCGTCAAAGTCTGCCATTGCTGCGGATAGACCACGAATCGGCCGGATAATAAGTTTTAGAACAATAAATAACAACACCGACACCACCAAAAACGTTTCAATCGCTGTCATTAAAAGTATTAATAGGAAATTCTTAAATAACGCGGCATAAATTGGCGATAAATCGGTTTGAATGGTGAGTGTGGCGAGGCTGTATGTTTTGTTGCCTATTTTGTGGGCTAATTCCCAAACATGTGTAACTTTATTAGCTGTGACAGGGTGACCAAACTCCAATACGTCACCAAAATGGTCTTCTATTTTCACAAACTGAATATTGGGGTTTTTTAGAAGGCCTTGACTTAAATTCGTGAGCTGGTCTCTATCTTCTACCCATAATGATTGACTAAAGCTGGTTACATTACTTTCTTTAAGCAAAAGCATGTCTTGATTAAGTTCGCTGATTTCGCTTTTATAGTTTAAATAGAAGTTAATCGAAGCACTGATAAGCGCAAGCAAGACACTCGTTATGACAGTAACGATAACTAATTGTTTGCCGATTCCTAGCTGACGTTTATTGGTAGTTTGCTTCATATGCAATGTGTTTTATTTAAAATGCTGCTACTTTAAAGATAGACATTCTTATTAATTAGTAAATATACAGTACTTAAACAATGTGAAGGTACAGTACAAAAATTAAAAACTATTCACCAAACTCGGGTAAATTGCAGTGGTAATAGCTTTGATTTCGAGGAATATTGTACAAAGCGAAAAGGAGAGCCAAATGAAGGATTTGTACAAAATACTATTGTTGATTACATTTTTGTTGACTCCCGGTTTGGCTACGGCAGAAACCGTTAACTACTATGTAATATCAAAACAAGCTCAACCATTTCAAATAGAAGACAATGCCAATAATCACTCTGGTATTGTTACCGACATTGTTCAAGCGATATTCTCAGGCGATAGATACGATATTAGTTATCATACTTACCCTTTCAATCGAATGATTTCAATTTTGGAAGCGGGTGGTGAAAAAAATTGGATAACCTACGGTAGCCCAAGCTGGGGAAGCGTCCAAGCCGAGAACTTATCCGATATGCCAATATATACGGTTAAGCACGCATTAGTGACCAGCAAAACAGGTCATTTTAAGTTCGATGGTATGAATTCTCTAAAAGGAAAAGGGGTTGTCTTATTACATGGTTTCGATTATCCGCAACTTATTCCCTATATTAGCTCAGGTGATGTAGAAGAAATCCGAGTTAAAAATTATCGCTCAGCGTTCAAGGTGGTGAACCGTACACCAGGCGATACGGCTTTTGTTGAAATGTCATCAAGAGTAAAATATAACCTTGGTAAGCTAAACCTTGATAAAAACAAATATGATATTCAAGCATTTAGTGATGTCATCCCTGACTACAAAATTTATCTAGCATTTGATAAAAATATGGATCCTAGTTTGCAAAAGTTCATTAACAAACGTCTGGCTGAACTTAAAAAATCTGGCGAGATTGATGTTATTATCAGTAAATACATTTAATAAGATTAATTAAAAAAAGAGCCTGGTTAATGTTAACCAGGCTCTTTTTTACAGGTGTGTTTACTGTTGTTTAATAAAGGTGGCATCAAACATATGACCCAGTTTGGCGGCCTTAGTTTGTAGGTAGTTTTGGTTGTGTGGGTTGTTCCCTTCCTGAAGAGGTACGCGTTCGATTACGTTGATGTTCGCTTTTTGCAAGGCCTTAACTTTACGTGGGTTATTCGTCATCAGCTTCACTTGGTCGATGCCGAGATAGCCTAAAATTCCCTGACAGAATTCGTAGTTGCGCATATCAGCAGCGAAACCTAATTGCTCGTTTGCTTGCACCGTGTCTGCACCGTCATCTTGTAGATGATAAGCGCGAACCTTGTTTGACAACCCAATTCCTCTTCCTTCTTGACGCAGGTAAAGAAGAACACCCGCACCTTCGTCTACGATGTTCTTCAACGCTTTGGATAATTGAAAGCCGCAGTCGCAGCGAGCACTAAATAACGCATCGCCTGTTAGGCATTCTGAGTGGAGGCGGATTAAAGGGGCATTAACGCTTTTAATATCGCCATAAACTAACGCTAAATGTTCCTTTTGTGTTGCATGCTCAATAAAGGCATTCATTTGAAATTCGCCCCATTTTGTGGGCAGTTTTGCCGCATCAATAAAGCTAACTAAGTTATAAGGTTTGGTTTGTTGTAAGGTTTCACGTACATCCATTAGTATTCTCCCAAGGATATTTTTTCCTTTTCCATCTCCCCCGTCTCCCCAAAATGCATCTTTGTGTGAGTGTTCCTTTAGCTCTATACATCCTGTATTTACTAAGTAATACGCTAGGTTAGGGTTTTGGATAAATTTTTCTTTTACGATAGATTCCATAACATCGACGCGAATGTCGTACCAATCAGAACGGGCGTGTTGCTCGTATTTCCTGCTTAATGCGAAAGCAAGATCTGGGGTTTCGGCTTTGAGTATTTCTTGTTGGATAATCGAACTAGAAAACTTTTGAGCTTGGTAGTAATGTTCGCTCGTCGGCCAAACCACACCTGATATTTCTATATTCGCAGGGAAAAAGTTGGATAAAAATCCATGAGATTCAAATGGTTCATAAAACAGAATAGGATTGTCCATAATTTTGCTCCTGACGCTGAATGTAGCTAGGCGTTCGATTTCACATCATCAAATCGCTATGCATCTACAAGAGTAAATTTAGCCAGCCTATATTTGTTAGTCAAACCACAAAATGGGCAAATAATGTGTCTTAATAATACTTAATATCTTTATTAAGACATGATGAGACGAGTAATGGCTTGTTATCCATGTGGAATTGATTTGGAACCCAGCCAGCATTATGGGTAAAAATAATTATCATATTTATAAATAAAGTGGCTAGGAATCACATTTTGATGAAACGCTAGGTAACTGGATATTTGTAACCAGGTTGTTACATTTTGTTTTCTTGGTTTGCGTTTATCGATCTGCTCAAACCTAGATGTTAACAAAGATTTTCATATTATTTACAGGCAACTAGAGGCCTTCAACCTGAGAGGCTATGGACATTGGGTGTTTTAGTGTTAACCATGTAATTAAAACGTTACACTAAGGTTGTTTTTGATAACTATTCTTATTTGAGGCTTTGCTTACTCATTCTGGTCAATTTGTTGCACAGTTAAGTCATGGACAGAGTAAAACGCATGAAATACAGATGCATCGAATCTTGTGACGAGGAGTAAAACATGAATCAATCAACCATGCTTGCGAGCAAAGGTAATCCACTAGGTACTGACGGTTTTGAGTTTGTTGAATATACCGCGGCAGACCAAGAAGGTATTGAGCAATTGAAGTCGCTATTTAGTTCTCTTGGATTCGCAGAAATTGCTAAGCACCGCTCTAAAGATGCATGGCTATATAGGCAAGGCGATATTAGCTTTATAGTGAATGCCCAACCACATAGTCAGGCGGAAGAGTTTGCCAAGGCTCATGGCCCGTCCGTTTGTGGTATGGCATTTCGAGTACATGATGCGGGCAAGGCGTTGGAGTACGCGTTAAGCCAAGACTCAAAACAGTACGTTACTGAGATCGGTCCCATGGAGCTAAGTATCCCAGCGATTTATGGGATTGGTGGCAGCTTAATCTATTTCGTCGACCGCTACGGTAGCAGCAGTATATATGATGTGGATTTCCGCCTATACGACGATGCTGAACAACGCTTGCGAGACAAAGATGTTGGCCTATACGAAATTGACCATCTAACCCACAATGTTCAACGCGGTCATATGGACAAATGGGCAGGGTTTTATGAACGTATTGGTAACTTCAAAGAAATTCGTTACTTCGATATTGAAGGTAAGTTGACTGGCCTTGTTAGCCGAGCAATGACCGCGCCTTGTGGTAAAATTCGCATTCCTATCAATGAGTCATCGGATGATAAGTCTCAAATCGAAGAGTTTATTCGTGAGTATAACGGTGAAGGTATTCAGCACATTGCTCTGTCAACCGAAGATATCTACGAAACGGTGAAGACTTTACGTGACAGGGGCATGGACTTCATGCATACCCCAGATACTTATTACGAGAAAATCGACAACCGAGTGAAAGGGCACAGTGAAAGTGTCGAACGTCTGCAAAAGTTAAAAATACTCATCGATGGCGCGCCTGAAAAAGACGGCATATTGCTGCAAATATTTACGCAGACTGTGATTGGTCCCGTGTTCTTCGAAATCATCCAAAGAAAAGGCAATGAAGGATTTGGAGAAGGAAACTTTAAAGCCTTGTTTGAGTCTATCGAGGAGGACCAGATTCGCAGGGGAGTATTAGATAATGCGTAAATCCATCTCATTTCCTTTGAAGGTTGGTGAGTGTTCCAAGCAAGCACACGCCGATTTTCCTGAAAAGGCGATCTATGAAAGAGAAGCTGGCCGTAGCGGTTTTTTCGGCCCGGCGTCTCATTTTCATCACCAGCACGCTCCAACGGGTTGGAGCGAATGGGAAGGACCACTTCGACCACGGGCTTTTAATTTTAATTTAGTGGAGAAGGCAGCTCAGCTTTCTCCTTGGTTAGTGCCTCACCTTTTGCATAATGCTGATTGTAAAATACGAGTGTGGAAAATCGATCAATCGATGGAGTTTTTAGTTCGAAACTCTGATGGTGACGACTTACTTTTTATTCACCAGGGCAAAGCCGATCTCTATTGTGATTACGGACATTTAGAAGTGGGAGAAGGGGATTATGTCCTAATTCCTCGTTCGACAAACTGGCGTTTGGAACCACACGAAAAGATGTTCATTTTGATGATAGAAAACACCAACGCGAGTTATAACTTGCCAGAGAAAGGCATTGTAGGTAGTCACGCTGTGTTTGATCCTGCTGTTTTGGAAGTCCCTCAGATTAATGATCAATTCAAAGCGCAATACTCAGAAGATGACACTCAAGTACACATGAAACGCGGTGAGAAAATCAGTGTCATTACCTACCCGTATAATCCGCTCGATGCCATTGGCTGGCATGGTGACTTATCTGTTGTGAAGCTAAATTGGCGTGATATTCGTCCATTGATGTCACATCGTTACCACTTACCGCCTTCCGCACACACAACATTTGTGGGAGATGGCTTCGTTGTATGTACCTTTGTGCCAAGGCCAATAGAAAGTGATCCGGGGGCGTTGAAAGTGCCTTTCTATCACAACAATGATGATTATGACGAAGTGCTATTTTACCACGCAGGTGATTTCTTCAGCCGCGACAACATCGAAGCAGGCATGGTGACATTCCATCCCGCTGGCTTTACTCATGGCCCACACCCGAAAGCCTTCAAAGCAGGACGAGAGTACAAGAAAAAGTTTGCCGATGAAGTCGCAGTGATGATTGATACTCGAAACGCTCTTTCATTTGCAGATGAAGCAGCACAGGTTGAGAACGATCAGTATGTTTACAGTTGGCGTGAAAGCGTAAAACGCTAAACGAATGGCTAAGGATTAAAAAAATGAAATTAGCAACGTTAAAAAATGGTCAAAGAGACGGCATGTTAGTTGTCGTCAGCAAAGATTTAACTCGTTGTGTTGCTGTACCAAGTATTGCGGCCACCATGCAACTCGCATTAGATAACTGGCAACATACAGAGCCTCAATTGCAAGAGATCTATCAAGCGCTTTGCGCGGGTAGGGTAGACAACGAAATGTCCTTTTCAGCTACACAGTGCGAGTCGCCATTGCCAAGGGCTTACCAATGGGCAGATGGATCAGCCTATGTCAATCACGTGGAGCTGGTGCGTAAGGCACGCGGAGCAGAAATGCCAGAAAGTTTTTGGACCGATCCGCTGATGTATCAAGGTGGTTCGGATGCGTTTATTGGCCCGCGCGATAATATTCAGATGCACAGTGAAGAATGGGGGATTGACTTTGAAGGAGAGGTCGCCGTCATCACTGACGATGTCGCAATGGGGGCGTCCAAAGAGCAAGCTCAGTCGGCGATACGTTTACTCATGTTAGTCAATGACGTATCACTTAGAGGGCTTATCCCTGCTGAGCTAGGCAAAGGGTTTGGTTTCTTTCAATCCAAACCATCGTCAGCATTTTCTCCCGTTGCAGTTACCCCAGATGAGCTAGCTGACGCTTGGGATGGTGTTAAGGTACATCTGCCTCTTATCTCAACTTACAACAATAAGCCATTTGGGCGACCGAACGCTGGCGTTGATATGACGTTTGATTTTTCTGAGTTGGTCTCACATGCGGCGAAGACACGTCCATTATCGGCAGGTACCATCATTGGCTCAGGTACCGTCTCCAATAAGCAGGGCACACAATACGGTACATCGATTGATGAAGGTGGTGTTGGCTACTCTTGCATTGCCGAGGTGAGAATGATTGAAACGATTCGCGATGGCAAACCAAGTACTCAGTTTATGCGGTTCGGTGATAGCATTAAGTTAGAGATGTTAGACGCGCAAGGTGAAAGCATCTTTGGTGCCATTGAACAAGTCATAGAAAAATACTAAGCCTGCTAACCAAGAAGAATCGGATTGCAACATGGCAAAAATAAAACTTTACAGTTACTGGCGCTCTTCAGCGGCGTATCGGGTTCGAATAGCGTTGAACTTGAAGCAGCTCGAATACGATATGCTTCCTGTACATTTGGTGAAAGACGGTGGAGAGCAGCACAGTGCACAATTTAGTGAACTCAACCCCAATGAATTGGTGCCTGTGCTTATCGATGGCGATGTCACATTAAATCAATCGTTAGCCATTATTGACTATTTAGACGACCATTACTCAGAGCCTAGGCTGATACCTCAGACCACACCAGATAAGTATCTAGTGCAAGCATTAGCTCAAGATATTGCGGTAGATATTCACCCAATTAACAACTTGAGAATTTTGCAGTACTTATCAGGCAAACTTGATGTTTCAGATGAGCAGAAAGGTGACTGGTATCGTCATTGGGTAACGACTGGCTTTAAGGCCGTTGAAAAGAAACTCTCGTCAGTTTCTGGACGATATAGCGTTGGTGATGACTTGTCACTTGTGGATGTGTGCTTAGTCCCACAGGTTTATAATGCGGAGAGATTTAACCTCGATATGCATGCCTTCCCGACGATAACTCGGTTAGCAAATACATTGAGAGAGCATCCTGCATTTAGAGACGCAGCGCCTGAATCCCAGCCAGATGCTACTTAGAACAGACATAGATTAATAAATATACCTAAGATCCTACTGGTTACTTGGGTATATTTTTTATGCTTTTTAAAATCATATATCTTTAGATAACACGACCTATATCATCCATTATTCGGCGGCTGTAGTGTAACCATTTAACTGCTGTTGCGCACTTGTCATTAGAAACTCGCATTATTTTCCTAAACGCCTTTACAGTTATGAATTTTAAAGTCAACGTGGGTTTTTGATAAGAATATTTATAGGGATGGAAAAATGGACGTGTATAAAGTTAGGGTCAATAACCGTCGATTTGTGTACTTGTCAGATTCATCGAGAGACTATAGATATAGCAAAGTCGTGATGCTTGATCCGAAGTTCTTTATTTATTATTGGCACAAACAACCCTTTCCCATTATTCCTAAATCGAGGATAGGGGAGAAAAAACATTGGCGTAATTATTATAAATATTCATTGTCGGACAAGTTATTTTCATTTAGCAAGTCCAAGCCCGTACCAATGGCTCAAGTTAGCGCGGGTGTGCGAACAAGCTTCAAAGCCAGGATTCAAGATAATTGCTTTTTATGCAAGGAAAAAGAGAGCCAATCGACCAAGCGAAAGGAATTGGAGTATGTATTTGTTGAAGATGGCACTGCTCGACTTATTTGGCTTTTGAATAACGAAGCGGACTATATTCCCGTGCTTTGTACTGAAGAAGAAGAGCCTTTGTTTGAGAAGTTGGCGATAGATACCAACAGTTTATGCTTAGATGAAGATTGTCCTTTGCTCTATGATTTAACGAAGAAAGTGCTGTTTAATATTTATCGGTTCAGGTGACAACTAATACCTGAACCAATTTATACTCTAGACAGCTTAAGATGCGGTTTGATTTAAAAAACGTGTAGGGTAGTTGCTAAAAATAGCATCGACTTTGTTTAGGTTTTTGAATTGATGAGGCGTATTCACGGTGTAGCACCAAACTTGATAGCCTGAGTTTTGTAATTTCTTGATATGGGTTGCGCTTGCCCAACGGTAGTATAAGTGACAGCTGTACGCCTCAATCTCCTGCAATAGCGCCCAAACGCTGGCAGACAAACGTTTACTGATAACGCCTAATTTGTAACTCGAACAGTGCTTGTGTAGTAAACGCATGATGTCGTGATTAAAACTTGATAGCAGGATTTTGTCTTTATCTAGGGATGTTTTTGCCAACGCATCGACCACTTTTTCAACGACTGATTGAGTATCATGAGTGTCTACTTTAACTTCGATATTAATGCCAAGGTCGTGCTGTTCACAAAGCTCCAGCATCTCATCGAGAGTGAGGATACGTTCATTGGAGAACTCAGTGCCGAACCAGCCTCCAAAGTCTAGCTGGCGAAGCTCATCCAGAGTATGTGCGTCAACCCGACCAGCGCCATCACTACAACGATCAACGGTATGGTCGTGGTTGACGACGAGTACGCCATCCTTGGTAGGTTGAACATCGATTTCAACCCAAGTCGAACCCATCTCGGCAGCGGCTAGAATACTTGCTTTGGTATTTTCTGGATGAGTACCGGATGCTCCCCGGTGCCCAACGATCAATGGCGACATTTTATTACCTTATGAGTTGTCCATTTCCTAGTGTTTATTACAGCACATAGACCTTTACGTGCGAAACTAAATCATTGACTAAACGGGGGATGCTAACGAAGAAAAATGTCATTTCTATGAAACAAATGGTGAAATTGGATCTTGACGCTAGTTGGGTATAAATTGAGGTGATCCTGGTTCGCAATTTTCCACTTGATAATGAGAGCTTTTATCATTAAGCTTGTTTGTCATTCGACGGACGCCTTTTAGATCCAAAGTAATTGATTGCTATTATGAGACTTTTTAAAATTGGCATGGTGATAACCACGGCCTGCATTTTCTCTTCTGCCTATGCGAGTGAATTAAGCTCTGCCCAGGCAATCCAAAACCAAACCAACACCCAATCGGCGAAGAGCCAAGTAAAGGTGGATGCGAGCGCAGACGAATCGATTAAGCTGCGGGCTGAAATCGAGCAACTCAAACAACAAGTCAAAAACCTCACTATTTATCGAGATCACATGGCGGCCATGATTAAAAGCCAAGATCAAGAGATGAGTAGCATTCAAAGCCAAATTGGAGAAATCAATAAAACTCGCCAAGGCGTTGTGCCATTGATGTATCAAATGATCGACGGTTTAAAACAGATTGTCGCAACAAGTGAGCCTATTCAGCTTCAACAGCGAGAGGCGAGAGTTGCCAAGTTGCAAGCGCTAATGTCCCAAGCTGATGTCAGTGATGCTGAGAAATACCGCCAAATTATCGAGGCGTATCAAATTGAGCTAGATTACGGCAATAAACTGCAGCAATACCAATCTCAAATTACGTTGAAATCAGGTCAAAAAGTAGAAGCCCAAGTGCTTCATTTAGGTCGAATTTCCATGATTGCTCGTAATCCAGACCACTCTCAATATTGGATATGGGATGATTCAACCAAGAGTTGGACACAGGCCGACAGTAGTTTAGACAGCAATCTCAATCAGGCCTATCAAGTCGCCACGAAGCAAAGCACGCCAAGTTTACTTACGCTTCCTGTTTCTCTTAACGTCGCGCAAGGAGAGAAGAAATGAAAATGGTAAAAAATCTCTTTCTTGTCTCTCTTGCAGCATTATCTTTCAATGCGCTGGCGAATGAGAGTTTAGTTTCAAAAGCGCAACAAGAGAAACAGCAGCAGCAAGCGATTGACGCATCGCGTCAGGCGTCTTTTAAGCAAACAGAAATGGCGTTGCTAAAAGAAAAGCAGCAATTAGAGCGTCAACGTCAACACATTCAAGAACAAACCAATCAACTGACCAAACAGTTTAGCAGCAATGAAACCAAGCTGGCGAAACTGGAAGATACCTTAAGGTTACAATCCGGCAGCTTGGGTGAGTTGTTTGGTGTGGTAAGACAAAACGCGAAATCGTTGCAAGCTGAGCTGAAGCACTCAGTGACGGGAGTGGACGCTAATCAGTATTCTCCGGTTGTTGATAGCATTGTTGCTGCGAAAACACTGCCTTCCATCGAGCAGTTGACTGGACTTTGGAAAAGCTTTGAAGAGCAGATTCAAGCAAGTGGCCAGCTAGCTAAAGTGAATGTGCCATTTATTCAAGGCAACGGTGAGATTAAAACGGTGCCTGCCTTGAGACTAGGCTCTTTTGGTCTTGTGACTGACAAAGGTTACGTTAGCTGGAACAACACATCAAAAGAGGCGAGCGCGTATAGTGTGCAACCTTCAAATGGTCCAACGCTTTCATCACTTGCCGCGCTTAGCCAAGGTAATGTCGAATCGGTTGTTGTGGATCCATCACATGGTGAAATTATCAAGCAACTTGCTGATGTGCCGACATTGATGCAAAGGCTTAAACAGGGCGGTGTCGTTGGCGAAATTATTCTTGTTTTGTTAGCGATTGGACTGGTGATTGCCGTGGTTCGCGGTGCTTATCTCTTCAGGGCGCAGAAACAAATTCGCCAGCAACTGGCTGATCCGAAGAATCCAACCAACAATCCTTTGGGCCGTGTGTTGAATGTGTATCACCAAGAGCCTAACCGGTCTGTGGAAGCACTAGAGCTTAGGTTGTTAGAAGCGGTTGTTGACGAGCAAACGCACCTGGAAAAAGGGCTGTCGATGCTCAAGTTATTGGCAGCGATTGCACCGATGCTTGGCTTACTAGGGACAGTCGCCGGTATGATAGATACGTTCCAGGTGATCACCCAATTTGGCAATGGTGACCCAAAAGTCATGGCTGGTGGTATTTCCATGGCGCTGGTGACCACGGTCCTTGGTTTAGTCTCTGCGATACCACTTCTTCTTGCGCATAACATCTTGAGCGCGCAAGCTGAAAAAGTACACACCATCTTGGAGAAACAAGGTATCGGCATCGTGGCTGAACAAGCAGAATTAGAAATGGGGAACAAGCCGACCTCGACATCTTCAACATCGACTGAAAAATCCGTTGGAAACGTTGCCTAATGACTCTCGCTACAAGCTTTCAATGGTTAAGCGACACGGGTCTGCTCTCTTCTACTTGGTTCACTTCGCTGAGTCATTTTATGCATCAGGGTGGACAAGTGTTGTGGTGGTTAGCCGCAGTGGTCGTGGTGTGTTGGTTTTTGATTTTAGAGCGCTATTTTTATCTGCTGTTTTATTTTCCCAAAGCTAGACAAGCTTGGGTGAATAATTGGTTAGCCCGCGAAGATCAGCGCTCTTGGTATGCCATCTCAATTCGTGATGGCTGGCTTGGACAAGCACACATTCAACTTCAACAAAACTTAAGCATCATCAAAGTGTTAGTGTCAGTATGTCCAATGTTAGGGCTGCTTGGGACCGTCACGGGCATGATTTCAGTCTTCGATATTATGGCGAGCCAAGGCAGTAGTGACCCAAAATTAATGGCATCGGGTATTTCACTGGCGACCTTACCAACCTTAGCAGGCATGGTTGCCGCGTTAACTGGTATGTTTGTTCACGCGCGCCTTGCCAAGAAATGCCGCATGTTAGAGCTTAAATTAGAAAAATCTTTAAGGAGTCGCAAGTGAGACTCGGTAGACGTCAAACCAAAACAGATGAAGCGCAAATCGATCTGACTTCAATGCTAGATATCGTCTTTATCATGTTAATTTTTTTCATTGTCACTAGCTCTTTTGTTCGTGAATCTGGTGTATCGGTCAACGCGCCGAAAGCCTCTCACGCAGTGACTCAAAAAAGCTCTAGCATTTTTGTGGCCATTACGTCTGCGAACGATATTTATATTGATAAGCGAGTGATTGATCCAGAAAGAGTTCAAGCAACGCTAGAGGGCTTGATTCAAGACAAACCCAATGCATCGTTAGTCATTCAAGCAGACAAACATGCCTATAATGGCACGGTCGTAACGGTAATGGATGCCGCTAAAGGCGCTGGAATTAAGAATATTGCGCTTGCTGCGGAGAAATCATAATGCCTAGGTGGATTATCGCATTTCCCCTAGCGCTTTTTATCGCCGTGTTCCTATTTAGTTTCATGGCGTGGATGGTAAGCAGTGATGATCATCGAGCGCCCAAAGCAACGGACAATGTTAGGCTCAATCTTTTCATGTCTCAGCAGCAAGACCAGGTGCAAAGAAGAGAGCGCTCTCTTCCTAAACCACCCAAGCCTGTTCCAGCTCCCCCTAAAGTTGCCGCAGTGGGGGTAGGTTCGCCAAATCCTCAAATGTCTTCATCGACAGCGCCATCTACCTCATTCGCAGCGGCGGGTATTACGAGTGCCATAAATGGTATTGCTATTAGTGTGCCCACCCTTGGCGTAGCGGGAGGAAGTCAGCAGGCGATGCCTATCTATCAAGAGAAGCCACGTTATCCAATGATAGCTAGGCAACGTAAAATAGAGGGCTATGTGCTACTGAAGTTCAATATTGATAAAGAAGGCAGGCCAACAGATATCGAAGTGGTTGAAGCAAAGCCAAAACGCATTTTTGACCGAAACGCCATCCAATCTCTTCGAAATTGGAAGTATCAGCCTAAGATTGTTGATGGGCAAGCCGTGGTTCAAAAGGGTTATGTACAAAAAATTGAATTTAAGATGTCGCAATGAAAAAACTTAGCCTAATAATACTGTTGCTCAGTTTCAGTCAGCTTGTGTATGCAAATGGTGATAGGTTAAGCCAATACACAACCAACATTGTGCAGCGAGCCAATCACCTAGCCAAAGATAAAAAATACGATCAAGCGATAAAGCTACTTAACGGTGCGGATCTCACTCGTCAATACGATAAAGCCTACGTTGACCGAATGTTAGGTGTGTTTTATTGGCAGTCCAATCAAATCAAACTGGCAATAAAATCATTAGAACTGGCCGTGAATAGCAAGGTGCTAGAAGATTCACAAGCATGGAAAACGCAAAAGATGCTGGCGGATCTACTGCTGTCCAATCACCAATATGCGAAGTCACTGAGTTACTACAATGAATTGAGTAAAAGTGCTCCTAAAGGGGAAGATGCTGCTGAGCTTTGGCTACGTATTGCACAAGCGAACTATCAGCTTGCGCATTGGCAAAAAGTACTTTCGGCGATACAGAGTTATGAATCGTTGCATCCGAAGAAAGAGGTATCACCGCTTTCTATTAAACTGGGTGCTCAGGTTGAGCTGAAGAGCTGGCGCGCGGCGGAAAAAACGGCAAAAAGTTTGGTCTCGTTGCAGCCCAATTCTATTACTTGGTGGCGGCAGCTTACCGCGATTCAGCTAAGACAAAATAAACAAAAACAAGCGTTAAACACGCTGGCTCTAGCCAAGTTGCAAGGTGTAAAGCTGAGTGATAAAGATATTCACTTGCTCGCCCAACTCTACGCCAGTGTTGGTATACCATTGAGAGCTGCTCAGACGATGGGTGAAATCAGTGATCTGGATTCACAACAGGATTTGATTATACAGCAGGCAAGCTATTGGCAACTTGCCAAAGAGTGGGATCACGCTGTCGATATGTGGTTACTAGCAGCAAAACAGCAGCCTAAGTATCGTTGGAACGCCATCCAAATCTTGCTTCAGCAGGGTAAAGACAAGCAAGCCTTAGTAGAGCTTGATAAAGTGACTAAAAAAAGCCAACAAGCCAAAGTGGCGTTGGTAAAAGCGCAAGCTTATTATCGTCTGAAAAATCTCAACAAGGCACTTAGCCAAGCGAAGTACTCAGAAAAACTAAAGCCATCAGAAGAAGCGAAAAGCTGGGTTAGCTATCTAGAGAATATTAGGTAGGTAATCGATAATACCGTTATGTAGTGTGCTGTCCTATCGGGTTGGCACACTCTTTTTGCACAACCATCAAAAACAACTGATAAATTCAAATACTCATTTCATACAATGAATTATCGTCCATTCTTGCAACATAGTGTCAGCTTTCCAAACGTTTTCTGAGACATTGATTCCATGGTTGGCCTCTCGATATAACGAATAGAAATTAGCTTATATCATAAAAAACTTTGATGTTCGTCACGCTAGCTACTATACCTGTATTGTAAATTTAATGTCATCAAAATGTTTGTTAAATGAAATTATTCTGACATTTTGATGATGTTTGATTTTTTGGATTTTCACCGTTCATGGATAGCACATGTTGTGCTCAAAAGTGAAGGTGGGTAGTACGATGGAAAACATAATAAGGCGCAAACCGCCGGTCATTAACGCTCAGTTAAATAGAGCGGAAACTAATCAAAACCCAGCTTATTTACATAGGCCTAGTTTGCTTACTGTTCAAACTCGTGGCGTTTCATCTCCCCTCTCAATAAAAAGAAAAGCGCTTTTCGGCGGCACCATTGTTGAGTTTTCTATCGTCGCTAACGTCTTTTTTCTTACCTTGATGACAGCCATTGATCTCGCTTATTTCGGATACGTTAAGTTAACGATGCAGCATGCCGTTAGAGAGGGAGCTCGTTATGCAATAACTGGCCGTGCTGATTTAGATCCAGAAGGAAATGGTGATAGAAGCGCTGCGATTTTAGAAAAGATTTCCGACGCATCGAACGGGTATTTATCGAAAGTGGCAAGTAATGAAGACATACGTGTAGAAGATATTCACGGTAACAACGTTACAGGGTTCGGTGATGCGGGAGATATTGTCGCCATCCATATCGATTGTACTTGGCCAACTGGCAGCCCATTTATCTATCCACTCGTTACCGATGGCTATTATAACTTCACGGTAAGTGCAGCGATGAGAAATGAGGCATTTTAGGGAGGCGTTATGAATAATAGTTTGAACGGCCTGCGAAGTAAAAGATCTATCAAAGGAATGGCTGCAGTTGAAATGACATTGGTAACGCCAATCATATTTCTCTTTTTAGTCGGTGTTTGGGAGCTGACAGAGATGATTCAGGCCAACACCATCATTACTAATATTAGCCGTGAAGGTGCTAACCTTGTCTCGCGAAGCAGTTCTCAAACCCCACAGCAAGTCATGGAGATTGTGTCAACAACCTCTAGCCCGTTGGATCTTGAATCTGACGGTGTCATCTACATTAGCCAAGTGATCGGCCAAGCTGGTGGTGATCCTTATCTAAACCGTCAATACAAATGGTTGGATTTTGGTTTGAATACAGACAGTGAAGTATGGGGAGGTTGCACCAACTGGGATGCTGAGGGCGAATGTGAATTACCTGATGAAATTGAGAATAAACCAGTATTAACTGGCTTTCCTATCAATCTAGATGACGGTGAAGCAGCCTATGTCGTCGAAGTATTCTATGACTACACTCCGTTGACTGACTGGGTGTATGACAGCAACTTCATGATCAGTGATGCAACATACTTATGAAGGGTAAAGTGATGAGTAAAAAATGGCATTTTATCAGAAAGATTAAGAATAAAGGCTTAGTAGCCATTGCATCCATTGTCGCCATGCCTTTTATGGTTTTAGTGACAGGTATGGCTATCGATGCTGGAAGAGCCTATCTAGTTCAAGCCAAGCTATTTGCTGCCGTCGATGCAGCAGGCATAGCGGCTGCTAGAGCGGTGGCAGACAGTGAAGCGGCTGCGGTTACCGCGGCCGCAAAGTACTTTAATGCAAATATTCCTGAAGGGTTTCATAAAAGCGTATCGACATTGGACGATGTGGGGTTTACCAATGATTCTGATGGCAATATTTCTATTGATATTAACGCCTCTTCTACGATGTCTAATACATTTTTGAGCTTGGTTGGATTCAGTTCTTTTGACGTGAGCGCGCAAGCACAAGTGATTAGAAGGCCAGTTGATCTAGTCTTAGTCGTAGATAATACAACTTCTTTAAGGCTTGGTGCCATCGGAGATGTAACGGATGATGTTGTATTGAGATCGAAAGAGTTCATTAGCAAATTTCATGAAAGTTTTGACAGGATTTCTTTAGTTAAATACGCCTTTGGTGCTGAGGTCCCCGTCGCTTTTACTGTTCCTCGAGGGCATGATAGAGCGTTGATTACAAATGAAATTGATGCGTTTGAGTTTGGTGACTTAAGTAATTTACAGTTTACCAATGCTTCAGAAGGGCTATATATGGCGTTAGAGCAAATTCGGAATGTGACCAACCCAGCCAATCTCAAAGTGATTGTTTTCTTTACAGATGGTGCACCGAATACATTTGCGTCTAATTTTGAGTTTACCGATTCTAATTCTTACACAGGCTCTATTCGTTCAAGTGATGGCTCCAGCGGCACCCCTCGTGGCTTATGGGAACATGATACGGTTGCTACCCAGCTATCTGGCAGTGGGTACCAAGGTAGTAATATTGACGACAACTTGGTAGAGCTACCGGATTACTACACCCCGCACGATACTGCGGCAACGGAATTTGATGTACTCAACCCGTTCCACCCGACCAGGCCAGTTGAACAGTACAACCGTTTTACTCATTCTGCTAACGACCTATACATAAGGGTCAATCGAGTGGCTCGCAACTTGGTTGAAGATATGGCAGAAGCAGCAAGAAATGAGAATATTTTTGTCTTTACTCTAGGGTTAGGCTCTGCACTTACTGCAGCTTCCGGCCCAGATAATGAGGAAGGACAGGACTTGTTAATGAGAATGGCAAACGATCCGGCCATGTTAGACGATCCAGATCTTGCTGGTGATTTTCAAGCAGGACAATTGCAAGGGGTGTATTGCCATGCAATTGATGAAGACGCGTTAGGCCCATGTTTTGATGAAATGCTGGATGTGATAATTCGATTAACGCTATAAGTCTGCAGGTTAGTCGTTCATTTTATCATTCAAATATTGTAGGTAAAATTCCGCTAGGGTTTGGTTGTCCAAGATCCGTTCTAACAACTCGCTTATCACTTGGTTGTACAAATTTAGTGGTTGTTCAGCACATGTGCTAAAGGCATGGAAGACTCGTCTTGATTCTTGAGGGAGGGGAATGATTTTTACCTTATCCAATATGTCCATCTGCTTTGCCATATAAACTAAAGACTCTCGATTACTACTGGCCACACCGGTTAATCTTCCTCGAATAAACATACCTATATTGGCTCGATAGAAGTCCACTTGTGGAGTAAGGACGAGCTTAATTCTAGGATGATTCCAGAATGGTTTGATGGCGGAAGCTGGTAACCCCGAGGTCCAGCCTATCACCAGATCATACAAATCTTCTGAGCCACGAATCTCATTGACCGGAAAGTCTTTGTCTACCAACAGAGAGGGTACTGCAATGTGAAAAGGGTGGGTGGGAAAGCGCATTCTTTTGGCTCTATCCTCGGACCATCCTTTTAAGAGAAATAAATCAATTTTGCAATCAGTAATACTTCGCTCAGACCGCTTATTCGTCATTTTTTGCCAGACTATCTTCGCGTTCATAGGTTCTGCAACATATTGATTTAAAAAGGTAATTAGTGGGCCATAGGGCTTGTCTTCTTGCGCTGAATAGAAAACGTGTGGCGGATAAACAAAATAGCCGACTTTTAGATCCAGTGGTTCCTGGCTGTTAGTGCTAAACGAAATCAAAAAAGAAAAGGCGATAGCAAATGCTCTGGAGGGAGTAATAAACATTCGTCGAGCGATAAGCTTTTTCAAGGTGTATATCCTTTTCACATTAGAGGGTGCCCATCTGCATAATATTCGTTTATGAACTGAAGTTACTATTAGTAACACCGGTTGTAACCTTGGTGTAAACAAACGCTCTTAATTATAGTTATGAATCTATCACTGTGATACTTCTTGAGGCTCGTCAATCGATGTGCAAGACTTCGATGCTAGACGTACATCTCTTCCTAGCATTGAAGTCTGTTTATTCCGTTGAAACTCATATTTTGAGGTGGCTTGGTATTCTACCCCAAGGTAAATTGTCGTAGTTGATTATTGACCAGATCGACTTCTTTGCGGTAATTGTCCACAACGTCGTTCATATTCCTTGCAAGCTGGCCTGTATTGTCTGCGATGCCTGTCAGAACGTCCACATCTTCATTGACCATCTCGCTGGCTTTGGACTGCTCGACCGTTGCGTTAGTAATGCTGGTAATATGTTGGTTGACGATTTCAATTAACTCTTCTAATTCGCCAACACTGGTATTGACTTCCTGCACGGAGTGGAAAGTAGAATCCGTCGCTTCACGACTTTTAGTCATATTCTCCGCCGCGGTTTGGGTGTTGTTGGTGATACTGGCTAATAGCTGCGAAATGTGTTCAGTAGACTCTTTACTACGCTGAGCAAGATCGCGTACTTCAGATGATACAACAGCAAACCCTCGGCCATGTTCGCCAGCGCGAGCCGATTCAATGGCGGCGTTCAATGCCAGTAGATTAGTTTGTTCGGAAATGGCGCTAATTGAATCGACGATTTTGGTGATGCTTATTGCATCTTGCTCTAGCTCGAGCATGCATTCTTGGGTCTGCTGTATCTGGTTTACTAGACCTTCGACAACGGAGTAGGAGTGACGACTTTGCTGTTGGCATGTTACAACTTTTTCGATCATTTTGCCGGTTTCTTCCATCGCTCGGTCAGAAGAAGAAGCAATTTCAACGCTCGATTGGGACAATTCTGTCATCGCTGCGGCAATATTACTACACTTGTCGCTGGTCGCCTGACTACTAGCGGTTAAATCATCGGCACTGGAAACAATTTGCTCTAATCTTTCATTACTTTGCAAGTTAGTCTCGTTGACGCTCGCTAACACCGTTTTAATACTGCCCGTCAGTCCATTAAGACTCGATGAAATCCTTGATAACTCATCTGAACCAGCCGTTGGCAATTTGACGCTCAAATCTTTACTTTCAGAAATGTCGGCCAAGTTTTTGGTGAGTGAATTTACACGCCCTTTTAAACTGTTGGTAAAGATAAGAATCCCACCTACAAGGATTGCCGTGATAGCAATGATTGAAGCGATAACAATACTGGCTTCCCATTCTGCGGTTTGAATTTGATTCTCTGCAAGCAAGATGGCTTGAGATTGGAGCTCGTTACGTACCGCATTGATTTGGCCGATTTGAGCGGTGGCAGCAGCGAACCATTCACCAGGTGATGGGCCTTTTAGCTGAGCTAGATTGTTTTTTTGATCAAGAAAGGTTTGCTCAGTCCTTACCACATTTTGCCATGTGCTTGAGCGCTGATCGGCTTCAAGCTGAGTCACAAAGCGCTGTGGCATGGAAAGTTTCGCGGTTCGTTCGGCGTAGCGGCCCGATTGAATATAGTTTTGGATCAATGTGTATTGACCTAGGTTAGAGCTTTTTTTCGCAAATGCTCCGTTTAATGCGCCGCGAACTTGGCCTGCTCGCTCTTTCATTTCCATAACAGCAATGAGCGCTTTACTTAATTTGGACGCCTCTGTATTCGTGACGAAGGTCGTGATAAGCGATGTGTTATTAATAATGAGTTGGTTGATATTGGAATAATATTTGAACGGTGATGTGGTCGGTTTTAAGGTATTGACTTGCTGGCGGATGTTATTAAGTATTGCCAGCTCACTTAATACACCTGAGCGGATGTCTTCTATCCACTTGCTAGGTAAGTATTGAGGAGTAAACGCTTTTAATGCGTGGATGTTGTTATCAGTGATTTTTCTTTGTTTCGCTAATGCTTCGACTTGGCTGCCTTGGCCGCCGCTCCCCAGCACCCCCGCAGTGAGTCCCCTTTCCACGGCTAAGTTGTGGGCAACGTTATCGTATAAAATGATCAGGTCTACCGCTTCTTTCTCAGCTTTTGCGCTATTGGCTGCTGCACGTTGTTGAGATATCACTTCAATCGACATCATCAAGGAGATCACGATGGGTAATCCCGCGAGTATCAACACCAATTTATGAAGTGAAAATTTTTGGACTATCCTTGACATTGCAGCCTCCAGCCGGAACCGAAAAAATAGATTAGATCAATACGCTCTAATAATACTCTCCTTTAACGGCAGCATATTTTCCGCCTAGAAATATAATTGCATAACTGTGCGAATAGACTCATTTTATTGAGATTTATTGCATTAATTTTCTCAATACTATGGTTATGTGCCCATTGCTATGCCACGAATAAGAAGAAAAGCGTCGTGGCACCAACAGCAATAACGACGTAGGGCAGTTGGGTAATAGCATGTTGCATGGGACTGCAACCGGAGCCTTGTGCAGAGATCACAGTGGAGTCACTAAAGAAACATGAATGGCTGCCAGCTGCAGACGCCGAAAGTAGCGCTCCGATAGTAATGTGGACAGGGATATTTAGGTGTGCAGCTAAAGGGAAGACAATTGGCATTGCAACCGCAAAGACTCCCCAAGAAGAGGCGGTGGCAAAGACCAGCCCTCCTGTTACCAGAAAAATCACGGCGGGAAAAAGTTGAGCAGAAAGGAGAGGGCCTACTGTTTCGATGACATATTGGGTAATACCTAGAGCGTCGTTCACATGCTTGAGCATAAAACCACCAATGACGGTTGCTAGGGGGAGGAGCATAACTTTGATGCCGTCATATACTGCGTCGAACATTTCGTTCATTGTGATGAGTTTTTGTAAACCATAAAAACAGATAGTAAATGCGATGGCGACGAACACGCCAGCCAGTAAGTCAATACCAAAGTACCAACTGGCTAAAACGAGTATTGCCATGGGCAACAAAAAATTAATCAGTCCAATTGTTGGGTTCGAGTGAGGTTTGATATCCGCTCCAAAGTCGATATCTTGAACCCCATCTGGCTTGGTTTTGCCTGAGCGTGCTCGCTTTTCCGCGGCTTTCATTGCACCTAAATCTGGTATCTTTTCAGTTGCAACCAAAAAAACCACGACCAACGTGACCCAACCGTAGGCCATATATGGGATCGAGTCGATATAAACGTGAATACCTTGGCCTGCCACCGCGATACCATTAGCTTCAAGGAGTGAGGCAAAAAACACTGCCCAAGTTGATATAGGAATGATGATACAGATTGGTGCAGCAGTTGAATCGACCATGTAAGCCAATTTTTCGCGTGAAATTTTGTAGTTATCGGTGACCTTTTTCATTGAAGATGAGATGGCGATAGCGTTCAAGTAATCGTCGATGAAAATCACGATGCCCAATACGAACGTCATCAACAAAGATTGTTTTCGGCTTTTTATTTTCGTGACCAATATGTTGCTGAAGCTAAGGATGCTGCCGCCTTTTTCTAGAATCGCGATAAGTCCGCCCATTAACCCGCACACTAAGATAATCCAGGCTATTGTGTCATTTACCATCACTTCTAAGGATATATTGACTACCTGTTTTACCGCGTTCTCCGGGTTTAGCATCAGCGCGCCAGCAATCGTGCCACAGAAAAGCGCTTCGACCGTTCTGTGTGTTGTGAGCGCAAAAATTAATACCAGAGTGGTGGGTAATAGGCTTAACCAGCCATAGTCTTGCCCTTTTGGATGAGTTAATCCGATATAGGTAAACAAACCCAATGTAAATAAGACGGTTAGCGAGAGCATTGTATGCTTATTGAAATACCTTACGGGATTGTGGATCACGGAACTTGGATTTGTCATGGCCGTTTTACCTTGTTTTCTGCTGGGTTTACGCGGAGTGGAGCATCCAATCAATTTCTAGTGGTGTAATGAAGCGCTCAAAGTCCGCAAGCTCGGCTTTTTTGCACGCGAGAAACAACTTAATAAACTCGTGAGGGAACATTTCTGTTAACTCGCCCGCTTCCAATTGCGCTAGAGCTTCATGCATTCTAGTAGGTAGACATTGTGCTTGTTCATTTAGAGGTGTAGGGCATTGCTCTGCGAGATATTTGTAACTGGTGAGTACGCTATTTAGGACCGTCGCCACCAGCAGGTAAGGGTTTACATCCGCTCCCGCGATTCGGTGCTCTATGCGTCGATTTTTGCCATCGCTAAGAGGAACCCGCAGCGCCACGCCGCGGTGGTTCTCCGCCCAATTTGCCACAGTGGGTACGTAGCTACCGGGAGTGAAGCGACGATACGAATTAACGTTTGGACAAAGTAATGCGATAGCGCTGTTCGCTTGAGCTAGTATGGCAGAAATGGTTTGATAAAACAGACTAGTATTGGTGCCATCAGTCTGTGCGAACAAATTATTGTCTTGCTCATCGACCAAGCTCAAGTGTACATGTTGCCCGCTGCCTGCTTGATGACTAAATGGTTTGGCCATGAATGTGGCATCAAAGCCATGCTTCCTTGCGATTTGTTTAATGAGTCGCTTTGCCAATATGATGTCATCGCATGCTTTTAGAACATTTTTTGAGTGATTGAAGTTTAGTTCAAACTGACCCGGTGCGGATTCTGATAAAGCGCCAGACGTATTTAGCCCTTGTTGCTGAGCAAGCGTATTAAGGTCGTGCAAAAAATCAGAATAATCATCAAGGCCATCTAAATGGTAGACCTCAGTGTCTTTTTCTCTTTGATTCTTGGCTGGATTTATTGCTGTTTGAAGTTCTCCATTGGGGTCACGATTTCGGTCAAGCAAATAAAACTCAAGCTCTAACGCGATCACCGGATACTGCGCTTTTTGATGTAAGGCATCAAGCATATTCTCGACGATGGTCCGCGGACATAAGGGATGTGAAATTGCTGCATTGTCTTCTGTCATGGTAAGCAGAACCTGGCCTACTTTGGGGTTGGCAGAACATACAAGAGTGCCAGAAATTGGAAAACAAAAATGATCGGGCTCGCCCAGAGCTTCTCCAAGCCCGGCAGCTTCAACGACGTTGCCTTTTGTATCGAGGGAGATAGTCGACAGAGGTAACGCAATTCCTTTTACTAGCTTATCTAATGAGGAAGCCGGAACTCTTTTTCCTCTTGGGGTTGCATTGATATCGGGAAAGATCAGATCGATGTATTCTATTTCTGGCCACTGTTGTTTAAACGCTTCAACTTCTTGTAAGAATGAGTCCATCTGTCTCTCCTTTAATGAGTGCAACCCAACCAGTTTGCATGAACTGAAGCCATGCAAAAACCTTGGTCAAGTAGTTAGTTGTGATACGAATTCTTTGTTCAATAAATCGAACAGCAACAATAACCAATTGTTAACATTTGATTGCAAGGTGAACAATATAAAAACCAAAAATAGGTCAAAGTAAGAGTTTATATGCGGTTTAAATCACAAAAATGCTAATTTTGAAACTTTTGTGTTGAAAATATTTAACATGAATTGTAGTGTTTTTGTTAAATAAAAAGCGCGAGGTGACCATCATGAAGCGAGTATTTCCGCCAGTAATTGGACTTGTTACTTGCTCGAAACAGGTCAAACGGTATGCGGTGCAAGTGGCAAATGAGTGGTATATCGACGTGGTAAAACGTTTCGGTGGCTTACCCATTTTGTTGCCTAGTTCAGTTGGGAGCGTTCAGATCAGAGAACTGCTTAGGCTGTGTGACGGGATACTTTTTCCGGGAAGTCATTCAAATATTGAACCTAGGCGTTATGGAGCGAACCACCATGAACCCTATTTGGACAAAATCAGAGACGATGTTGCGATTGATCTCATTCGTGCTGCTATCGATACCGACAAGCCATGCCTCGGTATATGCCGCGGATTTCAAGAAATGAACGTGGCTTTGGGCGGCACACTTAATCCGTTTTTGCTTCAAACAGGGTACGAGGGGCATGGAGAAGCTGATTCAAATGATTTTAGTGAAGTGTATGCACCGTCTCACTCGGTATGGGTTGAGAAACAAGGCTTATTTTCACAGTGGTTGGAAGACACGAACTTGGATTCGACAAGGATAGAAGTGAATTCACTGCATGATCAGGGTATCGAACGGTTAGCACCTGGTTTATTGGTGGAAGCCAAAGCATCAGATGGATTGGTCGAGGCGTTTAGTTTGCCTGATCAAAAATATTTCATTGGTGTGCAGTGGCACCCAGAATGGAACGCCATTCACAATTCATTCTCTCAACTTCTATTTAGACATTTTATGATGGCGGCTTCTAACCAAGAGTAAGGCCGTCAGAATGGAAAATGAACAGATTGGCAAAAATATTAGTAAGTTAAGAAAGCAGCAAGGCTTGTCACAACGGGAGTTAGCAGAGAAAGCTGGCATTACACATAGCGCTATTTCTTCGATAGAGAATGGCAAGGTAAGCCCCTCTGTGAGCTCGTTGCATAAGATAGTAAATGTGTTTTCTTTGTCGCTATCAGAATTTTTTACTTTAGAGCAGCAAGAAAGTAGAGAAGTACGAGTTGTAGTGAAACCTGAAGAGCTAATCGAAATCGGTAGCGACTCTGTTTCGATGAAGCTTGTAAGCCGAGGAAAACAATCGCAAGTGATCGGCTTTCTCATCGAGGAATACGCCCCCCGTAGCTCCACGGGCAGAGAACAAATTGAGCATGAAGGTGAAGAAGTTGGCACGATTTTACAAGGTACGTTGGAATTAGAATATAACGGAAAAACGTATCAGTTAAAAGCTGGTGAGTCCTACATTATCGATACCACGTTGCCACATAAATTTACCAATCATAGTGATACACCCTGCAAGCTAATTAGTGCACATACTCCAACATCGTTTTGATGTTTTGACTTTAACAAGGCTCGGCGTGGCTGCCGAGCATCTAAATCTGGAAAAGACTATGAAAACGCAGCAAGAATGGCAAGAACTGAAACAAACTCTCGAAATACAAACACAGGCATTCATTAATGGCGAGTACTGTTCTGCTATGGAAAAGCAGCAATTTGAAGTAGTTAACCCAGCTACAGGTGAGGTACTTGGCTGTGTTGCACGTTGCTTGCAAGAGGACGTTGATAGTGCTGTCTCCCATGCGCGCCGCGTTTTTGATGACGGGTCTTGGAGTGATGCTTCACCCACACAGAGAAAAAGCGTGCTATTGCGATTTGCTGATTTGATTGACTCGCACCGTGATGAATTAGCTCTACTAGAAACATTAGATACGGGTAAACCGATCAGCCATAGCTATTCCACCGATATACCGGGCTCCGCCAACGCAATACGGTGGTACGCTGAAGCCATCGACAAAACTTATGGGGAAGTGGCACCAACCGAGAAAGAGGTCCATGCTTTTATTTCTCATCAACCGATTGGTGTGGTGGCTGCTATCGTTCCTTGGAACTTCCCGCTCTGGTTGGCATGTTGGAAATTGGGCCCCGCACTAGCCGCGGGCTGCAGTGTGGTATTGAAACCCTCTGAGAAATCTTCGCTAACGGCAATATTTTTAGGTAAGTTGGCCAATGAAGCGGGCATACCGAAAGGCGTGTTTCAAGTAGTGACTGGCTTTGGACATGAAGCAGGTGAAGCGTTAGCTAGGCATCAAGATGTGAATTGCATTACGTTTACAGGCTCTACCAAAGTCGCTGGCCAACTGATGGTGAGCTCAGGCGAGAGCAATCTTAAAAGGGTATGGGCAGAAGCTGGAGGCAAAAATGCCAATATCATTTTTGATGATTATGAAGATCTTGATAAAGCGGCAAATGAAGCGGCGGCGGGGTGTTTCTACAATCAAGGTGAAGTGTGTGTTGCCGCTACTCGGCTGCTTATTCATAACAGCATAAAAGACGAATTCGTAGATAAATTGCTTTCTGCAACTGAGCGTTTCCAGCCGAAAGATCCTCTGGACCCACAATCCGCTATGGGTGCTCTTATCGATGTCGAACATAAGCGCAAGGTCTTAAACTATATCCGATTGGGAATAAAGGAAGGCGCTAGCTTAATTGGTGGTGAAGAGCCGATAAAAACGGGGGCCTTCTTGTCACCAGCGATTCTCGATAACGTCACCAATTCCATGTGCGTTGCGCAGGAAGAAATTTTTGGCCCCGTTTTGTCCGTTATTACCTTTGAGACTGAAGAAGAAGCGATCCAAATCGCCAATGATTCTAAATATGGTCTTGGAGCGGCGATTTGGACTGACAACATTAACCGCGCGCATCGGGTCGCGAAAAAGCTTGCCGCAGGTACAGTGTGGGTGAATAACTACAACGAAGGTGATATGAGCGTGCCTTTTGGTGGGTTCAAAATGAGCGGTAATGGCAGGGATAAATCATTGCACGCTCTAGAAAAGTTTACAGAGACCAAGACCACTTGGATTCGTCTTAACCCATAAGTGCTGTTTCAAGTCATCTAGCGCAGCAGCGTAAAGCCATAAGCAATAAAAGGAGTTATGAAAATGTCACATACCCGCTCTTATTACGCTAATTCAATTACCGATATACCTGAATATCCGCAACTACGAGACCGTATTAAATGCGATGTGTGTATTATCGGTGCTGGGTTTAGTGGTTTGTCTTCTGCGTTGCATCTTTGTGAGGCTGGCTACGATGTTGTTGTCCTAGAGGGCTGTAAAGTGGGCTTTGGTGCGACAGGGAGAAACGGCGGGCAAGTGGTCAATAGCTACAGTCGCGACGTTGATGTAATCGAAAAGCGTTACGACTCTACTACCGCCAATACATTATGCAGCATGATCTTTGAAGGTGGGGATATCATTCGAGACATCATCAAACGCTATGATGTGGATTGTGATTACAAAGTAGGGGGCGTGTTTGCTGCGCTGAATCAAAAACAGCTTAAAGGGTTGCAGCAACACAAGCGCGACTGGGAACGATTTGGCAACAGCCAGTTAGAACTCCTTGACGCTAATGAACTGAGCCGTGCGCTTGGGACTACCCAGTATGTCGGAGGGCTACTCGACAAACGAGGTGGGCATATTCATCCACTGAAGCTTGCTCTAGGTGAGGCCAAAGCCATTGAGTCCTTAGGCGGGAGAATTTTTGAACAGTCTAAAGTGATTAGCATGGAGAAAAGACATTCTCCGGTTGTGAAAACAGAGTTGGGCGAAGTTCAAGCAAGGTATGTGGTTATCGCTGGGAATGCATACCTTGGTCAGTTGGCACCAAAAATTAGCAACAAAGCTATTCCATGCGGTACACAAGTGATAGCCACTGAGCCTCTTTCCGCAAGTTTGCTAGAAACCATACTGCCGTCCGATTATTGCGTTGAAGATTGCAACTATCTACTCGACTATTTTCGGTTAACGGCTGACAAAAGGCTACTTTTTGGTGGTGGTGTGGTGTATGGCGCAAGAGATCCACAAAACATCGAGGCGTTAGTGAGGCCGAAAATGGAGAAAGTGTTTCCTCAATTGCAAGGCATTAAAGTGGACTATACGTGGACTGGAAACTTTTTGCTGACGTATTCACGTATGCCGCAATTTGGTGTTCATGAGGATAATTTTTACTACTTACAGGGCTATAGCGGCCACGGTGTAACGTGTTCTCATTTAGCTGGAAAGTTATTAACGGAATCTTTATCAGGCCACAGTAACAGGTTTAATGCTTTTGCTTCTCTAAAACATTACGCCTTTCCCGGTGGAAGACATTTGCAAATTCCGCTGACCGCCCTAGGTGCTGCCTACTACAACATTCGAGATAAACTTGCTGTTTAGCTTGGCGTTAAATTCCCGGTGCAACTACAAAGTGTTGTTCTAATGTCCCTGAAACGGCTTGTTTGAGGGGATCTACCGAGTCAAAAGGAAAACTCTATGAGCAAGATCGTTACCTTTGCCGCTCTTCAATTTTCGATGAGTTGGGATATAGAAGAGAATCTGAACAAAATATCGAATGCCATTCGAGAAGCGGCCAGCAACGGAGCGAATGTCATTGTTCCACAAGAACTATTTGCTGCTCCGTACTTTTGCAAAAAACAGCAAGCTAAGTATTTTGAGCTTGCGGAGCCATACATAAGTAGTAAGTTGATTAAACATATGAGTGGCTTGGCTAGAGAGCTTAACGTGGTGATTCCTGTGAGCTACTTTGAGCGCTGCGGGAATACATTTTTCAACTCGTTAGTCATGGTCGATGCAGATGGCGCGGTATTAGACAATTACCGTAAATCTCATATTCCGGATGGACCTGGCTATAGCGAAAAGTTTTATTTTAGCCCTGGAGACAGCGGTTTTAAGGTTTGGCACACCCAATTTGGTGTGTTTGGCGCAGGAATATGTTGGGACCAATGGTTTCCTGAGCTGGCGAGAAGTCTTGTTCTCAATGGTGCTGAAGCCATATTTTACCCCACTGCCATTGGTTCAGAGCCACAAGATGCCAGCCTAGATTCGAGGGATCATTGGCAACGAGTGATGCAAGGGCACTCTGCGGCCAACATGGTTCCTGTCATTGCCTCGAATCGTGTTGGTACAGAAATTGACGATGGGGTTGAAACCACATTTTATGGTTCTTCTTTTATTACTGATAAAACCGGGGCAAAACTCGCGCAAGGCAGTCGAGAAGCAGAGGAAATCATCTATGCGGAAATCGACTTAGATGATGCGAGGAAGGCAAGACATGCTTGGGGGCTATTTCGCGACCGTCGTCCGGAACTGTACTCTGATTTGATGAAATTGTCTGTTTGAGCACGGAGATGGCATGAAACTGACTTCAACCCCTAAGCAAGATGGATTTACCTTTCCTGCAGAATTCTCACCAGTGTCTGATGTATGGCTAGCTTGGCCTGAACGAAAGGACAATTGGCGAGACAATGCCTTGCCCGCTCAACAAAATTTCGCTCAAATTGCCAACGCAATCGCTAAAGTCGTTTCTGTGTATGTTGCAGTGAGCAAGGCTCAGTACGCCCACGCGCTCACTTTATTAGACGACACCGTTAATGTGGTCTTGATGTCCTACAACGATGCGTGGATGAGAGATATTGGGCCAACCGTAGTGACAAACAAGTTGGGTCAAAAGCGAGGGGTCAGTTGGCAGTTTAATGCCTGGGGTGGTGTATTTAATGGGCTATACGACGATTGGAGTGATGACGATCGTGTCGCTCAGTCGGTGTGCGAGTACTCCGGAATCGACTACTATCAAGCCCCATTTGTGCTAGAGGGAGGCGCGATTCACACTGATGGTGAAGGAACGCTTTACACCACTAAGGAGTGTTTGCTCAGTCCGGGGAGAAACCCGCAACTTTCCATGACGCAGATTGAGGAAGGGCTTAAGGACTATCTAGGCATTGAAAAGGTCATTTGGTTAACTCATGGATTGTATAGCGACGAGACTGATGGGCATATCGACAATTTAATTCACGTCATTGCGCCCGCGAAAGTGGTATTGAGTTGGACCGATGATGAGCATGATCCACAGTATTGCCGCTCTCGCCAAACATTACAGGAATTAAGTGAGCAAACCGACGCAAAAGGTAGACGCATAGAAGTCATCAAGTTGCCATTACCCGGGCCACTTAAATATCGAAAAGAAGAGGTACAGTCCATTTTGGCTAAATCCGGCATGATAAGATGCGAGGGGGAAAGGCTGAGTGCTTCCTATGCAAATTTTCTAATGGTTAACCGACATATTTTTTTACCTCAGTTCGAAGAAAAAAATGATCGAAAAGCTGTTGAGATCTTGTCATTGGCCTTACCGGAATATGAGATTATTTCACTCCCGTCTAGAGAAGTTTTACTGGGAGGTGGGAATATTCATTGCATCACTCAGCACATTCCCGCTTAGCCTTTGAAAGAATAATAACCAAATAGGTTGCAGTAATGAAAACTATCCACAACTCAAGTTTGCTCGCAGTACTCAAAGAACAACACCAACAACCTCTTTCCGTCGTTAATCCGGCCAATGGTGAGACGATCGGACAGGTTCCAAAATTAAGCAAAAATGGCATCATTGATGCGATAGAACGCTCGCAAGTTGCTCAGAAGGATTGGGCTGCTTTACCTGCAAAAACACGTTCGGAACGCTTACAACGCTGGTATCAGCTTATTATTGAAAACCAAGAAGACTTAGCAAGAATTTTAACCTCTGAGCAAGGAAAACCGTTGGCGGAAGCTCGAGGTGAAGTAGTGTATGGTGCCAGCTTTATTCAATGGTTCGCAGAAGAGGCGAAGCGAAGTTACGGAGAGTCCATTCCGTCCCCAAGTGCTGACAAGCGGATGGTTACGGTAAAACAACCTGTTGGGGTTGCTTGTGCGATTACGCCATGGAATTTTCCAATTGCCATGATTACGAGAAAAGCAGGCCCAGCTCTAGCAGCAGGATGTAGCTTTATTGTTAAGCCAGCCGAGCTTACTCCTTTGTCTGCGTTTGCTATCGTCGAGCTTGCTCGTCAAGCAGGTATCGATAAAGACGTATTGCAGGTAGTACTAGGGGAGTCACCGCAAGAGGTCGGTGAAATCTTTTCAACCCACCCAATCATTCGCAAACTTTCTTTTACTGGCTCTACACGTGTCGGCAGTATCTTAATGAAACAGTGTGCGGGCGATATTAAGCGTACTTCAATGGAGCTTGGTGGAAACGCGCCGTTTATTGTTTTTGACGATGCGGATATCGACGAAGCGGTGAAAGGAGCGATGGCGTCTAAATTCCGTAATGCCGGACAAACCTGTGTATGCGCCAACCGCTTTTATGTTCACGACAGTATCTATGAAGAATTTGTGACGAAATTTGACCAAGCAGTGCAGAAACTCAAGGTTGGAAATGGGCTAGAACAAGGCGTACACCTTGGCCCAGTAATCAGCGAATCCGCCAAAGCGAATATCCAATTTAGTATCGATAAATTTGTCGAACAAGGTGCATCACCCGTATCACCAACACAACAGCTAGACGGGTTGTTTATACAGCCGATCGTCCTACGTGATGTTAAACATGATATGGAAGGCGTGCAAAACGAATTGTTTGGCCCAGTCGCGCCTGTTATCCGTTTTAGCAGCGATGAAGAGCTTATCGATATGGCTAACGATACCATTTATGGTCTTGCGTCTTATTTCTATAGCCACAACATTAAACGAATTTGGAAAGTCGCTGAAGCTTTACAGTATGGCATGGTCGGTATTAACGAAGGAATGGTATCGAGTGAAGTGGCACCATTTGGTGGTGTGAAACAGTCGGGCATCGGCCGAGAGGGTGCAAGGCAAGGCTTGGACGAATATATGGATGTGAAATATCTCTGTTTTGGCGGTCTGTGATAAATGTAGGAGAGCGAAATGACTAATAACCAGTGGCATGAAAGAAGAAATCAGGTCATCGCAAATGGTATGGGCGCGGTATACCCACTTTATGTTGCCAAAGCAAAAAACGCTTATATATGGGATGTTGAAGGAAATCGCTACATTGACTTTGCTTCAGGTATAGCGGTTACTAATACTGGCCACAGTAATGAGCGTATTGTCGACGCGGTGAAGCAGCAGCTGGATGATTTCTCTCATACTTGCGCAATGGTAACGCCTTATCCATCGTTTGTGCAATTGGCTGAAAAACTGACAGAATTGGCACCAGGCAATTCGGATAAAAAAGCAGTGTTGTTAACCACAGGCGCAGAAGCGGTTGAGAACGCGGTAAAAATTGCACGTGCGCACACAAAGCGATCGGGTGTGATTGCGTTTAAAGGTGGGTTTCATGGCCGTACAAACCTAGCAATGGGGCTCACTGGTAAAGTAGCACCTTACAAATCAGGCTTTGGCCCATTTCCTAGCGATATTTATCACGCACCTTATCCAAATGAATTTCATGGGGTAACCGTTCAGCAGAGCTTATCCGCTTTAGAAGATATCTTTGTTTGCGATATTGAGCCCGAGCGAGTTGCTGCCATCATTTTTGAGCCTGTACAAGGTGAGGGAGGGTTTTATCAAGCACCGGTTCAATGGGTGAAAGCATTGAGAACGTTATGCGACAAGCATGGAATTATACTTATCGCCGATGAGATTCAAACAGGGTTTGCGCGCACAGGTAAAGTGTTTGCAACGGAGTATTTGGATATAGAGCCAGATCTAATGACTATGGCGAAGGGCATTGCTGGCGGCTATCCAATATCCGCGGTAGTGGGTAAAGCAGATATCATGGATTCAGCCGCAATGGGTGGATTAGGCGGCACTTATGCGGGCTCTCCACTTGGTTGTGTAGCTGCATTGGAGGTGATTGACATCATTGAGGAAGAGCAGCTTTGCGTGAAAGCACTCGATATAGGCGAGCAAGTGTCTACGCGGATGCATGAGCTGAGAAAAACGCTACCTCAGATTGGCGATATTCGAATTCTTGGCGCGATGATGGCAATTGAGTTCACTGACCCTGAATCGGGAGATCCTCTTCCGCAGGTAGCAAAAGAGGTCATTTCAAAGGCTCAGGAAGCGGGTTTGATACTACTTGCATGCGGAATTAAATCCAATGTTATTCGATTACTGCCACCTTTAACCATTGAAAATCAGGTATTAAGAGATGGGTTGGACAAATTAGAGATGGTTCTATTGTCCAGTATTAAATGATTTAGAATATCTATTGATTCTTATATTAGTAGTCGAGCGGAGCCCTTGCTACCTATGTTAGCAAGGGCCTTTGTTTTATCTGGAATTTTAAATATGAAATAAACTGCTACATTTAATGAATAAAGGGACTTTATAGTGATTATGTACAATGAAGAAATTAATTATTGCTCTGATAGCTATGATGACATGGAGTGGTTATTCACAGGCTGAGAACAAAATATCTTTTTGTTTTGACCCTTGGCCTCCAGTTCATGAACTTAATGGTAATGGTGAGCCAGAAGGATTATTTATTGATATTGTTAAAGTTATATTCGAAAAAAATCTAAAAATGGAAGTCGAGTATTTGCAGCTACCGTGGAAGCGCTGCCAAAGCTATGTGGCAGATGGAACCGCAGACTTTATGATTACAGTTCAAACGCCTGAGCGTAGTGAGTACTCCGTTGGCACGGAGAAGACGGTCTATGATATGTATAATAGCGTTTACACTTACAAAGGGAATAAACGTTTAGCAGAGATTAAAAAAATATCAAAGCCAAAAGATGTGGCCACTCAAGAATTTACTGTTGTCACGTATTTGGGAAATGGGTGGTATAAAAAGAACTTTTCGCAATATCATATAAATACAACCTATTTAAACAATATTGAGCCTGCAATTCAATTTCTCGCGACAAAACGAGCAGATCTCTATATAGGTGGGGAAATCGTCGCGAATTATCAAATAAAACGACATGATCTGCAAGATAAAATCGTGAATACTAAGATTGGATTTGATCCCTACTTAATGAGAGTTATGATGTCTAAAAAATCTAAATTTATTGAAAACTTACCTGAAATAAATAAAGAACTCAATGCGTTTTTATTGACAACTGAGTATCAAGATATTGTTGACCGATATAGTTTGGAAGAAGGTAACTGAACATCTCGCATCTTATAGTGACCTAAACGGAAAACAACCTGAACATGATGTCCAGGTTGTTTTTTTGTTTAAGTCACTTGTGTATTTTTCGCTAAGAAAGTTTAAAGCGATTGACGATATCGGCAAGGTGGGCGTTGATGTCTGAGATACTATGCGCTTGATCCAGCGCTTGCTGCCCATTGTTATCAAGCTCACCAACAATATCATTAATGGCACTCATGTTACGGCTTAGCTCTTGAGTCACGCTACTTTGCTCTTCTGCCGCGGTAGCGATTTGCGTGCTTAAATCATTGATCTCAGTAACAAAGTCCGTCATGACATCTAGGCTCTCTGCCACTTCACCAGCACCTTCAGCGGTTTGTCCGCATTTTTCCTTTGTGGAGTCCATTGAATCAACCACTGACTGGCTGCCTCTTAATAGACTTGCTAGGGCAGATTCAATTTCTTCTGTACTGTCTTTGGTTCGACTGGCTAGGTTACGTACTTCGTCGGCCACAACAGCAAACCCTCGTCCTTGCTCACCCGCGCGAGCCGCTTCTATTGCAGCATTAAGAGCTAACAGGTTGGTTTGTTCTGCTATGTCTCCGATTACGCCAAGGATGGTATTGATACCATCGGTTTCCTCTGCCATCTTGTTTACGTTTTCTGATGCTACACTGACGTCTTCAACGAGATCTTGCACGTTGGACTGTGCTTGCGTGACCGTGACTTTGGATGCAGAACTTGCGTCGTTCGCTTTTTGGGTAAGCTGAGCGGTATTGGCAGCGTCTGTTGCCATCGCTTCGGCTGTGGAGTTCATTTCTTCTATTGCTGTTACCACAAGCTCAGTTTCTCGAACGTGGTCCTGCAATATGGTTGAGTTGCGCTGGCTTTGGTCCCGCATCTGATCTACGTTTCCGTTGAGCTGGTGTACGGCTTCACTTATATCCAACATCATTGATTGCAGGCTATCAATGAACTTATTGACGCCTTCAGATATTTGGCCGAGGTCGTCTTGAGTGGTGACCGTAATCCGTTGAGTGAGATCACCGTTACCTTCGCTTAAACCGACAATGGTTGCCTTCAAAGCGAGAATAGGTTTGTAGAGAATATTCATCACAAACAAGGCGACGACGACACTGATTATTGTCGCAATAATTGCGGTCATAATGGCGGCTTGCTTTGCATCTGACAGGGCAGCGAAAGCGATGTCTTTATCTAGGCCGGTTATGAAATACCACTTTTTGCCAGCAATGTTGATTTCATGGGAAAAGAAAAGCTTATCCATACCATCGGCATTACCATCATACATAATATGCGACTGACCTACCGCTTTACTTGCGACTTGGTTAAGCCAAGGGGTTTGGTCGGTTTTGCTGCCCGCAGCCACATCTTTTGTCGACGAAGCCAAGATGGTTTTATCCCCACTGAGTATCACTGCTATCGCTCCAGGAATGGTGTTGGCACCTTTAGCAATTTCGTTGAGGAACCCTAACTGCATATCAACAGAAATCATGCCGCTTTTGGTTTTGCGTACAATAGAAACCCAATAGGTATCGCCTTCACTACCTTGGTAGGGCTCAGTGATGGTGGTTGAACTATTTTGCCGAGCCAATTGATACCAACCACGAGTGGTTACATCACCCTCAAATTTGTGATTGGGCCAAGTTTTCGCAGTTTGGTTCCAGTAAGCATCACCATTGGTAAATGCGACAACAGAGCTATTTAGGTTGGCGGCATTGGCAATAATGTGAGTTAATTCGATAAAGTCATCCGCTGTTCCAGTAATGTCTTTGTTGTCAAAGTACTTGCCCAGTTTTTCAAGTCCGTCGACCTTCTCGCCAAGCTGAGCGGAGATTTTGTCTGCTTGACCTTTAACATAGCTTTGATTCGAAGCAGTAATGAGCTCAACAAGCGTTTCTTTTTGCTTTGTATATGCCACGTAACTTGAGACAGAGACTGACACTATCACTAGCAACACAATGAAAATGAGCAGTAGCTGTTTAAATCCTAAATTTCTCATCTTTTCATCCCTATCACTCAGCCAATCACAATTTGTTTTTGGCGAGCTTTAATAACATTCTGATACTTCACTCATTGAGTGTGGTAGTAAATGAGCTAAACACCAAATTTGTCAATAAAGATTGCTATAGTCTTGTCAATACTATTCAAATTGCTAGATTGTGATTTGCTGGGTGTAGAGATTTGAAAAAAGAGAAGTTATTCTACACTTCAGTCCTTATGATACACTTTAAGATAGACATGTTGTTACAGGAGCAGTTATGAAGGTAATCGTAGAGTTTCTTGAGTCAGGCCACTATAGAGATAACCCTTGGGATGATGATGCTTTTATTGAGAAAGGAGAGCGCCGAGCTGTGACCCCTTCCTATGCTGCGCAATTGATCGAGCAAAAAAAGGCGGCATTCCAACGTGTGGACGATGATAAACACAGTGGTTGCTAGGGGATAAAATGTGTAAGCAGGCTCGCTAGTCGAGCTGAATATTGCTACTAAGATTCGAACCCTCAAGAGCCTTTCTAGTTGATCGGCTGTTGGGGGTTTTTCTATTCAACTACGCCTAATAACTGTGAAACCCGGTGTAAAGGACACAATCGTAGAGATGGCGATGAAGAATTCAGGATTATGCGAAACTGGTCGTGGTTGAAAGGTGAAGACTGGCTCCGTTCTGCGTATTCTAAAAACTCCCCCGAAACAAATAGCTTCAATTCCATTCGATACTGCAAATATAGAGCTGATATGGTTATTGGTGTGACAGTTAGAAGCGTACCAATGGAATAGGGAGAAGTACTGCCTGAACGCCTGTTATTAAATTTAGCTCACAATATTAACAGTGCTATTAATTACACTCATGAGACAGTTTTATCATTTGGTTAAGATAATTTTTAATCTCTTAATATGAATAATAATTGGGAGTTTAAATATGAAAAGTGTTTTTTGTCTTACAGCCATTGTTACAATCCTATTTACTGGATACGCTAATGCTGATATACCTGAAAGTGTAATTTGTCCGAGTTCTACAGAAATTAATCATGCGGCTTACCGACTTGAAGTAAAAGATCACTCGCATGGCAGGTATCTTCTACAATCTGAGACTTCAGAACCAAGTAATAATCCATTTACAATTACACTTGTTTTACCAAGTAACCGTGTTGGGGAGGGTCAAGCTCCTATTGGAGTTGGGCAAGATTATTTGATGAGTTTTAATCGAGTGGAGTATTCAGGTAGCGCTCTTGGACTTGATGCCTGTGTTTACAAAGGCAGCTTGGACTCAGTTTTGAATAATAATTATCCGGATGATGCTTCAATAGTTGCTACTAGACCAACTAATAACTCTAACTGATTAGTAAATTTCATGTCATGTGAAATGGATATCTATCCAACATAAATAGAGATTGCTGAATTTTAAAAGGAAGCTTGTATAAGGAGGTAATATTAGCATTGAATAACAGTCCTAACTAGAAAAAGTAAGGACTGTTATCAATCTAAACTAAAATTGACTTTATGGTTAATAACTCAAAAATAATATAAAAGGTAGCAGTGATACTTTCTTAAAGAGATTGGAATTAGGATACTATAAAAATGAATCATAACTGTAGTTCAAAAAGAAGACTGTCAGAAAAATGGTTTCGATCAAGTAATGGCAAAGCTAAGAAATGCTCATCCACTAAAATCTATCCGACTGCTCGTTCCGCTATTCGGCGTAAGATCGAAGAGTGGCACGAACAGAAAGATTGGGAAAAGCTGTGGGAACAGTAGACTGTGTTTCCTATGCTGCCTTATATTGTTTCTCTAGTAAGCCTACGCAGGTAGTCAGTGATGGGAAGCGAATACCATCGTCGCTGATTGTCCTTTTTGTGTGATCCTGTCAGTGTGATTGTAACAGTTTGAAAAAGCTGATACAGGTGTGATTACCAAGATATTCTGATGTAATCACACCACTAGTTTTCTCTGCTCGCTCTTAAGCTTTTCCAGCCGTAGAACCACCATATTTATCTTCAATTTTTCCCCATATAGTCAGAACAGCACTAGCATGTATATTTGGCAGTCTGCCCTTATTTGAAAAGCGCTTACACTGCAGAGTTCTCACTATGTAGATTTATCTACATGGTTTATCTCGTTGATAATGCTCCTTTTCCAAATAGTTTTGAATCTACTTGTAAGTTGTACAGGGGTACTCCTAATTTTGCTCCTTTCATATTATATATCTGGACCTTCAGCGAATAGGATATAAATTCGACTTTTCCAGGAATATTTGGAGATTAACAACGCATACTAAATTCATGCAATGTTATTGAGATATATATCACTAATGTGGGGGTGTTCATTTAATATAGATTTGCTAAACTTATTATTTACACCCATGTTACAAAGAGTATCATTCCATAAGTATGATGGCGTTACGAGAAAGGTTACATTTACGTACAAGAGCTGGCTATAGATGAATTCCTGCAGAAAAGCTATATTTATCTTATATCCTGTACTTGCACTTTCCTTGTTTCCTTACGATGTGTCCGCTTCTGATATTGAGAACCAGTGGAAGCAGTTTTATACACGAGCTTGGAAGGCATCAGAATTAAAGGTAAATAGAAACGAGTTAAAAAATTTTCCTAAAGAACTATTGCATAGTAGTTCACAATACCCACATTTTCAAGTGTTTAGTTGGCAAGATATAGAATTAATTTGGGAGGTCGCAGATTCTTGTAAGCCTCCTGATACGGTTTCAAAAAGGTTGCGCAGTGCTGTGGAGTTTGAATTAGCGTTATGTAGTAATAAAACGTTGGATGATACTTGGTTCAAAAACAATTATACGTTTCATCCGGCTGGAGAAAGTTATGCCGATAGGTATATTCTTCGTTACCCATCAGCAGTTAAGTTACCTAATGTACGAACTAGATTTACTATTAATAACCCTGAGCATCCACTACATAATTTATTAAATGATCTTACATTCAAAGGGGTTGATTTTCTTTTAAAGGGGTATAAGGCCTATATCGTAAAAGGAGATATTTGGTTGAATGGTAACAGCGGGTGGAAATTTATCTCTCAAGAAAAGTGGTTGCCGATAGCTGATAGCTTTGGGTTGGAGATCTCTGATAAAGTTAAAGGATGCTCGTTTTACTATAGTAATATTTGTGTCAATAGGGTTCCGCCAACTGAAAATAGGCTTAAAGTAGCACTTGCAATAGTTAGTACATTATTGTTAGTTGTTTGTTCTAGAGCGCTTTATGTACGCCGACAACAGCAACATGAGCGGCGGTTTTTATTAGAGCTGTTGACTCATGAATTACGAACACCAATCGCGAGCCTAGGTTACACGGTTGAGTTATTGAAAGATAATTTCAATTCTATGGAAGAAAATACTCAATATGCAATTGGTAGACTGATGTCTGATCATCAACGTCTTACACAACTAACCGAAGCGAGCAAAACGTATTTAAGCCACAATAGAGAAGAAAAATATCAATCTAGTGAAGCGTATTTGTCTGAGTGGTTAGATTTTATTACGAATAAGTTCGGGTTATCGTATAGTCTATCAGATGACCGATATGTAAGTTTACCCTATTACTGGCTTACAATATGTTTGGAAAACCTAATAAAAAATGCAATGCAGCATGGCAGTGGAAACATAGAGATATCAGTGTTTGTGTCTACCAAGCTTATTATTGAAGTAAAAGACGAAGGGGAGTTCCCGAATATATACCAAAGAGTATCAAGAGCATTTAGGCCAAGAGGTACAGAGAAAAATATGGGCATTGGTCTTTCGGTAGTATCGAGGCTCATGAGAAAAGTTGGCGGTCGGTTAAGAATTTCGAGAAATCCAACTAGATGTATTTTGGAATTAAGACTATGAATAATATATTGTTGATTGAAGATGACAAACTTTTAGGAGAAGGATTATCCCATTTTTTGGAAAACCACGGATACAAATGTACTTGGTTGCAGAATATTAAGAATATTGAAAAACATTGGATAGTTGCGGATTTGGTGTTACTCGACCGGCAATTAGCTGAAGGTGATAGTGTACATTTTTTACCTCGTTGGCTATCTAATAAAGCCATTCCTGTAATTGTGTTGACCGCAAAAGTAGATGTTGACCAAAGAATAGAAGGGTTGATGGCCGGTGCAAAAGATTATGTAATCAAACCGTTTTCTAATTTAGAGCTACTAGCGAGAATCAATGCGCAACTTAGACCTTTAGGTGAAAGCAACATCTTGTATGAAAGTATCGATATTGATATATCTGCACGTACGGTTAGAAATGCAGGGCAAGCGGTGTCTATGACAACGAAAGAATTTGAGCTTCTTCTATTGCTAATACAAAATCAAGGTAGAGTGTTTCATCGAGAAGAAATTCTGAATAAAATATGGGGCTATCAAGCCTTTCCCACCACTAGAACGGTGGATAATCATATTCTTCGTATTAGAAAAAAACTGCCAGCTTTGCAGATAGATACACTAAGAAGTATTGGCTATCGACTTGTGAAAGTATCATGAAAAAGTCATTTTTATTCGTGGTCTGTTGTACACTAACTCTCCCAGCTTCTGCTTCAACAGGTTGGTTTTCGAGTTCACCACTAAATTCAAGCTACTCAGCTTTAATAAATAAAAACTATCAGTTAGCATGGGAGGAGCTAGAAATTAACCTATCTAGCCAAAAAATCCCAGAAAAGTATTGGGTCCCTATAAAAAATACTATCTTGTCTTCTACAGATTGTGGGCATAAGCTAAAATCCTTCTCAATTAAGGAAGGTAACTTTACAGTCAAGTTGATTAATAAAGATATGCCTTTTCATGACGGGTATCGAATAATAGTATCCTCAGACTTACTTTTAAAACCTGCTAGAGTGGTACTTACTGATCCTAACGATAAAAGTTTGATAGTTGGTGAGCTAGTTCCAAACCCTAGCAGCATTTCTTTAATAAGTATGGATTTCCATCAAGCTCCAAAACCAGGAATCTATCAGCTACGCATCAATGGTAATAGTCATCCTCTTATTATCGAGTCCTTTAATGAAGAAAGATGGGTTACTGTTCAAAATGGAGATCTATATAGTCCGCTTAAAGTACATATCCCGAAAGTGCCAAAAAGTTGTGAACCACAAGAGTTATTATGGGAATGGTCAGATGTAAATTACAAGACTTTGGGATACAGAGATATGAAAATTGTGCGCGATGGTTCTTCAGGTCAAGATTATAGCCGTATACCAAATAAGGACTTTCCGGATAATACGAGATACGTTAGTGCTGTTGTTAGGAAAGTAGAGTTTCAAGCAGGCATTCGAGTAGAATACGTAAATAAAGTAACTGTAATAAACCCATATTATAGATACTCTTCCTATTTTGATATTAAAGAACGCTAATACCTAAAGAAAGCAGGTTGGGTATTATATCATTTAGTAGGCAAGGGCAAAAAGCTAATACATCAACAGAGCTAGTTAGAATTATTATAATTTAGGTATACCTTCTTGCTCGAGAAGAAGATCATGTGCTTGTTTTAGATCTGGTTGAGTAGAAATGATTCCTGAGGTTTCATCTATGCCCGTTATTAATCGGCCTGAATCAGTTAAAATCTCCCTCATTTGTTTTGGCGGCAACGCTCCTAGACCATATGCGTACGCCATACCTTGTAAGCTTGCGACTGCACCCGCTAGAATTGGGTTAGCAGAAGAAGTACCTCCGAATGATTCTGTGTACAGGTTTTCGGAATTGTAGTAACCACCGGCAGTTGTTGTCACATTCATCCCCCATGAAGCACTATCAATACGGCTGCCATAGTTACTAAACCAAGCTCTAGAACCTTTATCTGTAATGGCCGCTACGTATATGGCACCAGAGTCGGTGACATTGCGGTTAAACTTATTATCAAAATACACATGATCTAAGTTTAAGTTTCCATTTCCCGCGGCTAATACAACGTGGATACCTTTCTGGATCGAGTACTTTATCGCATCTTTCCAAGCATAGGAATATTCCACAGGGACTAAGCATCGGTTCTGACAATATGAACCCCAATGGCCTGTGATTTGGAACTGAACACCTATTTGTATGACTGAGCCGGGTTTCAAATGTTGGGCGAGATATACTATTTCTTGAGCCCCACAGTATGACCAACCGAGGCGCGCTTGGTTTGCTATACCTGTTGTGCCAAACCCGTTGTCCAATGAAGCTATGATTCCAGCGCTCATCGTATCATGGTCACCCCAATATGGGTTGTAGGAGTGGTCACCTAAAGAAATAGAAGGATAAGGTAGATCTGAATGTTGGAAGTTGTAGGATCCACACTCCATAGAAACAACATCCACTCCAAGACCTTTACCTCCAGGTTTGTCCCACATGTATTTAGCGTTAATTCCATAAAATAAGCCGTTCTTATTGGTGTCATTTAAATAATACTGCTTATCAAAATAGCTGGAATTAGTCGCTGAATTAGTAGTTAGTGACAAGTTTTCGCTAAGGTTGTTAAGGTTTGTAGGTAGCGCTTCTGGTTCAAGTTGTACATGTTCTACTAAGTCACTATTACTCAAAAACTCATACATTTTTTTAATTGAAGTAGTGTCGTTCGAATCAACTTCAAGACTATAATATCGATCTAAGCCTATGTCTTTATAGCTAGTAGTATCACTTAAAACACCTTTTTGATTAAAGTAAAATAGGGGTGTTGCATTAGTTACTTTAGGAACACTATCTTCAGTAAACTTTACTTTATAGATAATTGAGATCGTTTCCTTTTTATAAATAGACAAATCTACACTGTCAATTATCATGTCATTAGCATAAGAATATGATTTCATTATACTATAGGATATTATTGTTACCTGAAATACTAATAATAATGACTTATTCATGTAGCCTCTCGATTAACGGTTCTGTTCATGTGGGTATTTTTTATAGCGTTACTGTTTATATAGGATAAGATTATAAACAGCGTGGCGATGTAAGAAATATTTCATTATTAACTAATTAATTTTGTTAGCCAGTTTCAAAAATTATTGTTAGTGAAATAAGTCTACTATGCATATGAATAATATTCGGAATATTTCATCCTTAATTTATGTATTCTAATGTGAGCTTGTTCCCATATGTATTATGGAAACAGTAAATTTAAGCCAGATACGGAGTGTGACTCCAATTGAGTAATGGCTTGAGAAAAGCCGTACGGCTCCAACAAGAATTGGAAAAAGTGGTGAGGCCACCACGCGCTTACTTTTTGGAATGGCTCTGTGTAATGGAGTCCTTTAGGCTATCAACGTTGTAATCCATAGCGCTCCAATAACGTATCGAATTCTGTATTTTCAAAGGCGTCAAGTTGTTCATTCAGATAATCTCTAACTTCAACCAGTTCGTCTGTTACAAGGAACTTACGTGAATAGATCTGATGTGGTACAGGGGAAATGTACACTTTATCATGTATGTTTCGTTCATTGAGAATAAAAAATAGTTTACTTCTAGGAACTAAAGTGACATCCAGCCGCCTTTTTAGTAGTTTGGTCACGTTTTCATTAAACGATGTAGTATCTATTCTCAAAATATTTTCGGAACTGGCATACTTATCGATGTCAACGTAATTGTGGCCTAAAACACCACCAAATCGCATACCAAATAGTGAATGAGGGCCTGTATAGTTGACGGGAGCCGAGTTGAGCGACACGATTTCATTTCTCCCGCTCACTACCCTTTGTGTCCAATAATACTTGGTTTTTTCTCGATCATCGAACCACGATGGATTTGCCCATACTACGATACCTTGCTGACCTTCATTTAGGAGGTAATTAATACGTTTTCTGGGCAGATACTGTGGCTTGAATCGCCACTTTCCTTTGCTGTTAATGCTCATAATATGAAATAAAATACTAGTTAGATCATGCTTATCGTCCTCGATGGAAAAAGGCGGAGTTCTATAGTACGTCCATACATTAATTACTTTTGGGGGGGGCTTATCACACGATGACCAGTAGTTGTATATTTTTTTTGCTTCACCGCTTTTGGCCAGTTCCATCACGGCGTGCATAAAATGGAAGGCAACAGATTTTTTATCTACAATAATGGGGAAATTTTCAATGCTAATTGGTTTAAGAGGTTGATATTTAATGTTAGGTTGACTAGAAAACAAAGGAGAAGCCATAGAAAAACCTAAATGATAGGACTGTTCAGTACCACAACAGTCCTCATGCAGATAAATTTTCTCTAATAGCTGTGGTTTACCACTTAAATAACATTGAGCCTCATAGTTATCTATCAAGACTAGATCAAACCGTTTTCGTTTGAACAAGTGAATGGCTTTCTCTATATCGAGTTTATCAATTTCAATATTTTTAGAGGCTATAGGTAGTGAAAACCCCTCTATCACTCCGCCACCTAATGGTACTCCTATCCTAATTTCTTTTAGTTGATAAAGCTCATCGAGTGGTTGGAGGGATAGGGCTACTTTTTTATATGACAGCCCATTGGGAGAGAAGTAGGCATACCTAGCGCGAGTCGAATTAAATTTCATACCAGGGTAAAAATCGATCTTTCCCTTTCGCATTTCTAGCAGTATTCGCTTTTTAGGTAGCCTTTTAATCGTCAGACGGCACCCTATCTTTAGTGCCGCTAAACTGTATAAGTCTCTATAGTAGCCATCGTTATTTTCGAGTGACCCGATTAAGGGGGTTTTACTTTCTGTTTTAAACCCCATAACGATATTACACGCGTGAGATGTATATGAAATCATCGATAAAATGGCAACAAAAAGTAGTATTCCATGTTGACTCATGATTTTCCTCTTTCTTTCGGTGCCAATTCGCATCTGATATATAGTTCGAGCTGCTCATCTGGTAAATTTAAAGTACTAATTAATCTTTGTTTTTATCGTCGTCAGCTCCTCAGCGTTGCGTAAATTCTGCCGACTTTAGTCTCATCCATTAGCCTAACGAGCACAAATGGATTGATTTATTGAAGAGTCTTCAAATTACCTACTTAGAACACATCTATCTTGATAATAGGACAATTTTAATGAGATATCACCTCGTCGAAGGTTTACTCTTGCTAAAATTTTTATCCGTGGGGTTAGGTAATGACTCCAACTCCTGATATATCGTATAACCAAATATTTCGGAAGTGTTTATGGTGCACGTCCTCCCTAAAAATATTCTGAGCAACTTGTTCAGGATTCTTTGGTTAAATAGTTTCATAATCAATGGGTAAAATGCAATTTCCAAAGAGCTCAATGTCTCGACCATTACGCTATAAAGGAAAATAAAAAGGGACCTATATCACCTGAAATGTAGTACTTTTTATAACATAATTGGCTGCCATGATAGTGTGATTGGGAATACTGTTTATATGATTTTAATTGTAAGCATTCATCGTGTTTACATTCATGTGACAATATCCAGTCCCAATATAGACTATTGTTATTTATATTAATAGCGTTAGGTAAATATAGTTCCAGTGAACGCTAGTAATTTTTTGATTTAATTATTGAGCTGATGTTTTAAAGTAAAATATGCTTTTATATTGAATTTTGTTCTATGTAATAGTTTTTATATAAAAAGTTAGAGAGGGAGGTCTATTTTTTATCTGAGGTTTTTGATTGCGTTGTTTTAAAATATTGTTTATCGGATTATTGGTAACTCTTGTATGGCAGACTCAAGCTTCTCCTTGGGTTGAGCCAGACAATCCAATGCTAAGAGTGAACCTTCAGCAGTTAGCTGATGCGGGCTATATTAAAGCTCCTTTAACTACTTTTCCGCTGCAGTGGGCGTTGATTAGTGACGATCTGCAACGTATCGACCCAACTACGCTACCAGCGTATCTAAAGCTTTCTTATCGTTATGTGAAACACTATTACAATGATGCGCGTTTAGGACGCGGTAATTCACATCTTAGAATGATGAGTGCTACGCAAACATCTTACAATTTGGGCTATGGCTCATTTGCCCGCGACAATTGGGGTGTTTATTCAAGCTATGAGTCGACCGACGCAAACTATTCATATCGTCTAAATGCCAACTATGCCAAGCAAGCCGATGGTAGTAAAGATTTTAACTACCAAGGAAGTTATCTTGCGATGGCACAAGGGCAGTACACGATTGCCGCTGGTGAGCTTGATCGCTGGTGGGGGCCAGGCTGGCAATCTAGTTTGACTTGGTCGCAAAACAGTTATCCTATCCCTGCTATATCAGTCTCCCGTTTCGGGCTGAACAACCTAGTGCTGGGCGATTGGTCAATTATATCGTTGGTAGGGAAGTTAGATTCCGTTTCTCCAAACAATTACTTGTGGGGAACACGTGCCATGACTCATCCTGTGCAATGGCTAGAACTTGGTGGCTCTTTTCAAAGTTATTGGGGAGCGTCGGACAAGCAACCTTATCAAGAATTTCCGGATGTTGTTGTAGATAACGAAGACAGCGCCAAACGCCAGACTAGTCTCGATATGCATATACAGCTACCGACTGTTGCAGAAGTAAGCCAAGGTATCTATGGGCAGGTCGTGAGCGGCCAGTCGCAAACGGAACTTTCAAGCTATCTCTATGGGTGGGAAAGCAGTTGGTTTGTGTTAGGCCAGCAGGCACACCTTATTTTTGAGCGACAAGAACTTCGTGATTCATACCAATTGTCGAATGACTACGATCCAAACCTAATGGTCGACGGCGGATTAGCTATTAATGATCAGAGGTTCGAATCGCTTTGGTCAGCTGGCGGCTATCTACTGTTTAGCAACAATCATCAATTACAACTTTTTGTACATCGAATCAATCCTCAGACTGATTCGACGTACTATCAAACTTCTTTGGAATATCAGCTACCTCTTTGGAAAGGACAACTGCACTTGGGCGGCGATTATCGTTCACAGCGAATGAACGGGGATCGACTGGGTATGTGGATTGGCTGGGACTTTCGTTTTTCGGATTAGAGTAAAGTTATGAGAAAAATATCAATTAAATTGTTAGATCATACACTCAAGAGGACAGCTTTTGCTTTGTGTGGCCTGCTAACGTTTACTGGAACTGCGATGGCCTTTACGCCAACAGCTGCGCAGATCTCGGAATTTAAGTCGCTGCCAAAATCTGAGCAGGTAGCCTTAGCGAAACAATATGGTGTTGATTTAAGCCAATTCAATGTGAGTAGCGATAGTAGCAGCCAACAGCAGAAAGCAAACTCGGCACCGACCATTTTACCTCGTAGTGTTGATTATCAAGACAATACTCAACGCAATCTAAATGTAGCGGTGAAGCCTTACCAAAATCAAGGATTAAAACCTTTTGGTTATGATGTGTTTGCTGGTAAACCAACTACTAATACACCACTTAACGATATCCCCGTGCCGAATGATTATGTGATTGGCCCAGGTGATGAAATCAAAATCCAACTCTATGGAAAAGATAACCAAAGTTATAGCTTAGATGTTGGACGTAACGGAGAAATTGATTTTCCTGGTCTAGGTCCGATTTCTGTAGCTGGTCAGAGCTTCCACGAGTTGAAACAAGCTTTAAAAGAGCGCGTAGCAAAGCAGATGATCGGCAATAAGATCTCTGTAAGCATGGGTACATTACGCACTATTCCTGTATTCGTGTTAGGGGATGCGTATCAACCTGGCGCTTATAACGTGAACTCGTTAACGACTGTTTCACAAGCTTTAATTGCAGCTGGCGGTATTGACACAGTTGGCTCGTTAAGAAATATCCAAATTAAGCGTCATGGTAAGTTGGTCGAGCATTTCGATCTCTATCAAATGCTGCTAAACGGAAACTCAAAACAAGATATTCGCCTTCGTGCAGGGGATGTAGTCTTCATTCCAGCTAAAGGTTCTACCATCAGTATCGATGGAGCCGTGCAGCGCCCAGCTATTTATGAGTTAAAAGGTGGAGAAACACTAGCACAGGCAATTCATAACGCTGGCGGAATCACAGCAACTGGTAGTCAAACGCACATTACAGTAAAACGCCAAACGAACAATGGTATTAAAGTCTTTACTCTAGATATGGCGAAAAATGGCGACCGTAACTTTAAGCTAGAAAATGGCGACAAGCTTAAAATTAATGACAAAAGTACACAGCTAACTAGCTATGTCCAAGTGAAAGGTGCGGTTGTTCGTCCAGGTGATTACCAATTCCACAGAGGAATGCATATTTCCGATCTGTTTAGTTCAGTGAACTCAGCTTTACAAGATCATGTTGATTTGAACTACGCGTTACTGGTTCGTCAAATCAATATGCAAGGTGATATTGAGACTTATCAGTTTGAACTTAAAAAAGCGATTACAGAGCCAAAGAGCTCAGCAAATTTAGAGTTGCACAACAGAGATGAGATTTTAGTCTTTAGTGAAGCTCATAGTGCTCTATTGCAAAATGGCGACAACTCAAACAGCAACAATCTAAATGGTAACGGTGTAAATAGTGACAATCTAAACAGTGCTAACCAAAACAACGTTAACTCAAGCAATGGCAACTTGGCGAATGTTGGTTTAAACGGCGCTAACGTAAACAATGCAAACCTCAATAACGTAAATTCCAACAACGCGAGTGCAAATAGCACCAACGCTAACAGCAATAATTCTATGTTGAATGCACAAGTAAATCAGATGCCTTCAATAAAGAATTTGAGTTTGCAAGCTCTCGAACAAAAAACAAAGGGTGAGCAATCGTCTGACTTTTCGCGCAACGCCCTATTAGCCCCAGTAATCGATGAGTTGCGTCAACAAGCGACTCCATCTCATCCAGTTCAGGTTGTAGAAGTGAGCGGCGCAGTAAGATACCCGGGTGTTTATCCGTTAAGTGTCAATTATAGATTGAGTGACCTTATCACTGCCGCTGGTGGTTTGGTTGAATCAGCAGAATCACGAACAGGTGAAATGAGCCGCGTTGCGATCGTCAATGGACAGCAGCATATCACTCACCAAAATTTCGCGCTTGGTAAAGCTTTGAATGTTAACAGTGCTGATGACTTTAAGCTTCAATCGAAAGATCGCATCAATGTTTTCATGAAACCTGAATGGCGTGAAGAGAGCACTGTAACTCTTAACGGAGCGGTTAAGTTCCCAGGAACTTACACCATTCAGCAAGGTGAGACACTAGACGATGTGATTAAACGAGCTGGCGGCTTAACACGATTTGCATACGCAGACGGTGCGGTTTTAAGTCGAGTAAGCTTGAAAAAAGCTGAAGCGGCGAAGTTAAATATGTTAAAGCAACAGATGCAGCAGGAAATTGCTGAACTGACTTTGCGCCGACAAACATCTGTGGCGTCTTATCCAACTTCTCCAATGGATGCGATGAAAGTCGTCGACAAATTGCAAACAGCCAAACCTATTGGACGTCTTGTTATCAACCTGCCCGCAATTCTGAAAGGAAACAAGCAGGATGACGTGATGCTACAAAACGGCGACACGCTTTATGTTCCTGTGAAGCAGAACGTAATCAGTGTTGTTGGCCAAGTTCAGTTCCCAGCGAGTTTTGTATTCAATCCGCGTGAAAGCTTGAGTGATTACATCAGTAAAGCAGGTGGCACTAAGGTTCAGGCAGACAAGGATCGCATGTATGTAATCCGTGCAAATGGATCAGTAATGCTTCCAAACAACTCTTACTGGTTTAGCCGCAAAGATGATTCACTGCACCCAGGTGACACAATTGTCGTGCCAATCAACAGTAACTATCTAGATAGCTTGAGCGTATGGAGCACAGCGACTCAGATGTTGTATCAGATGGGCGTAGCTTGGAAGGCTGTTCAGTAATAGTAGAAAGCTCGTTAGCAGTCGTAAGATTGTTAACGAGCTCAGTTAGATACATTAGAGTTAAATAAATATTGTTAGTTTGAATATATGATATTTGAATAGTGAAGATAACTAAATCAATACCTCTTTGTTATATAAATGTGACTAAGTAACAGACTACTAAAATTTGATGTATTGTAAATCGATATAATATAAATAGATAAGTATTATGAATAAGATAGAGTGCAAAGCGTCTAACAGGAATAATATTACTTCAGAGAATAAATACAAATCAGATGATGATATGATTGATCTGTTTAAATATTATTCTCTATTGTGGAGAGATAGAAAAATAATCATCTATGTTACTCTTTTAGTTACAACACTAGGCGTCGTATTTAGCTTAATACTACCAAATGTCTACCGATCATCAGTTTTAATCGCTCCGGCACAAGAACACTCACAGATGGGAGCGATGGTTAGTCAACTTGGTGGTTTGGCATCGTTGGCGGGAATTAAATTGGGACAGGGTGGTGAGCAAACAACTGAAATTGCTTTGGCTAGTTTAACTTCAAGGCAATTTATAACTCACTTTATAAATCAACATCATCTGCTGCCTGAGCTTATGGCTTTAAAAAAGTGGAATGCTAAAGATAATAAGCTAATATTCGATTCAGACGTTTACAATCAAAAAACAAATAGCTGGCATGGACACGAATTTTTTAATGATGCTAGTAAACCAACAGCTAGCGATGCCTATAAAGCATTTAATAAAATATTGTCAGTGCAGGCTGATAAAGAGACAGGTTTTATTAGCGTCTCAGTTGATTCAAAGTCTCCATATCTTGCACAGCAGTGGACAACATGGTTAGTAGAAGATATTAACAACTGGATGAAAATTCGTAAAATTGACTCAACAAAAAAGAATATTCAATATTTAGAGGCGCAACTTAAAAAAACTTCTGTTACGGATATGATAGCAACATTTAATAAGCTAATTGAGCAGCAGACTAAACAGTTGATGCTGGCTGAGGCCCAAAATGAATATGCTTTCCAAACAATAGACAAAGCTGTAGTTCCTCAAGAGAAGTTTAAGCCAAGAAGGTTAGTTATTTCGGTTTTGTCGTTTATACTTGGTATTATATTCGGTGCAGTCGTTGTTCTTTCTTTGAATATAAAGCGTAAACTTACTTGTGAACGCTAATGCTTTCATTTCTAATAGTCTGAGAGAGTTAAAGAATTATTGTATTGATGGGATATTGTAAATATGTACAATTTTGAGTTTATTGGAAGATGGCATTAATAAGCAACTATAACTTAAGACACCTTTGTAACAAATCGTGTGGGTTCATATATGTATATTAGACGTACAAGTATTGTCATGTGGATGATGGTTGTATCATGCCTTTCCACCGACGTTGCTATAGGAGCTGTTAAAGTTTGGGAGTTAATGGTTATTTTATTGTTTCCTTTTTTTATGAAGGAAATTCGTAAAAGCTCACTCAAGCTTTTTCTTGTGCTAGCGATTTTATATTTTGAATCTTTAATTGTTACTTATTATAGCGTTGATGTTTTTTATAACTATAGCTTCTTAAAGTCTAAGTATTTCATATCAACCTCTAGATTTCTTGAGCTTATATTTTGTGCATTCTTAATTGATCTTCTGCATAATTTTTTTTCTACTAAAGATGAATATGATTTCATACCCATGCTTAGATCGTTTTTAAATAAAAATGTAATATTGCTGATATTGATTCTATTTGTATTTTTCCTTGATGTTGTGCTTAAAACTCATTTTGTAAGTTATGGTTCAAGTCATCGTTTGAAAGGCCTTTACGTCGAAGGAGGGCCATTTGGGTTATATATTAGCTGTTTGTTTCTTTTTGAATTGTATTTTTTTAAGCGAAAGGCGATATTAGTTTTTTTTCTGATCTTGTTGTTACTTACACAATCGAAAGCGAGTTATGTATTTTGTGCACTTGGGATTGCTTATATAATTTTTGTGCGAGTAAAACAGCTTAATGGTTTCATTGACTTCAGAAATAAAATTCGCTTCTGCTTTTTTATTATCTTTGTTGCTTTATTCAGCGTTTTTGCCATATTTATTTTTGCTAAGAACTACATTAAGGATGGAGATAATATGAAACCGTATATTTCTTCTCATATGAATGATAATTCAGCTGTTATGGGAAGAGTTGCTGCATCATATATTGGCGTAAATATGATAAAAGAGCATCCTTTAGTTGGAGTTGGTTTAGGTAATTACTCTTTAGTACGAAATTCACAACCTTACAGAGGTTTTTTTCCAATTGTAAAAGGTTGGGATCTTACAGGGTTAGGAGGAGTATTTACGCTACAGGTAGAAAATGGTCTTTTTGGAGTTGTTTTGTTTCTAGGGTGGGTGATAAGTTATTTTTCTTTAAAAAAAGATAGCTTAATATTTGTGATTTTATTTTTATTCCCCATGTTATTGGGAGCGCAATTATATATGGTTTATCCTTGGTTTTTCGCTGGGCTGTATGGCCTTTACAAAGCTGATAAGGAGAAGGTTCTATGATTCTTGTCGATGAGCGTTGGTCAGGTTTTGGAGGCATTGGCCGCTTTGCTGATGAAATTTCCGCACGATTCAGTAGCTCAACAGCCGTTAATTCAGCATGTAGCCCTGCGTCCCTATTTAATCCAATTGCGCTAGCGTTAGCTCTTGCAAAACAAAAAAAGGAAGATGTCGCATTTCTACCGGGTTATATACCGCCTATTTACTCTAGTGTTCCCTATGTTTTCACTGTACACGATCTTAATCATCTTGATCGTCCCGAAAATGCTAGTTTTTTAAAGTCTCTTTTTTATCGGTTTTTTATTAAACCCGGGTGTCATCGTGCTGCCGCGGTATTGACCGTATCTGAATTTTCTCGACAGAGAATTATTGAATGGAGCGGGGTGGCAGCGGATAAGGTAATCAATGTAGGTAATGGTGTAGACGATGCTTATTCGCCAAATGTAGAACCTTACTCTCCTGGTCACCCATATCTTTTATGTGTGGGTAACCGTAAGCCACATAAAAATGAACCAATGTTAATCCGAGCTTTTGCTCAAGCTCAAATAGATAGCAACATTAGGTTACTGTTTACTGGCAATGCAACAGAAGAGTTAGAAGCGTTGATATCGTCTCTAGGTTTGGAGTCAAGAGTTTCTTTCTATGGCTTTGTAGAAGAAGAGCAGCTTCCTTCTTTATACAAAGGGGCGTTAGCTCTAGTGTTTCCTTCTCTATATGAAGGGTTTGGTTTGCCAGTTATTGAATCTATGGCTTGTGGTACGCCTGTTATCACTTCCAACTGTACTTCATTACCAGAGGTCGCAGGAGACGCAGCTCTTTTAGTAGATCCCAATAGTAAAATTTCGATCTCTTCAGCTATTGAAAAACTGGTTTCTGATGAAGAGCTGCAAGAAAGCTTAGCTCTGCGCGGATTGGATCAGGCGAAAAAGTTTACTTGGGATTTAACTGCCCAGCTTGTTGAATCTGTGTTGTTAGATGCAGCAAAAAACAAGGTGTAAGTATGAATTCTGATATTAGTGTTGCATTAGTTTGCGATTGGCTTGTGACCTATGCTGGCGCAGAAAGAGTACTGGAGTCGATGCTTGATATTTATCCAGAAAGCGAGCTGAATTCATTGGTTGACTTTGTACCAGAAAAGCAGCGTTCATTTTTAAAGGGCAAACGAGCCAATACGACCTTTATTCAGAAGCTGCCGTTTGCCAAGAAAAAATACCAAAAATATCTGCCATTAATGCCACTTGCAATAGAGCAGTTAGATGTTTCGAAAAGCGATATTGTTTTGTCGAGCAGTCATGCTGTCGCGAAAGGTGTACTAACAGGGCCTGATCAACTGCATATTAGCTATGTGCACTCGCCAATTCGCTACGCATGGGATCTGCAGCATCAATATTTACAAGAAGCCGGTCTAAATAAGGGGCTAAAGGGTTGGCTGGCGAAATGGTTTCTACACAAAATCCGTACTTGGGATTACCGCACAGCTAACGGGGTAGACCACTTTATCGCAAATTCTCATTTTATTGCACGCCGAATTAAAAAAGTTTATGGCCGCAAAGCAGCTGTTATCTACCCTCCGGTTGCGGTTGAAGATTTTCCTTTGGTGGAAGAAAAAGAAGACTTTTACTTCACCGCATCTCGAATGGTGCCATATAAACGTATGGATTTAATTGTGGAAGCATTCTCTAAAATGCCGGATAAACGCCTGATTGTGATTGGTGACGGTAGCGAGTTTGAAAAAATAAAAAGTAAGGCAGCTTCCAACGTTGAGTTAATGGGGTATCAGCCTTTTTCTGTGCTGAAAGAGCATATGCAAAAAGCAAAAGCATTTGTGTTCGCTGCTGAAGAGGATTTTGGTATTACTCCTGTGGAGGCTCAAGCTTGCGGAACACCAGTGGTGGCTTTTGGTAAAGGCGGTGCTCTCGAGACTGTACGTCCGCTAGGTGTCGATGAACCAACCGGACTATTTTTCAAGCAACAGACGGTCGAAGCTGTTTGTGCAGCTGTTGAAACATTTGAAAAAGAGTCGCACGAGTTTTCACCACAAGCGTGCCGAAACAACGCCGAAAAGTTTTCGACAGAGCGCTTCGAAAATGAATTAAAAGAGTTTGTAAGTGAAAAATGGGCTGAATTTTCTGCCAATAAACAGATCACTTACTAGTAAATATTACGAGAATATATCCATATGAAAACATCTCTTCTCCCTGTAATTATGGCTGGCGGCAGTGGCAGTCGACTTTGGCCATCTTCACGTGAGCTATACCCGAAGCAGTTCTTGAAGCTCGACGGTGAACTCACGATGTTGCAGAACACTCTGGATCGCTTGAAAGGTTTAGAGTGCGCTAATCCAGTCGTTATTTGCAATGAAGAGCATCGTTTTTTAGTAGCAGCGCAGCTTCGTCAAGTTGACAAGCTAGCGCATAACATCATTTTGGAGCCAGCTGGCCGGAATACAGCGCCAGCAATTTCGCTAGCTGCGTTAGTTGCAGACCAGCAAGGAGAAGAGAACGAGCAAGATCCATTGTTGTTGGTTTTGGCTGCAGATCATGTAATCAAAGATCAAGCGGCTTTTCGTGCTGCAGTAAATTCAGCTATACCATTTGCTGAGGAAGGTAAGCTTGTGACGTTTGGTATTGTCCCGACCGGCCCAGAAACTGGTTACGGCTATATTCGTCGTGGTGCGCCAGAAAGTTGCGAGCAGCAATCGGACAGTGTGGCGTTTTCTGTGGCTCAGTTTGTTGAGAAACCGAATTTAGAAACTGCAACTGAGTATTTGCAGACTGGCGAGTATTACTGGAATAGCGGTATGTTTCTCTTCCGAGCCAGTACTTATTTGGCTGAATTAAGCAAGTTCCGTTCAGATATTCACTCTGCCTGCCAGAAAGCAGTTGGAACGATCAACCCTGATCTTGATTTTGTACGAGTAGATAAAGAAGCATTTTTGGCTTGTCCGAGCGAATCCATTGACTATGCAGTCATGGAGAAGACAGCGGACGCAGTTGTCGTTCCAATGGATGCAGGATGGAGCGATGTAGGCTCTTGGTCATCTTTATGGGAAATTTCTGATAAAGACACAGATGGTAATGTGAAGCATGGTGATGTTATGAGCTATGACAGCCATAACAACTACCTCTATGCTGAAACAGCTCTGGTTGCAACGGTTGGTGTGAAAGATCTGGTTGTGATTCAAAGTAAAGATGCACTTTTGGTTGCTGACAAAAACCAGGTGCAGGACGTGAAAAAAATAGTGGAACAGATCAAGTCTGATGGCCGTTCCGAACATCGTGTTCACCGTGAAGTTCACAGGCCTTGGGGCAAATATGATTCGATTGATGATGGCGACCGTTATCAAGTTAAACGTATAACCGTGAAGCCGGGCGAAAAGCTTTCCACACAAATGCACCACCACCGCTCTGAACATTGGATTGTCGTTTCTGGTACCGCTCGAGTTACCAATGGTGAGCAATTAAAACTGATCACCGAGAATCAATCAGTTTATATTCCTCTGGGGCAGCGTCACGCGTTAGAGAATGTCGGAAAAATACCACTAGAGCTCATCGAGATACAGTCAGGTTCGTATCTGGGTGAGGATGATATCGTTAGATTTGAAGATAGTTAATAGAATAATAAGTTGGAGAACAGCCCAAAAATAGGGGCTTATTTTCAACACATATAATTTAAGAGCAGTGTAATTATGAAAGATACTTTAGCCCCTAAGATGTTGAGCTGTTTTAAAGCTTACGATATCCGTGGTCGTTTGGGTGACGAACTCAATGAAGATATTGCCTACCGTATTGGTCGCGCTTTTGGTGAGTTTTCTCAACCCAAAACTGTAGTTGTTGGTGGCGATGTGCGCCTGACAAGTGAAAGTCTTAAACTCGCTTTAGCTCGTGGATTGCAAGATGCTGGAACGGATGTTTTAGATATCGGGATGTCTGGTACCGAGGAGATCTATTTTGCAACTTTCTACTTGGGTGTAGATGGTGGAATAGAGGTTACCGCTAGCCACAACCCAATGGATTACAACGGAATGAAATTAGTCCGTGAAGGCGCAAAACCGATCAGTGGTGATACAGGCTTACGTGATATTCAGCGATTAGCCGAGCAAAATCAATTTGCGCCAGTCGATAGTAACAAGCGTGGAGTCTACAAAAAGATTTCGATACTTGAAGCTTATACCGATCACCTGATGGGGTATATCAAGTCTGAAAATTTCAAACCAATGAAACTGGTGATCAATAGCGGTAACGGTGCTGCTGGGCACGTAATTGACGCTCTCGAAGAGCGGTTCAATCGTCAATCAATACCTGTGGAACTGATTAAGGTTCATCATCAAGCAGATGGTAACTTCCCAAATGGTATTCCAAATCCGTTACTTCCAGAATGCAGGCAAGACACAGCAGATGCTGTAAAAGCTCACAAAGCAGATATGGGTATTGCCTTTGATGGCGATTTTGATCGCTGTTTTATGTTCGATGCGAATGGTGATTTCATTGAAGGTTACTATATCGTTGGACTTTTAGCCGAAGCATTTTTGCAAAAGCATCCGAGTAGCAAAATCATCCATGATCCACGCCTATCATGGAACACTATTGATGTTGTTCAGACTTCTGGTGGTGAAGCGATTATGTCAAAAACTGGGCATGCTTTTATCAAAGAGAGGATGCGCAAAGAGGACGCGATATATGGTGGGGAAATGAGTGCGCATCACTATTTCCGAGATTTTGCCTATTGCGATTCTGGTATGATTCCGTGGTTATTAGTGGCTGAATTGCTTTGTGTAAGAGAGCAAACATTGCAGCAACTAGTCAGCGATCGTATGGCTGCATATCCTGCATCCGGTGAAATTAACTCTAAGTTAGAAGATCCGGCTACTGCAATAGCTCGTGTAAGAAACGAATTTGAGCCTGAAGCTCTGCTAGTAGATGAAACGGATGGTATTTCGCTTGAATTTAAAGACTGGCGATTCAATTTGCGTTCATCAAACACTGAGCCTGTTGTTCGGCTAAATGTTGAGTCTCGTGCAGATACTGCTTTGATGAAACAAAAAACAGAAGAGATATTGCGTCTTTTGCGTGAATGAAGCTCTTATTCAAGTTAATAGATTACATTAAGTGACGCTGTCAAACATCTAATTCTTATTAACTTTTAATGTACGTTAGAACCTTATCTTTATAGGTTTACGGTTGGCTCAAATTAAGTAGCCAACAAGGGGGAGATAATAATGCTGACTGATAGAGTAAAGCATTCTAGGTGTATTAACCAACTAGGCTTAATACTGGCTGATATTATTGGTTTTGTTATTGCATTTTCTGTGACTCACGGAATCATGCTCGTTACTGATGCTGAACATGCAATGACATATAATCAATGGCAAAATATGTTCCATGGCTATCAATGGTTTGTTAGCTCTTTTGGGCTAATGCTTGTAGCTATGGCAGTCTTTTGTTTGTATTTTCGTCACTATCGTTACCGGAAGACTTTTTGGAGTGAATTGAAACAAGTAATAATTACTATGTTCTCTATCGTTGTATTAAATTTAGCTTTGGTTTCATTAGTGGGTAAGAATATTAGCCATGATCGCTGGGCTAAATTTTGGGGACTAACGATAGTTTTTATACCTTTATCTCATTCCGTAATGAAGCGTATATTAAGTTATTTTGGACTTTGGCAATGGCCAACTTTCATCATTGGGTGCGGCCAAAATGCACGTGAAGCCTACCTAGCTATTAAAAGTGAAAAAAGGATGGGATTTGATGTTAAGGCATTTATAGCTCCTGACGAAGGTCACTACGAAAGCCCGATAAAAGGTGTGCCTTTGTTGCGAATCGAGACAGCAGCTTTAACAAATATGAAGAAAGCCCAGAAATTTATAGCGTTGGAATATACCCAATATCAACTATGCGACTTTTGGCTTCGAAAATTAGCTAGTAAGAAATTGAGAAACATTTCTGTCATACCTTCTTTACGTGGAATTCCTCTACATGGCACGGATGTTTCTCACTTCTTCAGTCATGAAGCATTGATGTTGCGCGTTCGGAATAATCTAGCTCGCCGTTCAGCTCAAGTGATGAAGCGAGGCTTTGACGTAGTTGTGTCATCCTTATTGTTAATTTTTCTATCTCCAATAATGCTATTTATTGGCTGGAAAGTGTCGCGTGATGGTGGGGCGCCGACTTATGGGCATGAACGTGTAGGGCAGCATGGCGAAAAGTTTAAATGTTTGAAATTTAGATCCATGGTTAGTAATTCTCAAGAAGTGTTGCAGGAGCTTTTGGAAAACGACCCTGAGGCTAGAGCTGAATGGGAAAAAGATTTTAAGCTGAAAAACGATCCTAGGATCACTCCGATTGGGCATTTTATTCGTAAAACCAGCTTAGATGAGCTTCCTCAATTATGGTGTGTGCTAAAAGGGGAAATGAGTTTGGTTGGGCCTCGCCCAGTTGTTCAACAAGAGTTGGAGCAATATTATGGCGAGAACTCAGACTACTACTTGATGGCAAAACCCGGTATGACAGGGCTTTGGCAGGTTAGCGGTCGAAGTGATACAGATTATGATACCCGTATTTACTTAGACGGATGGTATGTCAAAAACTGGTCTATGTGGTATGACATTGCAATGCTATTTAAAACGGTCGGCGTTGTATTACGAAGTGATGGCGCGTATTGAGTTTTTATTTATCAAATAGAATGTATGTAGCTTTATAATAGAGATGTTTTAATATGAAAGTTATGATAGTAAATACTCTTTACTCACCATACAAAGTTGGTGGTGCCGAAGTATCGACTCAATTACTGGCAGAAACCTTAGTTGAAAAAGGGCACCAAGTGAGAGTTGTAACTCTCACTAAAGAAAATAAACGCACACAGTCGGTAATAAATGGTGTAGAGGTTGCTTATTTGCCACTTAAAAATCTCTATTGGCCTTTTTCTGCTAATACTGAGCCTGCCTGGAAACGTTTATGTTGGCACCTGCTCGATCTCTATAATCCGTTTATGGTTAAACAGGTAGAAAAGGAGTTACAAGAGTTCAGGCCAGAGATTGTGCATACTAGTAACCTGGCCGGATTTTCAGTGGCAGTTTGGTCGATGGTGAAGCGATATAGCCTGCCGCTAATTCATACTATGAGAGATTATTATTTATTCCACCCTAATTGCACTTTATTTAAGGGTGGTAAAGATATTCCAATTGTAGCGAAGAGTGTGCAATGTTGGTCTTGGCTAAAACGCCGTTTTAGTAAGCATGTAGATGTCGCGATAGGTATTAGCCACTATATTTCAGATTTGCATCAGTCGGGCGGGATGTTTTCTAGCGCGGAGCACAAAGTTATTTATAACCCAGTACCTGCACCTCAAGTGAAACTGAATAGTATAAAACCTTTGAGCGTGGGCATTATTGGACGTTTAACAACAGAAAAAGGCTTTGATGAATTTTGCGATATAGCGGAGCGTTATAGCCGCAAGAATATCAGGTTTGTTGCTGCTGGACGTTTTGCAAATGGCCTTTTGGGAGAAGCTCTAAAAAGCCGTGCGGAAAAAGCCGATATAGAGCTACTGGGTTTTGTTCCCCTAGAGTCATTTTTAGCAGAAGTTGACGTTGTAATTCTACCGGTAAAATGGGAAGAACCTTTTGGGCGTACGGTTGTTGAGTGTGCACTGGCTGGAAAGCAAGTCTTTGCGTCTGCGAAAGGTGGCATTACTGAATTGATCCCCTATTTTAGTAACGTTCAAAACATTTCAGAACTTGAGCGTTACCTTGAAGGGTTAGACGAAGATTCGCTTGTACCTTTGACTGAAGTTAGCCAATCAGAACGAAGTAACTTTTCTCTATCAAATATTGCCGATCAATATATAGATAGCTATAGATAAATAGGACTAAGATGAAAATTTCAATTGCCGGAACGGGATACGTTGGCTTATCAAATGCGATGTTGCTTGCTCAACACAATGAAGTTATCGCGGTTGATATTGTTGAAGAGAAAATAAACCTTCTCAATGATAAAAAGTCGCCAATTATTGATCGAGAAATTGAAGATTTTTTAGAAAATAGGGAACTGAATTTCAGAGCGACTTTGGATAAGGAAGCGGCTTATCAAAATGCTGACTTTGTCATTATCGCAACGCCGACCGATTACGACCCACAGACAAACTATTTTAATACCGCTTCGGTAGAGGCCGTGATTAGAGATGTTATGGCAATCAACCCTGACGCGGTGATGGTGATTAAATCGACGGTTCCAGTCGGATACACTCAACGAATTAAACAAGAGTTCGGCTGTGAGAACCTGATCTTCTCACCTGAGTTTTTACGAGAGGGCCAAGCTTTGTACGACAACCTCCATCCGTCTCGTATTGTGGTAGGGGAGCGTTCTGAGCGAGCAGAATTATTTGCTGACCTTCTGGTTCAGGGCGCGATTAAGCAAGACATTGAGGTTCTACTGACTGACACCACAGAAGCGGAAGCGATTAAACTTTTTGCTAACACTTATCTGGCAATGCGGGTTTCCTATTTTAACGAACTCGATACCTATGCGGAAACTCATGGCTTAGATTCTCGTCAAGTTATAGAGGGTGTCTGCCTAGACCCACGGATCGGAGGACACTACAACAACCCGTCATTTGGTTATGGCGGATATTGTTTGCCAAAAGATACCAAACAGCTACGAGCCAATTATCAGGATGTCCCTAACGAGTTGATCAGTGCCATTGTTGATGCCAACCGAACCCGAAAAGATTTTATTGCCGAGTCGATAATCGCGAAAAGCCCTAAGACGGTTGGTGTTTATCGATTGGTGATGAAATCTGGTTCAGATAACTTCCGTGCTTCAGCAATGCAAGGAGTTATGAAGCGAATTAAGGCGAAAGGGATAGAAGTCGTAGTTTATGAACCAACGCTTGATGAACCTGAATTTTTTAACTCTCGAGTTATATCAGATTTAGAAGAGTTCAAGAATCAATCAGATATCATCATTACTAACCGACACAATAATGAACTTTCTGATGTTTTGGATAAAGTTTACACTCGCGATCTTTTTGCTTGTGACTAGTGATGAGTTTTATGTGTAGGTTCGGCTTAAGTAATAGCTAATTCGTTACATATTCTCGACTATTCGCAGCATCGACACTAGGTTAAGTTGCTTAGAATCTAGTGTCGATTGAAATTATTTATAGCCTGACTTAAAGGAAGGAATATTGAATACTAAAAAGATAATATCTTTTTCGCTAGGGCCTTTAGGGGCAGCTTTTTTTAGTTTTATAACAATGCCAATTACCGCATGGATTTTTTCTATTGAAGACATTGGCCGATTGTCGATATTTCAGGTTATTGTTACTTTCTCGACACTGCTGTTTAGTATGGGACTAGACCAAGCTTATGTCAGAGAATACCATGAATCAAAAGATAAGCCTGCTCTTCTAAAAGTCACGTTACTCCCAGGCTTTTGTCTGTTGTTTATAGCAGCATCGCTATTATGGATTTTACCCTTTCAATGGTCTGAGATGGTATTTTCTGCCCGTGATCCATCAGTGAGTATGCTTCTTGTGATTTGTCTTTTTTGTTCATTCTTGTCAAGATTTTTGTCATTGACTCTTAGAATGGAAGAGAGAGCAATCGCATATTCAATGAGTCAACTAACCCCTAAAGTAGTGATGTTGATTTTTGTTACAATGTATTATTTAAGTAGCATCAAATTAGATTTTTCTGAGTTGGCTTCGGCTTTTACGGCATCGCAAGTTACTGTATTGGTGGTTTTATTATTTAATACCAAGAAACAATGGCTTAGTGCTATTCAATCAAAGCTGGATAAGAAATATCTTATTGTTATCCTGAAGTTTGGAACACCTTTGGTGTTCGGAGCTGTTGCATATTGGGGGCTGACAGCTCTTGATCGTTTTGTCCTTAGGGCATCATCTACATTTGACGAACTGGGATTATACTCCGTGTCTATTTCATTTGCATCAGCCGGTGTAATAATACAAAGTGTATTTTCTACTATTTGGGCTCCAACTGTCTATAAATGGGCCGCAAATGGCCTTGAAAACGAGAAAATTGAAAAAGTAATAGATGCCGTTTTATTTTTTGTCCTAATCCTGTTTTCGATATCGGGACTACTTTCTTGGTTAGTAATATATGTACTACCGGAAAAATATAACTCTGTCCAATACATCGTAATATCTTGTATTGCACTTCCATTATTATATGCGTTGTCTGAAGCAACTGTCGTTGGTATAGGGTTAAAAAAGAAAACAATTTTTGCAATGATGTCTTCTTTTATCGCACTTGTTGTGAATATTGTAGCACTTTATTTCTTTGTCCCAAAGTACGGTGCAGCAGGTGCGGCGGTCTCAACAGCAATTTCTTTCTGGGTGTTTTTATTTCTTAGAACGGAGTTCTCCGCTAGAGTTTGGTATTCATTTCCTAGAGTTAAAATTTACTTTTCCACATTTGTAGTCGTATGTTTGTCATGTTTAAACTCTCTATTTGGGAGTGAATATAAAACTGTATTTATAACTTCTTGGATGGCTTTCTTAGTTTTGTTTGTTGTTTTTAACTTTAAGTATGTAGTTAACATCTATGGGGTTGCTGTTAAAAATAAATGACACATCTTAGATGTTAATATTTTCCAGTACTAATGTATTTAAACGTGGAATTTAACCACGATACTAGACATCGACTTTATCCTCTAGTTATAACTGAATGGAAACATGATTTATGAAAGTGCTTACTATTACAACTGATTACCTACCGAAAATCGGAGGGATATCCAGCCACATTTATTATTTGAACAGAAATCTAGCACGGATAGGGGTTGAACCTCATGTTCTCCATATTGTAGAGAACTCTACAGAGGACAAGTATGAGATCTCCTTTGACGAATTTCACGTTCATAAGTTATACATCTCAGACAATTTGATTGGAATGAAAAAACTGAAGTACCGTAATGTCATTAAAAAAATATTGATTGAGCACTTTAGTGATGTGGATATTATACATACTCATGAGTTGTTCAATACGGAGTATTTGGTAGATTATTCTAACTACAAGTGGGTCTGGACGAACCACACTAGTCGATTTAATGAATTTGTTAATGAAACTGGATTTAAAAGTCGAGTAAAACAAATAATCGAACGAAATCAGTTAAAGCATGCGGATAGGGTTGTTTGTGTCAGTAAATTTGTTGAGAATAATACTGTTAGCTTTTTCTCAAGAAAGAAAGAAGTAGCCGTAATTCCTAACGGAATAGAGCTAGAACGATTTGATAGCATTGACCGTAAGTATTTGAATGAATACTCCCGGAAACTAAACTTGCCAAAGAATAAAACAGTGGTTTTAATCGTTGCCCGTTGGTTTCCAGTGAAAGGAATCCATATAGCAATCGATGCTATGAACATCTTGAAGGAAAGGTATCCGTCTAAATTCGAAAGGTTACATTTTGTATTTGCTGGAGCAGGGGATTCCGATGTTGACTATAGAAAGGCGCAAGAAAAAAGAATTTCAGAGTTTCGAAACTATACGATGTTGGACTTGGTGACGAAGGAGGATATGCCTTTTTTATATAACTGTGGTGACATTGTATTAATTCCCTCATTATACGAGTCTGCACCGGTAGCGCTTTTAGAAGCTATGGGAAGCAAAAGAATAGTATTAGCGGCTAAAGTAGGTGGACTACAGTATAATCTAAAAGATGGTGTTACTGGCTTTTTCTTTGAGCGCGCTAATGCAGTTGATCTTGTGGAAAAGTTACTGAACATAGAAAGCTGTGATCAAATTGATGCGATAAGGAAACATGCATTTGAAGAGGTTTGTAATAAATATACTTGGGACCAAGTAGCACGCCAAACAAAAAGTATTTATGACAGTGTGCTTTAGTTTTATGTTATAACTCATAGTCCATATTGTTAATTCATTGTGATGGCGCTCCCGGTCTGTGAGATAATTAAATATGGATGTATATGAGTTGTCTCTAATTTTTCGTATGTATGTCCATAGTTCTTTTTATATAGTTATAAGCTGCTATCATGGTAGATAAGATGAGTGAAATGTATAGAAAAGTATGTAAGGTTTTATATTTTTTAGTTGCTAATAGGTTGCCCCATTCAGGTTCTTTTGGAGGTGGTGTTTCAAAAAGAATGAGGCAGTTTTTAATTAAACGTTTTGTTACTTTTTGCGGAGAAAATGTTAACCCGGAACCTAATGCTATCTTCAGTCGTAACTTATCAATAGGGCGAAATTCCGGAATAGGTCCTAATAGTCGAGTGTATGGTGATATTTCTATTGGAGAAGATGTGATGATGGGGCCTGATGTGGTTATCTTGACAAAGCATTACGAAACTAAAGATGTGACAAGGTCCATGATGTTTCAGGGCTTCAAGGAAGAACGACCAGTTGTTATCAAAGATGACGTTTGGATTGGTACACGAGCTATTATTATGCCCGGAGTTACTATTGGGCGTGGTTCGATAGTAGGTGCAGGGGCCGTCGTTACAAAAGATGTCCCAGAATACTCAATCGTGGGAGGCGTTCCAGCTAAAGTGATCGGCGATCGTCGTACTGAAGCTTGAGCAGTCCAGAGATCGGATAAATGGATAACGTAAAAAGTGGTAGCCGTTCAACAGAAGAGCTTTACTTTATCTTGAACGTATGTGCGGACGGTATTTCTTGAAATACCTGAAGCTTTAGCTGTGTGAGAGTTAAAGGCGGCTATTAGCCGCCTAATTAGCGTCATATGAATAAGGATGTTTATGATAAAAACCAAAAATTTAATACTTAGCCCTGTAAGTGATGAAGATTTAGATATTTATTCTCAAATATTAAGCTCTGATGAATTAACAAAATTCTTGCCTAAAGGCCGAGCATATACTGATGTTGAGATTCAATTGCATTTGAAAAATAGAATTGATCATTGGAATCATGGATTTGGTTCTTACGTCATAACCCTCAAAAGTGAGCCACAAACTAAAATAGGTTATGTCGGAGTCGAGTATTGCGAAAACCCAGAGTTTAGTGACGTCCGATATGCGTTAGTGCAAGGTTATCAGGGACAGGGATATGTATTTGAGGCTGCAAAAGCAGCCTTAGAGCAAACGTTTCGTGTAGGTAAGCACTTAAAAATTTATGGTGTTGCTTTTAAAGGAAATTTACCTTCGTTAGCGATAATTAGAAAACTAGGTATGATTTCTGAGTCTGAAATTAAGCCTTATGGTGATGTTGATAGTCTTGAAACATATTCGATAGAAAAATCCATATAACAAGCATTTAAGGTTCCAAAATACTTTTTCTAATCTTGTAGAAGTCATTTAGAGTAACCCTCCTAAGTGATTTTTTGTCCATAACCTTCTTAGAAAACGCGGTAATGACATTGTGATCACCAAGCAATTCTGTCGTACCTTAATTACCAAGCGACTTTGTCATTACAATAACTACCAAGGGAAGCTGGCATTAATTTTATGCAAAATCTCATTGTCACATAAAGTGAGCCAGAGATTTATGTTTGCGAGCCCATTGTCACTTAAAGTGAGTCCATTTGCAGCTAATGTGAGCCGAACAATAGACTCATTATCACTTAATTTGAGCCAGAAATTCTCGATGTAATCAAGTCGGTGTGGTTATGTTGTCACGCCCTTACAAGTAACAGTTATTTAAAATCAAAAAATTATTAAGACTGATTTTATAGTGTTTTCTTTGTTTACATTCTAGAGACATATATTTCATTAAAATAGTATATCTTTTACTTATTCATCCTTAGTGAAGTATTTACAAAACTTCATTAGCTAAATATCGAAAAAAGGACTTAGAAATAAACCTCCTTTAATACATCATTGGACGTTGATGTATTAAAGGGATAAAAATATGAGTAAAGAAAGTATGTCCAATGCATTGAATCTCCGTTTTAGGTATTACCCTCTTCTTATTTATCTGCTCCAATGCCAGCTTTTTCGGCTCCGTTATGACTCCGAGGCTATTAGTGGCCGAAAGTTAAGTCTCGTGCTGATAACGTATTGGTGAAACCAAAAAAGATATTTCGTCTTTTTCGTGAATGAAGTTCTTAATTAATGTTAGTGGCTTATATCAAGTCACACTGTCGATTATTTAATTTTTGTTAATCTTTAATGTACGGAGTAACATTATTTTTAAAGGTTTTCGGTTGGCTAAAATTAAGTATCTAACAAAGAGAGGATAATAATGCTGACTGATAGAGTAGAGCATTCAAGATTTATTAACCAATTCGGTTTAATGTTGGCTGATATTATTGGTTTTGTTCTTGCATTTTCCGTGACTCATGGAATCATGCTCGTTACTGATGCTGAGCATGCGATGACATATAATCGATGGCAAAATATGTTTCATGGCTATCAATGGTTTGTAAGCTCTTTTGGGCTAATGCTCCTTGGTATGGTAGTCTTTAGTCTGTATTTTCGCCATTATCGCTACCGGAAACCTTTCTGGAGTGAATTGAAACAAGTAATAATTACTATGCTCTCTATCGCTGTATTAAATTTAGTGTTGGTTTCATTGATAGATAAGAATATCAGCCATGATCGATGGACTATATTTTGGGGATTGGCGATAGTTTCTATACCTTTATCTCGTTCTTTAATGAAGCGTATATTAAGGTTTTTTGGACTTTGGCAATGGCCAACTTTCATCATTGGGTGTGGTCAAAATGCACGTGAAGCCTATCTAGCTATTGAAAGTGAAAAGAGGATGGGGTTTGATGTCATAGCATTTATTGCCCCTGATGAAGGTCACTATGAAAGCCCGATAAAAGGTGTACCGCTCTTGCGAATAGAGGCGGAAACCTTAACGAATATGAAGAACGCCCAGTTATTTATTGCGTTGGAGCACACTCAATATCAACTATGTGATTTTTGGCTTCGTAAACTAGCTAGCAACCAATTGCGAAATATTTCTCTCATACCTTCTTTACGTGGTATTCCTCTACATGGCACGGATATTTCTCATTTCTTCAGACATGAAGCATTAATCTTGCAAGTTCGAAATAACTTAACTCGCAGCTCTGCACAAGTGATGAAGCGAGGCTTTGACGTAGTTGTATCATTCTTATTATTAATTATTCTGTCTCCAATAATGCTATTTATTGGCTGGAAAGTGTCACGTGATGGTGGGGCACCCACTTATGGTCATGAGCGTATTGGACAGCATGGAGAAAAGTTCAAATGTTTGAAGTTTCGTTCAATGATTAGTAATTCTGAGGAAGTGTTACAAGAGCTATTGGATAGAGATCCAGAAGCTAGAGCCGAATGGGAGAAGGATTTCAAACTTAAAAATGATCCGCGGATTACCCCGATTGGGCATTTCATCCGTAAAACCAGTTTAGACGAACTTCCTCAGTTGTGGTGTGTTTTAAAAGGCGAAATGAGTTTAGTCGGACCTCGCCCAATTGTTCAGAAAGAACTAGAGCAATACTACGGTGAAAATTCTGACTATTACCTAATGGCAAAACCAGGAATGACAGGGCTATGGCAGGTTAGTGGCAGAAATGATGTTGATTATGATACCAGAATTTACTTGGATGGATGGTATGTAAAAAACTGGTCTATGTGGTATGACATAGCAATGCTGTTTAAAACGGTTGGTGTTGTATTGAGAAGTGATGGTGCTTATTGATTCATTTACTCTTTGAGTAAAACATAAACATTTATATGAGAATTGTTACTGGTGAACGTTATGAATAAATTAGTTTCAGTATATATACCAACACATAATCGTCTATAATAATTATTAAACAAAAAACTAATTGAAATTTTCTTAAATGTAAGTTTTGGAGTGTTCCTATCTTTTTTATTAATAAAATGACTATACCAAATATATTAATAATAGTTTTAATAATATTATTTAAGGTGAAGCTATCATGAGTATTATTTTATTAAAAATATTCCTAAAGAAAGAAAAAGTAAAATATAAAGAGAATTATAGCTTTAGATGTTATTCTAGCTGTAAGGTTGGAGTTGACTGCTCTCTGTATATTATGCCAAACAGTCAAGAGCAAGTTATAGAATTAATTCGGTTTTTAAAAACTAAAAAAATGAAATACAATATTGTTGGCGAAACTTCAAATCTTGTTTTTGTAGATGGTGTTACATATGGAGTTGTGATAACAACTAAATTACTTGATAAAGTCACAAAGAGGTGGAGCCCAATTTTCGCACATGACTTTAAGTGATTGATCTGTTTTGATAGTATCTACCGACTTTATCAATACGAAACCCATTGCGTTTAGTATATAAACCAGCCCTTTGTAGTAGACACCGGTAGGCTCCAACACAAAGACGATCATTGATTGCTGATAGATAGAAGGTTATTTGTCTCAGCTGTAGTTTCTTAGAGTGCGAAATACGGTATTATTCTCCACTTTCAGAACACGGTCAGTAACGCGTAACCCTGCACTATTCATGGCCATATCAACGATTTTTTCTCTTACACTAGGTTTCCAAGCTTCATAAGCATAATCGAGTTGAAACGTGCGTTTGCAATCGAGACAACGAAAACGTTGGTATCCGGTAGAACCCGTTCCATGCTTTCTTACAGGTTGAGTTTCCCCATAAAAACGGCAAGGTACTTCGATGATGGCCATGGCTACTTCTCTAATATTGAGTTGTATCATATATCAACGAGTTGGAGTCATGACCCTAAATTGAAGTAACCCCTTAATCATAGTTATTTCAATGGCGTAGATATAAGTGATAAAGTTAATATGACCTGTAAGACTTCCTACTACCAGTTGAATTTTTTGGAATATATATTGAGTAAATAAACCCTTTACCTTTGTGTGACATTCTCAGTATCGAATGAAGTTTATAATTTTTTAAATAAATTTTCAGATAAAGGTATATGTTTATGTCCTACCCTATTGCAATAAAAAAAGAATCATCTAGTGGTAACTACATAGTAGAGGCGCCAACTGCGGGACTTATATACACAGACCACCGTTCAAACAGTTACACAGAAGCATTAGAAAGGGCTAAACTCGAATTGAAAAAATATCTAATGTCTTCATATAAGCCGGTGAAGCTGGAGTCTATGTATAACGAAGTTAGCAACTATATTCATCTATCAAGATATATGAACTGCTACTGGTCCACCATTAGATTATAAATAGGTTAGGGACCAATGAATACCCACATTAATAGCCCTATATAAATCTTCAATTCCCATAATGTACGAACTCGATAATTTTGTTAAACGGCGCGCCACTGTAGCTCGCCCTTACGGCTATTTTAGTGTTAGTGCTTTTGTCATTTGGGTTAAAGGCTACTTTGTCCAAGTATAACTTTAAGTTTGGTGAATCAATATGTTTGGCAGCCTGATGGATAGTATAGATTGATCTCTTAGACGGAAGCATTACTGCAATATGGTCTACCGGTTCAGGAAGAGTAAGTTTGCAGTGATTACTTCCAGGTAAACTTCGCCAAGTTTTTAGCTTTTCTGGCGATATTATCAAGCTAATCATTCTCTGTAGTGTAAAACTAATATCTTGAGGTTGCTGATTATTTAATGACGATGCCTGAAATAGCTCAAGACCCGCCCTGTATTTGTTCTTTGTGAAATAAATACGACCAATTGTCACTCCTTTCACATTTGGATCGTGATACCGAAGTGACTTGACGACTTGTACTGATGGGAACACGAAATTACCGTCTTTTGTCACCCCTTTGCCTTGTGGGTAAAGATCATGAGTCAATCCCATAGATTCAGATTGCTCGCTTAGTAATTGAAGATAAAAGTTTAGTGGTCCAAATAACTCTCTACCTACGTGTTCAATGTTTGTAGACGATAACTTAATGTTAAAAGGAAGGTTTTTGATGAAAGCTGAGGCTATAGATGGATGTGTTGGGTAAAAAATGGCGTCCAAAGCCTGATCAATGTTTTTGAGATCAAGAGTAATCAGTCGCTTTACTAGATCTTTATCCATGACGCCTCTGGATTTAAAATAAGGGAGTATCATACTCTTAAATCTTTTGTCTTGACTGACCGGGTATTGATCTAAATGAAAGTGAGAGGCTGACTTAGGTGGCCAGTTTGAACTTTCAATAAGTCTAGCAAGTTGATATTCACATGTAGAATCCTCTTGGGCATAAGAGGGAATTGTAAATGATAAACACGCTGATGATATTAGGCCAGCAGCAAATCGTATGTACTTTGTCATTATCTTCCTCTTCATATTTTTATGGCGTCCATTTCTTATCAAATTCTCGTTGCTCTTCTAACATCTCAATGCGCCTCCTTATTTCCATAAATTTATGTTGTATTTTGACGCGCTTGATAGGTTTTGCTTTGCCGCTGGGATTCACAGCGAATCGCTTTGTCCTAGTGAGTGGGTAGGGCATATTGGTTTCCTAATTTCGTTCTAGATTAATATATCGATAAAGAAAAATTTAAATTGTCATATGAATGTCTAATTTTTTTATTGATTATTCAGTCGAAGTTAATTCAATAGGTGGAGGCGTGGAAATTTCATAGATACACCAAGATCCATGCTTTTTAATGGAGCCAATTTATCCTTGTGCTAACAACTTAAATATTAAATTCAATGAATTTAAAAACCAACAAATGATAACGAAGTGTAATCGACTATGTGATTGTATTTTATAATTAATTGTCACTATCGTTTCGAGTTTATGAAAGAGGGATATTTTACCGTAATTTTTTGTTTACATTCAAGAGACATTTTCGAATAAGAATTAACAATAATATCACTAACGAAAAGAACATGCTCAATAAATAGTTAGTTATACGTCAGCGATTAAATGCAACTAAAAGGAATTGGCAATAAACGACCCTAACGCAATTTGGAATATTGTTTAGTTTAGGGGTTCTTAGGTGTAAAGTTAAATGACCAATATATTGAAAACCCTTCTTAGGTTTTGCTCTCTTTTTTCTGTACTGTTTCCAATATCAGTATTCGCAGTTCCATTTTCTCATTGTGAACCTAGTGTATCAGTGAACGGTATGCTTGATTACTGGCACGTTGAAAAAGGGGCAGATACGATGGCCCCCCTAAGTAAAAAGGTGACTAACAACTCTTGCAAAGCAAGCTCGTATTATCTTGTTAAGGTGGCTCGAGTCACTGATCCACTCACTCAGCCAAAAGAGCACATACTGAATCCTAAAGAAATGTCCCAATCGGTTCTGGCTTACCCAGCAACGCTGGCCATTGGACCGCAGCGAACGGGTGAGACGAAATTAGTCCTGCCGAAAGGTCAGTCGGAGACATTACAGTTCTATCGGCTCATATTTAACCCTGTGCTACCTGAAAAGAAATACGGCTTTAACGTAGACAAAAAAGAGTTGAACAAAATCAAGAGTGAAACACGTATGGCACTCGCCATTTCAACCAATGTCGTCGTTGAACCACGTCATCCAGATTACACGTATAGTATCGAGCGAAAAAAGAACACGAATCAAATCCAAATCGACTATCGCGGCAATGCCCTCCTACAAGTGAGTGTCTATGGTCAATGTCAGGCAGAAAAATCATCGTCTAAATCTAACAAAAACATCACCGTGATCCCTTGCAGTGGTAAATCCAGTTCTTTCTCATCCAGAATTTATACCGCTGATGTTGATAAGAAAAACAAAGGAGTAAAAGTCTTTGACTTGAGCCAGTTTAAAGGAAAAGTCAACGTTCATATCAAAAAAGGCGCCAAGTCAGATAACCATACCTTCAACATTTCGGAGCAGAAGTAAACATGAGCCGAGCAACGTATCTTATTGTCATGGGACTCTCTTTCTTAGGGAGTCTGTCATTCCCAGTTCAGGCGAAGTCTTTCCCGATGGTGAGTCTGCAAAGCCCAACGACGTTGACACTGAATGCACAGGCTGAAAAGCTGAATCGAGTCTCAGGTGGCAACGCCAGAATGCTGAATAAGAATGAACAAGCTTTGGTCCCAAGTCATTTTATTGCTTGGGCAGAGAGTCCTACGCAAAACGTTGTCGTTGACCATTCAAACCGTTCATCGATCACCCACTCAATGATGTCGGTTACATCATCTTCTGCGCGAGTGAATTTCCGTTATGGAGCTCAGCAAAAACAAGCCAACATTGCGTTACTAGGGTACTTGGTTGAAGTGACATCTAATGCTTCAAATAAACTCGCTCGCCTTCAAGCAAGCTCGAACTGCATAGTATGGCAAGGGACGTCGGGTAACCACAAACAACTGCTAATAAAAAGTGCGTGCTCTGCACAAAATACCTTAGTGGGAGGTACTGGGGATTGGAAAGCCACCATCAAAACACTTTATTACGGCATGAATGTTAGTGAGCTTAAAAAACTTAAAGGTGGGGTATGGCGTGTCTCTCAACCTGTATCTTTCGCTTTTAAAACCCCGTCAAAACAAATAAGTATTGCGTTAAGTCCGGGCAACTTATCTATTGATATCCCCGTTTCCAGCACGCTTGAAATTCTTAATCATTCAGAGGTGATTCTAGCAGCCGTAACAGACAGTCGTAGTGCGTCTAAGGATTATGTCAGCTCACCCAATAATGATGTGTCGTTAAAGTTTTCGACCAATCAGTCCATTACGGGTGTGAACTACCAGTTGTCGTGTGGTTCGACAATCAATGATAAAGATCTGTCGACTTGCGCGATTAAAAATACAGAATCTGGGACAAAAAACGCTCTTCATATTCTTTTTACACCATGTGAAAGCGAGTACCGCTGTATACAGACACCAAAAACTCTGACAAGGAGCGCGCCTCTTCATATTCAGAACACTGAAGGGACACAATATAGCAAGCTTCATGTGATAGCCCCAGGGCTAGGCCGACAAGTACCAGGGACGTATACCGGCATTATCACGATAACAGCAACAACGACTTATTAAACAGGGTGATGAGATGAAACGGGTTGTTGTTGGCATATTGATTCTTTTGTTTGCATTGGTTTTTCTCAATGTGGCGAACGACTACGTCTCGAATAAAGAGACGAGGTCTCTCGATGTAATGACGTCTAAAGCGATACTGAGTCAGCAGCCTGACTCAACGTCACCTGCGGCGAACTCGAAGTCTATACAACATCTCACCACGTCTCATCAACACCTAGCCAGTGTGCCGGTCATTGAACGCCAAGTACGCTCGCAGAAGTTGACTAGGTCACCGCATAACGACTCTCGTGTAACGACATTGCACAGCGACTCCGTTGCAAAAGCTGAGCCGCTCCCCAAATCTCAACCTGTGATGCCCAATTTAGAACAAACATCACCTCACGCTCAGACAAACAACGCCTCTTTCAAGCAATCTACTGGCCTGGATTGGTCGTCCATTCCGGGTCCGTTTGTCCAACAGTTTAAAGAGCAAGGGATCCCCGTTGATGCTTACTATAAAAAAAATGCGTTGGGGCATTATAAGTTGCTCATTAGCGACTCAGGCAAGATGGTGATCGCCAAGCCCGAACGGCTACTCAAAAAATTGCCGTTAACCTCGGCCGCACATCACTATTTACAAAGCTTGTTGACTCATGGTTTTCCAGTGAATCAAGCGATTGATTGCTCGCCATCACTGAGAAAAAGTAAGCTATGTGAAAACAAATCACAGATTTTTTTAGCGAATCTCGATTTAACGTCACTCACTCTAAAATTGGAGTTGGGTCATGCCTTGTTTAGAACGCAGTCAAAAGAAGGCCGTGCGTACCTACCCAATACAACACAACGATACGTATCCTCTGTACTGGATTATGATTTAAACTTTTCCAAAAATTATAATGTCAATCAGAGCCAGGCAGCGTCGCTTAACCTGCATAATGTGACTGGGTTTGGTCAGACACACCTCACCACGGATGCTTACCTTGGGAACGTATCATCGTTCGATAACTTAACGCTTGCGCATGATTTTAAAAAGCACGCTGCCAGTGTTGGCTATCAAAACAGCTCACATGGATTTGGTAATGCTAACACTGGATCCGCCTACGGCTATTCTGGTTCAGCGGTGGTGGCCTCTTGGTATTCAAGCAATAACTTGCTGATTGATAAGCCTCAAAGTGCGCTGACCCCGATTACTTTGTTTGTTTCGCAACGCTCTCAAGTGCGGGTTTATCGGAATAATCGTTTACTCAGCGTGCAACAATTTGCGATGGGGATGAACCAAGTCGATACTCGTCGTTTTCCTGGCGGAAATTATCCGGTAAAAATTGATATTTACCAAGGCAATCAGTTGGTGAAAAGTCTCACCAGAATGGTCAATAAGCCGTTTGATATCTCAGCGTTAGATCCAGACAGTGGTTGGGCGTATTCCTTTTGGGCAGGTTCAGCGAACACCGAGGAAAGTGCTTCTTTCAATCAACCGTACTTAGGATTTGCACTGCGTAAGGTCATCAATCCGCACGTGTTTTCGGGCCTAAGCGCATATTCGATTGGTTCTCTTGGGGTTGTCGAGCTCGACAACCAGTTGATACTTCCAAAGGGTGTGACTGGCAACGTGAATATGGCGAGTGATACTCGTCACGGCTCAGCGCTTAGCATGGCATTAAATAAAAGTTTCCCTGGCTATGGCAGTGTGGCACTCAGTTATAACCGGACCAATCGAAGTCAAGACAGTGAGTTCTCTCCCTTTCAATCTTCGTCCAGTAGTCTTAATGTCAGTGGCTCAGTGTCTTTAGGTGTGTTTGGGTCACTCAATGCTGGGGCTGATTTCAGTTTATCTAACCATACTGCCTCGTATAATGCAGGGTACAACACCACCTTGTATCAAAAAAATGGGTTATCTATCAATGGCGCACTGATGGCCAATAAAACGGTGGATAACACATCCTCACAGAGCTCAAATATCGATTATACGGCCTCGGTGACACTGAATTACACCTTTGACAATAGTGATTCTGTGAATTTAAGTGCTGCTCGTGGGGCTGAAAACCAGATGAGCTACAACGGCAACTATCACCATAGCTTTTTTAAAGATAGCCCATTTAATGATGTAACGGCTGGATTTAGTTCTTACAACGATTCTCGTCAAACGTATGGCACTTTAACGATGAACCATCCGGCCATCACGGGCGCTTTCTATGGAAATGCCACCCAAGATGCGACTACTCATGCAATCAGTCACTCTTTAGGAGGGTCACTTCATGGCGCGATGGCATTAACATCGTCTGGGTTGGCTCTGAATGGGAAAAAAGGGGACAGCGGCTTGATGGTCAATATGGACATCCCAGATAACCAAAAGATGAACTTGAATATTAATGACACCTCCTATCAGGTTCACGCCGGGCAAAACTATATTCCGCTGAGTAACTATGAGAGCTACCGTGCGTACCTTTTGTCTGGGGCTAAATCCGATTCATTTTATTGGACGAATAAAGAAGAAGATTTCACGTTGTTCCCTGGCAATATTTACAGCGCTCAGTGGAAAGCAGTGCCAGTCGTTCATGTTCTGGGGCAGCTGATGCAAGGTGAAAAGCCTGCGGCTCAAGCCAAGGTGGACAATCATCTAGCGCCCACCTACACCGATGCGCAGGGTTTCTTTATGACCAGTTTGGATAAAAATAAGCCCACACTCACCTTTACGCTCAGTGACGGTACAACGTGTCACTATCGGGCTAAGAAAGAAGAATTACAGAAAATGAACAATGGTAATTGGCTTGGGACGATTCAGTGTGCGCCATAAGGTCTCGTTCTAGGCACATAGGGAGCTCTTATTCAATACCAGAAGATATGTTGTGGTTAAAGGTAAGAGAGAGCTAAGGATAAATTAAACTTTACAATATAGGTAAATACATTATGAAAAAGAAACTTTTAACATCTTTGGTTGCATTGGCAACAATCGGAGCTTGCGGGGCAGCTAACGCTTCTACTACTGCCGGCCCGGTTGAGGCAAATTTTAAAGTTGAAGCAACTGTGGGTGACGTTCAGCCATCAGTGGATCTTGCGATATGGAGCAAGCAATCCGGGAGTCAAGTACAAGGTACTACAGTGGATGCAACTTTCGACGATAATGTTGTGGCAGGTAACGGTTCGGAACATTGGGGCTTTAATTTATCGGCTACTTATTCACCAGCGCCACGTTTTGATAGCTTAGCCAAACAATATGCAGTAGAGGTCACTCCACATCATGCTCATATTTCAGAAATTCATTTAGAAACTACAGAAAAATTGCTTAAAGACGCAGCAGGTGATGAGGTTGCTGGTAGTACAGCTAGGATGTGGTTACCGGGCACCAACGGAATCATACCGGGTCCTATTAATGATCCGACTGTAGCTTATAGTTGGGGTGGGACGATGGAGAGGGGAGCTCCTTTAACTCAAAGTTACGACGTTGATGCTAATGGTATTCAGTACCAAAACGGCGAGTCTTTGTACCTCCCTGTTTCTATCGTTGCTTGGATGCCAGTTGGCGATTATAGCTCTGCCTTGGCGACTTCGCAGAGTAACGGTAGTCCTGTAGATGTAAGCCCTGATCAGCCTATAACCCTCACTGTTACAGTGGATTACTAGAACCGAAGAAACAAAAGAAACAAAAAGGGAAAACAAAAAACAAAAAGGACATACACCACAAACAAAGAGGCAAATCATAATCATGTTTTGTCTCTTTTTTAATGTTTATTAATACAATGATGTTGTTCTGGATTACTTTTATTCGTCAACATTGGGGTAGAGAATAAAAATATCGTAGCAGCGCATGAAACTAGCCAACCGATGGTGCTTTTAAGGTGTATCCGTTTGGACTAGCTATCTAGAGACAGAGCATGAACTCGCTGTCGGTGGGTCTGTTGTTTAAAATGTATTAGGTTTGGTTTACAACCGATAAAACTGGTTTTGTGTTTTTCCCTTCTCGATATTGTCTTGCACTCCAGTCCACGAGCTCTAGGTAATCGAGTAAACGAAAAGGCAGCCCTTTACTGAGTTCATTGGTTAGGTTGCCGATAAATACGGTCAGTCCATGGTGTACTTTGCTGAGTGTTGGTGATGTGTTTTTGAGAGAGCGAATTCGGTTTTGTATGGACGTATGGCTTGAGGTTTCGGGTGCTTTGCTCACTCCCGCTCGCACCGGGTTTAAGTCGACATAAGCCATGGCGAGTAATGCTTGTTCATCGAGCAAGGCTTGGCTTTTAAAACGGCTTTCCCAAAAATGCCCTTTGCAGTTATCTTCTTTATTGGCTCGGCAGGCGATGTCATAGTTGAGCTCTTTCATAAACCAACTTAGGTTACACAGCCTTTCTCGCCATTGTTCGATTAACGCATCTATAGCGTCGGATTCCGCTTTACTTAGGAGTGAATGGCTAATCCAATGCTGAACGAGCATAGGTAGGTGGTGGTGCTTGCCCCACCGTACAACGACTATTGAACGAGAGTTTTACATGTAGTTCAACAGGTTGGCGTTACCTCCCAATTATGAGCAATGATATATAAGTTTACGTTAATGCGACAGAAGCTATATATAAGCAGGTTTTAATTGGAATAGGTCACATTTCAACACACGAGATAACCCTATGCCAACTCCAATTAATCCTATGAACTCACAACCCATTCAACACCAAGAGCTGGATATATTGATCAGTCACTTATTGGAGAGCATCGGATTATCATCGGCAACACTGTCGGGTTTGCACGCCGAAAATACATTAGCTATCCAGATTCAGGGATTACCTGATGTCATGCTATCTCGGATGAATAGCGGCCTGTGGTTTTGGAGCCAATTACGTGAACTGACCGACTCCAGACTGATGGATTATGCCGCTTCGGTACTTTCTGTGATCATCTCCCCGATAGAAGGCGTCGAAGGTGGCCAAGTCACTTTGGGCTTGGGCGACAACGGGTACGAACTCAAAGCTCTGGTCAGTTCACAAATGTTAATTGAGGAAAGTGGCTTAGAGGCTGTTTTCCGAGGATTTGCTAACACGCTTGCTTTACTTCAACATGAACTTCAATTGGGAGGCTAAGTTATGCCCGAAATTCAACCTAATCATGTGGTTGCCACCTCATCTAGTACTTCTGTCAGTTGCTCATCAGAAGCACAATATGGTGAAGTAACAGGCGTAACCACGAGCAACTTGAGTATCTCATCTCCACGATCTAAGCAAGGTGCCATCTACGCTCCTTTTGCTGCAGAAGATATTATTACTCAGGCTCTGGGGAGAAATTTGCCGAGAGTGAGTAAGGGTAAAGAACTCTATCCGTTAATCAGTCGTAGTGATCAAGATAAAGCGTTGCTTGAACAACATAGACACGAACAGATTCTTGACTTATCAAAAGGCATTCAATCTTCTGATGATAAAATTAATAAGCTCGTACAAACAACGGGGCTAACACGTGATGAAATTAGACAATTGATAGGACCAGAGCTATTTGGTCAAGGAATAAACGCCGTTCTCCGACTCAAACAGCAAGTCGATGTGCTCAAGCGGCTCGATATACAAAGTAATGAAGGCCAACAGCAGTTGTCTAAATTACAAGCGGGTAAAGATAAGTTATACATTGTCGGCCATGGTGGGGCCGGAAAGAATGTACTTGCTGCTGACCAAGCATGTTCCCAAGGCATGGTAACAGCTGGGGATCTTGCTAATCAATTACGCGAAGGAGGGCTTCCAAAATCATTCGATGATATTCGTGTAACAGCTTGCTTTAGCGCAGATTCCAAGTCCCCTGAATCGTTTCATCCTAGGGATCTTCAAAGAGCAGCACTGCCCACCACTCAAGGAACGGGGTTCTTAGGGTTGTTCGGGCCAAAAGAAGTGAAAGGTGAGCCCTTTGCTCAATCTTTGAGTAACAAGCTGAAAAGTGAAGGCTTTGAACAGCCAGACGTAACAGGATACCATGGTGCTGGGGTTAGCTTGTCACAAGAGCATCAGCATCGCCGCATTCCGAAGTCTAAAGAACAAGACGCTCGCTCTTCGACTGTCAAACAACATTTCTACCCCAACCGATTCCCCCTCCTTCAACCCTCCATCAAAAACGGCCACCAACCAGCTGAATTGATACCGGAAACCAGTCACGATAATAATGTGCCATCAAAAAGCTTATCTCCGGAAACTAAAACTTCATCAATTTCAGAACCTAATTCAAGCACTAAGTCAGAAACTATTCCTGTAAATTCTAAATCAGCGGAAAGCTCTTCAGCTAATCCTTCTATATCACAGGTAAAGAGCAGCTCATCGGAAACACAGCATTCCACTTCTGTAATAAGTGGTTTTAATATGGCAGGAACGACTTCTCCTGTTGAGGAGAAACCTCAGAAAGAAGCAGGCAAAAATATAACCAACTCATTACTTGGAGAGTATAGATTTGGGAAATATGCTCCATCAGAACCTATTCCTCAAGGAGCACAAGTAAAATATACTGAACTGTATACAACTAATGAAGTGGTTAAAGAACAAGCCAAGCACTCTTCAAGAACACATGCCACTAGTCGAGATCCAAACCGAAGAGATATCGTTGATTTGCTAAAAGGTACTCAGCAAGCGGACGCTCAGCTTCAAGATGTACGAGATGCGAAAGTAGGGCTTACAGGTATACTAGAAAAACGATCAGCTAAGAAAGAAGCGAAGCAAGAGGTTAGAGAAGCTCAACAAAGGCAAGGGAAATGGGAGCGGGCCTATACCGAGAAATACCGAGAAGAAATTGCCCCTCATGAAAAACGAATGGAATCTGCGATCAGGCAAGTGATGGATGAACATGGTGCCCCTATTGCTGAGAAAGAGCGTAAAGCTAAGCAAAATGCAAACTCATTACTAGAAGACCTTGGTTATGGCACCTACTCCCCATCAGAAGCTGTACCTCCAGAAGCACAAGAGTTATTTAGTCGGTTATATGAAGAGAACGAGGTTGTCGAAAAACGAGCGCATCAATCTGCTAGAGCTTCTGCGATAAGAGCAGATAAGAGCAATATTGACATAGATAAGATAAGGGAAGACGTTAAGCGAGCAACTGCAAACATTGAAGCAGCAAAGGGCAAAAACGATAGCGAAGAAAAGAAAGGAGTTAAGAAAGAACTTCGTGAAGCCCAAGTTAGAGAGTCTAATTGGAATGGTAGATATACAGAGGAATATGAAACTAACATAGCCACTCATAAAAAAAGAATGGACTCTGAGCTCAAGAAGGTGATGGCTAAGTATGGTCCTCCTGAAGCCGAAATAAACCGTGTCTCCAGAAAGTTGGAGGAAGCGATTGCTAAGGGACAAAAAAATGTCAAGTACTACACAAACCCAACAACAGGAGAGATTCGACTCGGAGGTTATAATGGCGCAGATACAGAGATAAAAGGTAAAGTTGAGGATGTCCTAAGAGCAAACCCCCACTATCCGTATGCTAAAGAGGCCCGAGAGGCGGTTTCTTCAGTGAGTAACAGTTTGTATAGTGCATCAGAGGCAAATCTTTCTCAATATCATAGAGATAAAGCGAGACAAGAAGGTGAGGCTTATTACCAAAACCAGCAAGCAATGACGGCGGCAAGGCGTCAAGCTGATGATGAGGCTTACAAAGCAAGAAATGAAGCCGACTATCAACAAAGAAAAGCGATAAAAGAATATGAGCTGGCAGCCAGTATAGCCAAACAAGAATATGATGCGGCAGTGAGAGAATACCAGAAAGCTGAGAAAGCATCGCAATCACAGGAGGCTCAGAAAGTACCTCACTCACAAGAGTCTAGAGAAGTATCATCATCCCAGGGATCTCAAAAAGTACCACCATTACAAGAGACTCAGAAAGCTTCACGCCCTCCTTTAGATGTGAAAAGTTTGGAGGCTCAAAAAGCTAACTTACAGCAACAAATAGATAATATTAATGCCATAAGGGAAAAAGTGTCAGATGCAGTAAGAGAAAAATTAGATAACATGGTGATGGCTCTTGAGACCCAGCACTCTAATGCAACAGTACTTCAAGCTTTAGTCGTATCACATGGCGCATTAGCTGCTAAGAATATGGAAAATATAAGAGCGATGGAAAGTTTCAACCGCCACAGCCCAACCTTCCAATACGATATGACTAAGTTCGATACTAGTGATGGTACCGCCAAATTAGTTACTCCTCCGCACATAGCCGAAGCTTCAACTAGCAATACTGCCCGAAATCCTGGCTTGAAGTTACCTGAGGCTCCCAATATGGACGCTGGAGATAGAATTAAAAGTGGTGCAAGGAGTAAAGTAAAAGCAAAAATACCTTCATAAAAGGTGTGATTGGGGACGGTAAGACGCCACTTCTCTGGATACTTCATAGTTATGTAATTTAACTTGAGCAGAAAAATAGTATTTATTTCCCCATCAGTGATACAGGCGCTAGTAACAATATCATTAATATAAGATGATGAATTTATTACGTAGGTGATAATAGCTAACATTGATATCAGTACTAGCTTCCTTTTCATATTTCCAACCACACCTCCAAACATAATTTTTAATGATAAAACTCACTATTTAGGCACCAAAAACAGTAAGTTTTATAGCAAAGTCATATTTTTCATGCATCAATCAAATCATAGTATCAAAATAATACGATCTTAAGCATATAGTAAAAAATTTGTTAAAATTATTTATTTATAAAATGTTTTACTTAATGTTACATTTTTTCAGAAAATAATTTCCAATCATTATAAATACTAGTAGGAGATAGGTTCATGTTAGCAAAGTTGGTTAAATTAGTTGGAGTTTTGTCAATAGTGACAAGCGTCCATATATATGCACAGGAGGTAGATAGTTTACATTCTACACCTGATCCATCAAATATTACTGATGTAAAAAGATCAATAGCCCAAGATATTAGTACGAATTATGAAGCGCTGAAACCTTTACTAATATCGAAAATTGATAAAGATAACCCCGCTATATCACTCAGTCAGCTTCAGTCTAATAACCTGCCTAATAGTTTCCACAAAAATTTATTGAAAGCAGAACACCAATTTCAAAGTCTAAAAGGAATCAGTGATAGCACTCAGTCTTTGATGGAATTACGAATTGCAAATAAGTCAATGTTGGACGAGTGGAAAAAGGGCGCAGAGCCACTGATCGCTTTTGAGCCGTCTGGTAACGAATCTAGCTGGCAATATATCGAAGCGTATGACGTAACTGGTCAATTGGTTACCTTGGATATATACAATATGCCAAAATCGCCCGTATTTGTGGTCGATAGTGACCGTAAGCAAATGCTTCAAGTTGGGTTGGCGACGCTCAGCGAAGAGATTCAAAAGTTGGGGGTAAAAACTTATTTGGTAGATGATCAAAACTTAAAGCCTCAGATCGAAAAGGCCAGCCAAAACGCGTCAACAGAGCCGCTAGACGTTACGCAGCTTACAAAAATTCGATTAAATGATGACAAAGAACCTTGGATATCTGGCAAAGCAGAAATTTACGCTATTGTGGTAGGTATAGACCCAAGCGCTGACGAAGGGAACATTACCATCGTTGAAATGCCTTATTTAGATTATGACAATACTGATTATTACCCAAACCAAACGATGATTCTGTGGCCAAGATATCGCTGGGGGGCTGTTGATATGGTGTTAATGGAGCAAGATGACGGTACAAATTATAAAGACTTAGCAAAATTACTCGTCGAAGCCATAGGAGATGTCTTGAAAACCATACCGGATGTAAATGCGCAGGGGTATTCAGTGCTTGCTCAAATAACCAACAAGATAATAGATGTGCTTCCTGATGCGTGGTTTACCAATGATGATGATTATGTTGATGTGTATTACACATTAATGAAAGACCAAACATATATCGACCACCTCGGCGCAAGTAGTAACGCCAAGGCAAGCTTTAAGCCACTCATTATACCGCCAACAAACTAAATTTAATGAGTTCATTTTTTGAAAGCGTTCGGTATTAGCATGGTATTTTACACTCAGGTTACAAAACGAAAAAAATGATATGTAGGATCAATCATATCTAGCAAAGAATTGTAAGTTGCAGTCGAGTTAATGGTTGAGCGTAGTCGTTATTTTATAACATTTTATTCGTTCTTATTTGCACTAATTCTTCCTGGGAAAGAATTAGGTCCCAACTTAGAGGGGAGATGGCAAAGACAAAAGCTCGATATATTGGCGTGGCAGGAATCAGAGCGTCGCGTAACTCGCCGAGAGTTAATGAGATTCCCTAAGCGCCTATTTTTGCAACATCCGACATACTCTGACCATATAGTATTTAACTGTCATCAATGTGTTCATTTCTCTTGCAGGGACAACCTACAGTGTATAGTAAGTTTAAATAGTCTTTCATCTATACAAAACTCAACAGCTCATGTGTTGAGTGGGATAAAGCCAGAGAACATTGAACAGGGGTTGTCAGATAAGCTCTATAATGGTCCAAATAATAGCAACTCATATCTAAACTCCAACTCATGTCCAAGCACATCAATGGGTTCATCTTTCGTTCTTGCAATTTTTCTGTTGTTGTTTGCCTCGATAAAAGGATTATATGTAAGAAAACAGCAACTAAAGGAAAAACAGTTTTTGCTCGAGCTATTGACACATGAACTGAGAACTCCAGTTGCGAGTCTTGGGTATACTGTTGAGTTACTTAGAGATCAGTTGAGTGACACTAGTGGACTTAAGGAACATGCAGTGGGTAGATTAATATCAGATCATCAAAGACTCAATCAGATCACTGAAATAAGCAGAGCATATATAAGCAACAGCAGAAAACTGCAATTTAAGACCTTTGAAGCTGATCTATCGGAGTGGCTTGATTCGGTGTGTACTAAATATGGACTTCACTATAGCCTCAACAAAGATATTCGTATCGAGCTTCCATACTATTGGCTATCTATTTGTCTAGAGAATTTAATAAAAAATGCTATTCAGCATGGAAAAGGAGAGGTGAAAATTATAGCGACCGTTACGGATAGAATTTGTATTTCCGTAAGTGATGACGGCCAATTTCCGAGTTTTAGTCGACGGTTAGTAAAAATTATTGCACCGAAAAAATCGCGAAGAAATATGGGTATAGGACTGTCCGTAGTTTCTAGGCTAATGAGAAAGTTAGGTGGAAAACTGGTTATCCACAAAAATCCAACCAGGTGTGTACTTGAGGTTAAAGTTTAATGAATAGTTAATTATACATGTTTTATAAAATAAATCTGTAATAACTAATTTACACAGTTCTATCATTAATGGTAAATAGGTGGATTTTACTTTTAATTGGTTTGATTTTGCTTCCAAATAATATTACTTAGGTGGCCAATAGAAATAGACATTTATATCTATATTTTTATTTTTTCGTTTAAATACAACTGTTTCTGTTGATGTGTTGATTATTTTTATTTCCTACTTTAATTATTTAGATTCCCTTCTAATGTTAATACTTAAGACGTATGCCGTCGTAACAATATCTAATTCATACTAATCGGTTATTGAATTTAAATGTTTCAAAGAGCAGGTGTTAACTAAACTTAATAGAAGGATACCACTATGAGAAGGGTTACTTTAGCTTTATATACTGCAACTGCTGGCATTGTGTTTGCTCTAATCCCAGAATCATTACGAGCAGAGCCTGAGTATGACTCATATCTAGATCCCATCATGACAACCTCTGAGCTCCCAAACATACCGGATGTTAAAAATAAAGAATATGCAGCAGCAAATAGCGTGGAAGAGCTTCAATACAATATTTTTAATGACACGGAGTTTTATGTTCCGCTCGCCTATTTGGGCCATTACCTTGGGTTTGGTTGGGCGGGCGGTACGAACTCTCGTTTCGTCGGCGGAGATATGGAAGTCAATCGAATTGACTCGACGACTTACACTATAAACGCTCGCTATAACTCTAACGATCCATACGCTGATGGCTACAGAGCAAGCGAGCGACTGAAAATCAAACTGAAAGATGTTCAATTAGTGACCAATCCCGCCGATTTAGTATTGGGAGAGCCTGAAGTGCATGATCTAGAAGAATTATCTTCCCTTGACGCCGTTGTTTATAATTGTGGTAATACAGAGGATACTGCTCCCATCGATATTGGATACATCGAGACGAGAAGCTGGTCGAAAAGTTTTGATTACTCCTTCACCGAGTCGGCGAGTGTGACGAACAAATATTCGGTGGGCTTGCCCGGTATTGGGGGTACAGCTTGGGAATTTACGGTAAATTTCGCTGCTAACCAAAAGTGGGGCAGTACTAATGGTGAAACCGTTACGATCAGTCGAAAAGCCCAATACCGGGCGCAAATTCCCTCTATGAGCAAACGTTATATCACCTTAACTTTGTTTAATCAGAAATCCAGTATTCCCTATCATTCCTTTGCGTATCTTAGCTATAACATTGACCTTGAAGGCTTTCTCCGTTGGAGTGGAAATGCTCGTTCAGATCATCCAACCGACCGTCCTTATATAACCTATTCATTTGGGAAAAACGACGGATTGAATGGTCCTCAACAAGTTTTGGATGAATACCAGCACTCTTATATCGAGGGTTACAGTGTTTGGGACTGGCAATGGATGAGCGAGGAGTTTGGCCAATCGAACTTGGAAGTGGTACTCGGGACAGTCGCAAAACGAAAATACGGTGGACCGATGTCAGGTAAGTTTATGATTGAGAGCAGTAGCCAATACAATATCGTCGCAGGTGCGCCTATTCCTTTAACGGCAGATGAAATCGCCACATTACCTCGCTGTACTTCACCAGCCATGTGGTTAACGACGGAGGCGGAAGACAAAGCTTCTAGCTCTGCCGCTTTATCTGGTATATCAATGAGCCTTGGTGAACAATCCGGTGACTAAATGCTTGCAATGACCAGAAGAGAAATAGTAGTTGTTCACTGATAAAGGATTAATAGAAAGTAAAAAGGGCTGAAAAGTCAGCCCTTTGTTGATTGGATGCTAAGCTTAGAAACTATAGCTATATTGGATACCTGTTTCTACGGCATCTGCTTTAGTTACGGCTGTTAATGTTCCCGTGGCTCCAGCTTCTGTGACATTAGTATCTTCGCCCATAATATAAGCAATACCGAAGTCAACTGTATGATGCTCATGGAAGTGATAACTCAACCCTGCGGTAAACCATTGACGGTCGGAGTCTGGTACTGAAATAGACGTCACCTGATCTTGTGCTGCGGTGTCGTACATATAGCCAGCACGTAGTGTCCAGGCTGTATCCAAGTAATAGGTACCACCGATAGCGTAGTGCCAACCATCCTGCCACTGGTAGTTCTTAATAGTTACGTCTGAACCATCGACCGCACTACCTCTAGCATCTAGCGTTTTAAACACGCTCCAGTCAATCCATTGAATAGAGTAGTGCAGGGCAAATTTACTGTTTTCAAATCTATGGTAGCCAGAAAATTCGGCAAAACTTGGAAGAGGTAGGATAACCTCATTGTAGTTGGTACCAGCAAGGCCGTATTGAACAGTGCCTTTTGCCTTTATCTCAGGGCTATAGTGATAGTCTAAACCAAAGCGAGTATTTTTATCGACTTCATATACAACACCAGCATTCCATCCTAGCCCCGTGCCATCAGCATCTATATTGGTAAGCTCAGTAGTGCCTGAGCCTCCTAAATTACGTTGTAGTTTACCGCTGCCATGGACGATATCCAGTCCAGCGCCAAAGGATAGGTGCTCGTTTAGACGATAGGATGTTGTGAGTGCATAGTTAATACTTTTAATTTCGGTAACACCACCCAGTTGATTGGCTGTCGGAGCGCCTGCTCCCCCCCAATTGTCGGGGAAGTCATTTTTAGTACCAAAGTTGGAATATATACCCGCGCCAAATGCCCAAGTGTCATCCAAACGATACACATAATAAATGTTAGGTACTAGAGTGCCTTCTCCATTGTGGGCGTCTTCGACACTGCTTCCACTGAATGTTACGTCTTTAACGCGTATGGAGGTGTTAAGTACGTTCACCCCAGTTGAAAATTGAGACGACTTAAAAAGTGCCATCGCAGCGGGGTTTTTTGCCATTACTGAGGCGTTGTCAGCGATAACGGCATCACCGGCAAAGGCGCGTCCTAGACCGGTGGCTGATTGGGCGTTTAGCTGGAAGCCTGCAGCCATAGCATGTTGAGAAGCAAGGCCGAGTGCCACTGCCAATATCGACTTTTTATACAAACGAGAATGATGCATCGGAGCTTTTCCTTTTGTTAACTTTTTAGCAGGTTCACCTCTGGCGGGTGATTGGGTATATAAAAGTGTTTTAAGGTGGAGTCAGTATACTTATTAGAGCTCTGACCACTAGCTCATTTTTGCTTGTATTTAACAAACTGTTAACTCAGTAGTCAAATGTTGTTAAATTAAACAAGCGTTTAGAGTATTAGCTCTAAACGCTTGTTTAATTTATGCTCTGATAGGCACTGCATGTCAACAAATTATGCAGTGCACTTTTTAGGCAGGACCAATTATGTTGGAGAGTTGTTACGCAGTTTGTTCATTTATTCTCCTTGATTGTGATGAATAAAGTAGTTTCGGTTACCAACTTGGCTTGCCTTGATTGCGTGTTGATTAAAGATCAACAACAATCGTTTTACTGACTTTGGCACCATTATCATCCATCACGGTTAAACGGACTTGATGCTTGCCATAGGTTGGGAAAATAGACGTAAATACGCGTCCTCGTTTAACGTTACTGTTCGGTAAGGTCCATTCCGTATCGACAATTCGTCCATCAGGATCAGAGCTTGTTGACCACATGGTAACCCAACGTCCGAGATGGATATAACGGGCGCTGACCTCCGGTAATGCATTCTTCGCCTCAACAGTGATAGATTTACTTGTTGTATTTTGCTCGCCCTTATCATCCGTGACAGTTAATGTGACGGTATAGCTGCCTGGGTTGAGGTAGGTCCACGTTGGCGACGATTCTGTGCTTGATTCGCCGTTACCGAAGCTCCAGTTGTAACTGACAATTGAGCCATCGCTGTCAGAGCTGGTGTTACTTGCGGTCACAGTTAACCCATCAACGTTTAGTGAAAACGCAGCAGTTGGCGGCTGGTTGGGCTGTTCAGCTTTCGATACTTTAATGACGCCGTAGCTGTTATCAGCGGCTTGATCGATGACCTCAATCTGGACGCCATGCTCAATGAGAAGCCGACCCGCGTCTGGAGCTTGTGGGTTTGAATAGTTTTGGTTGTCGGAGAAATACGCGATGCTGTTTAAGCTTACGTCTTCTAACACGTCACCGTCACGATTTTCGAGGCGCATTGGCGTTTGGTTGTGAAGAGAGAAGGCGGCGTCACGCACTTGATAACGAGTTTGCGCTACGCTGCCAGATTGAGCCCAGATCATCGCGTTTTGATCAGCATCGACGACACCTAACCAGCCTTCTCCAGGGTGCTTGCCAACCCAGTTATCTGACATGGAGTTATCCACATACCAAACAATTAACCCAGGATCGAAAGACATCAAGCTGCCAAATCGTTTGATGTTATTTAAGCCTTCATCCACATCATTATGGCTGCGCCACTGGAGCAGATAGTAATGAGCCGATTCATTGAAGCCATTGTTGAGACGATAACCGTTAAAGGCAAAACTCGAATTCCCTTCTGCGTCATCGATGAGTTTGCTATTACCATCGGTGACGATAGAGATGTTATCGATGTGCAACCCTTCCATGGCTAAGCCACCATCGGTTTGATAATCAAAGCCAAGCTCTATGGTTTGTCCTGCCCACGAAGTGAGATCAAACTCGGCATCCACCCAGCCTTTTGAATCACCAGAAATAGCAGGAATCAGTCCGGTACTGTTCGGGTCATCCATTGTGGTAATGCTGCCCGCTATTTGTTTGCCGTTGATAAGCACGCGCGCATAATCGTAATCTTTTTCAATTTGGTACCAGGCTTTAAATGCCAACTTCACATCGCTACCCACTGGTAGGGTAATTTGGCGAGACATGCTGTTTTTTAAGTCATCACCTTTGCCAGAATAAAAATCGTGCTCACCTTCAAATGGTTTAAGCCCTTCAGTACGTTTTACCGGGAGATCAACACGAATCATGTTTTGTTGATCGTTATCGGTCGTTTGGTGAAGGGTGATTTCTTCACCTTTAGTGGTAAGAGCATCGAAAGCGATGGTCTTGCTATCTATCCATTTACCGCCAATCGACTCTTGCATGAACTGTTTTGCCCATGAGCTGAATGCGGTTGGCTGCGTGCCACCAATTTTGCCTGCCCAGCTACCTGAAGACATGATTGACCAATAGGATACTGGTTCACCTTTTCCGGTGTATTGAGTGTCATATTCGTCAGGTAGGCCAAGATCGTGACCATATTCGTGAGCACAAACCCCTGCTGCTGCATCGATGGGTTGAATTGTGTAATCGAAAGCGGCGTATTGGCCACCAAATCGGCTAGGTACGGTACTTGTCGTTCCTTTTAAAACGTGGGGCTTACCGAGGTTGTAGCGGTGTGACCAAATAGCGTCGCTGCCTAACACGCCACCACCAGCTTCTTCACCAACAGAAGAGTGAAATACCATCAAGTGATCAATGACACCATCTGGCTCTCGATAGTTGCCATTACCATTGTAGTCATAGCGGTCTTCAATATCGTACTCAGCCAAGTTAATGTTGGGATCTTTTGCAAGCTGATTTAGCGCTTCACGAACTAACTCTTGAGCATTGAGATCATTATCTGTTGTTGGTGAATTGCCACCATAATATGAGGCGTTCTTCGAAGCTCGGTACCAACCGGCTGCTTGTCCGGCTACACTGTACGTTTTTCCTGACTCGCTTTCGTAATATTGGCGCATGGAAATGAGGTTTTCACCGTTTGGCCCTAAATATCCTGCGTCTGAAAATAACAGGTTTTGATAGTGCTCTGGTTTGTAGCTATCATAGAGCATTTCGGTGTGTTCTGACGTTAGCCTGTTGTCATTCCAAGGGAGATCAGGAAAATCAACGAGTAGAGCAAGTACTTTGTCAGTTCGCGTTTGGGATAAGTCTAAAGCAAATATATGCGCTTTATGTTGACCCTTTTTGGCTTCTATCAACTTAAGGACTTTGGCTCGTTTCTCCAGCGATTGTTTACCAAATTGAGCATCGCCTTTGAACCCTTTCTTGAGTTTTGATTCAATATAAGAATTCAGCGCTCGTTTTTGTTCTTCAATGGTTGAATGTTCATCGAGAATACCGTTCCTAACCAGCATTTCGATGATTTTGTCTTCATTCATCACACCTAAGTCAATAGGGGTTTGCGCGTGAGCACTGACATTAAATAGAGTCAGCACCGCTGTGGCCAGCAGTGTTTTTCTGATAGGACCCATACTAATTTCCTTATTATATTTTTTTGATTGTTATATACCACTTAATAAAGTGGGTTATATGTTGTGTGAACAACAAACTTCCTTATTGAAGGAAAGGGTTTAAACGTGATTAAAGCTAACCATTATTTTTTTGAAGCTGAAATACACTGTTTATTGGTCGTAGTATCATTTTTATTTGACGTGTTATTACTTTTATCTGCCTTATTATTTTTATTAAATCTTTTGGAAAGATAAATCTGCAAAGACTTTTGATTTTCTTCAAAAGTTTGATTGCCACAAATGACACCACGCTCTATTAACGAGCTAATAAGTTTTTCATCATTAGGAAGCGGGTTTGCAAAAATAATTGACGAAAATAGAGCGAATAAAAAACTGACAAACTTCATTGTTATTTTGCTTTATTATAAAAAACATCAAACTACATTTGTTTACATTATGAATCAATTTGTAAAGTAGTATTCATTATATGTTTCATTGGAATTGAGACATGTTACCAAAAAATATAGGCTCGAATATAAGGCATGAAATAGTTTAATTATCGCTCTAAAGAGGCAATCAGCTACTGATTGACTCCGTTGTGCGGTGTGATCTGCGTGGACCGACGACACCTTCCTACCTGACTGGTGTTCAATCCTTTCGATTTTGCTGAAATTCGCATCTTGACGTCACTTGGACCTATATTTGTATAGGCACTAAAGGAAAGTTAGAAGTAAGGAATGCTTGTCATGATTAAATATACAATCATGTGCGCGCTAGGGTTGTCCATCACCTGGGCTAGTTATGCGAATGAGAGAAACGCAGATGAAGTTGCGATTGGTGTGGCGTGGGTCGGACAGTCTAACATGTCTAACCGGGTGCTTGCAGGAATGACACAGCGATTGAATCAAATTGCGCCAAATGTACAGATTGAAGAGCGGAAAGAGCTCTCATCCCACACCGAGTTGGCAGAGTTGGTTTCACAGTGGAATGAGTCTAAGCAGGGCATGGTGATCATGAGATCTAATGGTTCAAAATGGTTGTCTAACAATCCGCCTGTCATTCCCACGTTTACTGGTGGGCATACTCATCCAAGAACACTGGGTGTCTCTAATTTGCCAAATATAACAGGCGTAACCTATTACTTGCCAAAGGCGTTCCAATTCAATCTGTTGAAGCAACTTATGCCAGATATGAAGTCCATATTATTGTTGCTTGAAGAAGGGCACCCGAGTTCCGCTGTCGATCAAACCGATACAAAATGGGTTACAAACAAAATTGCTCTTCAATATAACGAATATGTTGTATCCGATATTAGTAAACTCGACGGAGTCATCAAAGTTTGGAAAGATAAAGTGGATCTAATCGTGCTTGGTAATCAGGCCCTTATTGCAGATAATGCGGAGCATATCGTTCAGTTGGCTGGTGACACAGTTGTGGTGTCTTATCATAGTGAACCAATTTACAAAGGGGCGCTGGGAGGATTTGTACCTGATGACTACAAGCTAGGGGCTATGTTGGCGGACTCTATAAAGTCGGTGCTAATTGATGGCGTGGACATTACATCTATTCCTTATAAAACGGATGACACGCCTACGTTTTTGGTTAACGGGGAAGCGATGAAACGATACCAATTGGTTCTACCGACTAACGTAAAAAATCGAGTGAAGTTTATCGAGTAGGCTGGGTATATTACTCCATCAAAAAATCGTGATTTCAAAGTTTTGAATTTCTATATTTGAACACTACTATGACAGCTTACGTTGTGCTTGATTCATGCGACTCCAATATCTCTATCGCTTTATCAAAATCAAATTCTTCCAGTGCATTCCTAAGGGCGGTAAAGTCATTGGGGTTGAGCCCAATAGATTGAGGGGCAGGGAGATCGTCTAGATAGGCGAGGGCCTCGGTATCACTTTGCTGTATTAGCTCGATAAGCTCTGTATGACGTTGTGCGTCATACAATGTCGGGGCATTGTCATTGCGCGCTTTAGGGGTGCTAATGCTTAATTCAGGGTGCGACAAAATAGTGGCGATAAGAGTTTCTAGGGCATTGGTTAGCTTATCTTGTATTGCTTGGCTATTCAAATTATTTTCAACAGCTTGGCATAGAGTATGAAGTTCATTAGCGCCTAAGTTTCCTGCCACTCCTTTTAGTGTATGCACATACCGTTTTCTATCTTCAATATTTTCGTTACTGAGCTGTTCGGTTACCTCCGATGTATTTTGGTAGCTAGACACAAATCGTTGGATAAGCTTGATATACAATTTCTGATTTCCATTCGCCCTTGCTAGGCCCTGAACGGTATCTATTCCCAAGATATTCAGTGATGGTGTGTAATTAGAAGATGTATCCTGTTGGCCTACCGATGTCGGTTTTTTGGGGGTTATCCAACGTGATAGAGTTTTAAACATATTATCAACATCAATGGGTTTGGCTACCATGTCATTCATACCGACAGCGATTATTTTCTCCTTATCTTGCTCCATGACGTTCGCTGTCATCGCAATAATGGGAATACTTGTGTCACCTAGCTCTTTTCGAATATACGCTGTGGCTTCGTAACCATCCATGACTGGCATTTGGCAATCCATCAATATGCCATCAAAGTGATGAGATTGATAAAGCTCGACAGCGATTTGGCCATTTTCGGCTACGGTGACATCCATTCGCTGGCCCTGCAAAAGCTCTACTGCAAGCTCTTGGTTAATCTCATTGTCTTCGACTAACAAGAGGTTTGCGCCTTCGAGGTGCTTTGTATAAGCGTTGAGGGAATGGTCATGTTGCTCAGTCTGGCTAATTCGAGAATGCTCATAGCCAAATAGACTGGCAATAGTCGAATAAAGATGTGAGGAAATAATAGGTTTGTCTACAATACTAACGCTGGGCAGGTTGCGCTGACTAATAGCGTCTGATAGCTCCTCTCGGCCGTGAGCGGTCATCATAATCATTTTTGGCATCACTGCCAGTTGTTCTGAGTGCAGGCTTTTCACAAGATCAATACCGTCTCGTGCAGGCATTTTCCAATCAACAATGAGTAAATCATAGGGAATATTCTGGTTAATTCGGTTCTGAATAGCTTTCAACGCATCATCTACACTTGCCACCGCATCATTTTTGAGATGCAATGAGGTTAAAATATCTGACACGATAAGTCGCGAACTCGAGTTATCATCAACGATTAACACGTTGAGGTTGCCAAGCGATTGTGATGAGATTGGTAGGTGTTGTCTCAGGGCGTGGCTGACTTGCATCTTAGTTGTGAAAGTGAAGGTTGAGCCTTTACCTAGTTCACTTGTCACGGAAATATCGCCTCCCATTAGTTGGCTGAGCTCTTTGCTTATGGCCAGTCCAAGTCCAGTACCGCCGTACTTTCTCGTTGTTGATGTGTCGGCCTGAGTAAACTTACTGAACAACTTGCCACATTGTTCAGTAGACATACCAATGCCGCTGTCGCTGACTGAATATTTTAGCGTGACATTCTCATCGGTATGTTCAACGAGCGAAATGTGGATTTTTACTTCTCCTTTCTCGGTGAACTTCACTGCATTGTTGGCTAGGTTGATGAGTATTTGCCCCAGTCGTAGTGGGTCTCCTATGAGTGTGGTTGGTACGTTGTTTTCGACATGGATTAACAGTTCCAGACCTCTTTCTGAAGCCCTTAGACCGACCAGGTTAGAGACGTTATCTAGTACACTTTCGAGGTGGAAATCAACGTGTTCGATGTCCAACTTGCCAGCTTCTATTTTCGAAAAATCTAAAATGTCGTTGATGAGGCCCAGTAGACTATCGGCAGAGAGTTTAACTTTTTGGATGTAGTTTCTTTGGGTTTTTGACAGCTCGGTTTTTAAAGCAAGGTAACTCATACCAATGATTGCATTCATCGGTGTACGTATTTCGTGGCTCATATTAGCCAGAAAATCTGATTTCGCCTGATTGGCAGAGTTGGCTTCATCCCTTGCTTTCGCTAGCTGCTGCGCAAACTTCTCTAAGGCGCGGTGCGACTTATTAGCAAGCCCACCAAGAAGGAGCAACGCTAATAAAAAGCAGCCACCTATAATTGCGATGTAGGTGGTATAACCTTCAGAGTTCTCAACGACATCAAGCTGGTTGTCGTACGTTGGTTTTATAAAAGCGACCATGTTGCCGTAGTATTCGTTCAGTTGATCACGCATGAGATTCATTGCTGACTTTTTGCTGACTAGCTCGCCAAATAGAGAAAGGTAGCGACGAGTATTGGCGGCGATGGTGTCGAGCAACTCGCGGTTATCGCCTAAGTCGAAGTCACTCTGTAATGAGTGAATCGTGGTGAGTGCGCTCTCTAGGTTTGCGGATATGTCCTGAGAAAGCTGACTTTGCTGTGTAGGAGACATCGAAATGGAGAAATCTCGATCGAGTTGTTGGGTATTGCTGATGTCGTTGTGAAGCCTAAGTAGAGATGTGCCAAATGTGATTTTGTCGTTGACATCTTGTTGAAGTTCAGTGAGTTCAGATTGAATATCTTGAATTAGGTTTTGATAATAGTTTTTTAAGCTTATGGTGGAACGAGTCAGTTCATCGGCGGCATTTTCTACATTCTTAATCACCATCTCCTTATGAGTACGTGGTGAGTTGGTAATATTGCTAAGCTGAGCGCTGGTGAGCAAATAGCGATTCACTGCGTTACGTACCAGCAATATCTTACCTCTGCTTACTGCGTCTTTTGACTGATCCAAGAGCAATTTAATAATGTTATTGATGTTGTTTAATTCCCATTGGAATTGAGCGAAATAACGGGATTGCCCAGTTTTGATGTAGGACTGAACATTGGTGGTTGCGCTGTAGTTGTGCTCAATGATTTTTTGCGACTCAAGGGTAATTGTTGTGATTGAGTCTAATTGACGCCTGGCTAGATTAACTTGGGAAATGGTATCTTCGACGAAAGTTTTATGTTGTTGCTGCAACGACTGGATGGTCGATGAAAGATCCTCTGTTGTTGCGGTCATGTTGTTACGAATTGATGAAGCGAGCATGTCGGTGGTGACATACTCCTTGAATTTTAATTCGTAGGCATTAAGTAAATGGTCCACTTTTTCCCGCTCGACAGAAGGGGTGTGGATAGAATGGACTTTAGCGAGGTCAATTTCGTCTAATACGTATTTGGCCACTTGCGGAGTCGGTAAGTTGATATAGTTTTGCTCCCAAAGCTTTACTTTATCAATACTAGAGAGGATTTGAGCATTGTGAGCGTACTGATCAATGGTGTCGAAACGTTGGCTTAAGCTGTACCACCCAACGGCGGCGGCGACGAACAAGAGCAATGACGCGAGAACAAATCCGAACAAAATTCTTTTTGAGTCAATGGCGTAATTTTGTGGTTGAATCATCGAGAAAGCCCGCTCCTTTATAGGTTATCTTTGAAAGACTCTTTAATCGCCAAGATTTCTTCTATTTGCTCCACGAACTTAGGTACCAATTGGGGGTCGAAGTGCTGACCTGATTGCTCCTGCAAAAACAAAATAGCGTCGTCAATCGACCATGCTTTTTTATAGGGCCGCTCACTTGTCAATGCGTCAAACACGTCGGCAATGGCGACGATTCTTGCGCTCAAAGGTATCTCTTCGCCTTTTCGTCCATGCGGGTAGCCGCTGCCATCCCATTTTTCATGATGATTGAGTGCAATTTCTCGTGCTAGCTGAATGAGTTTGGAGTCGCTTTCTCCAATGATGTCACCGCCAATGGTCACGTGCGTTTGCATGATTTTCCATTCGTCCTCGTCCAGCTTTCCGGGTTTGCGGAGTATATGGTCAGGGATACCGATTTTTCCAACATCATGCATTGGTGAAGCTTGGAAAAGCAGCTCTACCCAGCTTTCACTAACCTCAAGTTGCCGAGCAAGGATCTTTGAATAATGACTCATTCGCACGACATGCATGCCGGTCTCATTGTCTTTATATTCCGCGGCTCTACCCAATCGTTGAATGACTTCTAATCGGCTTTGTTCAAGCTGTTGTGTTCTTTCTCTCACTTGATTTGCAAGCGCAAGATTTTGATCGTGTAAGGAAATATGGGTTTTCACGCGTGCAATAACGATCGGAGGACTTACAGGTTTAGTGATATAGTCAACGGCACCAAGCTCAAATCCTTTTTGTTCGTCTATCGTCTCGGATTTAGCGGTAACGAATATGACTGGAATGTCAGCAGTGTAGGGGTTGGATTTCAGAGATTGGCAAACTTGGTAACCATCCATCTCTGGCATCATTATGTCGAGCAATATTAAGTGGGGTTTTGGGGAGGAATTCGCGATTTGAATGGCTTTCGCGCCTTTTGTTGCCGCCTTAATCTTGAAATCCTCTCCGAGGATACCTGAAAGGGTGTGTATGTTATCTGGAATATCGTCCACGATAAGAATAATTGGCTTGGTTGTACTGTCCTGAAACATCGTAACGTTTTCCTTCCACTTGATCTTTTGCTTATCTAATAGGCATTCTTATTCAAAGTTGAAGCGACTTATAGCGCTAAGTGTGCCTTGGCGCGATACAGTAAAGAAAGCCTTGTTAAAAGATAGCCTTAACCACGATGGATGCCAACGTTTAGCATGTAGAAATAAGAGGAAAAGGGACACGCGCACAAAGTAAAGAATTGGTGCGCCAATTCTTTACTTAGCCGCTTAGTATATGCCAAGCGTTTAAGTGGACAAACTTGGTAAATAGCGTTTAGTTATTTCATTGAAGGGCAACAAAACTCTGCTCGCCAAAGTACTTTGCGGCAACCACTACCTTTCATTGTACTAAGCACTTCCTTTCCAGACATTTGTGGGTACGAGTAAATCAACTGCATCTCGTTGTTCAGAGCGTTACCTCGATAAACTCGGATATGAGTAAAAGTATCGCCAAGACGTTCGGACAGCATCGACTTTGACAAACAGATTCCGAAAACGTCACGCTTCATGATTTTTTCCTTTAACCTTGCCATACGTTGTTCCTTTGACTTTTTTGCTTGTGAATACCGTTATTTATGTAATTGGTTTTGTCGGTTTCGCACAAAGGGTCTTAAGCGTCACTAGATACCACATCATTATACGTTTTTGTTGTTTGTCTGTACAAAAAATGCACTACAGGTTGTGTGAGTAGTTTCAAATAATCTTATGTATATCCTATACAACTAGACGGCTTGCTAATCCACACCTACATTTTAATGATCAGGATATGGGTTTATGAGGCGGAGAGATGAAATGGAAAGTGCAGTGTTACTTGGCTGCCATTTTAGTGTTCAACTCAGGTGCTTTACATGCTGACCATTCGACTTCGTTGGATCGGCTGACTTATGTAACAGAAGAATACCCCCCCTACAATTATACGTTCGACAATGAGCTGACAGGTATTGCTGTTGATTTGTTGCTAAGAGCCTCTGAGATTTCCGGCGATGTCATCCCACTTTCTGGCATATCAGTTCTGCCCTGGTCCGAAGGGTATCGAGCTGCTCTGGTTGGAGATGATACCGTGGTTTTTTCTACCACGCGCACTAAATTGAGAGAGCATTTATTTCAGTGGGTTGGCCCAATTAGCAAAACACGCATTGTTGTCCTTGCCCATCGAGAGAGCGGCATTTCCATTAATAGCGTACAAGATCTTATGAATCATAGTATTGGAGTCATTCGCGATGATGTAGGAGAACAGCTACTGCTTGAGCTCGGCGTGCCTCGAGAATCGATGCAAGAGCGCAGTGGTGCGCAAGCATTGGCGAGGTCGTTGAAGAAAAAACGTATCGACTTGTGGGCCTATGAAGAGAACGTTGCTCGCTGGTGGTTTGATAAGTCTGGCTACAATCAAAAAGACTTCGAGGTAGTTTATCTGCTAAAAGAGAGCGAATTGTACTACGCTTTTAATAAAAACATAGACCTAGTTTTGATTAATAAGCTGCAACGAGCACTCAATATTATTAAAGAAAATGTCGATCAAAATGGGTTAACGGAATATCAAACGATTATAAATAAGTATCGGTGAAGAAACAGCATGGCCAATTCGAACAGCACAATTTTAACCGAAAGCGGAACTAACGAATTAGAAATTATAGAGTTTCACCTTAACAAGCAACTCCCTGATGGTGGCAGTAAGATTTGTTATTACGGGATTAATGTCGCGAAAGTACGGGAAGTGATTCAAGTACCTGAAACTACCGATTACCCAAATGCTCAGCCTCATATGATAGGTGTGTTTTCTTCTCGCGATATTTTAACTCCACTAGTGGACTTGGCAGGTTGGCTTGGTGTGCCAACACCACAAGACATCAACAAAAAATTTGTCATCGTTACCGATTTCAACAAAATGACCAATGGCTTTTTGATTGATAGTATCAGCCGTATTCACAGGATTTCATGGAATGACGTTGAATCGCCAAGTCAATTTCTTGAAGCGGGAGAGCAAGATTGCGTGGTAGCGGTGGTTCGTAAAGATGAAAATCTGATTATGATTCTTGATTTCGAAAAAATCATTGCGGACATCAACCCAGAACTCAGTATGGAGAAATACGACATCAAGGTGGATCGTTCGGTCGACTTGAATGAAGATATGGTCGATAAGCGCAACAGTAAGACTATCATGGTAGTTGACGACTCTGCGTTTATTCGTAGTTTGATTCAAGATACCTTGTCTTCGGCTGGCTACAATATCATTGCCTGTAAAGATGGTGGCGAGGCGCACGAAAAATTGATAGAGATACAAAAGGTCTCTGAACAAGAAGATGTGTCGGTGTTTGATGTGGTGAATGCTGTGGTGACCGATGTGGAAATGCCAAGAATGGACGGTATGCACTTAGTCAAACGTTTACGCGATAATGAGGTCTACATGGAGTTACCTATAGTGATGTTTTCCTCTTTGATGAGCGAAGACAACCGTATGAAAGCACTGGCTCTAGGCGCGAATGACACAATTACTAAACCTGAAATTGGCAAAATAGTTTCTATGATGGATAAATTTATTTTTGGTGAGGAGTAGACTAGCCACCAGTTTTTGAATGAGTATACTTAAATCCATGGACCCCAACTGTATTGAATATCAGGGATTTGATGGAAAATATCATTATAATTTTTGTTCTTCTGGTTGTGTTTTTCATTCTTGCTCAAAAGAAATTGGTCAAGCAAGACACGCTACAAGAAAGTTCTTATAAAAAGAAAGGCCCCTTACTTAACTTAAAAGAAGGTGCCTTTTTTAATGCGCTCAAAACGGCAGTGGGTGACAATGGCGTGGTCATGGCGAAAGTTAACATGGCCTCCATCGTCGGCCCTGAAGCGAAAAGCAAGAAACAATGGTTTGTGGCAAATAATAGAATTGCTAAAAGCTATTTTGACTATGTCGTTTGTGACCCTCGGACGTTGGAAGTAAGGGTTGTCATCGAATTAGACAACGGGTTTGAGCTAAATAAAGGCAAAGTAGAAAGAGAAAAATTGCTCATTCACGTCTGTAAATCCGCCAATATTCCTCTTATTGGCACATCCATCAAACATAGTTATCAAGTGAGTCGCTTACGTCGTTTACTCGCCACTCACATTGATCTTATTGAAGAAGATGCCGATGTTCGTTTTTGCAAAAAGTGTGGTAGCCCTATGGTTATCAAGGTTGCAACGGTTGGTGAGTTTAAAGGGAGACGCTTTTTTACCTGCAGTAGGCAACCTCAGTGCTCTTACACAGAAAACTATAACGTCGTGTTTGACAGTGAAGACGATGAGAAAGACTCGATCTAGGCTCAGGTGTGCTTTGCATAAATTGCATATCAAACCTGATATAGATGTTTGTTTTTACTCGGTGTTGTTGGTGCTCATAATTGGCCGCATAAAGCCTGAATAATTGGAAATTCCCGACCTTACAGCCATACTGAATAATGCGAATCGAATCGCGTTTAATGCCTAAGGAAGGATTAGATGGAAAGGTTATTGGCAAAGTCCAACAAAATATTTAATCGGCGAAGCCTATCTAATAAAATTCTCTTTTACATTCTTTTGTGCAGTACTTTTCTCGCTCTAATCATTACAGTGCTGCAACTTCTATGGGATTATCGCCATGATGTCAGCCGAATTCGCAACAATATCGACCAAATAGAAGCCAGTTTTCTAGAGCCTATTGCAGCAAGCTATTGGAGCTTGGACGAAGACCAAATACGTGTCCAAGTCGATGGCATCATGAATTTCCCAAGTATGAAATACGTCATGGTCTCCGAAGGCACCGAGGAGAGTGACGCGCCACTCATTGAACGTGGGAGTCTAGACGGCGGATTTGACATACAACGAGAGTTCGAACTGGTATTTGAAGGAGAAGTCGTTGGGCGGCTGTTGGTAGCAGCATCCTTGAAAGAAGTGTATCAACGACTGATGGAAAAGTCAGTTTTGCTTTTAGCGAGCCAAATGATTAAGACATTTATCGTGTCTGTAGCCATATTGTGGATTATTTATATGGTGCTTATTCGCCACTTAAACAGGATGGTGAATTTTACCTATGCGTTAGACTTCGAAGGTCAGCTGATACCTTTACAACTAAAAGGGCGCTCGCTAGACCCCAAAAACCCAGATGAGCTGGATATTCTCACCAAAACCATTAACGACATGAGTGAGAAGATTCATGATGAGTTGGAGGAGCGAAAACTAGCCAATCAACGGCTTAGCCAAGAAAAAGAATTCTCGGAAACAATCATTGAGTCATCCAGTACCATCATTTGTTGTATGGACGAAGACCTTGCCATCAACACTGTTAACAGTGCTGGCGAAAAGCTCTCTAGTACCATTAGAGAGGATTTGGTTGGAAAAAACTGGCTGGATATATTCACTTTCGATCAAAACTCTAACGCTCTAGCCTCGAAAATAAAAAGTTCTGCGAGCTTGCAGGAGCATGAAATTCCGATGAATACTACAGAGCATGGTGTCAGCACATTAATCTGGAGTTTTGTGCCATTTTACCAACAAGGGCAGCTTCAACAGTACATTGCGTTCGGCTACAACGTAACGCATCTGAAGAAAATTCAATCAGAGCTCAATGCGCTCAATGACAGTTTAGAATCCAAGGTAGCCGAGCGAACGGAAAGTTTGGAAAAGAGTAATGCGCAACTTGCAGAAGCTTTTGAACAGTTAAAACAAACGCAAAATATCTTAGTGGAGTCTGAAAAAATGGCCAGTTTGGGTGGCTTAGTCGCAGGGATTGCACACGAGATTAATACACCTTTAGGGATCAGCCTCACTGCTGCTTCATTCTTACGCGATCAGAGTCGCGACTTTGACCGTATTTTAGAAAGTCGCGAGATAACGGAAAACGACCTGAAAGAGTTTATAGACGGTGTAGGAGAGTCCACGGATTTGCTTATTGGCAGCTTAAATCGTGCTTCTCAACTTGTTCGTAGCTTTAAACAGGTCGCTGTCGATCAGTCCAGCGAAGCTTGTTATCGTTTCCACGTAGCCGATAATCTCGAGCAGGTTCTGACTTCACTTAATCACAAATTGAAAAAGGCCAATTGTAACGTAGTCTCTAACTGCGATCCTGAACTAACGATAACCAGTTTCCCCGGCAGTTTTGCACAAATTTACTCTAATTTGGTGATCAACTCTCTGATACATGGTTTTGAAGATTGGGAAGGTGACAGAAAAATTCTTATCTCAATTGAGCAAAAAGAGGGAAAACTCTTTATCGATTATAGTGATACAGGGAAAGGCATCAATGCCGAAATTGCAGGTAAGATATTTGATCCCTTTGTGACGACTAAACGTGGTGAAGGAGGAAGTGGGTTAGGAACGCACGTTATCTATAATCTTGTTGTACAGCTGCTGAAAGGGAGCATTGTTTGTAAGCATGATGTCCCACAAGGAGTACAATTTCTAATTGAACTGCCATACAAAGAGTAAAGTTACCTCATCTGGTGATATATAGGGTTGAAAATTTTAAGAATTTTAGATCTATATAACTGTGTAAAATTGGAAAAATTTCAAGCTCCAGCCATACTTTGTTAGGAGCGGGTAATTGATCGTCTATGATGCAGTTAATGGCCGCCTAAATATTTGAAGGAAGAGATAATACTCCTGGGCAAAGGTAATATGAATGCTTAAATTGAAGCCGAGTTTCAAGAATGTCGCTGGTCAGAAAAGCCTTTCGTTTAGCCTATTGTCCTATATTCTGCTCTGCAGTAGTTTACTCGCTATCATCATTACTGCGATTCAATTACTGTGGGATTATCGTCAAGACGTTAGCCAAATCGAAAATAGCATAGACCAAATAGAAATCAGTTTTTTAGAGTCCATCGCCACGAGTTACTGGAATCTCGATCAGGCGCAAGTTGAAGTTCAGCTCGATGGAATCATGCGTTTGCCGAACATGCAGTATGTCGTGGTCAAAGAGATTTTAGGTGATGCACTTGTGCCACTGATTGAGCGGGGAGAGCTTAAGAAAAACTACGACATTAGTCGCGAGTTTGATTTAGTGTACCAAGGGCAAATGGTTGGAAAGCTCTTCGTTGCTGCAACCTTAGATGAAGTGTATGACAGAATTTTTAATAAGACTCTTCTCATCTTGGTCACTCAGGCCATCAAAACCTTTGTTGTTTCTATTGTTATCTTGTGGCTTATCTATGTGTTAGTTATACGCCATATCAACAAACTCGCCAATTACACCAAAAATATGGACCTCACTCCAGACGGTACACCACTGCTTCTAGACGGCAGAGTCCATTCTCCTAACTCTTCTGATGAACTCGACATTTTAACCAGCAGTATCAATGAAATGCGGGAAAAAATTATTGATGAGTTAGAGGCTAAAAAACAATCTAACGTGCAATTACAGCAAGAAAGGGATTTTTCAACCACTATCATAAAGACATCAAGCACTATCATTTGTTGCCTTAACGAAGACTTCACCATTTCGAGTATTAATCCTAGCGGGGAAAAAATCACCGGTTTAGATTCAAATAAGCTGTTAGGGAGAAATTGGCTGAACTTGTTTGCCAGAGACGATAATAAGCAAGGCATCGTTGACAAAATTCGTAGCAGCGGGAAAATTAAAGACCTCGAAATAGTGATGATGAGTCATGCTGGCCATTTATGCACTCTTATCTGGAACTTCATTCCCTTTCTACAAAATGATGAGCTTGAATATTACATAGGTTTTGGTTACGACGTCACGGATTTAAAAGAGGTCCAGGCGGAGTTCAAACTGTTGAACGAGCAGTTAGAACAAAAAGTCGCAGAACGCACTGCAAGTTTGGAACAAAGCAACGAGCAGTTGACCAATGCAGTGACAGAACTAAAACAAACTCAGGATATATTGGTTGAATCGGAAAAGATGGCCAGTTTAGGTGAACTGGTTGCTGGTGTCGCTCATGAAGTAAATACCCCACTTGGTGTGTGCGTAACGGCTTCCTCTTTCTTGAAAGAACAAACGGAGATATTTGAAGGCAAATATAAAGAAGAAACTTTGACCGAAAACGATCTTGTGGATTTTTTGGCGTGTATTAATGATTCATCCGATATTTTGTCCAACAGTTTAAACCGGGCATCTGAGCTGATTAAGAGCTTTAAGCAAGTGGCGGTGGATCAGTCAAGCGAGGCCAGTTACAACTTCAACATGGCTGAAAACCTAGGCCAAGTGATTGCTTCCTTACATCACAAAATCAAAAAGGCGAGCTGTGAGGTGATCATTGATTGTGAAAAGAGCCTCAACATTACAAGCTATCCGGGAAGCTTTGTGCAGATTTATTCCAACTTAATTATTAACTCTGTGATCCATGGTTTTGATGACTGGGATGGTGAAAAAAAGATTTTTATCTCAATTAAGAAACAAGACGACTACCTTTATATAGACTATAGAGATACCGGAAAGGGCTTAGATCCAGATATCGCTCACCGAATATTCGATCCTTTCGTGACGTCCAAAAGAGGGCTTGGAGGAAGTGGCTTAGGAACCCATGTTGTCTATAATTTAGTTGTGCAGCTACTAAAAGGTAAAATTGATTGTAATGCAGAGGTGAATCAAGGAGTCCAATTCAATATCGTGATTCCGTATACTGCCTAGTAGCATTGAAGCCTTATCTATTTCGTTGAAACTCGCAGCTGGACGTAACTTCGGGACACATTAGTTTTTGTACAAAAAGATCGAAAAAACGTCATTCAGGTGATATGTTCACCAGTTGGTTCATGAATCAATAAATTATACTTGCACCCACACAAAACAATCGTTAATATCCACCCCGTTCCCAAGGAATGCGTCCGTAGCTCAGTTGGTTAGAGCACCACCTTGACATGGTGGGGGTCGGTGATTCGAGTTCACTCGGACGCACCATTCCTGACTGCATAACAGTCACTAGAACACAAAATTTGGGTCCGTAGCTCAGTTGGTTAGAGTACTACCTTGACATGGTAGGGGTCGGCGATTCGAGTTCGCCCGGACCCACCAAATTTACAATAAAGCCCGCTTTACGCGGGCTTTATTGTTTCTGGCGATCGGATATAGAGTTACATAGCCTATCGATCCAATCGAGCGTCAGTTTTTACATCAATCGTTGCTCTGATTCCTGCATCTTAAAGTTACTACCTGATTCATGTATGCCGCAATCTGAAAGATTACTTTCTTGAGCTTTTAAGTTATACCCGGTTCCTTGGTGTGACGGCAATCGCGGTCGTGCCTATGTGTACTCTATGGGACAGAGCCTTGCTTAGATCTAACAGCTCAAAATTTTGAACTGTTAGAAAGCAACAATTTGGTGCTGGCTTAACCAGATCTCAGGCTGGTTAGTTTGGGCTTTCCCACGATATCACTCACTGTCAAAACTGAAATGATAAGAGGAAGCGTTTACGTTAGCCATTAACTTCCTCAAGGGTGTTGCAATTTATTTGACAGAGGGCACCTGACTATTGTTGATCAGACGGCGCAGAAGCGGGATCAGGATAGCCAGTACAACAGCCAGGGCGACCGCGCTCCATCCCAGGTGGCCAAACACAGTGCTGTAGCCGGGGTTGGTCTCAAGGACGGTCTGACCCGCAGTGTGTTGTGGCATTAGCCCTGAGAAGTAGGAGGAGAGTACGGAGGCAACCCCTGTCACCATCATCCAGCTTCCCATCATCAAGCCCTGGTAGCGGCTTGGAGCGAGACGACCAATCATAGCGTAGCCGATGGGAGAAATCAGTAGCTCACCAAAGGACTGCAGTACATAGCTCCAGGCGATCCAGGAGAAGGCTACCATGCCCGTCGGCCCTGCTAGGGAGATCCCCATAGGCAGCAGCAAAAAGCCTGCACCGATCAGCAACAAGGAGAGAGAGAACTGCAGCGGGATATCGATACACCAGCCGCGCTCACGTAGCTTGTTAAACAGAATCGTCATTAGCGGGCCACCAATGACGATCACTATGGTATTGATGTTCTGGATCCACTGAGGGGCGATGGTGATGCCCATCACATGGCGGTTAATGTTGTATTCGGCGAATAGCTCCAGTCCCATCGGCGCAAGCTGATAGAGGGACCAGAAAAGAAGCGAGCCCAGCGCAAGGATCAGATAGGCCGCCATGCGTTTTTTCTCATCCAGGGGTTTGTGGCGCACGGTCAGGAAAATTAAAAACAGCAGTACCAGGATCCCCAGGCTAATCACAAAGGAGTTACTGAAATTTGCATGCTGGAGCAAAGAGCGGATCACCGGAACCAGCCCGATCAAGATCAAGATGGAGATCCCAAAGCGGATACGGAATCCTGCCGATGACTGTTGGAGCAGGGGAGTGTCGGTATCAGCGATAACTTTCCAGCGAAGCAGAGCCAGTACTGTGGCGATTACATTACCAATGGCTGCAAACATGAACAGGGCATGGTAGTTCTCACTGAGCTGATAGTAACCGGCCACGGCAAATCCGATAAAGAATCCGAGATTCATCCCGGCGTAGTTCCAGATGAAAGCGGTTTCCCGGCGTGGGTCTTCAGGGGTAAAGCGCTGGGTCAGCATCATATTGATGCAGGTGACGTTCAGGCCGCTACCGGTGAGAAACATCCCCAGTCCCCAATAGAGGTTGGCCACCGTTCCGCTGGCGATCAGGGCACAACCGATCCCCTGGAGGATCATCCCAAAGACAAACAGATTTCGGTTACTGAGAAAACGTCCGCCGAGGCATCCTCCAAAGAGATGTAGCCCGTAGTTGAAAGCGCCGAAGACCCCCATGATCGCGGTGGCCTCTTTGGGGGTGAACCCGAGTTTTTTTGTGGTGTAGAGGACCAGGGTTGAATAAAGAACGGCGAACGCTAAGGTGGAAAAGATCTGAATAAAGAAAAGCGCTGCCGCGCCTCGAGGTATCCGATCCTGAAGAGGGAGGCGGTTTGCTGTTGAAGCTAAGGACATAGAAGTACTACCCGTTTCCTGTAATTAGTCAAATGAAAAGAAAAACTTGTTTGTTTTATATAGTGCTCTCGGATCAGCTTATGAATATAAATTGCAAATGCTATCTTGCTGTAAATTATCGGTATAAATTGCCTGAATATCCGAACACAATTTGCTCACTTTGCCCTGCTGGCCAATGGCGAGCATTTATCAATAACAACTCCTTGAACTAAAATCAATGTTCATTTTTTTGTTTGTCCTATTTTGGTAACGATAATCTAGGTATATAACAGTTAACACTGTATAAGTCTCTTAGAGTTAAAATCGATGTAATGGATACTCAATTTTTTTCGATTTTATTATTAACTCAGTTTTGTAATCTATGCTTTCACATATCAATCATTGAACACGTCTGACCATTAATTAGTCTTTTGATGATGAAAGTGTTATTACGCTATTGATAAACATCAATAATAACTCTGTTTAGTTTCTGCACTAAAAATGAGTTGAATATTAACCATATTTATCCTATTTGATATATTTAATACTACTGTTATATAGAAAAAACCGGCATAAATTCAATAGTTTTGGTTAAAAAATTTAACCAATTAAAGTGTTTATTATTTATCCAGGAAACCAGATTAATTGTAATGTGTGTAAGGGTTAAGGCTCTATATTGACTAAATTATCACTAAAGTCAGGAGGCTGAGATAGCCAACGCTCTCCTGGCTGGCGCAATGGATAACAGCATGTGAAGGTATTGATTTTTTTTATTTATTATATATCATTGTCGAAAATATATAAGAGCTGATCATTTTTTAATCAGTCAATAATAAAAACAAAAAAATAATATTAATTAAGCTAGGGAAAATATAACTTTCCGTAATTGAATAATATTTGTCCACATCATTAAATTTGTCAGTATTAATGATAGAAGAGACAAGAAAAGATTAGTTGCTAATAGTATTGCCTAAAATTTGGACACTGACCAAATATATCTAATCTACCTGGTCATGTAATCAAAAATTAACCAGGTATAATTGTAAACACGGAGAGATATAATGTCGAAAGAGGGCAGCGTAGCGCCTAAGGAACGTATTAATATTAAGTACGTTCCTAGTACCGGTGATGTACAGTCAGAAATTGAACTTCCACTAAAAACTTTGGTTGTCGGAGACTTTAAAGGGGGAGCTGAAGAAACACTTCTGGAAGAACGCAAAACCATGTCTATTGATAAGAATAACTTCGAATCAGTCATGCGTGAAAATAATTTAGGCGTTAAAACGGTAGTGAAAAACAAGCTTTCTCAAGAAGCCTCTGATCTATCTATAGACGTATCATTTAAGTCATTGCAAGATTTTTCCCCAGATTCGATTGCAAAACAAGTACCTGATCTAAAAAAGCTTATTGAGTTAAGAGAAGCGCTCGTCGCACTGAAAGGCCCGTTAGGAAATATTCCTGCGTTCCGTTCTCGTTTGCAGGAAATTGTTTCATCTGAAGAGTCACGCAAACAGTTGCTAGACGAACTGCAATTGGCGAGCAATGACTCAGATAGCTAATCAATCGATATTTATAGATCTAACTTAGGCTTCAGGTGGCTGGAAAATGACTGTACAACAGGCTGAAAAAATCACGAATGCAAACAGCGGAAGTTTACTCGACGAAATTATGGCGAACACTAGGATGGAACCTGGTGAAGAAGGCTATGACATCGCCAAAAAAGGCGTGACGGCGTTTATTGAAAATCTTCTTGGTAACGGTTCGGATATTGAACGAGTCAACAAAACGCTTGTTGATCAAATGCTGGTCGAGCTGGATAACAAGATAAGTGCCCAAATGGATGAAATTCTTCACAATGAAGAAATTCAAGAAATGGAGTCGGCATGGCGCGGCGTTAAAATGCTGGTCGAACGCACAGATTTCAACGAAAACAACAAAGTTGAACTGCTACACGTAACGAAAGAAGAGTTACTTGACGACTTTGAATTCGCTACGGAAACGTCGCAGTCGGGCCTATATAAACATGTATACTCGTCTGGTTACGGACAATTTGGTGGTGAGCCTGTCGGAGCGATAATTGCGAACTACGCTTTTACACCATCTGGTCCTGACATGAAGTTGCTTCAATATGCGAGCGCAGTTGGTGCAATGTCTCATGCTCCTTTTATCTCCGGAGTTGCGCCTGAGTTCTTTGGAATTGAGTCGTTTGAAGAGCTTCCAAATATTAAAGATATTAAGTCGATTTTCGAAAGCCCGCGTTACATCAAGTGGCGTCAACTAAGAGAATCGGATGACGCACGCTATTTGGGCTTAACTGCGCCTAGATTCTTGTTGCGTACACCGTATGACCCAATAGAAAACCCAGTAAAAACCTTTAACTATCGTGAGGACGTCAGTGAGTCGCACGAAAGTTACCTTTGGGGTAACACGGCGTTTGCTTTTGCAACGCGTTTAACCGATAGCTTCGCAAAGTACCGTTGGTGTCCAAACATTATAGGACCACAAAGTGGCGGCACAGTTGAAGGTCTACCCGTTCATTTATTTGAATCTATGGGCGAGTTACAAGCCAAAATTCCAACTGAAGTACTCATTACCGACCGTAAGGAATTTGAGTTGGCGGAAGAAGGGTTTATTGCTCTTACCATGAGAAAAGGCAGTGATAACGCCGCATTCTTCTCGGCTAACTCTGTACAAGCGCCAAAGCTTTTCCCAAATACCAAAGAAGGCCGTGAGGCAGAAACAAATTTCAAACTCGGTACACAGCTTCCTTACATGATGATCATCAATCGTCTCGCACACTATGTAAAAGTATTGCAGCGCGAACAAATTGGTGCATGGAAAGAGCGTCAGGATTTGGAACGTGAGTTGAACTCTTGGATCAAACAATTTGTTGCCGATCAAGAGAATCCGCCAGCGGATGTTCGTAGCTTGCGTCCTCTTCGCGCCGCCAAAATCGAAGTGCTAGAGGTAGAAGGTGATCCAGGCTGGTATCAAGTGGCCATGTCTGTTCGCCCACACTTCAAATATATGGGTGCGAACTTTGAGCTATCCTTGGTTGGTCGCCTAGATCAGGCATAACCTGCATGACGTACATTCCACTAGAGGATAGTGTGTATGGTGTCAGCCTCTTTGAGTCATTAGAGGCTGACAGTCCATCGAGATCCGTCATTAAAGGGCCAGAACCCCAACGAGTCGTCGATTCAATAAAGCGTAATATCTCTCAGTTACTCAATACTCGCAGTGGCGAGTCATTGAGTGCCCCTGAATTAGGCTTGATTGACTTTAACGATGCAACGTTGGGTTGTCATGATTTAGCGGTTCAAATCAAACTCGCCATACGACAATGTTTAGAGCGGTATGAACCTCGATTGAAAAACATCGATATTCGTTATACGCCTGACAGTGATAGTCCACTTAATTTGAGGTTTCAGATTAAGGCGAGTGTGAATACCCAAGCAATACATGACTCTGTTCAGATCGATTTGCTATTGGATAACAGCCGAAAATACAGAGTAGTTTGACTGTGTCACGAGAAAAATATTTCCGCGATGAGCTTGCTTTTTTGAAAGAGCAAGGTGTGGTTTTTACTGAAGCCCATCCGCAGCTCTCGAGATTTCTAAATGGACGTACTACGGACCCGGATGTTGAAAGGTTGTTGGAAGGCTTTGCTTTTCTGACAGCACGATTGCGCGAAAAAGTAGAAGATGAGTTTCCTGAGCTTACGCATTCACTGATAAACATGCTCTGGCCGAATTATCTCAGGCCAGTACCAAGTTTAAGCATTGTTCAGTTTACTCCTCACAAGACAGTGTTGAGTAATGGCCAAACCGTTGCGTCGCGAACCAATTTAGACAGCGAACCGGTTATGGATACAGTTTGCCATTTTCAGACCTGTCGTGATGTGGAAGTCTACCCCATTGTACAAACAGGCGTAGAGGCCAATCGCAGTCGAGAGTCCACGAGTATTGATGTTAATCTCAAAGTCCTTGGCGAGCAGAGTCTCGCTGATATAGAGCTCAAGAAACTGCAGTTTTATATTGGCGGACACACTTATAGTGCGCAGATGCTGTATCTGTGGCTCAATCATTATTTAGCTCGTATCGAACTCATATGTGGCAAGAAGCATTTAGCGATTCCTGCAAAGCACTTTAAAAGTGTTGGATTTGAAAGCGGCGATGGATTCATGCCATACCCGAAGAATGTGCACGAAGGGTATCGCGTTTTACAAGAATACCTCACGTTCCCCGAAGCATTTTTATTTGGAGAGGTGAATGGGCTTGATCGCTTTATCACGGCAGATATGGGAGAAGAGTTCTCGTTAAGGTTTCTGTTTACTAAAACTTTGCCGCCGGAAGTTCGGGTTAGGAAAGAGAGCTTTTCCTTATACTGCACACCGGTGATCAATTTGTTTCGTCACGATGTTGAGCCGATAGACCTGACTGGAAAAGGTTCAGAATATCGAGTATTACCGTCAAGCCGATACCCCACGCACTATGAGGTATTCAGTGTTGATCGCGTTGAAGGATGGCAAGAGGCCCATGCTGGCCGAGTTCGTGGCCAAAAACGAGTATATACGCCGTTTGAAAGCTTCCAACACGAGCTAGAACGAACCAACCATGGTCAATCGCTCTATTACCGCACCCGGGTAAAAGACAGCTCGAGAGGTGATGGCTTCGATCATTACATATCCTTTGTGCGTAGTGATGAAGTCTCAAGTATTGGTATTAGTGAAGCGATTTCAATACAAGCGACATGCACGAATAGACAACTGCCAGTTGAATTGGGTATTGGAGATATAAAGCATTCTACAGAAAACTCTCCTTCGTTCGTCGAGTTTGAAAATATCATTGAGCCGACTCAACCATTGCGTCCCAATATTGATGGTACTTTGCTATGGCGATTGATTTCTAATCTATCACTGAATTATTTATCGTTGCTATCGAAGGGCGCGCTGTGCTCTGTCATCCGTGCTTATGACTTCAGAGCTTTGGTAGATAAACATGCTGAACGAATTTCAAAACATCGTTTTGATGGGATTGTAAGCATTACCTCTAAACCCATTGAGAGAATTCTAAAAGGATTACCTGTACGCGGGCTTCAGTCGGAGATAGAACTCGATCAAAGTGCGTTTGGCTCTGAAGGTGATTTGTATCTATTTGGTTCGGTGCTTAGTCGTTTCTTTGCTTTATATGCCAGCATCAATTCGTTCCACGAACTGATCGTGATTAACAGTGCGAGTCGGGAAAAATATTCATGGGGAACACAAACTGGTCAACAGCCATTGATCTAGATGATCAAGCTGAACTACCCAACAACGAGACAGCACTTCCAAGCGCTTTGAAACCATTCGAATACTTGCAAAATAATGCTCGAAAGTATGATTTCTACCAGCTTGTTGAGTTGATACATGATTTAGCGGAAGCAGACCCGGGTAGTGAAGAGTGGGAAATGAACTGCCAACTGCTGTTTAGTGCAAATCCAAGCTTAGGCTTTGCTTCAAGTGATGTATCCAGTTTGCAGTCAATTTCAGCAGAGCGTCAGCAATTAGAAACCAATTTCTTGGGCTTAAATGGGGCGCATTCGCCATTGCCTGGATTCCTGCTTGACCAAATTGCAACGGAAAGCGAGAAGGGCTTGCGCCGTGCGTTTTTGGATTTCTTTAATAATAGGTTGCTGTCACTCGTCTATCGAATCTGGCGAAAGTATCGTTATTACATACGATACAAGCCGAACGCGAGCGATGATTTCTCCGATCAATTGTTTTCATTGGTTGGGTTAGCCGATAAAGATTTGCAGGGTAAGACGGCACTCAACAAAAGCAAAATGCTCGCGTATGCCGGTACATTGGCAGGTCGGAGCCGATCTCCACAGGTCGTTGCGGGGATCATTGCTCATTACTTTGACTTGCAACATGTATCAATTCGCCAGTGGGAGCTACGTACCGTTGCCATCGAAAATGATCAGCGAATGCAGTTAGGCATCAACAAATGTGAGTTGGGAGAAGATGTGACACTTGGCTCGAAAGTGGAGGATCGGTCGGGCAAGTTTGTCATAGAAATCAGCAATCTTACTTACAGTAGATTCAACGACTTTTTGCCAACTGGAAAGGAATACGAACCGTTTTGTAGGCTAGTGGAGTTTGTTTTACGTGAGCAGCTTGCTTATGACCTTGAGCTAGAGCTGAAGGAAGAAGAAGTCCCTGAAATGTGTATCAAACAACAATCGACGAATTCATTAGGCTGCTCCTCCTTTTTAGGCGGCCCTAGCTACAATCGCCGAGTGAAAATTCAAATTTGCCCATAGAGAATAAATGTATGCCAAATTTAGGAACATTAAGACTCACCATTACAAATAGCCAGAACCTGTTACCAGGAATCGAAGTACAAAAACAGTTTGATGAAGAAGGTGGGATGATTGGGTCCGAGCCATCCAGTTATTGGTACGTAAAGGACAACAAGAACCAAATTCACAATACTCATTGCCAAATATCAATTGTCGATGGCTTTTTCTGTTTGAGTGATAACAGCAATAAGACGTTCATTAATGGTGCGACGTTTGCGTTAGGGTGGGGGAAATTAGCCAAGCTTAACGACGGTGACACGATTTCTATTGGCTCATTAATGATAAGAGTGTCTATGCAACACGAGAATGACGATTCGGACCTGGACTTAGGGCAAGTCATCATTGAAGAAGATGACTTTGATTTGGATGAAGCGCTGTCTTTTTCGGCAAAAGAGAAAGAAGAAGAAGTGAATATTGAAGACCCAATAGCGGCGCTTAACCTACATAACCCAAGCGATGACCCCGATTCGTTGTTGTTGTCACCAGAAGAGAGTAAAGCACTCACATTAGAAAAAGATGTCGCCAACCCTGCCCAAGGTTCTGGCCATCAGCTAGTTAGTCAAGCCGATACAGAGAGAGAAATGTCTTCTGCGTTCGCGATTTCGTCATCCCAGTCTAATGGCTCTTCACACTCTGCAAGCAATATTCAGATAAATAACTACAAGGACAATCTAATGGATGAACAAGCGCTTGATTTACTAGAAGAGGAAATGCAAAGCGGTTTTTCTAATCAACCTGACAGTCAGTCGGTAGATAAGGGACATTTGGTTACAGGGCCGTTATTACGTGGCTTAGGAACTCAAACAACCAATCAAAACGACTTGGCTGCAATGCATCATCTGTCCGAAGAAATGGGGGCGTCGTTAAAGTCGGCCATTCAAGGTTTATTGGATCTGCACCAGCATGTTTCTGCAAGCCGTTATGGCGTGATGAACAAAAATTTACAGCCGATAGAAGACAACCCTTTGCGTCTGGGTATGAGCTACGAAGAGACAGTAAAGATGATGTTCGATGGTAACCCAAGTCCCGTTCATTTATCTGCTCCTGAAGCGATAGATGAAAGCTTAAAACTCATCAAGCATCATAATGAAGCGGTACAAAACGCAATTTCCACTGCTTTGAACCAAATACTGCAGGCATTTTCACCCGAGGTGTTGATGAGACGTTTTAATCGCTATCGACGTTCTAGCCAAGTTCAAACAGACACTGCGGAATCTTGGGCATGGGATATGTACCAGAACTACTACCAAGAACTGACCTCAAACCGCCAAAATGGTTTTGAGAAACTGTTTTGGGAAATCTTCGAACAGGCTTATGACAAAGATCTAAGACAACAGCAGGGGTCGTAAGGTGAAAATCAAACTCTCGACTCGCTGGTTTGTTTGGTTGTTTGCGGTCGCCACACTGTCTGGATGCAGCTCGTGGTTTCATTCTGACCCGCCGCCTGTTCCAGACCAAGATACAACGCCTAGCACGATGACGTTCAGTATGGTAACGACGAACACAATCAATCCAAATGCGAAGGGCAATGCCTCTCCAGTTGAGTTAAGAGTGTTTGAATTACAAGATGATTCGATGTTTACCTCAGCGTCTTATGATCAGCTTATCAATGACTTTAAACAAGCACTGAAAAGTAACTTCATTAAAGACTACGACTACGTGGTGTTGCCTAACCACTTTAAGTTCGTTGAGCCTTTAACGCTGAACAATGACACACGGTATATCGGTGTTATGGCCTTTTACTCAGACTCTGATCATAGCGAGTGGAAAAAAGTCGTCGAAGTGAAACCTTTTGGGCATGACTACCACATATTGATCTACTTAAACAACAATGATGTGACATTAGAAAGGGTACAGTAATTATGTCCGCTCACAATCGCATTGTATGGAACGAAGGGCTTTTTATTAAGCCTCAACATTTTCAACAGCAACAGCGCTATCTTGAACATCTTATCGATGAGCGAGTGAATTCGGTTGGCCACTACCTATACGGTTTGACAGAGTTATCACTCAATTTGGACCATTTGAGTTTCGGGCGCATATCGATTGAACGTGCCCGAGGAGTGATGCCAGATGGGTCGGTCTTTAATATTCCTCAAGAGGACTTGGTGCAAAATGCTTTGGACATTGTTGACAATACCCAAGCCAACCAAATTGTATACCTTGCCATTCCTTTACGCAGTGACTCGATAAGAGAAATCGGCTGGTCGGAAGAGGAAACCAGCCGTTATAAAGCGATTCGGCATGAGGCTCGTGACGTTCATTCACGGCAAGGAGACTCGTGCATGATCGACGTAAGTCCAGCACAACTTCGCCTTGTACTTGAGCAAGAAGACCGCAGTGCTTACGCATACATTGCTATCGCACGAATAGTTGAAAAACGTCCTGGTGGTAGCTTGGTATTGGACGACAGTTTTATTCCATGTCATCTAAACATACATTCCGTACCCATGCTGAAGCAGTTTGTGAGTGAAATTGCGGGTTTAATGCGAGAGCGTGCAAAAAACATCGCCCAAAGAATCGATTCTCCAAATCAAAGTGGGGTGGCCGATGTTGCTGATTTCATGTTGCTTCAATCGCTAAACAAAATGCAACCTAGATTGTTGCATATGGCGAACTGTCGCAGTGTACACCCAGAAAGCTTATACCGAGAATTAATATCAATCTGTGGAGAGCTGGCTACGTTTACTGATGAAAGCCGCGTCTCTGCGGAATTTACTAGTTACGATCATGAATTACCGCATCGGTGCTTTACTCCGGTAATCAGTATGTTGCGTCAGTCGTTAAGTATTGTTTTGGAGCCGAAAGCGGTATCAATACAACTTCATCAACGGAAATATGGCCTCATTGTTGCGCCGATTCAGGATCCTCAGCTGATTCAAGAGGGCGAGTTTATTTTGGCAGTACGGGCACGAATGCCATTGGAAGAGCTGCGTAAGCTTTTTGTACAACAAACCAAGATTGCCTCCGTAGAAAAAATTCGAGATCTTATTTCGCTACAACTGCCAGGTATTCCATTGAATACTTTGCCAGTTGCACCTAGACAGCTTCCCTATCACGCAGGGTATACCTACTTCCAGTTAGATAAGACCAGTCAGGCTTGGAATATGGTCGCGAACTCTAGTGGTTTTGCTTTCCATGTAGCCGGTGAATTCCAGGATATCGATTTGCAATTCTGGGCAATTAGGAGCTAAGCGATGGCAGCGACACTAGACAGTTCAGCAGGTGGGCAAGGTGCTCATTACGACAATATATTGTTTGAAAATGCAGAGAATATTAACCAAGACCAAGATTTTTGGTTTCAACTGCGTGGCCATAACAACAACCCATTTATTGATGCTGCCACCCCTTTATTAGGCGTGACGCTGAGGATCCGGAATCTGACCGTTTGCGATAACGTGAGCAGCGTCTATCAACAAATCGTAGAAGAAATCAGAGGGATTGAAGTTGAGCTAAATGAAGCGGGTGTTGATAGAGCTGAGCTCTTAGCCTATCGGTATGTCCTGTGCTCATTTATTGATGAAGCCGTCATGAGCACACCATGGGGAGCGGATGGGATTTGGGCTGAGTGCTCATTGCTTACCAAATTTCACAATGAAACCTGGGGGGGTGAAAAGGTCTTCTCAATCCTGGCTCGATTAGAGTCTGATGCTGAGAAGTATAAGGCTCTGCTGAACTTCATCTTTCTCTGTCTAACGTTAGGTTTCGAAGGACGATACAAAGTCATGAATAATGGCAAGGAAGCGTTCGAAAAAGTCGTGCTCAATTTACATCAAACGTTAGAACGTCTAAACGGCAACGAACCGGATTCGCTAACCAATGCAAAACAGAACGTGGTGCCAACAGAATTGAAGCTGCCTAAACAATGGTCTGCATGGTCAGTGTTATCTGGATTTTCGGCGGTATTAGTCGTGATTTTCGCTTGTTATTTTGTCGTACTGCACGATACATCCGTTGATGTATTAAACCAGTTAAATCAATTGATTAAGTAGGATTGGGTTGTGATTAGAATAGAAATTTCAGTACTAATAGACAAATTAAATTCGCAAACAAAACTGGCATTAGAGCAGGCAGCGGCTTTGTGTGTTAGCCGAGAAAACAGTGAAGTAACGTTTGATCATTTCTTATACAACTTGCTTGATAACCCATTGTCGGATGTAAGAGAAATCTTAAGGCACAGCCAAATAGACAGCGAGCAGATTAAGCAAATTAATAGCACTACATTGCCTAACGATAAGGGATTCGATACTTACCCGGTATTTTCCCCACTCCTTATCGAGCTTATGCAGGATGCGTGGCTTTTAGCAACTACTGAATTTAATCACTCCGAACTGCGATCAGGCATTATTTTTCTCGCGGCGCTTCTGCGAGTTGAACGCTACATTAAACCAGGCCTGGCATCGGAGCTTGACGCAATAAATCGTGAATCAGTCCGCAAACACTTTACTCGCTTTGTCGCAGACTCATCAGAAACAGTGCGAGAAGAGTCTGAGCAGCGGAACAAAAGCCTTAAACCAAACGCGAATACTGCACTCGATAAATACTGCAGCAATGTCACCGGTCAAGCCCGAGATGGCAAGTTAGACCCAGTTTTATGTCGAGATGACGAAATCAATTTGATGATTGATATTTTATGCCGACGCCGAAAAAACAATCCAATTGTAGTGGGGGATGCAGGTGTTGGTAAAAGCGCGGTCGTGGAAGGGCTGGCGTTACGTATTGTGGAAGGCAGTGTGCCAGACAGACTAAAGTCAGTTGAACTTTGGTCACTCGACTTAGGGCTCATGCAGGCGGGCGCATCTGTCAAAGGGGAATTCGAGAAGCGATTGAAATCCATTCTGCAAGAGGTGAAGGAAGCGCCAATTCCGATCATATTGTTTATCGATGAAGCGCATACCTTGATTGGCGCAGGTAACCAAGAAGGCAGTGGTGATGCGGCTAATCTACTGAAGCCAGCGCTAGCGCGCGGTGAATTATGTACTGTAGCGGCAACGACTTGGAAAGAATACAAAAAGTATTTTGAAAAAGATCCTGCACTCACTCGTCGATTCCAATTAGTCAAACTAGATGAACCGACCACAGAGCAAACCGTTGATATCATGCGAGGCTTGCACTCTGTTTATGAGAAAGCACATGGTGTATTGATAAGTGACGATGCGCTACGTGCCGCAGCAGAGTTATCTGCTCGTTATGTCTCAGGTAGACAGCTACCAGACAAAGCCATTGATGTGTTAGATACGGCGTGCGCGCGCATTGCCATCAACTTAACCGCGCCCCCTCGACGTATTTCGGCCATTGAAAGTCAGTGCCATCAACGAAAACTGGAATTGGATTTGCTCGAGCGTAAACAAACGCTTGGTCTGGATTATGACATTGAGCGGCTAAACGAATTAATGAGCCAAGACCTGCAAGATCAAGCTGATAAACAGCAGCTTTACTCTGATTGGCAAGCGCAAAAGAGCATGGTTGAGCAATTGATAGACGTTAGACGTTCATTGCTAGAACTCAACACAGATACCAGTGATCTTGAGTCAGCGCTTGCATTGAAAGAGCAATCTAAAGTATTGCAAGAAAAACTGGAAGCGATTCCAAGCAACGAAGCTCTGATACACCCTGAAGTCAATGCACAACAAATAGCCAGTGTGATAGCTGATTGGACAGGTGTTCCTGTTAACCAAATGAATACGGACGAGCTCAGTAAGCTTATTTCACTGCCAAACATACTTGCAGAATCCATTAAAGGCCAAGATGTTGCAATCGAACGTATACATCGGCATTTGTTGACCGCTCGCGCGGATTTACGTCGCTCTGGTCGACCAAAAGGTGCATTTCTACTTGTTGGTCCAAGTGGTGTGGGTAAAACAGAAACTGTGGTGCAGCTGGCTGAGCAGTTATATGGTGGCAAGCAATTTCTTACCACGATCAACATGTCGGAATATCAAGAGAAGCATACCGTTTCTCGCTTGATTGGTTCACCACCGGGCTATGTCGGGTTTGGTGAAGGTGGCGTATTGACCGAAGCGATTCGCAAAATGCCTTATTCTGTAGTGCTGCTTGATGAAGTAGAAAAAGCCCATCCTGAAGTGCTGAACTTGTTTTATCAAGCCTTTGATAAAGGAGAGCTGGCCGATGGCGAGGGAAGGTTGATCGACTGTCAGAATATTGTGTTTTTTTTGACATCCAATCTCGGTTATCAAACCATTGTTGAGAATGCAGCGACCCCTAGTGAACTAGAAGAGAGGCTCTACCCTGATCTTGCCGCTTTCTTTAAACCTGCGCTGCTCGCTCGCATGGAAGTCGTGCCTTATTTGCCTCTGGGCCCAGAGGTTTTACAAGAGATCGTGCTAGCCAAGTTGACCAAGCTGCAATCGTTGATGGCTGAACGCTACAAAGCACAAGTGCACATTGAAGACTGCTTAACGCAAGAGATTTTGCTTCGTGCTACTCGGTCTGAAAATGGCGCACGAATGTTAGAGGCGATTATTGAAGGCCAAGTGCTACCACCAGTTTCATTAGCTCTATTGGATAAACTCGCGCACCAACAGTCATTCTCGTCCATTCGCCTAACGATGCGAGATGGCGAGTTTGTTGGCGAAGTGGAGTAGGAGCCGTGAAGCAGTGGCTAGAATTAGCGTCAGAACTTGTCAGCTATAGAGAGCAGCATAAGCTGACGGCTTTCTACTTACAGGCGATCGAGCAACATTGGCAACTGTCTTGTTGTTATTTACTTCATCCCTCGCCTGATGGTAGGCATCTAACCACTCGAGGTAACGAGAATCACGATGATGGCTTACAGTTAGAGTGGAGTGTTGATGATTTCGACCAGCCTTTTGCCCATGTCGTTCAACAAGCTAAGTTGATGCTTATCAGTCAAACGCAGTTGGCTTTTTGGCAACAAAACCAGAGCTTCATTACCTTTTCATCACAAGTGAAGAGAAATGAGAGCCTGCTGATCTTACCCTTGCTAGACGGTGCAAATCATGTGAAATCTATGGTTGTCGTTATCGGCGAGCAAACAAGGGTAGGTCACTTACTGAGTGATGAGTATTGGCAGCAATTTGCGGATATGTACCTTTCCCATAGGCTGTTGCTCCAAGATATTAAAAGCCAGCATGAGCAAAAGCAGGTGTTGAATGAATCGCTGTCACGCCTCATGTTGCAACGCAATGAACAATGCAATGGTTTCGATCTGTCACAGCACTTGCTAGGAGCAAGTACTGCTATGGAGCAGTTAAGAGACCAAATAGCCGTGGCCGCCAAATCCAATCTTACGGTGTTAATCCAAGGGGAAACAGGGGTTGGCAAAGAACTCGTGGCCAAAGCCGTTCATGCACTGTCAGACAAACACAGTGAGCCGTTTGTTGTCATTAACTGTGCAGCGATACCTGAAAACTTATTAGAAAGCGAGTTGTTTGGTTATGAGAAAGGGGCATTTACTGGTGCCTTGAAATCGCGGACAGGTTTGATCGCCCAAGCTGATGGAGGGACGTTGTTCCTAGATGAAATGGGGGAATTGCCCATTGCATTGCAAGCCAAGCTATTGCGGGTATTGGAAACCTATCAATATCGTCCTTTGGGATCAAACCAAGAACGATCGTCACGTTTTCGTTTGATAGCGGCAACCCATGTGAATTTGCGCCAAAGTGTTGACGAAGGCAGCTTTAGGTTGGACTTGTATTACCGGTTATATCAGTACCCCTTGTTCGTCCCTAACCTGCAAAGCAGAGCTCAAGATATCGAGCTGCTTTCTAGTTATTTTATCGATCAGTATAACGCTCGTGAGAGTCGCAATGTCGCTGGATTGTCGAAGGATGTACTCGACGTTCTGAAAACCTATGACTATCCGGGCAATGTACGAGAGTTACGTTCGCTTGTCGAATTTGCTTGTGTTCAGACGCCTGACACTAAATACGTTCAACTAGAATGCCTACCCGCTGACAAGCAAAACACCGCTAGTTCGCAGGGTGCTGAAGGGGAGTTCAAGTTTGGTAGCAGGACACGTGAGCAAAAAGAGCGAGCAGGAATTTCGGATCTTAAGCTCGCTCTAGAAGCGTATGAAAAGCAAATCATTGTCGAGAGACTTCGAAAATACAATGGACATCGAGCCAAAACAGCAGAAAGCCTTGGACTGCCAAAGCGGACGTTAGCACACAAATGTCAAAAGTTGGAGATCCAATAGAAATGAAAAAGGCGGTATGGATAGCGGTTAGTTTGGTTGCGGCTAGTACCAGTGTATCGGCCTGGGCAGTCAATGATTCCCCACAACGCTTGTTAGAACAAAACCAATGGGCCCAAGCCCAGGTGTGCCGGAAGATAAATAACAATTTAGGCCGATTAGCTTGCTTTGATAAAACGTTTGATACGCCGGTTAAGGTGGGCCTCAATGATGAGAACCTGCCAGCCAAACCAAAGTCTTGGCAGTGGGCGATGCAAAGTGAACATCGACGTAACCCTAGTGAACCTGGCTCGAAGGAGTTTTTACTCAATAAACAAAACACTCCGGGTTTAGGCATGCATATTTGGTTAACCGCGCCGGCGATAAATAGTCGATATAACACTCATAACCATAAGCAGCCTCCTGTTCTTATGCTTAGCTGCGTTGAAAACATCAGCCGTGTGGAGTTGGTTTTCCCTACACCGATGAAAGAAAATCGTATTAGTGTCACGGTACCCAATTCACCCGTGGTGACTCAACAATGGCAAAGTGATAGCAGTGGCTACATATTGCGTTCGGGCCGGGGACTATCGGCGGTCAGGATCATGAAATCCATTTTATCCTCATCACAGCTAACGTTGAGGTCAGACGTTGAGGCAGTTAATGGGCTGACCTTTGATACTGAGCATTTATCGAAACTGATAAAACCAATGCGAAGTGCATGTAGTTGGTAGGAACAAGCAATGATGACAATAACTAACTATCGAGATCAGTTACGTAAACCTATATCAGAGAACGCCCCAGCTGGCGAGCGAATTACCGACGATCCAGAATTAGACTTTATTGAAACGCAGATGATGAAAGTGGGTTCTCTGTCCCATGCTGAAGTGTTGTGGCAAGAAGTAGAGGAGAAAACCGTCTCACTACTATCTGAACAAACTAAAGACATCAAGCTACTTACGGTCCTACTTCAATGTCTGCAGTATCAAGCGATGCCTGAACGTTTTTCGTTGTCACTGGCTGTCTTTGTTGACTTCCTTGAGCTGTATTGGGAGGTGGCATATCCAATCCCCGGAAATAGAGGGTTGAACCACAGAAAGAAATTTTTTTCACAGATTTGTCAGCGTACGTCCAAAGCCGCTGAGAAACTTGACGGTTCACTGTTTAATGCAGAGTTAAAAGAGCAAGTTGAAACAGAATTAACCAACTTAAGTCATGTCGCGACCAAATATCAATTAGATCAAGACTTGGTCGACGATATCGGCGCAAAAACTCATCGCCAGTTGGCTCAGATAAGAGAAGAGGAAAAAAGGCAAGAGCTCGGTGAAGAATTTGAGCCGAAGTCTGACCAAGAGCCTACACGCGAGTCCGTGACTGATGCAGTTCACTCTAAACCGAGAGTCGCGAGTACCCCACCACCCACCAAATTAGATATAGACGGAAGCAATGACCGTTCGATACGCACGTCGTTATTGAAGATGGCCGACTATCTATCGGAAATGGGTGGAGAGGGGACAGCGTTAAGTATTCGGCTCAGAAGGTTCGCGGTTTGGTTTTCTATTTCAAGCTTACCTGAGGCCAATAACAACAACGAAACACAGTTAATGTCGGTATCAACAGACAGAATCAGTGAGTATGAAGAGCAGCTGCAAAGAGGGGCTGATTTGACATTATGGAAAAGGGTAGAGCAGAGCTTGACCGTGTCACCCTTTTGGTTGGATGGCCATCATCTCAGCTACAGAATTGCAAAGCAGTTGAATCAGCACGACTGGGCCAACAATATTCGAGATGAGCTATCGCGTTTCGTTGCGCGATTACCGGAATTAACTCAATACACCTTTAAAGGTGGCGTTCCATTTACCAGTGCCAGTACATTGAAATGGTTAAAAGAAGAGCAAGCTGCTTTATCACAAGACGCTCAGCAGGTGGGTAGTTGGTCTGAGAAACGTAGCGAAGCTTTGCAACTTGTTAGCGACGAAGGCTTACCCGCGGCAATGGCAATGGTTAATGATGGCTTAAGCCATGCGTCTGAGCCACGCGACAGCTTTTATTGGCGCTTGATCTCCGCTGACTTAATGCAAGCGAACCAGCTAGAAGCGATTGCGCAGCAACAATATCAAACCTTGTATTCACAGGTAAAGAAGGTATCCGTTATCGACTGGGAGCCATCGTTACTTGAACAGTTAGAACACAATCTAGTGAATTCCCCCGACTAAACCACGAATCTCACTCGTTTATTAACGTAGATTCATCGCAGGACAATTAAAGAAATGTGGAATATATCTTTAACCTTTCTTAAATGGTTACAACCTAGGATTAAGGCCTCGGTTCCAGTGCTGATTGGCATTACCTTCATATTGGTCAATGTGGCCATCTGGTGGGCTGGTCCTTGGCTTAAAGTCAAAGGTATCACGCCTTTGACTAGCCTTACATCTCGTGCCGTCACGAGTGTGATCTTTTCATTGAGTTGCTTCACCGTTTGGGGTGCCTTGCAATGGCGTAAGGTACACAAAATAAACCAAGAAAACGCCAAACAATCTGAGTTAGAAAATGACCCAGCGCTTGGCTATGTAGAAACTCAGGAAGCTGAGCTGAATGACGTCATTCACGAAATGAAAGCCAGCCTGGACAACGATAACTACCTTTACACCTTACCGTGGTATTTGGTTCTGGGTCTTGAAGAGTCTGGCAAAACCAGTCTTATTAACCGTTCAGGACAAAATTATGTGTTCACTTCGGTGAGGCGAGCGTCGGGAAAAATCAGCAAGAACCCCCATAGCTTTGACTGGTGGGTCGGTGACGATTCAGTATTGATAGATCCTGATGGAGAATTGCTCACGCAGAGACAGCATACGCAAGGAGAAAATGGCGAAGTTGAACGTCGTCTATGGCAACATTTTGTCGGCTGGCTAGGTAAAACGAGAAAGCGTAAGCCACTGAATGGAGTTGTGCTGGCGGTGGATTTTGCGCATCTCCTCAACGCTGATGTCGCTGAAAGGCAAGCTTACTCAAGCTTGATTCGTGCCAGATTAAGTGAATTAACCGACGCATTGTCTGTCAAGTTGCCTATCTACATTGCTTTCACTAAGCTTGATTTGCTTTATGGCTTTGAGCCATTGTTCCGATATTTTAATCGAGAGCAGCGTCAACAAGCACTGGGCTTTACTTTCACCTTAGATCCAGTACGAGAGTCAGACAGTTGGTTGGTTGAATTTGAACAAAATTACTCTCAGTTTGTGCAAAGGTTAAATGACATGCTACCAGTGACGCTAAAGCATGTATCGAACGCTGAAGAGCGAGCTGGAATATACAGCTTCTCGCGTCAGATAGCGGGCATGCAAAGTGTACTGAAGAAGTTTTTGTCCGACGCTCTCGTGAGTGATCAGTTTGACCATAATACGCTAGTTCGTGGGGCTTATTTCACTTCTGTCTACCAGCAAGGTGTGCCGACGGACGCGTTCGTGAATGCTGCGGCCCGCAGGTATAACTTATCTGAATCCGTGCACAGTGCCCAACAATCTAATAACTCTACGACCTTTTTTGTAAAAGAGTTATTTGAGGAGATTATTTATCCTGAAGCAGGCTTAGCGACGGACAATTCAAAAGCCGCTGAGCAAAAGAAAAAAGTTCTGGCGTTGTCATTTCTGGCCTGTGCGATAGGCTCTGCGTTAATTATTGGTAGTTGGCAGAAAGATTACGAGAAGAACCTAGCAAAAGAAAACGACATACTTGAGCACATCAGTGAATACAACAATGAGGTGACGGACGACAGCATTCTTCAGTCCGAGCTTTCCATGCTGGTGCCTTTGGAAACCATGCGCAGTGCGGTTTTAGATTATGGGGATTTCAAAGAAAAACCGAAGTTTGTCACCGACATGGGCCTGTATCAAGGCCGTACAGTCGGTCCTGCCGTACAAAAAGCGTATCTTGACTTGCTAGATTATCACTTTATTCCAGCACTGATGCGCCAGTTAGCCGTGGACTTGTCTTTGGCAAAAACGCAAGAAGAGAAGCTCGATACTTTACGAGTATTCCGTATGTTAACTGATAAAAGTGGTCGGCAAAATCAAGTGGTAGAGAATTATTTTGATCAAGTATGGCAGAAGGAGTTCCCGACTAATCTAAGTGCAAGAGAGCAGTTACAATCGCAGCTTAGCTATGCGTTAAACAACACTGACTTACAAGCCAAAAAAGATGCAGGAGATCCAAAAGCAGTTAACGTTCTTCAACCGTTTCATGGGCTTATTCAACAAACACAACAATCCCTGGGTTCTATTTCCGTTGCAGATAGGGTATATCGCCACTTACAGAAAAAAGCGAATGCCGAAATGGGCATGCCACTGGATGTAAAAACGGCTATTGGTCCGGTGTTTGATCTAGTGTTTAACGAACGTGAGGTGGGTGCGAACGGTTTACATGTTCCGCTGCTCTATACCGCTCTAGGTTTCAACAGCTATTTCTTAACCCAATCTGGTGCAATTTCTAAGTTAGCTTCTGTTGACAGTTGGGTGCTTGGTCAAAGCAACAATGGGCAACTTAGCCAACAAGATAAGCAAGCATTACGTGACAAGATCCGCGATTTGTATGTCGAAGACTACACCAACAAATGGCGAACGGTTATTAACGATATTAATATCAAATACTTCCCTGATTTAGATAGTGCTGTAAGTGTGCTAAGTAGTTTGATTGGCCCACAGCAGCCATTGCTACGTTTGCTCAACACCTTGAGCTTAAATACTCGTCTGTTCCCGGATTTACCCAAAAACAGTCAAGCGAGAATGGTTCTAATGCAGTCACCGCAATATAAAATAGCGTCAATGATCGCTTTGCCGTTTACCAATCTGGACTCTATGACAGCGAAGCAGAATAAACAACCTGCTTATATTACGGAAGTGATGAAGTCTGTTGCACAGGTTTACAATTATCTTAAAGCGATTCAAGATGCTCCAGATGTTGGAAAAGCAGCACTTGCTGCCGCAAAAGCTCGGGTTCAGCTTAAGAGTACCGATCCCATTTATACGTTACAACGCATTGCTTCTGGTTTGCCTGCCCCACTAAATACTATGATGAAAAGGATCGCGGATCAGAGTTGGTTTGTCGTAAAACAAACCGCGTTGAACTATTTACAAAGTCGTTGGCAAAGCCAAGTTTACAGTGTGTTTGAAAAGCAATTGGCATCACGTTATCCGTTCAACCCACATTCGGATAAAGACGTTTCGCTCAAAGACTTTGAAAACTTCTTTGCCCCGAATGGCACGCTTGAAAACTTTTATAACAGTCAACTAAAAGTATTTGTCGACGCTGGCGTCCCTCTGAGTCTTAACCCAGAGCCAGGAAGTGTACTCAATAAAACCGTAGCCCAAGAGTTTGCTGCCGCGAAGGAGATCCAATCTGCCTTTTTTGATCGCAAAGGTAACCTAGATGTGGAGTTTTCGATCAAACCGATTGAGTTAAGTGCAAATCAACGTCGAAGCGTGCTAAATGTTGATGGGCAGTACGTGGAATTTAGCCATGGCCCAAGACGATCAGTGGATTTGATTTGGCCCAATACATTGCGTGCCGGAACAACATCTTCTTTATCACTTGTCCCAGATGATATCGATCAATCACCACGAGGATACTCGATTCATGGTCCGTGGGCGTTCTTTAGATTGCTTGATCAAGGAACCATAGTCGGCTCAAGTTCTTCTACCGTCGACTATCAATTTAACGCAAACAAAGGGGAAGTAGAGTACAGAATCACTTCTGACTCTGACGCCAATCCTTTTACTGATTCTATATTAAAAACGTTTACCTTATCTAAGCATCTGTCTTGATGCAGTAATGAATTCAAATTTCCTGTGCGGACGAACCGATATCCAAGTCATTTGGGTATCGGTTCGCAGGGACAAAAACTCTAGGGTTAATCATGCCGAATATTAATGAGTTATTAAAACAAGATCCTATTAAGACACTAAGAAAATATCCAATAATTCAAAGCCACCCCGTACCGGAAACAGGCGTAAGGAAATTATACTTCAAGTACCGAGAAGACCACTTTATGTATAAAAAAGAGGATTCTAGTCCCTCTGCTTCCCCTTGGTACTGGTTAAATTGGGAGCCACAAAATATCACCAAACTCACCCTAGGCAATGAATGTGACTTTTTCATCACAGCTCAACTTGCTGGCTGCCGAGTGATAATCAATTCCAATTTTAATATGAGATGGCCGACCGTTTACCACGTTGCTGGTGATGGGGAGATTCAATCGTTTGAAAGGAAATTGATGAAGAAGCGTACGGAATCTTGTGCGGCCCACACATGGAGGGAACAGGTCTCAGAGCAACGCAATATTATAGATTTTGGGGCAGTAAGAAAAATCACTTCTACAGTATATGACTCCACCGAACACACGTATACGTATAAAGGTGAAGGAATGAATATTATCGGTGTTCGAAGAAACCACATATGGCGTTTTTACTTTCAAAAGTTACGTTATGTCGGGTATGATTTTTTGGTTGATTATGTGGGAGAAATTGATATGAGTCGAAGGGGCGAAGTACTGCGCGCTCCAAGGAACTATACGGTAGAAGGAATGGATTCGGCATTGACAGGTGATCAAATCCGGTGCCTCATTGCAATTATCGAACGATTGTTATCATCGGGGTCTACAAGACATAGAAAGTTCGGATCTGGGCGAAAAGAAGGCGCGTTTCGCGAACTGCTTTCATCTATAAAGCAATATAGACAAAACGTGACCAAGTCGGTGGCCAGTGAAACACTTAGAATTATCTGTAGAAGTTCAGACTTGATCTAACAGTTACCAGTTTTATACAGGTGCCCTGTTAG
>NZ_JAMKMR010000050.1 GCF_023634645.1 Vibrio sinus
TATACCCAATCAACTTGAAGGTGCGGGCTTGAGTACCTGAAAATTATCATTGATTCGAGACATCAATGAACCTGCGATTTCTGGAAGAGTCACAGTAAAGAATTGGTCAATGGTTTCCTTGAAGTCTCGTTTATTTTTGAAGTAAACGTTATTCCTCGACTTCTCGTTCATTACCTTCCAAAGCCGCTCAATTGGATTGAGATTTGGACTGTAAGGTGGGAGGTAATGCAGCTCGATATTAAGGACAAATGCCGCATCTCTGACTAAATCACTGCGGTGATATCCTGCTCCATCTAAGATGATATGGAGCTTGTGGTTTAATGGGTAGCTATCTCTGAGCTGGCAGAAAAAGCGAACCATGTTTTCACTGTTAATGCTTTCGTAATCGCCAACAATGGTTGCTCCAATATCCGACAAGTTCAGCGCTCCAACAATATTGAGTCGGCTACGATTCCCTGTCGTTTTCAGCACTTTATCTTGGCCTTTGCGTATCCAGCCATGGGAGATTTTAGTCGACAGTGTTGGGTGAACGGCATCGATAAATACTATCGATTCATCCTCGCCGCAATTTGCCTTTAGAGCTTCGTAATCATCAATGAACGCTTGCTGTTTTGACTCATCAAACTTGTGTGGAACACCTTTCGTTTGCTTGTAGCTAAACCCATTGTGGTGAAGCCATTTATTCATGCCTGAAACGGTATAGCTAAGGCCGAACACCTCTTTAACATATGCGACAATTTGATGCGTATGAGAATAGGTGTTTTCGGTCAAATGTTCGATAAGTTGCATGGTTTGAGTGGCAGAAAGTTTGCTTTGGCTGCCCCCATTTTCAGGCTTAAGCTTTTCTGAAAGCACATAGTCGCTAAGATGGCGAGCGACGGTAGATTCATGAATGCGAAGGGCTTGAGAAATCATGGTCTGACTCCAACCTTCAGAAGCCAGTAAAACGGCTTTAATGCGATCGCATACTCGACTATCACGAGTCGAATCGTGCATCTGTTCAAGTTGCTGCTTTTGTTGGGGAGTCAGTGTAATTTTCATGGTGCTTAGCATGATCCTGATTTCATCGAAAATCAAGCACCTTCAATGATCAAGGGTATA
>NZ_JAMKMR010000051.1 GCF_023634645.1 Vibrio sinus
TTCACAGCACAATGCGGCCGCTCGGGCGAATGTGCTGTATTGTGGGCCGAATATATAAACATCTTGTGACATGATTTTTTCCTCTATGGTACGTGGAAAGTCCATCGTAAAATTTGGCAAAAGATGTTCAAGAACATATTGTTCTGCTGCGTTAGCATAGAGTTTCTATCAAAAAGGAGAACATTGAATGCCTTGGAGCCCAAACCATAAACTCGCCACCAGAGAGAGATTACTTACCAGTGCGGCGAAGCTTTTCACTAATTTTGGTTATGACAATGTCGGGATTGACGAGATAACGAGTGATGCTGGGCTAACGCGAGGTGTGTTCTACCGTTATTTTTCCAGTAAGTCAGAGCTGTATGCGGAGTCTATCCTTCAAGCTGGCCAATTTAGTGCGAACCAAATGAAAAACGCTTGTTCTGGTGAAGACAATTTTCAAGAGCAGATAAAGTGCTATCTGAGCAGCGCCCATAGAGACGGAGAGCAAGCACATTGCCCACTTGCGTTCCTCATCACTGATATTGCCCATAGAAATTCAGAAGTGCGTCAGACGTATACTCAGATGTTTGAAAAATTCGTCGAAAAAACCCGTAGTCATGGTGGCAGCAAAATGAGTCGTGAGAGAGCGATTCAACACTCTGTGATGATGATTGGCGGGCTGGCGCTATCTAGAGCGTTAAGCGATGAAGCTCTCTCAGACGAGGTGTTGCAAAGCTGCATTGAATCTATGCGAGAAGAAGCGATACAAGACAGTGAGTTTGTCGCTTAGCGCCAATTGCCTATTACTCCAACAAAGATTTCAAACAATTTAGACTAAAGTATAAAATGTCATTTCGTGTTGACGCCATATACTTAAATACCATTCACCGTTCGGTTGGCGTCGTTATGAGTGAAATTACGTTCCATAAACCTGATTATATTGATACCAGTTCATTGCTACGAAAAGCGCTTCAGCTGCTGGGGCTGTGGCTTAGGAATTACAGAACTCGCAAGCAGTTAAAGTCTATTTCAGCAGATGGGCTGAAAGATGTGGGGATTTCTGTGGCCCAGGCAAGAGAAGAAAGCGCTAAGCACTTTTGGCAATAAGGGCCACTAAT
>NZ_JAMKMR010000052.1 GCF_023634645.1 Vibrio sinus
GTTCTGCCACAACAGATTTTTCCCTGATGAGTTCGCTCATTGTTATAGTAATCTAACCATTCGTCCAGATCTTTTTGCAGCTCCTCTAAACTCATATATAAATGCTTACGGAACGTAATCTGGTAGAACTCTTGTAAGATGGTTTTATGGAAACGCTCGCAGATACCATTAGTTTGGGGCGATTTCACTTTCGTTTTGGTATGGTCGATATCGTTGATCGCCAGATACATTTGATAGTCATGATTTTCTACCTTCCCACAGTATTCTGTTCCTCGGTCCGTGAGTATTCGCAACATCGGAAGGCCATGTGACTGGAAGAACGGCAGTACTTTGTCATTCAACGTATCGGCGGCAGTGATCGCGGTTTTCATCGTGTAGAGTTTGGCGAAAGCAACCTTGGAATACGTATCGACAAAGGTTTGCTGGTAAACCCTGCCGACGCCTTTGAGGTTGCCGACGTAAAACGTATCTTGCGAGCCCAAGTATCCTGGGTGGACCGTATCGATTTCGCCACAGGCTTCATCATCCAGCTTTTTCCTCTCTAGTGCTTGAACCTGATTTTCTGTAAGGATGATATTTTGGGTCGCAACTTTTTCTTCTAACGCTTTTAGACGCCCCTTAAAGTTCGCCAGTCCATGACGAAGCCAAACAGAGCGAACGCCACTCGGTGACACGAATATCCCTTGTTTACGCAGTTCGTTACTGGCCCTTGTTTGACCGTGAGCCGGATATTCGACGGCGTAATCTACCACCGCTAACTCAATGGCCTCGTCGACTCGGTTTTTCACGTTTGGCACTCGACGATTCTGATTAAGCAGTGCTTCGACGCCACCTTCTTCCGTCGCTTGTTGGTAACGATAGAATGTATCTCTTGATACGCCCATCACTTTGCAAGCTTGTGTGATATTACCGAGCTCTTCAGCCAAATTGAGTAAACCGACTTTGTGTTTTATCACTGGGTTGTTAGTATGCAACATAAGAGTTACCTTTTTGTTTAAGTTGGATTCGACACCCATACCTTAAACTGGTAACTCTCTCTTTAAAAAGTGAAATG
>NZ_JAMKMR010000053.1 GCF_023634645.1 Vibrio sinus
AATTATCGCTTTGTTATCCATTCTATATCGAGGTCTAGATTCTTATAACAAACCACCAATGATTTCTTTTAAAAGAACCTCAGGTCCACGTTTACCTAAAATTGAACAGCACTCTTTCGACTCCATAGACCTAACGAAAACGGCAACTGAACTACTAAGAATACTGAAAATAGATAGAACGCTGGATAGTATTGTGGATTGGATTAACCTCGACCAGCTGAGGTGTTTCGATACGCTGAAGCAAAGTAGAGACTATCTGATGAAAGTTTTATTTTTTTCTCGTTGGGTAACGTTACCCGAAAGCATCAGAGCGGAAATTGAATTTGAAAGATTTGTCTTACGCAACCTGATCAACCCAGACTATAGAACTCAAATATACTCAAAGTCTGGTGACATTTGCAACATGATACGGGGTGCGTGGTCGTAATCCGAGAGAGCTTTATAGGGCGCTGCACATAGCCATCCTTGGCTAAGTGGCTGATCATTTCTCAGAAGAGAATCGATCTGTTTTATAAGCTTGCTCAATCGCTTTGTAGTATTTTTGATTGTCTTTTGTCACTGGATAGCAAGCTTGGTAGCTTTTTAGTGAGAATATAGGTTCGCCACCGCTGTTATAAAAGCTAAGGAATTCTTTAGGTGATAGTAAAACTGTGGTGTCGTCGTAATCTGTTAAGCCATCAAAGTATGTGTTTTTAAAAGAATGTTTTCCTACCCACTTTCCGTAGCAATTTTCATCTTGTGTTGTGGTAATAAAACAGCCAGTTTTTAGGTCAAAGACGTCACATACGTCGTGTTCCACCTTCTTAGGAGCGTGTCCATCTCCGTATTCGATTTCACCTTTTTCGGTGCGCTGTATCATTACTATAGAGTGATCGTTTGAATAGCTGACTGTACCAGCATCATTCCCCCAATGGCTATTTTCCTCCTTTGTATTAGGCAAAGGGCTATTATAAAGGTCAAACGTTCCACTTGGTGTTTTAAGGTAATAGCTATTGTTTTGTTTTATTA
>NZ_JAMKMR010000054.1 GCF_023634645.1 Vibrio sinus
CATCATTTGACGTTAGCTGCAGAAGAAGCACCGGCTAACTCCGTGCCAGCAGCCGCGGTAATACGGAGGGTGCGAGCGTTAATCGGAATTACTGGGCGTAAAGCGCATGCAGGTGGTTTGTTAAGTCAGATGTGAAAGCCCGGGGCTCAACCTCGGAAGGTCATTTGAAACTGGCAAACTGGAGTACTGTAGAGGGGGGTAGAATTTCAGGTGTAGCGGTGAAATGCGTAGAGATCTGAAGGAATACCAGTGGCGAAGGCGGCCCCCTGGACAGATACTGACACTCAGATGCGAAAGCGTGGGGAGCAAACAGGATTAGATACCCTGGTAGTCCACGCCGTAAACGATGTCTACTTGGAGGTTGCGGTCTTGAACTGTGGCTTTCGGAGCTAACGCGTTAAGTAGACCGCCTGGGGAGTACGGTCGCAAGATTAAAACTCAAATGAATTGACGGGGGCCCGCACAAGCGGTGGAGCATGTGGTTTAATTCGATGCAACGCGAAGAACCTTACCTACTCTTGACATCCAGAGAACTTAGCAGAGATGCTTTGGTGCCTTCGGGAGCTCTGAGACAGGTGCTGCATGGCTGTCGTCAGCTCGTGTTGTGAAATGTTGGGTTAAGTCCCGCAACGAGCGCAACCCTTATCCTTGTTTGCCAGC
>NZ_JAMKMR010000055.1 GCF_023634645.1 Vibrio sinus
GCTGGTTGATCACAATGCCACCTTGACCTTGTGGCGCGATGGTGAGATTGCCCAGCAATGGCACGGCATTATCAGTGAGTGTTCGCTAGGGGATACCGGGCATCGTCATACGGTGTACCAAGTGCATTTTGTTCCCCCAATGATGCGTCTTACCCTGCGTCATAATAGTCGTATCTTTCAAGCGCAGACGGTGCCTGAAATTATTTCGGTGATTGTTCAAGAGATGGGGATCCAAGACTTCGCATTTGCGCTGACTCGCCAGTACCCAAAACGGGAATATTGTGTGCAATATCGTGAGTTAGATTTGGACTTTATTCAGCGCATCGCCGCAGAAGAAGGCATCTATTTCTACTTTACTCACACCAATAACAAAAACACGGTGATCTTTGCTGATGAGTCAAAGAACGCCTCAAAGCTGCCTGAGCCAGTGCCATATAATGCACTGAGCAGCGGCGTTAGCGCGGTGCCCTATGTGCGCCAATTTCAGCGCCATCAACGACTGCGCTCGGCCTCCGTTCAGCTAAAGGATCGGCTGTTTACTAACCCAGCGTACAGTTTCTTACACACC
>NZ_JAMKMR010000056.1 GCF_023634645.1 Vibrio sinus
ATTGGTTGATCACAATGCCACCTTGACCTTGTGGCGCGATGGTGAGATTGCCCAGCAATGGCACGGCATGATCAGTGAGTGTTCGCTAGGGGATACCGGGCATCGTCATACTGTGTACCAAGTGCATTTTGTTCCCCCAATGATGCGTCTCACCCTGCGTCATAATAGTCGTATCTTTCAAGCGCAGACGGTGCCTGAAATCATTTCGGTGATTGTCCAAGAGATGGGGATCCAAGACTTCGCATTTGCGCTGACTCGCCAGTACCCAAAACGGGAATATTGTGTGCAATATCGTGAGTTAGATTTGGACTTTATTCAGCGTATCGCCGCGGAAGAAGGCATCTATTTCTACTTTACTCACACCAATAACAAAAACACGGTGATCTTTGCTGATGAGTCAAAGAACGCCTCAAAACTGCCTGAGCCAGTGCCATACAATGCACTGAGCAGCGGCGTTAGCGCGGTGCCCTATGTGCGTCAATTTCAGCGCCATCAACGACTGCGCTCGGCCTCCGTTCAGCTAAAAGATCGGCTGTTTACTAACCCAGCGTACAGTTTTTTGCACACT
>NZ_JAMKMR010000057.1 GCF_023634645.1 Vibrio sinus
ATGAGCAGATATGAATCCGCCTCACATGTTTACTATCGGTGTCAGTACCACATAGTGTGGACACCTAAATATCGCTTGAAGATATTGAAGGGCAACTTGGGCAAAGAACTTTATCGTAGTATCTATATCTACAGTAATATGAAGAACTGTAAGGTTGTAGAGCTCAATGTTCAAGTAGACCATGTTCATTTGGTCGTAAGGTTGCCTCCTAGCTTAAGTATTTCCCAATACATGGGTTTTGTTAAAGGGCGTACAGCGATTCGACTTTTTAGCAAATTTCCGTATTTACGAAAGAAAAAGTTGTGGGGGAACAAGTTTTGGCAACGTGGTTATTTTGTTGATTCGGTAGGAATGAATGAGGAAATTATACGAAGGTATGTCAGGCACCAAGATCGTGTGGGAAAGGAAGAAGAAGAGCGTCAGATGCGTCTGGGGTTAGAAGATTAACAGTGAGCCCCCTTATAGGGGGCCATTCAAAGCCACCTGCTTTGCAGGTGGATTATTTAC
>NZ_JAMKMR010000058.1 GCF_023634645.1 Vibrio sinus
GCGATGAGTGTTCACACAGATTGATGGTTTATAAAGATTAGAGAGATGATGAATGTTCCCAAACATTCACACTAGTGTCCCGTTCGTCTAGAGGCCTAGGACACCGCCCTTTCACGGCGGTAACAGGGGTTCGACTCCCCTACGGGATACCACTTCTTTTAGAAGTGACAGTTTTGCTTCTGCTTTTTGAAAAGCGGAGACAAAAAATGGGTCGTTAGCTCAGTTGGTAGAGCAGTTGACTTTTAATCAATTGGTCGCAGGTTCGAATCCTGCACGACCCACCATTTCAAGAGGGGCTATAGCTCAGCTGGGAGAGCGCCTGCCTTGCACGCAGGAGGTCAGCAGTTCGATCCTGCTTAGCTCCACCATCTTGAAACGTTCTACCACAAGAACGAAAAACTGAATGTGGGCGATTAGCTCAGTTGGGAGAGCACCTGCCTTACAAGCAGGGGGTCACTGGTTCGA
>NZ_JAMKMR010000059.1 GCF_023634645.1 Vibrio sinus
TTAAATTGAAGAGTTTGATCATGGCTCAGATTGAACGCTGGCGGCAGGCCTAACACATGCAAGTCGAGCGGTAACAGAAAGAAAGCTTGCTTTCTTTGCTGACGAGCGGCGGACGGGTGAGTAATGCCTAGGAAGTTGCCCAGTAGAGGGGGATAACCATTGGAAACGATGGCTAATACCGCATACTCTCTTCGGAGCAAAGCAGGGGACCTTCGGGCCTTGCGCTATTGGATACGCCTAGGTGGGATTAGCTAGTTGGTGAGGTAAAGGCTCACCAAGGCGACGATCCCTAGCTGGTCTGAGAGGATGATCAGCCACACTGGAACTGAGACACGGTCCAGACTCCTACGGGAGGCAGCAGTGGGGAATATTGCACAATGGGGGAAACCCTGATGCAGCCATGCCGCGTGTGTGAAGAAGGCCTTCGGGTTGTAAAGCACTTTCAGCAGTGAGGAAGGTGGTGT
>NZ_JAMKMR010000006.1 GCF_023634645.1 Vibrio sinus
CCCATCTCGTTGGCAAGCCCTAATTTAAATAAAATCGCAGATTATTTGCCGTTCGATTAATAATAAAGCGAATTAGTGTTTAAATACACAAAAGGAGGCTTAAACGCCTCCTTTTGCTGTTAGTTAATTGAGTTTATTGTCTTGTCGCGATATGACCATCATCAACAACCAATTCGATTTCTTTCTCAGGATCAAGGTTGCCTGCTAGTATTTCTTTCGCTAATGGATTCTCAACGCTCTGCTGAATCGCACGTTTAAGTGGCCTTGCTCCGTATACGGGATCAAATCCAACTTTGGCAATCAAATCCAGTGCTTCATCAGAAACCGACATGTGATAACCACTTTCTTCCATTCTCTGTGAGAGTCGTTTGAGTTGAATAGAAGCAATAGCCTTAATATTCTCTTGAGCCAGTGGATGGAAAACCACACTTTCATCTACACGATTCAAAAACTCTGGCCTAAAGTGTCGGCCGACAATTTCCATCACCTGAGTCTTCATACTGTCGTAATCTAACTCCATAAAGTTCTCTTGGATGGTTTCCGAGCCCAAGTTAGAAGTCATTATCACTACTGTGTTTCTAAAGTCGACGGTGCGACCTTGTCCATCAGTTAAGCGACCATCATCTAATACTTGAAGCAAAATATTGAAAACATCCGGATGGGCTTTTTCCACTTCATCAAGCAAAATGACCGAATATGGTTTACGACGAACCGCTTCTGTCAAATAGCCGCCTTCTTCATAGCCAACGTAGCCTGGAGGTGCGCCTACCAATCGTGCAACAGAATGCTTCTCCATAAACTCCGACATATCGATACGAACCATCGCATCTTCACTGTCAAACATAAAGCTTGCGAGTGTTTTGCATAGCTCCGTTTTACCCACACCTGTTGGGCCTAAGAATAGGAACGAGCCAATCGGTTTATTTGGATCGGCTAACATGGCTCGGCTACGACGTATCGCATCAGACACTACCTCGACGGCTTCAGCTTGACCGATAACTCTATTGTGTAGCACCTCTTCCATGCGAAGCAGCTTTTCTTTTTCCGCTTCTAGCATCTTAGACACCGGAATACCCGTTTGCTTGGAAAGTACTTCTGCAATTTCAGCATCGGTCACTTTGTTCTTCAGCAACGTCATTTCCTGCATTTCAGCTTGAGTAGCCAGGTCCAACTGCTTCTCTAGTTCAGGAATACGGCCATACTGCAGCTCAGACATACGGTTTAGGTCACCAGCACGACGAGCAATGTTTAAGTCCATACGCGCGTTTTCAAGTTCAGTCTTAATGTGTTGCGTTCCTGATAGCGCGGCTTTCTCGGTATTCCATACCTCTTGCAGCTCAGCAAATTCTCTTTCTTTAGAAGACAACTCTTCGTTGAGAATATTGAGACGTTTGGCGCTTGCGTCATCTTGTTCATTGGTTAAAGCTTGTTGCTCGATTTTCAATTGAATGATCTTGCGCTCAAGTTTGTCCAGCGACTCTGGTTTAGAGTCAATTTGCATGCGAATGCTCGACGCTGCTTCGTCGATTAAATCGATGGCTTTATCCGGTAGCTGTCGGTCTGACACATATCGATGAGACAAGCTCGCCGCAGCTACAATAGCTGGGTCCGTTATTTCTACATGGTGATGCAGCTCATAGCGTTCTTTTAATCCACGCAAAATAGCAACCGTGTCTTCAACACTGGGTTCATCTACCAATACTTTCTGAAAGCGACGTTCAAGAGCTGGGTCTTTTTCGATATATTGACGGTATTCATCCAACGTTGTCGCACCCACACAGTGAAGCTCACCACGGGCCAACGCAGGCTTTAGCATATTGCCGGCATCCATTGAACCTTCACCTTTACCAGCACCGACCATAGTGTGGATCTCATCGATGAAAAGGATGATGTTGCCTTCTTCTTTCGACAATTCATTGAGCACGGACTTTAAGCGTTCTTCGAATTCTCCACGATATTTTGCACCTGCAACCAACGCGCCCATGTCTAACGAAAGTACGCGTCTACCACGTAGACCTTCTGGCACCTCGTTGTTGACGATACGCTGAGCAAGCCCTTCAACGATTGCTGTTTTACCAACACCTGGCTCACCGATGATTACTGGGTTGTTCTTGGTACGGCGTTGTAGAACTTGGATGGTACGGCGAATTTCATCATCACGGCCGATCACTGGATCTAGCTTGTCTTGCTCTGCTCGTTCAGTCAGATCAATGGTGAATTTTTCCAGTGCTTGACGCAAATCTTCTGCATTCGGGTCATTGACCGACTGACCGCCACGCACTTGGTCAATAGCCATGGAGACTTTTTCTTCAGTTAAACCTAAATCTTTGAGGAGTTTGCCAAGTGGTCCTTTATCTTGTATTGAAGCAAGCAAAAAAACTTCAGAAGAGATGTAGCTGTCTTTGCGCTTTTGAGCCACTTTGTCGCACAGATTAAACAACGTACCCATGGCACTTGAAAGCTGCACATCGCCACCAATACCGGTGACTTTCGGTAAGGAATCTAGCATCTCAGCCAGTTTAGAACGCAAATGAGTGACGTCCACATCGAGCATGGTCATCAGTGGGCGAATTGGACTGCCATCTTGATCCAAAAGTGCCACCATTAAGTGGACAGGTTCGATATATTGATGATCGCGCCCTAGTGCGAGCGACTGGGCATCAGAGATGGCGATTTGGAATTTACTGGTAAACCGATCGAGTCGCATTTAACTCTCCTAAACAAAAACTATTTTAACTCATTTATAGGAGGTAAAATGGGACCGAGCCAGTTAATTTTCAAGTAATAAATGCGGTGTGGATAGGTTATAAATTCGTTACATATCGCTCATTTTTTACTATCTATCCAGATAACACTGGCTTGTCGACCGGTCACACCATCTCGTCGATAAGAAAAATACCTTTGCGAGTCTTGAAAGGTACAGATATCACTGGAATACACCGACTCTACACCGACTGCGTTTAGCCTTTTTGTTGCCAAAAGCGACATGTTTGCCATCCACTTCCCTTTTGTACTGGTTTCGACGAAAGCTTCGGAAAAGTCTGAGCTAACGGCCAGAAACTGACGCCGAACGTCATCACCAACTTCAAATGCCTCTGGCCCGATTGCTGGCCCAATCCATGCCATAATCTCACCGTGCATTTTTGCCACTGCATTTTCCAGTATCCCGCCAACTAATCCTCGCCAACCAGCGTGGACAGCAGACACCTGACTACCATCGGTATTGGTCAATAGTACGGGTAAACAATCTGCAGTCATGACACAACAAACAATATCACTTTGACTGGTATAGGTTCCATCAGCATCAAATACGTTATTGGTTGATTGATTTATTTCCAATACGTGGGTGGAATGGGTTTGGTTCAACCATATTGGCGAACAGGGCAGTTCGGCGGCGTTGACCAACCAATCTCTATTTTTAGCGACAATATTGGCATCATCGCCAACATGTTGTCCTAAGTTCAACCCTTGGTATGGCGAGTTGGAAAACCCGCCTAATCGGTTCGTGGACAAAGCTTTAATGTGCTCTGGTGCAGGCCAATTTGGCAAGATCCAGCTCATCAATAATCTTCCGAATGATTCAATTTAGCGTCCTCACGCAATGCTTCACTCATGGCCACCATATCCTCTGGTACAGGCGCATGGAATTCGAGAAGCTCGCCAGTTATCGGGTGTTCAAATTTAAGCATCACCGCATGCAGCGCTTGGCGATCAAACTGACGAATTTTTTCTGCCAGCTCTTCGGTTGCCCCTTTCGGAATTCGAGCGCGACCACCGTAAGCCGTATCACCTAATAATGGGTGCTGAAGATAAGACATATGAACCCTGATCTGGTGAGTTCGGCCAGTTTCTAAACGTAGACGGATTCTTGTGTGTTCACGGAAATGTTCCGCGACTCGATAATGCGTGACCGCAGGTTTGCCCATTGGTGTCACCGCCATCAAGGTGCGTTTTGTTGAATGTCGTCCAATTGGCTGCTCTACTTTACCCCCCGCCGTCATGGTGCCGATCGCTATCGCTTCATATTCACGAGTGATGTTTCTCTTTTGCAAAGCACGAACCAAACGTGTTTGCGCAGGGACTGTTTTCGCAACAACCATTAGACCCGTCGTATCTTTATCGAGACGATGAACGATACCCGCTCTAGGCACTTCTGCAATATCAGGGTAACGATGAAGCAAAGCATTGAGGACGGTCCCATCCGGCGTCCCGGCACCAGGATGGACGACAAAGTCACGCGGTTTGTTGATGACTAAGATATCCTCATCTTCGTAAACCACATCCAATGGAATATCCTGAGCTTCCCACCTTTCCTCAGATTCAATTTCCGCAAAAACAGTAATGACCTCACCTCCCATTACTTTATAGCGAGGCTTAGTTATCACTTCTCCATCCACGTGAACTTTTCCTTGTAAAAGCCACTCCTTTATCCGTGAACGGGAAAAATCACTAAATAGCTCAGCAACGGCTTGATCTAATCGTTGCCCTAACTGGCTGTCTTTTACGGTGTTTGTTAATTCTATCTGTTGGCTCATATCGAACTTTTTCAAAAACTGTGAGACTAATGCTCAACACTGTGGAAAAATAGGCTAATTCAGCATTGTATCTGTTACTGCTATGAAAGTAACGAGAGCTATCGAAATATTTAAATTCAAGGAATCGCCCCAACACATGAAAAAGCGTTCTCTATTCGGTTTAGTCACACTGTTAACGTTATTTGGCTGTTCAAGCAGCAAAGAGGTCGTGCCAGACTTGCCGCCTGCCCAACTATACGCTCAAGCGAAGGCCGCTTTGCAAGAGGGATACTTAACGGGTGCTATTACTAAACTTGAAGCAATGGATTCTCGTTATCCATTCGGCCCCTACTCTGATCAAGTACAACTTGATTTGATTTATGCTTACTATCGTAACGATCAGCTGCCATTAGCGCTGGCTTCTATTGACCGTTTCATGCGCTTAAACCCTACTAGTTCGAAGTTAGACTGGGTTCTCTATATGAGAGGGCTAACTCATATGGCGCAAGATACCAACTTCTTACAAGAAGCATTAGGCATAAACCGGAGCGATAGAGATCCAACACCAGCAGCAGAAGCTTTCGCCGACTTTAAGAAGCTGTTGGAGCGTTACCCAAATAGTCCATATGCCGCCGATGCAGAAAAGCGCATGTACGCATTAAAGAATCGCCTAGCGGATTATGAGCTTTCCATCGTTGACTTCTACGTAAAACGCAAAGCGTGGATCGCCGCTATCAATCGCGCCCAAGCACTGCAAAAATCCTACCCAGATACAGACGCAGCTCGCAAGTCATTGAAGCTCGAACTGGAGGCTTATAAAGTCTTAGGATTGCAAGGTCCAATTGCCAATACGGAGCAGCTTATAAAGCTAAATCCTTAAGCATTGACCCCAATAATGAAACAAACCCTCAAACGCAATGTTGAGGGTTTGTTTTATGGAAGGTAATAAAGAATAAGAAAAGCGTGTGGAATCAGCCTGTTGGTTGGTGTTTTTCAGACCGCACATCTCTCCCCAAAATAAACCAATTCTAGCGTATAACCTGTCCCCAATGTAACGCTTTCACAGAGAAGTACAAGCAATTTGTGTTCATAAACAAAAGACTATCTGCAAAAGATCACGTTTAATTCTCTCTAGAACTTTTTGCACACAAATATTGATATAGATCACATTTTTTTATTATTAGTGCGGTACTCTGAAGTTAACCCACAAGGGTAGCTACAGAGGAAAAATCTATGAAAGTTACAATTACAGGCAAAAATATTGACATCACCTCTGCAATCCGTGCGCATATTGAAAACAAATTTAAGAAGCTAGAAAAGTGGCAAGTTGATATCATTTCTTGCCAAGCGGTATTTAGTGAAGAGCCCAATAAACAAAAAAAATTTGAAGCCGTAATTAAGGTGCCTAAAGGCCAGTTAGTTGCCTCCTCCATGCATGAAGATTTATACGCTGCGATCAACGACGTTGAACACAAACTCGAAAGACAAATGAACAAGCTACGTCATAAACCCGCGGCTCGTAGAACAGAAAAGGTTGAAGTTGAAGAAACCGAATAGATAACCAATGGCCTATTGATAGCGCCGCAAGGCGCTATTTTTTTATCGACACTATCGCAATAAGTCTTGACGCTGTTAGCCTGCTTGCTTATTGTGTCTGAGTGTTGAATTACTCACAACGACTTTATGCTATTTTCTCCTCTGTTCTTTTTTGACTTATTTTTTCCACATTAGCTCTGGAGGCTAAGTAGTTTGCGTAAATAAGCAAAACGAACAGAAAGCCTCCCACTGGGAGGTTTTTTATTAAGGACACTTTCATGACTGACAAACAATATTCGCTCGAAGAAATTCGCCTACGCTTGAATGAACTCGATGATCAAATGCTTTCTCTATTATCGGAGAGACGAAAGTTGAGTATTGATGTAGCCAAAAGTAAAGTGCAAACGTCTAAACCTGTGCGCGATGCGAACAGAGAGCAGCAGCTGCTCGTTAAGCTAATTAATAATGGCAAAGAGAAATACGATCTCGATGCTCAGTATATTACCAAGCTCTTTCACACCATTATTGAAGACTCGGTACTCCTTCAGCAGTCATATTTGCAGAAATTAGCCAACCCAGAAAGCCAAAAGCCGTTAGCCAGAGTTGCCTTTTTAGGGTCAAGAGGCTCCTACTCACATCTTGCTAGCCGAGAGTATTTCAGCCGCAAACACACAGAGCTGATCGAACTAAATTGCGAACAATTTAAAGAAGTCACCTCAACCGTAGAATCAGGTCATGCAGACTATGGTGTGTTACCCATCGAAAATACCAGCTCGGGTTCAATCAACGAAGTGTATGACCTATTGCAACACACGACTTTATACATCGTTGGTGAGCTGACTCTACCTATAGAACATTGCTTGGTGGCCACCTCCGATATCCAGCTTGAAAACATTAAGACGCTCTACTCTCACCCACAGCCGCATCAACAATGTAGTGAGTTTCTCAATCGCTTAAAGGGAGTGAAACTGGAAATCTGCGCAAGCACTGCCGATGCGATGAAAAAAGTCAAAGAGCTCAATCGCAGCGACATCGCCGCCATTGGCAATGCGTCAAGCGGTAAGCTTTACGGGTTGCAATCGATTCAGAGCAATATTGCCAACCAAACCGAAAATCATACTCGATTTATTGTCGTCGCTCGTAAACCGGTCGAGGTTTCAACGCAAATACCTGCAAAAACCACTTTGATCATGTCCACCGCGCAAGACGCAGGCTCACTTGTGCAAACTTTGCTTGTTTTGCAAAAATACGGCATCAACATGACCAAACTTGAATCAAGACCGATCATGGGAAATCCTTGGGAAGAAATGTTTTATGTGGATTTGCAGTCTCATTTAGCCTCGAGTGATATGCAGCAAGCCATCACAGAGCTCACTAAAATCACCAAGTTCCTTAAGGTATTAGGCTGTTACCCTATTGAGAACATTTCCCATACCCAAGTGAAAATCGATTAAGAATAGAATAAGAAACATATGAAAACGGTTATTATCACCTCTTTGAATCCAGCAAAAATCAATGCAGTTAAAAGTGCCTTTGCGGACGTTTTTCCAAACCAAGCGTTTCGCTTTGAAGGAGTAAAAGTCGCCAGTGGCGTGGCCGACCAGCCAATGACAGATAAAGAAACTCACCAAGGTGCGTTAAATCGAATTCGCAATGCGAAACAACTAACAGCAGAAGCAGATTATTACGTTGGTCTAGAAGCGGGAATTGAAAACAACGTGACGTTTGCTTGGATGGTGATTGAATCAGACTCAGTACGTGGTGAGTCCCGCTCGGCAAGTTTAATGTTGCCACCATTGGTATTAGGGAAGCTCAAAAGAGCCAACGAGCTGGGCGATGTGATGGATGAAGTATTTGGTACGGAAAACATTAAACAAAAAGGTGGTGCAATCAGCCTGCTGACTCAAAACCAATTGACTCGTAGCTCTGTATACCATCAAGCGTTAGTCTTGGCACTGATTCCATTTTCCAATCCAGAACATTTCCCTGCCAACTTATAGCTCTAGTTCAAACTAAAATGCCAGCAACAAACGCTGGCATTTTAGATGATGGAACCATTTTCTATCACCAGCTTTTTATTGCGGCTTCAACAAAAGCTCAGCTATCTGACATTTTTCTTGCTCTGACTTTGCTTTCAGTTCATTTGAACCACGGGTAATCGTCGCAATGCCGACACCAAGCTCTTGGCTCATTTGCCGCTGTGACAACTCCCCTTTTAACAGCTCACTTAAAATATTGGCTCGAGTGACCAAAGCATCTCTTTCATCAGGCGTGAGCATCGTCCCTAATAGCAGCTCATGTTGACCGGTTTCTATCGCTCTATTGATAAGCTGTATGAACTGATCCCAATCATTGTACTCAGGGCTAAATGGCATGATTTATAAACTAACCTAGCGAGTGTGTTATGGATGCCTATTGTATACCAAATAGTGGTAACAGGTATATGTGAGCGGTTTAAGGTAATATAATAAAAGGACAGGCTTAATAATGTATTCCGTTAGTGTCTATTTCTCACCGCCAATCGAGTGTGAAAGTAATCAAAATTACCCCAGAACAAATAAGTACCGTCATGCTATCTATTTCAAACAATGTAACTATCGCTGATTGCGAGATTGAACTTAACGCGATTCGATCAGCGGGTAACGGCGGTCAAAACGTCAATAAACTAGCAACTGCCATACACCTTCGTTTTAACATCAAGAGCTCATCTTTACCAGCAAGCTACAAAGAAAAACTTCTTAAGCTTTCTGATAGCCGAATCTCCTCAGAAGGCATCATTGTTATCAAATCCCAACGATTCAGAACTCAGTTACAAAACAAAGAGGCAGCTTTAAAACGATTAAAAGATCTTATTCTATCCGCTGTAGTAGTACAGAAATATCGAAAGGCAACGAAACCAACTAAAGCCTCACAACGTCGACGAGTAGATAGCAAAACAAAGCGTGGTACGACTAAAACACTAAGAAGAAAGGTCACTATCTAATGAATAAAACTGGCCCACCTCAATTAAATTTGTAAGATCTGATAGCTTGGAAATTTTCTCAGGAAGCATAATGCTCACCAAATAGAGAGCTTGCGACGCTAATGGACTGGCTGATAATCGAAGTATGGTAGAAACGAGTCTGCTTTACAGTACTAAAAGGTAGTAACTCGAAGGGTTAATTCCATTAAATTTAGTTGTCACGTTACCGCCCACATTTCAGTTTTCTCATTGAGAGCACAATGTAGACTGCTTATACTAAGTACTCATGATATAAGGATAATGGTGATGGTATGTCGAAAATAAAGAAGATCATGAATGAAGATAAGTTGGTTAAGAAGGCTGTAGATGTCGGCTTACAAATGGCAAAACTGCAGGGCTTTGACTTACCACACTCTACTCAAGCGATAAAGATTAAAGCGGTGTACTTGTTTCTCGTGGAGGTTAATCAAATTACGCCATTACCCGAAAACAAAGCTGATGGCCCCAATATTAAAAAACGCCTAGCGTTATGGATGCACAATGCCCTACCTGATGATGATCCTCTAAAGTAATCGTTCCGTGTTTTGTATAAGAAAGCTAGTTAGCGTGATTTCAATCAGTTAGCGATTGTTAAGTCGCGCTTGTGCTAGCTTTCAACACCTAATATTTAGCCAATTTCTCTTTCTTCGTCAGAAATTGCCCATCAACGCCCATCAAATCGCGGTAGTAAGTTTCAAACATCAATATATTTTGCACATAACCACGAGTTTCACTAAACGGAATACTTTCAATAAAGGCATACACATCCAAGTTTTCATTCGATCTCTCACGCCACTGTTTTACGCGATGAGGACCTGCGTTATAGGCTGCGAAGGCTAAGATCCTGTTGTTGTTGAAACGCTCAAGCAAACCATTGAGATAACTACTGCCGATTTCGATATTCTTACCTACCGAATAGAGATCCCTAGCGCCTTTATATGGGATTCGATACTTCCTAGCAGTGTACTGAGCGGTTCTTGGCATAATCTGCATAATGCCTCGAGCACCAACCGGAGAGCGGGCGTTTACGTCTAGGGCACTTTCTTGCCGAGCGAGAGACATCAGCGTGATCGGGTCGATACCATGTTTTTCGGCATAATGATCAAACCACCATTGATGAGCTATCGGAAATCTCAGCTGCACATTGTCCCACAATCGCGCAGATATCGAGGCCGTTACCGTTAGATGATGCCAGTTTTTATCCGCAGCATAAGCCGCTAACATTTTTTTCTCTTCGATATCGGCATGGCGCAAAAGCCAGTTCCATTCACTTTTCGCACTCGAGAGTTTGGTACGATCTATCAGTTCTTGAATACGATACAATGCCTTTTTATGCGGCTCTAATACCGAATGGTCTAAGTTCAATGACGTGGTTGGATAAGCCACGGGAACCCCAATAAAGCCTGCGGCCGCGACACTATAAAAGTTACGTTTTCCCAATAACTTAGAAAGCCTCGCTTTACCTTGGTGATAGGCACCTAATGCTATTTCACTTCTCCCTAACCAATATTGCCAGCGAAGCGAATCTTGTGCATCTTGACTTAAATGAGCAATCCATTTTTGGGTATCAAGCCAATCATTGTGTTGGATTGCTAAGCGAGTCCTTCTTTCAATCAGCTTGTCATCTATAGACATTTCGACGACATCGTCTCGCCATTGGATAAGAGGTTTGGAATCAGTATTCATTAATCGAATAGCAATAAATTCGGCAATCTTTTGCTTATCAGAGTCATGAAAGTAGTTTTTCGCCATCACTTGTGAAAACGCGACTTGTGCTTTCTCTACATTTTTTCTCGCTAATCGCTGCAAAGCAGTGATGATTTGCACTTGATAGAACTCACTTCCATCCGAGTGCTCTCTTGCAAACCGAGCAACATTTTCTGGACGACGATACAATCGCTCCATCTCAGCCGCTTTTTCTTTCGCTTGGGAGGATTTTAGCTGCCTTTTTAAATAGCTCATTAGGCCAGTGTTTCTTTCTTCAAAGGCTAACAACATGCGCTTTAGAATCACGTCGTCGGTTTTAAACCCCGCTCTATCCCAAGCGTTAATCAACTTATCACATTGTTTGGAAATACTGTCTCCTGAGAGCCACAGCTTACTCATTCCATCGTAAGCTTCTTTTTTATCACCTACTTTTAGCTTTGCAGTATAGTAATAGCATTGATATTGCTCACCTTTTGGCTCGTTGGTTTGAAATTCTAGCAACCTTCGCCATTGCCCCCGATAGGCCAAAGACTCCAAATAAGGGGCACGAACCAAAACAGAAAACGGATATGAATAGTTATCTTCAATGAATTGATTCACTTGCTTAGGTGTTTTGCTGGCTAAATTAATAAGAAAGGCTCGATAATCGGTATAAGGCGTGAGTGGGTACTGGGCTATTTTTGAACGCATCGATTGATACTGCTTGATTTGCCTTTTATCGAGGAGCTTTTGCGCTCTATCGTACAAAGAGCGTTGCTCTTGAATGTTGGTGACTGGGCTGGCGAAAGCGCTGCCGACAAAAAGAAGCGCACATGCACTTGAGCAGCTTATGAACTGGTAGATTTTGCTTGAGCTTTTACTTTCCATGTTCCTCACTTCCAAGTTGTGCTGAATTAAAATGTTAACACCATGTTAACTACAGGTCAAAAAACAAACAACTCATCCGATCTGGATTCACAATTAATAAAACTCATAGTTCAAGCTTGCAACTGGTTACGAATGGTTTACTGTCAGCTTGATACACGGATCGATAAAAGCTTATTCACCGTGTAACAAAACCTTTTCGATTGGTATAAAATAGCTGTTTATGTGTTTCAAATTAGGATTGATCAGCAATGGCTGAATATGTTTATACCATGTCGCGGGTGAGTAAAATCGTCCCACCCAAACGTCAAATTCTCAAAGACATCTCGCTAAGCTTTTTCCCAGGTGCAAAAATCGGCGTATTGGGCTTAAATGGCGCAGGTAAATCCACATTGTTACGGATCATGGCGGGCATTGATACCGATATAGATGGCGAAGCCCGCCCACAACCAGGTCTCAACGTCGGTTATCTTCCACAAGAGCCGCAGCTTGATGAATCTAAAACCGTGCGAGAAGTCGTCGAAGAAGCCGTATCTGACGTTGCAGACGCCCTAAAAAGATTGGATGCCGTCTACGCGGCATACGCAGAAGCCGACGCCGACTTTGACGCACTAGCCAAAGAGCAAGGCGAACTAGAAGCGTTAATCCAAGCGAAAGATGGGCACAATCTAGAAAATGCGTTAGAAAGAGCGGCAGACGCACTACGACTACCAGAATGGGACGCTAAGATTGAGCATCTTTCAGGTGGTGAAAGACGCCGCGTTGCTATTTGTCGCCTACTGCTTGAAAAGCCAGACATGCTGTTACTTGATGAACCGACTAACCACCTAGATGCTGAGTCTGTTGGCTGGTTAGAGCGCTTTTTGGTGGACTATAACGGTACCGTTGTGGCGATTACCCACGACCGTTATTTCCTAGATAATGCCGCTGGCTGGATATTGGAGCTTGACCGTGGCGAGGGCATTCCTTGGGAAGGCAACTACACCTCTTGGCTTGAGCAAAAAGACGCTCGTCTGAAACAAGAAGCTTCGCAAGAAAAAGCACGTCAGAAAACCATTGAGAAAGAGCTTGAATGGGTTCGTCAAAACCCGAAAGGCCGCCAAGCAAAATCTAAAGCTCGTATGGCACGCTTTGAAGAGCTCAATAATACCGATCACCAAAAGCGTAATGAGACCAACGAGCTGTTCATTCCACCGGGTGAACGTTTGGGGGAAAAGGTTATAGAGGTCAACAACCTCACTAAATCCTTCGGCGATAGAGTATTAATTGATGACCTTTCTTTTAGCATTCCTAAGGGTGCTATCGTTGGTATCATTGGTGCAAACGGCGCGGGTAAGTCAACACTATTCAAAATGCTAAGCGGTACTGAACTACCGGATTCAGGATCCATCGAGCTTGGTGAAACGGTAAAACTTGCATCTGTTGATCAGTTCCGTGACAACATGGATGACAGCAAAACAGTATTCCAAGAGATCTCTGAAGGCGCTGACATCATCAAGATTAACAACTTTGAAATCCCAGCGCGCGCATACTGCTCTCGCTTCAACTTTAAGGGTGTTGATCAGCAAAAAGTGATTGGTGAACTCTCAGGTGGGGAACGTAATCGTGTCCACCTTGCCAAGCTGCTAAAAGCCGGGGGTAATGTCTTACTTCTCGATGAGCCAACCAACGATTTGGACGTAGAAACCTTGCGTGCGCTTGAAGAAGCGTTACTTGAGTTCCCAGGATGTGCAATGGTTATCTCGCATGACCGTTGGTTCCTAGATAGAATCGCAACACATATTCTAGACTATCGTGATGAAGGACAGGTTAACTTCTACGAAGGCAACTATACTGAGTATAGTGAGTGGTTAAAACAAACGTTAGGTGCGCAAGCAGCTGAACCACATCGTATAAAGTACAAGCGTATCGCTAAGTAAGTTAATACGATAAAGCCGCACACAGTGCGGCTTTATTACTTCATTACTAGAATAAATAGAGATGAAGTACTTTTATGGATGAACATTAGGGAAGACAACGAGTTATGGCAGAAAGACGCCGATTTTCACGCATAATATACCAAGCACCCGCCACGATTAAGCAAGGTGGCACAGTGGTCGAAGCCAATATTCAAGACCTATCATTGCATGGCCTATTGCTTAGTGTAGATGAAAAAAATACGGAGTTAAATTGCGATATATTGGCTGATATCGAATTTACCTTGCCCAGTAGCGATATAGTGATCAGTTTAGTGGCCAATTTAATTGGCATTAAGAAAAACATCATTCATGCCAGTATCGACCATATTGACCTCGAAAGCATTGCCCATATAAGACGCTTAGTTGAACTTAATGTTGGCAATGACGATTTATTACATCGGGAGTTAGAGCACTTGTCTGATCTTGGTGAACACCTATCCGATTTAGGCGAGCAGTTATAAACATTCGATAGTATTGATACATAGCATTCGAAAAGCTCGCAGTACAATCAACCACGAGCTGTACCATTTGTCGCCCAAATCTACTCGCGATGAATTGAATCGTTCGCCTGTTTTAGCAGACTCTGGCTTTCATGCATAAATTTTTGTGAATACTCACCGAACCACTCACTAACCTCTTCAAAGCTTTGAATAAAGGCAGCTTTACCATTTTGTTCCAACAGTTCTACCGCTTCACCTAATCTAGAATAAAAGCGTTTTATCATTTCTACATTATCTTGTGATGAAAAAATAATGTCGCCGTACAGGTTTGGGTCTTGTGCAAACAATCTGCCAACCATGGCCAGCTCTAGGCGGTAAATAGGAGAGCTAAGCTCGAGTAAACTGTCGAGCTCTGGGTTTTCTTGGCTCAAATGAACGCCGTAAGCATAGGTCGTAAAGTGCCTTAACGCCTGGATTAGCGTCATGCCATTATCATGCTTTAACGCATCAATCTCTCGTAACGTAGCACCCCAGATAGCAAACTGCTCTAGCAACCATTGATATTGCTCTTCACCACGGCCATGGCAATATACAATAACTTGTTTCGCAAAGCTTGAGACATCTGGACCAAACATAGGGTGAAGACCCACTACTGGCCCAGAATGGGCCTTCATCATTGCCTGCAATGGAGAAGACTTAACGGATGTGAGATCGCATAAAATACAATTATCTGGCAATTGATTGAGCTTATTAATCACATCGACCGTGAGATGAATAGGTACCGTGACCACAACCATTCCAGCACGAGACAATAACCCATCTGCCTTGTCCCAGTCTTGGCTGCCAATCACATCAACCTGATATCCAGAAAGGGCAAACATCTTGCCAAACAATCGCCCCAACTGACCATGACCACCCACAATAACAACTGAACCAAGCTTTGGATTTAAGCATTTAAAACCAGAGTCTTTCTCACTGGCGTAAGACTCACGCATAGTGCGGCGCAAGATATCTTCGATGAGCTGTGGAGGAACGCCTATTCTCTCAGCTTCTTTCCTTCTGGAGGCTAACATCGCTGCTTCTCTATCCGGCGCGTAGATCGGTAAGCCGTGCTCGCTTTTCACCTCTCCTACTTTTTCCACCAGTGCTAACCGCTGCGAAAGCAAATCCAATATTTGTTTATCCACGTCATCTATTTGATCGCGCAATTCACTCAGTTCAACTGCCATTACATCTACCTTTTAGTTTTTCAGGCGGTTTTCTAAAAACGGAACCAGCTCTTTATGAGCATGACGTAATAATGCCTCAGTTGTATCCCAATTAATACAGGCATCGGTAATTGAAACCCCATATTCCAATTGCTCCAGCGGCAAATTGGAAGATTGATTGCCTTCATTGATATGACTTTCAATCATGACACCAATAATGGATTTATTACCTTCACGTATTTGATGCAATACATCTTCAGCCACAAGGGGCTGGCGACGATAATCTTTTCTCGAATTCGCATGGCTGCAATCGACCATAAGCGATGCCTCTAGCCCATGACCTTGCATTTCTTGTTCGCACTCAGTCACCGAGACAGAATCGTAGTTGGTTTGTTTACCACCACGTAGAATCACATGACCATCTTGGTTACCTTGTGTGGTCAACAGAGCGACTTGCCCTTCACGGTTAATTCCCATGAAGCGATGACCAGAAGAAGCCGCTTGCATCGCATTGATGGCCGTTGCCAAGTTGCCGTCTGTACCATTTTTGAAACCAATAGGCATAGACAATCCACTGGCCATCTCTCGGTGTGTTTGTGACTCTGTTGTTCTTGCACCAATCGCCGCCCAACTAAATGTATCGGCCAAATATTGTGGGCTAATTGGGTCTAACGCTTCTGTTGCCAGTGGGATGTTCATTTCTGCAAGTTCGACCAGCAGTTGGCGGCCCACATGTAACCCATGCTCAATATCAAACGAACCATCAAGGTGCGGGTCATTGATTAAGCCCTTCCAGCCCACCGTCGTTCTCGGCTTTTCAAAATAAACGCGCATGACAATGTAGAGCTGATCGCTTAACTCTTCCGCCAGACTCTTCAAACGTTTGGCGTAATCTTTAGCGGCTTCAACATCATGGATCGAGCATGGGCCACATACCACCAATAAGCGGTGGTCTTTTTTATGGATAATGTTCGCAATCGTCTCACGAGATTGCTGGATAAACTGACGCGCCTCTTCACTAAGGGGAAGTTTTGCTTTCAATTCTTCGGGGGTAATTAATACCTGTTCATCACTGATATTAATATTACTGAGTTCACTTCTTTGCATACTTAAACCGTAAATTATTCATTACACCAAATTAGGCGCACTATAAAACCTCATTTCAGATAAGGTAACAGATTAAATTATGAATTCAAGGTGTAAACTTAAAAAAACATTAAATGTAAACTTTAATTTACACACCAATACCTTGCTATACTCTTTATTTAGGATAGTATTTCTACCTCTTATATAAATGTGAATGGAATAAAGGCAAGCAGCAAGGTCAATGGATGGAACTGATCATATCTCTTTTACAGCAGCTTAGTGTCTACCTTGTGCTCGCTTATATGCTGAGTAAAACGCCAATATTCTTACCTTTGCTCAATATTTCTGGCCGCTTCAGCCACAAAATCAGCGTCTATATCCTTTTTTCATTGTTTTGCATCATGGGCACTTATTTTGGCCTAAGTATCAACGATGCGATTGCTAACACTAGAGCCATCGGCGCTGTGATGGGGGGATTATTTGGTGGGCCAGTTGTGGGATTTTTTGTAGGTCTAACAGGAGGCCTGCATCGATACTCTTTAGGCGGGTTTACTGACCTTGCTTGTGCCATTTCTACCACAATGGAAGGACTGATTGGTGGCCTACTCCACTCTTACTTGGTACATAAAGGTAAGAGTATTCAGCTTTTCAACCCCATGTTAGTGCTTGCCGTTACTTTCGTAGCTGAGATTCTGCAAATGCTGATTATCTTATTAGTGGCTCAACCGTACGAGGAAGCACGTGCATTAGTCACAACCATTGCCGCTCCGATGATCATCGCCAACTCAGTAGGTGCTGCGTTATTTATGAGTATCTTGCAAGATAAGAAAACCATCTTTGAGAAATATTCAACCACTTATTCTCGGCGGGCATTGAATATTGCCGAGCGCTCAGTCGGCATTCTGGCTTCGGGGTTTAATAGCAGCAATGCAGAAAAAATTGCCCGAATCATCTATGAAGAAACCAATGTCGGTGCCGTTTCGATTACCGATACAGAAAAAGTGTTAGCCTTCATCGGCATTGGCGATGATCACCACAAACCCAACAATCTGATTTCTTCAAGGTTTACCATCGATGCGATTCAAAACAATACCATCGTTTATTTAGACGGTACGGACAAACACTATCAATGTTCTATTTCCGATAACTGCAAGTTGAGCTCCGCATTGATCATTCCACTGCAAGTCGGAGACAAAGTGATTGGAGCCATCAAGCTTTATGAGCCGAAAAGGAAATTGTTTTCTACCATCAATATGTCAATGGCAGAGGGCATTGCCCAGCTGCTATCTAGCCAAATGTTGTATGGTGATTACATGCAAAAACAAATGTTACTGACTCAGTCTGAAATCAAATTATTGCATGCTCAAGTTAACCCACATTTTTTATTCAATGCACTCAACACCATTAGTGCCGTCATTCGCAAAGACCCCAACAAGGCCAGAGATCTCATCCAGCATTTATCGCAATTTTTTAGAAGTAACCTGAAGCAAAACATTGAGACCGTCACATTACAAGAAGAGCTCGAACATGTGCAATCCTACTTAACCATTGAAAAAGCACGATTTAGTGATCGACTGGAAGTGGAAGTCCATATCGACGATGACATTCTCAGCCGCATTCTACCCAGCTTTACGTTGCAGCCCTTGGTAGAAAATGCCATTAAACACGGCATCTCCCAATTACTGTCATCAGGAAAAGTGCGAATCTTTAATGAGCCTTTGGAAGGTGGACAACGTATCGTGGTGGAGGACAACGCTGGCGTCTACCAACAACCACAAGAAGAGCATTTAGGTCTTGGTATGAACATCGTCAATAAACGCCTCACTAACATGTTTGGCAACACAGCGTCACTGAACATCGATGTTAAAATGAATAGTTACACCCGAATGAGTTTTATCATTCCAAATAAGGCTAATTGACCTTAGGAGATTTTGATTTGTCGAGTTTTACAGCACTGGTCATTGATGATGAGCAGTTTGCTCGTGAAGAGTTAACCGAGCTTCTCAACGAAACTGGTCACATTAATGTGATTGGTGAGGCGAACAACGCCATTCACGGGCTTAAGTTGATTAATCAACTCAAGCCTGACGTGGTATTTTTGGATATTCAAATGCCACAAGTGACTGGCATCGACTTACTCACCATGCTCGACCCTGACACCATGCCGCATATTGTGTTTGTCACCGCCTATGATCAATACGCGATTCAAGCATTTGAAGACAACGCCTTCGACTACCTACTCAAGCCTGTAGATACGGACCGACTGGATAAAACGGTCTCCAGGCTACTTAAGAGTGATCAGCCACCTCAAAATGATCTTTCAGCCATTACGCATGACTCGCTCGAGCAAATACCATGTATCGGCCATAACCGCATCGTCATCATTCCCACTCAAGACGTGCAGTGTGCCTATAGCGATATCAGTGGTGTGCAAATCCAAACTCATGAGCAAACCACCACCAGCCAGCTAACATTAAAAGTGCTAGAAGCTCGCACAACATTGATGCGTTGTCATCGGCAATATTTGGTCAACACCAAAGCAATAAAAGAAATCAAGCTACTCGACAATGGGTTAGCCGAAATTATTACGCTGAATGACTCTATCGTCCCGGTGAGTCGGCGCTACCTCAAAGCACTCAAAGAGTCACTCGGTATTTCCTGATGTTAACCCTCTATGATTCTCGCCATCGCCTCAGATGCTATTTTCCATTCTTTTGACAAGCGAAGATCGGCTAGGTTTATCGAGCGTTTTTTCATTAGAGGCAACGCTTTTGAGCATTCACTGATTGGCAAACCATCCAATACACTGATCTGTGCGTCTCGATTATTGCACATTAATATCATGTCACAGCCTGCGTCTAACGCTTGCTGCGATCGCTGAGCAGGCCCACCCATAATAGACGCACCGTCCATATTCAGATCATCGGAAAACACCATGCCTTTGAAGCCTAACTGCTCGCGGAGCACCTTTTTCAACCAATAGGACGAACCACTTGCTGGTTGGGCATCATATTCAGGGTAGACAACATGCGCGGGCATCATGGCATCGAGCAGCCCTTTCTCTATGTGAGAGCGAAATATCGCCATATCTTGAGCAAAGATATCATCGCGCGAGTCATATGGGGTTTCCTTGTGCGAGTCCACTTCCACGCCACCGTGACCTGGGAAGTGTTTGCCCGTGGTGGCCATGCCCAATGCTTTCATGCCATCCATGTAAGCTTGGCTCAGCGATAGGATTTCTGCTATTTCTTCACCAAAAGCTCGGCTACCAATCGCTTTACTTTGATGACCTTTATCCAACACTGGCGCAAAGCTGATATCAATATCATGGGCAATGACTTCTGCAGCCATCAACCATCCTCCTTGATAAGCCAGCTCAGAGGCATTTTTATGCTTGCGATATTCTTGTGCTGCCGGAATGATAGAAAACCCCTCTCGAAACCGTTGCACGCGACCGCCTTCGTGGTCCGTACCAATCAAGATTGGCCTTTTGGCAGCTTTACGTATTGACGCGTTAAGAGCGAGAAGCTGCTTACTATCAAAATAATTTCGAGTAAATAGAATCACCCCTCCTACCGTCGGATGTTGCAATATTTCTTTATCTTCTGCTGTCAGTTCACACCCGGCAACATCTAACCATAATGGTCCCATACCCACTCCCTATTTAGCCCAATAACACTGGTCTAGTTTCGTGATTCAACATGCAATTCTGGCTGCCTTTTCAATAAGTTTATTAAGATAGAGCAATCCCTATTGCCATTCAATTGAACTATTGGAATAGTTGACTCACTCTTTGCAAAAAGTGTTGAGGTCAAAGTGAGCAATAAAGAGCTGTATTTCGGAGTCATGTCTGGCACCAGTTTAGATGGTATTGATGTCGCACTATGCGAAATAGACAATGATGGTATCGAGTTAATCGCCCACCATAGTTACTCTATGCCAGCAAAGATTAAAGACGATGTACTGAGCATGTGCCTTGGACAATCAACCTCATTGCTCGATGTGGGCACGCTAGACCGGCAACTTGGACACCTATATGCTGAAGCCATTCTCTCAGCGCTAAAAGCGTCAAACCTGGCACCGAAAGACATCCGGGCCATTGGGAATCACGGCCAAACTGTCTATCATCACCCAAATGGAAGCGATCCATTTACCCTCCAACTCGGTGATGCCAATATTATCGCCTGCAAGACTCAAATTGACACTGTCGCTGACTTTCGACGTAAAGATATGGCATTGGGGGGACAAGGTGCCCCGCTTGTACCTGCGTTCCACCACACCATATTTCATCCAACCGAGTCTACCGTAGTGGTCGTTAATATTGGCGGTATCGCCAATATTTCAGTACTTAGGCCAAACCAACCCGTCATTGGTTATGATACTGGCCCTGGCAATGTGTTGATGGATGGTTGGTGTACAAGACAGCATAAAGGCAGCTACGATCATAATGCTGAATTTGCCTTATCTGGACAGATACATCCTGTATTGCTGACCAAACTGTTAGATGAAGATTACTTAGCGCAGCCTAGCCCCAAAAGTACAGGTAGAGAGTTATTCAATCTCAAATGGTTAGAAGCTAAGTTGCAGCCACTCACCATAAAAGCCGAAGATGTACAACGCACTTTGTCCGAGTTTACTGCTGTATCTATTGCTAACGAAGTAGATAAGTTCCGCCATGGATCTTTTCCTCAGCTACTGGTTTGTGGTGGTGGCGCGAAAAACCCACTCATTATGCAAAGGTTGCAAGCCCTACTACCGAAGTGGGCAGTGAAACCAACCGCTGAGGAAGGTGTGGATGGCGATTATATGGAAGCGATCGCATTTGCTTGGCTAGCACAGCGTAGGATTCATGGGCTACCAAGCAACCTACCAGAAGTCACTGGGGCGAGTAAGTCAGCGTCACTTGGCGTGATATATCCAGCCAACTAGTTATAGTTAGATCAACTATACTTGGGGTCAGAAAACATCAGGAAATATCCATGACCCTATTTCGTGTTTGCCTGCTCTGCGCGTTCAGCTTTTCGAGCTTTGCTTCAGAAGAACTGCGCTTTTTGGTGGTTCCTAAAGCGCTTGATAACCCATTTTTCGACGAAGCTAGGAAAGGATGTACCAAAGCTGCTGAAGAGCTAGGTGTGACGTGTATTTTTGACGGCCCCAGTAAAGCAAAAGCACGAGACCAGAATGCTGTCATTCTCAGCCACCTACAAAATGATGAGGCAATTGATGGCTTGGCATTATCTGTTATTCATTCAAAATGGTTAGCGGATAGAAGTATGCAAATTATTCGTGATACAGGGATTCCTGTCGTCACCTTTGACTCAGACTTTAGTCAAGATGTTCTAAGTAGCAGACCAAATATACGCAAAAGCTACATAGGTACCAATAACTTAACCTTTGGAGAAAAACTTGGAGAGGCAGTGAGAAAGCTTAAGCCTAGTGGAGGGGTATATTGTTCGATTAGCGGCCATAAGTCAGCAATAAACTTAACTCGGCGTTTAGACGGTATAAAAGGTATTTTGGAGACCGCTGATAAAAAGTGGACTTCTCACCCTAGATGCCCCTTATATATAGATGATGATCCAAAACGAGCGCTTGTCGTGCTAGAGAGGATGATACAAGAGCATCAACATTCACCTAAAAAGCTACAGGTTGTTGTCACGATTGGCAGCTGGCCGCAAAATCTACAAGACGAATATCGCCGGGTCATATCGAAATACAAACATTATCTCGATACAAAGCAGTTGCTGCTCGTATTTGGAGACACCTTACCCATCCAGCTCGAACTGCTATCAGAGGGGTTAGCTCATGCTAACATTGGTCAATCTCCGTTTGCTATGGGGTATACCTCAATATATAAGTTGTATGACCTACACCAAAACAAACAAATTAAAAACGTTTATTACACTCCCCTCATTGAATGTTATGCCGGACCCCCCCCCTGTGTACAGAGAACAAGTAATCACCTCTGAATAGCAAATGAGCTTTATTACATCGCTGAGCTTTGGTAGGCGTTCCAACCACGTTGCCACTCCATGCGAAATTTTTGCCCTTGCTTCATCCCGTCACATACACCAAGGTAATCCTGCCCGGACAAGCCTATCTGATAAGCAAAAGTAGGGTTGCAATAATGGCGAACACCTTCGTTGTAGCCTTCATCATATTCGCTTTGCTGCGCCGCGCTAATGTGTCCCAACTGGGTATAAGATCGAGCGGCAAATCCTCTCGCACCATCTTGATAACCAACTTTTTGCCAGTTTTGATTTTGCGATGTTACACCCGATGCACATCCGGACAGGACAAGAACAGCCATGAACAAGAACACTCTTTGCATACAACACCTATTTCAAGATCATCTGAGAGAGATACCCAAGAAACATTAAGATGCAGAATCTTAGGTAGAGTAGCGGAAGCGACCGAATAATTATCAATAGCTTATCTATCATTCTAGCCAGTTCAAAGGAATTTAAAAATGAGACTCTGTGAATTTTGAAGTCACTGGGGTATGAACGAAATAATGTTTCTACCACTTAACTCCAATGACGACCACTCATCACAAAATACGACCACTCAAACTGAAATGACGTGTAATAGAAAATTGGCGCCGTAATATCTGAACATTGACGATTATGTAAACAAGAAGGGACAAATGTTATGTTGTGGTTTCTAATCAGCGTTGCGGCGCTCATCGGTGGGTACTTTATCTATGGTGCCTTTATAGAAAAAGTCTTCGGCATCAACGAAAAACGAAAAACACCGGCTCACACCAAAACAGACGGTGTCGATTTTGTCCCTATGTCCACCAAAAAAGTCTACTTAGTCCAGCTGCTCAATATCGCAGGGGTTGGCCCTATCTTCGGCCCTATCATGGGCGCGCTTTATGGCCCTGCTGCCATGCTTTGGATTCTCATCGGTTGTATTTTCGCCGGAGCGGTGCATGATTATTTCTCAGGAATGTTATCCATTCGAAACGGTGGCGCGTCCGTACCCACCATCACTGGTCGCTACTTAGGTAAAGGTGCAAAACACTTTATGAATATCTTTGCTATCGTACTGTTACTGTTAGTCGGCGTGGTATTTGTCTCTGCTCCTGCAGGAATGATCACCACGCTAATTAACGAAAAAACCGGCTTTAGCGTCAGTATGTCCACCATGGTGATGGTTATCTTCGCCTATTATGTGATCGCTACTGTCGTACCAGTAGATAAGGTCATTGGTAGGCTTTACCCATTTTTCGGTGCCCTACTCATTTTTATGTCCGTCGGTCTCATCACCGCCGTCGCCGTCTCCAGCGATTACACAGTAATGGGCAATTTTTCCGTCAGTGATATGTTCTCCAACTTAAATCCGAATGACATGCCACTTTGGCCTGCGCTGTTTATCACCATCGCTTGTGGCGCAATATCTGGCTTTCATGCCACTCAGTCTCCGTTAATGGCTCGATGCATGGAAAATGAGAAAAATGGCCGCTTCGTGTTTTATGGTGCGATGATTGGCGAAGGCGTGATTGCCTTGATTTGGTGTGCGATTGCTCTGTCTTTCTTCGGCTCACTTGACGGTCTTTCTAATGCCATTCAAAACGGTGGACCAGGGAACGTGGTTTACAGCTCATCATTTGGCTTACTCGGCGTATTTGGCGGCGTTCTTGCCTTCCTTGGTGTTGTTATCTTGCCAATTACATCTGGTGATACCGCCTTCCGCTCCAGTCGCCTTATCTTGGCAGAGTACTTTAACATGGAGCAAAAAAGCCTACAGAAGCGTCTATTAATGGCCTTGCCGCTATTTGTCATCGGCGCGGTACTCACGCAAGTTGACTTTGGCATCATCTGGCGTTATTTCGGATTTGCTAACCAAGTCACCGCGGTAATGATGCTTTGGACTGCATCGGCCTATTTATTACGCCATAACAAACTGCACTGGGTAACAACCGTACCCGCATTCTTTATGACATCTGTGTGTGCCACCTTTATTCTTAACAACGAAGCGCTTGGGTTCGGTATACCTATGTCTGTCTCCACAGCATTAGGTGTCGTGTTTGCCATCGCCGTCACAAGCTATGTGATCAAATCTTCAAAAGGCAAAGGAGATATCGCGCTTGATGACGAATCGGAAGACAAGTCAGCATCGTTAACCAAAACAGCTTAATCAAACTTAAGCTGGTTTTTAAAGCTACCTATAAAGAAGCGACATTAGTTCGCTTCTTTTTCTTTTATCTCAGCACATTGCAAATAACCATTCACCAGAACAACCTTTTATAAAATGTAATTGATAGTAAAAATTGTTTCACCGCATTACCGCACGGATCACCGTTATCATTTTTTTAACAAATCGGATGTGTCATTTACCCTAAAAATACAGAACAATAGCCTGGCTTTATCAATACAAGGAGTATTAAAGTGCAGGCTTATCTATATAATAAGAAAATAGTGCTAACCACATTATTCAGTTCAACCCTACTTTCAGGATGCTATTGGGATGATCCGAGAACCGCTGCAGAATACGTTAGCAGTAATATTTCGAGAGAAGATACCGTTGGTCATTTACAAGCGCTAGAAGCTAGGGCGTCTACGACCACTGATGGTACATCGATAACACGTGCAGCAGGGACCACAGGTTACGAGCAATCTACCGATTATGTGGTACGCGTGATGAAACGTTATGGCTATAACGTTACCACTCAGAAACTTGATTTTCGTGCTTGGGAAGAGCTATCGGGCACTTCATTGACGGTAAATGGCGTTAAGCTCAACGGCCCTCATGACTCGTCTGAAAATGTGCAACAAGACTATGCAGTGATGTCTTATTCCGGCGGTTCCAATGGACCTTTGATAGGTGAGCTTGCCTTTGTCACCCCAGACTTTCAGTTTGATTCTGGTAGCTACGATGATACCGATGGATGCGAAGCTTCGGATTTTGTAGGTAAAGACGTCAGCGGAAAAATCGCGGTCATTCAAAGAGGTGGATGCTCTTTTAGCGATAAAGTTGTCAATGCCGAAAATGCTGGCGCTAAAGCAGTGATCATTTTCAACCAAGGGAATAACGAAGGCAGAACGTCGGTTGTCAATGGTACCCTTGGTAGTGACAGTGCGGCAACGATTCCAGCTTTCGGAGCACGTTATGCACTGGGTAAGCAGTGGTACGATGAAAGTATGTCGAGCACAATTCCAGCTAACTTAAGCGTTGCCGTTCAAGATAAGATGGTTGTGACAGAAAATGTCATCGCCGAAACCAAAAAAGGCGATCCAAACCAAATCGTTATGCTCGGAGCGCATTTGGACTCTGTACCTGCAGGCCCAGGCATCAACGATAATGGCTCTGGCACAGCGGGGTTACTTGAATTTGCGACTACACTTGCCGATCTTAAAGCACCGGTAAAAAACAAAATTCGTTTTGCTTGGTGGGCCGCTGAGGAATCCGGCCTTGTCGGTTCCACTCATTATGCGGACGCATTATTTGCCCCTCTTTACGATCAAGCGCAAGCTGAAATCATGAAGAAGTATGGCATAGAAAACCCATCGGATTTGACGGAAGCTCAAGTCGATGAAGTTGAAGCCAGATACAACGAGTTAAATAAGGTAAAACTGTATCTAAACTTTGATATGATCGCCTCGCCAAACTACATCTTTGGTGTCATGGATGGTGATTTATCCGATACCAAGGATGCACCAGACAACGCCTATACCGGAGATTTTAAACCTCCTTATGGCACTTCTGACATCGAATCCATGTTTAACGAGTTTTTCAATCTGAGATCAGAGAGCACAGTACCGCAAGCGCTATCTAAACGTTCAGACTATGCAGGCTTCGCAGATTGGGGCATTGCGTTTGGTGGTCTGTTTACTGGCGCAGAGAAGGTGAAAACTGCAGCAGAGGTTGATCAGTTTGGCGGTGAAATCGATGTCGCCTATGACAAGTGCTATCACCAAGCCTGCGATGATTTAAACAACATCAGCCAGAAAGCACTTTATCTAAACACTCAGGCGCTCGCTTATGTGACGACTTACTACGCATTCAGTCAGCCTCTATTCCCGGCAGAAGAATCGAAAGCTAGTACATTCAAAGCTCTCATGAGTGACGCACCAAAAGAGAAACTACGTATTGGCACTAAGCTAAAAGCCGCACAAAGCCACAGTGACCATGGCCATTTCCACGGCGACTTCGATCAAGATCGTCAATAACAACAACTCAAATTCAACGTCTAAAAAAGGGCTCTTCAGAGCCCTTTTATTGATAGGTTTGACCCGTTACACTTGCGTGATTTGCAGCTCTTTAGGCACTTCAAAAAACATGTTCTCTTCACGGCCCAACACTTCTTCAACAGACTGGGCACCTAGTGCTTTGATTCTATCTAGGATCTGATTTACCAGCTCCTCAGGTGCAGAGGCGCCAGCTGTAACACCAATTTTCACTTTACCTTCGACCCATTCTGGCTTTATCTCTTCCGGGCAGTCGGTAAGATAACCTGGTGTCCCCAGTTTTTCCGCTAGCTCTTTTAAGCGAGTTGAATTAGACGAGTTTTTGGAACCGACCACGATCAACACATCGACATCTTCAGCCAGCTGCCTAACCGCATCTTGGCGGTTTTGTGTTGCATAGCAAATGTCGTCTTTTCGCGGACCTTGGATATCCGGGAACACACGGCGTAGCTCATCAATCACGTCGGCAGTTTCATCAACAGACAAGGTCGTCTGGCTAACATAATGCAAATGAGAGGTGTCTTTTATCTTGCCTTTTAGCTTTTCCACATCCGCAGGTGTCTCCACCAAATACATGCCACCATCATCGCTGGCATACTGGCCCATCGTGCCTTCCACTTCTGGGTGACCCGCATGGCCAATCAAAACCACTTCCATATTTTTGCGACTTGCACGAGCCACTTCCATATGCACTTTAGTCACCAAAGGACACGTCGCATCAAAGACCGTTAGCTGCCTTTCTTTTGCCTCTTTACGTACCGCTTGTGAGACACCATGCGCTGAGAAAATGACGATATTGTCATCAGGCACTTCATGCAACTCTTCAACAAAAATAGCGCCTCGTTGTTTCAAACCTTCAACAACAAAACGGTTATGAACGACTTCATGACGCACATAGATAGGTGGCTGGTATAACTCAAGTGCTCGCTCCACAATACTGATCGCCCGATCAACACCAGCACAGAAGCCACGAGGATTAGCAAGTAGGATTTTCATTTTGTCGCTCATTTCAATAATCTTCTTTAGGAGACGTATTCTACAAAAACTTAGCCAATAGACAAAATTTCAACTTCGAAGGTGACATCTTGCCCAGTCAAAGGGTGATTAAAATCCACGGTCACAGAGTCACCCGCAATATCAGTAATGATGCCAGGGATCTCAGCGCCATCTGGGCCGGAAAACGCCATAATCGTGCCCACTTCAACTTCCGCATCGCCAACAAACTTGCTTCGGTCCATATGATGAACATTGTCTGGATTTGGCATGCCAAAAGCATCTTGTGCGACTAATTCAATCGCTTTGCTCTGATTGGCTTGCATGCCAATAAGGTGTTTTTCAAAATTGTCGCTTAAGCTACCGTCACCAATGACAAGTTGCGCAGGTTTACCCATATTGTGGGTGCTATCGGCCACTGAACCATCTTTCATTTTAATCGTAAAGTGCAGGGTTACTTTAGAGCCTTGTTGAATAGTCGTCACGTTATTGGTTTCCACTCGATAATGATTACTGGCAGAGTATACGCGTATATGGCGCTAAAGAAAAAGCGTAGCTCAAAAGAGACTACGCTTCTAATCGTGATTCGAGATTTAATGGGGCTATTTTTTCTTCCTAAACCCATCAAGCACAATCATGACCGCTCCAATACAGATGGCAGAATCGGCCAAGTTAAACGCTGGCCAATGATATTGATGCCAGTGGAAATCAAGATAATCCACCACATAACCATGTACAAGTCGGTCAAATACATTGCCCACTGCGCCGCCAATGATCAGAGCATAAGCAATGTTGTTCCATTTCTCCGATGCGGACGAACGACGCATCCAAACTGCAAGCATAATCACAACTGCAATCGCGATAGCGGTAAACAGCCAGCGCTGCCAGCCACTTTGATTACTCAAAAAGCTAAAGGCTGCGCCATAGTTATGGACATACAAGAGGTTGAAAAATGGCGTCACCTCAATACGGTTTTCCCAGCCATACCCCATGGTATGCATCACGACCAATTTAATGGCTATGTCTGCAATGAAAACCAGTAGCGCTAGCCCAAGCCAGCGCACTCCGGATTGTTTCAGTGTCAATGTTTGTTCAGCCATGAAGCCCTTCAAAGTTTCTAAGAATGAGAATTAGGCAAACTTGCGTACTTCGCCTTCACCTTCCACATTTGAAACGCAGCGGCCACAGATGTGTTCGTGACCAGAGATCGTTCCAACATCTTCTGTGTGGTGCCAGCAACGATCGCATTTCTGTGCTTGTGTGGCTTCCACTTCGACAAATAACCCTTCAACTTCGGTTTCATGAGCAGTGTCTGATTTCTCTTCCATTGCTTTCACGTCCGCCTTAGAGGTCAACAGAACAAAACGTAGTTCATTCTCAAGCTTGTTCAGTTTCTCAGCTAATGCACTATCTGCATAGAGAGTGACTTCTGCCTGAAGTGAACCACCAATCGCTTTGTCATTTCGCGCCGCTTCTAACAGCTTGTTGACGGCACCACGAACCGATTGAATCTCTGACCAGAACTCATCATTTAGCTCTTCGCCTTCTGACAATCCAAATAGGCCATCAAACCACTCGCCGCTAAAGACAAACTTGTCGCGCTCACCTGGCATTTGGTTCCAGATCTCATCGGCTGTAAACGACATGATCGGTGCCATCCAACGAACCAAAGCTTCAACGATGTAGTAAAGTGCCGTTTGACAGCTGCGTTGAGCATGGCCACCACGTTTAGCGGTGTACTGGCGATCTTTAATCACATCGAGATAGAAAGAGCCCATTTCAATTGAACAGAACTGCATCAAACGTTGGACAACCGCGTGTGTGTTGTACTCATCGTAGGATTGGATGATCTCTTCTTGAGCGGCTAACGCACGGCCTACCGCCCAGCGATCAAGCGCGACCATTTCTTCAACTGGCACTATGTCAGTTTCTGGATTGAAACCACTTAAGTTCGCTAAGAAAAAACGAGCCGTGTTACGAATACGACGATAAGCATCGGCAGAACGCTTCAAGATTTCATCCGATACTGCGACTTCACCAGTATAGTCAGTCGATGCAACCCACAAACGTAGGATATCCGCACCGAGTTTATTGGTGACATCTTTTGGTGACACGACGTTACCAATAGACTTCGACATTTTACGACCTTGGCCATCAACAACGAAACCATGAGTCAGCACTTGTTTATAAGGTGCTTCGTCTTTCATCGCAATTGAAGAAATCATAGAAGATTGGAACCAACCACGATGTTGGTCAGAACCCTCAAGATACAAGTCGGTTTTGTTACCGTGGTACTCTTCGCGTGCGTCAACAACTGAGTAGTGAGTCACACCAGAGTCAAACCATACGTCTAATGTATCTAAAACTTTCTCGTAGTCGTCAGCATCAGAACCAAGTAACTCGTCGATTTCTACATCCCACCATGCCTGGATGCCTTTTTCTTCAACCAGCTTGGCGACTTTTTCAATCAGCTCAGACGTATTTGGGTGCAGCTCAGCCGTTTCTTTATGTACAAACAGAGCAATCGGCACACCCCAAGTACGTTGACGAGAGATACACCACTCTGGGCGACCTTCGATCATGCCTTCGATGCGGCTTTGGCCCCAATCTGGCATCCACTGAACACCTTTTATCGCTTCTAGTGCTTTGTCACGCAGACCTGCCTGATCCATAGAAACAAACCATTGTGGCGTTGCGCGGAAAATGATCGGCGTTTTATGGCGCCAGCAATGTGGATAGCTGTGCTCATACGCATGATGATGTAGCAACGCGCCTTTTTCTTTCAGTACTTCTAATACCGAATCATTGGCTTTAAATACGTGTTGACCAGCAAATAGCTCAGTATCTGGTAAATACACACCATTTGAGCCAACAGGGTTCGCCACTTCTAAATCGTACTTTTGGCCAACCGCAAAGTCTTCTTGACCATGCCCAGGCGCGGTATGCACCACACCAGTACCAGAATCTGTAGTGACGTGATCACCTAAAACTACTGGCACACTAAAATCATAAAATGGGTGGTTAAAGCGTGTTAGCTCTAGATCAGAACCTTTAGCAAAACCTAGGTTGTGATAATGCTCAATACCTGCTCTGTCGATAACTTCTTTAGCCAGCTCAGAGGCGACAATCAAGCGTTGTGGTTTATCACCTTCCACTTGGATAAGTACGTATTCTAGATCGTCACGCACACATAGTGCACGGTTAGCTGGAAGCGTCCAAGGTGTGGTAGTCCAGATAACGATTGAGATATCACCTTGCCCTTCGTGGCCTTCTAGCAAGTGGAATTTATCAACCACTGCGGCTTCATCGACAGCTTTGAAAGTGACGTCAATAGACGGCGATACTTTGTCTTTATACTCCACTTCCGCTTCCGCTAGTGCAGAGCCACAATCGGTACACCAGTGAACCGGTTTAAACCCTTTCAACAAGTGGCCATTGTCCGCAATTTTGCCTAACGCACGAATGATATTCGCTTCAGTGGCATAGTCCATCGTGCGGTAGGGTTTGTCCCACTCACCAAAGATACCAAGGCGTTTGAAGCTTTCTTTTTGACCTTCAACTTGGCCAGCCGCGTAGTGACGACACTTCTCACGAAATTCCGCAGGCGTTACTTTTTGCCCTGGCTTGCCAACTTTTTTCTCTACCATAAGTTCAATCGGTAGACCGTGGCAGTCCCATCCAGGAATGTAAGGTGCGTCAAAGCCTGAAAGTGTTTTGGATTTAATAATAATGTCTTTAAGAATCTTGTTTAGCGCGTGGCCAATGTGAATGTCCCCATTCGCGTAGGGAGGGCCATCATGTAATATGAAAGATTTTTTGCCTTTTTTGGCTTTACGGATTTCACCGTAAAGATCTTCTTTATACCAACGCTTTAGCATTTCTGGCTCACGATTTGCCAGATTGCCTCGCATAGGAAACCCTGTTTCAGGTAGGTTCAGGGTATCTTTATACTCACTCATCGATTCTTAATTCCGTCATATTGGGCGAAAGTTAGACATTATGCTGGCCAGTGGAATAATCTGGCTAGCGGTTTAGCTGAAGCAGCCACACCCTTGCGGCTTCAGCATCCAATTCTATTTGTTGTTTCAAAGCTTCGAATGACTCAAATTTTTTCTCTTCTCGAAGCTTATGTAATAAAAAGACTTCCAAATGCTTGCCATACAAATCGGCTTCAAAATCAAACAAATGGACTTCTAGTTGTTGACGCTCACCATTTACAGTGGGGCGTCGACCTATGTTAGCTACGCCTTGAACTCTTTGGCCACTTTGACACAAAGCTTCAACGACATAAACGCCAGACACAGGTGAAACAGTCCGCTTAAGCGGAATATTAGCCGTCGGGAAGCCTATGGTTCTGCCCAGCTTGCGTCCGTGGGAAATTCTGCCACTGATGCTGTATGGACGACCCAACATATCTTCCGCCTGCGACAAATCGTCACTGGCCAATGCATCACGAATCGCAGTGCTACTGACTCTTTGCTGCTGCAAACAAAAGCTTTTGGTATTCACCACTTGGAATCCATACCTTTTGCCGGCCTCTTGCAACATGGAGAAGTTTCCTTTTCGGCCTTGGCCAAAGCAGAAATCATCGCCCACCACCAGAAACTTAACACCCAATTTATTCACCAACAAGTCGCGAATGAAGTCTTCAGCAGTTAAATTGGCAAATCGCAGATTGAAATGGACACACAACATGCGGTCAATTGCCAATTTATCTAGCTGTACAAACTTATCTCTTAAACGCGTTAGCCTCGCTGGCGCTCGGTCTTTGGCAAAGACTTCCATAGGTTGTGGTTCAAACGTCATCACCACCGAAGGTAGCGCTAATTGAGCCGACTGATTAACCAGCTGTGTTAGGACTTTTTGATGCCCTAAGTGCACACCATCAAAATTTCCGATAGTCAACACACAACCGTTATGTTGAGGTTTTATGTTATGAATGCCGCGGATAAGTTCCATTGGATTATTCTAATTGTTGCTTTATCGATTACCTAACTGTCGAATCGACGGATTATATACTAATCACTATCACTCTGTCGCTGCTTTTAAATCTTTTAAGCGAATTCCCATCACCAGTAGGCTTGCTATATAAACTACCGCACCTAAGCCGATGAGGCCAGCGAGCATCAACGCTCTGTGGAAACTGCTCCATTGCAACCAAACAGACATATCATGTAATTGCCATAGCAGCGCTGCCACCATCAACACACCGGCAATGGCGTGTTTGCCAATGATAAGCAGAGTTTTCTTCGTCACTTGGTAGACACCTTGGACATGCAAACCGCGATACAACAGCGCCATATTTACAAACGCAGATAAAGAGGTGGCAATCGCCAATCCAACATACCCATAGAACCAAGCAAAGATAGCGTTAAACACCATATTGCTGATCATCGCAATCACACCATACCTTACTGGCGTTTTGGTATCTTGCCTTGAATAGTAGCCCGGTGCGAGTACTTTTATCATCATGAAGTTTAACAGGCCTGCTGCAAAAGCGATTAACGACATGGACGCCTGATTTACATCATGAAAAGAAAACTCACCATGCATAAACAAAACCATCAGCATAGGTTTAGATAGCACAATCAGTCCTAACATGGCGGGGATACCTAGCAAAGTAATCATTCTGACTCCCCAATCCATAGTGTGAGAAAAGGCCTCGCCTTTGTCATCAACATGGTTTCTGGAAAGTGCAGGCAAGATAACCGTGCCGATTGCAATACCAAATAAACCTAAAGGAAATTCCAACAATCGATCGGAATAATACAACCAACTCAGCGAGCCGGTGGCTAAGAAACTGGCGATAATAGTATCTAGTAGCAAGTTAATTTGACTGACTGACACGCCAAATAAAGCTGGTAATATCAGCTTTCTCACTCTAGCCACACCGGGGTCATTCCAACCCCACTTTGGCCGTACAAAAGCTTTGATCCGGATTAAAAATGGAATTTGAAAGAAAAACTGGATCAAACCACCTAAGAAGACACCGATAGCAAGCCCTACCTCAGGTTCTTGCATGTGTGGCGAAATATAAAGCGCGGCAACAATCAAACTGATGTTGAGGAAAACGGGGGTAAATGAGGAAACCGCAAATTTTCCCATGGTGTTGAGAATTGCGCCAGACATGGCAACAAAGGTAATGAACCATAGATATGGGAAAGTGATTTTTAGTAGAAAGCTGGCAAGTTCGAACTTTTCAGCCGCTGGCCCCCCATGTAACCAATCAAGAAACCAACCCGCACCAAATATCGCGGTGACCACACCGGAGCCCAATACCCCGACGAGTGTTACAATGGTAACAATAAACCCGAGCGTTCCAGAGGCTCGAGCAATAAACTCTCTCGTCTTGTCCAAATCCCCTTCGGCATGATACTCCGTAAACACTGGGACAAACGCTTGAGAAAACGCCCCTTCAGCAAACAATCGACGTAAAAAGTTGGGGATTTTATTGGCAAAAAAGAACACGTCGGCACTGGCGCCAGCCCCCATAAGGTGGGCAACAACAATATCTCGCACCAAGCCAAGCATTCGGGAAATAAAAGTCATTGCACTGACTATGATGCCTGATTTAAGAAGGCGTTTACTCACGATAACCTCAATAAAAACTAACACGCTGTATAATCAGCGCAAATAACAAACAGTGGCAAAATATACCGTACTTAATACATTCTTCATTTAATGTACGGTCAGGATTCCCCACACAATGTCAGAATACTCGTCCTTAGTAGGCAAAGAGCAATTTTTTTGGAAAACAACAATAAGTCAAGGCCTAGTCGTAAACAACCTAACAAAGCGGAATTTAACGAGTTATCTGAGCATTTATTTCACGAAAATTGATGCGAGTGACAATATCGCTCAGACTAAGGAAATATGACGCCGTTATGGGTATAGCATTGGTATAAAAATACTGTTAGAATCCCCGCCATCTTAACCGCGATTTCCCTAGCATGCCAAAAATAGTTTGGTTTTGACGGGTTTTTGCACAAATCATTTGACATTTAAGCGCAAATGAGGGATATTCCTCGCCCTTAAATTGTCACAGAACTAAGTTTTTGGGAGTTAGACCCTTGGCAAACAGTAAATCTGCTAAGAAGCGTGCGATCCAAGCTGAGAAACGTCGTCAGCACAACGCTAGCCGCCGCTCAATGATGCGCACTTACATGAAAAGAACTATCGCTGCGATCGAAGCTGGCGACAAAGAAGCTGCAACTGCTGCATTCGCTGCAGTTACACCAATCATAGACCGCATGGCAACTAAAGGTCTTATTCACAAGAATAAGGCAGCTCGTCATAAGTCTCGTTACTCTGCTGCAATCAAAGCTCTATAATAGCGCTTAGATTTCTTTCGTAGAGAATGAAAAAAACCGGCAGCCGCCGGTTTTTTTATTTTCTAAAGCTCAACACGCCCTAATCAAATAAAGTCGTAAAGTTCGCTTCTCGGACACTTTTCACGGCCGGATGCTGAATCATTCTCTCGGCAAAAATAACATAATACTCTTCTTTTAAGTCTTCCACCTCCGCCACCAGACATAAAGAGGTCTCTTCAATCGCCTCATTTGAGTAAGAGACTGGCGCTAGAAAAACCGCTTGGCGATGGTAGCTGGCAAACGCCTTCATTAGCGCCACATCATCAAACTCACCAAGAATATCAGGCTTAATGCCCACCCTATCAAACCACTGCAGTACTTTCCGCCCCATGGCTGAGCGATTTCCGGGTAGCAAAAGTTTTCGCTCTTGTAACCATTGCGGAAAGCACACTTGTTCGATAGGCTCTGAGCTGAAAAAGCCCATTCTTGCTTCACCTAATTTCTTGCTGTATAGCCCCGGCATATTGCCTGAATCAACCGGACAGTCCGATAAGATCATATCAAGCTTGTGCTCGGATAACTGCTCCAGCAGCAGTTCATGTGTTGACTCAATGCAGCGTAAATGAATGCTGTTATCTTGTGGTACTGTCGTCATGAGAATTTTGCTCACTAGACGTTTAGATAACGCATCGGCAACGCCAACTTCAAACAATAAATTGGAGCGCTGGCTGTAGTTAACGATATCCATCAGCTCGTAGCTAAGACCAAACATTTTTTCAGCGTATTTAAACACTAACTGGCCAAGCTCGGTGGGCTCTATACTGCGGCCGTTACGTATCGTCAGTTTCCCTTTCAACCGAGCTTCTAAGGCTTTGAGCTGCCCTGTCACTGTTTGTGGGGTGATAAACAAAGCGTCGGCCGCCTTTGTTACTGAACCTTTTTTGCACACCATCCAAAAATAATAGAGGTGATTGTAATTTAAATGCGACATAGTGATTCTTCGAAAATATTCAAACCATTTATCATATGACATACCCTAATTTCACAATTTGTTACATTTGACCAACCAAAAAGCCTGTTCGAAGCCATCGAAATATCAAACAAAACTTACTTTAAATTCATGATGTTACCCTAGCATTTAATGCTACCTTTTTGCCTTCAGTTTACGTTCTGGCAAATCAGACATGGATACACATTTCTGTAATATTACCGTCATATTTAAGACATAACATCGCCTGCTGAAATTTTAAACGCATCGAGATTTGACTCGATCAACGGAGATGATCATGCTTAACCAAGCTAACCCAGCCGCAGTGGCAACCACCAATACTAGCCAAATAATGCGCTGGGCAAATCTAACCTTTATGTTGTACCTGCTGTTAGTTGCTGTCTCAATGGTCGGAAGTGGATTCAAATGGGCAACGGGCGATCAGGCAAAGGTTTTATTTGAGTTCGCATCACATCCAATCGCAGGCCTCATGATAGGCCTCGTGGCAACCAGCTTAATCCAATCATCTAGCACTGTCACATCCATCATCGTTGGCTTGGTTGCTGGAGGACTACCAGTTAGCGTCGCAATCCCAATGATCATGGGCGCGAATATTGGCACCACAATCACCAATACCTTAGTCAGCCTTGGTCACATTCGCAGCAAAGAAGAATTTAAGCGCGCGTTTGCCAGTGCCACTATCCACGATTTCTTTAACTTGTTAGCTGTCTTTATTTTCCTTCCTTTAGAGATGCTCTTTGGTGTATTGGAAAAGCTATCCCATTGGCTAGTCTCACCCTTTCTCGCCACAGGCGATATGAGCATGAAAAGCCTTAACTTCATTAAGCCGATCACAAGCCCTGTGGTCAATACCGCAAAACAAACGTTCTCAAGCTTTGGTGATACTGTTGGGGGGATACTACTTATTGCGTTAGGTATTGCTATCGTGTTTGTTTCTATTACTGTAATGGGCAAACTGATGAAAAGCCTGATGGTCGGAAAAGCAAAAGCGATCTTGAAAAGTGCCATCGGACGCGGGCCGATTCACGGTATTGCATCTGGCTCCATTGTGACGGTATTGGTGCAATCTTCCTCAACAACCACAAGCTTGATGGTACCTCTAGTTGGTTCAGGCGTGTTAAAAGTCAGAGAAATCTACCCATTCACCTTGGGTGCCAATATAGGCACTTGTATTACTGCTTTGCTTGCAGCGACTGCAGTATCTGGCGAGTTCGCTATCTTTGCTTTACAAATCGCCTTAGTTCATCTTCTCTTTAATGTGCTTTCTACCGTTTTAATTTATGGTATTCCACTTTTGCGTAACCTACCCGTCAAAGGATCAGAGTGGTTGTCAGAATTGGCCATCCGCAATAAGGCCTACGTTGCAGGTTATTTGCTTACTGTATTTGTCGTACTTCCAAGCTCAATACTCGCAGCCACCGCATAAACACAAAGAGGCAGCCAACATGGCTGCCTCTTGCTATTCAACAAATGCTAAACAGAAAACGGATACTGGATAGCATCGTGACACTGATAACCCTCCACTGAAAAATCATCCAGCGTTACCCAGGTTTCTAAATCTTCCAAAGACGTAATGTCAGGGTTAATACTAAATCTTGGCGCAGCTAGTGGCTCTCTTTTCAACTGCACATCTTTCATTAACGCTAACTGATCTTCGTAGATATGAGCGTTAACAATCTTATGATACGCCACGCCTGGTTTGTGTCCGGTTATCTGCGCCATTAACGCTAAGAACACATACACCTGCACCATATTAAAGTTCAGACCTAACGGGACATCACACGACCTTTGGGTGCTGTTAAGGTACAAAGTATCGCCCAACAAAGAAAAGTGATGGCTGTACATACAAGGCCTTAAACACCCCATGTGAAACTCACCTGGATTGTAAAAATTCAGTATTTCACCACGATCGTCAATACCTTGTTTTAAATCATCAACGATTTTTCTAAGCTGATCGATATGGCCACCATCGGGTTTAGCCCAAGACCGGCCTTGAACCCCGTAGACCCGCCCCATATCATCTTCACCTTTGCGATATGGGTTATTTAACCAAGCATCGTTTAGGTTGGCGTTGGCATCCCAGGTTTTCGTGCCCAGTTTTCTGAAGTCATAGGCATTGTCGTAACCTCGGATATAACCAAGCAGCTCAGCCACCGCCGCTTTCCAGAAGCTTTTTCTGGTGGTCACTAGCGGAAACTGTCCACTGGCAACATCGTAGCTAAGGTCGGCATTAATGATGGTTAAACATCGTTTGCCTGTCCTTTCATTTTGTATCCATTCTCCAGTGTCTACAATACGCTGGCAAAGGTCTAAATACTGGCGCACAGGTTAGCCTCCCTACTTCGCTACCGCTTTGTTATCGCTTTTGCCTTTATCATCTTTATACAACCCTCTCTTGTAAGACCATATAAACAAAATAGCGCCCACGACAATCATAGGTGCGGACAAAATTTGTCCCATGGTGAAATAGTGGTCATAGAACCCAAGTTGAGGGTCTGGCTGGCGGAAGAACTCGACGAAAAATCTAAAGCATCCATAACAGAATAAAAACAGCCCTGATACCGATCCTAGAGGACGTGGCTTTTTAATGAATACGTTTAGGATGATAAGCAACAATACGCCTTCAAGAGCGAATTCGTACAACTGGGAAGGATGGCGAGGCAATGGCCCTGCTTGCGGGAATATCATAGCCCAAGGCACATCGGTGACTCTTCCCCATAATTCACCATTAATAAAGTTACCAAGTCGTCCCATGCCTAAACCAAACGGAACAAGAGGTGCGATAAAATCAGCAATACTGAAAAAGCTGCGACCATTTTTCCGGCCATACCAATACATAGCCGTGATCACACCAAGTAACCCACCATGGAACGACATACCGCCATCCCATACTTTAAATAAGTAAAGAGGGTTTTGCACAAATAGACCAAAGTTATAAAAGATGACGTACCCAATACGTCCACCAATCACGACACCTAGGAAACAAGTAAATAACAGATCAGACACATTCTCTCTTGTCCAGCCGCTTCCCTGCTTGTCTGCACGCTTATTAGCAAGCCAAATAGCAAACGCAAACCCAATCAGGTACATCACACCGTACCAACGTATAGAGATAGGCCCAAGTGACACTATCACTGGATCAATGTGTGGAAACACCATATATCCGTGAGACATAACTTTACTCTTAATTAATTTAGACGATTATAGTGAGATGACATTACAACAACATAGTTCCAGCAACAATCATCAAAAAAACTGCAAATATTTTTTTCAGCGTTTTGGTTGGCAACCCTACGGCTAATCGCACTCCTATTTTTGTAGTAAATATCGAAGTAATAGAAATACTTAGCAAGGCTGGCAAATATACGTATCCAAGACTCCACTTGGGTAAATCATCGGAATGGAATCCATGCAAGGTGAAGCCAATCATCCCTGCAACGGCAATCGAAAAAGCACATATTGACGATGTACCGACCGATTTTTTCATTTCGATGCCATGTCGGTTCATAAAGGGTACCGAGAGCGATCCACCGCCAACCCCAGCAAGGCTCGCGACGGTGCCGATTCCAGTGCCATACAAGGTCGTGATTAGAGAGCGTGGCATAGGTTTACTGGTCACAGCACTCACAGAGCGGAACATTTGCCATGCCATTCCCAATACAATCACACCAAACACCTTTGGCAAATACTCAGTGGGAATCCAATTGGCTATGTTGGCCCCTAGTAAGCCTCCAAGCACCACGCCAGGCACGAGGGAACGGGCGACAGAAAAGTCGATATTTTTTAATCGAATATTGTTAAATACTGAAGAGCTCGTCGTAACGATAATACATGAAAGTGATGTGGCTAACGCAATGTGCATCCCCACTTGGTCCGACACACCAATCGTTGGTAGTAGGTAATGTAACGCTGGCACGACGGCCAACCCTCCACCGATACCAAGCAACCCCGCCAAAACTCCGACCAACAACCCCAGAATTAATAGAGAAGAAATGAATTCAACACTCAAAGGAAAGCCTATTTTTTGCCCGCTCGTATAAACCCGGCGATGCCTTTATTTTCAAAAAAACGTTGCATCATAGTATATATGTTTTGGCCGTAAGGTTGAATCAAAGCTTTATCCGCCAGTTCCTTTAACTCACTAGTGCTTGATTTCCTTAAAATATACTTCACCTTCGCAACATTGGAAGTATTCATACTGAGCGAGGTATAACCTAAGCCCACCATTAACACCGCTCCAATGGGGTCTCCAGCGAGCTCTCCACATATGCAAACTGGCAGTTTTAGTCTTTCACAGGTTTCACGTATATCTTTAAGTGCCATGATGACCGCAGGGTGAGTAGATTCATAAACATCTGAGACTCGTGAATTATTGCGATCCACCGCCAATAGATATTGTGTCAGATCGTTCGTACCTACCGATACAAAATCAATTTTATCCACGATAAGAGGGAGAAGATATATCATTGCTGGTACTTCAACTAAAATGCCGATTTTGGGTTTTCTAACCCTGTCATCGAGATGCAACACTTCTTGAAATGCTTGCTCGATTAGCTCGATTGCCGAATCCAACTCTCGTACGCACGACACCATTGGCAGTAAAATGCTCAAGTTTTGATGGCGACAACTGGCTTTCAACATGGCACGGATTTGCATTAGGAAGATATCTGGATGATCAAGCGTAAATCGAATGCCGCGCCAACCTAGAAATGGATTATCTTCATCAATTGGTAAATAGGGTAAGGGTTTATCACCACCTACATCCAAGGTTCTCATGACAACATGCTTGGTCGCGTAAGCCGTTAATACACTTTGGTAGTGTTGTGTTTGCTCTTCTTCGGAAGGAAAACGATGTTGCAGCAAAAAAGAAAATTCAGTGCGGTACAATCCGACGCCGTCGACGCCTTGATTGATAGCGATATTCGTATCGGCACTTAAACCTGCATTTAAAAAAATATCAATATGGGTGCCATCGAGCGTGACAGCAGGCTTTCTCGACTCCTTTCCAACTTCTGCACTTAACTCGTGTTCTTCTTTTATCAAAGAGCGGTATTCTTGCAAAAGCTGTACGCTAGGAGAAATGAACACTTCTCCGCTGTATCCGTCGACAATACCTGTCTGACCGACAATGTCAGCGGCATTCATATTGATACCCATAACGGCCGGGATCCCAAGCGCGCGAGACAAAATCGCCGCGTGCGAGTTGGCCGCCCCTTCCATTGACACCACCGCCAACAATTTTTCTTTGTCGACCGAGGCCAACAACGTTGCCGTTAGCTCCCTGACAACGAGGATAATCGGCTTTTCGACTTGAAAGCTCTCGTTTTCCGTATTGTAGAGAAAATACAAAAGCCTTTGCCCGAGCTCCCGAATGTCCTGCGCTCTCTCTGACATATACGCATCGGACATTTGAGCAAATCGATTCGAGTAGCTCTCCACCACCTGACGCAGAGCCCAATCAGCTCTATCACCTTGGTTGATCTGAGCTTTTAAGTCATTTCTCAGCATGGGATCATTGAGCAAGTGGGTAAACAAGTCGAAAATCGCCAGCGCGTCTTTATTAATCTCATTATCTAATTTTTTGCGCATGCGGCGGAAATCGCTCAACGCCGCTTCAATTGCAAGCAGTAGCCATTCTTGTTCGAATGCAATATCAAGGGTTGACGCCGGGCATACCTGAGACAATTGAAGCTGGCTGTCATCCCACCAAAATTCACCAATAGCAATACCTGATGACGCGCCAATGCCACTGAGTTTTAGGTGATTACTTGAAAGCAACCACTGCCCTTGAGTCTGGGAGTGGGCGATGATCACGGCAAGCTGCGCGGCAAGGGTGACGAGAAAAGACTCTTCCATTTCGTCAAACAAGCGGGAAGATTTTTGCTGGACGACCAGCACACCAAGCACCTGCTTACGGTGAATGATTGGCGTACCAAGAAAGCTCTGGTAGACCTCTTCGCCTAGCTCGGAAAAGTATTTAAAATTGGGATGTTTTGATGCATCTGCAACATTGAGGGGCTCGGCTGACCGTTTAACTAAGCCAACCAGCCCCTCTTCGAAATTGATATGAATTTTGTCGCCTTTAAATTTCAGACCTTGAGTGGCCATCAGTTCAAGACGATGTTTTTCTTCGTTTGCCAGATAGACCGTGCAGCACTCCGTCCGCATCGCACGACAAGTTTGCTCAACTAAAACCGCTAAAGCTTGGTGAACATCATCCAGCTTTGACACTTGTTCAACGATTTCCCTTAGTTGAGAAAGCATGTCTACCCTCTGCGCTTCTTCCGCTTACCTTTTTTCTTTCGTTCCTTGAATGGCATCGCTAAAGAGGCAAATTCTTTCATGGCGCGACGGTATACATCGCGTTTAAAAGAAACCACTTGTCTCACCGGGTACCAATAACTTACCCATCTCCATCCATCAAATTCTGGGGAGTGACCTTTATGCATGTCGATTGCAGATTCATCGCAATCTAACCGCAGCAAAAACCACTTCTGCTTTTGACCAATACAAACTGGCTTAGAATCCCACCGAACTAATCGCTTAGGTAACTTATACCTAAGCCAGTGGCGACTTGTCGCTACGACTTTAACGTCTTTTTTCGTTAGCCCAACTTCCTCATATAGCTCTCTAAACATGGCTTGCTCAGGTGTTTCACCATCATCGATACCACCCTGAGGAAACTGCCAAGAATGTTGTCCGTATCGTTTTGCCCAGAAGACTTGACCATGGCTATTGCAGATTACTATTCCCACATTTAAGCGGTAACCCTCGCCATCTATCACTGGCCAACCTCAATTAAAATCATTTATTACAGTGATTTTTCCATAGATCCCTAGCATGAGCAAATTTACCGTTGTGTTTGACGCACAGTTTCAGACTTTGCCATCAGAGATTGGATAACTTTCCGTCAACTTTAAGGTTATCAACAAAAAATAATGTTCAAACCAGTTTTATTCACCTTTTCTGTGAATAACTATGTGTAGAATTCACAAATAAATGATCATTTTCTTTCACTGATCATAGCAATGATACAAGAAAAGCGAAAATATCACAGAAAACTCCATATAATACATGAAATTAAAATACGAGTTAGAGTCCTAACTGTCGTAATACATTCATACAATAGAGCACATTCTCAAGTGGTCAAAGATCCATCAGACAAGACTTTATCCACACATCTCACATAATTCTCGCTTTGAAACCGAGCAAATATGCGCTTCAAACACGGCAAGCAATACTGTTTATTTATACAGAGTAAAAACTTTCTAATCTAAACTTAAGAACCTGTGGATAAGTTAAAAGTGTGGCCATAACCTCACTGGCCTAAATTCCAGCGCAGCTCATCCACCTCGCTGAAACTCGCATCTTGAAGTGACTTAGGTATACAATGAACTTTTCAGCTTGTTATTGTATCTATGAAGCCAGAACCACAGTCCGAAGCAGAGCTGCTTGAACGTGCAACGTCAATAGCAGGAGTAAGCTTTCAGGAATTAGCGGAAGAAGCCAACAAACCCGTTCCAGATTCCCTCAAAAGAGATAAAGGATGGGTTGGTCAACTATTAGAGTGGCATTTAGGCGCTCCCTCAGGCAGTAAGCCTCAACCTGATTTCGATAAGCTCGGCATAGAGCTGAAAAGCATTCCCATCAGTTATGCTGGATTACCGCTAGAATCGACCTTCGTTTGCGTGGCACCTTTGACCGGTTTGAACGGCGTTGTCTGGCAAGACAGTCATGTGAAAAACAAGCTATCACGCGTACTGTGGGTCCCCGTCGAAGGTGAGAGAGAGATACCGTTAGCAGAGAGAAGGGTCGGCACACCAGTTATTTGGTCTCCATCAGCTGAAGAAGAAAAAGCGCTGCGAGAGGATTGGGAAGAGTTAATGGAGATGATCGCACTTGGCCAGGTCAATCGTATTTCAGCCAAAATGGGAGAGGTGTTACAAATACGTCCAAAAGCGGCAAATGGTCGAGTACTCACCGACGCTTATGGCTCATCCGGCAAATTGATTAAAACGTTGCCTAGAGGCTTTTACCTGCGTACAACCTTCACTGCCAATATATTGGCCCAGCACTTTGCGTAACTTGGATAACAATTACAAAGATAACTCTACATCGCAATATCTCTGTCCATCGGCAGATCCGCATTCGTCATAGGCATTGTGTAATCGTAAATAGGCCCTATCCACACCTAATCGCAATAGCTCTTCTTTTACCCGATCAATGGACTCAAAATGCAGTGGCTCGTCATCATTTTTAATCGGTTCTAGGTGATGCTTATATTCCACTGCTAATAAGTATTGAGGCAGGCCAGAGCAACCGATTACATACACTTTGGGTGGTTGATGGTTACTACTCAACGCGCCTTGAAACCATTTATTTAATTGTTCTTTATTCATATTCTCTCCCCCAATTAGAAGTCTAGTTAATATATCGGCATTTACTAAACCGACTGAAGGGAAATTTTGTGGCAACTCAATAATTAATAATGAAATCCTCTTCCCTAGCACTATCCATTTACCCTATAGTGAATATTCCCAGGCGATAAGGAATGTCATATGCAATATTCAAAACTGCCCAACTCTACGCTTGAAATCAGTAAGCTCTGCCTTGGAACCATGACATTTGGTGAACAAAACAACGAAGCGGATGCCTTCAACCAGCTCGATTTCGCTATTGAGCGCGGCATCAACTTTATCGATACTGCAGAGATGTACCCCGTTCCTCCCGTGGAAAAAACTCAAGGACTGACCGAAAGTTATATTGGCAACTGGCTAAAAAGGTCGGGTAAAAGAGAAAAAGTAATACTCGCCACCAAGATAACTGGCCCAAGATATTACTCGCATATTCGCGAAAACAATTCGTTAGACAGAAGAAATATACACACAGCCATCGATGACAGCTTAAAGCGACTCGGCACAGACTATGTCGATCTCTACCAAATACACTGGCCGCAGAGAGACACAAACTGCTTTGGTAAGCTTAATTACCCCTATCCCGAGCAACGAGAAGATGTCACGCTCATCGAAACTCTAGAGGCGCTCAGTGAATTGGTCAATGCCGGAAAAGTTCGTTATATCGGTGTATCGAACGATACGCCATGGGGGGTCATGAGCTTGGTTCACCTCGCTGAAAAACATTCACTTGCTAAAATTGTCTCCATTCAGAACCCCTATAATTTACTCAACCGAAGCTTTGAAGTGGGCTTATCTGAAATTAGCCATTATGAAGGTGTCCAGTTGCTTGCCTATTCCCCCCTCGCATTTGGCAGCTTATCCGGAAAATATCTCAATGGGGCAAGACCTGAAGGCGCAAGATGCACGCTGTTTGAGCGTTTTTCACGCTATTTTACCCCGCAAGGGGTGAAAGCCACCGAAGCCTACGTCGATATTGCTCTTAGGCATAATTTGGACCCAGCCCAGATGGCTTTAGCATTTGTAAATCAACGACCATTTACCGCATCCAGTATTATTGGAGCGACCAATCTTGAGCAACTTGAAGACAATATAAATAGTCTTGATGTTCAATTAACCAACGAAATCTTAGAAGAGATTCAGCAAGTGGGCACGACATATTCTAATCCATGCCCATAAAATCGTGTGAAATGTCGGGCTAGCGCCACGCGCTAGCCCATTGTCTTACGTGACGGGTCTTATATGTAAAGACTGACGAAGCAAACGTACAGTTCGTTTCGCTTTAACTTGAACTGGAACGCTAACTACCGTGGTACGGCCTTCACGATCCAAACCAATGTCTTTTAATAAGTGCTCATTTTGCCAAGGTGACAAAAAGGCTTCGCGACGTAATGCTTTTCTGTATTCACGCTCTTCACGGCGTAAATCGGCTTGTACTAACAGTACTGCTAACTTTAGATAAATTGAGTGACGCATAATGGTTCTCCAGTATATAGGTATTACTGGGGAATAGCAGAGAGCAAAGGTCGGTCAAAGATACGCTCTTAATTCGCTGCCAGTTCCCGCAGCCAGATTAAGAGGTTGCGGACTAATTATCTGTTTGGGCGTCTTGGGACGGGTTACCGATATGTAAGGTAAACGGCGTGCCAGTGAACATCACCAAATGACGAGGGGCACATTCAGTACGCTTGAAATCGTTCATGATGTCTCTCCTCTGTAGGTAATTAATCCGATTAAGATAGGGGGTAAGCAGACTTCCTGCTCACGTTTAAATTGTAAGCAATTGATATTTTTAAGCAAGAACAAATCATAGCCAAGTCAAAAAACAATCAATTAACCTATGATTAACAATTCTATCGCATCCAAACTAACACATTTGTCTGAAATACTGATTAATCTTGGCATATTGCATGACTTCACCATCAAATTAGACTAATTCTTCATTGATCAGATTATGTTTATTTAGCAGTCGATACATGGTTGCTCTCGAGATCCCAAGTTCTTTTGCCGCGATAGACACTTGGCCTTCGTTAAATTCCAAAGCCAAGCGCAGTGCCTCTTTTTCACTGCGCTCACGGATGCCTTTTAGACTCCGTGCGCTTTCATCGGAGGAAGGTAATTCAAAATCGGTAACCTGCAACGTTGCATTCTCAGACATGAGTACCGCACGCTTTATTTGGTTTATTAGCTCTCTCACATTGCCCGGCCAATAGTGATCACTTAGGGCTTCCATGGCTTCCGTCGAGAGGGTTCTCGGCTGAGCATTAAACTCTTTAGAAAATTCTTGTAGGAAGTGACGTGCGAGCATTACCACATCATTGGAACGCTCTTTTAAACTCGGCACATTAATGCGCAACACATTAATATAGTGATACAGCTCTTCGTTAAATTCGCCATCGATTAACGCTTTCTCCATATCAGATGAGTTGGCCGATAAAATCCTCACATCAACATCAATACTTCCCTTTGCCGATTCAACACGACCTTCTTGGAAAAAGCGCAGTAGATTGAGCTGTTGGGTTTTCGGTAGCGTTAATACATCATTAAGTAAGATTGTCCCGCCATCAGCACGTTCTAACATTGAAATCTGGGTGTCGTCTTCGCGCTCAATACCAAATAAATCACACTCTAATCGCCGCTCTGACATGGCCCGGCAATTCACTGATATAAACTCTTTTTGGCTACGAGCGGACGTTTTGTGAATGGCCGATGCGACCAACTCTTTCCCTACACCGTTTTCACCTGAGATAAGAATACTAACGTCAGTCGGGCCGATACGCTTGATTTGATCGCGCAAGCGCTTGATGGGCGCAGACTCACCAATTAAGCCTATATTGTCTTCAGAATCATAATGAGGCCAAACTTTCTTCTCCAGCTTTAACATGCCAAGCTGATGACCAATGGTATTGAGAAGTTGAGCATCTGGAATTGGAGCAGTAAAGAAATCAATACAGAAGTTGACGATAAACTGGCAGATTGTATCTGAGCCTAATTGCGATTCTCGAATAAAAGCAAGCCAACGAACCTGTTTGTAATTGCTCACAAGGTTCGCGATTCCATTTAAGCTAAATTCATCGTGACTTAAATCTACAATGCCAATACAGGGCCCAGCTTCAGCAAACAGCTCATTGGCTTGCCTTAAATCTGAACATTGAGTGCATTTCCAGCCCACTTTCTCCAATACAGCGAGCCAGGATTCATAAGAGCCTCCAACATGAATCAGTGATCCAGGCTTCGAATCCATACGAAACTGACTAGCCATCTACATTTCTCCTATGTTTAAGCCGATAATAGGTAATCTTGATTTTTAGTTGTTATAGAGCAATTGGGCATGACAGAGCGCAGCTACCCAATATCTCATTGTTAAGACTAGACTCGGAATTGAGACTTTTCCACGCAGGGTTTCTTGTCATTTCAAGGAGAGTTAGCCAGTCAGAATTGACTGAGCATTGAAGGTAAGAGGTAATAATTATGCCCAATTAACAAGTTAGCGATTTTGAGCATGTAAACGGAAGGCATTAAAAAAGCCACTGTGACAGTGGCTTTTACTCTAGCAGTATCTTGTGATTAGCCTTGTGGGCGCATCGCTGGGAATAAGATTACATCGCGAATGGTATGTGTGTTGGTAAACAGCATAACCAAGCGGTCAATACCGATACCTTGCCCAGCCGTTGGCGGAAGGCCATGCTCTAGCGCCGTGATATAGTCAGCATCGTAATACATTGCCTCATCGTCACCGGCATCTTTCGCTGCGACTTGCGCTTTGAAGCGGACATCTTGATCTTCAGCATCATTGAGCTCTGAGAAGCCATTAGCCACTTCACGGCCACCAATGAAGAACTCAAAACGATCGGTAAAGAACGGGTTATCATCGCTGCGGCGGGCAAGTGGTGAAATGTCCGCTGGGTAGCCTGTGATAAACGTTGGCTGAATCAGCTTTGGCTCAGCCGTTTCACCGAAGATTTCTTCTAGTAATTGGCCACATGTCCAAAAGCCTTCGACTTCAACATGGACAGATTTAGCAATCGATGCCATCAAGTCACGATCTTGTAAGTCCTGCTCAGTCAGCTTTTGAATCGCTTCATGATCTGGGTTGTAGTGTTTGATAGCTTCGAACATGCTCATGCGAGCGTACTTACCACCAAATTCTACCGTTTCATCACCATAAGGCATCGATGTTTGACCAAGCACTTCTTTCGCCACTGTGCTTAACATCTCTTCGGTCAGATCCATCAGATCCTTATAATCAGCATACGCTTGGTAGAATTCCATCATGGTGAATTCAGGGTTATGACGCGGAGATAGGCCTTCATTTCGGAAGTTACGGTTGATTTCGAATACTCGATCAAAACCACCAACAACCAAACGTTTTAAGTAAAGCTCAGGCGCGACGCGAAGATACATATCAATATCCAACGCGTTATGATGAGTGATAAATGGACGCGCAGTTGCACCACCAGGAATCACGTGCATCATCGGAGTTTCCACTTCTAAATAGCCTTTCGCATTCATAAAGCTGCGAATAGCAGAGACCAACTTAGAGCGGATAATAAACGCTTGGCGAGAATCTTCGTTAACAATCAAGTCTACGTAACGCTGACGATAGCGCATCTCTTGATCCGTCAGGCCATGGAACTTTTCTGGCAGTGGACGAAGTGCCTTAGTGAGTAGCTCATACTCTTCCATGTTGACGTAAAGATCGCCTTTACCAGATTTATGCAGCGCACCTTTTACACCGATGATGTCACCGATATCTAAACCCTGATATTTTTCTTTCAGCTCTTTTTGCACAGGTTTGGCTGCGTAGGCTTGAATTCGACCTGAGGTTTCTTGAATCACCAAGAACGGCCCACGTTTTGCCATAATACGACCAGCGATAGCGACAATGTGGTTTAGCTCTTCTAGTTCTTCTTTTGTCTTTTCACCGAACTCTTTTTGCAAATCACCTGCTAGATTTTCACGACGAAAATCATTCGGGTGGCCGTTTGACTTACAACTCTTACGAATTTCGTCTAACTTAGCACGACGTTCCGCAATCAGCTTGTTTTCTTCTTGTAAGTGGTCAGTTTGAATAGCATCTGTCATTTTTCGATGTACCCTATTTTGTCGGTAAAAAGCTTACAGGCCCGATTTTAGGCTAGCTTCAATAAATTTGTCTAAATCACCGTCGAGAACCGCTTGCGTATTGCGGTTTTCTACGCCAGTGCGTAAATCTTTAATTCGCGCGTCATCTAACACGTAAGAGCGAATCTGACTGCCCCAACCAATGTCCGATTTCGCGTCTTCATTCGCTTGTTTTTCAGCATTTTGTTTTTGAATCTCTAACTCAAACAATTTTGCTCGTAACTGCTTCATTGCTTGGTCTTTGTTCTTATGCTGCGAACGATCGTTTTGACATTGAACCACAGTATTGGTCGGCAAGTGCGTGATACGTACCGCGGATTCCGTGGTGTTGACGTGCTGACCACCGGCTCCCGATGCTCGGTAGACGTCTATACGCAAATCTGCTGGGTTAATGTCAATATCAATGTTGTCATCAATCTCAGGATAGATAAATGCTGATGCAAAAGAGGTATGGCGACGACCACTTGAATCAAATGGCGATTTACGAACCAATCGGTGTACACCGGTTTCAGTACGCAACCAACCATAAGCGTATTCACCTGAAATACGAACGGTAGCGCCTTTTAGTCCAGCCACTTCGCCTTCAGAGACTTCGATAACTTCGGTTTTAAAACCTTTCGCCTCAGCCCAACGCAAATACATGCGCAATAGCATCGATGTCCAATCTTGCGCTTCGGTACCACCAGAGCCTGACTGTAAATCGATGTAGCAGTCTGACGCATCATGATCGCCAGAGAACATACGACGAAATTCAAGCTTAGCTAATTTCGCTTCAAGCTCAGCCAACTCAGGTTCAATTTCGTCAAACGTCTCTTGGTCTTCTTCCTCGACAGCAAGCTCAAGCAGGCCATCGACATCTTCAACACCTTGCTCAAGCAGATCTATGGTTTCAACGACGGCTTCTAGAGACGAACGCTCTTTACCTAGCGCTTGCGCACGTTCAGGTTCATTCCAAACGTCAGGTTGTTCTAGCTCAGCATTAACTTCTTCTAGACGCTCTTTCTTTGCGTCATAGTCAAAGATACCCCCTCAGGATATTCGTGCGCTCTGACACATCCTGTAAGCGGTTTTTAATTGGATTGATTTCAAACATTTTACTATGCATTTATGTGTAGAATTTAACCGAAGGATTCTACTGAAAAATGTGACGAATATACAGGGAAATTTATACTAGGCAGGTTTAAGGATGGTAAATGTAACAAGACAAACGCCGCTACTCAATTAAGTTCTTGAATAGCGGCGCTAATTATTAGGGCACGCCCTAGCCAATAGGTTAAGGCATACTATCGAATTCAGCCCCTTCTTTTTCCACTGGAGGTGGCATTAAGTGCTCTTTAGTAATACCAAGGCGTAAAGCCAGCGCGGAGGCAACGAAAATGGACGAATACGTACCGACCGTGACCCCAAGTAACAGAGCAGTGGCAAAACCGTGGATCATCGCGCCACCTTTGAGAAACAACGCAATCACAACAAATAGAGTTGTACCTGACGTAATCAGCGTACGACTAAGGGTCTGCGTAATTGAGCTATTAATGATTTCACTCGGCTTACCTTTGCGCACTTTGCGAAAGTTTTCTCGAATTCGGTCGAACACCACTATGGTATCGTTCAGTGAGTAGCCAACAACCGTGAGCAGCGCTGCCACTATGGTGAGATCGACTTCAATTTGCAGCAACGAAAATACACCGAGAGTAATGATCACATCATGAGCAAGCGCTAAAACAGCACCTGCGGCCAGACGCCACTCAAATCGCACCGACACGTACATCAAAATACAAACCAGCGAAATTAAAATCGCCAGCCCCCCAGCTTCCGCCAGCTCTCCCCCGACATTGGGTCCCACAAACTCAATCCGGCGCATTTCAACGTCCTCGCCGGTATAATGCTGAATCGAGGAGATAATTTGGTTGCCCAGCGTTTCAGCCGCCATCCCTTCTCTGGGTCGCAACCGTACCATCACGTCTTGAGATGAGCCAAAGTTTTGCACTACGGCATCTCCAAAGCCCTCTTTTTCAAGTGCCTCACGTATCTGCGGTAAGTTGGCAGGTTGCTGGAAGCCAATCTCTACTAAGGTGCCGCCAGTAAAATCGAGCCCCCAGTTTAACCATTTTGTCGAGAGCACAAAGATAGACGCGCCTACCATCAAGATAGACAGCATAAAGGCATATTTTGAGCGACCCATAAAGTCGATCGTTTTACCTGCTTTTAGAATCTGAAACATCGTTATTCCCTACCCTAGATCGACAATTTAGATACGCGCTTACCACCATAAATCAGATTCACGATACAACGCGTTCCGATAATGGCAGTAAACATTGAGGTCAAAATGCCGATGGACAACGTCACGGCAAAGCCTTTAATGGCCCCTGTACCCACTGCAAACAAAATAATGGCCGTAATCAAGGTCGTGATGTTTGCATCCGCTATGGTACTAAAAGCGTTAGCATAACCTTGGTGAATGGCTTGTTGGGGGTTTCGCCCATCTCTCAGCTCTTCACGTATTCGTTCAAATATCAATACGTTTGCATCTACCGCCATACCTACGGTTAGAACAATGCCAGCTATGCCAGGCAAGGTCATCGTTGCACCTGGAATCATGGACATGACACCAATGATAAGCACCAAATTCACTGCCAATGCAGTATTGGCTATCAGGCCAAATCCACGATAGTAAATAAGGGTAAACAGCATCACAGCGACCATACCCCAAATACATGCAGCAATGCCTTTGTCGATATTTTGCTGTCCCATTGAAGGGCCAATCGTGCGCTCTTCAACAATAGAAATAGGTGCAATCAGGGCACCCGCGCGAAGTAACAAAGCGAGGTTATGCGCTTCAGCTGGAGAATCAATTCCCGTGATCCTAAAGCTGCGGCCAAGCGCTGATTGAATGGTGGCTTGGTTAATGACTTCTTCATGTTTGGACAGAATCACTTTTCCATCTGGGGTACGCTTGCCGCTGTCTTTGTACTCGGCAAATACCGTTGCCATTAACTTACCGATGTTGTTCTTCGAAAAGGCAGCCATTTTCGCTCCCCCTTCACTATCAAGAGAGATATTGACCTGGGGACGACCATATTCATCGGCACTTGAAGACGCATCGGTAATGCTTGAACCACCCAAAATCACCCGCTTTTTCAATACGACGGGCTGACCATTTCTGTCTGGTACAATTTCACTACCAGGTGGAGCGTAACCATTGGTTGCAGCTGCGCGATCAGCGTTTTGGTCCACTTCATGAAACTCGAGTGTTGCTGTCGCGCCTAAAATCTCTTTAGCTCGAGCGGTGTCTTGCACACCAGGTAATTCAACCACAATTCGATTAGCGCCTTGACGCTGAACCAGTGGCTCTGCAACCCCGAGTTCGTTTACTCGGTTACGAAGAATGGTAATATTTTGATTGACCGCGTAGTTTTGCACCTCTCTTAAGCGTGCATCGGTAAAACGCGCTTGAAGCACAAATTTTCCATCTCGAGTCATGTCGCTAAACAACATATCCGGATGCTTTTGCTCTAGTAAGGTTTTTGCGCTCTCAAGTTGACTTTCATTACGTAACACGATTTCGGCCATGTCTTTGTCATACGGACGAATAGCACGGTAACGAATTTTATCTTCTCTTAGCTCGACTCTAAATGATTCTATTTGCTGCCCAATTAACTTTTGTAGCGCGGCATCCATATCCACTTCCATCAAGAAGTGCACACCACCACGTAGGTCTAAGCCTAATTTCATTGGCGCAGCGCCAATATCAGCCAGCCAAGAAGGGGTTGCAGGAGCTAGGTTCAGAGCAACAATGAGTGTATTGCCTAAACTTTTTGCAAGTGCATCACGGGCTTTGATTTGAACGTCGGTATTGGAAAATCGAACCAATACAGAGCCACTTTCAAGGGCGATGGATTTATAAGGCAGATTATCTTTTTTTAAGATATTGGTGACAGTGTCCAACGTTGACAAATCAACAGAGGCGCCACGCGCCCCTGTTACTTGTATAGCTGGATCTTCACCGTAGATATTTGGAAGGGCGTATAACGCACCGACGATGATAACTAGCATTACCATCAAATACTTCCATAGTGGGTAACGGTTTAACACAGCAAGATCCTTTAGCTGTTGTACGAAAGCAACCTGTTGGTGAAGTGATTCAGGTTGCTTTTGTAATTGGTTTTACAGTGACTTAATTGTGCCTTTTGGTAGTACAGCAGTCACAAAGTCCCTTTTTATTACAACTTCGTTGTTCGCATTTAACTCGATAGAGATGTAGTCGTTTTCTTCTGAGATCTTAGTGATTTTACCAACCAAACCACCACTAGTAAGAACCTCATCACCTTTACTCATCGAAGCCATCAAGCTCTTATGCTCTTTCGCACGCTTTGCTTGCGGGCGGTAAATCATGAAGTAAAAAATGACGGCAAACATTGCCAACATGATTAGCATTTCGAAACCACCACCTTGCTGTGGTGTGCCTGCTGCATGAGCTAGACTGATCATTAAAAATATCCTCTTACTTTTTGTATAAGTTTCTTGTTTTAAAGTACCTTATTTACCAAGTTATGCCTATTGACGAAGCGCCAATATTTGTAACTCGAATACGGTAAATGTCTCTATTTTGCCAATGGCGGTACTTCTTTGTTTCGACGAGCGTAGAATTCAGCAACAAACTCATCAAAACGATCTTCATCAATGGCCTTGCGGATGCTTTCCATCACGCGCTGATAGTAACGCAAATTATGAATCGTATTTAAACGGGCTCCTAATATTTCGTTACAACGATCTAGGTGATGCAAGTAAGACTTAGAATAATTTTTACACGTATAGCAGTCGCAATGTGGATCAAGCGGTGTCGTGTCTGTTTTATGTTTCGCATTGCGAATCTTAATCACACCACCAGTTACAAATAAGTGACCATTACGAGCATTTCGAGTTGGCATAACACAATCGAACATATCGATACCACGGCGCACGCCTTCCACTAAGTCTTCCGGTTTACCCACGCCCATTAAGTAACGTGGCTTGTCTTCCGGCAGTTGTGGGCAAGTGTGTTCTAGAATGCGATGCATGTCCTCTTTAGGCTCTCCGACCGCTAAGCCACCAACAGCATAGCCATCAAAGCCGATATCAGTCAGCCCTTTGACTGACTCATCACGCAAGTCTTCATAGACACTGCCTTGTACAATACCAAACAGAGAATTTTCGTTTTCAAGCTTGTCAAAGTGATCACGTGAACGCTGAGCCCAACGCAGCGACATCTCCATCGATTTCTTCGCTTCATCATGAGTCGCTGGATATGGGGTACACTCGTCAAAGATCATGACCACATCTGAACCAAGATCTTTTTGAATTTCCATCGACTTTTCTGCGTCCATGAAAATTTTGTCGCCATTAACTGGATTACGGAAATGCACGCCCTCTTCGGTGATTTTACGGATGTCACCTAGGCTGAAGACTTGGAAGCCTCCTGAATCAGTTAAAATTGGACCTTGCCAGTTCATGAAGTCGTGCAAGTCACCATGCATCTTCATGACTTCTTGTCCAGGGCGAAGCCACAAATGGAAGGTGTTGCCCAGCAAGATTTCAGCGCCTGTTGCTTTCACTTCCTCAGGTGTCATACCTTTTACCGTACCGTAGGTACCAACTGGCATAAACGCCGGAGTTTGAACCGTACCACGCTCAAACGTCAGTTGACCACGACGAGCATTACCTGTTTTCTTTTTTAGTTCATATTTAACTTTCACGAAACCTCCAGTGTGCCAGAGAAACAATCTGACACGTATGATCCCTTACGCCAATAAGCTTTGGCTCGTTAGCGCATCTTAAAATTATTTGCTTGTTTTTTTGCTGATAAACATGGCATCGCCATAGCTGAAGAAACGATATTCCTTCTCAACGGCATGTTTATAAGCGCTCATCACGTTATCAAAACCGGCAAACGCGCTGACTAACATGATTAATGTTGATTCTGGTAAATGAAAATTGGTCACTAAGCAATCGACCAACAAATACTCATAACCCGGATAAATAAAAATTTCCGTGTCACCAAAGAAAGGCGCTAGCTCTGTGCCTTTATTCTTTGCAAATTGAGCGGCACTCTCTAATGAACGCACTGAAGTAGTGCCTACTGCGATGATTCGACCGCCACGCTGTTTCGTTGCGTGAATCGCATTGACTACCTCTTCAGGTACTTCAACGTATTCTGCATGCATTTGATGATCATTGACATCGTCCACTTTGACGGGCTGGAATGTCCCAGCTCCTACATGCAAAGTCACAAACGCGAGCTCAACACCTTTTGCTTTGATTTTGTCTAGCAAGTCATCATCAAAGTGCAAGCCTGCAGTAGGGGCAGCAACGGCACCGGGTTTCTCATTGTAAACCGTTTGATAGCGCTCTTTATCGCTGTCTTCATCGGGTCTATCAATATAAGGTGGAAGCGGCATATGGCCAATGTCATTGAGAATGTCCAGCACAGCTTTGTCAGAGGTAAATCTCAACTCAAACAGAGCGCCGTGTCTTGCAACCATTTCGGCCTGATATTGATCGTCTTCACCGATAAAAATAAAGCTTCCCGCTTTGGGTGATTTTGAGCAACGAACATGCGCTAGAATCGTATGCTCATCAAGCATTCTCTCAACGAGTACTTCCAGCTTGCCACCTGAAGCTTTACGGCCAAACATACGCGCTGGAATGACTCGGGTATTATTGAATACCATCAAGTCGCCAGGTTGAACTTGATCCAATAGATCGGTAAAAGTGCTATCTGTAACCTCGCCACTATTTCCATTTAGCTGCAACAGACGGCTAGCACTGCGCTCCGGCTGTGGGTAACGAGCGATTAGCTCATCAGGTAAGTCAAAGTGAAAATCTGAAACTTGCATTGTACTAGTCTTGCTTGGTGAACATCATTGAATGCGAACATTTTCGCAGCGGACTAGTATAGGCTTAGCTCGCGCAATAGCAAGCAGATATGCCCAAGTCGGCTTAAGGCACGACATCAGATAGCGAAAAAATGGCAGAAATAGTACCAGTGCGGAAAAGATAAATTTACCAGCAATAAGACCATAAAAACTCAGGCCGGGTAAATAAAAAGGGAAGCGCCTCCCAACTCTGGCTGCTAAAATTTTCTATATTAGGATCATGCAATCAAGGAAGCCGGAGGCCCGCATGATTAAAGTAGAAGACATGATGACGCGTAGCCCACATACTTTACTACGCTCTGACTCCCTGTTCGACGCGAAACAAGCCATGAAAAAGTATGACATTCGCCATATCCCCGTGGTGGACGACAACAACAAACTGTATGGCATTGTTACCCAGCGAGATGTTTTGTCAGCTCAGGAATCGAGCTTACATAAGATACCCACCAATAACGCGTATACGCTTAACACACCTCTGAACGACATCATGCACGCGAATGTCTTGAGTGTTGAGCCAAGGGCGGGGTTAAAAGAAAGCGCTAAATATATGCAAAAGCACAAAATTGGTTGCTTGCCTGTTATCGATAAGGGACAGCTGGTTGGCATTATTACCGACAGTGACTTTGTTTCAATTGCGATCAACCTGCTTGAACTTCAAGAAGACGTAGAGCCAGAAGAAATAGACCCATCGCTTGCCTTCGACTAGGGAATATTGCAAGAATAAAAAAAAGAGCGGCATCTGCCGCTCAGCATAGAATAGTTAGACGATTAGAATTGATCTTCTTCGGTCGATCCGGTCAATGCCGTCACCGAAGAGTTGCCGCCTTGAATGGTATTGGTGACTTTATCGAAATAGCCAGTGCCCACTTCTTGTTGGTGCGCGACAAAGGTATAACCTTTCTCTGCCGCTTCAAACTCGGGACGCTGCACTTTTTCAACATAGTGACGCATACCTTCACCTTGCGCATATGAGTGCGCCAGTTCAAACATGTTAAACCACATGTTATGAATGCCCGCCAGAGTAATAAATTGATATTTATATCCCATGTCAGACAGCTCCTGCTGGAACTTGGCGATGGTTTGTGAGTCTAGGTTTTTCTCCCAGTTAAACGAAGGCGAGCAGTTATAGGCCAGCAATTGATCTGGGTATTGTTTATGGATCGCTTCAGCAAATTTGCGTGCTTCATCTAAGCATGGCTTAGCCGTTTCACACCAAATCAGATCCGCGTAAGGAGCATAAGCCAGACCTCGGGAAATCGCCTGATCAATTCCGGCTTTCACTCTGAAGAAGCCTTCTGCGGTCCGTTCACCTTGGATAAAGTCCCTATCGTAGGGATCGCAGTCTGAGGTCATCAGATCAGCAGCGTTTGCATCGGTTCGAGCTATCACTAGCGTTGTAGTGCCAGCCACATCCGCCGCTAAACGAGCGGCAACCAGTTTTTGTACCGCTTCTTGAGTAGGAACAAGCACTTTCCCCCCCATATGGCCACACTTTTTCACTGACGCTAATTGGTCTTCGAAGTGCACGCCTGCGGCCCCGGCATCAATCATGTTTTTCATCAATTCATAAGCGTTGAGGACGCCACCAAAGCCAGCTTCGGCATCTGCAACAATGGGGAGGAAATAGTCTATGCCACCTTCGTCTTCAGGGGTTTTCCCTGCCGACCATTGAATTTGATCCGCGCGACGAAATGAGTTGTTGATTCTCTTCACTACCGCTGGGACAGAATCGACCGGATAGAGTGATTGGTCAGGATACATGGTGGATGCCGTATTGTTGTCCGCCGCCACTTGCCAACCGGATAGATAAATCGCTTCGATGCCAGCTTTGGCTTGCTGCACAGCTTGGCCACCGGTCAAAGCGCCTAAACAGTTGACATAGCCTTTTTTGGCGCTGCCATTAACCAACGACCAAAGCTTGTCAGCACCACGCTGCGCGATAGTATTTGCAGGCACCATTGAACCTCGTAGTTCAACCACTTCTTCTGCTGTATAGGGGCGCTTTACATGTTTCCAGCGCGGATTAGATTCCCAATCTTTCTTTAAAGCTTCGATTTGTTGACGGCGAGTTAGTGTCATGTTCATTCCCTCATTCTGTTGTTGGCTTGCGCCTCTGCTTTCCTTGTCACCCTTACTATCCTTGATGTAGTAGCGTGCTAATTCATATTGTTTGTTAATCCAAAAATTCGTAGCCAGGAACGGTTAAGAAATTGCTCAGCTCATGGCTAGTGGTTAATTCTTCCATTAGCTTCGCCGCTTCGGTAAACCTGCCGGAGTCAAAGCGCTCGCTGCCAAGCTCGGATTTCACCACCTCTATTTCTTCCTCTAGATAACGAACGAAAAGCGCTTTGGTCACCACCTCACCGTTATCCAAACTTTTTCCATGCTTAATCCATTGCCATATTGATGCTCGAGAAATTTCCGCCGTCGCGGCATCTTCCATCATTCCATAGATGGGGACACAGCCATTGCCAGATATCCAAGCTTCTATGTATTGCAGGGCCACACGAATATTGTGGCGCATTCCCTGCTCGGTTCGTTCACCTTGGCAAGGTGCCAATAAGTCATCGGCAGTAATCTCTGTATCCTCCGCACGCGAAATATCCAGTTGATTACTTCTCTCACCCAATACAGTGTCGAAAACCTGCCTTGCCGTGTCAGCAAGACCTGGGTGCGCTACCCAAGTACCATCATGGCCGTTATTTGCTTCCAGGGATTTATCCTTATTGATTTTGTCCAATACTTGTTGATTGATGTCGGGATCTTTAGATGGGATAAAGGCAGCCATCCCCCCCATGGCAAATGCGCCACGCCTATGACACGTTCGAACTAATAGCCTCGAATAGGCATTCAAAAACGGCTTATCCATTGTGACAACCTGACGATCAGGCAGCACTCGGTCAGGATAGTTTCTTAGCGTTTTAATATAACTAAAAATATAATCCCAGCGGCCGCAATTGAGCCCAACAATGTGCTCTTTTAATGAAAACAGTATTTCGTCCATTTCAAAAACGGCGGGCAGGGTTTCGATGAGAGCCGTGGCTTTAATCGTACCTGTGTCTAATCCAAAATAAGTTTCGGTAAAGTGAAAAACATCACTCCACCATTTGGCTTCATGATAAGACTGCAATTTGGGGATATAGAAATAAGGACCACTTCCTTTGGCCAATAGCGCTTTGTAGTTATTAAAGAAATAAACGGCAAAATCAAACAGCGCACCTGGTATCGCATGGTCTTGATAACTCACGTGCTTTTCTTTGAGGTGCAATCCTCTCACACGGCAAATAAGTACGGCAGGGTCAGAAGACAATTGATATTGTTTGCCATTGCTCGGATTGGTGTAGCTAATGTTTCCAGCAACCGCATCTCTTAAGTTAACCTGCCCATCAAGTACTTTATCCCACGCAGGGGACAGGGAGTCTTCAAAGTCAGCCATGAATACTTTCACATTCGCATTAAGCGCGTTGATGACCATTTTCCGATCGGTAGGTCCGGTAATTTCGACCCGACGGTCTTTCAGGTCATTGGGTATTCCGAGTATTTTCCAACTGCCCTCGCGAATATCTTGTGTTTCCGGTAAAAAGTTAGGTAGCTCACCACTATCAATTCGGTGTTGACGCACTTCTCTTGCTGCCAACAGTTCATCGACCCTTGAAGCAAAGGACTGGCACAGACTGGATAAAAAAGATTGCGCTTCCACTGGCAATATTGCCGCTTGTTCATGAGTAAGTTCACCATGAAGCGCTATTTGATTGTGAGATAACGCCTCTTTCTCTGAGGTATGTGCCAGCATAATCATTTTCCTTAGAAACATTCTCAAAAATTACATTTGTAACTATAAAACCACAAACATCAAAATCGTAAGTTCTAGAAACATCACCAATACAGAGCAAAGAAGTAGTAAAAGGAATAGCGGATAAAAACACGCAGCACTACTGGAAATAATTATTCTAAGCCTCTAATTAGCATTAATTAACCTACATCAACATTGGCATATATAAAAGGCACAAGATAGCGAAAAGTTGAAATTCAAAGTTTTCTTCCGTTTAGCAAAATTCACCCCTTCCAAGCTAATAAGAAATGAAAATTACGTAATTAAATTACAAATAAAATCGCATCCATTTAGTGATATTTACCATCATTGAAGGGCTAAGTCGGCCGTAGATTTGCTTGCGTACCTTTAGAATAAAACCCTGCAGATAAAATAGAAGAAGATAAATAAACCAATATGGCTGTAAAATTGCCCGTGTTAACTTTCTAAAAACTATGAAAGGTTAAAAAATTAACACTTGTGAAATTTTACAAGTCAAAAAATACTAACAATAAAAAATGCTGTTCAATTTCATTAGCCTAGAATAATTCACTAGTCGAAAACCAGGATAAATAGCATCGCTCTCTACAGCAGTTCAGAAACAATATCGGCTAAACGACTAAAAGTGTCTGCACGAGAGGAACTTGGCCGCCATACCAAACCAATATCTCGATAGGCTTTTTGTCCAGGCGGATCAATGATGAGCAAATTTTGATTGTCCAGTAAGCCATGTTTGATTGCCATTTGTGGAATAAAGGTTGTACCTAGCCCATTGGCCACCATTTGCACCAGAGTATGCAAGCTGGTTGCACTAAATGGATTGATCTTTTGTTTCTCTGTCAGTTGGCAAGCTGAAACGGCATGCTCAGTTAAACAATGTTCTTTTTCTAATAAGAAGACCGATTCATCGGGCAGATCATCGTATTTTATTGGCGTGGAGATACGCTTAGCTTGATCATGGCTGATCACCATTCGAAACGGGTCTTGACCCACTATTCGACTTTCCATACCACTAATATCGACGGGCAAGGCAAGAATCAGTACATCAAGCTCACCATGTCTTAGCGCCGTCAGTAAATTAGTGGTGGTGTCTTCTTTGAGCAGTAGGTTTAACTGGGGAAAAAGATGATTCACTTGCTGGACAAGATCTCCCAACAAGAAAGGCGCAATGGTAGGAATACAGCCAAGTCTTAGCTGACCTTGCATACTGTCTCCCTTACACATATTGCCTAGCTCCACCAAATCTTGGGCTTTGGCAAGTAGCTCGCGGCCTTGCTGAACGATAAGCTCACCAGCTTGAGTAAATACCAGCGGGCTTTTTTTGTCTTTTTTCTCGTACAAAGGACATCCAATGATTTCCTCTAGATTTTGAATGCCCTTACTTAATGTTGATTGGCTCACAAAGCAGCGCTGCGCTGCATCACTAAAGTGACGCGTTTCATGCAAGGTTATTAAATAGTGTAATTGCTTTAAACTTGGCCATTTAATCATATTTTCACTGCTTAGTTTCAAAGTTATACCGTACAAATCCGCACAGTTTTCATTATCGCTTTTTTCGATTAACTTAATCTATTTAATTCGCTTTTTTCTATACTACATTCTGTACTATAGTTTGTCTCGAATTTATACGGACTAGCCAAATTCAATCTGAATATTGGTTGGAACTAACCATACTTTTTAGGAGCAAAAAATGGTACTAGTAGGTCGTCAAGCCCCTGACTTTACTGCAGCGGCAGTTCTAGGTAACGGTGAAATCGTTGATAACTTCAACTTCGCTGAATTCACTAAAGGTAAGAAAGCTGTCGTATTTTTCTACCCACTAGACTTCACGTTCGTTTGCCCATCTGAGCTAATTGCATTCGACAACCGTTACGAAGATTTCAAAGCAAAAGGCGTAGAAGTAATCGGCGTTTCTATCGATTCTCAATTCTCTCACAATGCATGGCGTAACACTGCTATCGATGATGGCGGTATCGGTCAAGTTAAGTACCCACTTGTTGCTGACGTTAAACACGAAATCTGCAAAGCGTACGACGTTGAGCACCCAGAAGCTGGCGTAGCTTTCCGTGGTTCTTTCCTAATTGATGAAGAAGGTCTTGTTCGTCACCAAGTTGTGAACGATCTTCCGCTTGGCCGTAACATCGACGAAATGCTACGCATGGTTGATGCTCTAAACTTCCACCAAACTCACGGTGAAGTTTGCCCAGCACAATGGGAAGAAGGTAAAGCAGGTATGGACGCATCTCCAAAAGGCGTTGCTGCATTCCTATCTGAGCACGCTGAAGACCTAAGCAAGTAATCGACGCTTTAACACCTGCTCAACGGTGTAAGGTTGGAATAAATAAAGCAAAAGCTCATTGTCCAATCTGTTAAAGTAAAGTCTTATAAGCCCAAAGCCCAGCTTTGGGCTTTTTTCTTTCTACCCAATACGAACATCCATGTCATTTCTTACAATGAAAATATATTGCTAAAAAGACAAAACATATCATTTGACAGACTTTATAAATCGCAGCTCTTTAAACAGACAACATCAGTCATTATGATGGGTAACAAATCCGTTCATGGGTAACCAATCGAAACCCGCCACAATTAATCCAGGAGACACATTTTATGGCTTTTTTCTCTCTCGCCTTTGGTACAGCAACAAAAAACCGCGGTGGAAAAGTTATCGAAGCGTTTTTTCCAAACCCAGTTTTACACCCAAGTGAGTCGCTGGTTGAAGCAATCACTTCAGTGAGTGATTACGTAAGTGGTAACCAAGTGATTGAAGTTTCGCCATCTCAATGTGGCGCTATCGCTTCTGCTTTTGAAGCAAACGGAGATAATGCCAACGCTTCATTTGCAAACAAAGCGGCTAATTCAGCCCAACCTTTAGTTCTTGTATTGCTAGAAAGCGATACGAAACCAGAAAGCGTTGCTGAAGGCTTCCTCAAGCTGCAACTTATTTCTAACCGTTTAGTGAAGCCACACGGTACTGTATTGGATGGTATCTTTGGCCTATTGCACAATATCGCTTGGACGAACGAAGGCCCTATTGACCTTCCTGAACTTGCTGAACGCCAAATTGAAGCGCGTTTAGAAGGCCGCACACTTTCTGTCGACTGCGTGGACAAATTCCCGAAAATGACCGACTACGTGGTACCCAATGGGGTTCGTATTGCTGACACTTCTCGTGTTCGTCTTGGCGCTCATGTTGGTGAAGGCACCACAGTAATGCATGAAGGCTTTATTAACTTTAACGCCGGAACAACCGGCGTAAGCATGGTAGAAGGTCGCATTTCAGCTGGTGTTGTGGTTGGTGATGGTTCCGATATCGGTGGTGGCGCTTCCATTATGGGCACACTTTCTGGAGGCGGTAAAGTGATCGTTTCTATCGGCGAAAATGCTCTGCTTGGAGCCAATGCCGGCCTTGGATTCCCGCTAGGCGATCGTTGCACGATTGAGTCTGGTTTATATGTGACAGCAGGCTCTAAAGTTCTTATGCTTGACTCAGAAGGCAAAGAGGTCGAAGTCGTGAAAGCACGCGATCTTGCTGGCCTATCAGATTTATTGTTCCGCCGTAACTCAGTAACTGGTCAAATTGAGTGCCTTGCAAATAAAACAGCCGTAGAGCTAAATAGCGAGCTTCACAGTAATAACTGATGACGAGTCAAAATTAATGTAAACCGGCTGGCTGATGCCAGCCTTTTTTATTTCGTTCTTTACGACTCTAGCGAAATCCAGTCTATTATTTAATTACTCAATATAAAAATAAGAAGCTAGGATAACGCCATGAATGAATTCGTAAGACAACTGCCGAAAGTAGAACTTCACCTTCACATAGAAGGCTCCCTCGAACCTGAACTCATGTTTGAACTTGCCCACCGCAACCACATTGAAATACCCTTTAATTCACCAGAAGAAGTCAAACAAGCCTATCAGTTCAGTAACCTTCAATCTTTTCTAGATATTTATTATCAAGGTGCCAATGTATTGGTTCATGAACAAGACTTTTTCGACCTGACTTGGGCGTATCTGATGCGTTGCCGGGAAGACAACGTAGTCCATACCGAAATTTTCTTTGATCCGCAAACCCATACTGAGCGTGGTATTGCTTTTGAAACCGTAGTTAATGGTATTACACGAGCGTTAGACAAAGCCAACCATGAACTTAATATAAGCAGTCAGCTCATCATGTGCTTCTTGCGCCACTTAGATGAAGCCTCAGCGTTTCAAACCTTACAACAAGCAATACCATTTAAAGATAAGATCATCGCCGTTGGGCTCGACTCTTCTGAACAAGGCCATCCACCAGAAAAATTTGCTCGAGTATTTGAAAAAGCCATTGAAGAAGGGTTTCTCACCGTTGCCCATGCCGGAGAGGAAGGCTCAGCGCAAAACATCTGGGACGCCATTGAACTACTTAAGACCTCACGCATCGACCACGGTGTGAGATGCTCCGACGACCCCCACTTAGTTGAAACCTTAGCCCAGCAGCAAGTACCGCTAACCGTTTGCCCGCTTTCCAATATCAAACTGAAAGTATTTGAAACGATGGAGCAACACAATATCGCTGAACTACTCAGGGCGGGATTATGTGTCACGATAAACTCAGATGACCCTGCCTATTTTGGTGGCTATATGAATGACAACTTCAACGCCGTTGCTAATGCTCACCAGCTAAGCAAAAAAGAGCTGGCCCAGTTTAGCATCAACGCCATTAACGCAAGCTTTATCGCCCCTCAAGCGAAGGAAGATTTGATCTCTTCCGTCTGGCAATATACTGAAAGCCACTAAAGATAAGCCTGGTCGAAGTTTGACCAGGCTAGGCAGTTTTTGATATTAATAACAGTAGAGCTCAATTCAATCACTCACGAGCAAGGTAGAGGCAAAAAGTAGTATGTATATATTTGGTTATGGCAGCTTGATGAATTCAGAATCGAGAAAGCGAACTGGACAAACCGGAACTGCTATACCTGTCTTTGCCCATGGACTGGTGCGCCATTGGGGAAAACTGCAGCACAGTACCATTATGGCTCCCCTTATCGTGTCGCAAGGCCACGGTAAAGTGAATGGCGTGCTTATCGAGGTTGATGACAATGAACTGCCATCCTTTGATGAAAGAGAAAGTGGCTACGATCGCATCCAATTGTTGCCCGAAAACATTGAAACGGATCATGAATTCAATCACAACGCGCCGATTTGGGTTTACGTCAGAGAAGATCATCAACCTCCATGCCAGCTAATCCCTATCATGCAAAGTTATGTCGATACTGTGATTGCTGGCTGTTTGGAAATCTCGGAGCTGTTTGCCGAGCAATTTATTCAGCATACTCTAGGCTGGCACTTTCCTATCGAAGACGACCGGCTTGCCCCCAAATATGGAAATCTAGCCGGTGTTCAGTCGCACCATAGAGTGTTAATTGACGAGCTACTAACTAAAGCGTCTTAAACTGATATTGCGTCGAAAATTGGTACACTTCACCCGGTTTTAAGATACAACTTGGCTGTTGCCACTCTGGGTGATTCGGAGCGTCGGGAAGAAATTGTGTTTCTAGCGCAAAACCTGCGTAATCAATATATTTGCCTTGCTGCCTATTCGGCGTGCCCGCTAGCCAGTTTCCGGTGTAAAGTTGCATGGCAGGTTTATCGGTAAAGACGCTCAGTTGTACTTTTCCATCTGGTGAGGTTACTTGCGCCGCCACTTCACCTTGTCGACAAACGGGGTTAAGAACAAAGCTGTGATCGTAGCCTTTGGCGATGTTTTGTTGATCATCAAGTAAGAAATCCTGTGCCAAGGTTTTGCTCTGTCTAAAATCAAACCCCGTCCCTTCTACTGACACAGGTTTATCCAGGGGTATCCCATTTTGATTGGTGGGCAAGTACTGATCGGCATTAATTCGTACCTGATGCGTTCGGCAATCCGTTTCACCCGCACTTAAATTAAAATAGGCATGATTGGTCAGATTAACTGGAGTCGGCGAGTCGGTTGTGGCGTGATAACGAATATCAACCGTATTGTCCGATGTCACTTGATAAGTGACCGATACAGCAAGATTACCTGGGAAGCCTTGCTCTCCATCCGGTGAGCTCAATGTAAGCACCGCTTTATTTCTAGTTTGCTCAACAAGAGTCCAACGTTTTTTATCAAAACCTGTACGCCCACCATGCAAGCAATTGCCTGCTTGATTGGTATCCACTTGATAGGTTTTGTCACCAATCTGAAAACGCCCCTGCTCAATACGGTTGGCATATCGCCCAATCGTCGCCCCTAAATAGCACTCTTGGTTTTGAAAATCGTCAATATTGCTGACACCAAGCAGTAGTTCACGCTTTTCACTTTCATCCACATCCAACTGACAACTCAACCAAGTTGCGCCAATATCCATAATGACGATGGACAGACCCGCATCGCTGCTCAGTGTGAGCACCTTGGCTGGCGCACCGTCGTGAGCCAGAGTTTGTGTCATTGACTTCTCAAGTATCAAGCTCATGGTTAATCCTTATTTGATAAGGCCTGCACCTTGTGATGCTTGGCAAACATAAATGGACGCTTCTAAGCCAGTTAATGACTGATATTGCGCTTCAACTGCCGCTTTTACGAAATCGACCAATCGAGGTGGTACCAGCGCAACGATGCAGCCACCAAAACCACCACCTGTCATGCGAACGCCACCTTCTTCACCGACCACTGCTTTCACAATCTCAACCAAGCTATCGATTTCTTTTACCGTGATGGCAAAATCATCACGCATTGAAGCGTGAGATTGCGCCATTAGTTTCGCCATTTGCTCGATATCATCGTTGGCTAACGCTTTCGCAGCTTCTAATGTGCGGGCATTTTCAGTAATCACGTGGCGCGCACGCTTGAATACCACCTCCGTCATATCCGAGCGTTTGGCATTCAGCATTTCTTCTGTGGCATCACGCAATGCCTGCACCTCTAACACGCGAGCCGCCTCTTCACATTGCTCGCGCCGGGTATTGTATTCGCTGTCCACCAAGCCACGTTGTTTATTGGAGTTAATGATGACGACCGAGACATCGTTCGGCATAGCCACTGCCTGAGTTTCGAGACTACGGCAATCCAAAAGCATGGCATGATCTTGGCGACCTTCTGCTGATATCATCTGATCCATAATGCCGCAGTTGCAGCCCACAAATTCATTTTCCGCACGTTGGCCAATTAGCGCTATCTCGGCTTGGCTGATTTCTAATCCAAACAAAACCTTGAACGTTTGACCAATAACCACTTCCAATGCTGCCGATGAACTTAACCCAGCCCCTTGTGGCACGTTTCCACTCACGGCCAAGTCAAGGCCTTGAATATCATAACCTTGCTCCAATAGGCATTGGACGACACCACGAATGTAGTTGGACCACATTTTATCTTGGCTAAACGTGATTGCCTTGCTGATGTCAAATTCATCCACTTCATTGCCGTAGTCGACCGACACCACACGCACGACGTTATCACTGCGTTTGCTCGCTACCACGACCGTTTGATAATTGATCGCACAAGGTAATACAAAACCATCGTTATAATCGGTGTGTTCACCAATTAAATTTACTCTTCCTGGGGCTTGAATGCAGTGAGTCGCAGGATATTGAAAAACACTTTGGAAACAGGTTTTCACATTTTGGATGAGTGAGGACATATTCGCTACTCTATTACTTATCTAATGTTTGTTCTTTATAATGGATATCACTGACATCTCTTAATCGCTGCGCTGCTTGCTCTGCGGTCAAATCACGCTGAGTTTCGGCCAGCATTTCATAACCCACCATAAATTTTCGAACTGTTGCTGAGCGCAGTAATGGTGGATAAAACAAGGCGTGTAGCTGCCAGTGATCGATGTTGGTTCCTTGCTCGAAAAATGGTGCGTAATGCCAGCCCATTGAGTAAGGAAATGAACACTGGAATAAGTTGTCGTAGCGGCTAGTCAGTTTCTTTATGGCCAGCGCTAGGTCTTCTCGCTGCGCATCGCTTAGCTCACTCATGCGGCGAATATGACTTTTTGGCAGCAGCATGGTTTCAAACGGCCAGGCGGCCCAATATGGCACAACGGCTAGCCAATGCTCGGTTTCAACAACGATTCGACTGCCATCACGCAGCTCAGCGGTCACATAATCGACCAGCAAGTTGGATCCACGCTGCTCAAAATACGCTTTGAGGTGTTTTTCTTTACGCTCGATTTCGTTAGGCAAAAAGCTGTTGGCCCACACTTGACCATGGGGGTGAGGCTGCGAGCAACCCATCGTTTCGCCTTTATTTTCGAAGACCTGAACCCATAGATACTCTTTACCCAACGATTCAATTTGTTCGTTCCAAGTATCAATCACTTCGCCAATCTGGCTAACAGAAAGTTCTGGCAAGGTTTTGCTGTGATCTGGCGAAAAGCAAATCACGCGACTTAAGCCGCGAGCACTTTGAGCTTTAAATAGTGGGTTGTCAGATTCAGGCGCCGCTGGCGTATCTGTCATTAAAGCGGCAAAGTCGTTACCGAATACATACGTTCCCTTGTAGTCCGGATTCACATCCCCAGAGATTCGATCGTTAGTAGGACACAAAAAGCAGCTTTGCTCATAACTAGGCAAAACATCAACAGATGGCTTTTCATCTTGACCGCTCCAAGGGCGTTTCGCTCGGTGCGGCGAGACCAATACCCACTGGCCTGTAAGCGGGTTATAGCGACGATGTGGATGATCGACCGGATTAAATTTCATAACTAATTACTCAAGCTTAAAGACAATCTTTACCCCAACAGCAGAACACGCTATTCATTAGGGAAAACTAAAGGTTATTTGTGGTATCCATTTGGGTTTTTCGATTGCCAACTCCAGGCATCTTTCGTCATATCTACCAGTGTTCGAATAGCTTTCCAGCCTAATTCCTTTTCTGCTTTTTCAGAGCTCGACCAACATTCTGCGATATCGCCAGGGCGGCGAGCGCAAATCTGATATTTCAGCTCATGACCACAGGCTTGACTGAATGCTTGGATCATTTCTAGCACGCTTGAGCCTTTGCCTGTACCAAGGTTAAAAATATGCAGCCCTTGCTTTTCACCCACGGAGTTTAACGCTGCGATATGACCATCGGCGAGGTCTAGTACATGGATATAATCACGAACGCCTGTGCCATCAGGGGTTGGGTAATCATCACCAAACACCGATACATGCTCGCGGCGACCAACCGCGACTTGGGCCACATAAGGCATGAGATTATTCGGTATTCCTTGTGGATCTTCGCCCATCAATCCAGAAGGGTGAGCGCCAACGGGGTTAAAATAGCGGAGTAAAGTAATGCTCCAATCACTTTCCGCTTGATAAAAGTCAGACAAGCATTGTTCAACCATGTATTTACTACGACCATAAGGGTTGGTGGTGGCACCTGTAGGAGAAGATTCAGTAATCGGCACAATTTCAGGATCGCCATAAACGGTAGCGGAAGAGCTAAAGACAATACTTTTTACCCCCGCCTTTTTCATTGAGCGAGCCAAAACCAAAGTGCCATTCACATTGTTGTCGTAATACTCTAGTGGTTTAGAAACAGACTCGCCCACCGCTTTTAATCCAGCAAAGTGGATCACAGATTGAATCTTGTGCTCGGCAAAAATTGCATCAAGTAAGCTCTCATCACGCACATCGCCTTGATAAAACGTTGGCATTTTGCCTGTTAACGTTTCGATACGATTGAGCACTTCTTGATTGGAATTACATAAGTTGTCGACAATGATTGGCTCAATACCCGCATCAATCATTTGCACACAAGTATGGCTGCCGATGTATCCTGTACCGCCCGTTACTAGCACTTTCACAAGTTCACTCCCACTTTCTACATATTGTTGCGTTCAATATGGTCATATTGCTGCTTAGAGCGAATTCTAACAACTACGTTAGCCATCTCGCTGTGATCAGGATCACATCAATGTAAACGTTTTCACTAACAGCTATATATGATGTGAAACAACTATATTCTATGTTTAGAAAGCTTAAGTGTCACATGATCGAGTCTTTTTTATCTCAACGTACCAAAAATTGTAAACGATTACATCAAAGATGAACCATCAAAGTTAGGTTAAATTTTGCACTCTTGACTATAATTATTGGAATATATGTCACGTTTATTATGGACTGTCACTACATGGCTGTAGGAAAAGGGAGAACTAAGTCCAGAGGCTTAGTCACCGTCATGACTACGATGGCGATGTTACTGTTGGTCGCCATGGCTGGTATGGCGCTAGATACCGGAAACACGCTTGCAAGATATAGAGATGCACAAACGGCAGCCGATGCTGCTGCACTTGCCGGAGCGTATGAACTTTTCTATGGCAATACTGGCAGTATAAACAGTTCCGCGACCACTGCAGCATCCACTAATGGATATGTCGATGGCGTCGATGGTGTGAGCATTACCATTAATTCTCCGCCTACATCTGGTATCTACAATGGTGACGCGTCCTCTGTAGAAGTGATTATTGATCACCAAATGCCGACTTCTTTTCTTTCTACCATTGGCTTTACCAATCTTGATTATCAAGTACGTGCTGTCGCCAATGGCAATGTCGGCAGCTCTCGCAATTGTGTCTATGTGCTAGGTAGTTCTGGAGAGAATTCACTTCAGGTAGCCAGTAGCTCTTCCTTAGACACCAATTGTGGTATTTACGTCAACTCAGACAATAGCGACAGCCTAGCGGTAGAAAGTGGATCCTGTTTATCCGGCACCTCCATTACAACCGTAGGTGGGCACACTGGCGCAGGCTCTGGCTCTTGCAGTGGAGGAAGCAATTTTGAATGCAGCGATGGAACGCTTGCCTGCCCTTACACTGGAGATGGCGCGAGTGCTGGAGAAGAGCCAATACCTGTACAAGACCCTCTATCAGGCCTTACTCCCCCTACCGTCACCTATACCGCTGCTAGCTGTCCGCCAGATGAGACTTGCGATGCTTCAGGTTGTAGCGGGAAAGAAAAAGACTCTGGTGGTCCCTATGAGCCATACACCGTAGACACTTCTGGAAGTGAAACACTGAATCCGGGTACTTACTGTGGTGGTATTTTGGTGAAAAAAGGCAACGTCACACTCAACCCTGGCGTGTATATTCTGCGTGGCGGTGGACTACGAGTGGAAGGGGGAGATTCGAATGTGACTGGAGCTGATGTCTCGTTTTACAACACCTGTTTTTGGCAATGCGACGATAGTGACCCTGACCATGATCCTGAAAAAGGGCCGGAGTGGTATTGGACCATGGATATCAACTCTAGTGCCACTGTGAACCTGGCAGCACCTGCCTGTAACGGAGGGGCAAGCGGACAAGAGTGCGCCAATGACTTAGATGGTATTTTGTTTTTCTCTGATAGATTAGCTCCAGAAACCGATAACCCTGGAGATTATCCAACCAACCGCATTGACAGTAGTGTCGATGCAACATTAGAAGGCGCGATTTACGTTTGGAACCAACACCTAAAATTTCATAGTGGCTCAGGAGGTAGCACAAGCCAAACTATCCTGATCTCCAAATTTCTTGAAGTCACGAGTGGTTCGAATGTGTCGATAGATAACTTTACTGGAGCAGGACAAAGCTCACCGATTAAGCGAGTTACGTTAGTGGAATAGATATGCAAATAGGAAATCGATATTCAAAAGGCATTGCCGCGGTAGAAATGACATTGGTGTTACCAGTTCTGCTGTTCATCTTTATTGCAATTACCGATGCCGGAAGGATGATGTACGCTTCCATCACCAATTCGAGTGCAGCCAGAAACGCTGCAGGTTATGGGGCGCAAAGCTCGGCACATGCCGTTGACTCTAACGGTATTGAGACTATCGCACTGGGTGATGCAGTAAATCTGGAAATTGATGCGAATAACACCAGTCATGTCGATGTCACGTCTCGACGGTTCTGCCGTTGTCCCGGCTCTTCAACCGAGGTCAGTTGTACAGCCAATGCCTGCCCGACCACAACACAAATTTATGTTGAAGTCACGACCACCAGAGATTTTCGTACCATCATTGATTACCCTGGCATCCCAGATCAAGTCGCTCTGACGGATACTGCCGAAATGAGGGTGCAGTAGTATGAGGATTTTCAAGAAACAAGGGCAACGAGGCACTTCTATTGTGGAGTTTACCGTTGTATTGGGTGTATTGCTTGTCTTGTTACTTGGCGCCATTGAAGGCGGTAGAGCCATTTATACTTTCAACATTGTCGCTCACGCGGCTAAACAAGGCGTACGCTTTATCGCCGTACGGGGTGCCGATGCGGCCCAAGATGCTCGCCGAACCGATGCACCAGCCACAACGGCTGATGTAGTTACCTTTGTCCGAGGCCAAGCCCCGAGCCTAGCGGGAGCAACCGTGAATGTCACCTGGCCACTAGATGGCGATGGCAATATAGACCAAAGTGCAGGACGGCTTGTTCAAGTTGACGTATCAACTAACTTCACGGGTAGTACCGCACTCATTCCTAACATCAACATTAGCAGCACAGCTAGCGGTGTTATCTATTACTAGTGCGTATTGGCCTTAGGCCAATACGACGGATACACGCTAAGCCCAATAGCGCAATTAGACCGAATAATCCCAAGCTACCGCCGCCTCCACCGCCACCGCCAGTATTCGGGTTGGTGTCAGTGTAATTCACATCTCCAGTATTTAAATTGTAAACGAAGCCACGATAATCGCTGTCGTTGGGCAAATATTGATAACTACAAAAATTGGCACTTTGAGACGCATTGTAAAAACCGCTGGCTAACCAATTTTCAGAGCCTGTTGACGTGGCGATAGTTTCTTCGGTCTTTAACACCTGATTCCATAGCTCTAAGCAGTCGTTATCTGAGGGCGCACTCGATGGAGCCCCTGCTGGGCCTGGCCATTCAGAGCTATTAATTGAAATAGTTTGGCCTTGAACTTGGACCGTACTGCCTTGCCCTCCTTCGACATGCCAAGCGGACTTGATAAGATCAATAGAGCTTTTGAAGTTTCGCGCAACTTTCTGCACCGTGCTGGTTTTAGCCTCACTACTCACACTAAACATTTTAGGCGCAGCAACGACTGATAACACACCAATGAGTACAACACCCACAGTTAATTCAATTAAGGTGAACCCTTTAGACTTAGCTTTATTCCATTTCATGCATATTAACCACTTACCACACGCACTTCGACCAGCATGGCAGTACAAAAAATGAACGTCAACCTATCGCGTTATATATACGCTGAGAATATTACCTAGCACTCACTATCGATTTTACTGATGCTGTGACATTTTCTCTTAACCAACGGTTTTTATCGTCGTGATGACGTGATTTGCTATACACCAACTCGATGTTGAACGCATCAACTTCAATTGGAGGCACTGAAATAGCCAAGCCAGATGTCTCTGAAGATAACTGAGCAAATTTCTCTGGCACAATACAGATAAGCTTTCTACCACGAACTAACTGCCTTATGGTCAAAAAGTTTCTGGACGCCACCGCGACTCTTCTGCTCATTGATTGTGCTTTAAGGCTGTTATCAACTTTCGTCGATAACACATTGTTTGGACTAACTAGCGCATGCTCTACACGAGAGAACTCTTGCAACGTCATTGGCCGACTAAAGGTTAACATTTCAGGATCATACAAACACAAATGCTCTTCTCGATAAAGGTGCTCAGAAAGGCATTTGCTATCTAGATTTGGAATACTGCCAATCACGACATCAAGCTGCTCAGAGTCTAAGGTTGCAGAATAGTTTGCTTTATCTACATGGATAAAATGCACTTGTGCATGAGGCGAGATCGCTCTCAACTGATCATAGATCTTTGTAGCAAACAGTTGTTCTGCGTAATCGGTGAGACCGATTTTCCACACTCCATCGTACTCTTCTGCTTTAAATGGTTTTTCTGCCAATACGTGCTGCTTTACCATGGTTAGAATTTGCTCTATCCGCGGAAATACCTCATGCGCTCTTGGTGTGGGTTGCATTTGATTTCCGACCCTTTGGAACAAAGGATCGTTCAACGTAGCTCGCAAACGTTGTAGCGAGTGGCTCATTGCCGACTGACTGACATGACACAGCTTCGCCGCCTCACTCACACTATGTGTTTGATATAAAGACTGAAATGCTACCAGTAAATTTAAATCTACGCTTTTCCAGTTGAACGTATCCATAGGCATCCCATTTGGTTCATAATTGATATGATAATTATCAATTTGAATAATAATAGTGCATTTCTTACCCTAACCTCAATTAGACCTTGAAGAGAACAAAGGAATGCTATCCATATTTAAAATCTTTCTGGGCTTAGGTTGCGTAAGCTTTGGTGGACCCGCCGCACATATTGGCTACTTTCGAACGGCATTTGTAAGCCGACTCAATTGGCTATCAGAAAAGGAATATGCTCAACTTGTCGCCTTGAGCCAATTTTTGCCAGGGCCAGCTTCTAGCCAAATTGGTTTTGCATTGGGCTACCGAAAAGGAGGGCTACCTGGCGCTATAGCGGCATTTTTGGGCTTTACCCTCCCATCTATCGCATTGATGTTATTGCTCGCCTTTGTCGCCCAGCAATTGACAAACTCGTTGTACTTTCACAACGTCGTCCATGGGCTCAAACTTCTCGCTGTCGTTGTCGTGGCAGATGCCACATGGGGAATGTTTAGCAAGTTTTGCACTTCAAAGCTCACCTCATTGCTGTGCTTTGCTACCGCCAGTGCGTTACTGATTTCCCCATCCGTTCACACACAGATTTATGTTCTCGTCGCAGCGGCATTCATTGGAGGGATCTGGCTAAAAGAAGAGTCAGTTTTACTCAATACCACCAAGGTAAAAGGATCTTCCATTTTTCCTTTGCTACTATTTTGCTTGTTATTGCTAGGTTTACCATTAATTCCAATGGGAGCATATACAGCAATATTTAATGATTTTTTTCAAGCGGGTAGTTTAGTCTTTGGCGGAGGGCATGTTGCCTTACCACTGTTGCAGAATATCGTTGGTGAGCAATTATCGCAAAACAGCTTTCTAACAGGTTATGCCGCAGCGCAAGCGGTACCCGGGCCTATGTTTACTTTTGCCACGTATCTAGGCTATGAATTATTGCCAAGTTCACCGATTTTGGGGGCATTACTGGCCACCATCGCCATATTTCTACCAGGTTTCTTGCTAATACTTGCCGCACTTCCACATTGGCAACAACTTTCCCACAATGCAAAACTTGTAGGTATCATCAATGGTGTGAACGCAGCAGTAGTCGGTCTACTACTTTCGGCTTTGTATACACCAATCTCAACCAGCGCCATACATCATATTACAGACGTAGTCTTTCTTTTTATTCTGTTTTTCTTGTTTAAATCGATGAAACTGCCAATAGGGTGGCTAGTCAGCCTAGTTATTGTTAGTAGCATTGTTTTAACTCTCATGTCGTAGAGCATATTGACCCAAAAAGAAAAGGAGAACGTCATGTTCTCCTTTAGTGTACTATGGATTGAAATAGTCCTAATTTGCCTTCTTCTTACTATTCGCTTTGACCGTTTTCGCCCTAACTTCCGCTAACGCCCTTTCAAGATTTTCATTGGCCACTTTATAATAGCTTGGCTTCTTATCAATCGCTTGTTCTAAATAAGGGATGGCATCTTCAGGTTTGCCTTGCAAAATAAGGAAATAGCCTACGTTGTTCAATGCTTCCGCGGCATCCATCTGGCGCATAAACACATTGATGGCACGTTTTACTTCTCCTTTGGCTAAATAAATAAGCGCTAAATTATTTTGCGCCTTTTCGTTATCAGGATCTTTTTCCAATGCTGATACAACAAAGCGCTGCGCTTTAACATAATCTCCCGACATGTAATAGGAATAACCCACGTTGAGCAACGTTTTTACTGATTTCGGATTGATCTCCAGCGATTTAGTATAAAACTCTTGCGCTAATGGGTGATCACCTTTTAGATCGGTTAAGACACCAAGCCCCATATAAGCCAGAGCTGGAGAACGCTTATCGACTTTCAAAGCCGCCACATCTTTCACCGTCACAAGATCGCCCATTCTAAGCCTGTTAGAGCTCTTTAGGCGTTCTTGATCTGCATCTAACGCTCGGTAAAAATAGGTATAGCCTTGCTCAACATCCCCAGAGCGGCTATATAAAACGCCCAGTTGCTCTAATGCTGAGACGTTTTTGGGGTCATACTCCAGTGACATCAAATAAGCTTTTTCAGCGAGGGCCAAGTTACCTCGTCTTTGGTGTATACGTCCAATGTTGTACAAGGTTTTACCTTGATGAGCAGCTTGTGGGAAAGATAATGAACTGATGTATTCGTACAATGCGAGATCCATATTGCCATTAGATAAGGCTAAATCTCCTCGGCTTATGGCTTCTTGCTCGTTGAGCGCAGGTTCCTCAGTGGACAAGGTATCAATAGAACGTCCATCGTACAAAGAGTGATCAAATTTGGGCTCTTCTTTCTTACTCGCGCAAGACGCGAGCAAGAGGATTAATACCAACGAACCAAGTAGTTTGAGTCCTTTCATAATGTTCCCTTATTGACCTAGCGTTGATGTGATAGACAACATAGAAGGCCCAATTGCTACAATGAAAAAACAGGGCCAAATAAACAGCAACAACGGAAATATCATTTTTGTCGGGATTTTCGCAGCGATCTCCTCAACTTCTTGGTTTCGCTTATCTCGAAAATCTTCAGTGTATTCTCGAAGGGTTTGAGCAATGCTACCGCCCACTCTTGATGCATGCGCCAGCATATTCACCAACCCAGTAATTTCAGTTACCCCGGTACGCTTAACGAGTTCAGCAAACGCATCTTGCATCTCTACCCCGGCTTTAATTTTTACACATACGGTATCTAGCTCATCGGCAAAATCTGGATGAGAAATCACAAGCTCATCGGCGACTCGTCTTAGGGCAGCATTAAAACCTAAACCTGACTCTGTACATACCACAAGTAAATCAAGCGCATCGGGTATCCCGCCCTTAATCTTGGATTGACGCTGATTAACAAAACGATTCAAAACAAAGTTGGGTATAAACATCCCGATGGCAATACTGATCACCATAGCGAACAATAAGTTACTCATTTCAGGTTGAAAGAAGTACAGACCCGCGGCCACCATGGCCCCGATAATAAAAGAGCACAACTTAATAGCGTAGAAAATGGTTAATGCGTTCGCTTCATGAAAACCTGCATGCATGAGTTTATGTCGCGCTGTCTCTCGCTCTTTAATATTTCTTGGGGCAATAATTGGTGCAAGTGATTCTAGCGTATTGTCAATTTTATGAGCTTTAGACAATTTCATGCCACTGGCTTCACTTTTTATTTCTTCAAGCTTTTTCTGCGTGGCCGACTTCGCGCCTATAAATATAAATGACACAGCAACAAAAACTAATATTGTCGACACCAAGATAAGGATAAGAAAAATGAACTCCTCATCTATTTTTATTTCAGCGAGTGAGTATAGGATATCGTTCATATTACACCTGGAAGTTAATAATATTTCTTATCCACATGGAGCCAAAAAACAAGCTTACGACTCCCCCACTCACCAATGTCATTCCTCTTGGGTCATTATATAAAGGCTCAACATAACCAGGGTTAATGATCGACAACCCCAGAAATAAAATAAACGGCGATAAGACTAGTATCCACGCCGATAAGCGACTCTCTGCGGAAATCGTTTTTATCTTACGCGCTAACTTAAACCTTGCTCGAAGAACATGGGAAACTTTTTCTAAGTTCTCTGATAAATTGCCCCCGGTTTCTTTTTGCAACAACACTGCACTAGAGAAGGCCAACATTGCGACAGTTGGCGTTCGCTCAGCCATTTGCATAATGGCGAGACGCATGTCATAACCGTAATTGAGCAAGTTAAAGGTGTTTTTAAACTCGCTACCAATAGGTTCAGGCATTTCATTACCTACTTCATTAAACGCTTGAGTAATGGGTTGCCCGGCTTGAAGCATTCGCCTCATGATATCGAGAGCATCAGGCAGCTGCTCTTCAAAGGCAGCTAACCGATCAGAGATATTTTTCTGCAAAATGAAATGCATGATGATCCACGTACCAATAAATGCAGCTATACCCACAAACCAAGGCTGGCCAATGATGAGCACAAAGATACTCAGCCCAGATGCGATACAAAAAGTAACGGTAAGTGTTTGGGTCAACGTCCAGTCAAAACCGGATAATTCGATGGATTTTTTTAAATCAGAAAACAATTTAAACTCCACGAGTTTTCTATCTAGTGGAGTTAAGCTTTTTAAGTAATGTTCATGCAATAGTGAGCGACTTTCTTCATCCAAAGTGGATTGTGTCGCCTTTAAACGTTCGGATAGTTCTTTATGTTTTGCTTTGCTTCCTGCTGCAGGCAAAATCAATGCTTGGGATATGAATACCACGGCAAAAAATAACAAAACAAAAAATAGCGTTGCGTCATCTCCCATAACCCTATCTCCTATTGGTATGTCTCGTTAAATATTTCAAATGGCAAGTGATGGCCTTTTTTCGATAAACCATCATGACACTGTGGTATGACCCCTGTTGCCGTAAAATATCCAATAACGTTACCTTCTTCATCGACACCTTGACGCTTGAAGGTAAAGATCTCAGACATGGTAATGATTTCGCCTTCCATGCCGTTTATTTCAGATATACTGACCATGCGTCGGCGACCATCTTCTTGTCTTTCCATTTGCACCACTAAGTGAATGGCTGATGCTATTTGAGAGCGAAGGTTTTTGGTGGAAATATTCCACCCTGCCATTGAGAACATATTCTCCACCCGGCTAAGAGCATCACGTGGTGTATTGGCGTGAATCGTCGCTAATGAGCCATCATGGCCCGTATTCATCGCCGCGAGCATATCGACTGCTTCACTACCACGCACCTCACCAAGAACAATTCTGTCTGGCCTCATACGCAAGGAGTTTTTCACCAAGTCTCGCTGAGTGATCTCCCCCTTTCCTTCTAAGTTAGCGGGGCGTGTTTCTAAGCGGACTACGTGCGGCTGCTGCAATTGAAGCTCCGCGGAATCCTCTATCGTTATAATGCGATCATCACTGGGGATAAACCCTGAAAAAATGTTCAACGTGGTGGTTTTACCAGAGCCAGTACCTCCAGCTATTAATATGTTCAGCTCACCTTTTACGGCGGCTTCAACAAACTTGGCCATTTGCTCCGATAGAGAATTAAAGCCAAGTAGATTTTCCATATTGAGCTTTTCGACCGCAAACCGACGAATGGATACCGAGGCACCATCAAGTGCAAGTGGAGGAATAATGGCGTTCACACGTGAACCATCTGTAAGACGAGCATCAACCATTGGTGAAGCCTCATCGATACGCCGCCCAACTTGGCTGACAATGCGGTCAATAATGTTTCTTAAGTGGCGGTCGTCTAAAAAGGTATAGGGGGTTCGCTCGAGCTTTCCTCGCCTTTCAACAAAGATACTTTTCGGGCCATTGACCAATATATCCGACACTGTGGCATCATGAAGCAAGGGTTCTAAAGGCCCTAAGCCAAACACTTCATCTTCGATTTGACGTATAACACGCTTACGCCCTTCTGCGCTTAATGCCCGAGTTTGATCATCAGCCATCAACTGAACGATCGCTTCATGCAGATCTTTTTTCGCTTTATCTTTGTCTAGACTCGATAACAATCCCAAATCCAACGTTTCTAATAGGCGTTGGTGATAGTAATGCTTGGTCTCTAATTCTTGCTCAATTTGTTTTTTTGCTTCATCCACCGCTCGCTCACGCTCTTGTGCTTCGCGTTGCTTTCTTTCCGCTACGGTTTCCCCTTCACGGGCTTCGGGTGGAGTTTCTGCCTGTTTTAGTTGCAGATCTTCATCCAAGTTATGCTCGGTTTCGTTAATTTCAGTATGCCCGACTTCATGAGACGAAGAGGACGCCTGATCCTGAAAATCAGGATTTATATTCTTTCTTTTGAAAAACATGGATGCTCCCTACTAATTAGGAAAACAGACGACTGATGAAACCCTGTTTTTTATCTGATTCTTCCTGTGGTAAAAGTGTAGTAGTAAATTCTTTTACCGCCTTCGCTATCGCGCTTTTTTTCTTAGTTTCGACAAACGGTCTGCCTAAATTTGCACTTTCAAAAGCCACTTTAAAGTCATTGGGAATGACATGTACCTGAACACCAACTATCGTTCCTTCTATATCTTTAATTTTTATTGACTGACGCTTTTCATATCGATTAACCACAATCTCTAAGTTGTCTTTACCTATACCAAATTCCAACGCCAGCACTTTCGCGATACGTGTAGAATTTCTAATCGCGACTAAATTTTGCTGGGTGATGAGAAACACTTTTTGTGCTGGGTTAATGATGGGAGAGAACAATCGGTCAACCCCACGAGACATGTCGACAATAATGTAGTCGTAAACTTCTCTAAGCACGGGTAATAACTTACTAATATGATGCGCTTTTTCGTAATTTTCTTGGCTATTTTCATGCTGAAAGCCAAGAATGTGGAGCCCAGAGGAATGCTTGGTCACAATCGCGCCAAGTGAGACTTCATCCATGTCAGAGGCATTAGCAATGGCATCCGTTAAGGTATATTTTGAAGCCAGATTAAGGTAATCATCGATAACACCAAACTGTAGATCTAAATCCAGTAATAGTACTTTTTCTGGCATAACTTTCGACAAAGACAAAGCAGTGTTCATTGCAATAGTCGATGCGCCAGCCCCGCCTTTTGAATTGACGAAGACATATAACTCGCCTAGATCTCGACTCGCTACCTTATCTTCTGCAACACTTTTTAACATTGGAATCAAATCACTGAAACCAATCTGATCCGAGACAAAATCAGCCGCGCCAATTCTCAAGGCAATTTTTAGCGCCCCGTTATCGCTTTCATTACCAAACACGATCAAGGAAGCTTCATGGCCTTCGTTGATGGGTCCTTCATACTGTTGAAGCTCAACGATTTTTTGCGCCCAATTGGGGCCTGTCTCGACAAAGATAAGATCGGGAGGATTAAACTGAGATAAATTAGAAACAACGAGACTGTGCAGAGATATAGTTTCAAACGTGATGCTTTCACAATTCGACAGCTCATTCGATATATGAGTACGAAATTGATCGCTAGAATAGAATACCCATATACTCAAATTGGTTTTCAATCTGAGTGTATTTTCTTCATTTCTTGAAAGTTTCACAGCCTCTCCCATGGCCAATCTCCTAACTGCTTATCCATGCATCCTTCCCCATTACTCCTTGTCTACTCAGAGACTCCCTCAACTACACGACTTTCTGTTCCCTGCAACGATACTTCTTCAATTCTAGTGTATATTTGGTACACATTCTCATGTCTTTCACCGTGACCTTCAGGAATATAGCCAAGGTTTTCTTGAGCCGCTTCCGGATTATAAGTTTGCGCTTGAGCCAAGTTGGCTACCGTACTACCTAAAGGTGCAGGGTTAGACGAGCAACCGATTAAAAAAAAGCTTGAGAATACAACCATTAATAATATTCTGATCATATTTACTATCCTTATAGGCTATGGCCAAATGTACCCTCGGTCCCACCGTCTGGGTATTCAATAAACTCAACCACTGAAGAGTCTTCCAATCCGTGAATTTTTTGCGAGTTCTCTGCAATATATGGACTGATGCCCAACATGTAGAATTGCATATCCGTAGGTTCGATAAATAAATCCGTCGGTAAAACAACCTTGTCTCTGTCGACGGTTTTCGCCAGTTTTGCCGTCACTAATATGACTAACTCTGTTTCACCTTTGATGTACTCTGAGCTATTGAAAAGCTGCCCCAGAATAGGCACTTCTCCGAGTCCCGGAATTTTCCTTGCCGCATCTTTTACACTCTCGTTTAACAATCCAGCGATACCGATGGTTTGTCCATCTGCCAGCTCAAGCGTTGACGAGGCGCTACGACGGGTTAATGGGTAAATGGTATAGTTTAAATCTGTGGTATAAGTGAGAGAGGTGGTGCTGGCAATCTCACTGACATCTACCGCCATTTCGAGATTGATGTTTTTATCACTCAATATGGTTGGAATAAAGGTAAGGCCCACCCCGTACTCTTTATACTCAATAGTAATACCATTTTCATCGGGTACTGGAATGGGGAATTCACCACCAGCGAGTAATTCCGCCTTAGTGCCACTCAACGCGGTTAAGTTTGGCTCTGCCAAAATTTTTGCTGAGCCATTTTCTTTGGCTATATCAATTGCGATAGACAGTTGATTTCTGCTATCAACAAAACCACCTAGAATTCCGTAATCTTTATCGCTAATGGCTGGTGCAGTGAACGATGGCGTGATCCCAGATATTGAAGAAACCGTAGACGTGATACCACCGCCAGCATGAGTACCATTGTTAAAGAAATTCAGATTCGCATCAAATTTTCTCAACAATGTTCGCTGAACTTCAGCTACCGTCACTTCTAGCATCACTTGCTGAGAGCCACCGATGGTCATCAAATTGATGATGCCGGACTTTTGTACATTCTCACTCAATGATTGCGTTGTTGCCCCTGCTGACGCTGCGCCGCCCACAGAGCTATCTTCAACAGACTCACCAGCAGCATAGGTTTCTGCAACACGTAAAGCCACGTTCATTACCGCTTTACTCGTTACCATACCACTGAGAATTAGACGGTTTTGCGAGCTATGCACCTCAATTTTTTCGTCAGGCAAAAATTCATACAGCTTAGCCTTTAGGCTGTTAAGGTCATGGGTCACTTCAATATCGATAGCCTCAATCAGCCGACCTCGATAATCCCAAGCCATTAAGTTGGTCGAACCTAATTTCTTGCCTATCAAAAATAACTCATTCGAGCGTAACATCACAAAGTCTAAAACTTCAGGATCACCCAATGAGACACGTTTTGCCTTCCCTGCTAAATTGACATGCGTAGATTTATGGTGGGGAACTTTAACGACTTTCCCTGTCTGTGTGGACGCCACTGCGTAAAAGCTACTCGTCAATAAGAGGCAAATGAAGATAGTTAATTGTTTCATCTTGCACCTCAGTTCTTCACTCGTATATTGGAAGCCTTCGTCCCTTTAATGACCGTCACACTAGGAGCCACATATCTTTTCCTTGGTACTTCGTCAGGTTCATGAGGATTTCTAAGAGCCAATTGAATTTCGCCTTTGCTTTTCGCCGTTAGGAGCTTTTCTGCCTCCTTTGGTGACACTTCTAGGGTAACGGCTCGAACAATAATAGGTTTGTTTTCCTTCGTCTTAGCGGTTTGGTCAACAGCTAACACTTTGATATCTTTTAATACAGTGGATGTCGTCGCATAACGTTCGTTATATTTAATTGTACTGAGAATATCGACTTTATTGCCCGGTAATAGGAAACCAGCGACACCAATAACATCATTGACTCTAATGGTCACGGCTCGCTTATTTTCTTCAATTAACGAAGCTAATGTAGAGCCTTCCCCAGGCACAGTAACGCGCAAAGGGTGCAGGATCTCTCCACTGTAGATGACACTAGCCGCGACTTTTCCAACGGCTTCATCTGGAAGGCCAAACTGCTCTTCACTACGCCAATCTTTTTCTAAAAGTTTGGTGGTTAAGTGCTGCTCCTCAATAATCGTTCCTGCCGGAATTTCTTGAGCTGCAATTACGACTGGCTCCCTTTCAACCACTTCGACTTCTACTTGTGGTTGAACTTGCCTATCCATCCATTGTTTGGCAAAAAATACCGCTCCTAAACCAAATATAATGGACAGCAAGAATAGTAAAATGGCTTGATTTCTACTCATCTTGCTCCTCCTCCTTTTCCATCAGCGGTGAAGTAAACCTCCCAGGCTCGAGAGACAATCTCGGGGGTAATCGTTGGAGCAGTTTCTTCAAACGCAATAATATCCCGACTGATACCAATCATGTCCTTAGGTAGGCAGGGATAAAAACCAACACTGTGCTGACTATGTAAATTAAACAAAGTGTCAAAAACTGGCTCAGCAATGCTGAGCTGACGGCCACTGGCCACTTTTTCCCATAGGGCGCGATATTCATTTTCTTTTAATGGGTAAAACTGTATTTTGTATCCCAAGCGACGCAAAAAGGCGGGATCCGCGATAGACTCGGGGTCTAAGTTACTGGAAAATGCGAGAGTCAAAATAAACGGTATCGTCACTTGCTGACCATTAGGTAACGCGAGATGGTCAAAGAAATATTCCATCGGAACGATCCAACGGTTGAGCAAGGTATCGACCGGCATAGGCTGACGGCCCAAATCATCAATGATAAAGATGCCGTTATTGGCCATCATCTGCAGAGGTGCTATCCATACTCTATTATGCTCCGTATGATTCACCTCAAGCATATCCATCGTAAGCTCACCACCAACCTGAATACTCGGCCTTTCACACAATGCCCAGCGGCGGTCAAACTGCTCTTTAAATACAAAGCTGCTCTCATCTTCCGGACTATTTAAGCGCTTATGATGCTGAGGAGAAAATACCTTGATGATATTACCCGCAGCGTAGACAGCATATGGGATATAAACCGATGTATTTAAAGAGTTAAGAATTCGTGTGGCGACAAAGGTTTTACCTGTACCCGCATCTCCATATAAAAGTAACGCGCGACCTGAGTTGATCGCAGGTCCTATCACACCGATTAATCGCTCCGCGCCGTACACTTCTTGCAAGGCAAACGTCACATCATCTTTGGTCACCACTCGCGTTCTAACATCTTGAGCTTTGACCATGGTGTCATAGTCGGTGAGCGACACTGGAGCAGGCCCTAAGTATGCGTCTTTTGCAAACGCCATGTCCGCATCTTGCATGCCGGATTCTGACAAAGCATACCGAATACTTGCAGACCCTGAAGAAGAGCCTTGAGAAATGAACGAATCTGGTGCAGCTTGGAAGACCTCAACTTTTGATTTTTTACGTAAATCTCCCAGCATTTCCTCTATCAGGTGGCTATTGATGCCCATTGATTTCGTCAGTTGAAGGATGTCTGATTTGGGGTAGGCGGCAAGGTGTTTCAATAACAAGTTTTCTAACACAACTTTAGGCACACCTAAATCTGCAAAAGAAGTAGGTACTTTAGGTGCATCCGCTTGTGGTATTAACTCTTCTCTATGTAATCCGTCTTGATAGGCCGCTGTCATAGAGACTCCTTGTCTTAAAAGTATTGATGCAATGCAAGCCCAATAACAACAATAGGGGCAAACGGCATCCTCAACTTGGTTTCCGAAGGTTCGGCAAAAAACCGGCTCTTTTTGTCCGCTCCCACTCCTGATAATAGTAAAGTGTATTTGCTCAGCAGCATTTTTGCCGACTTGGGTTGTTCGGCCAACCTAATCGCTGCGTAAAAAAGAGCAACAATCACCGTAGATACCGCTATCCAATACGAAATAGCCAGCAACTGCCCCCAACCTGCGACAAAACCAACCACACCAAGCAATTTCACATCGCCTGGGGCCATTGCCCGGATAAGAAACAATATAAAGGCACATAAGAACATAATAAGCGCGCCCAAGGCCGCGTTCATCAATGATGATAGAGGGGTTAACGACAGCACTTTGTCAATAATTGCTAGAGCTAAAATAATGCCTAACATGTAATTTGGTATTCGGTGCTCTCTGGCATCCGACACAGCGACTGTGATAAAACCCAACCAGATCAGATAGTAGGTAACCATGTTAGATTGCTACTTTTTTCTACGGAAAGTGATTAGAACAGAGAGGCAAATTCTGTTGTAAGAATACCTGCATACCCGGCAAAGAATACCGCTAACCCGGCAACAAGTAAGCCAGCGCCTACAACGTATTCGACTGTTGTAAGACCTTCTTCTTCAGAAAAGAAAGCTGAAAGTTTTAATTTTAGTATGTTCATTTTCCGTCCCCCAAAAAAATATGTTACTCATTCATTTCTAAAAGAGTTTTAAATATTAACTCTTGTTTAAAAATGAACCAGTAACATAATAGTAGACGGTTGGTACAATTTTGCTGTAAATTAACTAAGAAAAAATACCAGTTAATTCGGTTTGAAGTGTCGTACCAAAGGCCGTAAATAAACCAGCTAGTCCAGTAACTAGTAGTCCAGCACCCACAACATACTCAACTACTGTTAAACCTTCTTCGTCCTGAATAAATGCTCTAACATTATGCATAAATTTTTCCATTTTGTGTCTCCTTCCTTTATATACGCAATTTCCATGAATTGCTTACCCTTTAATCTAGAGATTTAAACAAGTAAGAGTTAGGATTTTTTTAGCCACTTCTAGCACTTTCTTAACCTTGGTAACTTATTTTTAACAAAAGAGATCATGATGTACGGCAATATAATCAATGTAAATTTATATAATCAGTAAAATTTAAACTTAATATAACTATCAATAAGAGGCTGATATAAATTGTTATTGTCGGGTTTTATATAAGAGAAAATATTCAAGGAAATACAAACTATGATACCGTCTCAATTTTAATACTTGACAACCCCTATCATGAGTCTTTATGTGACATTTGTCACAAAAAATTTCTTTATGAGATTTACGTCACCCAAAGTTAGCACATTCTTATCCTAATGTGGGTGCTTGCACTTTAAGGTCTATCACCTAACCTAAATTGAGAGAACGCCTAATTAATGGAATAAAGGTCATGGTTTATGGATGTCTTGCATACTGGTCATTGGATTGGAAAATCAATCTCTTATATACCAAGAGACACCTTAATTGTTTTTGAAAAATACTTCAAAATCATTGAAAGTGGTCATGATGTCTCAGTATTAAGTGAGCCTAATATTGATTTTTGTTTTTTCTTTCTAGATTCCAATCAAAATAACCCACTATTCTTAACATCGGTAAAAATATGCCAAAATTTAAATAAATCTTTGATAGTTATATACAAAAAAACAATAAGCCAAGAAATAAAAAGCCTCGATGTGGTAGTTGACAGCTTTAATATTGATGAGAACAACGCCGACACATGGGTAGAGCAACTTAGTAAAAACATTCACTACAATTTCACTTCACATCAAGAGGTTATAGAGATCCATAAAAAAGAGCCTCAATTGGCCAAAAATAATATAAGTAAAAACTTGCTTGAAATATTAAGGTATATTGAGCTTAACCTATCAAAAACAATTAAAGAAGAAGACATCGCAGAATATTGCCATTACTCAGTCACTTATTTCTCAAAAGTATTTCATAATGCAGTAGGAATGAGTTTTAGAGATTATCTAACAACGAAAAGAATTTCATTAGCAAAGCAATTACTTATTGATGACCGAAAATCAAAGATTGCCTTTATTGCTTATCAATGTGGCTATAAGGATGTATCTTATTTTTCCCGCATCTTCAAAAAGAAGACTGGCGTGAGCCCTGGTTTGTTTCGCCAAATACACTAACAAGATCACTCTATTGCTTAAAGCTAGCTATCATTCCCTTTCCAGGTACAAATTCAACTGTTATTGTTAACTATGCATTAACATTTTACCTATCGAGCTAACGTATGTCGGTCAACCCCTCTCACGCATTCACCAGTAAGCTTCGGTAAGGATTACGAATACTATTAGAGATTAAATGGAGTTAGAACATGATTCAGCCCAATGAAATCAGTCCTTCAAGTACTACCCTACCTACCCCAGACCAAATGATCCTAAAATGGGCTGAAGAAAGACCCGATAGTGTCTATTTAAAGCAAATCATAAACCGTCAGTTTGTCGAGTTCACCTATTCCGACGTGGCCAATAAAGCACTCACCTTCGTTTCCGCGCTAAAAAAGCTAGGTGCTCAGCCTGGAGATAAAATTGGCTTAATCTCCAAGAACTGTGCCGAATGGTTTATCTGTGATGTGGCCATGATGCTTGGCAATTTTATCAGCGTACCAATTTTTCCCACTGCAGGTGAAGAGACCATTGAATACTGTATGACACACAGTGAAAGCAAAATTTTAATTGCTGGTAAGCTCGATGATGCCAGTGCCACTCAGTCAGTATTAGCAAAACTGAGCAATGTAACGAGCATTTCTCTACCCTATGATTCCGCTCCAGCCTGCCAACATCAATTTAACCAGCTATTAGAAGAAGCTGAACCAGCAAATGTAAGGCCGATGCATTCTGACGATGACATCATGTCTTTAGTTTATACATCGGGGACCTCTGGGTTACCTAAAGGCGCTATTCTAACCTATAGTGGATTTAATTGGTCAGTGAAGCAACTGGTAGACTGCGTGGGTATCCAGCCTCAGGATCGCCTTTTTTCTTACCTACCATTAGCCCACATCACAGAAAGGGTCTATGTATTTGGTACATCCGCGATGGGTGGCGTGTTGACTGCCTTCCCTGAATCTCTGGAGACTTTTATCGATGACGTCAAAATGCATAACCCAACTATCTTCATCTCCGTACCACGGCTTTGGACATTGTTCCAGCAACGCATTCAAGACAAACTTCCCCAAGCTAAGCTCAATCTACTGCTTAAAATCCCTATTATTAACTCACTTATAAAAAAGAAAATCGCCACAGGTTTAGGTCTTCATCAAGCTCGAGTATTAGGCTGCGGCTCTGCCCCAGTTTCCCCTGCTTTATTGCGTTGGTATCACTCGGTCGGACTAAACATTACCGAAGCATGGGGCATGACGGAATCCTTTGCTTATAGCACGCTAAACTATCCTTTCCGCGCAGATAAAATTGGCACGGTTGGCAAACCAGGCCCAGGTATTGATATCAAAATTGCTGAAGATGACGAGATTTTGGTCCACAGTAAAGGCATGTTCTCAGGCTACTATAAGAATGATATCGCTTCGCAAGACTCGTTTGGACAAGAAGGATGGCTGCATACTGGCGACATTGGACAAGTCGACGACGATGGCTATCTAACAATACAAGGGCGTAAAAAAGACACCTTCAAAACCGCGAAAGGCAAATTCGTAGCCCCTGTTCCGATTGAGAAAAAATTGTTTGAATACAGCCGGGTTGAAATGATGTGCTTAATTGGGCTGGGTTTACCTGCACCGATTTTACTTGTCGTCCCCCATGACTTTCCAAATTTTGATCGCCAACGTTATGAGCGGACTACCGAAAAAGTAATAGAGAAAATGAACGCCCAACTTGAATCACATGCTCAAATCCAAGGCGTACTAATGATCAAAGAACCATGGAGTATTGAAAATGGCGTCCTCACCCCCACGCTCAAAATCAAACGCCATGTACTAGAACAAAAGTATCATGAAGTTGGGCATAGCTGGCCAAAAGGACAACTGGTCGTGTGGGAAGACTAGTCCAACGATTACAAAACCAATCGCACCGCTCGCTTTCATCATAGCGGTGCGTGGCCCACTAGCTCATTCGGTAGCACTTAACACTTACTGCCAAAAGTGTCGGTTTAGCTCTTCTTTTACTTGCTCTTTATTTAGCCCAATGTCCTCATAAAGATATTCAGGTAATGCAGCGAGCTGACGACGCGTTTGATAGTTGCGTAACCATAACAATGCCATCATAGTCGTTTTTTTCACCATAGCCACCAAAAAACCTACATAGCCATTAGTGTCTTCGCCTTTCCATTGCTGAGCTGAAACTGACATAACATTCCCCTTTTCCTCTCTATCTGATAGGCTAATAATCAAACAAATTGACCACGTTAACAAACGACTAATTTTGACATTCAGTTAAGGATTTCTAATGTGAAGCAAAGGCTCCCTCCACTACAAGGACTGTACTACTTCTATGTTGCTGCCGAACAAGGCAGTTTAAAGCTCGCCGCTGAAAAGCTATTTGTCACACCAGCTGCAATTAGCCAGCAAATTAGGCAGCTTGAACAATGGTTAGAGACGGAGTTATTCTTTCGCCAACATAGAAAGATCGTCTTAACTGATGAAGGTGTCGTTCTTTTCGATCAAGCGGCCAAAGGCTTTGCTCATTTGCACGAAGGAGTACGCTTAATCAGTAGTGATCCGAACCCCACACAGCTAACCGTTTCCGCTTTGCCTTCTTTTTCACAACATTGGTTAATTCCGAGGTTGGGATCATTTCGCGCTAAAAACCCTGAGATTTCTTTGTTATTGGAGCCCACTAATGAACTCGTCAGCTATCCGAGTTCAACGGTCGATCTCTGTATTCGCTATGGACATGGCCAATACCCTAAAGTAGAAACTCACCTTATTATGGAAGACGCCTTATTTGCCGTCTGTCATCCCATTTATCAAAAGACTCATCAAATCTACGACTTTGAAGATTTGCCCAGAGCGGAACTGATTGAAGATATGTGGCCAGACTTAAATTGGCAGGAGTTTTTGCACAGCGTCGGGCAATCTGGAGGACACTCAACCTTACAGTACAGTGGCTCACATATGGTATTGGACGGCGCACTCGCGGTGCAAGGCGTAGCGCTGGTCAGGCACTCACTTTCGGCTCGATACCTTAGCGAAGGTAAGCTGGTTATCATTGGTAATATCGCTTTAAGGCCAAAATTTCGCTACTACCTATGTGCACCTGCAAGCTATTTCAAGCGTCAAAAAGTTCAGCAATTTAAGCACTGGATTGAGGAAGAAATCCAACAATTCAGACAGCAATATCCACTGGAGATTGAAATTCGCGACACGGATTTTGCAAGCAGCAAATGCTCTAAACAATAAATCCGAGCATAAAAAAACCCTCGATAAACATCGAGGGTTTTTACTCTAAAGACTAATGAAGATTATTTGTTTTTCTCTTCATTTGCTTTAGCGATAACTTCGTCAGCCACGTTTTGTGGACATGGTGCGTAGTGAGCAAATTCCATAGAGAATTGACCACGACCAGAAGTGATAGTACGTAGGTGACCGATGTAGCCAAACATTTCTGATAGAGGAACGTCAGCTTTAATACGTACACCAGTAGTACCAGCTTGTTGGTCTTTGATCATACCACGACGACGGTTAAGGTCACCGATTACATCACCAACGTGATCTTCTGGAGTGAACACGTCAACGTTCATGATTGGCTCAAGAAGTTGTGCGCCAGCTTTAGGCATAGATTGACGGAATGCGCCTTTCGCTGCGATTTCAAATGCGATTGCAGATGAGTCAACAGCGTGGAAGCCACCATCAAACAGTTCAATTTCAACGTCTAGAGTTGGGAAACCAGCAAGAACACCGTTGTCCATCATTGACGCGAAGCCTTTCTCTACTGCAGGCCAGAATTCTTTAGGTACGTTACCACCAACAACCGTTGAAGAGAACGTGAAGCCTGAGTTTGGCTCACCTGGCTTGATACGGTAGTCAATCTTACCGAACTGACCAGAACCACCAGACTGTTTCTTATGCGTGTAGCTATCTTCAACCGCTTTCGTGATAGTTTCACGATAAGCAACTTGAGGAGCACCAACAGTTAGTTCAACACCGTAAGTACGCTTAAGGATGTCTACTTTGATGTCTAGGTGAAGCTCACCCATACCTTTCAGGATAGTTTCACCTGAATCTTCATCAGTCTCAACTTGGAAAGATGGATCTTCTGCAACCATTTTACCGATCGCGATACCCATTTTCTCAGTAGAACCTTTATCTTTCGGTGCAACCGCGATAGAGATTACTGGTTCTGGGAAGATCATTGGCTCAAGAGTACACTCGTGCTTAGGATCACATAGAGTGTGACCAGTTTGAACGTTCTTCATACCAACGACAGCGATGATGTCACCAGCTTGTGCAGTGCTAAGTTCATTACGCTCGTCTGCTTGCATCTCAACCATACGACCGATACGCTCAGTTTTACCTGTCGCAGCGTTAAGGATAGTGTCACCCTTGTTCATCACACCAGAGTAGATACGGATGAATGTTAGCGCGCCGAAACGGTCATCCATGATCTTAAATGCTAGAGCACGTAGTGGCTCTTCTGCAGATACTGTCGCCACTTCACCAGTTGGCTCACCAGTTTCTTTGTCAGTTAGTGGTTGAGGATCTACTTCAGTTGGAGAAGGTAGATAGTCAACAACTGCGTCAAGAACTAGCTGAACACCTTTGTTCTTAAATGCAGAACCACAGTAAGTTGGGAAGAATGCTAGGTCACGAGTACCTTTACGGATACAACGCTTGATGTCTTCGATAGAAGGCTCTTCACCTTCCATGTAAGCTTCCATTAGATCATCGTCTTGCTCTACAGCAGTTTCGATTAGCTCTTCACGGTAAGTCTCTACGTCATCAACCATATCCGCTGGGATATCTTGAATTTCGTAGTTTTCAGGAAGACCAGAGTCATCCCATACGTATGCTTTACGGCTTAATAGGTCTACAACACCAACGAAGTCATCTTCACGACCGATTGGTAGAACCATAACTAGTGGGTTCGCACCTAGAACGTTTTTAACTTGGTCAACAACGTTGTAGAAGTCTGCACCCATACGGTCTAGCTTGTTTACGAAGATTAGACGAGATACTTCTGATTCGTTAGCGTAGCGCCAGTTAGTCTCTGACTGAGGCTCAACACCGCCAGAACCACAGAATACACCAACACCGCCGTCTAGTACTTTAAGAGAACGATATACTTCAACTGTGAAGTCAACGTGTCCAGGAGTATCGATAACGTTTAGGCGGTGATCGTTCCAGAAACAGCTTACTGCTGCTGACTGGATAGTAATACCGCGCTCAGCTTCCTGATCCATGAAGTCAGTAGTTGATTCGCCATCGTGAACTTCACCTGTTTTGTGGATTTGACCAGTTAGCTTCAGGATACGTTCAGTGGTAGTAGTTTTACCCGCATCAACGTGCGCGAAAATACCAATGTTTCTGTATTTCGATAAATCTGCCATTGTTTTACTCTATTAATAGGATATAAAATGCGCGCAGAGTATACCACAATCTGTCAAGACTGATAGCTTTGTGTGCTAGAGAAGGCAAAAAACTTTTCTTACCCTTATAAACGCCGGGGAAATCGTACCAATTGAACGTATTTCATCCGCCAATGGCTGATTTTTTCTACACTTTAGCGGCTTATGCTCGGTTTCCTCATCCCATTTGCTGCACGCTCACAACTCATCAAATGCCTGTATCGCCTCCGATAACTTTTTAACACCATGAATTTGCATGCCTTCTATCCCATTTTTTGGCATATTCGCCGCTGGCACAATCGCTCGTTTAAAGCCATGCTTAAACGCTTCCATTAACCGCTCTTGACCACTTGGCACTGGGCGAATCTCACCCGCTAACCCCACTTCACCAAAAATCACCACATCTTTGGCCAGTGCTCTATCTTTGAAACTAGAAAGCAATGCCATAATCAAGGCGAGATCCGCACTGGTTTCCGTCACTTTCACCCCACCGACGACATTGACAAACACATCTTGATCCGCCATCTGTAAGCCTCCATGCTTATGTAATACCGCAAGCAATAAAGACAATCGGTTTTGTTCTAAACCGACCGCGACACGTCTTGGGTTGGCTAATTGGGAGTAATCCACCAAAGCTTGTATCTCAACGAGAAGAGGTCGTGTACCTTCCCACACCACCATCACAGAGCTGCCGGAGGTTTCTTCTTCGCCACGGGATAAAAATATCGCCGAAGGGTTACTGACTTCTCGAAGCCCCTGCCCGGTCATGGCAAACACGCCCAGCTCATTTACCGCACCAAAGCGGTTTTTATGGCTGCGCAGAGTCCTGAATCGGCTGTCACTGCCGCCATCAAGTAACACAGAGCAATCGATGATGTGCTCCAACACTTTCGGTCCTGCTAGCGTGCCGTCTTTGGTCACATGGCCGACAATAAATACCGCCACGTTATTTTGCTTGGCATAACGAGTTAATGCTGTCGCCGACTCTCGAACTTGCGCCACACTGCCGGGTGAAGACTGAACGTCACCCACATGCATGACTTGTATCGAGTCAATCACCATAATTTTTGGCCGCTCTTGTTCCGCAACTTGACAGATTTTATCCACATTGGTTTCTGACAACATCTTCAGACTGTCTTTTGGTAAGCCTAACCGAGAAGCCCGCAGAGCCACTTGCTGCAGCGACTCTTCACCCGTTACATATAAGGTTTCCATTTGTGAAGCCAAAAAACACATCGCTTGCAACAATAATGTTGACTTACCCGCTCCTGGGTTACCACCGATTAGAATCGCAGCACCGGGCACCACACCGCCACCGAGCACTCGGTCTAGTTCTTTAAATCCACTGGTGAAGCGAGGGACTTCTTGTAAATCTATCTCAGATAACACCTGAACTTTAGATTCAGAGCCTGCACCAGCGTATCCTGACAATCGTTCATTTCGAGCCACAGAAGGCGAAGCTGCCAACCTCACTTCAGTAATCGTATTCCAAGCGCCGCAAGCGTTACACTGCCCTTGCCAGCGTGGAAAGTCTGCTCCGCAGTCGTTACATACATAAGCTCGTTTTGTTTTAGCCATGAAGCCTCATTACTCTAACGTTGTGACCTATAATAAGTTTTATTGAAATTTACTCGATATTGATGTTGATAACCCTGAACTTTTAGCCAAAATTAATAAGGGTATCTGTTTATTCAAATTTGAACACGCCCTAAAGAAAATAACACCTAGGCCGCTTTAGTATTTAGTCGTTAACTCTAACAGAAAAGTATGCAGGAATCTGAAATTCTCTCTATAGCTGAAAAGTTAATACCAGCTTATCACTCAGAAGATTTAGATAACCTTCTCGCGATGTTGACCGAGGGGCAGTCTCCTTCTGTCAAACTTTTGGTCAAAATGGAACTCAATAAAATGATGGCCCCATGCACCAAAAGCGTCGATTTGAGAGGGAGGGTTCAAGGTGAATGTAGAGAATACGAACTAGACGGCAGAAAGCATTGGCTAGACGATGTCGCCTTCAATGAATATCAAAAAGGCACTAAGAAGTTTGGCAGTTACACTGAAGGCGTTTGGAACGCACTTTGTAATACTCGCAATAACTTTCGCGTTATGCAGCAGCGAGGAGATGATCAAAAAGAGGGACTGACTAGCCCGGACAGTCCATTTGAAGTCGACCCTGTCACACTCGGGTTTGATTTAAAGCGCCGAGAAAGCCGATTGTTGTTTACCACTCAAATGGAAATGAAGTTACCCAGTGGTCAACTTGTTCACGGTGTCAGTGTTGATTTATCCGGTGCGGGTGGACGTTTTAAAGTCCCTTCGGCTTTTACCTATAAACAAGGCGAAGTCGTTGACATATTGTTCACTGAACTCACCAAGAAAAGTAAAGTCGTCGGACTTAATGACCCAATTCAATATCGAGTCGTCGGGGTCGATGAGTCTTATGAGAACGATGCAGTCAAATATTTACGGACATTAAGGATCACCGATACCGACGTCATCCAACAAGTAATTGAAGAGTCACTACAAGATAAAAGCAACAAATCTCGCAAAGATAACCAAGACAAAATTATTCGTGCTAAAACAAGGTGCTATGAGCATTTTTATCTAAAAAATGCCTGCAGCTTACCCCTGTTTTTTAGTGACAATGAGCTTAAGCTCGTCTTAATTACCGATAATAATCAACCAATTTGGCAATATTGGCACGATGAGCTCAATCAGCAGAACTTAAGTGGTCTATTTAATCAACAAAGGATGAACCGCATCCTAAACTCCAGCTCACGCCAGCACACCAATACTGTCTATTCGTTCAAACATGCTCACCAAAGAAAACAACTGTTTTTCTCTATGCTGGGCTCAGAAGCATCGCCGGAACATTTGAAACTGTTTTGGCATGTTGGCGCGAAAAAGCCCACTTGGCGAGCGTTTAAATTTTCTTTATACGAGCTAACTGATAGAGAAAAAGAAGCGCTTCAAGAGCACGCCGAAGAGTTAATCTTGACCACAGAGAAACTCACGCATTACGGCATCTTGCAAGAAATTGCCAACAGCAATGAAGGCCCTGAATACCTAGAGGCCGATAAACCAAAATTAGCCAGCAAAGAACTGAACCCATTTCGGCAGGTTCGAAGCAGCAAAACCCGCCCAACCTGTATATATTTTGACTCGCAATCTCCTCGCAAAGAAATTCGCTACCATTACCGTACCAAAATCGCCATCAAATTCGGCCAAAAAGCGATACCGGGAGCAAGCATCGACTTTTCCAAACATGGCTTAAACGTCATGCTCTCAGAGCCGCTGGAAATTAAAGCCGAGGAGATGTGTGATGTCAGCTTTAGTGAGCTGCAAATGCACGATAAAAAGCTCGCGTTAAGTAATATCCCCTACCAAGTGATCCGGGTTTCTGACAAAGGCAGGCGTTTACAGTTAGTCATTGAAGAAAACAGCCATACCACGAAAACTATTGCATTTTTGAATCGGCTTATCGAATACAATCAGAATAAACTGATTCCTATCAAAGAAGTTTTACCTACCGATACACTGCTCAATGGCATTCACGATATTCTACTCGACAAATTAGTATGCTCTCCCGTTTTTATCGATAATCGCCACACAGGTTTAAGGCCTACTGTGATTGGTGTGAGCTATCCCCTCGAGCCATACTTAACCTTTCTTGGTAAGCTTGGTCACGAACAACGCCTCTCACTTGAACCTATTTTTAAAGGAAGAAGCAATAGCTTATTGGCCGCTCCAATGAAGCATGTGGAAGGCGCAGAGCCGCAATATCATGAAGTTTATATTTCTGTTGTGAAGTTCAATGACCGAGTTCGCTCATTTGAAACCGAGCTAAGTAATGACTTTTACAGTAATAATGACAGAGTCACTTTTATTCAGAAAGCCCTGTTAATGGGAGATTTTTACGCAATACGAGTATCTGGCGTACCCGTTTTTGATCCACGAGCACAACTCGTTCCAGAAGACATCAGAGAGCTCGCGGAAGTGAGCTCTCATCAAGCGAGAAATTTAGAAAAGGAGCTGTCTGCAATTGTTGGCTACAGTGAACTGGTTGATGTGACCCAAGAGGTTCTCCTTCGCCTTGGCATAGACAGCGACACGAACTAACGTCTCATCACGCTTGCTTGGAGACCACGATAAAGCCACGATGCTTGTTGCTTTCACTGTCCAAACCCGTCGAGATTGCCTTGTACAGATCTTTGGTTTTTATCCAAGTCGGTGGGTACTTATAGCGTGAAACGTCCATCAACAAAAAGCTATCATCGGACTTATTGTAAGCGGCCAACGGAGAAAAATGTCCGCATCCTTTTTCGCCTAAATACTTGCGACAGAAATTCACCAAAATAAAGCTCTGCTTGGTAGATACATTCTTCTCTGCAATTTGCCTAAATTTAGATTCACTGAGCTTGTTGCCATATTCTTTCGTTACTTTCACATCGTATGTCGACAACGCATTTGCTAGCTGATCCAAAGTAACCCCCTTCATATTCACTTTGGTCGGCGTAATGTATTTCATGACTGCTGGGGTAAAGAAGTTGTTCTGCGTCACTAGGTCATAAGGTTGGTAGGTTGGTGAAATTGGCGCTTTCACCTGTAAGGCGTTCAGTACCATTGCGGAGCTTGCAACAGAGCAATAGGTCAGGTTTTTCTGCGTGACAAAATAAGGCATTAACTGCCAAAACGCCGTTTGATATTCGCTCTGTCGAAATAATTGCTCCCCCTTACTCGTATTAATCGCCACTAAATTGTCAGGTAGAGGAAGAGGTTTAGCGAAAACAAAGGCAGGTAAAGATAAAGCAAACAGTAAAATGAGTGCTCGAATATGACGTCTTATCATAAATAATCCCTAATTGTTGTAGTCAGGACAGTACTGGTGCAACTAGACAACCTGAGCGCCTATCCGTACCAGTCAAAATGCAATCAGTCACTTATGGTACTTATTACGACTAACGTGAGCTAATAGGTAATACCTATTGTTACTTCAAAACCATTTCTCGATGACTAATGTGCATGGGCCACTACACTTATTCTGTTCAAGATCTGTGATCCAGCTCGATAGATTTCTATTCACTACTATAATTAGAAGTAATGCTCTCCTCGAGAGCGAGTGATTTTTTAGCTAGGAAGCACAATGAAGAATGGTCGGACAAAATCTCAATCTGGTTTGGCTGCGGTAGAAATGCTGATTGCTGCTCCTGTTTTGCTTATTCTTCTATCTGGCTTTGTCGAAGTCGGGAATATGTTTATTACCTACAACAACATCAATAAGCTTGCCCAAAATGGTATAAGGTACGCTGTTGTTGACATCTATGGCACCTCAGGCGTTAGTCAAGTAGCGAATGAGTCCAGCATCAAAAATCTCGTTGTTTATGGCGAAGTCTCTCCTGGAGGTGGGGCTACTGCCCTAGTTGATAACTTAACACCAGACGATGTCCAAGTCAGTCAAGCTGGAGACTATGTAACCATTACCGTATCTCATGACTATGAGCCCATTATGGGCGCGTTTAATGATGCGATGAATTTTGACGTGACTTTTCAAGCGTCCAGTACCATGTTTATTGGACAGAGCTTTTAGCTATGGTTAGGCGTAAACTTCAAGGGGTTACTATCATTGAGTTCACCATAGTCTCAACCGCTTTGTTATTGTTAGTCATGGGCGTGTTACAGGTAGGGCACTATGTGTATTCGTTACAAGTGGTCAATGATATGACAAGGGTTGCGGCTCGTCTGGCTACGGTTTGTCATGTATCCGACAAAGATGACATTCCCACATTAGCATTGCAGGACAATGCGCCGAGTGACTTCACCGCAAATAACTTAACCGTAGAATATTTAGACAGTGACGGACAGGTCATAAGTGGCACACTGACCAACGACGATGTCTTTACTACCATAAGGTATGTGAGAGCTAGGGTAGTAAACTATGATTATCAATTTAGTGGCTTGTTGAATTTTTTAGGTGACAGTGGCGTTCTCACTATACCTCAATACGAGACGACATTGCCGAATGAAAACCTGGGCATATTTGCCGACACCAGCACAACTGATTGCTAATTCTATGAACGAGTACTCAACGGATCATCGTAAAGAACCACTCTAAATGGTCCTTCTGTTTGTCCACCACTATTACCGAACGCACCATTTGGCACATAACATTGTTCAATATACTCACCGAATACGGGCTGTTTGCTGCCATTATTAGTCGGCGCTTGTTGTAATAGGAAAAAGCACCCTATCGCTTCTACCGTTAAGCTTGTCGTACCACCGCTTGCTCCACTGCAATCAACAATCGGTACTTGAACCACTCTTCGGTTAATTTTTCCCCCACTACTAATGCGGCAATTTGAGTCTCCCTCACACCCTGGCGCTTCTGCTATATAATCGCTATAGCTCCAACCATCGGTGTAAGTGATGCTGTCGTCATTTTCCAGCACAGCAGGAGTATCAGGCTCTTTCACATAAATATCCGAGGGGAAATCATCTGCCGTCAAACCTCCCCCACTATATACATCAAAACGAGTATTAAGCCCCTGCCCCACTGGACCCACATTATTACCAGGTTTTGTTGTTACCGTTTCACCTACGGTCACACAACCCGAATAATTACCCGCCAATGCTTGTCTGATTGTCGACGCGCCAGAGCCAAAGTCTAATAACTGGAAGTTACCTGGCCCCATAGAAGCATCACTTGGCTGTGATAATTTTAAAGGGTAGAGAGAGCCCGCATTGTATCCATTAACCCCACCATCAGGGCCTGAGCATACCGCCATGGGGACTAAATTACATACAACACTGAGGGGAGCACTTGGCCCAGCGACCGCACTAGAGGCGATTTCTTTATCAACAGTAAATAGATCCAAAAAGTAAGCATTCAAGTCATAGTCACTGACAGATACCCGAACAAAAACATCATTGGCTGCACTGAAGGAACCATCAGGAAATGTAGTTGGATCATTGGAAAATTGCACATTAATCGTTGCGGAAGAAAAGTCCATTTCTGAGTTACCACTAGCTCCTGCCATTTGCGTAAGAGTACTGTTGGCAATTGTGGCAGCGCTAGCAGTAGACCCTCCATTGGCAACCACTACAGCGGCAGCAAGCGCGGCAGCATCAACGCTGTTTTGCAAGCGAGTCTGATTCATTAAGGCATGGTTGACATCCACAGCAAAGGCGCCAATACCAACTAAGGCAGCCATTGCGGCAGTAACCAGTACTAAGACTAAACCACGCTGTTTTTTTCTACATAGATAACTATTCTTATAGGCCATAATAATTCCTTGCCTATTTCTTCTCTGGTCACGCTCCATTGATCTCTTAATTATAGTATCTATGATTGGATAAGGGAGTTTACCGGGCTATTATCTGTAGATTGGTTGCCACCTGCTGTCTAACATATTGATCCAGAGCCAGAATAATTCTCCTAAAAAATTGACTCATTGGCTTTACTCCCTATGACTAACCCGTGATTACTTGAACCTAACAAACTAGGCTCATCACAGCTTGCTAAATGGTAATCAAGCCAAGTTTGATACTGAGAAGGAGTGAAGTGGTTGACACCATTCGCGATATATCGGCCAAAACCATCGGTGGCTGAATGGCTAGCAATGGAAAAACCTGTTGATTGTACTAAGCGCTCTATCTCACTTGGGGTAGAGAAATAGCCAACTCTAAAGAAGCGATCGGCGGCTGGGTGAGATACGGTTCCTTGTTCATTGAGCTCGTTGAGAACATCTGGCGTAATAAGCTCAGGAAATAGTTGGGCAAACATCCCGGCAACAAAGAATCGTGAAACATAGGCAACGGCCAGAACACCTTCGGGTTTTAAAATACGCCTTGCCTCCTTTATCGCTTGCTCCCGCTCTTTTTCCGACTTTAAATGATATAAAGGGCCTAATATCACGCACAGATCTTGCGACTGGCTTGGGATAAAAGGAACATCGCATGCATTTCCTTGAAACACGTCTAACGTAAGCTGTTGTTCGTGAGCTTTGCGTTTGAGAATATTAACCTGATCGGGCACCAATTCAACGGAAGTTACCCTGCAGCCCATTTGTGCAAACGTTAATGAATAGCGGCCAGTTGCAGCTCCAAGCTCGCATACGCTGCTCCCTTTAGATAGGTAAGGAGCCAGTTTATGCATTGTCGTATCAAATTCGAGTTGCGCGATGTACTGACGAGTTAACCGAGAGTCTTCATCGGCTCCGGTATATTGCGCTATCAGTTCTTCCATTTATATTGTCCTTTTTGTTGTTATTGTCTGTCTATATGGGCACTAACTCGTCCAGGAAACTTTGTTATTTTTTACTAAGCCTGCGGATAAAATACACATCACGCCACCCAGCCCCGACACTCGAATCGCCGCTTGTGCTTGTTCCTCCACTTTTGCTTTAGCATGATAAGCAATACCAAGCCCAGCCACAGCCATCATGTCTAAGTCATTTGCCCCGTCCCCAACCGCAACCGTATTCTGGACTTCAATGCCGTATTGCTCGGCAAGCTGGACAAGGATCTCCGCTTTAGTTTGCGCGGAAACTACCTCACCCACCACCCTACCAGTCAACTTACCATTAGCGATATCTAACTGATTAGATTTGGCAAAATCAAGGTCGAGCAACTGCTTTAAATGATCGGAAAAATAGGTAAAACCGCCCGATGCGATTGCTGTCTTCCAGCCAAAAGATTTTAAGGTATTAGTAAGCGCCACGAGATCAGGCATGAGCGGCAGTGTTTGGCATACCTGCTCCAATATAGATTCATCGGCTCCCGTCAATGCTTTCACTCTCGCTCTAAGGCTTTCCTCAAAATCGAGCTCCCCTTGCATGGCTTTTTCAGTCACTTCAGCCACTTGTTCACCTACTCCAGCGAGTTTGGCAATTTCGTCAATGCACTCTACTTGAATAACGGTGGAGTCCATATCAAACACTATCACACCGGGGGAAGATAAGTCGGGTACATCTGATAGGTCAGCATAATCGAGATTCATCGCCTGCAAAGCGTGCTCTGTTTTGCGTGTTAACTCCCCATCTAACAAAGCAACTTCATAGTGGCCAACGTTCCAAGCATCGATCATCGAATGCTTAAAATCAGAGGCTTGATTAACTTTGCTCATCACTTCAACAGGTAGAGACTCGGAAAAAATGATCCACCTTGCTTGGTTTGGTTGCACGACATTAGGCAATCGGACGCCTGTAAAACGGGAAATTAGAGAGGTATGCCTCTTAATCGGTAGATTTTTTAACGAATCCATAGGGTATAATCCATAATAATAATTAAGACTAGGACGTGTTGACCTAGTTAACAGATTGCCAGAGTAAAACGCAAGCGAGAGTTTGAATTGTTTATTTAGCTACAGATCGCCTCCATGCTGGCTTAGGCATATCGGAAAGCCACAACAGATAACCCGTTAAACTTGGATAGTGAATGAATTCGTCTCTTTTTTCTTTTCGTGTCACCATTAAAGCCATTGCCATGATCTCCTTACTGGTCATGGTTGTGGTTATCGCTATTAATAGCGTGCAAATCACTAAAAGTAATGAACAAATCCAAGCCAATCAAATTGAGACGCTCACGCAAGTTCTGATTTCTCAAGCAGCCTTATCAGCCAGTGATATGGTGGTACAGCAAGACCAAGAAGGGTTAAGAAAGCTGGCCAACCATTTGGCAGAAGACAAACTGGTGTTCGACGCCACCATTTATGATGCTGAAGGAGTGAAACTAGCAGCAAGTAATCATGCGTTATCTGTCAGAGAGGTTCTTGGCTTAGATACGCCTTTGTCTACCGCACGAATAGGAAAACAGCAGCTAGTTGCACCAATTTACCAAGACAAAAACATTATTGGATTTGTTCGTATTACATTTGAAACCGGAAAACTCACCGCCATTTCCGATCACTTTTACAGAAAAAGTGACCGATATATGTACTCCATGGTGCTGATGAGCTTTACCAGTGGGGCGCTGCTGATGTTGCTGCTGATGAGAAGAAAAAACAGCCGAGGCGAAAATTTGCTGCTGAAAGATGTGAACTGAAAAAGCCAGTTAATCGAGTGATTAACTGGCTTTTCAAATAGAGCAGTTTTTGCGCTTAGCTAGCGATCACAAGAAGCTTTTTCCGTAGTCCATTGGCGTAGTAGAGAAGTAGCTCGCTAAACTCTGACCAATATCGGCAAATGTGTCTCTCAAGCCCAGTGAGCCCGCTGGAACCTTATCACCATAAACGATGACAGGGATATGTTCACGGGTATGATCGGTACCTTGCCAAGTAGGATCGCAACCGTGATCCGCAGTCAGAATAAGAACATCATCTTCTTGCATGATATCGAGGACTTCATTAATACGGCTATCGAAGTATTCTAGTGCTGCGGCGTAACCCGCCACATCGCGCCTGTGCCCATATGCTGAATCGAAATCGACAAAGTTCGTGAACACAATGGTGTTGTCTTGTGCTTTTTCGATAGCTTCCAATGTTGCATCAAACAGTGCTGGAATGCCTGTGGCTTTCACCTTTTGCGTGATACCGCAATGTGCGTAAATGTCTGCAATTTTACCAATAGACACCACTTCACCTTGCTTTTCATCGACAAGTTTCTGCAAAACAGTCGCCGCTGGCGGCTCTACTGAAAGGTCTCTACGGTTTCCAGTACGCACGAACTCACCCGATTTAGGTCCAACAAATGGACGAGCAATAACGCGACCAATGTTATAATCTTCTAGCTCTTCGCGCACAATTTGACAAAGTTGCAAAAGGTTATCCAGACCAAAGGTCTCTTCGTGACAAGCAATTTGGAACACAGAATCCGCTGAGGTGTAGAAAATAGGTTTTCCTGTTGCCATATGCTCTTCTCCCAAGTCATCCAAAACTTGAGTACCAGAGGCATGACAGTTACCTAGGTAACCTGGTAAATTCGCTCTCTCGACAATACGGTCAAGTAGCTCGGTAGGAAAACTGTTTGTCAAATCACGGAAGTATCCCCAATCAAACAATACAGGGACACCCGCGATTTCCCAGTGGCCAGACGGCGTGTCTTTACCAGAAGATAACTCTGCAGCGTGTCCATATGCACCAATAACCTCTACATCAGAGTCAAGTCCAAGTGCAAATTGGCCTGTTGATTCTTTATGAGCCATTGCTAGGCCAAGCTTAGATAAATTCGGTAGCGATAACGCTCCAGTGCGCTCGTCGTTATTGGCTAGGCCCTTGTAGCAACGTTCAGCAATGTGGCCAAATGTATCTGCGCCTACATCGCCGAATTTGTCAGCATCTGCGGTGGCACCAATACCAAAGGAATCCAGTACCAAAATAAATGCTCTTTTCATAATTTTCCCCTTCGATATTAATGAGGTTGTTTGTTGGTAGATGACGATGGGCAGTCGCGATTGTTGCGTAATATTCAGCTATCGTCATCCAAACTTGGGCCGCTTAATTCGCAAACTAGGCGGCTCGTGTGTTGACACGAAAAGTCACGAGTTAAAGCCTATCACTGGCTTTAACTTTCAGATGATTTTAGGGGTAGTCCCTAAGAAGTTGAGTGCGATTAATAAGCAGCAGGATCGGCTTTTTCTTCACTGACTTCTAACGTGTTAAGCAGATTCGTTAATAAGCTAGAAGCACCGAAGCGATAGTGTCGGCTGTCCACCCATTGGTCACCTAGGATTTCATCGGCCATTTGTAAGTAACTGGCTGCATCTTCCGCCGTTCTTACGCCACCTGCAGGCTTAAAACCAACCGTGTCTGACACGCCCATATCACGAATGACTTCAAGCATCATACGTGCATATTCTGGTGTCGCATTGACAGGCACTTTACCAGTAGAGGTTTTTATAAAGTCGGCACCTGCTTCAATCGAAATTTGTGAGGCTTTTTTAATGAGGGATTCTTCTTTCAACTCTCCGGTTTCAATGATGACTTTAAGTAGAATATCACCACACGCTTGCTTACATTGCTTAACAAGCTCAAAACCAACTTGCTCATTACCTGCCATGAGAGCGCGGTAAGGGAAAACAACGTCGACTTCGTCAGCGCCATAAGCGACAGCCGCTTTAGTTTCTGCTACCGCGATATCAATATCGTCATTGCCATGAGGAAAGTTAGTGACTGTCGCCACATTAATCTCTGGTGTGCCTTGTTGACTCAGTGTCTTCTTTGCAATAGGAATAAAGCGAGGATAAATACAAATGGCCGCAGTATTACCAACCACTGACTTGGCGTTGTGACAAAGCGCAATCACTTTTTCGTCAGTGTCATCGTCATTTAACGTAGTAAGATCCATTAATTTAAGTGCACGTAGTGCAGCTGCTTTTAAATCGCTCATTTCTATCTCCGATCAATTTCATTACTTCTTGATGAACGGACTTGGTTCCGTGAAGACTGACTACCATGGTAGCGACTACATCCTTGTAACCGTTAGTCTATTTTACTCAAACAGCATGCAGAGCAAGGACTAAGCCTGTTTGAGCCGATGCGTGAACACCCGCACGCTAGAACTTGTGTATTTGCCTTTTTGCTTAGTGAGCAAAATTATAGCTGGGCAGAATACATCTTCGCTGCGTATTATCAATAATTTTATAAAAAGTGAAAGTGATTCTCCATACGCAAACGGTTTGTATCTCACAAATAAAGCCGCATAAAAGAAACCATAGGCATAAGATTCAGCTTTAGTGCGTCAGTTTGATTTGTGACAAAAAAGCCCAACACATCCGTGTTGGGCTCTTAGGTTGACTGTTTTTAATGCTAGCTAAATACGGGTAGCCTAGTCATTTGAGCATAGTTCACAACGACAAGAAGAAGCCTGCAATCGTTGCTGCCATGAGGTTAGACAACGTACCCGCGGCCACCGCTCTCATACCAAACCTCGCGATGTCATGACGACGATTTGGCGCGATACCACCTAGGCCACCTAGCAATATTGCGATAGACGACAAGTTGGCAAAGCCACACAAGGCAAACGAGATAATAGCCTGAGTTTTTTGCGACATAACTTGACCAGTGTCGGCCACGAGTTGTCCTGCATCACCGACATAAGGAACAAAGTTCAAATAGGCTACGAACTCATTCACCACAATCTTTTGACCGATAAACGATCCTGCTAATGTGGCTTCTTTCCAAGGCACGCCTATCACGAACGCGAGAGGCGAAAATATCCAACCAAGAATGATTTCTAAGGTGATATCTGGGTGTCCAAACCACCCGCCTACACCGCCTATAATGCCGTTAATTAAGGCTATTAAGCCAATAAACGCAAGTAGCATTGCTCCTATATTTAGCGCAAGCTGCATACCCATTGAAGCGCCACCTGCGGCTGCATCAATAACATTGGCGGGTTTATCATCGCCACCATCGAGTTCTTCCTCGATATTTTCTTCGGGTTTTTCCGTTTCCGGCTTGATGATCTTCGCAAACAACAGTCCGCCCGGGGCTGCCATAAATGACGCCGCAACTAGATACTCAAGAGGTACCCCCATTGCTGCGTAGCCTGCCAATACACCACCGGCGACAGAAGCTAGACCACCACACATTACCGCGAAAAGCTCTGACTGGGTCATTTTAGGAACAAATGGACGAACCACGAGAGGTGCTTCGGTTTGACCAACAAATATATTGGCGGCTGCAGACATAGACTCCGCTCGTGATGTTCCTAGCGCTTTACGAAGTCCGCCACCTAAAATTTTAATGACCCACTGCATGATACCTAAATAGTATAGGACCGAGATCAGGGCCGAAAAGAACACAACCGTTGGCAAAACTTGAAAGGCAAAAATAAAGCCAATGCCGTCCACTGAGAAATTGGTTAGGCTACCGAATAGGAAGTTAATACCATTTTTTCCATAATCAATAACGTGTTGAACACCAGCAGAAAAACCCGCTAATAGGTCTCTCCCCCAAGGTACATAGAGGATAAAACCGCCAAGAATAAACTGAATGGCAAATGCAAATCCCACTGTCCTAAATTTTATGGCTTTACGATTATCAGATAACAATACTGCTATCCCAAGCAAAACCACAATGCCGACTAGGCTCATAAACAAACTCATAGTTTATGGCTTCCTTATATAAATTATCTTTGGCGTGTTACAAAAAGGAGCTAATTAAAGCGACGGTAATTATACGCATCTGTTAATAAGTCAAATAATATCAGCTTCACACTTCTTTATAGAATTCACCCTATAAACATCAAAAAGTGAGACTTTTATCACTAAATATTACAGCGCAACACAATGCGTAATCGTTGTTATTAATTTTAAACACAAATATTGAATAGATGATTGCTATTTTCCCAAATTGAGATCGCAATACTTTCTTCCGACTGATCTTTTAACAGTGAAAGTTGCTGAAGAACTTTGGGTAAGTGGTGCGGATAATTGGTTTGGCCTTGAAAGCCATATATTGGCATGTCTGGAGAGTCGGTTTCTAATACAATATGTTGCAAGCTTAGTTGTGATACAGCTTTACGCGTTTTCATCGCTCTTGGGTAAGTAATAGTACCACCTACGCCAATTTTGAAACCTTTGTCGACAAAGGCCATGGCTTGTTCATAACTCCCAGAAAAACCATGTAGCACCCCTCCTACACTAATGTTAAATTTTTTAATTAGTTGCAACAGTCTATTATGTGTTTTACGACTATGTAAAATAACTGGCAGTTGTAAGTTCTGCGCAATTGAAAGTTGTGCTTGTAAATATTTCTCTTGGGTTTTTATATCAATATCAATAGCCGAATCTAGGCCACACTCTCCCACTGCTACACATTGGCTATGCCTATTTGTGAGAGCCGTTTCAAGAGAAGAAATAGCTTCTTTACTGTATTCAACCAAAAAATAGGGGTGAAATCCAAATGCATGAAAAATATTAGGATTCGCCATAGATATTGATTGAATTCTCTGCCAATTTTGTTGACCGATGGAGGGAATTAAAAAGCGAGTGACATAATTGCTTTCAGCTTGAAGAAGACAGTTAGAGAAATCATTTTCAAACTGAGAAAAATCAATATGACAATGGGTATCAAAAAGCTGATAACGTGAATTAATAGACATATTCTATTTCACCGACATACACTCTAATATTGTAGTGTGAATGTCGGTATATCATTGGTTAATCTAAATAAGATTATTGTTCATCTCTTTTAAACACAAGTTCTTTATCCGATGAAGACGCTTCATCAAAATAATAACCAGCGCTAGAAAATTTAGTCAACCTTTGAACATCATCCACTTTATTTTCAATAATATAGCGAGCCATCATGCCTCGTGCTTTTTTCGCATAAAAGCTAATCACTTTATACTGACCATTCTTACAATCTTTAAACACAGGGGTTATGATGCGGCCTGCGACATTTTTCGCTTTCACCGCCTTAAAGTATTCATTGGACGCTAAATTGATCAAGCAAGGGTTTTTCTGCTCACGCAAGACAGCATTAATTTCATCGGTAATGATGTCGCCCCAGAACTGATATAAATTGCTACCGCGTTCATTGGCCAGCTTAGTGCCCATTTCCAACCGGTAAGGCTGCATCAAATCTAGTGGCCTCAACAAACCGTATAAGCCAGATAACAAGCGAAGGTGCTGCTGAGCATAGTCAAAATCTTGTTCAGACAAGGTTTCCGCTTCTAAGCCAGTGTAGACGTCACCTTTAAACGCTAAGATAGCTTGTCGGGAGTTTTCTTGGGTAAACACCTCTTCCCATTGTTGAAAACGTGCAACATTGAGGCTTGCGATTTTATCACTCACTTTCATAAGGGTGGCAATATCAGCAGGCGTTAACTTTCGGCACTCAGAAATTAGCGCTTTTGAGTGCTCTACGAGAGCAGGAACCGTATGACGCTTGGTAGCGAGTGGTGATTCATAATCCAACGTCTTAGCAGGAGAGAGTACAACGAGCATGACAGACATCCTTTGTAATATAGACTGGGTAAAGGATATAAAAAAAACCATGCAAAGTCTGCATGGTTTTTCTACGACAAATAAATTAATAGCCGATTAAGAATTGTCGACCTGTAGGCGAGTTCGCTTCACTTCCTTATCTTGCTCTGCCCCTTCAGCTAAGTTATCCCACACGCCTTCTTCAAGCTGAGATTGAAGTTCAGGGTACTCTCTTGCATCAAAAGTGGGTAATTTCCCAGCCGCCAACTGACGGTTGTAGTCTTTCGCCAGTTTAACCACTACGCCAGATAGCAAAATGATAGCCACCAAGTTGACAATTGCCATCATACCCATTGATACATCAGCTAAGCTCCATACGGTTGGTAGCGTCGCTAACGAGCCAAACATGACCATCGCCATAACGGCAAATCTAAAGAACAAAATGCCTTTTTTGTTGTTGTGCTCTAAGAAGATCAAATTGGTTTCAGCATAATGGTAATTGGCAATGATAGACGTAAAGGCAAAGAAAAAGATAGCAATCGCCACAAAGATACTGCCCCAATCGCCAACTTGAGCGCTCAATGCTTGTTGTGTTAACTCAATACCTGTCACCGTACCGTGTGGCACAAACTTACCTGACATCAAAATAATCGCCGCAGTACATGTGCAAATCACCAACGTATCGACAAACACCCCTAGCATTTGCACATAGCCTTGAGAGGCAGGGTGCGGTGGATACGGTGTTGCCGAAGCTGCCGCATTCGGTGCCGATCCCATACCCGCTTCGTTAGAAAACAGGCCACGCTTGACACCATTGATAACGGCTTGCGCAACAGCATAGCCAAGCCCACCTGCAGCTGCTTCTTTAAAACCAAAAGCACTCTTGATGATGAGAGTGAAAACGTCTGGCAGTTTTTCAACATTGCTTAACACGACGAACAAAGCCAGCAACAAATACGCCAACGCCATAATAGGGACAATGAGCTCAGCCGTACGAGCGATTTTTTTCACCCCGCCGAAAATGATCGACGATGATAGTAGAACAATAAAGATGCCTACGTATAACGGCTTGAAGCCAAATGCGCCACTCATCGCACTCGCGATTGAGTTAGCCTGAACCGCATTAAACACAAAACCAAACGCAATCAATAGGAAGATGGAAAACAACACACCCATCCAGCGCATGCCGAGGCCTTTTTCCATATAGTAGGCAGGCCCGCCTCGATAGTTACCGTCGGAATCGCGAGTTTTATAGAGCTGTGCAAGCGTGCTTTCAGCAAACGCGGTTGCCATACCAAGCATGGCGATCAACCACATCCAAAAAATGGCTCCGGGACCGCCTGCCGTAAGTGCAATAGCAACCCCAGCCATATTACCTGTCCCGACCCGAGCCGCTAAACTGGTACAAAGAGCTTGAAACGATGAGATGCCAGATTTGTCCGCTTTACGACTATTTTTCAGTACACTAAACATGTGGCCGAAATGGCGAAACTGGATAAACCCTAAACGTACGGTGAAATATACTCCAATCCCAACCAGTAAATAGACCAGTACCGATCCCCAAAGTAGATCGCTTACTAAATGAATTAAATCTGCCACTAAAGCCTCTCTAAGTTATCACACTGCCTGTGCGGCCATATCTACAACCGCTAGGGTACGTAGCTTTAGCTTCAGAGAAGCTAAGCCCAAGACTGTCCTAGGAAACGTATTGAAATACCGTAACAAATTGAGAAAGAGCAAGGAGTGCTAGTACAACTCAGGTTGGTTTCGTATTTCGTCGCCCCATTAACAACACAGCGTATTCTTTGATGGGCGAGGATCATGCAGGCGGTACAAATAAAAATCAATAGGCCTCCAATTGCATATTTATAAATCTTAATTTGATTTAACTAAAACAAAAAACAAACCAAAAGATAACAAATAAACACAAGAATAAAACATAACGATTAAAGTTATTCGCCCAAAACCACGAGGCTGTTTTTATCGCCAACTAAGCGCACAGTTGAGGCGACACTAACCACTTTAGCTTAACAAGAAGCGCTAGAAGATTGGCTGCCACTTATATTAAAAAGGAATAACAGGCCAATCACTATCGATAATAAGATTTATTATCACTTTTACGTTATCAGAATGTAACAATCAAGCGCCTAACAAAAGACATCATTTGTACAATTAGCCACTGATTATCAGAGCTCAATATCAAAACTCACGCCATTTTTTCTCATTTATGGAGCTTTAATGTAACAAATGCGAAACAAATCATAGTTATTATTCCTACAAATATGGTATTAAAAAGACTCCGTTTAGGAGCAACTACGACATAAAGAGGTGGCTTATGGATGGCTTACAATATGACGACATGGTGGATATGGATCTTCCCAAAGCTCGATCAACTCGCTCTAAACCAGTGAAACGCAAGTGGCGCGAAATAGAAGCAATTAAAGATAGACAACGGCTACAGCGTGAACTAATGGACATGGATATCGGATTAGATATTGATGATATTGAGATTTAAATAAAAGGCACCGAATTCGGTGCCTTTTATTTTATCAAAAATATTCATTGTTATTTTGGCGGACTCTGTCTGCTAATTGACGATATTTGTCCGCGATGTGAGCACCAAACACTGGGTCATCTTCTTCGATGGCCCATATTTTATCGACTTCAGCCCAGTCTTCATCGGTAAAGACCTGCTCAATAACTGGCAATATCGCTCGCTCTTCAAAATCGAGATGACGCTTTTGATAGTGAATAAAGTCTTCGAGATGCTCGACAAACATATGTTGAGGAACCACCGCGTCACTCAGAATCATCTCGACTAGCGCTAAAAAGGCGTGAGTTTTCTCGGCCAAGACCTCGTGCTCATGGGTTAAGTTCTCCAGCTGGTCACTACCATAAAGTTCAATATAGCGGTTATAAAGAATATCCTCTTTAGGGTGATGCACCTTTTCAGAGTGATTCGCTAAGTAGTCAACGATTTCCTTTACCAAAGAATAATTGATCGGTTGTTCTTGCTTTAGCTGTGAAAGCTTTCGCCTAAGGATTGCGAGTAATCGAACCATATACCCGTGCTCTTTTCTTATGATCTCAATCATCATCTCGACCTCCTGGATCAGTCGACTTACTAAATGCCACTATGAGCATGGTTACATAACTTTGGAGGTGTAATATTGATTTAGGGCAATAAAGTGGTTACTAATTGCATGAGCATTGAAACAAATGGCCATAGCTATATAGATAGCGGTAAATGCCAATTGACTGGTTCTAGACCTCGTGATTGTAAAATTGCGTTGGTTTGCGAAAAGTGTTGACTACCCAAAAATCCTCGGTGAGCCGAGAGCGGTGACGGGTGAGCGCAACTGAGTACATGATGTTTCTGCCTATCTATGTATTGGCCTTTCTTTTTCGCGTGTGATCCCCACAATAAGAAGACAACACCTGTTAAATGCTGGTCTATCGCTTCGATGACTTTATCGGTAAACGTTTCCCATCCTGTTTTTGCGTGAGAATGAGCTTTGCCTTGCTCCACAGTAAGTACCGTATTTAACAGTAATACCCCTTGTTCAGCCCAACTTTGCAAATAACCATGATTAGGAATTTGAAAATCATCGATATCCTGAGCAAGCTCTTTGTACATGTTTGCCAAAGATGGAGGGGGCTTAATGCCTGGCAAAACGGAGAAACATAAGCCGTGGGCTTGATTTGGACCATGATACGGATCTTGGCCTAAAATAACCACTTTCACTTGTTCAAATGGCGTTGCCCGAAAAGCGTTAAATACATCCTCAGATTTCGGATAAATCGATTTTCCCGAGTTGCGCTCTGACTCGACAAATTGCATTGTCTGCTGAAAATACTCTTTTTGCTTCTCGATTCCAATCACATCACGCCAATTTAACGCTTGAGTCATAGGTGGCCCTTAAACACTAAAACAAGATATTGTAAAGCAGTGTACAGGGCCAACCTAGATAAGCCTAACCATTTTTCTGAGGAATTCTGTGATGTCCTTGTCCAGAAATATGTCGATTTGGCACCGGAAACTTTGGTGCTGCGGGGCTATAAGTTACGGTATTTAAAGAGTGTATTAACTTCATACGGCTTCCTCCTCTTCACGGTAATGAAAACATACACAGTCTTCATTCATCCTCATGAAAAAAAGATGCCAACTACTTGATCGCTACCAATAACGTACTGAGTGAACGTGCATTTCTTTTAGTAGCAATAATTCCCCCCAGCCAAGAAAAAGATATATATATAATAAATTCAACAATATATTTTATTTCTTGTGTTTATTCACCAAGTAATGACGGCTGATGTAAACCGATCATTTAGCTCACGCACAACCTTGATCAGCGCTTGTACACAACTTTATTCATGAATCATTACGATGCATTGCGCCGGAATAGTGCAGCATTGCACTTCAGCGGCAACTAACCAGCGGTTAAGTAAAGTTTTTAGTTTACTTAATTGCTAACTTGCTCTAATTTATAAACTAATTTCTTTACTTAATGGGTAGGAGTTAACTGAATGAAGAACATCTCCATCGTGTACTTTTCAGCAAATGGGGCGACGGGAAGCGTTGCAGACCATATATACCAAGGCATCGCTGACTCCGATATAAAGTGTCACCTTATCGAAATACTCGCTAAAGACATTGTCCATGGCCGCTATACTCACCAAGAAAACATGAGCAGACTGACCAAAAGCGACGCCATTATTTTTGGCAGTCCGACTTATATGGGCTCCCCTGCCGGACAATTTAAATCTTTCATGGACGCGACCAGCGATTGCTACGTATCGCGATCTTGGCGCAATAAGATAGCCGCGGGATTTACCGTCGGTGGGAGTCTCAATGGTGAGCAGCAGCAAACCCTGTTGTCTTTCTTCACTTTAGCCTGTCAGCACAGTATGTTGTGGGCTGGACTAGATGTTTCACAACATACTGATAGCCTTGGCTTAAATAGAACAGGATCCAGCATAGGCCTCGTCAGCTGTGTAGATAAAGACACCAATGAGATACACAAAAACGATCTGCAAACCGCGTATTATTTCGGCCAACGAATCGCGAATTTATTGAGATAATACTATCGACCGCTCTAAATCCTGCAACTTGAAGGAACTTGAGTATAATTATTCCTATAATTCATTATTTGAGTTTAATCGTGTTACTCGAAGGAATAGAAACGTTACTGGTACTCAGCAAAGAGCGAACCATGAGTAGAACTGGCAGCCAGCTGTACATAAGTCAATCGGCTGTCAGTAAACGCATCTCAATGTTAGAAAAGAAACTAGGCAAGAAGCTGATTGAACCGGATGGCCGTCGTATCAAGCTGACCAATGACGCCCGAGAGCTAATTAACAATATTGGACCCACATTTAGTGAATTAAGAGGGAAAATTTTTGATCAGCAAATATTAGAAGACTCAACAATGATTCGACTAGATTGCTCAGAAACCTTGCTTGCTGGGTACTTAAGCCAAGTAATGAACCAGTATTTCACTGCCGACAAATACATTCAATTGACCACTAATCATACCCCGAGAATTGTCGAGCATGTTCAATCGGGACTGGCAACATTAGGTTTCTGCGGTGGGCATTTACCTCCCCACCATGGGCTAATGACGTTTCATTTGGGTAACGAGCCATATTATGTAGTGAGCCGAGAGCCACTACATAGCTTACCCTCTCAGTTAATTACCAATGACCTCAATAACCCAGCAAACAGCTATCAAAGCGCCATATTGGCCTCTCTCAAAGTAGAGCCCATTATGGAAATGGACTCTTATACCGCTGCCGCGCAACTTGGACTCGGAGGGGTAGCACCAGCGCTTGTGCCTTTGTCGGTGATACGAACCCTCAACATCGCGCCACAATTTGTTTTCCCATATCAAGAGCTCGACCTACTTGTAAGGCCTATACATATTTGTCTGCGCACCAACAGTTATCAGTCTGATCGGGTTAAAAAATTGATCGCCACCATTGAGGATGCTGTTCCACAAGTAGTTTCGCTGCAATCAACATAGACATCACAATCACCATGGGCCGTATCCATTTACTGCCCTTAGTGATCACCATTTTGGCACCCATTCGAGCACCTAGAAAGTTGCCTAGAGCCATGGTCAGCCCGATTTTCCAAATCGGTAATCCAGCCACTATAAAAAACACCAGCGCCGCCAAATTAGAAGTAAAGTTAAGCACTTTAGTTCTCGCGGTAGCATCAACAATGGACATATTTGCCAAAGCAACAAAACAAACGGTAAAAATCGACCCCGTTCCAGGCCCGAAGAAGCCATCGTAAAAGCCTACACCACCACCGACAAGAAAGGCCAAAAGGCTATCGGAATGGCGAGGCTTGCCTTCATGAACCTTAGTTTTTGGCGCAAAAAGAAAGTAAAGAGATATGGCTATGAGCAGAGCCGGAATTAAGCTGGTGAGCACATTAACATCTATCACTTGCACAAGCTCCGCCCCTAAAGCTGCACCGACAAATGTCCACAATATATAGACTTTGATATCATTTAAGCGAATCACACCACGACGAACAAAATACCAACTGGCTGAAAAGCTGCCAAAGGTTCCTTGTAACTTGTTCGTGGCTAAGGCTTGTGTTGGTGGCACACCAACCGCCAACAAGGCAGGCACAGTAAGCATGCCACCACCTCCGGCCATAGCATCAATAAACCCCGCCGCAGTCGCGACCAAAAATAATATGATTAAAATGTCTGCTGTGACTTCCATAGTTGAACACTTACTTACTCAAGTTGGCGACAAAATACCATTGTTTCAGTAAGGTGAAAATTGAATCTCTAGATTGTTATCTATTCCCAATTTTCATCATTTAACCTTTCTGTTCTAGGTGTATACCCAATGACTTTAAATATTCAGCGCACTAAAAAACCCGCTAGACAGCGGGCTTTCGTTGTATTAGAACATGTTGGTCAAATTTATTTAGCCAAACTTTCCTTTACTTTCGCGTGTAGCTCTTGAACTGAGGTTACCGTATTGCGGTCATCTGCGGTGTGAGACATACAAGTGGCAAAAGCGGCGTTAAGTGTTGTAGTGTAATTGACTTTTTCAGCCAAAGCGCCACGACGCAATACTTTTGAGTCTTCAATCGCTTGACGACCTTCTGCGGTGTTAACGATGTAGGTGTACTCATTGTTCTTAATGCGATCAAAGATATGAGGACGACCTTGATGCACTTTGTTGACCAGACGAGGGTTAATACCAGCTTCACCAAGAATCACCGCCGTACCATGTGTGGCGTCCAATTGATAACCAAGCTCGATAAGTTTAGAAGCTAGATCTACTACACGTTCTTTGTCACCTTCACGAACTGAAAGAAGCGCTCTACCACCTTCTGGGTACTCTTTGCCACAACCAAGTTCTGCTTTAGCAAACGCTTCGGCAAACGTTCCGCCCACGCCCATTACTTCACCTGTTGAGCGCATTTCTGGCCCCAAAAGAGGATCAACACCTGGGAACTTGTTAAATGGCAACACAACTTCTTTTACTGAGTAGTAAGGAGGGATAATCTCTTTAGTAAATCCTTGAGATTCGAGAGACTGACCAGCCATAACGCGAGCGGCAATTTTTGCCAGCGGCGCACCAGTAGCTTTCGATACAAAAGGGACAGTACGAGCGGCACGAGGGTTCACTTCAATAAGGTATACTTCGTTATCTTTTACCGCAAATTGGGTATTCATTAAACCTCGAACTCCCAGCTCAAAGGCCAGCTTTTCTACTTGTTCACGCATCACATCTTGAATGTCTTGGCTTAGCGTATAAGCTGGAAGCGAACAAGCTGAATCTCCCGAGTGTACTCCTGCTTGTTCTACATGTTCCATTATGCCACCGATAACCACACGCTCACCATCACAAATCGCATCAATGTCCACTTCCACCGCATCATCTAAGAATCGGTCAAGCAGCACTGGAGATTCATTGGATACACTAACCGCTTCGTTGAAGTAACGACGTAGGTCTTGCTCATCGTAGACAATTTCCATGGCGCGCCCGCCTAACACGTAAGAAGGGCGGACAACCAGTGGGAAGCCAATATCACGCGACCTTTCTACCGCTTGCTCCACCGTCATGACGGTTGCATTTTCTGGCTGTTTCAAACCTAGGCGTTCAACGGCAGCTTGGAAGCGTTCACGATCTTCAGCGCGGTCAATTGCGTCCGGACTGGTTCCTATGATTGGCACACCTGCTGATTCTAGTGCACGTGCAAGTTTTAATGGCGTTTGTCCACCGTATTGAACGATGACCCCTTTTGGTTTTTCAACACGAACAATAGATAATACATCTTCAAGCGTCACCGGCTCAAAATAAAGACGGTCTGAGGTATCATAATCGGTCGAAACCGTCTCTGGGTTACAGTTAACCATAATGGTTTCATAGCCATCTTCACGCAATGCAAGCGATGCATGAACACAACAATAGTCAAACTCAATACCTTGACCAATACGGTTTGGACCACCGCCAAGAACCATGATCTTATCTTTATCTGATGGATTTGACTCACACTCTTCATCATAAGATGAATACATGTACGCCGTATCAGATGAAAACTCCGCAGCGCAAGTATCGACACGCTTGTAGACCGGGTGAATATTATATTGGTCACGCAGACGACGAATTTCGTTTTCAGACACACCAAGCAAAGTTGACAAACGAGCATCTGAGAAACCTTTGCGCTTCATGCGACGTAATACGTCTTCAGATAACCCAGCAAAACCACCCGCTTTCACTTGCTCCTCAAGCTTAACGATCTCTTCAATCTGAACGAGGAACCAGCGGTCAATTTGAGTAAGGTTAAATACGCCATCTACGGATAAGCCCGCTCGGAAGGCATCGGCAATGTACCAAATACGCTCTGCACCAGCTTCTTTGAGTTCATGGCGGATTTTAGATAATGCGTCCGGTGCGTCGATGTCGACCATTTCGTCAAAACCGTTCGCGCCAACTTCTAGCCCACGCAATGCTTTTTGCAGTGACTCTTGCTGATTACGGCCGATGGCCATAACCTCACCCACCGACTTCATCTGCGTGGTCAATCGGTCATTGGCACCTGCAAATTTCTCAAAGTTAAAACGCGGGATCTTAGTGACGACATAATCGATAGTTGGCTCGAACGAAGCTGGCGTCGCGCCACCTGTGATGTCGTTCATCAACTCATCAAGCGTGAAACCAATGGCGAGTTTGGCTGCAACTTTTGCAATCGGGAAGCCGGTAGCTTTAGATGCGAGGGCCGAAGAGCGGGAAACACGCGGGTTCATCTCGATGATCACCATGCGACCATCTTTTGGATTGATACCAAACTGAACGTTGGAGCCACCAGTTTCAACGCCAATCTCACGTAACACTGCTAGCGATGCATTACGCATGAGCTGGTATTCTTTGTCCGTTAGAGTCTGAGCTGGAGCAACGGTGATTGAGTCACCAGTGTGGATACCCATTGGGTCAAAGTTTTCAATAGCACAAACGATGATGCAGTTGTCCGCTTTATCACGAACCACTTCCATTTCGTATTCTTTCCAACCAATCAATGACTCATCGATTAACAGCTCATTGGTTGGTGACAAATCCAAACCGCGGCGACAGATTTCTTCGAATTCTTCTTTGTTATAGGCAATACCGCCACCAGAGCCACCCATGGTGAAAGATGGGCGAATAATGCATGGGAAGCCAACCATGTCGAGTACTTTATAGGCTTCTTCCATGTTTTTCGCTGTATCTGCGCGCGGACATTCTAAGCCTATTGACTTCATCGCCGCATCAAAGCGCGAGCGATCTTCCGCTTTGTCAATCGCATCGGCTGTCGCGCCGATCATTTCTACGCCAAACTCAGCTAAAACACCTTGACGTTCTAACTCGAGCGCGCAGTTAAGCGCGGTTTGTCCACCCATTGTCGGTAACACCGCATCTGGACGCTCTTTTTCAATAATTTTGCGTACCACTTCCCAGTGAATAGGCTCTATATAAGTCGCATCGGCCATTTCTGGATCGGTCATGATGGTCGCTGGGTTCGAGTTAACCAGAATAACTCGATAACCTTCTTCGCGCAGTGCTTTACATGCTTGAGCGCCAGAGTAGTCGAATTCACAAGCCTGACCAATCACGATTGGGCCAGCACCTAGAATGAGAACACTTTTAATATCAGTACGTTTTGGCATTTTTTACTACTCCAACATTAAGCGCTGTGTTGTTTAATAAGATCAATAAAGTGGTCAAAAAGCGGGGCCGCATCATGAGGGCCAGGGCTTGCTTCTGGGTGACCTTGGAAACTAAATGCTGGCTTGTCTGTACGGTGAATCCCCTGCAGTGAACCATCAAATAGTGAAACGTGAGTCGCTCGCAAATTCTCAGGTAGCATCTTCTCGTCAGCAGCAAAACCATGGTTTTGTGAAGTAATCATCACGACATTTCTATCAAGATCCTTCACAGGGTGGTTCGCACCATGGTGGCCAAACTTCATTTTTACCGTTTGCGCGCCTGACGCGAGTGCAAGAATCTGATGCCCTAAACAAATACCGAAAATAGGTAAGTTTTTTTCTAAGAAGGTTTTTGTCGCCGCGATGGCATACTCACATGGCTCTGGGTCTCCAGGGCCGTTTGAAAGGAAGACACCATCTGGATTCAATGCCAATACTTCTTCCGCTGACGTTTCTGCTGGTACAACCGTTAAACGACAACCGCGATCCACCAGCATACGAAGGATGTTACGTTTTGCTCCAAAGTCGTAAGCCACAACATGGTATGGAAGTTCAGCATCGTCCTTAGCCTGCGGCAAACCGTTTTCCAACGTCCACGATCCCTGCTTCCACTGATAAGATTCTTTGGTTGTCACCACTTTCGCAAGATCCATTCCCTTTAATCCAGGAAACTCCTTTGCTTTGGCTAGGGCTAACACTTCATCTAGGTTATTACCTGCCATCACACAACCATTTTGCGCCCCTTTTTCTCGCAGGATTCGAGTAAGTTTTCGAGTATCAATGTCAGCGATACCGACAATGTTTTGCGATTTAAGGTATTCAGAAAGGGATTGTTCGTTGCGGAAGTTGGAAGCGATTAGAGGGAGGTCACGAATGATAAGGCCTTGGGCATGAATGGAAGAGGATTCTTCGTCTTCGGAATTGGTTCCGGTATTGCCTATGTGGGGATAAGTGAGAGTAACAATTTGTTGAGAATAGGAAGGATCAGTGAGGATTTCTTGGTACCCCGTCATCGAGGTATTAAAAACAACTTCTCCAACTGATGAACCATCTGCTCCAATGGATACACCGCGGAATACAGTCCCATCTTCGAGGACTAACAGTGCTGGTTTACTCAAGATAACCTCCAGAATAAAAATGCAAAAGTAACCGTGTCGCTCTGCCTAAATTTTACGTCTCTAAATCTAATCTCAGAGCACTCCAGACAAATTGGCGGTATTCTAATGATGCTCAATATGCCTGTCAACAAACAAATAAGAAAAAATACCCATGTAAGTACAGTTTGCTATCCAATTCGATGAAAAAGCAAGTTAAGTAACAATTTTTGTACAAATAAAACTGACAATCAGCCTATTTTATGAAAACCAAGAAAAATAAAGAGAATTTCCACTCCTTCACATTAGGTAATCGATAACCCAACAAAGATAATATGGGATTTTGTAAAGCTAGAACTGGTTTCCCCTTAAAATCATAAAAAAAACAACAAATAAACATAAGCGACTGAAAATAGCCACAATTTAAAATAATATAAAAAAATGCGCCACTATTTGGCGCACATTCTTTAAGGTTTATAGCTCATTTAAAGCGAGAACATCTGTCATGGTATAAAACCCCGGATTTTTATCCGCGAGCCACACTGCAGCTTTCACCGCTCCATTGGCAAACGTCATTCGATCACTGGCTTTATGAGTGATTTCAACTCGTTCTCCGATATCTGCAAACATCGCGGTATGTTCGCCAACAATGTCTCCCGCTCGAATGGTAGCGAAGCCAATTTCGTCTTTCGTTCTTTCACCAGTAATCCCTTCTCTGGCATAAACGGCAACATCACTAAGATTATTGCCCATCGCACCTGCAATCGCTTCCCCCATACCAATTGCTGTTCCTGATGGGGCATCGACTTTGTGCCTGTGGTGCGCTTCAATTACCTCAATATCACAGTAATCTCCCATGACCTTAGCCGCTTTTTCTAGCAACTTGAAAACAAGGTTCACACCGACACTGTAGTTAGGCGCCATGATGAGTGGTATGTGCTTTGCGGCTTCGTCTATGACTTGCTGTTGTTGTTCATCAAAACCTGTTGTACCAATCACGATTTTTTTACTGTGAGTTTTACAAAGCTCTACGTTCGCCAAAGTGCTTGCTGGGGCAGTAAAGTCGATAATGACATCGAAGTTTTCAATGGATTTCGTTAAGTCATCCACTAAACTAATATCAAGCTTACTTCTACCGCACAGTTCTCCTAAATCAACACCTATCAGCGATGAACCAGGCCTTTCTGATGCCGCGCCCATCTTAGCTTTCTCATTGAGCAAGGTTGCCTTCACTAAATTACGCCCCATTCTGCCCGCAGCACCGGCTATCGCTATTCTGACCACAGCAAACTCTCCAATTTCTCAATTAATTTCGACTTCAATATCGGTTTAAACTAACAATATTTGGCTAGGTTTTCTAGCTTGAGTATTCTTCAATCACTCGATTTAACACTGGGATGTTGGCTTCAGGAAAATCGTACTCCATGAGTTTTTCCAATTGAACCCACTTTCCTTGCTGGCCTTCTTTACCATATGGCTGTTCTGCAAAGTTGCTGACCGTATAAAAGTCAAACTGAAGACTCTTCTCAGGATAATCATGAGTTAAATACTCAAAGTGCTCACATTGCGTCACGACAATGCCGATTTCCTCATTGAGCTCACGACTCAATGCTTGTTCTGGAGTTTCGCCTTGCTCAACTTTTCCACCAGGGAACTCCCAAAAACCACCTTTATGCTTCTTGTCAGGACGCTTGGTAATAAATACTTCTGATTTGTCACGATTAAAAATGATGGCAGCGACAATATGTACTCTTTTCATAACAGTGAAATCTCACGGGTGTAATGATTAACATTCTATTTAAATACGCTCATACGTAGACGCACTTAAATCAAAGCCAAAAAAAGAGCCGCCGTAGCGACTCTTTTTCCAACAGTTTTATCCTAGGCTATTTTGCCATGGCATTGCTTGTATTTTTTGCCACTTCCACAAGGACAAGGTTCATTTCGCCCTACTTTACGTTCGTCTCGAACCATAGGTTGCTGGGCAACAGGAGCTGGTTCTTCACCATCATCAAATTGGCTATGAGCGGCACTGTGTTGGGCCTGCGCCAATCGCGCTGCGGCTTCAGCTTGAGCAAGACGCTGGGCTTCCATTCTTTCCACTTCTTCTTGCTGTTGAACCTGAACTTTGGACAAGATGCTAATAACATCAAACTTTAACGCATCCAATAAGCCTTCAAACAATTCAAATGATTCTCGCTTATACTCTTGCTTAGGATCTTTTTGCGCGTATCCGCGCAAGTGAATGCCTTGACGTAGGTGGTCCATCGCTGCCAAATGCTCTTTCCACAAGGTATCTAGCGTTTGTAGCATGACGGACTTTTCAAAGTTTCTTAATACTTCAGCACCAACAGCTTCTTCTTTTTCACGGTAAATAACCACTGACTGCTCGACAATTTTCTCACGCAGTGCTTCTTCATAAAGCTTGTCATCCTCTTCCAGCCATTGTTTGATCGGAAGCACTAAGTCGAAGTCATTTTTCAGGCGCTCTTCTAAGCCAGAGATATCCCACATATCTTCAAGAGATTGAGGCGGGATAAACTCGTCAATGATGCTGTTGAGAACGTCTTCGCGGTTTTGATTCATCATATCGCTGATGTCATCAGAACCCATCAATTCATCACGAAGCTCGTAAACTGCTCGACGTTGGTCATTGGCAACATCATCGTATTCAAGCAGCTGCTTACGAATATCAAAGTTACGCCCTTCGACTTTACGCTGTGCTTTTTCAATCGAGCGAGATAACATCTTACTTTCAATTGCTTCACCTTCTTCCATGCCACTTTGAATAAGGCTGGCCATGCGATCAGAGGTGAAGATACGTAGTAGGCTATCTTCCATGGATAGGTAGAAACGAGAAGAACCTGCATCACCTTGACGACCTGCACGACCACGTAGCTGGTTATCAATACGGCGAGATTCATGACGCTCTGTACCAATAATATGCAAGCCACCGGCTTCAAGCACTTTATCGTGAACGTCTTTCCACTCCGCTTTAATGGATTGGATTTGCTCATCAGTTGGATTGTCTAGTTGTTCAACTTTCGTTTGCCAACTACCGCCTAACATAATATCGGTACCACGACCTGCCATGTTCGTCGCGATAGTGACGGCTCCAGGAGCACCGGCTTCAGCAACAATTTCGGCTTCTTTTTCATGGAACTTAGCGTTCAATACATTGTGCTTAATCTTAGCTTTTTTCAATGCATTAGAAAGCAGTTCGGATTTCTCAATCGATACGGTACCAACTAGGGAAGGCTGTCCTTTTTCGACTCGTCCTTTGATATCGTCAATAATGGCGTTGAACTTCTCAGCTTCCGTCCGGTAAACCACATCAGGCATATCATTACGAACCATTGGGCGGTTAGTTGGAATAACCACGGTCTCCAAGTCATAAATAGATTTAAACTCAAAGGCTTCCGTATCTGCCGTACCTGTCATGCCTGATAGTTTTTCGTACAAGCGGAAATAGTTCTGGAAGGTAATGGAAGCAAGGGTCTGGTTCTCATTTTGGATCTTGACGCCTTCTTTTGCTTCTACCGCTTGGTGCAAGCCCTCAGACCAACGGCGACCAGGCATGGTACGCCCAGTATGCTCATCAACAATGACGATCTCACCTTTGTCATCGACAATATAGTCAACGTTAATTTCAAAAAGAACGTGAGCACGTAGACCTGCATTGACATGATGCAGTAAGCTGATGTTTGCCGGAGAGTATAGGGTGTCACCTTCTTCCATCAAACCGTTTTTAATCAACAGCTCTTCGACATACTCTTGACCCGTTTCCGTTAGATGCACTTGCTTTTGCTTCTCATCAACGGTGTAGTGACCATCACCACGGTAATCTTCAGAATCTTCTTTGTCTTGCTTTTTAAGGTATGGAATCAGAGTATTGATGCGAGTGTAGAGTTCTGAGCTATCTTCAGCAGGGCCAGAAATGATAAGCGGAGTTCTCGCTTCATCGATTAAAATTGAGTCAACTTCATCCACAACAGCAAAGAAACGCTCACGTTGAACACGGTCTTCGTTTCTAAAGGCCATGTTGTCACGAAGATAGTCAAAACCAAATTCGTTGTTCGTGCCGTAAAGAATGTCTGTTTTGTAGGCTTCTTTTTTTTCTTCTGGAATCATGTTCGGCACGTTAACGCCAACCGTCATCCCCAAGAATTCAAATAGAGGACGGTTAGTTTCCGCATCACGTGCCGCAAGATAATCGTTCACAGTGACAACATGGACGCCTTTAGCTGGCAAGGCATTCAGATAGGCTGGCAATGTCGCCGTTAAAGTTTTACCTTCACCTGTACGCATCTCCGCGATTTGCCCAGCATTGAGGACCATACCACCAATAAGCTGTACATCGAAATGACGCATACCAAATACACGTTTCGACGCTTCACGTACCGTTGCAAATGCTTCAGGAAGCAGTTGATCAAGCGTCTCTCCCCTTTCTAAACGCTGACGAAACTCGACGGTCTTAGCTTTCAGTTCTTCGTCACTAAGAGCCTCAAATGAAGGTTCATAATTATTAATTTCTTTAACAATTTTTTTGAGGCGACGTAAAGTTCTTTCGTTACGACTGCCCAATAACATTGTCAGTAGCTTAGTTATCATTTGCTGTGAATCTCTCTTTTCTTCGACATTTCTTTGTCTACTGTCCTGCTTTTCAGTCTCTACCTATTTTTAACTAAGGATACTGAGATACATCATGTACCTCGTACATTGAGGTGATGAGGTTGAATTTCAAGCCGAATACATAAATTAAAAGACCCTAGTGTAAGTAATTTTGCCCTGAACAACCAATAGCAAACTGATATGTTTGCGATACTTTTTACTTTTCTCTCAACTTAAAGTGCAAATATGCCTAAATTAAACTAGATACAGCCTTAGTTTTTCTGCCACTCAAGGTGTAAACTAATTAAGAACTTTCAATTTAGAGGTATTAATGCGCGATCATCGACCCACTTCGACAAATGAGATCATTGCTCAATCGAAGTACTCTGATATTCAGCGTCATTCCGCAGAGATCATCAAGATCAATTCGGAGCTAAAAAAGATCTTATCGCCATCAGTGGCAGATCATTGCCGCGCTGCTAATGTCAGAGGCAGCTTACTCATATTGGAAGCGGCAAGTGGTGCGTTGAAGTTAAAAATTGAATATGAAAGGTTGTCGATACTGAACCAGCTTAGAAGATCTGGGTTTGCAAAATTGGTGACCATTGAAGTCAAAATAAACCCTGATCTCTATCGGCAGCTTACTAACAATAACGAGGAGAGTGCTAACGTGTCCTCACACCGATCTGTTTCGGATGCCACAGCACAAACACTACTAACGGTTGCCAAAAACGCACCAAAAAAAGTACAGCTTAGATTAGAGCGAATTGCACAGCTAGCCAAGTCTCGCCAGTAGCAGCTCATACGACGGCATACGGCGAAGAGTCCTAAAAGCTCCTCCTAAAAAGTAAAAAAGCCAGACAACAAGTGTCTGGCTTTTATGATCTTTCTATTTCGATTTAGGCAAGAACCATATTAGGCTCAGCAAAAGCAACAGGAGAACCAGCTTCTTCTTCAAATGTCGCCCATTCCCAGGCTTCTTGGTCTGCTAGGACGGCTCTCAACAGGTTGTTGTTCAGCCCATGGCCTGATTTAAACGCTTTGAATTCACCAACAATAGCATGACCACACATATACAAGTCACCAATTGCATCAAGCACTTTGTGTGTGACAAACTCGTTATCGAATCTCAAACCTTCTTCATTCAAGATTCGGTACTCATCAAGAACAATGGCACAATCAAAGCTACCACCTAAGCAAAGGCGCTGAGACTGCAAATACTCGATATCTTGCATAAAGCCGAACGTACGAGCTCGAGAAATCTCTTTGATAAACCCTTGTGAGGAAAAATCAAATAACAAGTGTTGTTGGTCAGCATCAATAGCAGGGTGATTGAACTCGATTTCAAAGTCCATGCGGAAGCCATTGTATGGACGCAACTCAGCCCATTTATCACCATCTTCAAAGCGAACAGGTTTAGTGATTCGAATAAAGCGCTTCGGTGTGTTGAGCGTCTCAATACCTGCTTGCTGAATAAGATAAACGAACGGATTGGCACTGCCGTCCATGATTGGAATCTCAGGTGCATCAACTTCAATGATGATGTTATCAATTCCCATCCCCGCTAAAGCAGCATTTAAATGCTCAACCGTGGAGATACGAACGCCCTCATCATTCACTAATGCTGTACAAAGCATAGTATCGCGAACCGATTCAGGATCTGCAGGAAAATCGACCGCGGGCTCTAAGTCCGTTCGGCGATAGACAATACCTGTATTCGCTGCAGCAGGTCGCAATGTCAAAGTGACTTTACGGCCAGAATGCAAGCCTACGCCTGTTGTCTTGACGATTTCTTTTAAGGTACGTTGTCTGATCATGTACTTGCCTCAATACCCAAGTGCGTTAAATAGCGATCGATTCCTCTATCGACCGCGCATCCTACCATAATTTTGAACAGTGTCAAATTATGATTAACTTCTAATCAGCCTGACGACGTAAAAATGCCGGTATATCTAGATAACCACTCTCTTTTTCTGTCTTCGGTGCCGTGTTCTGACTGCTTTGTGACGCCGGAGACGAAGCAGGTGAAGACGGCTGAGGAGTCACCTGGTTATTTACTTGCATAGTTTGTGCCGGTTTTTCTTCAGTTTTCACTGACGATTGCTGTGGCGTAATTACTTGCTGCTGTGGCTGCGAAGGTTTCGCTTTCCCACCTGCAACCAGAGTAATGTCTGGCTTTCTTTCGTTGCCAATGCCTGTTGCCACCACGGTTACGCGGATTTCTTCAGACATATCTGGGTCAAGAGAAGTACCAATCACAACCGTGGCATTATCAGATGCGAATGCTTTAACAGTATTGCCCACAGTTTCAAACTCATCAAGGCGCATATCCAAACCAGCTGTGATGTTAACAAGAACACCACGAGCACCAGCAAGATCGATGTCTTCAAGAAGTGGGCTTGAGATAGCGGTTTCCGCCGCTTCTTCAGCTCTATCTTCACCTTTAGAAATACCACTGCCCATCATAGCGTGGCCCATTTCTGACATCACGGTTCTTACGTCTGCAAAGTCGACGTTGATCATACCAGGTCGAGTAATCAATTCTGCGATACCTTGTACCGCATTTTTTAATACATCATTGGCGCTAGCAAACGCTTCCAATAACGTTACCCCTCGGCCCAACACTTTCAATAGCTTTTCATTTGGAATCGTAATTAACGAATCCACATGCTTGGAAAGCTCTTCAATACCTTGCTCGGCAAACGCTAAACGTTTTTTGCCTTCAAAACTAAACGGCTTGGTCACTACTGCTACGGTTAAAACACCGAGTTCTTTTGCTACTTCAGCAATAACAGGTGCCGCTCCAGTCCCAGTACCGCCACCCATTCCAGCGGCTATAAACACCATATCGGCACCAGTAAGCACTTCTTTAATTCTATCTTTATCTTCTAAAGCAGCGTCTCGTCCTACTTGAGGATTTGCCCCAGCACCTAGACCTTTAGTAATGTCACCGCCAATTTGAATGACACTATTCACGCTCGTTTTACGAAGTGCTTGAGCATCCGTGTTAACACTAATGAATTCCACTCCTTCGATGGATTCACGCACCATGTGTTCTACAGCGTTACCACCGCCGCCACCTACTCCAACGACTTTGATTACCGCATCGTCAGACATTTCCATCATCGGTTCAAACATGTGTTATCTCCGTTTTTCCTGCTTATCAGGTTAAAACTCTTTTTGTATCCAATTACGCAATCGGCCAAACATACTCGACACAGGTTGCCTTTTCGGCTCCCTGTATTCGGAATCGTCAATAACTTGGCCATCTTTTGCATAATGAAGTAAACCAACCGCCGTAGAATGATACGGCTCTTTTACGTAATCTGTGAGTCCACTGACTTCCAGTGGTTTCCCCACTCTTACTTGATTGCGAAATACTCTTTCCGCACACTCGATCAAACCTTCTATCTGAGCTGCACCGCCTGTGAGCACAACACCAGCGGCCAAATGATGCTTGATACCTTCTTCTCTCAACTTGTCTTGAACTGTATCAATCGTTTGATTGACCAGCCCCATAAGTTCAGTGTAGCGAGGTTCAATGACTTCTGACAGGGTTTGTCGTTGTAAACTGCGTGATGGACGCCCGCCAACGCTAGGAACGTTAACTGCATCATCTTTACTGACCAATTCACTGAGTGCGCATCCATACTTAACTTTTATTTCTTCAGCATCACTGACTGGTGTACCGAAGGCAAACGCAATATCACTGGTAACAGCATTGCCAGCATAAGAGAAGACTTCGGTATGACGAAGTGCCCCCCCGGTCCAGATGGAAACATCCATGGTTCCTGCACCGATATCAACTACGCAAACGCCCAGCTCTCGCTCATCTTCAGTGATCACCGCATTACTTGCTGCTAGCCCAGAATAAACAATTTGTTCCACTTTGAGCCCGCAGCGCTCCACCGCTTTGATAATATTCCTTGCCATATCATTATGGCAAGAAATCAGATGTACGCTAACTTCCATGCGCACACCAGATAATCCAAGAGGATTTTTTATTCCTTCTTGGTAGTCGATTGTAAATTCTTGAGGAATAACATGTAAAATCCTTTGCTCATCACCTATCTTTATAGATTTAGCAGTGTGAATGGCTCTGTCCATGTCCTCTTGGGACACCTCTTCATCAGAGATGGTGCCCATACCTTTTTCGATTCGACTTGCGATATGTCGACCAGAAAGGGAAATAAATACGCTACTTATTTGGCATTCTGCCATGAGCTCTGCTTGATCGATAGCTCTTTGCACAGATTTAACGACCGATTCTAAATCGTTAACTCCGCCTTTATCCATGCCTCTAGAAGGGCTAGTTCCTGCACCTATAATATTGATTTGACCATCTGGTAAAAGTTCACCGACCAAAGCTGATACGGTTGCAGTCCCGATATCTAGACCAACAATTAAGTTGTCGTCAGAGGTTCTAGTCATTTTTACTCTCTTGCTTTGATTCTTCATTTGGAAGCCACCCCACGGCGGCTCCTGTATCATACCTGAGATCGACGTAACTGACCTTATCCGCTTTTGTTCCTAATTGCTTATATAGAGAGAGGAATCGAGCAATTCTTTCGTGTAATGCATCCTTTCCTAGTTCCAACCGCACGCCATTACCAAGAATGATCTGCCAAGCCCCGCGCTGGTTCAACACCAATGAACTTATGTTCAGCCCCAATCGATGAAACTTTGGATTAATTTCTTTCCACAAGTCCAAGACTTGAACACTGGTCCCTTTGGGCCCATATAGCTTGACTCGACTGCCTTGCAGTTGGCCTATATCTCCATTAAATACTTTACCTTGGTTGTTCAGTAGCTCGTTGCCATTCCAAATGGCTTCTGCATGATATTCCGTCAGAAAAACATTTATCGTATCTGGCCACTGTTTTCGTATTGAAGCATGAGCAACCCAAGGTATTGTCAGCACGGCTTTTTGCAGAGTATCCACATCTTGGGACATAAATGTGCCAAGGTGTCCCAGGTTCGCTAACGAACGTTGCACGTCTTTGGCCGTCACATGGTGAAGATCTCCTTGAACAACCATCTTAGACAAAGGCAATCGCTGATCGTCCCACATCCAAGATATGGTCATGTATAGAAGAACACCAACAAGCAGCAACACTACCAACAAAAAACCAATACCAGTAGCATGCGCTTTCAAAAATGGATGTTTTGATACTCGTGGGCTTTTATCTAGAGCTCTTTCATCCAAAATCCGTTGTCCCTGAACAAACCAAGAAAATATCTTTTTCGCACCGTTCGACATATAAAAAGATATAATACTCTAACTTTCGAATTATACTGGGGAAGTCACAGTTATCAAACAGTGAAAACGTCAAATCATCACGCCAAATTCACTAATTGTCTACCTGAGTCACAGCATTAATTCACTTTATATGCATTCTGCATCTTACTGACATTTAACTCTAGAGACTGTAAATGCTTTGCTACTTTGCCAACATCACCAGCACCTTGAGTTAAAACTAAATCACCATCTTGTAAAACATTAGCCAAAACAGAGGGCAACGTCTCGCTATCAGGGACAAAAATTGGATCTAGCTTACCTCGTGCGCGAATAGTCCTGCACAATGCACGTCCATCAGCACCTGAAATTGGCTTTTCTCCAGCAGCGTATACGTCCAACATAATCAATACATCGACTTGATCTAACACATTGGCAAAATCATCGTATAGGTCTCGCGTGCGGCTATATCGATGTGGCTGAAAAATCATCACCAAGCGTTTATCATTCCACCCGTCCCGAGCGGCTTTTATGGTAACGTCGACCTCTGTTGGATGATGCCCATAATCATCAACTAACATCGCTTTACCATTACCAGTATCAAACTCACCAAGGTGCTCAAAGCGTCTGCCCGTGCCTTGGGTATTTTCCATCGCCCTTAATATCGCATCATCGGCAATATCATCTTCTGTTGCCACAGCAATCGCGGCCGCCGCATTCAAGGCGTTATGTCTACCTGGTATATTTAAGGTGATAGGAAGGCTCTCTTTTCCTTTTCTTACCACAGTAAATTTCCCTTGCTGGCGCTCCTGGCGATAGTTTTCGACTCTCACATCCGCTTCTTGAGAAAAACCGTAAGTGATAACTTGACGACTAATGTTAGGAATCAGCTCACGCACAACAGGATCATCAATACACAGTATCGCCTGACCATAAAAAGGTAAGTTATGCAGAAAATCGATGAAGGTTTGTTTCAAAGTATCGAAATCACCGCCATAGGTATCCATATGATCAGCTTCGATATTGGTAACAATGCTCACCATAGGTTGTAGGTGAAGAAACGAGGCATCACTTTCATCCGCCTCAGCAATTAAAATACGGCTTGAACCCAATCTAGCATTCGTCCCTGCACTTTTCACCAAACCACCATTGACGAAGGTTGGGTCAAGGTTTGCTTCGGAGTATATCTGAGTCACCAATGCCGTGGTGGTAGTTTTTCCATGTGTTCCAGCAACGGCAATACCATGACGAAATCGCATCAGTTCTGCTAGCATCTCGGCACGCCTCACCACTGGAATGCGGCGCTCTCTTGCTGCTAAAATCTCAGGGTTTTCTTCATTGATTGCGGTTGAAACTACGACAACACTGGCTTTCTCTACGTTTGATTGTTGGTGGCCGATGTATACTGTTGCCCCTTTACTTTCCAAACGCTCGGTCACTACATTATGGGCAATGTCTGAGCCTGTGATCTCGTAGCCTTCATTTAGTAGCACTTCTGCAATTCCGCTCATGCCAGCGCCACCAATTCCGATAAAGTGAATACGCTTCACTCGACGCATTTCAGGAACAACGGCTCTGATTCGAGCCAAATTTTGAGTGTGTTTAACCGTCATTCTGTGTATCTCGTTAATTTGCCGTTGCAATGATGGCGTCAGCCACCACACTATCCGCATTCACCTTGGCCATTGTGCGTGCTTTGTTTGCCATTTCTAACAGGCTTTCACGATCAAGGTTTTTAATTTCTTGTGTCAGTTTTTCAACGTTTAGCTCTGGCTGTTCTATCATCTTGGCTGCCGCACATTGCAGCAATTGATCAGCATTAAGCGCTTGCTGACGATCTTTATGCATAAAAGGAACAAAAATCGCACCAACACCTGCCGCTGATACCTCAGAGACCGTTAACGCTCCAGATCGACATATCAACAAATCTGCCCATGCATAAGATTCGGCAACATCATTGATAAACTCCACCACAGAGGCATTCTGCACGTTATTCTTTTTATAGCTATCGATCACGCTACATTTGTTGCCTTTGCCCGCTTGATGCAGCACTTCAAAGTCTTGACCCAGCCTTGCCATCACAACAGGTAGAGTGCGATTTAAGATCTGCGCCCCTTGGCTGCCACCCATAACCAATATGCGGATAGGCCCTTGTCTATCATGCATGCGATCGCCGGGAGCGGGTAACGCGACCACATCCTGTCTAACCGGATTACCAACCACTTCTGCAAATGGAAACGCGCCAGGAAAGGCTTGAAACACTTTACTTGCGATTTTTGACAACCAACGATTGGTTAATCCCGCAACGGCATTTTGTTCATGCAATATAATGGGAATACCAAGCATCCGAGCGGCAACACCACCAGGCCCACTGACATAGCCCCCCATACCGAGGACTGCATTCGGCTGCCACTTTTTCATATGACGGCGAGCTTGTAATATCGCTTTAGCAATTTGGAAAGGAGCGGCTATCAGACGCAAAATACCCTTACCTCGCAAGCCTTTTACCCGAATAAAATCAATATCTATACCGTGTTTCGGGACTAAGTCCGCTTCCATTCTATCGGCCGTTCCTAGCCATCGAATGTCCCAGCCTTGCTGCTGCAATTTTTTAGCAACCGCCAACCCGGGAAAAATATGGCCTCCAGTACCGCCAGCCATAATCATTAATCGTTTATTCGTTGTCATCAGTGCTTTGTTCCACTAAATCTTGATTTCTTTTCTTCAAACGGCATTCGTAGTCGATTCGCAACAATAGAGACACTGCGATAGACATCACAACTAGACTCGAACCACCATAACTAATCAAAGGTAACGTAAGACCTTTGGTTGGCATAATACCAGCAGCCGCTCCAACGTTAACCAGAGTCTGGAAGGCAAACCAAATGCCAATACCTATGGCCAGATAGCCACCAAAATTTTGTTCTTGCTCAAACGCTCTTTTACCGATCATGATCGCCTTAAAAACCAGACTAAATATCAGCATCAATACCAACACCACCCCGACAATTCCAAGCTCTTCAGCAATCACAGCAAACACAAAATCGGTATGGGCTTCAGGAAGGTATTCCAGTTTCTGAATCGAATTCCCTAACCCTTGACCAAACCAACCACCACGGCCAAACGCGATAAGAGATTGAGTCAATTGATATCCACTGCCAAAAGGGTCTTGCCACGGGTCCAGAAATGAAGTGACCCGCCTCACACGATAGGGTTCAGCCAATATAAGGCCAATCACAGCAGCAATACCTGCCATCATCAAGGCGACAAACTGAGATAGTTTCGCCCCAGCAATAAACAGCATGCCAAATAAAGTGACCAACATGACGATGACCGTACCTAAATCTGGCTGGCCCAATAGCAACACAGCCAAAGCACCGAACACCATTATTGGCTTCATAAAACCGCCAAAAAACGTCGCTCTCACTTCAGTTTGCTTTCGAACCAAATATCCTGCCATAAAAACAAACAGAGCCAATTTAGAGACTTCTGCGGGCTGTAAGTTGAAAAAGCCCAGAGGGATCCAACGAGAAGCACCATTAACTGAACGTCCTCCGATAAGAACGATAATCAGCATGACAAAAGAGATCCCGAGCAGCCAAGAACTGTATTTCAACCACTTTTCTGTTGGGATTTGTAGTACGACCGAAGAGACACCGATGGAAAGGAGCAAAAATAAGGCGTGCCTTGTCATAAAATAGAAAGGTTGACCAGTTAATCTAGTGCTCACTGGAAACGAGGCGGAAGTGACCATTATCAGGCCAAAGACCATCAGGCTCAAAGCGATCCAAACCAGCTGTCTGTCAAACAGAGCTTCAGCGGATGGTTTTACCAGCCACTGTCTCATGCTTGCTATGGAACCCTTCATTTGCATAACTGCGACAACCCTAATCAGCGTATTGATGAGCAAGCTCAGTGAACGCTTCTCCTCGCGCCATAAAATTTTTATACTGGTCAAAACTCGCACATGCTGGCGAAAGCATCACCATATCATGTGGCTGTAATAATGGAGCGATTGATTCGATGACATCGTGCATTGTGTCATATTGTTTTGCCGAATGATGGAGAGACAGAAACTGCGCAGCGTCTTTACCAAAACAACATAGTTCGACATTGATAGCCGATAAAGGCTCTTTCAAGTCAGTAAAGTCAGCACCTTTGCCTTCACCGCCAAGCAAAAGATAAAGCTTACCTTGGCAGCTCAGCCCCGATAAAGCAGCAAGAGTACTGGCGACATTGGTTGCTTTAGAATCGTTTATCCACTTGATGTTATTGTTATCTACCACCACCTGGCAACGATGGGTTAGCCCAGTGTAAGACTTCAACGCCTCAAGCCCTGCAACATAATCAATCTTGGCACTATCAAGTAACGCAATGGCTACTAATGCATTCGCGACATTGTGCCTACCAACTAAAGACAAGTCTTTCGTCGCAAGCACTCTATCTCCATTGGACGTTAAATACTCTTCGTTTTTATAGCTACTTAAGCCATATTGACTATTTTCGTCTAGACCAAATGTAATAAGCTGGTTTTCCGAAACGCCATCTGGATAAGTGGCGCGATCTGCATGATTAACGATGGAGAATTGGGCATGATCAAAGATTTTCAGCTTAGCCTGACGATATTCTTCCATCGACTCATAGCGATCCATATGATCTTCTGAAAGGTTTAAAAACACAGAGGCAATCGTAGCTAAGCTGTTGGTGGTTTCTAATTGAAAGCTGGAAAGCTCTAATACATACAATTCGTGATCATGACCTAGCAGATCAAGTGCAGGCACACCGATATTGCCACCAACTCCAACATGAATACCGCAAGCTTTTGCCATTACTCCCGTCAGATCAGTCACCGTGCTTTTACCATTTGATCCTGTGATAGCAATAACAGGTTTATCAACGTACCAGGCAAACAACTCAATGTCTCCCACCACTCGGCAGCCTTGCGAGATCGCTTGTTGAATTTCCGGAGTTGCAAGCGCAATACCAGGGCTCAGTACTATCAAATCAGCTTGAGCTAGCCAATCTGACTGCCAGCCACCTGAGTGAAGCTGAATGTGGTCGGCTAGCTGCTCTTTACCTGGTGGGTTGTCTCTTGTATCTATTACGCGAATACACAGCTCTCTTGGCAAATTATCAAGAAAGCTCACTACCGAAAGACCAGTAACGCCAAGGCCGACAACCAAGACATTCTCAATATCGGCCCAAAAATCTGTTGCTTGTTTATCCACCACTTTCCTACTCGACTATCGCACTTTCAAGGTTGCTAAACCAATCAAAACCAAAACAATAGAAATTATCCAAAAGCGTACAATCACTCTTGGCTCAGGCCAACCTTTTAACTCGTAGTGGTGATGTATGGGAGCCATACGAAAGATTCTTTGGCCACGCAATTTATAGGAGCCAACTTGTAAAATGACCGATACGGTTTCCATAACAAACACACCGCCCATAATCACTAACACAAATTCTTGTCTCACTAATACCGCGATAGTACCTAACGCGCCGCCCAAAGCAAGTGAGCCAACATCTCCCATAAATACTTGTGCTGGGTAGGTGTTGAACCATAAAAAGCCCAAGCCTGCTCCGACCATAGCAGTACAAACCACCACAAGCTCAGAGGTTTCTGGGATATAAGGAATATGAAGGTAGTTGGCAAAGTTGAAATTACCCGTAGCCCAAGCGATAGCAGCCATTCCCGCAGAGACCAAAACGGTTGGCATAATCGCCAGTCCGTCTAAACCATCGGTTAAGTTCACGGCATTACTGGTACCCACGATTACGAAATAGGTAAGAATGATATACAGAAAGCCTAATTGCGGCATCACGTCTTTGAAAAAGGGCACCACTAATTGGGTGGCTGCCGTGTCTTTACCATGAGCATACAGAGCGAAGGCCACAACTAAGGCAATGGCCGACTGCCAAAAATACTTCCATCTGGCGATCAAACCATCGGTATTTTTACGCACGACTTTTCTATAGTCATCAACAAAGCCGATAATGCCATAGCCGACTAGCACCGACAACACAGCCCAGACGTAGGGGTTACTCAAGTCCGTCCATAATAAAACGGTAATCACGATAGATGCCAAAATCATGATGCCACCCATTGTCGGCGTGCCTCGCTTACTAAAATGAGACTCTGGTCCATCATGGCGGACAACTTGACCAATTTGCAATTTTTGCAAACGCTTGATCATGATTGGCCCCATCCAAAGCGACAAGGCTAATGCGGTTAAAATACTAACGATGGCTCTAAAAGATAGATATTCGAACAGCCGAAAAAAGGAAAAGTATGGCTGTAACAAGTGTGCGAGCCAAATAATCATGAATAGGTCTCCTTCAAAGACGCAGCAACTTCGAACATGCGAGCGCTATTTGCCCCTTTGACTAATAGGGTATGTGAGTAATTTTCTTCTAATAATAGATGATGGTTTATGTAAGATATCAATTCGTTATGACTAGCAAAGTGATTTCCGTGACAGACTTGGCTAATTACTTGTGCCGGATCACCAAAGGTTAAGACATGATCAAACGAATATTGAGCCGCATGTTCTGCCACTTCTCTGTGCAATGCTTCACTTTCATGGCCCAACTCCGCCATATAGCCAAGAATAAGCCACTTTTTTCCTTGATAACAATGCAAAAGGTCGATGGCGGCTTTCATTGCGGGAACGCTGGCATTGTAGCTATCATCAATAAGAGTGATAGACTCAGTTAAGTTAATCACCTCTACGCGCCCTTTTACATTAGATAAATGCGCAAGGCCGGTTTGTATATCTTTGAGCGTTGCCCCCATTTCCAAAGCTAGGGCCGACGCGGCGAGCGCATTGCTCACGTTATGGTCACCGACAATCCCAAGTTGCACTGGCGTCGAGCCTTTTGGTGTATGCAGAACAAAATCGGCTTCGCCTTTCTCATTCATACGGACTGATGATGGATAAAAGTCTGCTTGTTGGTTGGTGGCGGAAAAGGTGAGCACGTTTTTATCGCTAAGCACATCTTCCCACAGCGATTCGCCTTGACTATCTAAGTTAATAATGGCGCTACTGCCTTCTGATAGCCCTTGATAAATCTCACCTTTGGCCTTTTTTACCCCTTCTAAAGAGCCAAACCCTTCTAAGTGAGCTTCTGCGACATTATTGACCAAAGCTACGTCAGGCTTAACCAACTCTGTGGTATAGGCAATTTCGCCAATGTGATTAGCGCCTAATTCAACCACAGCGAACTGATCTTCGGGAGTTGAGCGCAATAACGTTAACGGCACGCCCACTTCATTATTAAAGTTGCCATCGGTGTACATGACTTGACCAATCTGGGCCAAAATACTGCTGAGCATCTCTTTAACGGTGGTTTTTCCGCAGCTCCCCGTGATCGCCGCTGTCTTAGTCTGGCACTCTTGATGAACCCATTTAGCCATTTTGCCAAGCGCTATCTTGGTATCTTCTACCACCAGTTGCGGTACGGATATATCCTGCTGAGAAGAAACCAATACCGCACAAGCTCCAGAACTAACAGCATTTTCAACAAACTGATGGGCATCAAAACGCTCACCAACCAGGGCAACAAATAGTGCACCTGAAGCAATTTTCCGGGTATCGGTTGAAATAGACTCAACCTCAGTATTGTGTCCAACGAGCTTGGCATCGAGTATTTGAGCGAGTGCCTGAAGAGAAACTTTAATCATGAGTTGAGCCCTAATAATGTGTTGGCAGACTCTCGATCAGAATAATGAACCGTTTCGTTTTCCATCACCTGATAGTCCTCGTGCCCTTTCCCTGCAAGAAGAATGATATCTTCAGGGCTTGCTGCGTTGAGTGCGTGTGCTAACGCTTTGAATCGATCATGTTCTACTAAAACCTTATTCGGTGTATTAGTACCACGCAAAATATCTGTCACTATTATGTCTGGGCCCTCACTACGTGGGTTGTCATCCGTCACTATGACGTGATCAGCAAGACGTTCTGCGATCTCTCCCATCATGGGCCGTTTACCCACATCACGATCACCACCACAACCAAAAATAGCCCAGAGCTTGCCATTGCAATGTACTTTTAATGCTTGCAAAGCCTTTTCTAACGCATCAGGCGTATGCGCATAATCGACCACGACTTTGGCTTGGTTGTCAGATTGAAAAAGCTCCATACGACCTATCACTGGCTTTATAGTATTAGCGTGTTGTACTAGAAGGGCTTTATCTATACCGAGCTCAAGTAAAGCGCCAAATGCAAGTAGCACATTCGAGGCATTAAACTGACCTATAAGAGGCACATTGAGTGTGCCGCTACCATATGCGCCGTCAAACTGGATTTCAATACCTTGCTCAGAGTAGCTGACGGCCTTGGCCCACAATACGCGGCTATATGATTCAAGTGGAGCTTGCAACGACACCGCCAAGGCATCGGGTAACTGAGTCATCCAGCGCTTGCCTACCTCGTCATCAATATTAATCACTGGCTTTTTCGTGTCATGCTGAGTGAATAGCATCAACTTCGCATCAGCATACTCTTCCATCGTATGATGGTAATCGAGATGGTCACGGCTGAGATTAGAAAACACACCCACATCAAAGGATGTCGCTTTGACTCTATTTTGCACCAGTCCGTGAGAAGACACTTCAAGCGCCGTCACCTGCGCGCCCTCTAACTCAAGCTGGTGCAAAGTTTTCTGAATCTCAATCGCACTTCCCGTTGTATTTAATGCAGGCGTTAGGTTGGATAAAAAACCATTACCTGTGGTGCCCATTACTGCCGCTTTCACACCTGTCAGTTCTAACCATTGGGCAATTAATTGGCTTATGGTCGTTTTTCCATTGGTACCTGTTACACCAATCAATCGAGACTGCTGGCGTGGGTACAGGCGAGCGGCCAAGGCGGATAAGTGCGTTGACAACTCATCCATATAAACAACAGGGACCTGATTTTTGATTTCAATCGAAGCATGTACATGCTGCTTGCATGCCTGTGCAATAACACAATTGGCACCATTGCTAATGGCAGCATCAATAAAATTTCGCCCATCGACTTCATGCCCATTGATTGCGACAAACGTCATTCCTGACGATATTTTTCGGCTATCAAGCTCAAGCTCACTCACTTCTAATTGAGAGAAAGCGACTTGGCTGAGATCCAGCCAAGGGGAAAGTAACCAAGATAAAGTGAATGGTTGAGTCATAATCTACTTACCTACTCTTTTGTCTTTTTCTTCGCATCGGGTGGGATATTGAGTATTTGCAACGCGCCCTTCATGATTTTGGCAAATACTGGACTGGCGACTGTCCCTCCGTAATAGTTATCCCCTTGTGGTTCATTCACCATCACAGCAAGTGCCAGCCTTGGATTGCTAATAGGTGCAATCCCTGCGGTATAAGCAAAATATTCATCGCTATATTCACCATTCTCCGCTTTTCGGGAGGTGCCTGTTTTTGCCCCGACTTGGTATCCAGGCACCGCCGCTTTCACAGCCGAGCCTCCTGGTTCGGTCACCGCTTCCAGCATTTTTAAAACACGTTTTACGTTTTCATGGCCAAAAACTTGGCGACCTTTGACTGGGTGGTCGGTCTTTACAATATGTAGAGGTAAATAGTCGCCATAATTGCCTAAGGTGGCATAAGCGTGGGCGAGCTGGAGAGGGGTAATACTTAATCCATAGCCAAACGCTAAAGTAGCGATTTCAATTTTCGACCAGCGGCGACGATTAGGAAAGATACCCGTCGTTTCTCCAACAAGATTCAATCCAGAAAGCTGGCCAAATCCAGCCACACTATACATATGCAAAAGCGTTTCAATCGGCATTCGTAGTGCAAGCGTTGCTACACCGACGTTACTGGATTTTTGTAGTATCGTGGTCAGGTCGGCTTTACCGACTTTTTCCGTGTCGGTGACCAAACTGCCGCCCACACGCATGACGCCATTTCCTGTGTCAATCACGGTGTCAGGATTGGCGACACCACTGTCGAGCGCCGCTAAAATAACAAAGGGCTTGACCGTCGAGCCGGGCTCAAATGCATCAGTAATGACACGGTTGCGCATATTAAAGCTCTTCAGATCGGCACGATTATTCGGGTTGTAGGATGGCGCATTGACCATCGCCAGTATCGCGCCAGTTTTGACATCAATCAGGACTGCGGATGCCGAGGTCGCGCGATAATCGGCCACCACTTGTTTGATGGCTCGATAAGCAATCGCTTGAATCCTTTGATCGATCGTCAAAGTGAGCGGTTTTCCTTCTTGGCGTTTTTCCAAAGAGATGTTTTCTACTACTCGTCCGTAGCGATCTTTACGAATGACGCGTTTTCCCGCTTCGCCAGTTAACCAGTCATCATAACTGCGCTCAACGCCTTCCAAACCATGTCCATCAATCCCGGTCACCCCGACGACATGAGCACTCACTTCACCTGCCGGATAATAACGGCGAGATTCATGTTTTAGCCCAATCCCTTTTATCTTAAGCTCGCGTACATAGTTAGCCATCGCAGGGCTAACTTGTCTCTGGATGTAGATAAACCTGCGCTTGGCATTACTTTTTATTTTATTGACTAGCTCGTGTCTATCGAGGTCCAAAACGTCAGCAAGGGCATACCAACGGTTGAGATCTTTCAGATCGCCATCTTTAATAATGGTGGCAGGGTCTGCCCAAACGGCATCAACAGGAACACTGACGGCAAGAGGTTCACCATTACGGTCATAGATAATACCGCGAGCTGAATGCAAGACTTTTGCTCGAATAGAACGGATATCACCTTGATGGATAAGGTTGCCAGGCTCAACAACCTGTATATAGGCAATACGACTGACAAGAGCGGCAAAGGCGACAAAAACAAAGAAAATGACCAGATAAAAGCGCCAACGAATCAGCAAAGGGGCATTTTTTTCGTCGGCGATATCTGGCTTTGAATTTGGCTTAGGCTGTTTTGGTTTCATTGTGCTGAAAAGGTGACTTCCTTGCTTGAATCAGGACGCTCCATGTTAAGGTCGTTTTTCGCTATGGTTTCCACTCGGCTGCTATCGGCCAGCGAAGTCTCCTCGATGAGTAAGTTACGCCACTCATCATCGAGTTTTTCCCGAGTAACCAGAGTCTTGTCTTTCTGAGCAACGGCGATACGAGTATTGTGTGTCGTATACACCACACCTAGCGCCGAACCTAATACCAGCAACATTAAGATGAGAGGCAAACGCCCGACCGTTACTAAATCTTTAGCAATCAATTTGGCGAGGTTGGGCGAGGACTGGTCCATAATGAATTACAGTTTCTCGGCGACTCGTAATACGGAACTACGCGAGCGTACATTCGCTTCTATTTCTTGTTTAGATGGCTTAATTGCCTTCCCAATGGCTTTTAAATCAGCAGAGCCCAAAGCTTGAATTTCCTTATCCGTTAATGGCAAGCCATGCGGCACTTGCGGGCCTTGGCTTTCCTTACGTATAAACCGCTTAACCATTCTATCTTCCAGTGAATGAAAACTGATCACTGATAGACGACCTTGCGGAGCCAAAATACTAGCAGCACCTTTAAGTGCAGTATCGATTTCTTCCAACTCACTGTTGATATACATGCGTAAGGCTTGAAAGGTTCGAGTGGCCGGGTGTTTCTTTTCTTTGAAGCTTTTCGGCGCTGCATCAGATATTAATTTGGCCAACTGAGTGGTGCGTGTCAATGGCTGCTGTTCTTCGTCTTCTCGAAATGCGACAATGGCTTTTGCAATTCGTCGCGCATGCTTGTCTTCGCCAAACTCACGGATCACCCAAGTAATATCATCCAAATCGGCCTGAGCTAACCATTCAGACACAGGTATGCCGCTTGTCGGATCCATTCTCATATCCAATGGGCCGTCTTTCATAAAGCTGAAACCACGTTCCGCATCGTCTAACTGGGGAGAAGACACGCCTAAATCGAATAAGACGCCATCTACTTTGCCTACTAAGTCGTACTCTTTCGCATACTGAGCAATATGGGAGAAGGGGCCATGAATAATGGTGAATCTTGGGTCCTCTATAGTATTGGCTTCAGCAATGGCTTGAGGATCTCTATCGATACTGTACAGACGACCATTTTCATTTAATTTGGTTAGGATTGTGCGGCTATGGCCACCTCGACCGAACGTACCGTCAATATAGATACCATCAGGTTTAATCGCTAAACCATCTATCGATTCGTTTAACAATACAGATACATGTTGGAATGGTTCGGTCATGGTCATCTCGTTAGGCGGTTTAGTCGTCATTGAATACAGCAATCAGTAACTGTGAACTATAACATTGAGGGAAGCTGCGAACACCTCATGATATTGAGCTAATTCTATTATTTAGAAATTAGTTTTCGTCAGTTGCAAGTAAAAAACCCATCATAACTTGTTGTTATGATGGGCCTATAAAATGGGAGGAGTTGACACATAAGCCGGGTTCTGTGCCGCTTTCGCGGTAGTAGCCATTCGTCTAGGCCAGCAATCACTCACTGGCTCGAGCAACCTACCCGCCTCCTTACGCGAGCAACGCAATATGGAAGCCTATTTGGTCTTGCTCCGGGTGGAGTTTACCTTGCTACGAACTGTTACCAGACGCACGGTGCGCTCTTACCGCACCCTTTCACCCTTACCTGTGCCCTATTGGGCCATCGGCGGTTTTCTCTCTGCTGCACTTGTCGTGGGCTCGCGCCCCCCAGGCGTTACCTGGCACCCTGCTCTATGGAGCCCGGACTTTCCTCCCCTTCATCAGTTTCCCGAAGGACCTCAATGAAGCAGCGACTACCCAGTCAACTCCGGGGGCGGATTGTATAGATAATCGAATCGACTGTCCATAGCTATACCCAAGTTACTTCAAGATGGAAGGCTAAAGACTTTCCAATCCCCATTTATACAAGGCATTTTTCTTCAGATTGTGCATCTCTGCGGTGATGGCTGCCGCTTTTTTAAGAGGAAGCTCCTTTGCCAGTAACGTCAGTAAGCGTATCGCTTCGGCGGGGATTTCATTTTGCGATGTCTCGCGGTAGCCATGAACCAGCACCACCATCTCACCTTTGGTGCGATTCTGGTCTAGTTTTACCCACTCGATCAGCTCACCTAACGGCAAGCCTTGTATGGTTTCAAACGTCTTGGTGAGCTCACGTGCTAACACTACTTCTCTTTCAGAACCTAAGACGTGTAACATATCCTGCAAAGAATCTAGAATTCGATGAGTTGATTCGTAAAATATCGACGTATGTGAATGTTTTGCAATCGAATTCAGCTTGTCTACTCGTGCTTTGGACTTTGCAGGCAGAAAACCTTCAAAGCAAAATCTATCTGAAGGCAAACCAGAAGCGCTCAGGGCAGTAATCACAGCACAAGCACCTGGCAGAGGGACAACTCTGACACCGGCTTGACGACACTGATGGACTAGGTGGTAACCTGGATCGCTAATCAGAGGAGTGCCTGCATCTGAAACCAGTGCTATGGAATGTCCTTGTAGAATTTTTTCGACTAAAACCTGCGCTTTTTGCTGTTCATTATGATCATGTAACGCAAAAGTTTTAGTATGGATATTGAAGTAAGATAATAATTTCCCGGTATGTCGAGTATCCTCTGCTGCAATCAGATCGACCTCCGTCAATACTTCTATCGCCCTTTGGGTGATATCACTCAAATTACCAATAGGAGTCGGGACAATGTATAGAGTTGGGATGTTAGCCGATAAGGTTTTGCTATCTGTCATTTGTTAACTATCACTTCAACGATTAATATAGAAACACTTTAATATGGAACCTCATAAAAACTCATGGCTATAAAGAACCATAAGAAAATTAGTGTAACACGCTTATTAACTCCAGTTGTAATAACAATGACCTTGGCAGCCTGCTCTTCCGTGCCAACAGGCAAAGGTGACATCGATATCACTCCCCCTGCTACTGAATCTGCTCAGACCTATATTATGCGGGCCGATGCAAGCGTTGGTACACTGCAAAATGATTGGTTAATCATGGCGCTGAAGGCATCCATTAAAGCCGATAATAAAGATCAAACCAAACTGTTACTAGGCCGACTTTCTAAGCAAAAACTCGACCAGCGTCAGCAAGCAGAAATTGATTTGACCCTAGCCAATCAACTGATTCATGATCAGCAATATCAGCAAGCACTCGACAAACTTAACTTTGAGCTATGGTGGAAACTGGATGACGTGCAGTGGAAAGAATACCACGAGTATCGCGCTAAAGCATTTACCGGCCTCAATAACTATTTTCAAGCCAGCCGCGAGTTGATCTTATTGTCTGATTACTTACCAGAGTCCGATCAACCAAAGATCGCGCAAGAGGTATGGCACAACTTAAATCAATATTCTCCGCAAGAAATCACTAAACTGAGTGCAAAACCGAATGAAGATGTCTTAGATGGTTGGCTACAACTCGCGGTCTACATGAAAACGCTCGCCAACAACATCCCTCAGTTACAAAATACCTTGAAACATTGGTTAGAGGAAAACAGTCACCACCCAGCGGCTAAGTACACGCCAAAAGACATTCAAGACATTTTATCGCTGAAGTTTGTTAAACCTGTCCATACTGCCTTGTTGCTACCTTTGACAGGTAAGTTTTCTAAACAAGCCCAGTTAATAAGAGACGGTTTCATTTTAGAGATGCTTAATGACAAAGACCGTAACCCCAACGCAACCTTAACCATTGTGGACACCAACAGCGACAATGGCCAAGCGATTGAAGATACGCTGAAAAACAAGAAGATTGATTTTATCGTCGGTCCACTGCTAAAGAGTAATGTCCAGAAGCTTCAGCAACTGCAAGAACAGCTACCAACACCGATACCGACACTCGCTTTGAACATTCCTGAGTCGATTGATCCAGGCATCGATACTTGCTACGTTGCCCTTTCACCCGAGCAAGAGGTGGCTCAAGGTGCAAAACACCTATTTGAGCTGGGCTATAAATACCCTCTGATACTTGCGCCAAAAGGCAGTTTCGGTGATCGAGTGGTACAAGCATTTGAAAATGAATGGCAAAAATACAGCACAGATAAAGTCGCCGTGAGCTTATTCGGTGATAAGCGTGAGCTACAACGAAACATCAATAATGTGTTTGGTTTGCAGTCTAGCCAACAGCGTATTGCACAAATGGATAGATTAATGGGTATCCCGCTGCAGTCCCAACCACGCAGCCGTAGAGATATCGATGCTGTGTATATTGTTGCCAATAGCAGCCAGTTAACTTTGATTAAGCCGTTTATTGAAGTGGCCGTTAACCCAGATGCCAATCCACCTAAATTGTTTGCTACTTCAACCAGCAATAGTGGCGACACAAAATACGAAGATCTGTCTGGTATCTCTTACAGTGATATTCCAATGATACTGAATCCAAACCCAGCAATTGCTGAGGAAATGAGTAAAATTTGGCCAACCATTACTAACTCACAAAAGCGCTTACAAGCACTTGGGATGGATGCTTACCAGCTAATGGAGAAGCTGCCACAAATGAAAGTGATTGATGGCTATAGTATTGACGGTGAAACAGGCGTACTAAGTATTAACAAACAGTGTGTCGTGCAAAGAAAAGTCGACTGGGCAGTGTATGGGGCTGATTAACCGAAAAAACATCGGTTCTAAATACGAAGCTACTGCGCAAAAATACCTTGTGCAACATGGCCTCCACTTCATCGAGAAGAACTTCTCGGTGAAGTGTGGCGAAATAGATTTAATTATGCGCGAAGGTGACATCATTGTGTTTGTTGAAGTGAAATATCGAAAAACACAGCAATTTGGTCACGCTGCTGAGAGTGTCACCCGCAATAAAATGAGAAAGCTGGTGAACAGCGCAAATTTGTGGCTGAATAAACATAATTTAAGCCCCCACTCGACGGATTTTCGATTTGATGTTGTGGCTATTCATCAAAATGGCGATCATATTGAGTGGATCAAAAATGCAATAACCGAAGGATAAACGATGCTAGATAGCATTAAAGATAGCTTTAAAGAGAGTATTCAAATTCAAATTGCGGCTGCAGAAGCCCTCCCAGACGTCATTACTCATGCAGCACAAGCCATGGTAACCAGCTTACTGAATGGCAACAAAGTGCTTTGCTGTGGCAACGGCGGCTCATCATCAAATGCACAACAATTTGTCTCCTGCTTATTAAATAAGTTCGAAACCGAGCGCCCTAGCCTACCCGCAATGGCATTGACGGCTGACAATACCACTCTTACTGCTGTTGCTAACGACTATCACTATGATGAAATATTCTCTAAGCAAGTTCGCGCATTCGGACAAGCGGGAGATATCCTTCTTGCCATTTCTACCAGTGGAAATAGCAAAAATATCATTAAGGCCATGGAAGCAGCCGTGACTCGTGATATGACTATCATTGCCTTGACCGGAAAAGACGGTGGCGAAATGGCAGGCCTATTAGGAGAAAACGACGTAGAAATTCGTATTCCTTCCCACAGGATACCGAGAATACATGAGGTTCACATGGTCACACTTCACTGCCTTTGTGATTTGATCGACCAAGTCTTGTTCCCTGCACATGAAGAATAAAGCTATGAAATACCTATACGCAATATTATTAACCCTCGTCGTGCTGTCGACGTCCGGCTGTGTCGGGCTTGTCGCAGGCGCAGCAACCACTGGCGTACTAGTAGCGACCGACCCTCGCTCTAGCCAGCAAATATGGACAGACGAAAGCATTGAGTTTGAAATTGCGGGTATGAACAACAAAGCTCCCTATGCTGGTAATGTAAGAATCGCGTCTAGCAGCTACAATGGCGTTGTAGTGTTGATGGGCCAAGCCAATACCGAACAGTTAAATGAAGATTTCGAAGCTAAAGTTCGCAAGCTAAAAGGGGTCAAATCCGTTCACAGCGAAGTGCAAATAATGCAGCCACTTGATCTAGCTGGTGTCAGTAACGATAGCTGGATAACCACTAAAGTAAAATCTGCATTATTGACCAGCAATGACTTAAATGGTCTTAAAATCAAAGTCATTACCGAAAACGGTGAAGTGTTCTTGTTAGGTTACGTCAATCATAAGCAAGCCGATATTGCGACACAGATTGCTCGTAACATTTCCGGAGTGAAAAGAGTGGTCCAAGCTTTCCAATACAATGATAAAAATGCGACCAGTTAGTCGTTAGTGTCTAACAAGCAAAGAAAAAGCAGCATCATGTGCTGCTTTTTTAATTCTTAAAACCAATAAGAGTAATTTATTTTACCACTCGCAAGCTCGGTTTGCCTTTCGGTCTAGGTGGTTCATCATCTGGGTCTGACGAAGAAGCTTCTGTCTCTTCTTCAAGACTTGCCACGCTTAATGGAGCAGGTGTTGTTTGCTGCTCTTCCAGCTCAAAGCCATCTTCTTCTAGCTGCTGTGTATATGCGTCTTCAGGTTCAAACATCGTCCCAGCGCCATTTTCACGAGCATAGATAGCTTGTACCGCATAGAGAGGGACAATGACAGAATGCGGCCTTCCACCAAAACGGGCATTGAAAGTAATCGCTTCATTACCCAGCTCTAAATTACCTACCGCTCTTGGAACAATATTAAGAATAATTTGACCATCTTGAACAAATTCTAGTGGAACACGAACGCCTGGAAGCGTTGCATCTACCACCAAATGGGGGGTCAAATCATTATCAACTAGCCAATCATAAAAAGCGCGCAGCATATAAGGTCTGCGCGGAGTCATGTTTGATACGTCCATCACCTATCCATTATCGGGCTAGGCGCATTTCGCGCTCAGCTTCTGTAAGAGATGCTAAGAATGAATCGCGTTCAAATACACGGTTCATGTAGACTTTTAACTCTTTCGAGCCAGGGCCTACCAACTCGATACCAAGTTGAGGTAAACGCCAAAGCAATGGAGCTAAATAACAGTCGATCAAGCTAAATTCTTCACTCATGAAATACTCGAATTCAGCAAACACAGGAGCAAGAGTAAGTAAGTCATTTCTAAGCTTATTGCGTGCTGCGTTAGACTCTTCCGCGTTACCACTAACGATTTTATCAGCTAAGGAGTACCAGTTTTTCTCAATACGATAAATCATTAGACGGCTATTGCCACGTGCCACTGGGTAAACAGGCATCAGTGGCGGGTGAGGGAAACGCTCGTCCAAGTATTCCATTATGATTTTTGAATCATACAGTGCCAGCTCACGATCAACCAAAGTTGGTACCGACTTATACGGGTTAAGTTCAATGAGTTCTGCTGGAAGATTTGCTTCATCAACCAGTTCAACTTCAACACTTACGCCTTTCTCGGCCAAAACAATACGTACCTGATGGCTATACATATCAGATGTACTTGAAAATAGAGTCATCACAGAACGTTTATTGGCAGCTACAGCCATGGAGCCCTCCAGCACTTAAAAGGTATAAAAAATCAATGGAGGCTAAGCCTCCATTGAAAACATAAAATTTGGATATTAGCACGGTATGATAGCACAATTAGTGAACATCACGCCAATACTCTTTCTTGAGTAGCACCACAAGAATGGTCAAGATAACTAAGAAGCCCATCACCCACCAACCCATGGTATGTCGTTCTAATTTCACCGGATCGCCTGAGTACTCCAAGAAATTCACCAGATCGCGTACTGCACTGTCGTATTCCTCTTGGTTTAGCTCCCCTGTTCCATCGGTTTCAATGCCAACCACCGTATTGACTTCTTCACCATTGATCACTCTTTTGCCATATATTGGGGTAGGAATACCTTGCAACTCTTCGAGTACATGAGGCATCCCCACACTAGGGAAGACAATATTGTTGACGCCAAAGGGGCGGCTAGGATCAGCATAAAACGAACGCAAATAGGTGTACAACCAGTCGACACCTCTTACCCGTGCCACCAGAGTCAAATCTGGTGGTGGCGCGCCAAACCATTTCGCCGCTGACTTTTCTGGAATCGCGCTGGTCATCAAGGAGCCAATTTTGGACTCTGGGTTAAACACTAAGTTTTCCTTCATCAAGTCCAGTGGTATACCAAGATCGTTGGCAACTCTTTCATAGCGCTGATATTGAGTGGCATGGCAGCCAAAACAATAGTTCATAAACAGCTTTGCGCCATTTTGTAGCGAAGCTTTATCAGACAAATCATTGTTTGCCTTGTCTAATGGAACATTTGCTCCTGCTGCCAGTACGACTGAAGGCAGCAAGGTAACAAACATCACTAAAATCCATTTCCTCATTTGAACCTCACCCTCTCTGGTAACGGTTTGGTGTTTTCGTTTTTACTATAGAAATACAGTAATACGAAGAACATGAAATATCCTAAGCTAAATATCTGCGCCATCAACGTATAGGTTGGCGTTGCTGGTAACGCACCTAATATACCTAATGCAATGAAACAAATAGTAAACTGAATGATATTGAGTAAATGGAACTTGCTACGATAGCGATATGAACGCACCTTGCAACGGTCTAACCAAGGCAACAAGAACAACACCACAATGGACGCGCCCATGGCGATCACACCGAGTAACTTATCTGGCACTGCACGTAAAATGGCGTAGAACGGCGTAAAGTACCAAACGGGTGCGATATGCTCAGGTGTTTTTAGAGGGTTAGCAGCCTCAAAGTTTGGTGGCTCTAGGAAATAGCCCCCCATTTCCGGGTTAAAGAACAGCACGTAACAGAATAAGAATAGGAAGCCTGCCACCCCGACTAAATCCTTCACCGTCCCATAAGGATGGAAAGGTATCGAATCAATGATGTCGTATTTCTTTGAGTAATACTCATGGAATTTAAACTGGGTTTTGTGATCATCTCCTTGGCTTCCTTTTGGTAGCTTAGTATCTATACCATCAGGGTTATTAGAGCCCACTTCGTGAAGCGCCAATACATGCAATACAACCAATAAGAGTAAGACAATGGGTAGTGCAATCACATGCAAGGCAAAGAAACGGTTCAACGTAGCGCCGGATATAACATAGTCACCACGAATCCATAACGTCAGGTCATCACCGATAACCGGAATAGCACCAAACAAAGAAATGATAACTTGTGCGCCCCAATAGGACATTTGCCCCCATGGTAGTAGGTAGCCCATAAAGGCTTCTGCCATCAGTACCAAAAATATCAGCATCCCAAACAGCCATAAAAGCTCTCTGGGTTTTTGGTAGGAGCCATAAATTAGCCCGCGGAACATATGTAAATATACGACAACAAAGAACGCAGAAGCGCCAGTAGAGTGCATATAACGAAGCAACCAACCATAGTCTACATCACGCATGATGTATTCCACAGAGGCAAACGCACCTTCACCAGAAGGTACATAGTTCATCGTTAACCAGATACCCGTTAGTATCTGGTTGACCAACACCAACATCGCCAATGAACCGAATAAATACCAAAAGTTGAAATTCTTCGGCATTGGATATTCGGATAGGTGCTTTTTATACGCATTCATCGCGGGAAGGCGTTTTTCCACCCAGTCTAGTAGAGCTTGCATCATGCTTCTCCCGTTTCATCTACACCGACAATGATCTTGGTTTCACTCAAGTACATATGCTTGGGTACAACCAAATTTAATGGTGCCGGTACTCCCTGAAAAACACGCCCAGCCATATCGAATTTTGAACCATGGCACGGACAGAAAAAACCAGACTTCACGCCTTTCACTTGATCACTAAAACTGTCAGGTAAATAAGTGGGTGAACAGCCTAAATGGGTGCAGATACCTACGGCAACAAAATACTCTGGTTTTATCGAACGGTACTCATTCTGGGCATAGTCAGGCTGCTGTTCCTCCTTAGATTTTGGATCTCTCAACTGACTATCAATATTAGGTAGATTATCAACAACAGAAGCAGAACGCCGAACAACCCAAACGGGCTTACCACGCCACTCAACGCGGATCATTTGTCCATCTTCTAGCTTACTGATATCGACTTCGACTGGGGCACCCGCAGCTTTGGCTTTCGCACTTGGGTTCCATGATTTGATAAAAGGTACGGCAACAGCGACTGCTCCAAGTCCACCAACAACCGCAGTTGTAGCAGTTAAAAAGCGCCTACGTCCGTTGTTTAAAGGCACATTGCTCATCCAAACACTCTCCAAATTGCTCCCTTTGGATTTAATCTTTAATTCCTATTAAAGAGCATGGCTACTAAATTACTAATTATTTTGTATCTATTTGGTCGGAAAGCATAATTAAAACCCTACTTTTTGACAAGATAAAGCTACGATTTTGTAACAATTGTGAGGTAGGTCAGACGCAAGGTCACAAAAGGGATAAAAGGAAAAGAAAGGCGGTTTAAGCGTTGGATGCTGGGGGAATATTTGTAAGAAAAAGAAACAAAAAAGCCTGGTCGAAAACCAGGCTTTTGATACACAATTCAGCAAAAAACTGAAACGTAATCTCAAACAAGTATGAGAGATTAACGCTTAGAGAATTGTGGACGACGACGTGCTTTACGTAGACCAACTTTCTTACGTTCAACGCAACGAGCGTCACGAGTAACGTAACCAGCTGCACGTAGAGTAGGACGTAGTGACTCATCGTATTCCATAAGCGCGCGAGTGATACCGTGACGGATAGCACCAGCTTGACCAGAAATACCACCACCTTTAACAGTGACGTATAGGTCTAATTTTTCAGTTAGTTCAACTAGCTCTAGAGGTTGCTTAACAACCATACGAGAAGTTGGACGACCGAAGTACTCATCAAGGCTACGCTTGTTGATTACAATGTTGCCGCTGCCTGGTTTAATGAAAACACGTGCAGCTGAGCTTTTGCGACGGCCAGTGCCGTAGTATTGATTCTCTGCCATTTTCGAAATCCCCAATTAGATGTCTAGTACTTGTGGTTGTTGAGCAACATGGTTGTGCTCAGCGCCAGCGTAAACTTTTAGCTTACGGTACATAGCACGGCCAAGAGGACCACGTGGAAGCATACCTTTAACCGCTAGTTCAAGAGCCATTTCAGGCTTACGATCGATCAACTTTTCAAAAGTGATTGATTTTAGGCCGCCTGGGAACTCAGTGTGACGGTGGTAAACTTTACCTTTAGCCTTATTACCAGTAACAGTAACTTTCTCAGCGTTTACTACGATGATGTAATCACCAGTGTCAACGTGAGGAGTATATTCAGCTTTGTGTTTGCCACGTAGGCGAGATGCAATTTCACTTGCTAGACGACCAAGAGTTTTACCCTCTGCGTCTACAACGTACCAGTCACGTTTTACAGTTTCTGGTTTAGCAACGAAAGTTTTCATGCTAATAATAACCCGTTAATTTAAATTTAAACTTAAAGGAGCATTGCTCCCACTGTCTAAGAGCCCATTCATCACCCCTTCGAGTGGTTGGCACTCTCGGCATTTCTATGAAAATATGCCTGCAGTAACGGTGGGTCGCAGGATTATAGTGAAGTAAGACGAAAAAATCACCTTTTTTTACACAAAAAGGCGATTTTTTTCAGTGATAAAAAGTAAAGCTATCAAGAAGCTTAAGACAAGTGCTCTTTAGCTAGATACTCACAGCTTTGCATCTCTGTCAAACGAGACACACAACGCTTAAACTCAAACTCGAGTAAGCCATTGGTATATAGCTCATTCATTGGCACTTCTGCCGAAATAATCAGTTTGACGTTGCGCTCGTAAAACTCGTCTACAAGAGCAATAAATCGCCTCGCAGCGTCTTCAAGACTGCTCCCCATCGCTTTTACATCCGAAAGCAACACGGTGTGGTAAAGGCGTGAGAGTTCAATATAGTCATTTTGGCTGCGCGCCGTTTGGCAAAGTTGCTCAAACGATGCATACAAAATACCGTCGCTTTCCTGAATAACATCAATCTGTCTGCGATTGATTTCAATACTGTTTTCAATATGTTTGTCTTCGCCAGACAGCTTATCAAAGCAGTGCTCAAGATTATTGATCGCCGCTTGATCTAATGGGTAATGATAAATTTCCGCTTTGGTGAGCGTCCGCAAGCGATAATCAACACCACTGTCCACATTCAGTACCAAGCAATTATTCTCTATTTCCTCTATCGCTGGTAAGAATCGAGCTCTTTGCAACCCGTTCCGGTACAGCTCATGAGGAGGAATATTGGAAGTGGCGACGAGAATCACACCACGCTTGAACAGAGCTTGGAACAAAGTACCAAGAATCATGGCGTCGGTGATGTCGGAGACAAAGAACTCGTCAAAACATATGATTTCGGCTTCTTCTTTAAACGTATCGGCAACAGATTCCAAAGGATCACTGATATCGCCAAGCTCGCGCAGTTCATCATGAACTCGTAACATAAACCGATGGAAATGCATGCGCATTTTATTGTTGGTCGGTAAAGATTCGTAAAACGAATCCATCAAATAGGTTTTGCCTCGACCCACTCCACCCCATAAATACAGACCTCTAGGTGTCTGAACTGAGTTATCCGTCTTCTTAAACCACTTTTGCCAAGCTTTTCCCTTGTTTTCTATTGGTGCATTGAGATAATCGATAAGGTCGATGTACAACTTATCTAGGGCTTCCACCGCTCTTCTTTGAGCCTCATCCTCTTTAAAGCCAAGTTGTTCAATGTCTTGTTGATATTTACGTTTAGGTGTCATTGCTAAAATGCTCACAGACGATAAATTTGCAGTGGAAACTACAACCACTGTATATTGCTTTATTACAAAGGGCTGACATAGTACCATGTGATTTGTACATGTCTAACCAAACTCGCTTATAGATATGTAGCACAACATCAAGAGAAGGAGTGATTATGCCTTGGATCTTTGCGCTGGTGGGCTTGATAGCCGGCATTGTTATTGGGGTTCTCATCACACGCTTAACTACCCCTGACTATAAAAAACATAAAGTCATTCAAAAAAACCTAGACGCGGCCAAATATGAACTAGAGCAAAAACGGCAAGAAGTCGCAGATCATTTTGCTCAAACGGCTGAAATGCTCGATACATTGGGCAAAGACTACACCAAACTCTATCAACATATGGAAAACACCTCGGCAGAGATGCTCTCTCACTTGCCCGAGCAAGATAATCCATTTTCGAAAAAAACCACAACTCCAAAAACGGAAGAACCGAAATCACCGCCACCGCCTCCTACTAGCAGTGATGAAGCCCCCAAAGATTACGCCAGTGGCTCTAGCGGCCTATTGGAAGGGGACAGCGACAAAGAATATGTCAAATCTGCCGAAGTTGTGACGTTGCGTTAAGTCTTACACCCTCTCTTTGTGAGAGGGTGAACTTTCCTTGACCATCCTAGTCAGAAATTTCACCAGCACCGATCAAATGTGTGCTTGGAAGGATAAAAACAAAAGGCCATCGTGAAAAAGGAGTTGTAAGATGAAAAAGCCTTTGCTTGCTGTAGCGATTCTCTCTTTAAGTACCATCCTCACCCCAATCTACGCGTCTGCTTCTATCCCTGCTGCGATGGAAGGCGGCGAAGTTCCTAGCTTAGCCCCTATGTTAGAAAAGGTTACGCCTGCTGTGGTGAGTATTGCTGTCGAAGGCACCCAAGTCTCTAAACAACAAGTGCCAGAACACTTTAGATTCTTTTTCGGCCCTGATTTTCCCACAGAGCAACTCAAAGAAAGACCATTTAGAGGGCTAGGATCAGGCGTCATCATTGATGCCAAAAAAGGTTATGTGGTGACCAACTACCATGTAATCAACGGCGCGAAGAAGATCAAGGTTCGTCTGCGTGATGGACGAGAATATGACGCCGAGTTGATCGGTGGTGATCAAATGTCAGATATTGCGCTACTAAAACTCGAAAAAGCCAAAAACCTGACTCAAATTACGGTCGCGGATTCGGACAAGCTCCGAGTCGGCGACTTTGCTGTCGCCATTGGTAATCCGTTTGGTCTCGGCCAGACAGTAACGTCAGGCATAGTATCTGCACTGGGACGAAGTGGACTGAATATCGAGAACTTTGAAAACTTTATCCAGACTGATGCCGCTATCAATAGTGGTAACTCTGGCGGTGCATTAGTCAACTTACGAGGCGAGCTCATCGGCATTAACACCGCAATACTGGGACCGAATGGCGGCAATGTGGGTATTGGCTTTGCTATTCCATCCAACATGATGAAAAACCTCACCGACCAAATACTGGAATACGGTGAAGTGAAACGCGGCATGTTGGGCGTACAAGGCGGTGAAGTCACCTCTGAGTTAGCTGAAGCCTTAGGCTATGAATCCAGTAAAGGGGCGTTTGTTAGCCAAGTGGTGCCGGACAGTGCCGCAGACAAGGCTGGTATCAAGGCAGGCGATATCATCGTGTCTATCAATGGTAAAAAGATCAACACCTTTGGTGAACTAAGAGCGAAAGTGGCCACTCTAGGAGCCGGAAAAAAGGTCACGATTGGCGTTATTCGCGATGGTAAAGACAAAACTTTCAAAGTCACACTTGGTGAGCAAACCAACGTTAAAACAGACGCAGACAAGCTGCATAAAGGTTTAACTGGCGCTGAGCTAACCAATACAACCAAGAGTGACCCGGTACAAGGCGTGAAAGTTAACTCGGTAAAAGAAGGCTCACCTGCGCAAAATTATCAAATTGAAAAAGGCGATATCATTATGAGCGTCAACCGCAAACGTGTGAAGAATTTGGCGGAGTTCCGTGCAATTTTGGATACTAAACCGTCAGTGTTAGCGCTTAACGTCCGCCGTGGCGACAGGATGATATACCTTGTGGTGAGATAAACAATCACCCTAAAAGAGTCTATTTTTATTCACTAGGAAATGGGATTTTGCAGAATATTAAAGGGGCAAGCTTTTAAGTTTGCCCCTTTTTTTATTTATTCAACTAATGCTATTCTTGCCATTCTATCGACGTAATTACAGTGATTTGAAGGCATGCTTAAAAAACTACTCCAATCTGTTGCGCTTGGTTTACTCGCCGCGCTAATACTTCTATTGGCGGTCCCTTCCCTGCGTTCTAAGGTTATGCCCGATTTCTCATCACCAACTGCTGAAAATTTTGACAACGTCGAGCTGTCATTTAATGCAGCTGTAAGACGGGCAGCTCCGGCGGTCGTCAATATTTACAGTCGGCAATATACCGAAAATGACCGTACTAAACTCTCAACCCAAGGGTTGGGCTCCGGCGTTATCGTCAGTAAGAAAGGTTATATTATTACCAACTACCATGTCATCGCTAATGCCGATCAAATCGTGGTTGCCTTGCAAGATGGCAGAGTTGCCGCCGCGCAACTCGTTGGCACCGACCGTCGCACCGATATCGCCGTATTGCGTATTCAAATGAATGACCTACCTGTTATCCCACTGAACCCTAACTACAAACCCAAAGTGGGTGATGTTGTATTGGCTATTGGTAACCCTTACAACTTGGGACAAACGACAACATTTGGCATCATTTCAGCGGTGGGACGTTCATCAATCAACGCGGGAAGTAGGCAAGACTTCATTCAAACGGATGCGGCGATCAACAAAGGAAATTCTGGTGGTGCTTTGGTCAATACTCGAGGCGAATTAGTCGGTATTAACACCGCTTCTTTCCAGCAAGGCAGCGACTTGGAAACTTACGGTATTTCATTTGCCATCCCCTACTCACTAGCCAACAAAATCATGCAGAAAATCATCGCTGATGGTCGCGTCATTCGCGGTTACATTGGTATTGACGGGCAAGATATTAACTCTCTCGCATCCCGCCTGTCTGGTAATGAACATCTGGGTGGTATAGTCGTGCTCGGCGTCGACCCGAATAGCCCAGCAGCCAAAGCAGGCTTCGAACCACAAGACATTATTTTAAAAATCGATGGCAAGAAAATTTCAGGCCGCCAAAGCGTCATGGATATCGTCACTAACTTGCGCCCAGGCACCACCGTTGATGTCGAGATTGTCCGCCATGGTAAGAAAATGACTTTACCCGTCACGGTTTCAGAAGATCCGAGAGGATAGAAAACCTCCAACCTTGAGGCAAAAAAATACCTGCTTGTTCCAAGCAGGTATTTTATCTGGTCCTTTTTATGACGAAACTTTTATTCTTCCGTCTCTTCTGAAACTGTTGCGGAACGTTCGATGTCCACACGAGTGACTTTCTGCAACCCACGCGGGAGCAACGCACCGCGTCGACCTCTTTCCCCTCTAAAGTTATCTAAATCACTTGATTTTAAACCTAACTTTCGCTTTCCTGCGTATAGGGTTAATACGCTATCTTGCGGTAAAGACAACAAATGGGATAAATATTCTTCACGATCTTTCGATTTGGCAGCCGGAATATTAATAATCTTATTGCCTTTGCCTTTACCTAATTGAGGAAGATCTTTAATTGGGAAAAGCAACATGCGACCTAAATTGGTGATCGCTAATATCTCATCACTTTCAAGATCAATCACCGCTTTTGGTGGCATAATTTGTGAATTTTGCGGAAGGTTTACTAAGGCTTTACCACTTCTATTTTTCGATAGTAAATCAGAGCCCTTACAAACAAAACCGTAGCCAGCGTCAGAGCCCACCAACCAAAGCTGCTCCTCTTCTCCCATGACAACCTGACGAATGCTCGTTCCGGCAGTGATGTTCAATCGACCCGTTATGGGTTCACCTTGACTACGAGCAGAAGGCAATGAATGAGATTCGAGTGAATAGCTTCGACCATCACTACCCAAGAAAATGGCCTGTTGATTGCTCTTGCCACGTGCGTGAGCCAGATATTGGTCGCCAGATTTATAGTTCAAACCAGACGCATCAACTTCATGACCTTTTGCGTGACGAATCCATCCTTTTTCAGACAATACCACGGTGATCGGCTCACTTGGCACCAAATCACGCTCAGTCAGTGCTTTTGCTTCAGAGCGCTCAATTAAAGGCGATCGACGATTATCGCCATATTTGTCCGCATCGGCTTTAATTTCTTTTTTCAATAGAGTGTTCAAGCGACGTTCAGAGCCTAGCAGTTGCTCTAACTTTTCACGCTCTTTTTCTAGCTCGTCCTGTTCACCACGAATTTTCATCTCTTCTAACTTCGCGAGGTGGCGAAGTTTGGTATCAAGAATCGCATCAGCTTGAATATCAGTGATACCAAAACGGCTCATCAATACCGCTTTTGGATCATCTTCGTTGCGGATGATCTCAATCACTTCATCGAGGTTGAGAAACGCAACCAGCAAACCTTCAAGGATATGCAAACGTGCCAGCACTTTATCCAACCGATGTTGTAGGCGGCGGCGTACAGTGGCACGGCGAAACTCTATCCACTCAGATAGGATTTGCACCAGGCCTTTAACTTGAGGACGATTATCCAAACCGATCATGTTGAGGTTGACACGATAGCTCTTCTCTAAATCGGTCGAAGCAAACAGGTGATCCATTAACTGCTCACAATCAATACGATTAGAGCGAGGGACAATCACAATACGCGTTGGGTTTTCATGATCCGACTCATCACGCAAATCATCCACCATTGGCAGTTTCTTCGCACGCATTTGGTTAGCAATTTGCTCCAAAAGCTTCGCTCCAGAAACTTGATGAGGCAAAGCGGTAATCACAATATCGCCACCATCGCGCTGCCAAACGGCGCGCATTTTTATGCTGCCTCGGCCTGTACGATAGATTTTCTCAATATCAGTCTTAGAAGTAATAATTTCTGCTTCAGTTGGGTAGTCTGGCCCTTTGACAAACTCCATCACATCTGCAAGTTCAGACTTAGGCTTGTCGATAAGATGAATCGCAGCTTCGGCAACTTCACGTACATTGTGTGGCGGAATATCCGTCGCCATACCAACCGCAATACCCGTCACGCCATTTAACAAAATGTGCGGCAATCGAGCTGGCAACATCTGCGGCTCTTTCATCGTGCCATCAAAGTTAGGTTGCCACTCAACCGTACCCTGCCCCAATTCGCCTAACAGTACTTCAGCAAATTTGGATAACTTCGCTTCGGTATAACGCATGGCCGCGAACGATTTTGGATCATCCGGAGCACCCCAGTTTCCTTGGCCATCCACCAAAGGATAACGATAAGAAAATGGCTGAGCCATTAACACCATGGCTTCATAACAAGCAGAATCACCGTGCGGGTGATATTTACCTAAAACATCACCCACCGTGCGCGCGGATTTTTTGTATTTTGCCGCAGCGGACAGACCAAGTTCAGACATGGCGTAAATGATTCGCCGCTGAACGGGTTTAAGGCCATCACCAATGTAAGGTAGTGCCCGATCCATGATGACATACATGGAGTAGTTCAAATAGGCGTCTTCAGTAAACTTGCGCAGTGGCAGTTGTTCAACACCATCAAAAGACATTTCAATAGACATGCATTACACCTCTGCCAGATCGCCGTTATTTTGTAACCAACTCCGACGATCATCGGCACGCTTTTTACCCAGTAGCATATCCATCATTTCCACTGTCGCTTCATCATCGTCGATGGTTAGTTGCACCAAACGACGAGTATTGGGATCCATTGTGGTTTCACGCAACTGAAGCGGGTTCATTTCGCCAAGGCCTTTGAAACGTTGAACATTGATCTTGGCTTTCTTTTTACTCAACCGCTCTAACACGCCTTCTTTTTCTTCTTCATCGAGTGCGTAATAGACTTCTTTACCGCAATCGATACGAAACAGTGGCGGCATAGCCACATAAACATGCCCCGCTTCAACGAGCGCACGGAAATGTCGAGTAAACAACGCACACAACAAAGTTGCAATGTGCAGACCATCGGAGTCCGCATCAGCAAGAATACATACTTTGCCGTAACGTAACGCGTCAAGATTACTGCTATCGGGATCAATACCTAAGGCAACAGAGATATCATGAACTTCTTGTGAAGCAAGCACTTGATCTGCTGAGACTTCCCAGGTGTTTAATATTTTACCTCGCAGCGGCATCACTGCTTGAAACTCACGATCACGGGCTTGTTTCGCACTACCGCCAGCCGAATCACCCTCGACCAAAAATAGTTCAGTTCGGTTGAGATCTTGTACCGAGCAGTCAGTGAGTTTGCCAGGTAATGCTGGACCAGAAGCAACCTTCTTACGCACCACTTTTTTGCTGGCACGCATGCGTCGATGAGCATTAGCAATGCACACTTCAGCCAACTGCTCTGCAAGGTGCGGCTTTTCGTTAAGCCAAAGGCTAAATGCATCTTTCACCACCCCAGAGACAAACGCAGAAGTTTGGCGTGAAGATAAGCGCTCTTTCGTTTGGCCAGCAAATTGTGGGTCTTGCATTTTTACTGACAGCACGTAGGAGCAGCGGTCGAAAACGTCTTCCCCGGTGAGCTTTACACCACGAGGCAACAAGTTGCGGAATTCGCAAAACTCGCGCATGGCGTCTAGCAAGCCTTGGCGAAGGCCGTTAACGTGCGTACCACCCTGAGCAGTAGGAATTAAGTTCACGTAACTTTCGGTGATCATCTCACCGCCTTCAGGCTGCCACACCACCGCCCAGTTCGCCACTTCGGTTTCAGCAGAAAACTCACCAGTGAAAGGCTGCTCTGGAATCAAGGTGTAACCTTTGACCCCTTCGGCCAGGTAATCCTTTAGGCCATCTTCGTAATACCAACGATGCTCGTTGCCATTCACTTTATCGCTAAAGGTAATTTCAAGGCCGGGGCACAATACGGCTTTAGCCCGCAAGTTATTGAGCAAGCGAGTAACAGAGAAGTTACCTGAATCAAAATACTGACTGTCTGGCCAAAAATGTACGCTGGTCCCTTTGTTTCTGCGCCCACAAGTGCCAGTCACGGTCAAATCCGAAACTTTTTCACCATGTTCAAACGCGATTTCGTACACTTGGCCATCTCGGCGAACCACAACTTCCACTCGTTTGGAAAGGGCGTTAACGACCGAGATACCCACACCGTGTAAACCACCAGAGAACTGGTAGTTTTTATTTGAAAATTTTCCCCCTGCGTGCAACTTGCACAAAATCAATTCAACGCCTGAGACGTTCTCTTCGGGGTGTATATCCACTGGCATTCCTCGCCCATCATCAATCACCTCTAGTGATTGGTCGGCATGAAGAATCACCTGAACCTTGGAAGCATATCCGGCAAGCGCTTCGTCGACACTGTTGTCGATCACTTCTTGGCCCAAGTGGTTTGGGCGCGCTGTATCCGTATACATCCCTGGTCTGCGACGTACTGGCTCTAAACCATTAAGAACTTCAATGGCACCAGCATTATATTGTTCAGTCATAATACGGAATGCTTAATTAGAAAAATGTAAGTAGCTTTGCACACTCATCGATCAATTAAAATAGAGCGGCAAATCGATACTGTTTGCGAATTAATTTATAGTCAAAAGAGATGAAAACAGTATCAGCATAGTTAGAAGCAGAGATTACCATCACAAATTTACCCTGCAAAGTATAGGATTTATCGAATTTCCAGATTCTGTTCTATTAACAACAGCAAAACATTATAAATCTAGGAAACTTACGATTTTCTCCGGGTAACGCTCGAAATCAACAAAACTGTGATCGCCCCCTTCTTCAACCGTTTGTTTCGCCCCTTGGAATCGCTCTACGGCTTGGCGATAATCTAAGACTTCATCCTCTTTTTGTTGCAACAACCAAAAATCTGAAGGTGACGCGATAGTTGCCACATCAAGCTGTTTAAGCTCATCAATATGATGCGTTTCTAAACAATAAGTTTCATTGGTGTAAGGGTTGGTTTGCTCCCCTAGATAATCAGCGAGCAGCTCATAAGGCTTAACAGCGGGGTTCACCAATACAGATTTAAAGCCATATTGCTCATTAAGCCATACCGATAAATAGCCACCTAGAGAGCTGCCAACCAATCCAATTTGATACTGGTGGCGGTACTCTTCGACTAAATCGCGAAGCACGATGGACGCTTGCTCGGGAAAGTTCGGCAGTTTTGGGATCACCACTTTAATATCAGGGCGATGAGACTGGCAAAACTGCTGCATGAGATTCGCTTTTAGCGATAAAGGAGAACTGTTGAAACCATGGATATACAACAACAAAGACTTTTTCATGTTTAGAATTCTTAGGCTAGGGACATATCGGGCTTAATATTAATAACCCGACGCATCAAAGTCAGGTAAAAACTGCCCCGATTGCAATCTTTTGACTTGGGTGGTGATGGAGCCATCAGCATGAAGCTCTAACTCTCTCCAACCAGGAGGAACAGTATCGAGGGCAAAATCATCAGACACAGGTTTAAATTGCACGCATGTTGAAGGTGTTGCCAATACTCGAACCTCATTCACCATTTTGTCCAATGTTTGGTGAATATGCCCGCAAACAACCGCTTTCACCGCAGGGAATCGCGCCAAAATGCGCCAAAACTCATCATGATTTTTAAGAATATGCTGATCCAGCCAAGCACTCTGAGCCGAAATAGAATGATGATGCAATAACACTAAACTATGTTTATTCGTATGCTGCGCAAGCTTTTGTTCTAACAGCTCTAGCTGGTCCAACTCTAGCCGGCCATGAGGCACACCCACAACTTGCGAGTCCAGCAAAATCATTTGCCAATGCTCACCAAGCAGGACGTGATTGTGTTGGAATATTTGACTGTTTGGAAAAATAGCGTCCATCGCCGTTTTTTCATCGTGATTGCCAGGTAGCCAAAAGCATGGCTGCTTTAACTTAGCAATGCCCGAAACAAATTTTTGGTAAGAGCCCTCAGTGTGATCTTGGGAAATATCTCCTGTCGAGATAATCGCATCAAAATCAAAACCTTCCTGCGCAACGGCATCGATAACCGCTTGGAAGCTTCGCCCGGTGTTAACACTTAATAGAGAATCTTTTGACGAGGCAAAAAGGTGCGTGTCGGTGATCTGCAATAACTTTATGCTGCTTTGATGTGCTGACCTTAACGGCAATTTCATAACTTAGAAACCTAAATTTCAATGCTAACTATTTATAATATTGTTGTTTTACTGATGCCATGCTTAAGACAAAATGACAGCCAGTCTCCTAAAAAGCGATTCAGTTGCGCTTTTTCGTCTTTTTGGAGCATTTTATCATTGGGGTAATGATAAATGGGCTTCACTCGTTGAATGTGCTCACTACTACACACTTCTGCTACACGGGCATCGTGGTAGAGCCTGACAGACATTTTTGGTAATGGGAACACTGGGACGTCATCACTTTGACAAATATCAACAAGAGTTGTGTACTTTGTGATTTCCCCCACTTGCAGCTGATAGGTCATGTTCGCCGCTTGATAACAACAAATATGCCCCACCTGAGCGTCACTTGGCAGCAACGCGTTCAGCTTTGCATAATTGGTTTCGTACACACGCATCAGCTCAGCAAGGTCAACGTGATACGAGTTATTCAGTGCGGTATTAGCCATGATTTTGTATAGACTCGTAGTTTAATTGCAACCATTGCAAGGCAATGATTGACGCCCCATTTTCGATAATTCCAGCTTCAACCGCTTGATATGCTTGCGTGCGGCTCATCACATGGACTTTTATATCTTCTCCTTCATAGTCTAAACCATGAATGCCATGTGCAGTAGACGCATCGGTTTCTCCGACGTATACATCAATCTTTTCTGAACACCCACCAGAAGACGGATAAAAGGAAGTGATCTTGCGCAAGTTAGTGACTTCAATACCTGCCTCTTCTTCAGCTTCTCGTATCGCTACCTGCTCTGAAGACTCATCGGTATCGATGACACCAGCAACAATTTCCAGCTGCCAAGGGCTAGTATCATTAAGTGCGCCTACTCTTATCTGCTCAACTATCACTACCTGATCGGTATTTGGATCGTAGGGCAATACCGCCACAGCGTGTCCGCGCTCTACCAGCTCTCTTTCTAATGGTGCACTCCAACCACCATTAAACAATTTGTGTTGAAAGTGATACTTCACCATCTTTAAGAAACCAGAATATAACGGCTCCTTTGACACTATCTTGATGTCTTGCGGACCAAACGAAGCACGGGACTCTTTAGAATGTCGCATTTTTACCTCAAATTAGCTGTGTACAACCAAACCACCTTAAAATACGATATTCCAAGTGAAGTTAGACAATGAGTTGGATATTATTGGGTACAGTTTACTGAGATTAAGGTAAAACGATAAAGGACTTAGTTCAACTTTTGATACAAAGATTGTAGAAAAATTTAAATATGTTAAAAAAATTTGTTGCCCAAGCGGACAATTAATTGTAAAAAGTATTAAATTCCGGATAAAATAGCATCAATTTCGGTTACACTCTCAGATGCATCCCTAAAATATATTTAGCAGGAATAGGACAAATGAAAAAACTGCTTCCATTGTTAATCAGTGCGGCAATCGGCACCGTCAGTACATCGTCTTGGGCCGAGAATCTCACCGAGATCTATAACCAAGCAAAAAATAATGACCCCACTCTCCTAAGCTCTGCAGCCACTCGTGATTCGACGGTGGAAGCGGTTAACTCTACGCGCGCAACATTACTACCACAAATAAATCTAACTGGACAAGTAGATAGAGTGACTGGTAGCCAGGTGAGTACAGTTCAAGCAGATTCAGGTAGTCTTGCTGGTAATACTTGGACTTCAACACTCGGTTTCACACAAACCCTTTATAATCGCTCTAGCTGGATTGATCTGACTACAGCAGAAAAAAATGCACGTAAAGCAGATGCAACCTACGCAGCAGCGCAACAAGATCTGATGATGCGCACCGCCACCGCTTATTTTGATGTGTTGAAAGCCAAAGATAACTTAGCTTTTGTCCAAGCAGAAAAAGCCTCAGTCGGTCGTCAACTAGAACAAACTAAGCAGCGTTTTGATGTAGGTCTATCAGCCATTACCGATGTACAAAATGCTCAGGCCGATTACGATACGGTTCTTGCTAATGAAATTACCGCAAAAAATGATCTAGTTAATAGTTATGAAGGACTAAGAGAAATTACTGGTCAAGAACCTTCTCATCTTTCAGTATTAGATACACAGCGTTTCTCTGCTAACAAGCTACCAGAGAGCCTTGATCAATTACTTGCTGAAGCGAAAAAGAAAAACTTAAGCCTACTCGCGGCACGTATTTCGCAGGATATTGCGCGCGATGATATAAAGAATGCAGAAGCTGGCCATCTGCCCACTCTTTCTCTGGAAGGCGGTTATACCAACGCGGGACAAAGTGACGGTTCAAGAACAACGACCGATTATCACAAGGATCAAGCTAACATTGGATTGAAACTGAGTGTGCCAATCTATTCAGGTGGTAGTGTCACTTCCTTAACTAAGCAAGCTGAATACAATTACATTGCTGCAAGCCAAGATCTTGAATCTACTTACCGCTCTGTTGTGGCAAACGTACGCTTGTACTACAACAACGTCAATGCGTCTATTGGTTCCATTCAAGCGTACAAGCAGTCGGTAATTTCGGCTAAGTCCTCTCTAGAAGCCACCGAAGCGGGATTTGAAGTAGGTACTCGTACTATTGTTGATGTGCTTAGTGCCACTCAAAGCCTCTATCAAGCCAATGAAAACTTGGCCGATGCTCGTTATAGCTACATTTTGAATGTGCTACAGCTTAAAGAGTCCGTGGGTATTTTAAGCGAGCAAGATATCTTAGATGTCAATGCTGGATTGGAGTCTGCCACTAAAGCGGCTCAACAAAAGCTAGCCGCTGAAAAGGCAGAAAAAGCCAAAGCTGCTGCAGCGAAGAAAAAAGCACCACATAAGAAATAAGATAGATAAGACCTAAAAAAGCGCTTGCCAGATGGCAAGCGCTTTTTGTTTATACTGTTAGCCTAAGCAACAGAGTTAGCCTCTACCACCTTTGATCGCATCGATGATCTCTGACGTTGAGCAACCATCTTCAAAGTTAAGCACTTTCACCTCACCACCGGCAGCAATCACTTCTTTACCCCCAGCGATGTCTTCAGGTTTGTAGTCCCCGCCTTTTACCAATAGGTTCGGTAGCACTTCAGAAATTAATCGTCGTGGCGTTTCTTCACTAAAAGGCACCACCCAATCCACCGCACCAAGACCGGCTAGCACCGCCATACGGCGATCTGTTGGATTAATTGGACGGCCAGGCCCTTTCAGCATTTTTACCGACTCGTCGGTGTTCACCGCCACAATAAGGCGATCGCCCAATTCTCTGGCGTGATTTAAATAAGAAACATGGCCGGCGTGTAAGATATCAAAGCAACCATTGGTCATGACCACGGTTTCGCCTTTTTCTTGAGCACGTTTCACGGCGGCAATCAGTTCCTGTTCTTCAACCACACCAAAATCACTGTCTTGGCTACCATGCACCGCTTCTGCTAATTCAATGGTAGACACGGTTGAGGTCCCTACTTTACCGACCACGACACCAGCAGCAGCATTGGCCAGCGCGCAGGCTTCATCAAGAGGTTTACCCGATGCAACCGAAGCCGCTAACACCGAAATCACCGTATCTCCAGCACCTGTGACGTCGTATACTTCTTTGGCTTGAGTCGGCAAATGCAAAGGCTCTTTATCACGTTGAAGTAGAGTCATACCATGTTCACTACGGGTAACGAGCAACGCCTCAAAATCGAATTTTTCAATCAGCGCTAACCCTTTCTCAACCAAGTCCGGCACAGAGTCGACCTTACCCACCACATCTTCAAACTCAGACATATTTGGTGTCAGTAACGTTGCGCCGCGATAGCGTTCAAAATCCGCCCCTTTTGGGTCAATAAAAACGGGTACGTTAGCTTTTTTCGCTTTCTGGATAAACCGCTGCACGTGCTGCAGCGCTCCTTTGGCATAGTCTGACAGTACGACGGATTTTACTTTGGGCAGTGCTTGCTCCATACGTGACAGGACCAATTCTTCATCAATATTGTCAAACTTGTCTTCAAAATCGAGGCGAATCAATTGTTGACCACGGCTTAAAATACGTAGTTTGGTGATGGTTGGAAAGTTCGGCAGTGAGACAAAATCACAAGTCACTTTCAACGAAGACAGGATTTCATTAAGCGTTTTGGCTGGCTCATCAATCCCTGTAAAACCAACCAGATGAGCATGTCCTCCTAATGATGCGATGTTCATGGCCACGTTTGCCGCACCGCCTGGACGCTCTTCATTATTCTCTACTTTAACCACAGGGACAGGAGCTTCAGGTGAAATCCGCCCAGTTGGGCCGTGCCAGTATCTATCTAGCATAATATCACCGATAATCAGCACGCCTGAGTCACTGTAATCAGGTAGGATTGGTTTCATTCTCGTTCTCCATAATATTTGGACAGTTGGCCTAGGGCAAAGACCTAGCGCCTATTTGCTGCGCAGAATTTTAACAGAATATAAGCTCAAGTCACGAAAGAGCGCTAGCTATTGCTCTCACCCAACCATTCTTGCCATGCTTGCCGCACCACTTCGCGCTGCGGTTGGAACTTGTCCTGTGCAACATCGGCATCCAAATTGAGTAGATTTCTGTGATGAATTTGATCTCGCATAGAGGTGTAAGCCTGAGTAATTTGCTCTGCTTGATCACGTTCCATCACCCCTTGTGCCACCATACTTTCGAAAATGCGCACGTTATCAGACCATTCAGTGAGTTTTGGCTTCTCTGAGCTAAATTGCAACACCAAGTATTGAGCTAAAAACTCAATGTCTGTGATCCCACCACTGTCTTGCTTAAGCAAAAATCGGCCTGGCTTTTTCGCCGCTAAATGCTGGTACATTTTCTGGCGCATATCGACCACTTTCTTTTTAAGCTCAGTGGATTCACGAGTTGCGCTAAGTACCTCTGCACGAGTTTGCTGGAAGCTCTGGGTTAAATCTTGATCGCCCCAAATCACTCTGGCACGAACCAAGGCTTGATGTTCCCATGTCCACGCGTCTTGCTTTTGGTACTCATCAAAGGCTCGCGATGAGATAACCAACAAACCCGAGCTTCCTGATGGCCGCAGCCGAGTGTCCACTTCATACAAGATGCCCGATGAGGTGCGCACAGAAAAAATATGGATAATGCGCTGTGCCAGTCGCAAGTAAAATTGCTTTCCATCGATTTCTTTTTGCCCATCGGTATAGACATCAGAGGGACAATTATGCATAAAGACTAAGTCTAAGTCAGAATTGTAGCCAAGCTCCCAACCACCCACTTTGCCATAACCAATCACGGCAAAGCCCTTGTCCTGCTTATCTTTGATATGAGTAGGTTCACCGTACTTTTCTATCATTTGTGACCAAGCCTGTTGGACCACTTCTGCCACAATCGCTTCAGATAAATAGGTAAGGTGGTCGCTGACTTTCATTATCGGTAAAGCCCCCGCAATATCAGCAACAGCGATACGCAGCATACAGATCTGCTTAAATTGGCGCAGGGCTTCCATTTGCTGCTCCATATCACTAGTGGGAATGCGCGCGAGGTAGTCACTCAGCTCTGCTTTGTAAGCAGAAAAGGGAGGTGGATTATAAAGCTGCTGTGGATCCAGCAGCTCGTCTAACAATATAGGATAACGACCTAATTGCTCAGATATCATTGGGCTTGCAGTGCACAATTGAACCAGCTGACCTAGCGCCGCATCGTGTTCATCGAGCAATTCAAGATAAGTCGTTCGAGTCGCTATCTTGTTTAACAAATGTAATACGCGTGACAAACCGAACTCCGCGTCTTTATGCGCAAATACCCGGGAAAACACCTTCGGCATTAAGCGATTCAGCACTTCCCTTCCTCGTGGCCCTAATGTCCTTTTCGCTAAGTCTTGACTAAATTGGATGACTTGTTGCGCCATCTGTTCACTTTTTGCCGCGCCAATATCCTCTTGCAACACATGAAGAATCGTTTCTGGGCTATCCGTTCTTTCCCAAAGATCCTGATAAAAAGGCGCAATATCCGTGCAATCTTGCGCTTCATCCCCAATTAACTGTTCAAAGACCTGATGAACTGCCGCCATATGAGATTGCACCTCATGCATCAGCGCTGACCAATTCTGGTAGCCCATTGCTGTGGCAAGCTTGAGTTGCTCCAGTTGTTCTGTCGGAAGGGTTTGAGTTTGTTTATCATCAAGTGCCTGTAGCAGGTTTTCTAACCGCCTTAAAAAGAGATAAGCCTGTCTTAATGAGCTCGCTTCACCTTGTTCTAGTAAGGACAATGACTCAATCGCATCTAGGGTTTCCAATAAACCTCGTTGCCTTAACCCCGGTTCACGTCCACCACGAATGAGCTGAAAGACTTGGGCGATAAATTCAATTTCTCGAATCCCACCTGCGCCAAGTTTAATGTTGTTTTCCATGCCACTGCGGCGCACCTCGCGACTTATCATGGCTTTCATCTTTCTCAGTGCTTGAATGGCGCTAAAGTCAATATAGCGGCGGAAAACAAATGGCCGGAGCAATTGCCTAAGCTCTTGATATTGGCTAAACATTTCACGCCCCATCACCCTGGCTTTGATCATGGCGTACCGTTCCCAATCTCGCCCTTGCTCTTGATAGTAGTCCTCTAGTGCAGCGTAACTCATGACCAATGGGCCACTTTCACCAAACGGGCGCAAGCGCATGTCTACGCGATAGCAAAATCCATCCACCGTATGGTGAGCCAGTGCTTTAATAATCCTTTGCCCCAAGCGGGTAAAAAACTGTGCATTTGCAAGACTGCGGCGTGCGCCAAGGGTCTGTCCATTTTCTGGATAGGTGAAGATGAGATCGATATCTGATGAGAAATTTAGCTCCCCGCCGCCAAGCTTGCCCATCCCTATGATCAGCATAGGTTGAGCTTCACCACTTTCGTTGCTGGGTGTGCCCCATTCTTGACAACACAAGCGATACTGCCATTGGTAGGTTTCAAAAATTAGCGCTTCTGCCAACAGTGAAAGGTGAGACAAACTGGTTTCTACTGACCACGACTGATTAAAATCCCGCCAAGCGATATACACCATTTCTCGATTACGAAACCGTCTCAGTACTCGGTACGCTTCATCTTCGCTATGGCAGGTCGCCAACTGATTTTTTAAGTCAATTCGATAGTGCTCTGATCGAGACGTTTGCTCCAGCATTTGAGGTAAGGTGTGGCACAGCACCTCATCTTTACGCAAAGTCTCGGTAACAAACTGGCTCAACGCCACCACATAATTCAGTTCGTCTTGCCTGATTTTCGGCCATGAAGAGAAAATCTGTGGGTGAGCGTCTGCTAAGGTTTGTATAGTCGACTTTGAATGAGGAATCAGCTCGTTAGGAAGTGGCATTGTCTTTCCTTGTCTTTAAGCGCAATAGAAACCTACTATACCCAACCCAGAAGCATTAAAAAACGCCCGTGCGGGCGTTTATTGTGTCTCTCGTCAAACCGTAAACGACATTATCTTTTGATCCAGCTCTTCGGCATTTCTTTGCATCACTTCTGATGTGTCTAACAGCTCTCCGACTACGTTTACCGACGCTTCGACTAACTGGCGAACATTGGTGAGGTTTTGATTCATTTCTTCCGCAACGCTGCTTTGCTGGCTCGCAGCGGTCGCTATTTGGAAATTCATATCGTTAATTTGATTTACCTGACCAACGATACCATCTAGCTCATTGCCAGCGTTCGTTACCAAATTAACGCCCTCTGCTGCCTCTTCAACACTTTTCTCCATCAAAGACACCGCAGACTTGGCACTATTTTGTAACTGACTGATCATGTCTTGGATTTCTACGGTAGCATTTTGTGTACTTTGAGCTAGATTTCGCACCTCATCTGCAACCACAGCAAAACCTCGGCCTGCTTCTCCTGCTCGCGCGGCTTCAATCGCGGCGTTAAGGGCTAATAAGTTAGTTTGTTCAGAAATGCCTTGTATTGTCCCAACCACGCTACCAATCGAGTCAACGCTTTGTTCCACTTCATTCACCGCCTGTGCCGAAGAAGAGATGTCTTCAGAAAGCTCACTGATTTTTGCCACGGTACCTTGGACAAATTGTTGTCCGGTTTGTGCTTGTTTAGACGCTTGCTCAGTTAAAGAGGAAGCATTATTCGCATGATCAGCAACGGTTTGAACGGTTGAGCTCATTTCACTCATAGCCGTCGCTAGTTGGTCTATTTCATTGAACTCTTCTTGAGCTGACTGTTTGGTCTCAGACATACTCAGTGTCATGCTTTCTGTCAGCCCAGCTAACTGATTTGACGAATCGATCTGCATTTTGATCATTTCTTGTAATTGCTGGCGAGTTTTTTCAAGCTCTCTCGCGACATCACCGTATTCGTCCTTGCAGTCCATACGAATTGGAACGGACAGATTTTTACTCGCCATTTGGCGTATCGAATGACTGATGTATTGCGTTTGTCGCAACATGATATGCGCGGCAGCGAGGAGCAAAATGACAAAGATGACGATCAAAACTACGGTTTGCCATACCCCTTGAAGTAAGTACGCTTCATAATGTTTCTGAGCAAGATCGGCATTTTGGGTTGCAGCCAGAAGTGAATCGTAAAAGGTGCTTGCATCCCAAAGCTGCTTTATGATGATGAGGATGGTGCTAAACACCATGAGCATAACCATTTTCGGGACCAAGCGAATATCGGTGATCACTCGCTCCCATGGTTTAAATGCCATTGTCGTCATTGTCGTTCTCCACTGTCACTAAAACCCAATAACTCATCTGTTATTGGTCATCCATTCGTATCGCTTATAAAAGAGATAGGATATAACAAAAGCAAGAATAGCCAGAACGCTAGGGATCACTAAACTCACAAAAACCGTATGGTTTTAAATTGTGAGTTTGGCATGGCTACTTTTGTCTTATCGACTTTGGAGAATGAAACTTAAGTATAAAACTCAAGCAGAGTGATCTCGGTTAATGCTGCCAATATCTGATCGCTTCCAAACAAATTTGACGGGTTTGCTCCATGGCATGAAGAATCGAGTTTTCTTTGCGCGATAGCCAGCGATTAAGTTGTTCCTTTTCCTCACCCTGCAATTTACTTAACTGCTCTTGCATTGGCTCGAGCATGAGCAGATCTTCAATTCCTTGCAGAAGATCGGCCCAAGGCAATCGATATTGGTCACGCTCTTCCACATCAAATAAATTGGCAAACGAGATCCCTGTATATAAGTTGCGCTTAAGCAGTGGTCTTTGTTCAATATAATCTTGGCGCGACAAACTTAGCTCAGGGGTGAACATTTCTGATAGCTCTCCCCATGCTCTGTCCAATTGACGCACAGAAAAATAGTGCACATTGCTCGACATCTCGGATTCCGATTTATCGTCTAAAAATGGCCTCCAGCCTCGAGTAAGTACCCAACGACTGACATCCAATAACAACTCCGTATATCGAGCAGAACAGATTAGCGCCAGCATGTCTTCATGAGAAGGCAGAGTTTGGTATTTGCTATTTAACGCTTTCAAAATCGGTTTGCGTGCATCTAGTTTACGCAGCGCATGGCCTTTTTCTGCCATTAAACCTTGCAAATGCGTGCTGTCGTCTAACCATACAAACTCTTGTTCCATCCACTTCAACTCTTGCCTCAATATTGCGCTGGCTTTTCTCGGCACCACGCTGGCGAAGGTTGAGAGGATCTGCAAGATAAAGCTGACCGAATGACGAATCTGCAATAATGCGTCGATTTGAGGCTGCTCAACGTAGATTTGCTCATGATATTGCCAGTGCTTTAGTGCATGCTCTAATGAGTGGATAAAGCACTTTTCAATACTGTCTTCTTCTCTAGTTTGCACGATGGCCAATGGCTTAACTTTATTGCAGCTAGCATTGAGTGCTAAACGGTAGCCTTTGGCTGCCTTACTTACGTTGCCAAGACGAACCCCGCCTGGCTCACAGATAACTCTGGCAAGGGAAAATAGCGCATCGGTTTGACCCGATCTTAGCTCCAGTTCCACTTCACAAATCGGCACCTGTCTATTACCAGACACCACCTCACCTTGATCGAAAGCCACTTCAATTTGGCTACCATCGTCCATGGCAATCAACCACTGCTCGCGAGTGAAATTGGTGGTAAATAGGGGAATTAGCTTCGATTGAACTTCATCGATATTGGTGTCATCCGGCCAAATGTCTTCAGGGTGTAAAGATAAATCTGGCGTATTGTTGATATGCTCGGCATTATATTCTGGCCTTTGGTGTAAGCCAGCCACCACGCGTCCTGCCGTTTTTACAGTTTGCACGTACACATCATCAAAACGGCGGATACGCAAACCGATATCGTGTTGACGTAACCAATGTTCTGGAGTGTCAAAGTAGGTGTTTTCCAGCACTTTGCTGCTATGCTGAAGGACCTTTTTTTGAGAAATTGTTTTGCGTAAATATTGAGAAAAATCCGCGGAGACCAAAAACTTCAGTTCTATCTCAGTTTCCATATCTTTACCTTTCCAAGCAGTTGGCAACAGCATATTGCCAAACTTTCAGCGGAGCAAGAAACAAATATCTTTGAGAAGATGATTTAAAACTATTTTAAAGTTCGATGTTATGAGTTACCATGCGCGCCTTTATAGCCATCGTTCAACATTTCACCACGAATGGTGTATGTTATTTTAAGGTTATATTAATCAGGTTGAACAACCATGCCAGTAAATACTATTTTAGGGTTATTTGCAAAGTCCCCTATTAAGCCTTTGCAACGTCACATAGTTTGTGTCAACGAATGTGCCTCGCACTTGGTTAACTTTTTTGAAGTCAGTTCAAAAGGTGACTGGGAAAAAGCGGGCGAAATTCGCGCACAAATCTCACATTTGGAAAAAGAAGCCGACGTTTTAAAACGTGAAATTCGTTTAAAACTTCCTCGCGGTTTGTTCATGCCAGTGGACAGAAGCGACATGCTTGAGCTTCTCACTCAACAAGATAAGCTCGCCAATCTAGCAAAAGATATCGCTGGTCGCGTTTTTGGCCGTCAATTAGTGATACCTGAACCATTGCAAGAAAACTTCATTGCGTATGTGAAACGTTGCCTTGATGCAGCGGATCAAGCGCAGAAAGTCATCAACGAGCTTGATGAACTATTGGAAACTGGATTTAAAGGTCGTGAAGTAACACTCGTGGCTGAAATGATCCATCAACTGGATGTGATTGAAGACGACACCGATGCGATGCAAATCGAACTACGCCAGCAATTGATGGCTATTGAGTCGAAATACAACCCTATCGATGTCATGTTCTTATACAAAATTTTGGAATGGGTTGGTGGTATTGCCGATCAAGCGCAGCGCGTTGGTGCTCGTTTAGAAGTAATGCTTTCTCGTTCTTAAATTTTTAGGTAACCACTTAAATAAAAGCAAAACAATCACCCTCTAGAGCTCGCGAGCAAAGCCAACACTTCGCTCTTAGGCTCTGTTGTGCCTTGTTTTGCTGTGTATGTTATTAACAACTAGGTAATACGATGGAAATCCTTGCGCATTACGGCACAGTCCTGATTTCATTGGCAGCAGTTTTTGGTCTTTTAATGGCTATTGGTATCGGGGCTAACGATGTGGCAAATGCCATGGGCACTTCAGTGGGCTCAAAAGCATTAACCGTAAAACAAGCGATCTTAATTGCAATGGTCTTCGAGTTTGCAGGAGCTTATCTTGCAGGCGGACAAGTCACCGACACCATCCGAAAAGGTGTTATTGAACCTTCTCTTTTCGCCCACCATCCTGAGGTTTTGGTCTACGGCATGTTAGCGGCATTGCTTGCTGCAGGTGCATGGCTTCTTATCGCCTCTTACATGGGCTGGCCTGTGTCTACCACACACTCTATCATCGGCGCTATCATCGGCTTCGCATGCGTTTCTGTGGGCTCAGATGCAGTAAACTGGAGCTCTTTTAAAGGTATTGTAGGCAGTTGGATCGTGACACCTATCATCGCCGGTTTCCTTGCCTATCTGATTTTTGTCAGTGCGCAGCGGTTAATATTTGATACCGAAAAACCTCTAGAGAATGCCAAAAGATTTGTTCCGGTGTACATGTTCATCACAACAATGGTCATTGCTCTGGTCACCATCAAAAAAGGCCTAACTCACGTTGGCTTGCATCTTACTAATGTGGAAGCGTGGATCTGGGCAACCGTCATTTCTGCCCTAGTAATGATTGGTGGCTACCTCTACATCCAAAAGAAATTTGCTAACCGCGAAGATGATCATGGTTTTGCTGGCGTTGAGAGTATCTTCAGCATCCTAATGGTGGTAACGGCTTGTGCAATGGCATTTGCGCACGGCTCAAACGATGTAGCCAATGCGATTGGCCCACTTGCCGCCGTAGTATCAACCGTGACTCAGCTAGGTACCGTTGCATCAAAAAGTGCGATTGCTTGGTGGATTCTGCCACTGGGTGGTATTGGTATCGTAATTGGCCTAGCCACCATGGGACACCGTGTAATGGCGACTGTGGGTACCGGTATTACTGAACTTACCCCAAGCCGAGGCTTTGCAGCGCAGTTAGCCACCGCTTCAACTGTCGTATTAGCGTCTGGAACGGGTTTACCTATTTCTACTACTCAAACACTCGTTGGTGCGGTACTTGGCGTGGGCTTTGCCCGTGGTATCGCAGCATTGAACCTTGGCGTAGTACGTAACATCGTTGCATCTTGGATTATTACGCTACCAGCGGGCGCTCTGCTATCGGTTGTGTTTTTCTACGCAATCCGTGCAGTATTCAGCTAAGTCAGGTCAATGGAGTGTTAATACACTGTCATTATTGACTCAAACGCACAGAAAGGGAGGTTTTGCCTCCCTTCTTTGTTGCACTACGTTCAGAAACTTCTTACTATTTCAGCTGTAACTCAACACCCAGATAAATAAGACAATACCTAAGTTACCTGAAGGTATATCTACTACTATTTAATTGCTCGTTTCACTGCTAAAGTACTAAGCGAATGAGCCGTTAAATACAAAAATTTAAGAAAAGTTAAAGGATTTACCGTGAACAAGCTGATTTGCGTCGTTTTAGTCTCAATGCTAACTGCCCCTCTTGCATTTGCACAAGACAGATATATCGCAGACAAATTATTTACTTATATACACTCAGGCCCAAGTAACCAGTATCGCATTATTGGCAGTGTTGACGCTGGACAAAAAGTGCAATATCTAAAAGTAGATAAAGACACTGGCTACACAGAAATCATCGATGAAAAAGGCCGCACTGGTTGGGTAGAAAGTCGCTTTGTGACGACACAAGAAAGCATGGCAGTGAGACTTCCTAAGCTTGAGAAAGAGCTTGCGGATGTAAAAAAACAGCTCGCGGATGCCAAAACGAACTCAGACAGTGAGAAAGCGGGATTGGTTAACTCATTAGCCGCTCGCAACCAGCAAATTTCTGAGTTAGAGCAAAACTACAGTGATATCAGCCAGAAGCTGACGGCCTCTCAAACTGAAATCCGCAAACTTCGCGCTCGCATTGACACTCAGAAAGAAGATTTGTTGATGAAATACTTCATGTATGGCGGTGGTGTTGCAGGTGGCGGTCTGATCTTCGGCTTGTTGCTTCCACATCTTATCCCTCGCCGTAAGAAGAGCCACCCAGGTTGGGTCAACTAACGGCGGCACTGAAGACACTATTGACCATATGGCCACGACAACGTGGCCATTTTGTATTCTAAATATCAAAAGCTCGCCTTAACGCCAATCTATACTTTGATTAGGCGTAGACGCAATTCAACATCACTTTTCGGGCAGATTGGACATCAAATGAAAACGTACTTAGTTGGTGGAGCAGTTCGAGACCAACTACTCAACCTCGACAATCATGATAAAGACTGGTTGGTCATTGGCAGTACCCCTGAGGAAATGCAGTCCCATGGTTTTCTTCCTGTAGGCAAAGACTTTCCCGTTTTCCTTCACCCCAAAAATAAAGAAGAATATGCCCTCGCCCGAACGGAAAAAAAGGTCGCGTCTGGCTATACTGGCTTCGAGTGCTACTTCTCACCCGATGTCACGCTAGAAGAAGATTTACTCAGACGCGATCTCACTATCAACGCCATCGCTCAAGATAGCTCTGGTCAACTCGTTGATCCTTATGGCGGACAAGAAGATATTAACAATAAAGTGCTTCGCCACGTCTCTGAAGCTTTTAGCGAAGATCCGCTGCGCGTGCTCAGAGTGGCTCGCTTTGCCGCAAAACTTCATCACCTTGGCTTCACGGTCGCCAAAGAAACAATGGCATTGATGCAAATGATGAGCAGCCAAGGCGAGCTGAATCATTTGACTGCCGAAAGAGTCTGGCAGGAATGGTATAAATCATTAAATACCCAAAGCCCACACGTGTTTTTGTCTACCTTAAAACAATGTGGCGCGCTTAAGATTGTCCTTCCGGAAATTGATTGCTTATTTGGCGTCCCACAACCTGAAAAGTGGCACCCAGAAATCGATACCGGAGTACACACCATAATGGTCGCAGAGCAAGCAGCAAAGCTGTCTAGCTCCCCCACCGTTCGTTTTGCCGCTCAGTTGCACGATTTGGGCAAAGGCTTAACCGCAAAAGAAAATTGGCCAAGTCATAAAATGCACGAACACACGGGCTTGAACGTCATAGAAGCCCTATGCGAGCGCCTTCGTGTACCAAAAGAATTCAAACAGCTGGCATTATTGGTTTGCGAGCAGCACACTAATATCCACCGCGCGGCAGAGCTTAAACCAGCAACAAAATTAAAAGTGCTCAATAAACTTGATGCTTGGCGTAAACAAGAAAGATTCCATGACATACTCCTTTGTTGCCAGGCCGATCATGCCGGCCGATTAGGACTGGAAAATGAACCTTACCCACAAAAAGATATTTTCCTAGCAGCCTATCAACGTGCTCAGAGCATCACAGCCAAGGACGTCATCGCCGATGGTTTTAGCGGAGCGAATATACGTGTTGAGCTCGACAAAAGACGTGTACAAGCGATACGAGCAGGATGATAATCTGAGCATTTAATGAGCAAAATTGTGCATATGAAGCCCAGTATGCTTTGTATTGTTGATAGCACAAAGTCTAGAACATTATTTTAGAAAATAGATATCTATTCTTGAGATTGTATGGTTGCGCTTTGTAAAGTAAGAAGTTTCTATCGAGTTGTTTTTTTGCTAGGTATAAAAAAATAAATAAAAATAAATAACCCACTTGAATCACAACAAATAGATGTATACTCCATCGGCTATTTTTCAATAAACTTGTAACAGAGATCAAAAAATGAACCTAGAGCGAGAACAACTGCGAGATCACGAACAAGAAGTTAAATTGTTCCGCAGGCGTGCTTTCATGGCTTTTTTTGGTCTTCTTTTGCTCGTTGTTGCGCTCATTAGTAACTTATACAAACTACAAGTAGATGACTACAAGAGTTACACAACTCAGTCTAACGACAACAGCATTCAGATCCTACCCGTACCGCCACCACGGGGCCTAATCTATGATAGAAATGGTAATGTTCTGGCAAAAAACATCACCGTTTACAATTTGGACGTTACTCCCGAAAAAGTAGAGAACCCCAAAGCAACGATTGAACGCCTGCAACAATATATGCAACTTACGCCGGAGCAAATTCAGCAGTTTTACAAATTGGTTCATAGTTGGAGTCGCCGCTTTAGCGAAAAAGACTTTATAACTGATCTTACCGATAAACAAGTCGCCGAATTCTCTGTTCATGAATACGAATTTCCAGGGCTTTCTATTGAGGCAGGCCTAAAACGCTATTATCCCTACGGTGAAGTCCTTACCCATGTGTTGGGTTATGTTGGCCGTATTAACGATAGAGACGAAGCACAACTTATCAAAGAAGGAAAAGCGGACAACTACGAAGGCACCAAGTACATTGGCAAAATCGGCATCGAAAAGTACTACGAAAACGTGTTACATGGTACAAAAGGCTACGAGAGAGTCGAAGTGAATAGCCATGGTCGTATCGTACGTGTACTCAAATACGTACCACCTATTCCAGGTAAAGACATTGTTTTAAATATCGATATCAAGCTTCAAGAATACATTTATAAACTGATTCATGAGAAGAAGCACCCAGGTAGTGCCATCGTTATCGACCCAAGAAACGATAGCGTTCTCGCTATGGTATCGAGCCCAAGTTACAACCCAAACCCATTTGTCGATGGCATATCTAGCAAAGCCTATCGTAAACTGCTCGACAACCCTCAGCACCCATTGCTTAACCGAGCAACATTAGGAATTTATCCTCCAGGTTCAACCGTCAAACCCTTTATCACGGTGGCCGCGTTAGACACAGGAGTGATCACACCAACGTCGACCATTGATGACCGCAATGGGCAATGGCGAATCCCACACTCCAAGGATAAGCACATTTACCATGAAGCGGATAGATGGGGCTATGGCATTGTCAATGTCACCAAAGCTATCGAAGAATCAGTGGACTCATTTTTCTACAATATTGCTTATAAGATGGGTATCGACAGGTTATCTACCTGGATGAACAAGTTTGGTTTTGGCGAAAACACCGACATCGATATAGATGAAGAAAGCAGCGCTAACATGCCAACCAAAGCTTGGAAACGTGCACGGCACCACGAACCTTGGTATGTGGGCGATACTATCCCGGTTGGTATTGGACAAGGTTACTGGACAGCAACCAACATGCAACTTGCCAAAGCACTCGTGACTTTGATTGATCATGGCAACATCGAGGAGCCGCACATACTGCGTGCCACTATAGATCATGGTGAGCAATTTAAAGATTTAGTGCTGAAGAAATACAAAACCATCCATGTTATGCAAGATGTACCGAAAAAAGATTGGGATGTAGCATTAAATGGTATGCGTTTAGTGGATATGGGCCATCTTGGTACAGCGCGCCGGGTATTTAGAGGTGCACCTTATACCAGTGGTGGTAAAACCGGTACTTCTCAGGTGTTTAGCTTGGATAACAAAAACTATAACGCCAAGATAAAAGATGTGCACTTGCAAGACCACTCCCTATTCGAAAGTTTTGCACCATTTAAACATCCTAAATTTGTCGTCACGGTCATCATTGAACACGCAGGCTATGGTGTTGAATCAGCAGCGCCTATGGCCCGAAAAGTGCTCGATTACTGCATGAAAAACCTTGATAAATCAGGCAATGGAATGTAAATACCATTCAACCTCTAGTGTGTAAGGAGAAAGCAACTGCTTATCTCCTTGCATTGTCTTTCCCCGCTAGTAGCATTAAAGCTCGCCATCACAGCTTCAGCCCGAAGTGAAATAAATGGGCATGATTCGCAAACTTAAGCAATAGTTAACACTGAAACATTGTCAATCTTCTACACAATGAAGTTGATTTCAAACCGTGTTGAGAAGCTTATGATACAGGAAAAACATTGGCGAACCTTCATTTCAGCCTGCGCACTCATGTTAGTATGCTGGTTTACGACGCCAGTCTATGCCTCAGAGTGCCAACAAATCAAAGTGTCAGGCTCAACTGGCTGGCACCCCTTGTTGATCCAAGATGAAACCACTGGAGAAATCAGCGGCCTTGCCTACGATATTATGTCTACTGTTAGCCGTCAGGTTTCGACGCCATTTGAATTTTTGCCGCGCCCATGGAAACGTGCCTTACTTAATCTCCAGCAGGGCCGAATAGACATTATTCTTGGTATTTACTGGACCAAGCAACGCGCACAAACCTACAACTACTCCAGTCCCATTTTTCAAAACGAGGCTCGCGTTTGGGTACTCAAAGACAAAACATTCACGTTTGAAAAACTCGCCGATCTGATTGGAAAAAGAGGGGATATCCCGTTAGGAGGCAGCTTTGGTGAAGAATTTGATCACTATGCTGAGCAGCACTTGTCGCTGCGTGAAATAGGTAAAAAGAACGAACATATTGCTAGGCTTCTAATAAACAGAAGCGATTTTTTCATTTCCGATTACTATGACACGCTACCTGTACTGCGCGAGATGGGTGTTGAAAACAAAGTTGTTCCACTAGATATGCCTGTAAGCACGACACAAGTTTATTTTGCGTTTAGCCGAAGTTCGCCGTGCGCTTACCTCGCAGCCGACATAAACAATGCAATAGAAAGGTTGAGAAATGAAGGGACCTTGAAAAAGCTCATCAATAAATACTTGGTGCCAAATTAACGTTAATCGACAAAAACTAAACTCAGATTATCATCGAACACAAAAAAGCGCCCCATCACTGGAGCGCTTTCAACTTAGACAGTTAAAACAACCAATCTAGTATTAAGCTTGACCTTTTACTTCTTTCAAGCCGTTGTAAGGCGCACGTTCGCCTAGTGCTTCTTCAATACGGATTAGTTGGTTGTACTTGGCTACGCGATCAGAGCGGCTCATAGAACCTGTCTTGATTTGGCCTGCAGCCGTACCTACCGCTAAATCAGCGATAGTTGCATCTTCAGTTTCGCCAGAGCGGTGAGAGATTACTGCTGTGTAACCTGCATCTTTAGCCATCTTGATAGCAGCTAGAGTCTCAGTTAGAGAACCGATTTGGTTGAACTTGATAAGGATAGAGTTAGCCACACCTTTCGCAATACCTTCAGCTAGGATTTTAGTGTTAGTTACGAATAGATCGTCACCAACTAGCTGAAGCTTATCACCTAGAAGTTCAGTTTGGTGCTTGAAGCCTTCCCAATCAGACTCGTCTAGACCGTCTTCGATAGACACGATTGGGTACTGGTTAGCTAGCTCAGCTAGGTAGTGGTTGAACTCTTCAGAAGTGAAGACTTTACCTTCGCCCTTCATGTTGTAGTTGCCAGCTTCTTTGTCGTAGAACTCAGAAGCAGCACAGTCCATCGCTAGAGTCACGTCTTTACCAAGTACGTAACCTGCAGCTTCAACGGCTTCTTTGATAGCCGCTAGAGCAGCCGCGTTAGACTCAAGGTTAGGAGCGAAACCACCTTCATCACCTACAGCAGTGTTAAGACCTTTAGCCTTAAGTACTTTAGCTAGGTTGTGGAATACTTCTGAACCGATACGTAGACCTTCTTTCAGAGTAGATGCGCCAACTGGTTGAATCATGAACTCTTGAATGTCAACGTTGTTGTCTGCGTGCTCACCACCGTTGATGATGTTCATCATTGGTAGAGGCATAGAGAACTGGCCTGGAGTGCCATTTAGCTCAGCGATGTGCTCATATAGAGGCATGCCTTTAACAGCTGCAGCTGCTTTAGCGTTAGCTAGAGAAACCGCTAGGATAGCGTTCGCACCGAAGTTAGATTTGTTTTCAGTACCATCTAGGTCGATCATTAGAGCATCGATTGCTGCTTGATCTTTCGCATCTTTACCAACTAGCGCTTCAGCGATTGGACCGTTTACAGCAGCGATAGCTTTAAGTACACCTTTACCTAGGAAACGTGATTTATCACCATCACGAAGCTCAAGAGCTTCACGAGAACCTGTTGATGCGCCAGATGGAGCAGCAGCCATACCTACAAAGCCGCCTTCTAGGTGGACTTCAGCTTCTACTGTTGGGTTACCACGTGAGTCGATAATTTCACGACCTAAAACTTTAACGATCTTAGACATCGATGTTTCCTCTCGTTCGATTTAAATGTCAATTCAATGAGGTGGCCGCATCAATGCAACCACCTGTATCTATTTACTTTTCCGACTCGTCACGTTGGTATTCACCAGCGGCTTTAATAAAACCTTCAAATAACGGGTGACCATCACGTGGAGTGGAAGTGAACTCTGGGTGGAATTGAGCCGCAACAAACCAAGGGTGGTTCGGGTTTTCAATCACTTCAACCAGCTTCTTGTCTGCCGATAGGCCAGACACTTTCAAGCCCGCTTTTTCAATTTGCGGACGAAGTATGTTGTTAACTTCAAAACGGTGACGGTGGCGTTCATGGATCTTAGTGTTGCCATAAAGCTCATGGGCTTTACTGCCTTTAACCAAGTGGCACAATTGAGAGCCAAGACGCATAGTGCCGCCAAGATCAGAGGCTTCTGTGCGCTCTTCAACATTGCCTTCACCATCTACCCACTCAGTGATCAAACCAACCACTGGGTATTTTGTTTCTTTATCGAATTCAGAAGAGTTCGCGCCTTCCATGCCCGCAACATTTCGCGCATACTCAATCAAGGCAACTTGCATACCCAGACAAATGCCCAAGTATGGCACTTTATTTTCGCGTGCGTATTGTGCAGAGCGGATTTTGCCTTCAATACCGCGATCGCCAAAGCCACCTGGAACTAGAATAGCGTCTAAGCCTTCTAGCGCTTCCTCGCCTTTGCTCTCCACATCTTGAGAGTCTACGTATTTGATCTTCACGCTCAGACGGTTTTTCAATCCAGCGTGTTTTAGCGCTTCGTTGACCGATTTGTATGCATCCGGCAATTCAATGTATTTACCTACCATACCAATGGTGACTTCACCCGTTGGGTTGGCTTCTTCGTAAATCACCTGCTCCCATTCAGACAAGTTCGCTTCTGGGGCATCAATACCAAAACGGGCACATACAAGATCATCAAGACCTTGAGACTTGATCAATTGAGGGATCTTGTAGATAGAATCCACATCTTTCATCGAAATAACCGCTTTTTCTGACACGTTACAGAATAGGGCAATTTTCTTACGCTCATTTGCAGGGATCATTCTATCAGAACGGCATACCAGAATATCTGGCTGGATACCGATAGAAAGAAGCTCTTTTACTGAGTGTTGAGTAGGTTTGGTTTTCACTTCACCTGCAGCAGCCAAGTATGGAACTAATGTTAGGTGCATGAACATTGCACGCTCACGTCCTAGCTCAACCGCTAGCTGACGGATGGCTTCCATAAATGGTAGAGATTCGATATCACCAACCGTACCGCCAACTTCAACGATAGCGACATCGTGGCCTTCAGAGCCCGCGATAACACGATCTTTAATCGCGTTGGTAATATGAGGGATAACCTGGATAGTCGCGCCTAAGTAGTCTCCGCGACGTTCTTTACGTAGTACATCTGCGTAAACACGACCTGCCGTAAAGTTGTTACGCTTAGTCATCTTGGTGCGAATAAAACGCTCATAGTGACCAAGGTCTAGGTCAGTTTCTGCGCCATCTTCGGTCACGAAAACTTCACCATGTTGAGTTGGGCTCATTGTGCCTGGATCAACGTTGATGTAAGGATCTAGCTTCATCATAGTCACTTTAAGACCGCGAGCTTCTAAGATCGCTGCTAACGATGCTGCTGCAATACCTTTACCTAGTGAGGATACAACCCCGCCAGTAACAAAAATGTAATTTGTCGTCATGTTTAACCTGAAATTGGTTGAATGAGGGAAATGGATTTCTTCTGGACGGGATGTAACTATACCAGAAGCCCTTTATCGCCACAACGTGAAATCTATCACACCATTGCTAATTATTTTTTGCTTCAAATCAATTTGTCAATGAGCGCAAAAGCGACAATGATACACCAATTTAATTAATCTTTATGTTTCATTGATTTAACATCTTCTTGCTGTTTCACTTGATGCCAAACGTCATCCAACTGCTCAAGCGTTAATTGCGCTAATTCTTTTCCACGGCCGCTCACAATGTGCTCCAGTGCTTGAAATCGGCGCGAAAATTTTTGGTTTGCTTTACTTAACGCCACCTCAGGATCTTTTCCTAGATGCCTCACCAAGTTCACCGTCGCAAACAGTAAATCGCCTAACTCTTCTTCCACTTTTTCTGGTGAGCCAGACTCCACCTCTTGCATCACTTCATCAATTTCTTCTTGCACCTTTTCAACCACAGGTGGAAGTTCTGCCCAGTCAAACCCAACTTTGGCACACTTTTTCTGGATTTTATTGGCTTTTGATAACGCAGGAAGAGAGTGAGGAATTGAGTCTAAAATGCTGCTCTCAGTCTTGCCTGCCTGCTGCTTCTCTTTCGCTTTCTCTTGCTCCCAATTTTGGTTGAGATCCTCTTCTGCCACTTCCACCTCTGCAAAGACATGGGGGTGCCGACGGGTCAACTTCTCATTAACGCTCTCGACGACCTCTGCAAAATCAAATAGCTGCTTCTCCTTTGCCAGTTGACTATAAAAAACCACCTGGAATAAAAGATCGCCAAGTTCCTCTTTTAAATTGTTCCAATCTCGATTGCAAATCGCATCCACAACTTCAAAGGTTTCTTCTATCGTGTGAGGAATAATGCTATCGAAGGACTGCTTTTTATCCCAAGGGCAACCCGTTTGAGGGTCACGAAGTTGAGACATGATTTGCTCAAGTTGTTGTATTGGATGGCTCATGATTTTTCCTAATAAAAAGGCGAGTGTTCACTCGCCTTAACATGCACATTTATTGATCTTGATGAGGTTAACCTAAACGTTTTACCGTCATGACATCTTTGATTTGTTCTACACGCTTGGTCACCCGCGATAGCACTTCAATATTCGATACTTCTAAGTCAAAGTCCATCACAGATAACTGGCGTTTATAATCCGTCCGACTACGCATGCTGGTTACTTTCATCTTCTCGTTGGCAAGCAAGGTGGTAATGTCTTTCACCAGCCCACTTCGCTCCATTGCCTCTACTCTGATAGTAAGGATATAAGAGCCAACAAACCCACTGCCCCACACCGTATCAATAATACGCTCTGGTGCATGATGAGATAGCTCTTCGAGCTGCTCACAATCACTGCGATGCACTGAAATACCACGCCCTTGCGTGATATACCCTTTTATTTCGTCACCAGGTATTGGCTGACAGCATCGAGCTAGGTGAGTCATCAGATTATCCACGCCTTCCACCACGACCGCATCTTTTTTCGGACGGCTTACTGGTGACGATTTTTGCTCACTTTCTTGCAGCTTCTCGAGCGCTTGCTGATCTTCTTCTTCCGCGGTAGGTTTATTAACCAGCGCATTGATGTGATTGACGATCTGATTGATACGCAAATCACCGCTACCTACCCCGGCATACAGCTCATCAGGTGTGTTGACGTTAAAACGTTTAAGCGCGTATTCATCGGCATCTTTTAGTGACGCACCGATTTTGGCTAATTCAGACTCTAGGATCTCTCGCCCAGCTTCAATGTTTTTCTCACGTCCTTGCTTTCTAAACCAAGCATTGATTTTTGCTCGCGCACGACCGGAGTGAACAAACCCCATCGACGGATTTAACCAGTCACGTGAAGGGTTGGGCTCTTTCGAAGTAATGATTTCAACCTGATCGCCCATAGATAACTTATGGGTAAAAGGAACAATTCTTCCGCCAACTTTCGCGCCGATGCAACGATGCCCGACTTCAGAGTGAATATGATAGGCAAAATCGAGCGGAGTCGCGCCCATAGGCAAGTCCACCACATCCCCTTTTGGAGTAAAGGCATAGACGCGGTCGTCAAATACTTGGCTGCGCAGCTCATCAAGCATCTCACCCGAATCCGACATCTCTTCTTGCCAATCGATCAGTTTACGTAGCCAAGTAATCTTCTCATCGTAACCACTTCGACTGCTGCTGCCTTCTTTGTATTTCCAGTGCGCAGCAACACCAAGCTCTGATTCTTCGTGCATTTGCTTGGTTCGAATCTGGATTTCGATAGTTTTACCTTCTGGCCCTAGAACCACAGTATGAATTGACTGATAGCCATTCGGCTTAGGGTTCGCCACATAATCATCGAACTCATCGGGTAAATGTTTGTATTTGGTGTGCACAACACCGAGCGCGGCATAACAATCTTGCAGGCGATCGGCAATGATCCTCACCGCCCTAACATCGAACAACTCATCAAAGGCGAGGCTTTTCTTTTGCATTTTTCGCCAAATGCTATAGATATGTTTGGGTCTACCACTAACTTCGGCCAAGATATGTGAGGCGTGCATTTCTGAGGTGAGATCATCAACAAAATCAGTGATGTATTGCTCGCGGACAATGCGCCTTTCCGCAAGCTGTTTGGCAATTTGTTTATACGTTTCTGGTTGCTGGTAGCGAAAGGCGTAATCTTCAATTTCCCACTTTAGCTGACCGATACCTAACCGGTTGGCTAAAGGCGCGTAAATGTTGGCACACTCTTTCGCAGCAGCCCGACGCACTTCATCAGGCTCTTTTTTGACTTCAATAAGGTTGCAAATTCGCTCGGCAAGCTTGATGACCACACACCTAAAATCATCCACCATGGCCAGAAGCATGCGGCGAACATTATCCACCTGACCTGATGCCGCCGTACCCTCCAAGGTCGCATTCAGATGACCAATGGCCGCCATTTCCTCTACACCCACGATAAGCTTAACGATCTCTTTGCTGTACCTCTCTTCGAGCAGCTCTCGATCGTAAATACCACTGATGACAATTGGAAAAAGCTGCGCTGCAACAAGGGTCGCGGTATCCATCGACAAGGTGATCAAAATTTCGATCATTTCTCGCCCACGCCACAGTAGCACTGGCCCTTCCTCGTTACCTTCCAACATCTCCTCACATTGACGATACACTTGGGTCAATCGTTTTGCTGTTTTGGAGTCTTGTCCCAGACTGGCGATCCATTTCTCGACTTCAAATTGTTCGTCTGGGTTTAAATGCGCACTTCTTACCGCGACCATTGTTTTATCCTACATGTCGTCATTCAGAGTCTACTGAACGTTTCAGGTGAATAGCTATATTATTGGGATCAATTTCTCACAAACAAGGCCATGGACTCTAAGTGACTGGTATGTGGAAACATATCCAACATAGCCAATTTCTCCAATCGAAAACCTTGTTGGTATAATGATTCACTATCCCGAGCGAGAGTAGCCGGATTACAAGACACATAAACCACTCGGGAAGCACCCATTGCTGCTATGTTGTTGATGACCACTCCAGCCCCCGCTCTCGCAGGGTCGAGCAATACTTTATCAAATGTCTTAGCCGCCCATTTGGCCGAATCTAAACTTTCTTCTAAATTGGCGTGGAAAAAGTCCGTATTATTTAATTGGTTGAGCTGAGCATTGTGTGTTGCCTGCTCTACCATGGAAGGAACGCCTTCAACACCAACCACTTCAGAGGTCAGCTTGGCCAGAGCAAGTGAGAAGTTACCCACCCCACAAAATAGATCCAACACTCTATCTTGCTCGCTCACGTCAAGCCACTGGATAGCTTGTGATACCATTTTCTCGTTAATAGCTTGATTAACTTGGATAAAGCCATCAGGAGAAAAGCTCACCTCACAACCTGTTTCACGGTAACTTGGTGTATCACCCAACAGTTTCACTAGCTTTCCGTCATTGGGTAACAAAAATAATGAGAGACTGAACTGCTGAGCAAATTGGGTCAGTTGTGTGATATCACATTCTGGAAGCGCTTTAGTATTCCTTACCAACAACACCACACCTGAATCTGCTTTTACTAGCTCAATATGACCCAATGCATCTTGTTGCTTAAGTTGCTGTAGCGCCACTTTGAGATCAGGTAATAAGGTATTAAGCTCTGGTACTAATACTGGGCAGTGATCGACGTTAACTATCTGGTTACTCGATTTTTTCCTAAAACCAAACTGAAGAGAAGCCGATTTTCTATGATAGTAAGTACTTATACGAGTTCGTCGCCGATAGCCTTTCTCGTTTGCAACCACTGCAGGTTGCAAAGGTATGGATTGACCAGAGGCCACTTTCATCAAATGGCTCAGTGAGCTTTGTTTATATTCAAGCTGAGCAGAGTGCTCCAAATGCTGCATGTTGCAGCCACCACACTCAGAATAATACCGACAAAATGGTTGAACACGCTTTGGACTCGGCGTAAGCACTTTGATTAAGTTAGCTCGGGCGAACTTCTTTTTACTTTCGGTAAGCTGTACTACCACCTTTTCATCGGGTAATGCACCTTCAATAAACACTGGCTTACCCGATAGATAACCGATGCCGGCTCCATAGTGGTCCAATTTCTCAACTAACACTTGTTGATGCTTGGTATTTAACTGAGTTTTCTTAGGTTGAAAAAATTGTGCCATGGTTTTACCTGAAAATGTGACTACCACCGCTAACTCTCTGGTTAACGGCAAATTGACCTAGCAAGATTGTCGAAGCAAGCTAACTTGATTAAGCTAAGTATCTAATTTAATGTTTCGTATATAGCCAAACTGGTGTGATTTCATTGATGCGAGTGGTTGATTCTCCCACACACATCACTTCCAAGTTGGCTGTGAAGGCGTTATTTTCCCATATCCAAGAGATGATGTTTAGATAATAATGACACGATACGGCTTACGCGCCCGCGTAATTACTTTAACTCTCGCGCCAACATTAATCATTGGCTTGCTTTTAAGTGCCTTTTTTTCTTTTAGTCGCTACCACGACTTAGAAAAACAAGTGATCAATGAGGGTTTAAGTATCATAGAGCCTTTAGCCATCGCCAGTGCCGAAGGACTAAAAACTCAAAACCGCGAATCTGTTAGGCGGCTCATCAGCTACGCTCACCGTAAAAACTCTAAATTCGTTCGCAGTATTGCCGTTTTTGATTACAACCATGACTTGTTTGTCACTTCGAACTTTCACCCTAATTTTCAAGAGCTCACTTTTCCGAAAGACAAGCCGATCCCGCTGACTGGCTCATCTGAGTTGCATGACAATACACTGATTCTACGCGCACCAATTTTGGCAGAAGGCGGCTATATATCCAACTTAACTGGCCAAGCCGGGCCCAATCAAGCATTGGGCTATATCGCCGTCGAACTCGACCTTTCATCTTTAAGGCTGCAACAATATCAAGAGATCTTCTTCGCCTTCTTGGTCTTGCTCGCCGGCCTAGGCTTATCGAGCATTTTTGCTTTCAGGTTGCTGCAAGATGTCACCCGGCCGATTACGCATATGAAAAATATGGTCGACAGAATTCGCCGTGGTCATTTAGATGTACGAATTGAAGGTAAGCTGCATGGCGAGTTAGATGCGCTCAAAAACGGCATCAATGCGATGGCCGTATCGTTATCTGAATATCATATCGAAATGCAGCACAGCATTGATCAGGCTACATCCGATTTAAGGGAAACCTTAGAACAGCTAGAGATCCAAAACGTTGAGCTAGACATTGCGAAAAAACGCGCGCAAGAAGCCGCACGAGTTAAGTCAGAGTTTTTAGCCAATATGTCGCATGAGTTAAGGACACCGTTAAATGGTGTGATTGGCTTTACTCGGCAAATGTTGAAAACCAACCTGACCAACAGCCAAACGGATTATCTCATCACCATAGAGAAGTCGGCCAACAACTTATTAGCCATCATCAACGATATTTTGGATTTTTCTAAACTAGAGGCGGGAAAACTCGCGCTAGAAAATATCCCGTTTGAGTTCCAAGATAGCTTAGAGGAAGTGGTCAGCTTACAAGCCACCAGCGCACATGAAAAAGGCTTAGAGCTCACCTTAAAAGTCGACCCTAAAATCCCACCTGGGCTGGTTGGGGACCCATTAAGAATCCAACAAATCATGACCAACTTAGTCGGTAATGCCATCAAGTTTACCGAGCATGGAAACGTCGATATCAGTGTTGAAATGCGCTCACAAAAAGAAGAATACATTGAGCTGCAATTTATGATTCGCGATACAGGAATAGGGATTTCAGAGCGCCAACAAGCACAGCTTTTCCAAGCTTTCAGCCAAGCCGATGCCAGTATCTCACGTCGGTATGGTGGAACCGGGCTCGGGCTGGTGATTACGCAAAAGCTCGTCGCTCAAATGGGTGGAGAAATCAGCCTAACGAGCCGCCTGCATCAAGGATCAACCTTCTGGTTTACGGTTCGCATGCTACCAAGCGATATGCCGATTACTGACTTGTATCCCATCGAAACACTTGAGCAAAAAACCTTACTGCTTATTGAACCCAATGCCCAAGCCGCACTGGCGACTCGTATGCTATTAGATCAGTTCCAGCTCAATGTGGCCCATACCTCAACCATTACTCAGATTGAACAGCACTTCGACTATTTATTATTGTGCCTTCCCCCTAATACAGAGCACCAAGTTGACAGTATCGAACAGCAAGTGGAATGGGCACAAAGTGTTGCATCTAACGTCATCATTAGTACACCTAGCACCACATTAGCGCTCGCCGATCACTTAGTGCAAAAGTACCACATACCTTGCATTACGAAACCATTGGCTAAGAAAAAGCTGCTGCAAGCCTTGATCTCAGAAGAACCCGAAAAAATTGAACCTGTGATCAGCCCTCCAGCAGCCCCTGAAAAATTAGAGAAACTGCCTTTATCCGTCATGGCTGTCGATGACAATAAAGCCAACCTAAAGCTGATCGAAGCCCTGCTTGAAGAGCGCGTGGATCTCGTTGTGGTGTGCACCAGCGGCCCTGAAGCGATTAAGCATGCCACTGAGCGTCAGTTTGATGTGATATTGATGGATATTCAGATGCCGCAAATGGACGGCGTCACCGCGTGCAAACATATCAAGAAAACCAAGTTAAATGCTGATACGCCAGTGATTGCCGTTACCGCTCACGCCATGAGTGGGGAAAGAAATAGACTGCTTGATGCGGGGATGGATGACTATCTCACCAAGCCTATCGAAGAGCAAAGATTGCAAAAAACACTCAAGTATTGGAGCAGTCACTCATCGTCAACAGGCACCTCATTAGATGACAGCGGTTCTATTGAGGGTGACTCTAAAGCATCGACAACCGATGTAAAGCCATCTCAATCAAATCAAATCATTGACTGGCAGCTAGCATTAAAGCAATCTGCATTTAAGGAAGATTTAGCCAAGGACATGCTACAAATGCTTATCGCTTATTTGCCAGAAGTCGTGCCTGTGATTGATAAAGCCATTGCTGACAGTGACCAAGCAGATATAGAGAACCTCCTGCACTACATTCACAAACTGCATGGCAGCTGCGCGTACAGTGGCGTACCTCGGCTAAAATCGGTCTGTGCAACCATTGAGCAAGCACTGCGCTCAGGTTCAAGCATCGCCGATGTTGAACCTGAGTTATTTGAGCTTCAAGATGAAATTGAAAAAGTCACTGAAAGTTCGGTTGAGTATTTATCCACTTAGCGTTAATTAGGGCGCGCCCTAGTCTAAGTTAAGATTCAAAAATCACCGTCGCCACAGCATAGTGGCGTTCATCGGAAAGGGATAGATGATAGTGAGTTGCTCCTTGCTCTAGCGCGATTTCTTTCGCCTTATTAGCTAAGGTAAGGATTGGCTTGCCTTTTGCGTCATTCGACACTTGAAAATCTTGAAAGGTCACGCCAGCGGCAATTCCTGTCCCTAGGGCTTTAGAAGCCGCTTCTTTTGCAGCAAACCGCTTAGCAAGAAAGCGGCTTCTATTGTTCAAGTCAACATAGGTCGCATATTCAAAGTCAGTAAGAATACGCCTAGCAAAGGACTCACCTGAGCGCTCCAATGCTCGATCAAACCTTTCTATTTCTGCAATATCTGTCCCTATACCAACTATCGCCATATATACTTATCTCCGTGCCGCATCCATAACACTTTTCATATCTGACACGGCTTTCGCCAGCCCATCAAATACCGCTCTTCCAATTATAGAGTGGCCGATGTTTAATTCATAGATTTCAGGCAATGCCGCAATGGGTGCCACATTGTGATAAGTGAGGCCATGACCTGCATTCACGGTAATTTCGAGATCGCTGGCATAACTTGCTGCTGCTGCAATTTTCTTTAGTTCATCTTGCATATCGGCTTCAGTTTTTGCGTCGGCATAGTGGCCGGTGTGCAATTCAATAAAAGGGGCGCCACATGCTTTGGCCGCATCAATTTGCTCTCTATCAGCATCAATAAACAGCGAAACCTGAATGCCTGCTGCCGTTAACTTTTCTGTCGCCGCTTTAATCTTCTCAAGTTGGCCCGCCACATCCAGTCCGCCTTCGGTAGTAAGCTCTTCACGCTTTTCTGGCACTAAACAGACAAAATCTGGCTGGGTATTTAATGCAATCTCCACCATTTCATCCGTGACCGCCATTTCTAGATTCATTCGAGTTTGCAACGTCTCGCGCAAAATGCGCACATCTCTGTCATTAATGTGTCTACGATCTTCACGAAGGTGAATAGTGATACCATCTGCGCCTGCTCTTTCTGCAATTTCTGCTGCATGGACTGGATCTGGATACTGAGTACCACGTGCATTACGCAGCGTTGCAATATGATCAATATTTACGCCGAGGAAGATTGGGCTCATTTTAGTTACTCCGTAATTTGGAAGCGTTGGGCTGGATACTAAACAGCTCCCGACTTTTTAATGGTTTGCCGCCAAGATAAGGCTTTAAGGCTATACGAGTAAAGCGTTTTGCCGCTTTTAGTTGATTTTTGCTAACAAAATGTCGCTCTCCCATTGCGATGAGCTCTTCTCCTAAAAAGGTTAAGTGATCCTTTCTTACCGAAGCAATAAATCCTTTTTGCTCACGAAAGCGATAGGTCATGCTAGGTTCAATGACTTCCCCTGAGCCTGCACAATAAAAGAAATCAACGCCATAGCCCATGGCATTGAGTAGAGATAGCTCAAAACGGCGCAGTGCAGGTTCAGGGTTATCGCACTGAGCTAACTCGGTCAGAGCCGCCAAATAATCATGAAAAAGTGCAGGCATGGGCACTTGGGCAGACAAGACACGACCGATCAATTCGTTTAAATACAGCGCTGAGTAGAGATAAATACCACTAAGAGGCAGACCAAGGCTAATTGCCTCTGCTTGGCGCAACGTTTTCATTGAGCCTTTGCCAGACCATTTTAGCAACAGTGGCGTGAAAGGTTGCAGAGCGCCTTTGAGAGTTGAGCGCTTACTTCGCGCTCCTTTTGAAATTAAGCTGATTCGGCCTTGTTCTTCACTAAATACATCCAGAATAAGGCTGCTTTCACTATACGGGCGACGGTTTAATATGAAGCAACGTTGTAGATCATCACTCACCTAACCTTTTCCTCTGCCAATAAAGTGAAAGAGAGAGCTGGTAGCTCTCTCAATATAACCATTATTTAAAGGTCATCCATGTAACCGAGCGAGCGAAGCGCTCTTTCATCATCGGCCCAACCAGATTTCACTTTAACCCAAGTTTCTAGATACACTTTGCGACCAAACAGCTCTTCCATATCCAATCTAGCTTCTCGGCCTATGGTTTTGATTTTTTCGCCGCCCTTACCAATCACCATTTTTTTCTGGCCGCTTCTCTCGACTAAAATAAGTCCGTTGATGTGGAAGCCGTCTGTCTCAGGGTTGTAATCAAAACGCTCGATTTCCACCGTAACAGAATAGGGCAACTCATCGCCTGTAAAACGCATCAACTTTTCACGCAGTATTTCTGATGCCATAAAGCGCTGAGAACGATCGGTCACATATTCTTCAGGGAAGTGATGTGTCGCTTTGGGTAAATGCTCACGCACATGTTTGTGTAATACATCAATATTTTTGCCATGCTTGGCAGAGATAGGTACTACATCAACAAAGTCCATTTTCTTGGACATCTCCTGCATATGCAGCATCACGTCATTTCTGTCTTTAACGTTGTCTACCTTATTCACGCACAGCACAACGGGAAAATTCGATTTCTCCAGTTTATTTAGCACCATCTCGTCATCTTTGGTCCATTGCGTACCATCGACTAAAAAGAACACCAAGTTCACATCACTTAGTGAGCTGTTCGCTGCACGGTTCATTAAGCGGTTAATGGCTCTTTTTTCTTCAATGTGCAACCCTGGAGTATCGACATAAATCGCTTGGTAGTCGCCATCGGTATCCACACCCATAATTCGATGGCGTGTCGTTTGAGGCTTACGAGAGGTGATGGATATTTTCTGCCCAAGAATTTTATTTAGCAGTGTCGATTTACCGACATTAGGTCGCCCCACTATCGCAATAAATCCACAGTGCTGGTTTTCCGGTGAAGTAGCTTCACCATGAGATGCAAAATACGCATCAATATCAAATTCTTTATCCGACATTTGTTAACTTCTCTAGTGCAGATTCCGCAGCCGCCTGCTCCGCTTTACGGCGACTAGTCCCTACTCCAATAATAGACTCTTTTAGATCAACAATATCACAAGAGACGGTAAACTCTTGATTGTGGGCCTCACCTTTAATATTGGTGACTGTATAGACAGGCAATGGTTTTTTGCGCCCTTGCAGATATTCTTGCAAACGTGTTTTAGGATCTTTTTGCGACACCCCAGGCTTGATTCCATCCAGTCTGGTTTTATACCAAGCCAATACGATCTTTCTGGCATTTTCGATATCGCTATCTAAGTAAATCGCACCAATGATGGCTTCGACGGCGTCAGCAAGAATCGAATCTCGCCTGAAACCACCGCTTTTCAATTCACCTGGACCTAATTTTAAGTAATCTCCTAGCTGAAACTCACGACCAAGCTCAGCCAAAGTGTGGCCTCGAACTAACGTCGCTCGCATTCGGCTCATATCACCTTCGTTCACCTTGGGAAAACGCTGATACAGCTCATCGGCAATGACAAAACTTAAAATTGAATCGCCCAGAAACTCAAGACGCTCGTTGTGTTTACCATTGGCGCTGCGGTGAGTCAGCGCCAAATTAATAAGCTCAGCCTTATCAAACTGATAGCCGAGCTTCTTTTCTAACTTATTAATAGGAGAACTCATACTCTCTCATCTTATTCGGCCTAACCAAGTTAGGCTATTTAATACTACCTATTCGGTCCAAACGTACACCCGTTGGAACCCATGAAGGCAAAATGCTGTTAGGGCTACGATCGAAGGTAAAGCTCATCCAAATCGCAACCGCTTTACCAACCAGGTTCGCTTTTGGCACAAAACCCCAGTAACGGCTATCAGCACTGTTGTCACGGTTATCACCCATCACAAAATATTCACCTGGTGGTACTACCCACTCATCGACACCTGGCCGTGGTTGATACTCATAAGTACGATCACGACGAAGTGGGTTAATCAATATATGATGCGCCACTTTACCTAAATGTTCGGTTTTCTCAATTAAGTGCACGCCGTTTTGCACAAAACGGCTTTGATGTACGTTGCTGTCCACCACATTCGTGCACTGAGACGCACCTTTAGGTTGAATACACAGTACTTTATCGCTGTTGTAGCGAATAACATCACCAGGTAATCCGACGATGCGTTTAATGTAATCAATTTTTGGATTCGGCGGATAACGAAACACTGCTATATCGCCACGCTTTGGCTCGCCAGTATTGATCAATTGGTGATGCCAAACTGGGTCTTTTAACCCATAAGCAAACTTTTCCACCAGAATAAAATCGCCAACCAAAAGTGTTGGCATCATAGAGCCTGATGGGATTTGAAAAGGCTCAAATACAAACGAGCGCAGAATCAAAACAAATGCGATAACTGGAAAAATAGAGACACTATTTTCTATCCACCATGGCTGAGTTTTCAACTTTTTGACGGTATTCTCATCCAAGCCGTTTGTTTGCGCTTCCACCGCTTTAAGCTTCGCTTCACGCTTTTTACTCCATACCCACTTCTCTAATGCCCATACAATGCCTGTCACCAATGTGACAATAACGAGTATGATTGAAAAAGTATTCGCCATCGCTTGTCCTTATCCTCAATATGAAAATGAAAGTGGACTGAAAACAGCCACTTTCATTCTGCTCGATTGAAACCTAACCTAAAATTTTAATCTTTTCCTACATGCAAAATCGCTAAGAAGGCTTCTTGAGGCAACTCCACGTTACCAATCTGCTTCATGCGCTTCTTACCTTCTTTTTGCTTCTTGAGTAGTTTTTTCTTACGACTGACGTCACCACCGTAACATTTGGCAATAACGTTCTTTCTGAGCTGCTTAACGGTTGAGCGAGCAATAATATGGTTGCCGATGGCCGCTTGAATCGCGATATCAAACATCTGGCGAGGAATAAACTCTTTCATCTTCTCAACCAACTGACGACCTCGGGTTTGCGCTTGATCTTTGTGTGTGATGATAGCCAACGCATCCACTTTATCGCCGTTAAGTAATACATCCACACGAACCATGTTCGATGCTTCAAAGCGTTGGAAGTTGTAATCCAAAGACGCATAGCCGCGAGAAGTCGACTTCAAACGGTCAAAGAAATCCAGTACCACTTCAGCCATTGGAATATCATAAGTCAGCGCCACTTGATTGCCGTGGTACACCATGTCGACCTGCACACCACGCTTTTCAACACATAATGTAATCACGTTACCCAAGTAGTCAGAAGGCACAAGGATGTTACAACGTGCAATCGGCTCACGAATCTCTTCTAGATCGTTCACTGCAGGCAGTTTCGCTGGGCTGTCGACATAGAGTAAGTCACCATCGCTTTTTTCTACTTCATACACTACGGTAGGCGCGGTGGTGATTAAGTCCAAGTCGTATTCACGCTCTAAACGCTCTTGGATAATTTCCATGTGGAGCATTCCCAAGAAGCCACAACGGAAACCAAAACCTAACGCTGCTGAGTTTTCTGGCTCATAAAATAGCGACGCGTCATTTAAGCTGAGTTTGCCCAACGCATCGCGGAAATTTTCATAATCATCTGACGAGACAGGGAAAAGACCCGCGTAGACTTGCGGTTTCACTTTTTTAAAGCCAGGCAGAGCTTCCTCACAACCGTGTTTGGATAGCGTCAAGGTATCACCCACTGGCGCGCCTAGGATATCTTTGATGCCACAAACCACCCAGCCTACTTCACCGGTTTTCAGCTCATTGGTATCCAATTGCTTAGGAGTGAAAATACCCAGGCGATCCACACCCCAGACTTGGCCTGTGCTCATTACCTTAATCTTGTCATTCTTTTTCAGTGTGCCGTTTTTAATACGGACCAAGGAAACAACGCCTAGATAGTTGTCAAACCAAGAGTCAATAATCAGAGCTTGCAATGGCGCCTCAGGATCGCCTTCTGGCGCTGGAATCGCTGAAACGATGTTTTCTAATACATCGTCAACACCCAAGCCCGTTTTCGCTGAGCAGCGAGTGGCTTCCATGGCATCAATGCCAACAATCTCTTCGATTTCTTCAGCAACTCGCTCAGGCTCCGCCGCTGGCAGGTCAATCTTGTTGAGGATTGGCACCACTTCCAGGTCCATCTCAATCGCGGTGTAACAGTTGGCTAACGTTTGCGCTTCAACACCTTGACCGGCATCCACCACCAGCAAAGCACCTTCACAAGCGGCTAGAGAGCGAGACACCTCATAAGAGAAATCAACGTGCCCCGGTGTATCGATAAAATTGAGCTGGTAAGTTTCACCGTCTTTCGCTTTGTAATCCAACGTAACGCTTTGCGCTTTGATAGTAATGCCGCGTTCACGCTCTAGATCCATAGAATCCAGTACTTGGGCTTCCATTTCACGGTCACTCAGGCCACCGCAAACTTGAATTAGACGGTCAGAAAGAGTGGATTTACCATGGTCAATATGGGCGATAATCGAAAAATTGCGAATGTGCTTCATAGGATTGGCGTGACTAAACTCGTTGCATTAAAAGAAACTGTAATGCCGCATTAAAGCGGCATTTAACATAGGTTGGCAGATTCTACCCAATTTCTAGTCGATACGCACTAGCTAATTGGCTCACCTAGCACGCGAAGCAATACAACTTCTTGAGCAGAGTCGTTTTCCGCTTTGCGAGCCAGCTTTTTAGCTAGCAAGATACCGAAAAATAAAAACAGACCAGACATAAGTATGGTCACGCCTTCTCCTGTATTCAATATGGGAACTAAAATCCATTGGGAGGCTAACGCGCCAACAAACAGCATAAGCAAAGGGACAATATAGACAACAGAAGCCGACCAAAGCAGACTTTTTTCAGGAAAACCGATTTCAACAACCTGACCTGCTTGCAAGGGTTGCTTAGTCGAAAGCTGCCAAAACAACGTTTTATTGCCAAATGCTTTACTGACAATACCCGTTCCACAGCTTTTTTGTGAAGAGCAGCTGCTACAACTGGTTTGCTGCTCGCAACTAAGCTCAACTTGATAACCTTTGGCTTTAGGATTAACCGAAGCCACAGTGGCGAGCGCGGTCATCATTGCGTGCTACTCTCAACAGACACGCCATTATCGACACCATCTGTTGTATCGTTCAATGCTTGTGGTGGGACAGCGGCAAACTTCACTGATTGGGCGATACGTTGGGCCGTTTCCGGTGGAATATCACCAATAACGGCAATTTCATTCTTACCACTAGCGAAAATTTGCAGCGTTCTGCGACCTTGTCTGACTAACTGGCTTTTTAAAGACTGGTTATCTCTGTCAGACACATACACAGAAAAGTCAAACAAGCCATCGGAATAGAGCTGACTTTCTACCGTTTGATCGGTACCAGAAAGCTTATAGCGATTGAGCTCTTCAGGCTTAAAGCCATTGGGGATCCAAGTAACTTTCCAATAGGTTTGCTTTAAGTTCCCTTGCGGCAATGAAAGCACTTGCGGCAATTGCACGTTTTGCAACGGGCTCATTGCTTTAGTCACACTGCTTCCCGTGGCAAACGAGATGGTTCTAAACTGTTCTAAAATGTCGCCACCTCTATCAAGTAAATCGGCACGCAGTGGCAGTTTGGTTTTTTCATCCACCCATAAGATATAGGAATATCGCATGCCATCTTTCGACACGATGCGCAAGACTTGGCATGTTGCCCCCGCTTCTCTTGCTTTGCCAAGCGGAATAAAATCGTAATACTTACTTAGCTCACCGATGTTACTGTTTAACAAAGGAATAATTGGCGCGACCATATAGTTAGCACGAATGGTAAATGGCTCTGAGCTTGAGTCGATATAACTGACTTCGCCCCCACGACGAATCACTTCACGCATCGGTCCGCTTAGGTAGACAAGATGGGCAATCTGCACGTCATTTTCCACCGCATGGCTATACTGCATCGGCTCGATAGAGTTGCGGTTCATGACGACATAAGAAAGTTGATAGCTAAGCTGTTTGCTCGCTTTATTCATTTCAGTTAATAAAGTAAGCAATGGATTGGTATTGGTGGTTGCAGTAGCTGAGGATTGACTACCTGTTGAGGCTGGGGTGTCGGCGGCGTATGCGGCCACCGAGCTCATACAATAAATAACGATTGCGTAGACTAGAGACTTCTTCATTCAGCTACCGGTTTGACGTGTTCATAAAAGTGGTGTGTTTCCTTCTCGCCCAATTCACTCTAGTTTGACTGACTTTTCATCAACATTTGTTTATCGAAATCGGAAGAGTAGCCGAGTATAACACGCCTTGTATGGGCTGAGTTATTTTCAACGGAACTACGAGTCAAACTGACCGGAGATGCACTTCCCCCCCAGGGTAGCGTGTTCAACACTTGGACAGCGCCACTCGCGCTGTTTTGCTCGGCATTGTCTGAACCTGTGTGAGTAAAGCCTAACACTACCGCTAGCGTGACGCTGGCGGCAACCGCCACTTGACTCACCGGAGATAACCATTTAGGCAAACGACGACGCGCCGCCGATGGCTCAGGCTGCGCTTCTAGCTTCGCATCGCCCAGGTTGAGCACTGTATTCGTACTCATGGGGTTGTGCGCAGGTTCGTTTTCCAACGCCAATGCAACACTTTCAGCAATATTCCAATTGGGATTTTCTGGGGCTTCACCACGCATCACATCACCAATCAGATGATAGTTTTTCCATGTTTGAAGGCCCTGATGATCGTCGACTAATTCACTAATTAGCGATTTATCGATCATTTCCCCATCCATGAGTGCTGAAAGCTTTTCTTTGCCAGCCATTATTTCCACCATTTTCGTTAATGCTTGTTAACGTTGTAAAAGAGGTTTTATCTTCTTTTCCACCGCTTCACGAGCACGGAATATACGGGAACGTACCGTTCCCACGGGACAATCCATCACTTCGGCAATTTCTTCATAACTCAAGCCATCCAGCTCTCGCAGAGTCATTGCCGTTTTCAAATCTTCAGGTAGCGCCTCGATAGAACTAAAAACTACACGCTTCAATTCATTGGACAACGTTAAGTTCTCCGGGTTCGATATTTCTTTCAATGCACTACTGCTTTCATAATATTCTGCTTCTTCAGCATCCACATCGCTGGCTGGTGGCCTCCTGCTCTGAGCAACAATGTGATTTTTAGCGGTATTGACAGCTATTCTATATAACCAAGTATAGAACGCGCTTTCGCCACGAAAACTGGGGATTGCACGATACGCTTTGATGAATGCTTCTTGAGCGACGTCGGCAACGTCTCCAGAATTGCTCACATATCGAGAAATAAGATTACACACTTTATTTTGATACTTTAAAACCAAAAGGTTAAATGCTTGCTTATCTCCGCCCTGTACTCGCTCTATCAATACTTGATCGGTCAATTGCTCGTTCATTCGAGCGTGTACTCCTATTGTTTATAACCCTATCTAGATCTAGATATGAGCTTTAATTATGCAAAATGCAGTATTGACACCACCGCTAACATGAGCAGTATTGTGACCTAGGAATGCAAAAAAAGTTCAAAACTTTCGTAAATTTTTTACCTTTCTTGCTTGTCATTATGATGTAATCTTAATTGGGTTTATTTTCCAAATCTAAAGTTGAACTCAATGAAAAGCAATGGGAACTAAGCATTATTGTATTCCAATCAACGATATTTGTAGATTTTCTTTACACAAGCTGAATGCCAATTTTCAGCTCAGGACAGAACAGTATTATGAACGCACACCGTGAACATCAATGTGACGTATTAGTAGTGGGGAGCGGAGCAGCTGGCCTTTCACTTGCCCTTCGCATCGCAGCTCATGCCAAAGTTATCGTTCTTAGCAAGGGGCCACGCAGTGAAGGAGCCACCTATTATGCTCAGGGCGGGATTGCAGCCGTTTTTGACGAATCAGATAGCATAGAATCTCATATTCAAGATACGCACATTGCCGGCGCTGGCATTTGTGAGCCAGAGGCGGTGAAATTCATTGCCGAAAATGCAAAAGAATGTGTGCAATGGTTAATTGACGGCGGTGTTCCGTTTGATAGAGAAGAGAACGGCAGTGACGGACAACCTCGCTACCATCTCAATCAGGAAGGTGGTCACAGCCATAGACGCATTCTCCACGCCGCTGATGCGACGGGGATGGCGATGCAAACCTCGTTGCAAGAGAACGTTAATAATCACCCGAATATCGAGATTTTTGAACGTTATAATGCACTCGATATCATTACCGAAGATAAAGTCGGCGGCAACAAACACAAAGCGGTTGGCGCATACATCTGGAATCGAGCCGATGAACACGTCGAAACCGTTCGAGCGAAGTTTGTTGTGCTGGCAACGGGCGGAGCATCTAAGGTCTACCAATATACCTCTAACCCAGATGTCTCTTCAGGTGATGGTATCGCGATAGCATGGCGCGCTGGCTGCCGAGTCGCGAATTTAGAGTTTAATCAGTTCCATCCAACCTGTTTATACCACCCAGAAGCACGTAACTTCCTACTGACTGAAGCTCTGCGCGGTGAGGGAGCGTATTTACTACGTCCAGATGGCACTCGCTTCATGCCTGACTTTGATGAGCGAGAAGAGCTGGCACCAAGGGATATCGTTGCCCGAGCTATTGACTATGAAATGAAACGCCTCGGCGTAGATTGCATGTACCTAGACATCAGCCATAAGCCCGTCGAATTTATCGAAAAACACTTCCCAACGATACATATGCGGCTGCAAGATCTGGGTATAGATATGACCAAAGAGCCAATTCCGATCGTGCCTGCGGCTCACTACACCTGCGGTGGTGTCAAAGTAAATAAAAATGGCAAGACGGATATTGACCAATTGTATGCGATTGGTGAAGTCAGCTATACCGGTTTACATGGTGCCAATAGAATGGCTTCAAACTCTTTACTTGAATGTGTAGTGTACGCTTGGTCTGCAGCAAAAGACATTTTAGACAAGCTACCCACGGCATCGCTTCCTTCCACCTTACCGGCATGGGATGAAAGCCAAGTCTGTGACTCCGATGAAGAAGTGATCATCCAGCACAATTGGCATGAACTGCGTCTTTTCATGTGGGACTACATGGGCATTGTAAGAACGGATAAGCGTCTTGAAAGGGCATTACGCCGAATACAGCTTCTGCAACAAGAAACGCACGAGTATTACAGCAACTTCCGTGTTTCAAATAACTTATTGGAGTTACGCAACCTGTTACAAGTGGCTGAATTGATGGTGCGCTGCGCGATGCAAAGAAAAGAAAGCCGCGGATTACACTATACCTTAGACTACCCAGATTTAATTGAAAATAGTGGGCCGACTATTTTAGATCCCAACCAATAGTGAAGCTTTTAAGTAGGGAGGATTCGCTCCCTACTCGCGACCATACCTTAAATATACCAATACCTTTCGATACTCATCATCGCTCAAACTGTCCCTCCACAGGCTAAATTTCTGCCCATGTTTACTGATAAATACGATAAAAAGTGGCGCATAAAGGAACAAAGTTTTTTGGCTTACAAACTTGTTGCCCGATAGAGTTAATTCACCATTAGAGGAGATATCCGCCCTACCAGAGATGCTTTTGGGCAGGCATTCATAATCACGAGCGTAACAGAGCACTAACCCAATGATATATATCGAAGGAGCAAGGGGGAAAAACGATACGACACACGCACACACCGCAAACACAATGACCGTCATATTTGCAATGCGTGCATAGCAGGAAGGTTTAACGAATAGGCTAACGCACTTTGCTGAGGTTATAGGCGACAAGTTTATCGACCATAGCTGCATGGACTAGATTTTCACTTCGCCTATGCCCCATTATCCAAGCAAACAAATCCGGGTCATCGCATTCCAATAGAGAAACGAAATCTTTTTGCTCACTTTCAGACAACGAATTAAAGCACTCTTCAAAAAATGGCATGATCACCACATCCAACTCAAGCATACCTCTTCGGCAAGCCCACTTAATGCGTGCTTTTTCTTCAACTGTGTACATACTGTCCTCACAAGACATCATCAAAGTGTGCGCCGAGTGTACCAAGCCACTCTCATAACCACTAGTCTTACCTTCACACTCCTTGAGTGACACGCCAATTTTGCCCATTTTCAAACTTAAAATAACAGGTAAGTAACTTGCAGTATCAAAGCAATTCGCCTTAACATGTCAATCAAACAACTGATGAGATATAAGGTACGCACAATGAGCTGGCAAAGTGCATTTACACCGCTAGACGTTCATGAAAACGATACGCTTCCAAGTTTGATGCTCACCCATTTAAATTCATGGGCGGCAATCACGGTAACAGGCGATGATAGGAAGTCGTATTTACAAGGACAAATCACGTGTGATGTAGTCACATTAGCAGAAGATAAAAGCACATTAGGTGCACACTGCGATGCGAAAGGTAAAGTGTGGAGTATTTTCCGCCTATTTGCTCATCAAAATGGTTACGCCATGGTGCAACCTCGTTCGGCCATTGAAACAGAGTTAGCGGAAATCAAAAAGTACGCGGTATTTTCTAAAGTGGACATTACGCTTTCTGAATCAGTGATGTTCGGCGTTATCGGCCAAGAAGCAGAACAATATATCGACGCCTTGAGTGAATCAACGGGTGATGTGAGAAACATGTCATTTGGTACAGCCGTTAAAATCAGTGAGCTTCGCTGGCTGTTAATGGTTGATAAAGACAAGGTTACCTCTATCTGTGAGACAACTGATGCGAAAAAAGTCTCAGAAGATCTGTGGCGAGCATTTGATATCAAAGAAGGCTTACCAATTATCGGTAAAGATGCACAAAACGAGTACATTCCTCAGGCATTTAATTTGCAAGCACTAGATGGCATCAGTTTTGAGAAAGGATGTTATACCGGGCAAGAAATGGTCGCTAGAGCCAAATACCGAGGCATTAATAAGCGAGGCATGTTCATTGTTAAAGGCAAATTGAACATGTCTATTACAGAGTCGAGTGTTGAAATGGAGCGCTCTGTGGGCGAAAACTGGCGCAAAGTGGGCACACTACTGTCTCACTACCAATATGTAGATGGCACTGTCATAGGCACCATAGTACTGCCCAATAATTTGGACCCGGATACGCAACTTCGAGCGAGTTCTTCCCCTGAAGAAACATGGACAATACAGCCATTACCATACGCCATAGACGATGAGTGATTTATCCACTCCAGTTACACGATACCTTGATTCACACGGTATCGTGTACCAACGCCTTTTCCAGGAAAAAGCCACAACCAGCATAGAAGAAACGGCCCAGCAACGTGGGATCTGCCCAAGTAAAATGGTCAAGTCCATTTTACTGGTGGATATGGACAACAATTATCGTCTAGCTTGTGTCCCGGGTAAGAGATCGGTTGACCCTAAAAAAGTCCGTGCCCACTTTCGCTCCAGGCGTGTTACCTGTGTGGCTGCCAACAGCGTTTACAAGGTAACTGGCTATGCTGTCGGAACCGTTTCTCCGTTACTACTACCCAAGGCTGTATCCGTTGTATTTGACATAGAGATCATGCAATTAGATACCGTCACAATTAGCAGTGGCAACAAGCAATTTGGCCTGCAACTAGATTTCCGTACCCTACTCTCTCTTTGCTCTCCGGATATCGCTGATATTAGTCGCCAGATTAGCTAACTTCCCGTTTGATTTGAGGTTACTATCTAGCCTATTAAAACTGCCTCTGCAAACTCAACATTCACCCACGAGTAAGCCCAACGCTGAAAACATTAGGTTTCGTAGTGAACCAGGGTCAATCCCAACTCTCTAACATATGTTTAAATTCATTTTCGATCGAACTCACTGGTTTCCAGCCCAGCTGACGCGTTGTATATGTGATATCAACTCGGAGCGAGCCGAACAACCGCTCAGCAATTATGGTTTTGCCAAGTGACCTTAAAAGAAAACTAACAGCATTAACAGGAATAGGTATCAATCTTAGTCGAGTATTTCCTGCGCATGCAACATACTGTAGTAGGTCCGACGTGGAGAGGTCGACACCGTCGCTTACCAAAAAAGTTTGGTTTGCTGCCCTCGGATGTGTAGTTGTCAAAAGGATCAAATCCACTAAGTTTGTCACAGAAACAATGGATCGTTTGTTTTCAATGCCACCAAGTGGCAATGGAAAACCGCGCTTGACTAATCTAGCCAACGCTTTCATATTACCTTTCACACCTGGGCCATAAACCAGTGGAGGGCGAATGATGACAACTTCTAGCCCAGTCTGCGCAGCAATTTGATGCAACCCTTGCTCCGCCTCCCATTTCGATAAACCGTAAGGATCCTCGGGGTGGACCACGTCATCTTCGGTAAACGCAGTGTACGCGTCAGTGCGTTCACCATTAACCTTTATCGAACTAATGTATACAAAACGCTTGACTCCGGCTTCCGCTGCACAACGAGCTAAAGCCAGCGTCGGTGTGACATTCGCCTTCCGATAAAGTGTCAATGAGTCACTCGCACTATCCTTCATTTGATGTGCGCGGGCAGCAAGGTGTATAACAGCATCAATACCACGTAAATGGTCTGAAAGGCCATCAAGTTGGTCCGTTAAATCTGCTTGAATGTACTCAACGTGAGACATTGGCAAGTATGGGTAAGCCCCACGATAGGTCCCAATCACCGATATAGCGTCTGACTCACAGCGTGCCAGCAGGGCTCGCCCAACAAACCCTGTCCCACCCGTTACAAATAACCTCATCTACACTTCTTCCCCGCATTCTCTCGTCCTGTTAATTCCAAAAACCAGTTTTCTAACTGTAGAATCAGACCTTCCCTACTAAACTCGCGTTCAGCATATAGTTTTGCATTGTCGGACATCAACTTTATTTGAAAGGGCGCCATCACAGACATTGATTCGATATTATCAGCTAGCCTCGCATAATCGCCGGAATCCGCTGTCAGTCCACACTGGGCCTCATCTACCACCCGAGACCCCTCTCCACTCAACATTGTGAGAATAGGTTTTTCTGCTTGCATGTAAGACTGTATTTTCCCAGGGATAGTCTTGGAAAACGCATCACTCTCTTTCAAGCTAACTAAAAGCGCATCTGCCTCTCTAAAAAAGTGAGGCATTGCTTCCAGTGGGTAGCGCCCCAGCAAAATGAGTGTGTTCTCAAGTTCATGTTGCTCTACCAGCCTTCGTATTTGGTGTAATGCACGACCATCACCCACGATGAAAATTTGAATATTAAGACCTTTATCTCGAACCTGTATCGCCGCCTGAACAATAGCAGGAAAGTCTTGAGCTTCACCTACATTACCCGCAAAAAGCACTTTAAAGGCCTTCGAAGTGGTCAACTGAGCTGGTAACTCCTGAGTATCATCGGTTAGGATATGATCGGGCCAGCTAGGAAAGTACTTCACTTTTTCAGGTTGCCGCGAGTACTTCAAGATACTGCCTACAAAAGCTTTGGATTGCGCTAATACCAGATCGCAGCGACGATAAATAAAACTCACCATACTACCAATAGCTCTCAGCAGTCTCGGAGAACGGACCACTCCCAATGCCTGTAGTGTCTCAGGCCATAGGTCGAGTACCCAAAAAACAACTGGTGTTTTATATATCCACTTATATACCAGTGCGGGAAGGCAGACAGTTACTGGCGAAGGTTCGAAAACAAACACTACGTCAAACGTCTGCTTTCTAAGTTTCCATAACCCTAATGTAGATGCGGATAGTACAAAACTAATGTAATTTCCAACCAACCTTACGGGGTTGTTTTTTCCTCGCAAGAGAAAGGGGATTCGTACTACCTGAGCCCCCTTAAATTCATCAAACTTTCCAGGTTCTGCGCGATACTCAGGAAAAAGTTCACCACTTGGGTAGTTTGGTCTCCCCGTCAACACTGTTAGTTCGTGACCTTTCTCCACCAATGCGTTGCACAAATCGTTGATACGAAAATTCTCAGGCCAAAAGTACTGAGTAACCACCAAAATTCTCATGACTCAATACTTTTTCCAAACTACACGGCTTATATAATCTGTATAGCTATGCAGAATACGAACGACCTTATCGCTAACATTTGGCATGGAGTAATCAGCAACTAGTCGGAGAGTTCGGGAAACGCCACTGGCCTGATTAGACAAAATATCTAATCCCTGTAGTACGCGCTCTGACTCCAGTCCCACCATCATAACAGCAGCTTCTTCCATTCCTTCTGGCCGTTCATGAGCTTCTCGTAGATTCAATGCCGGGAATTCTAATATTGACGACTCTTCATTGATAGTTCCACTGTCAGACAATACTGCAAGCGATTCTAGCTGTAGCTTGTTATAATCACTAAAACTCAATGGTTTGAGCATACGAATGTTCTCATTAAACTGTACACCGCTCGCGTTAATGCGCTTTTGAGTACGCGGGTGCGTGGAAACAATAATTGGCAGGTTGTATACTTGGGCAACGGTATTCAACAAACCAACTAGCTTACCAAAATTAAGGTCAGACTCGATGTTTTCCTCACGGTGAGCACTGACTACAAAAAACTGACGCGAAGTCAGTCCTAATTTATTCAGAACATCGGATCTTTCGATGGACTCTCGGTAATGAGTCAGGACCTCAAACATAGGGCTACCTGTTTTGATAACTCTATCTGGGGGCACCCCCTCAGTTAAGAGGTAGTCTCTCGCGATAGTACTGTAGGTAAGGTTAATGTCAGATGTGTGATCCACTATTCGTCGGTTTATCTCCTCAGGAACACGCATATCAAAGCACCGATTGCCCGCCTCCATATGAAAGGTTGGGATTTTTCGACGTTTGGCAGGTAACACCGCATGACAGCTATTTGTATCTCCTAGAACTAATAACGCATCGGGTAGGATATTATTTAGTACACGGTCTACAGCGATGATAACGTTACCAATAGTTTCAGCCCCGCTTGCCCCCGCTGCATTAAGGAAGTGATCAGGTTTTCGAATACCTAAATCATCAAAGAATATCTCATTCAATTCGTAATCATAATTTTGCCCGGTATGAACCAAGGTATGATCACAATACTGATCGATTTTAGAGATTACACGAGACAAACGAATTATTTCCGGCCGAGTTCCAACGACCGTCATGACCTTCAACTTCTTCATACAGGAGGCTCTAAATAAAAGGGGTCTAGTGGACAGGCATGCGTGTCCGGGCTTTCCGGGTCATATATTTCGTTGGCCCAGAGCATACAAATGAGTTCAGTTTTTCCAATGTTTGTCACATCATGAGTCCAACCGGGCACTGTCTCCACAACCTGTGGTTCGCCACCATCCGTGGATATTTCAAATTGGTCACCAGTTATGAGGTGACAGAAACGAAACTTCGCTTTGCCCTTGATGACAAGAAATTTTTCCGTTTTTGTATGGTGGTAATGACCACCGCGTGTAACGCCTGGCAGTGCAGTGAAATAAGAAAACTGACCAGATGTTTCCGTTTTGAGCATCTCAACAAAAACTCCACGAGAGTCAGAATTCTTCTTTAGTGGGTAAATGAAGTCATCCTCAGATAGATAACTAACATAGGTTGAATACAGTGCACGGGTTAGACCCTCACCAACAGAGTCGACGACTAAGTTATCACGTGATTTCCTAAACCCCTTTATCATCTCTGCAAGCTCGCCAACCGTTTGTTTGTACTCTGGTGCTACCTGTTCGTAGCTGAGTTCCATAGTTCTCGGTTTTCGTAGCAAACTCAAAAAATCTTCAATTAGATCATCAATATATACCAAGCGTATTACTGAACTTGGGTCATTAATCTTAATTGGGAGGCTTCGTGCTATATTGTAGCAAAACGTAGCCACTACGGAGTTATAGTTAGGTTTAGCCCACTTACCAAAAATATTAGGTAATCGGTAAATGTATATTGGGCATCCAGTTTCCCGATTTAAGGCCTTCAATGTACCTTCGGCATCGAGTTTACTGCTGCCGTAGTCTCCATCTCGATCTACTTGGATAGAAGAGCTATAGATAATGGGGATCGTCTTACCTGTCGCAGCAACAGCATCGCATAAAGCAGAGGTAAATCCCGAATTACCCTGGTAAAATTCGTCCGGTGAGTCAGGGCGATTAACGCCAGCAAGGTGTACTACCCAATCAGCACGCTTGACAAGCTCAGAGAGCTCACTTTTACCCGAAGTCCGGTCATAAGTGGATACGTCGATATCTTTCGACTCTTTGAGACGCACCACTAAGTTTTTACCGATAAAACCACTGGCTCCTGTCACTAAAATTCGCACAAATTACTCCTCAGGCGGAACATACTGCCCCAATTCCAACGTTTGTATGAATTTCAGTTTCCGTAGTAGCTTCTTCATACCCTCGACATCCAGGCGTTGCGTATTGTGAGAATTGTAGTCAGAGGAATGAGAAATTTTCTCCTCTCCCTGTTCAACAAACTTGCCGTAGTTCAAATCACGCAAATCCGGGGGAATACGGTAATAATCCCCCATATCCTGTGCACTAGCCATCTCCTCACGACTAAGTAGCGCCTCATAAAGTTTTTCTCCATGGCGTGTACCTATCACTTCGACGGGATGCTCTGGCTTAGATAAAAGATCTGTGAGTGCCTGAGCAAGCGTCGCAACCGTTGCGGCTGGTGCTTTCTGTACAAACATGTCACCGTTCTGACCATTTTCAAACGCATACAGTACGAGATCGACCGCATCTGAAAGCGTCATCATGAAACGCGTCATATTTGGATCCGTAATTGTAACTGGCTCTTCTCGTCTGATCTTCTCAACAAACAATGGTATAACCGACCCACGAGAAGCCATGACATTGCCGTATCTAGTACCACAGATGACAGTTTTACCACTATCTAAGCCTCTCGATTTTGCGACCATAACTTTTTCCATCATAGCCTTTGAAATTCCCATCGCGTTGATAGGATAAACAGCCTTATCTGTACTCAAACAGACGACACGCCGAACTTCATTTGTTATAGCAGCCTCAAGTACATTCTCTGTGCCCAAAATATTGGTTTTGACCGCTTCCATTGGGTGGAACTCACAGGAAGGAACTTGCTTTAATGCTGCTGCATGAAAAATAAAATCGACGCCACGTGTGGCATTGAGCACACTGTTGTAGTCGCGAACATCACCGATGTAGAACTTTATCTTGGGATTAGAATAGCGTTTTCGCATATCATCCTGCTTTTTCTCGTCGCGGCTGAAGATGCGAATTTCACCTAGGTCGGACTCAAGAAATCGGTTCAAGACTGCATTACCGAACGACCCAGTGCCACCTGTGATGAGAAGACTTTTATTAGTAAATAGATTCACCGAAAAACCAAACCTTTATGAAGATAATCTCTTTTCCATAATATCGCATAGACGCGGTATTACACGATTCTTTTCAAACTCCTGCGCTAGCTTGTGAGCCGCACGAGCACATTCTACCTGTAATTCAGGCGTTTCAATCAAAGCCTTGAGTGCTTCGTATAGAGATTCAGCAGAGCGAGGCTCTACTAAAAGCCCATGTTCGTAATCTCGCACAAAATCAGGAATGATACCAACTGAGGTAACAACTGGACACAATCCAGACGACATCGCTTCTATTAGCGAATTTGGCATACCTTCCTTCCAGGAAGGAAGCACGAATATGTCGGCACATCGATAATGCTCAAGTAGCTCATTGTCACCTAGCCATCCCTGTAGCTTCACTTTCCCATTGAGCCCATGCCGTTCAATAAAGTCCAGAGCCCACTGTTTTTGAGTTCCATCACCAGCCAATAAACAGGTAAAACTCAATCCGAACTTCGCCAATTTCTCACAAGCTTGGAGTAATTCACGGACGCCCTTCTCAATTTCGAGCCAACCGACAAATGCGATAGTAGGCGTTGCTTTAGCCTCTAGAGCTTCCATTTTATCGTCTCCAAGCGAAAAGCATTGGTTGGAAGCAGTCCAGTTGGGTACGATATAGGTATCACTCTTCTGAAATCCGCCAGTACTTCTGGCGTAACGTTGCCACGTACGTCCTTGAGCCAAAAACACATCACCGCACCGTAAAAGTAACCGATGGATACGGCGTATGAATTTGCTGCGTGAACTCGATTCGATGAGTGCTCCTGCCCTAGGAAAGAGAAATACCTTAGCCCCTACAAGCTTCGCAAACGACCCCATTAAAATCTTTTCATAAAAGCTCATGCCCGACGAAAAAAATAGTAGTACGCCATCAGGGCGATGCTTCACAAGTTGGAGTATGAAATGCAACAAACGCCCAACTGAAAAAAAACCTCTAAGCAAAACGTTAGGTGGAGGATTAGTTCGTTGCGTAGAGTCTACCGTTAAAACATCGAAGCGCTCGGTAAATTCAGATTCCATCAACTCTTCACAGGAACGCGCAATACCTCCCACTACCCCAAATTCTCGAGAGCGGAACGAACCAACCACAATTACTTTGTATTTCACCGTAAATCCTACCGTAATACTGCAGTTGGACTAGCAAGCCGATTAGCCAATAAAGTACTGACATAAAAAAGTAATTTTCGGACACGAGAGGTTTTTGAGATCGAGGAGCTATATTCACATACTGTGAGCGCGGCTTTAGGTACGAATAACTTAGCGATAGCTGCGTAAAAACTCTGCGCATGCAAGGCGGCAAAGACATGATCGTACCCCTCTTTGTACACCTTAATCAAAGACAATAGTACCGAAAAAGAAAAACCACTCCCTTTACGATCAGACCTGATTATACGAGCACCTGCGTTAGTAAAGTTGTCATCATAGAATCTATTGTTATCATATACAAAAACATCAGTACTATGGCCTGCTTTGACAAACTCACATGCTAGATGAGCAAACAAGCGCTGAGCTCCACCAGAGCTTAGAGCATCAATTACTAACAGTATTTTCACAGTTTTTCCTTTCAGAAATCACGAGCCCTACCAACACCGCCATTGCAAACCACAGGGTTTTAAGATACCAAATATTCATCAAGCTACAGATAATTACAACTGGACCAAAAATAAGGTACAGGACACCTCCTCCTGACGAGAAATATCGAGCAGAAATAAAGGCAACCGAATACAACAGAAGAGCAACAATCGAGGCCGCTCCCAACAAGCCACCATCAATATAACTCTCAACCAAATAGTTATGAGCGTTTGGGAGAAGCAACTCATCTCTAACCCGATCAAACTTAACCCTGCCTACACCAAAAACCGGTGTGTTTTCAGACATATAATACGCCAACTTCCAGGTTGGAAGTCGTCCTCCCAAAGAGATTACTGAGCCATCGACTTTTCCTAAATCATGCTGGCGCTCGAATTGATCCGTATACACTTTGTCAGCATTGCCGTAAGCATTGTAATCCAACGACATCCTCTGACTTACCGAGACACCACCTATGCCAATTAGAATTGCACTCGACAGCAACAATCCCACTGCGTACAAAACGATTAGGTAGCGGCGCGAGAACAACGTTCTCGCAGAAAATGTGTTTTTCAATAATCCAGCGGCTGATACAAGAACAATACCGATCATTGCGTAACGAGTGCCCGTAACTGCTACAAGGTAAATGTTTAATGAAAGACACAAAAAAATTAAGAAACTGACTATTGCCAAGCTTTTCCCAGAAAAAAGGGTGAGTCGGTATTTTTCTGCAACAATATATATTAGAGCGACAGATATCAGACCTACTGCAGCACTGTCATTTGGGTTCATTCCACCTAGAAAAGCTCTTAAACCATTCACACCATTCACACCGTTTGAATGAAAATACCACCCCGACAGAGATAAATAACCGACAATAAAAGAAACCAATACCAAACAGAATTTTTTATCTGACAAAGTTGAAATTAAAACCGAAACAGAATAGAACACAACTAGATTAGACATTAGTACCCATAGATATTCATCTATCGTACGACCGCGGAAAAGATCGATAGCTATTGGTGAAAAAAAGGCCAGCAGCACAAGTATCGGAAGGGTTTCTAGTTTTCTCACTGGCAGAAATAAGTACAGCAACAAAGTGAGCCCCCCTAAGAAAAACGAAGGTGTCTTGTCTAGCCAACCCAAATTGACCGTCGAATGATAAGAGAAGCTTGCTCCATAAAGTGCTATAATCAAGAACGAATAAGTCTGTATAGTATTGCGAATTGAATTCCACATATCGTTTATAAAATACCTATTGGTCAATGCTATATTTACTAATTTAACGGTTTGGTATAGCCTTTCAAATCTAAAAACCGATATTTTGAACCGAAAGCATCCGCGTAACGCGAAAGTGAACTTCTCGGACCGAAAAAAACTTTAGATTCAAATAACATGCTATATAGATGTTAAACCCACCTTTGATACCGACAATGTATGACTATCTAGAAACTTTATTCTTTGGAGTTACCACTACCATAGGCAGCAAGGTTAAGCATACTAGGATGCTTAATTTGAATGCTATCTTCCGCAGACATCTCTATGAATGCTATTTTTTCACCAAATAGGTGGTGTTCTTGCAGTACATCCCACCAGCTTGCAATAATAGAACCATTAAATCGGTACAACCTCTCCCGATCGTAAATCAAGTCTTGGAAGCGACCAGGGTTCAACAGGTCCAGCCCATCTCCTCCATAAGAAAACATTGGCTCGCGCTCCTCTTGTACAGAAGTAACCGTATCGCTTTCAGTTATGCGTAAGACGTTAAACGCTTTATCAATATGAGAAGTCTGCCGATAAACAGCGTGAAGACTAAGAAACGCAATTGCATCTGGGTATTCGCCTTCTACGCTAAAGAAGTGTTCACCCGCATGAATCATCAACTCACGTATTGGAATATTTCTCCCACCAAGCTCCTCGTTTCGCAGAACACGCAGGTGCGGAGGCACTGAGCCTGAGCGCTCAAGCTCTTCTGAGTAATCTAGAACACGTTGACTAGACGAGGAAACGACAACTGAAGAGACTTTGGATGATCTGGCTGCGGAGTTTATCGCACGCTCCAACAGGCTACATCCACCAAAATCTCGGAATGGAACACCCTCAAAGCCTGGGTATGACTCTTTTACAGGGATTACTGCCACGTTTTTTAGGCCGTAGTCACCATTAAGTGACTGACTAAGTCTCTCGAATATCCTAGATCGTGCCTGCAATAGGCGATTAGAGTCCCTACTGAGAGAGTCACCATGCTGTCGATAGTAAAAGGTCGGAACATCTATGCTGGCAGCACCAATTCGATCATAGAGCTTATACCATAACTCCCAACCATCTTGCGCATTTATGTCTTCTGAATAGCCGCCCACTGCTTTAAGAGACCTTGTCCTGAACATAGTGCAGGCACCATGAGGAGGCAACTGGCCAACGTTGTCTTCAATACCAAGTTTATATCGGCGTTCAACACCCAGAACGTTCCCGTTAGGATCTGTGTAGAAATAGTTACCGTAAACCAATCCAATATCTGGCGAAGATTCAAGTTTCGCAACCATTACCAAAAGGGCATTTTCATCAAACCAATCATCTGCATCAAGCCGAACCATATACTTACCATTTGCTAGAGCAAGTACCATATTAGCTAAGCGTTGCAGACCAGTTGGTTTCTTGTTTTGTAACAATTTAGTTTTGGCTGGAAAATGTCGGCACAATTCCTCAGCCAGTTCAACTGAGTCGTCATCCGAACCCTCATCAACGATTACGAGCTCCCAATTTGTATATAGTTGCTGGTAAACACTTTCCACACTCTGACGTAAAAAGCGCCCATAGTTACGACAGGGAATATATATAGTTACCAGTGGATTTGATTTCATTGGAGCCTCTTACCTTGCACATTTGATTTTGGAGGTTTATCGAATTTAGTTTTGAGAAATTGCAGTGTGTTGTAAACGCCCATCCGATCGCACAACTAGGCAAAAGAAATACACTGGCCTTATGAAAACCTGAGCTTCTAAAGTAGCTTGTTATTCTACTCGGATTCTCAACCGAACTTACCAAGTATTCCCTGTATAGAGTTGGAGTTTTCTACAAAGCTGAGCTGAATTCAATAAGTAGCCAGCAATAATCCTGACTACTTTGAAGTCACCTCAATATATTACTAGGCTTTACTCACTAGCCAATCACCCAAAATTAGGTGCTTAATACCACAACGTGAGAAAGTATCTAACGCATCAGTTGGTGTACACACAATGGGCTCACCATGGATATTAAATGACGTATTCAATACCGCCCCCACACCTGTACGCGCTTCAAACGCTTTAATTAATGCGTGGTATCCATCGTTATCCTGTTTCCTAACAATTTGAGGCCTTGCCGAGCGATCAAAAGGATGCAAGCCAGCCGACAGGTGCTCTTTACCCAAATCCGTAGAGTCTAACCCTATGGCCATGTAGCGAGCATCAATAGACTTAGGGTTGATAAGATAATCATCAACCCGCTCTTCAAGAACACTCGGGGCAAACGGCATCCAAAAGTCCCGCATTTTTACTAATTTGTTAATTGTGTGAATCACCTGAGGATTACGAGGGTCTGCGATGATAGAGCGATTTCCTAGCGCTCTCGCCCCAAATTCCATAGATTGTGAGTCAAAACGAGCAACAACATCACCATTGGCCATATATTCAGCCACTTTATCTAATACCAGTGGTTCAACCTTGAAAGAATGCGATTCTACATAGTCAGCGATCGTGGACTTGACAGTATCCTCATCATAGGAAATGCCAAAATATCCATTGGTTATAGGCTTAATCGACTTAATATTGCCCTGCTCTACTATTGCAGACATAGCAGCACCGATTGAAATCGACTCGTCCCCAGGACCTGGCGGAATGTAGAGAGAATCAACACCATCTTGCTCCCAAATGAGTTTATTAGCCTTAATATTTTGAGCTACGCCGCCAGACATCACGATATTGTTTAAACCAGTTTCTTCAACTCCATTTTTGATCCAGTCACAAAGCAGCTCTTCAGTACGCTTTTGAATACCATATGCAACTGCATCAAAACGCATCCCTTCCAAGCGTTCTTTGAAATGGAAGAAGTGATCCGCCACCTCAACTTTATACTTAAAACCTAAACCATCGACCTGAAGTGTTTCGGCAAAAACTTCATAAGCCTTACGCGCATTGGTCATAGAATTATAGGCTGCAAGGCCCATAAGTTTATACTCATGATCTGCCGGGCGCATCCCAAGTAACAACGTGGCATAGCGATACATGCGACCTATATTGCAATTTGAAGAGCGTGAAATAAACTCCAACGGCTCACCTGGTCGACCAATAGACACTGTGCCATTCTGACCGTCACCACCGCCATCCATCGTATAAACTAACAACTCTTTGGTTTGAGCTTCGGGACAGGTTAAGTAACCGTAATATGCATGGCAAGTATGGTGATCATGGACCGAGATTTTATCCGCTGTAATATTCAAAATCTCGCAGGTATGTTTAACCCTCGCAGCCCACATTCCTTCATGATCGGCTTCGTTTTTAATCAAGCTTTCGTCATAAGGAAAATCAGTATTGTCCACATGCTCTTTGAAAATCTCCGTGTACAGTGGCGACTTTCCTTCATAAAATTTAGGGTACCAATACTCTTTTTGCTCTTTCCAGTAATCTTCGATTGAGAATGTTGAGTTCCGACGTGTCTTGAAGTAGGCAGGTGGCAGTGTTTTGGTAGCCATAGCAACATGATCAATATCATCTAAGCCAATGTCTGCATCATTCAGAACCGCTTTGACCGCCTGATATGGAAAACCATAGTGATGCTTTTCTCGAGAGAATCTCTCCTCTCCCGCGGCTGATACCAACTCACCATCCACAATAAGCGCAGCGCTTGCATTGTGCCCATCGTGAATTCCTAAAATAATCATATTTATTTCTCCCTTAGACATTCGACTTTGGCCATTTAAATGATCCTCGCTGAGTAACCCCTAACCAGTTATACAGTATGCTGATAAAAAGTTATAAACAATACTGATAGGGGTTATGTTCTTGAATAATATATTATTAGCAATATTGAAGAGACTACTATTGTCAGATCAAATCATACTGATTAGGTCTATATTTGCACCAAAAATGACACCAGCTTCCTAGAAAATGGTTCACTTTGTATACTTAACCACTATTTCATTCTATATGTTAACACCTAAAAAATGAGCCGTTGATCTGTTACATTTTCCCGAAAACTCAAAAGTTGAGATGGCTAGCTATCAAAATAAACTAATTAACGTTTAAAAAATGATTCTTGTCCCAAAGTTTCGCGAGTTCAAGCACAGTCCTGGCTGATTGTTCTGGTATTGGATTGCTTAGCTCAAGCTTTTTAGCGACCCACTCTGCACGGTGTAGATCCTTATCGGTATCAACAACTAAGGAGGTAGGATAAACAGCTTTGCATATGTTCGGATAATCCAGATAGCGAATATCGAAACTGCCCGCTCGCTCATAGAGGAAGGAGGTAAGATGTTCTTTATGAGAAGCTTGGAAAAATTCATAGTATTTCTCCAATGCCGAGCACAATACGACCTCAGTTGTTAACCCAGGAGGAAGCATGTATTCACCAGAAGTAGTAACTAGGTCGCACCGCCGATAAGACATATTTTCAATCGACGACCTAACGATGGACACATCATAAAATGGGCGATCACCACAAATACGCACGAAAGCATCCCAGCCATAATAATTACACGCATCTATCGCCCTTTTCGCAACATCATTTACGTTACCACGAAAAACTTCAACGCCTTGAGATTTGGCAAAGTCAGCAATTACGTCATCAGTTTTTCGATCAGAGGTGGCAACCACGACACCCTCCACTCCAGTTAACTTCTTACTTCTATCAATTACTCTACCAAGCAACTCTTGACCATTGATTTTCAATAGTGCTTTTCCGGGTAACCGAGTAGAATCATACCTAGAAAAGATTAAAACCCCAATATTCATATTATTTTCAATACTTTAAACTCTAATTAACTCTTTTCTTCACTTCACTATCAATAAAGCTCTCGATCAATCCCCTCATCCCATCATGCTGACTTGACACAAAACTATCGTCGTACCAGCACTCTTTATACATATTCAATTGCCCGCAATTGTTAATCATAGGTACTCCGTAATTACTGATCAAACGAACTAAAAAGTTCCGAACGTCATCCACTGATGCGACAGCACATTTCGAAAAAGTGTCGTAGCTCTCGACCTCAGACCAAGAAACCACATTCGGACACCCGGCATACCATGCTTGGCCAAATACTATTGCAGGTTTGCCTAGTAACGAAGCTTCCAACGCCACAGAACCAGTAATTGTAGCGACACCTTCGCTGTTTCTCATTAGATCAAACGAATCGACCTCAGGTCCTGCAAGTGTAATACCTCCAATATTATTTACTAGTTGGTAAAATAATGGGCTACGTCCACGAGAGCCTCGATCGGCCATCAAAAATTGTGAAGGATGCTCCTTAACAACAATATCTATATTGCTAGGAAGAAATCTCCTCAATAAGACCAGAACCTTAAACTGATCATGATACGCCTCACCGTCAGGGTTCGTTGTTCTTTCCGGTTCATAGTGTAGAGGAAAGTAGTAATAATCATTATTAAAGTTAACCTCATGAATTGAACTTGCAATCGCGTTATAGAGATTCCGCTGTCTACTTCTTTTAACCAAGTATCTTGAAACAAAGAAAAACCTATAAGGATTAGTAGCTCGATATTTCTTATCAAGAAGCAACTTTATATCTGAAGCTGCATAACGCAGTACATAAAGCGTTTCTACGCTAAATATTTTCTTTATCCGGTTACCAAGCCTAGCATCATTTCTCTGTCTAACCATATAGTGTGGAGAAAAGCTGGATTTTGAACATGATAATTCCTTCAAGGTGTCTACATACTCATTAACTGTAGACTCAAACCTAGCAAGCAAACTCGGATCAATGTTCTGAGCTCTTTTAACAAAAGATCCATCTTCTTTTTGTAGGAAGTTAACTGGCATAAGTGCGCAATCTTTAAAATGAGCAGTGGGTAATCCTAGATAACGTGCTACGCGAAAGATCAAATACTGTGCATGCGAGTGAGGTTTTTCTATCATTAATACTGCGTCGGGCTTCTTTTCATAAAAAAACTTCAACGCCCATATTAGCAGTTTGTGAAAATACACTTCCCGATCAATTCGAGAAAAAGTACCGTTCAAGTCGAGACGATCCATCATTTTCAAACAGATGTCTTTAGCATCCAAATAATCTTTTGTCGCAAAAAATTCACTATACTCACCCAAATAGTTAATTTTTGGGATATCTACAGGCCTGTGGACAAAGTCAAGCATACGTACAACCGAATCACCGAATGTGCTTTTAGCGCCTTCATAGTGACGGTCATCACCTAACCACAGCACAGGTGTTGCCACACCAGTGTTGTGTAACTCTCGGGCTAGTTCCAACCATGGCTCATTCCCTGTCATAAAGAAGCAGTATTTGACTGGACTATTTTTATCCGAAACTGGCATATTACTTTTATTCATTCAAAATCATCTATTCTGACAGGAGTATTTCTTCCAATGTCTTTGGTTAACCTACGACCTATAAGAGTCTCATAAAATTTAGGAGCTAGTCCATAACCTGGCCTCACAGATCTAATGTGCTCCTTAGTCAATAGCTCTCCAGCTTTTAGATCAGCAATATAATAAAGAGATCTTCTGAACTTGACATTACCTTGCTCACTGGATTTTGTACCGTAATCAACCTGCCCAAGTGAGTTCCAGGCGGTTTTTGAATCACGACAGAGGGCCATTAACTCATGTGGCTCTAAAGAAAAACTATCATCCGGCCCCCCCCCCATACGGTCAAGGGTAAAGTGCTTTTCAATAATAGAAGCCCCTAAGCAAACACTCGCGATCGCCGTTGTATTATCCAAGGTATGATCTGACAACCCAGTTACTAAACCAAATCTATTTATCATGTCGGGTATGGTTTTCAGGTTGTAATCTGCTGCAGGTGCAGGATATCCACTAACACAATGCAGAATTGCAATATCTTTACAGCCCCCTTCCCGTGCAGTTTCCACGGCCTCCGCAATTTCCTCTGCATCAGCCATCCCCGTGGAGATAATCATAGGTTTTCCTGTTCCCGCCGCATATCGGATCAACGGCAAGTCAACAACCTCAAACGATGCTATTTTATAAGCTGGGGTATTTAGATCCTCGAGCATATCAATAGCCGTCATATCGAATGGAGAGCTGAAAATTGTAATTCCAAGTTTGCTGGCATAGTCAAATAGAGGTTTATGCCACTCCCAAGGCATGTGAGCTTCTTGATAAAGGTCATAGAGAGATCTCCCATCCCATAGCCCTCCCGCTATTTTGAAATCATCTTTGTTAGATTGCAAAGTAATCGTGTCTGGCCGGTAGGTTTGAAGCTTTACAGCATCGGCCCCAGCCTTAGCCACTTCCTCAATAATTTTAATAGCTGTTTCTAATTTTCCATTATGGTTAGCCGATAATTCAGCAATTACATAGGGAGGAACATCATGACTAATACGACGACCTGCAATTGAGATTTCAGGCTTCATTCTATCTCCTAGTAAGACGATTTAGCTTTTCTAAAATGTCAGGACGTATATCTAACCAATCACTTTTATGTAATTCAAGTCGAAAGACATCAAAAAACAAACCATCACGAAAATACTGTTCTTTGAACTGCCCTGCAATATTGAAGCCAAACTTCTCATGAAGTCTAATAACTGGTTTATTGAAATCCAGAACTTCACACCAAAGCTTACGCAGCCCAAGCTCTCCAAAAGCATAATCTAGAGCAACAAACTCCATTCGAGAGCCAGTTCCTTTAGGCGCCTCCGGTGAGGCATAGAATGCCCATGGTGAATTTTGATTTTTCGTATCAATTCCGGTGAACCCAACGATACCAAGAGGTACATTTTGGAACTCGTACATGAAGTAGCGAAATTGTTCAGACTGTTTAATACTGCTATACCAAGTTAGGTGATCGTTAAGCGATATTTCATGAGTTGTATACATATTCTCTCTCACAGTTGGAGCATTTCTCCATGAGAGCATCATTTCCAATTCAGAATCTCTAATTAATCTAAGTGTGCTAAGTAAGTTAGCATTTCCATTCATACTTTTAATCTCCCAAGCATTAATTCCACTACTTTGCTACAACCATCGCCGCTAACTAGTGAAGAGCCCCCTACTGACATTCGTTTCAATACTTGAGCACTGTTTGGAGAGCTGATAAGCATCTGAAGCGCATCGAGCGCTTCCTCAATACTGTTTGCTATAATCGCAGCACCGCTGGCCTTCAAAGCCCCGGCAGCTGCGTGTTGATTCTCGGCAATAACTATCAGTATTGCCGGTAAGCCCAAACAACAACGCTCCCAAGATGTACTTCCTGCGGCACCAATCGCTAGATCAGCCCGACTCATCCTCTCAGCCATATCTTTCACGTTCACACTTACAGTCGCTGTACAGGATAACTGCTTCGCTAGTTCTTGAACATCTTCTAAATAAGGTGCCGCGGAGCCCATAACAATATCGAGTTCTAAATAACTTGGAAGAGCTAGCGTAGAAAGCGCACCCAATAGTTTCCCGGTAACGTTTGTACGATCTATGCCACCTAACGATACGAAAAGCCGATACACTTTTGCGTTTTGTCGGCGATCAACACTTATCTTACGTAATTCTGCAAACTCTGGGCGTAGTAACGCGTATTGAGGGCCAACCAGGCGTAAACAACTTGCTTCTAAAAGCCCATCGTAATCACCAACCTGCCTCCCTAAATTTTGGTCCAGTAGCACGTCACAGCTATGACCTCTATCAGCAAGATCATCGACAACAAAGACGCGAGATACGTGTTTTCCGACCAACTGCTCCCAATTTCTGTCTAATGCATAATGATCTACGACGAGCCAATCTACGGCTCTATCACTCAATACCAATTGAGTTTGTTGTGCATCTTGCTCCCAGTGAGTACCAAGCCAACGAGCATGATCGTTCCACTCAAATCTTGTTGCCTGTTTGTCGCACGTAGTGTCACTAGGTAGCATTTCAACTCGATGACCGTGTGACCTGATTTTTTCACTCAAATGTCCTTTATGAGCGCGTGTTATAAATATGCACTCGTGGCCTCGATGTATTAATTCATCTGCAAGCGCTAAACAGCGCATTACGTGACCTGTGCCAATCTCAACCGATGAGTCTGTACGAAAGGCGATTTTCATTAAACCACCCCTTCAGCCCGCATTGCTTTGAACAACCACTCTGCCCTTTCCCAATCTTCTATCGTATCTATATCTTGCACTCTAAAACGAGGCAACTTAACTACGCTCGATTGTTGTGTGAAAACAACTCTCTCTTCGCACCAAGCCTCAGCTGTGCCCCAATAGAATTGTCCAGCGTCATGCCACGCTTCAACAAGATCTTGTGATCGTGTAAAAAAATGCTTGGCCTGAAACATGTTAATTCTGCCAGCATTATCTATTTCAAAAGCTCTTTGGATGGGGTATGAGTAACTAGAAGCTGAGAACACGTAATCAAGTTCGCTGCCCTCAATCAAGTTCAAACCTGTTCCTAGATCCTTACCCAAGACAAAAGGAGCTGTGGCGTACAAGCAACAAGCCAGCGCTACATTCTCTCCATTTTTGTTCATCCATTCAATCGCATGATGCATCACGGGGATCGTACCCGTGTGATCATCGGAAAGGTTATGGGGACGGAAAAAGGGAACCTCAGCCCCGCAGTCTTTCGCAACATCTGCGATCTCAGCGTCATCTGTTGAAACTATAACTCTATCGAAATAACCTGACTCTATCGCGGTAGCAATTGAGAAACTGATCATTGGCTTACCACAGAACTGCTTGACGTTCTTTCGTGGGATTCTCTTACTTCCCCCACGAGCAGGAATCACACATAGTTTCATGCTATTGCCATCAAGTTACGTAATGATGCTATGACTGAATTAAATTCTTCATCAGTCAAACCGTAATACAGTGGGAGGGTTAAAGTCTGTTCGTAGTACGAATTAGTATTTGGGCACGCGCTTTGCCTGTAACCTAGCGTACTATAATATGGCTGCCAATGGACTGGGATGTAATGCACCTGGCTACCTATCCCCATATCCTTCAAACGCCTCATAAACTCACCGCGCCCAATGGCGAGCTTATCAAACGATATTCGAGCTATGTATATGTGAATTGAGCTATCGGTTCTATATTGCGGTTGTGCAGGTTCAATAAATGGGATATCTCGTAAAGCTTCGTCATAACGTAATGCCAGCTCTTGACGCCTCATTACAAATCTATTCAATTTTTTAAGTTGAGATACACCCAGTGCAGCCTGAAAATCTGTCATTCGATAATTAAAGCCCAACTGCTGCATTTCGTAGTACCAAGGATTTAAATTTCCCTCTGAATCGAATGCGTTTTCAGGACAGAAGAGTGGTTCGCTATCTGGCACACTAATCCCGGGGTGTACAAAGTTTCCTTTGCATATTCCATGGCTTCTTAACTGCAGCAATTTTTTATAAGACATGTAGTCATTTGTAGTAATGACTCCCCCCTCGCCTGTCGTAACACCCTTAACAGGGTGAAGCGAAAAAACTGTGAAATCAGAGTATTTACAGCTTCCAACTTTTGCTCCGCACTGATAACTGGCTCCGAGGGCGTGGGCCGCGTCTTCAATCACTTTTACTCCAGCCGGATTTACCATTGACGCGATACTTTCCATATCACATGGAAGCCCTCCAAAGTGTACAGGTAGAACTACTTTCACCCCACTGGTTCGCAGAAGTTCTTTTCCTAACTCTTCTGGGCACATATTAAGTGTGGTTGGATCCATATCCACGAACACTGGTCGAGCGCCACAATAGAGAACCGCATTTGGTGTTGACACAAAGGTATTAGGGCTAACCAAGGCTTTATCACCTTTAGAAAGGCCTGTGGCCATACAAGCTAAATGAAGTCCTGCCGTAGCGTTTGACACTGCAACGGCATACTTAGCGCCCACCATTTCCGCTAGCTTTGCCTCGAATTCATCTATCTTAGGGCCTTGAGTCAACCAGCCATTTTTCAGTACATCAACCACTGCATCGATATCATCTTGTTCGATAAAATGCTTTCCATACGGGATCATTTAAGACTCTCTTCTGTCTGCTGGCTCTGCCAGGATGAGTTGTTCATAGGTGCTGCTGGAGAGAATTTCGCCGCTCTCCATCTGAATTAGATAATTACACGCTTCTAGTGTATTTAGTCGATGTGCTACAAGAATCACTGTAAGCTCAGAGTTCAACTCCCTCAACGCGCCCATGAGGACTTTCTCTGTATGTTGGTCTAAAGCACTCGTAGCCTCATCAAAAATTAGAATTTCAGCCTCTCGATATAAAGCCCTGGCAATTGATAACCTTTGCAACTGCCCACCAGAAAACTGGACTCCCGCTTCCCCAACACTAGTATGAATCCCTTGCTCCAAGCCTTCAATAGTGCTGTTCAGTTGTGCAACTTTGAGGCAGGTGTTCAGCCGTTCAAAATCTGGACTCTCTCCAGCAAGAACAATACTATCCAGAATTGTCGAGTCTGAAAAATAGACTGACTGCGATACCACTGCCAACTTATCTCTCCAATCAGAGCGATTTCTGGCACCGAGTTCCACACCGTCAATCAATATTGAGCCTGATGTAGGGCTCAAAAGGCCGCAAATAAGGTCTAATAGGGTACTCTTACCAGACCCCGTTTTCCCATAGATCCCGACCCAATCTCCTTTCTTGATCGAGAGTGTAATGTTCTTTAGTTGGTTGGTTTGTGTCCCAGGATAACTATAGCTTACCTGGTTAAGCACCAAACTTTTTTCAAAATCGATGCTTTTGCATGCTACTTCTATAGGAGTATCTCTATCATTTGTCACCGACGCCATATCGATGACATCCCCGACAGAACAGAGAGCTCCCCTCATAGTCGCAACATTTGCGTATATAACTTGCGCCAACGGCATAATTCTCTGTACACCTAAAACAACCACACCTAATGACGGCAATAAATCTCCTGATAGTGTGAGGTGACCCGCTTGCATCAGAGCCATTCCCACAAGCGAAATCACCAAAAGTGACTCCACAACATATCTCGGTGCTTGACTTAAAACAGCGCTACTGCTTTGAGCTAGCCGAAACTCTCTATCCATCGCAGTGAATGTATTTCTTCTAGTCTCACCCGTATCACTTAGTATCACCTCACGAATACCTTGAAATGATTCTTGTACTTCCTGAACTATCGAGTTAGAACGCTCGCTGATTATTTGGCTGTTATAGGCAAGTTTGGATCTTATAGATAATGTTATACCAGTGTAAACCAAGCCGATCAAAACAACGACTGCAACGACTGCTAGTCCAGCAGTTATTACAAGTGCGCTAACTATAGCGATCAAAAGAACAAAACTACTACATATCGCAACAAGTGGATTTATGTAGCTACCCACAAGTTGGTTTATCTTCATCGTGATGCCAGCAACAACCTCACTAGTGTTGCGAACTATGTGCTGCTCATAACTCTGCTCCAACAACCGGCTAAATACCAAGATGCTAAAATCATGCCCTACTGCGTTACCCCAACTTACCTGGAGCCACACTAGCACAATCCTGTACAGGGAAGAGATCATGATTATCACTGCAAACAGAATACCTATGCTATACGATTCGCTTAACGGGATATAACTAGTCAAAGGCTTGATAAATTTCATCACCTCCCCGTTCATCGCAGAGACAGGATCAAGTATGTAGGCCAAGATAGGAAATACTGACGCCAAACTCACAACTTCGAAAACAGCACCTAATGCTGTAAGAAGCACCAGTAAACCACCTTGATTTCTACGACTCACACTGACCAAAGATAGCAGCTTACTCAAGTTTGAATTACTCAACTTGCTGCTTCCTCTGTTCCACAAACCATTTCACAGTTTCGACAACGCCCTCTGCTATTCGATGACTGGGAGCGTAACCCAATTCATCAGTCGCACGCGAAATATCTGCCTGAGAATGACGCACATCACCCGCCCTAAAGTCTTGGTAAGCAGGTGACTGTACTTTAAGCCCTTCTACCAGATTTTGCGCAGCGGAAGATATCAGCTCATACAAAGTATTGAGTGACGTTCTATCGTTTAAAGCAACATTGAAAAGCCCATAACTCCTTGTTAACGGATTGGAGCAAGCTGCCAAAATGTTCATTTGTACTGCGTTTTGCACGAAACAAAAATCACGACTTGTCTCACCATCACCGTTAATCGCTATCTGTTCACCACTTAAAACGCTTCCAATCCATTTTGGGATAACTGCAGCATATGCGCCGTTGGGATTCTGCCGTGGTCCGAAGACATTGAAATATCGCAGCCCCACTGTTCTGAACCCGTAAACTGATTCAAATACCTCTGCATATAATTCATTGACATATTTGGTTACAGCGTAAGGTGACAAAGGTTTACCAATGACATTTTCTACTTTCGGTAGAGCAGGATGATCGCCATAGGTCGAGCTGCTCGCAGCATAAGTAAAGCTGGAAACATTCTCATCTCTGGCTGCAGTGATCATATTCAAGAACCCTGTCACATTTGCGGAGTTGCTAGTAATTGGATCATTTATAGAGCGGGGGACAGATCCAAGAGCAGCCTGATGCAATACATAATCAACGCCCTCACAGACCTCTAGACAAGTGTCGAAATCACGAATATCACCTTCTCGAAACTTAAATCTATCCCACTGTTCTTTCGTTACACTATCTTTAACCAAATCAAGATTCGATTGAAAGCCAGTTGCAAAGTTATCCAGACCCATAACTTTTTGATTCAATTTCAAAAGAGCCTCTAACAAATTTGAACCAATAAAACCCGCTACCCCTGTAACGAGCCATATTCGTGGATTAAGCTCTAGATTCTCTTTTACTCGCTCAAACTCAGACATTTAAATCTCCAAAAAGGCTTTATAAACGCACATCAACGTCTTCTTTGCTGAATATGTATTTTAAATCGTACAATACATGTTTTTGTTTACCTAAAGCCCTAACCTTCTGAGAGCCCATATCTTTAAAACAACTATGGCCAACTGCTATCAATATTGAGTCATAACTATTTTCCATACACTCTGAAATTAACTTAACGCCATACTCTTTTTCAGCCTCTTCGTTAGAGCACCACGGATCATAAATATCAGGGACGATGTTATACTCATTAAGCTCATCTATAATATCTATCACCCTTGTGTTCCTAAGATCAGGGCAGTTTTCTTTAAACGTCAACCCCATGATCAACACCTTGGCACCTTCAACTTGTATTCGTTCTTTAATCATCGTTTTGACTAGCTGGGAAACCACATATTTACCCATTCCATCATTTAGCCGACGACCCGCCAATATCATCTCTGGATGATATCCAACTGACTGAGCCTTATGTGTCAAATAATAGGGATCAACACCAATACAGTGGCCACCAACCAAGCCGGGGCGAAATGGTAGAAAATTCCACTTTGTACCTGCAGCTTCTAAAACTTCCAGTGTATCAATGCCAAGACGATTAAAAATGATAGATAGTTCGTTTATCAGAGCAATATTCACATCTCTCTGTGTGTTCTCAATAACTTTGGCAGCCTCTGCAACCATGATGCTGCTTGCTTTAAAAGTTCCAGCGGTAATGATCGAAGCATACAGTTGGTTGACAAATTCAGCCACTTCTCTCGTAGAGCCACTGGTTACTTTCAGTATGGTGCTTACACGGTGTTCTTTGTCACCTGGATTGATGCGCTCCGGGCTATATCCAGCGTAAAAATCAACGTTAAATCTAAGGCCGGAAGCTCGCTCAACTACTGGAATACAGACTTCCTCAGTTGCACCAGGGTAGACTGTCGACTCGTATATAATTATGTCGTCAGTTTTAACAACACTTCCCAGCATCTCACTAGCACGCACTAATGGCGATAGATCCGGCTGCTTGTGTCGATCAATCGGGGTAGGAACGGTGACTATGTAAACATTACACCCTTTCAAGTCTTCAACAGAGTTAGAAAACTGTAGATGCTTTGCTTCAGCTAACTCCTCTTTACTAACTTCTAATGTAGAATCTGTACCAGCTCGCAATTCAGCAACCCGATTCTGATCAATATCAAAACCAAACACACTAAACTTCTTACTAAATTCAACGGCCAGCGGCAGGCCAACGTAACCCAACCCAATTATTGCAATTTTTGCATTTTCAATATTCAAATTTAATCCCTGCACATTTGTTAAAACAACAATGAAAATGGCATGTGAAAAACGTAACCAATTGACCCTTTAAAGAATTCTGTTGGGCATAATTGTGACATATTGTTCCACTAAAAAGCTCCAAACCTGAATAGTATAATTTGCTGCGCAAGACAGGTATATAAATGATCTCAACCTCAGCCCCCGATTTGGTTAATCTTGCTTGCAATTGCTTATACTCGAGCACTTTCCATTTCAGAAATCTGGCGGTCATTATTGCCCCTGCCGGCACTCTTTCTGTTGAAAAGCAGTAGTTCAACACACTCAAACGTACATTGAGCTCGCTTGCGAGATAGGTCTTGCCTCAATATTCTCTTCAAGCACTCGCATAAGCAAGTAGCTCCTCTTGAAATGAGGTATTTTCTGATTTTTCAGGCGGTGGCATTTTTCTTTCAAAGACAGCAATACTCGGCGCGATGACACAGCACGGTTATGGAAACGTTCATATAACAGACATACTATCCTGATATCACTCCCACGTCACGCCATTTGTAGTCATTTATAAACTTGCCTGATTTAACTCAAACATAGAACGCTGCTCAAAATTGATTGGTCACAAAAATATTCTTTGTAATTACGCATTTCAACAACTTTGGTATTTCAGACTCTATTTAGACAACAATTGTTACAATACGGCACTTTCCAACTAGATACTTGGAATTGCGAGAGCAAAAGCATCATTCCAGACATCACTTATTTTTCCTGTGATATATCCCTCGATCATGACATTCATTATTGAGTGATGTAAGATCGCCATATACTATTACCCCCCTGTAAAATCAGGAACCTAATTTTAACGACCACCTAATTTAAAAGGAAATACGCATGGCTCTCACTTTCATCGCTGAAATTGGCTTGAATCATAATGGTAATTTTGGCCTACTACCTGAACTGATTCGCCAAGCCTCTCTCGCTGGTGCCGATATTGCCAAATTTCAGCTTGGCTGGCGTGCAGGCGAAGGTGAAATGAATCAGCTGACCAAAAAAGAACTGAAAGTGATCGTAGATGCATGTGAATATTATGGTGTTGAGCCAATGTTCTCGATTTTTACAGAAGAAGCTTTAGAAACGATTAAAACGTTTGATTATGATTTCACCCACTACAAAATCGCTTCACGTACTGTGGTTGATAATCCAGAGCTGGTAGAGAAAGTTCTAGATGAAGGGAAAGAAACATTTGTATCACTAGGGTTCTGGGATAGAGAAGGCCTACCATTTGAGAATCGCGATAATTTAAATTATCTGTTCTGCATTTCCAAATACCCATGCTTACCAAACGATATAAAAAATTTCCCTGAAGACTTTTCTAGCTCGCCTTACATTGGCTATAGCGACCATACGATTGGTACCGAGGCAGTGCTTCTAGCTGTAGCAAGAGGAGCAAAAGTAATTGAAAAACATTTCACCTTAGATAAATCAGATACCACCATTCGCGATCATGCCCTCAGCACCACGCCAGATGAATTTGGTGAAATGGTAAAAAACGCACGTGCGATCTCACGTTTGCTGGACTTGGGAGTTTAAAGCTTCTATGGAAAAGGTTGTCCTATTGGGGAATGATACACCACATCGCCGTTATATCATTAATTCGCTTATCGATCGTGGATTTAACATTAGCGATTGTTTATTCCAAACCAACAATCTGGAACCCTCATTTGATACCAAGCCCAAATGGCAAACACAGGAAAATGAGGCATTAATAAGTCTTTTTGAGAACGAAGCTCGCCAGGATCTTGAACGTGTATCAGTACAATATGTAAGAGATTTGAATGACACAACGTCACAGGACTACCTTAAAACGATTGCCCCCTCTTTTTACATCGTTAGCGGCGCGGGTAAGTTAAAAGGTAGCATCTTACAGCTGATTACTAATAAGAGCCTAAACGTACATATTGGTTATGCCGAAGAATATCGTGGTCTTGATAGCAACCTCTGGGCTATTTACCATGGCGACTATTCACATATCGGCGTTACACTCCATAAACTAGAAAACGAGTTAGATACAGGGAATATCATTGAGCAAACAACTCTAGATCTACCCTCCGATATTGCGATCACTACTTTACGCTATTATGAATCACGTTTAGCGGTAGAGATGCTTACGCGTGCACTAGAGAAGCAAAGGCAAGGACAGCTCGCTAGTCGCAAGCAAACATCGCTCGGCAGATATTACTCGTTTATGCCAGCCTGTTTAAAAGACCATATTGAGAGTAAAATTACTAAGGCGACGAGATTGAAATAAATGACCAAAGATCACGAACTGACCATGTTACTCTACCATGGAGTGACAAACACTTCACCAGAAGGAATTGCTAACTACTCAGGCAAACATATTGCAGCAAATGCTTTTGATGACCAGATGCGTATACTTCATAATCACTGCAATGTACTCACCATCGACGATGTAGTAACACTTACCCGAGAGAAAAAAGACTGGCCAGAGAATGCTGTGGTAGTAACATTTGATGATGGATTTAGAAACAATCTTCAATGCGCCGCCCCGATACTGGAAAAATACAACATCCCCGCAACCTTTTACATATGTGCGGGCATGGTCGGAACAGATCAAATGTTTTGGGTCGATGAGATTGAAGATTGTATAAACCGAACTCTACACTCTACAATCACCATTACACTTGATAAAAAACGATACTTTGAGTTAACGTCACCCGAAGCAAAGATCTCTGCTATAGAGTCTATTAAGCAATTCTGCAAACGTTCTACATCAGTCACAAAAAACCGCGTACTTGCAGATCTCACCCTAGCATCCGATATAACTCCGAATGTGAAGCACTCTGCGAACTATCAGATGATGTCATGGGATGAGTTAATAGAACTTAATAGTAACCCACTCTTCACCATTGGTGGTCACACTTTATATCATGATATCATGTCTTCGCGTCCAGTAGAGGAAATGACTCAGGATGTCAAAGAAACCTTATCTTTACTTGAGCAGAAGCTAGGTCACCCAATTCGGCATTTTGCTTACCCAGAAGGACAAGCACATCATTACTCGGAAGAAGTCATTACATCCCTCAAAAACTACGGAGTATCCATCTGTCCAACAGCAATTGACGGAACCAACCCGCCGGGAAGTGATCTATTCCACCTAAAACGCATTATGCCCGGTTTCATGAATCGAGCGTTCCCTATATTGTCTGAGGTTTGATAAAGCACGATTGAACTCTGTTGCATATACGAAAATAGAGGCATCACTATCACTACTCGTGTTCTAGCTTTCGCCCAAGGTCCATTATGAAGTAAAAAAGTTACCGGTTACCCAAAGGCGCTATTCTTACCTTAACTCTACTGTTAATTTCTGCAACATAGTAGGAACCTATATGGAGAGATGCATCAACATTAACCATACAACATCAACTGCCGGCTCTTATTTCTCCCCCAGAAACTGAACAAGCTGCGCACCGTTATTAGATAATGTATTTCTAAATTCTTAAGGTCGAGAAAAGCAAAGGGAAATAAACGTGCTACCAATTGGCTGTTGATAAGCTCTAAGGTTCGATCAGCTTTTCTCTCTGTAAAAAGCAACAGATAAACTTGGCATAGGCAATTGGATCTGTTTAAGCTGGAACGATTAGCTAGATGAGTAATGCTACAACAAAATGAATTATTAAGAGTGTTACATTCCAAAATGTGAAGGATAATATTTATTATAGATACCATCATTGCTCAAATTCAAAGCAGAACTATCAATAGTGAGAAAATAAACATGAGAGTATTAGTGATTGGCTGTGGCTCTTTGGCCAACGCCAGGCTCGAAATGCTGTAGCATTGGGCTGTGAGGTCGTACTTTGCGATTTATATAAAGCATGCTTTTCAACATTTTCAAAGTAAATCAACGCATTAGAATCTTATACCGACCTAAACCAAGCTGTAGAACAGGCTAAACCTCAAGCCACAGTAATTGCAACACCAAGCAATCTGCATGTGAAGCATGCCAAAGCTATGCTAGGGTTCGGCATCCATGTCATGGTCGAAAAACCTCTAAGTAATTCTTTGTCAGGTGTCTATAAGCTACAGGAAATCGTATATAAATCTGATTCAGTTTTTATGATGGCACACACCTATCGCTTCCGAGAAGAGTGGCAAAGAATAAAGAGCTTGCTTGATTCAGCTCCTGTAGGCAAAGTGTATACGGCAGAGTTTTCAGGTGGCTTATACCTTCCAGACTGGCACTACCAAGAAGATTATAGAAAAGAATATGCAGCTAACAAGAAACAAGGCGGTGGAGTTTTATTGACGAGCCTAAGCCACTTTTTTGATTTAGTTGACTGGTATTTTGGAAAAATCATTAATGTGGCTGGTGTAAAATCTAAACAGAGTGATTTGGACCTTGATGTTGAAGACGTTGTGACTTGTACGGTGAAAACTGACAGTGGAATATTAGTGACTTTCTATGAGGATTTTCTCTCTAGATCTCCAAGACGCACTTTCAGAGTTAATGGAGAATTCGGTTACATTGAAATAGATTTTAATCGGAAAACTTTGTGTATTTGGGATTCTCGTAAGAATCGCTTTTTACCCAGTGCTACTTTGGAAAACGACATAGAGTTATTTCGTATTCTAGAAGATGGGATCGGATACAAAATGGAACCAGAGCTTCAACAGCTAGGTTACTCAGGTAATGATGCTTATTTAGCTGAACTAAAGCACTTTTTAAACCTTGTAGATAAGGGTGAATCAGATAGTAAGCTCAATATAGATGCCGGAATGAAAGTCTTAGAGGTGATCAACCATGCGAGACTCCAAAATTGGATGACTTAAAATGAATAACTTAAATATGGTATTTACTTGTTCATTTAGTTTATATATCACATCAACTATTAGATTCCCCCTCTAAGGACAGACGATAATGAGACTTGCAATTGTACCTGCTCGTGGAGGGAGTAAACGCATCCCCCAAAAAAACATAGTGACATTTTGTGGAAGACCGATGATCGTATATGCTTTGGAGGCTCTAAAACAATCACGTTTATTTGATAAAATTCATGTTTCAACAGATTGCGAAGAAATCCGAAATGTAGTTATTGAAGAAGGCTTTTCTGTAGATTTTATGCGAGATCCAAAACTGGCTGACGATTATACAGGGTTAATTCCGGTAATGCGCTGGGTTCTGGACGAATATAAGAAACTCGGGGAGGAATATACGCAAGTATGCTGTATGATGCCAACAGCTCCCTTGTGCAGGAGCCAAGACCTGTTGGACGCATATGAAATATTTGAGCAAGCCAAAGGCCACTATCCTCTTATTGTATATGCTAAATATCCTGTACCGATTGAGTGGGCATTTAGGCGTCAGAATGATGGTTTAATGAGTGCTGATTCGCCAGATTTATTATCTACTCGATCGCAAGATCTTGAAGATGCCTACTATGAGTGCGGACCTTTTACCCTATGGACTTCTAAGCACTTAAATCAACGAGAGCCTCAATCAGGTAAAGTTTTACCATATATTATGCCGAATGAGAGAGCTGTAGATATAGATACTCCAGATGATTTGGCGTACGCTGAGCGTTTATACCGCCTTATGTATCAATGATGAGCTTACTCGTTCCGCAAGCCAAAAATAGAAAAGAAAGCTATGTATAATTATCGAAATTCCGAACAATTGCTCGAACGGGCATTAAAGACGATTCCACTTGGATCTCAAACTTTTAGTAAAAGTAAAACTCAGTATCCTCATGGTGTTTCCCCGTACTTTATTCAAAAAGGGAAAGGAAGTCGTGTATGGGATGTAGATGGTAATGAATATGTTGACTACATTAATAGTTTGGCCGCAATTACTTTAGGCCATCAAGATCCAGATGTGGATTCCGCTGTAAAGGCACAGATTGAAGAAGATGTACTTTTTTCTTTACCCCACCCAATTGAAATGCAGGTTGCAGAGAAGTTGGTTGAACTGGTCCCCTGTGCTGAAAAAGTTCGATTTGGAAAAAATGGTTCAGATGCTACAGCTGGGGCGATCAGGTTAGCCCGCGCATTTACGAAACGTGATCATGTTGCAGTGTGTGGTTACCATGGTTGGCAGGATTGGTATATTGGAAGCACTTCTCGAAATTTAGGCATACCTGAAGCAGTTCAAGACCTTACTCACAAATTTATATTTAATAATATAGAAAGTCTTGAACATGTATTTGCCAACCATCCAAAAAAAATTGCAGCAGTCATTCTCGAACCAATGAACATCGAAGAACCACATCCAGGTTTTCTAGAAGCAGTCAAAGAGTTAGCACATCATCACGGTGCCTTATTGATTTTTGATGAAACTATTACAGGGTTTCGTTATTCAACGGGCGGGGCTCAACAGCTTTTTAATGTAACCCCTGATTTAGCGACATTTGGTAAAGGGCTTGCAAATGGCTACCCTTTGTCCGTGCTAGTTGGATCTTCTGAAGTTATGTCCCTTATGGAAGAAGTATTTTTTTCTTTTACTTTTGGCGGGGAGACTGTATCTCTTGCAGCTGCGTTGGCCACTTTAAATAAGCTCCAAAGAGAGCCAGTTATTGATACCTTACAAAACCAAGGCACTAAAATTATTCAAGCTCTATCGAATATAATTAAAGATGAGTGTGCCAGTGATTTTCTTCATGTGTCAGGTCACCCTAGTTGGAGTTTCTTTTCCATGGCCGACTGTCAAGGTATCTCTCACTGGAATCTTAAAACACTTTTTTTACAGGAGATGTTCGCTCGCGGTATTCTGACGCTTGGTACTCATAATATGAGTTATAGTCACTGTGATGAAGACGTGAATTTACTCATCAAAGCATACGAAGAAGTGATACCTTTAATAGTCAATGCTGTCCGCCAAGGTAGAGTTGACAACCTTCTTCGTTGCGCTCCTATAGAGCCTTTATTTAAAGTTCGTTGATAAAATATTTGTCTTATAGGTGTGGTGATCTTACTCATCACATCAAGCCTTTCGTAAGCACCTCATAAACCCCATGGGGGTTTGAAAGGCAAAACACCTTATAAGGCCCTCATTGAGAGAATGAGAGCCTAAAATGTGCTGTCAGTTGGGTTTCGGAGCTCACAACGTGAAGCAATATATTTTGACTTACTCAACTAACCACAGCACTTATGTATTACTCTAGGCATTTTCACGTTAACTATCCGAACAATCATTTTTCATTGTAAGCAAACCAGTTTTGTTTTTGGCTATCTCAACAAAATCAAATACCAGAAGTCCTTTATCAAAGTTGTAAGTGTGAGTTCCCTTTATTCCTTTGAAGAATCTAGGCTCAACCTCAAATAACACTTCTTCTGAGTAATCAGAAGTAGTTAGAGTTTTTACTTTTGCCACTCCTAATGCTTTGCCATAGAAGTTAAATCCTTGGCGCTGAAAAGCTCGGTAAGTTGCGCTCTCGTCTCTTATTAATCCACCATTACGTGCTGTTAAAGGATCAAAAATTAGAGGGTTCTTATCGTGTGGAGTCCAATTATCCGTCAAAGGATCAGACCCATAAAATATATGAAGTTGAGACCCATGCTCACCTACTGAGCTTTTATCCAAGTTGGTAAACATCCACCACTTATCCCCATGAGGAAAGATCGTAGTATCTGTTGCAGATAAGTCTTTCATAATTGTTTTATGAAAAGCCCATTTAAGTGGAAAATCTACGCACTTATAGAGCCTTATTTCTCTCTTTTCTTGTGTCTCCGGACACATATAAAGCTCGCCGTTAAATTCGAAGCAATAAGGGTAAGATAGATGAAAATCCTCTACTAACGCTGCTCCTAACTCTACGCTTGAATCTGACGTTATCTTATAGACTGATATGCTTCCTTTTTTTGTTGCGTAGTCATAATCTTCAACAAAGCAGTAATGCTCACCATTTCGATAGACCACAAATGGATCGGCAAGAAATCGATTTTTGGGATTAGGTATCTTAATTGAACGCCACAGCGTGACATCACGCCAGTTCTCCACAAACTGATATGCAACACCCCATCTGTGGCTTTTACCCCTTATTTTTCTTAACATCTTTCCAAAAAGAATTGCAGACGTTTTCACTAGGTAAACTGATGATTGGGGCACACTTGGCACCGTATACAAAGGGTAGCTGTAAGGAGATTTTTTCTGAGCACTGAGAGAAGACTTTCCTGAAGTAATATTATCAATGACGTTATGAAGAAACGGATTTGCTACTTCATACAATTTTGCTAAGTTTAGGCTATAGAACCAGCTTGTAGGTACAAACCCTTTGTAAAGAACGTCTCCTCCATCTAATTCCTCTTTCAGCCTTTGAATAATAAATCCAGTTCTTGGATTACGCTCGTAGACTTCCCAAAAGCCAGCGGGGCCACCACGATTAATGTCATTATCTGCATGATGGAATGAGATGATCCCATTGGGACAAACAGTTAGTATTTCTCCTCGCAAAATACCGCTCCCGGCGCGAATAAGTAAGTCTAATTTTGCATTTTTAATTTTTTCGAGGTCAGACTTTTCATACCTGTAAACAAGCCCACTCGGAGATATTGTTGGCTTTACATTGATAACTTCATACTTACTTTCAGAGAGTTGGTATTTGTCATAAAATGCAGAAAACTTTCCCACACGCTTAATAGCTAGTGACTCAAGCTTACATATTAATTTAAATACTGCAGCTGATGAGAATTTAGATAGACCACAACTGTTTATATAGGAAAATATTTTCGAAATAATATTCGCGTCATTCTTATTTATATTATTGATAACTAGAGATGTAATTTCATAATTATCCGACTGCAATGAAAGCTGCAATAGATCATTTATTTGTTTTGATACACTAGTAGAGTCAACAAGAATCCCAACTTTCTTTTTCATTTACTTATCCTACCTTCGGTAAGCGAAACTATATACACTCCGACTACAAAGCCGAGGCCTTTGTATGAGCGCTTTACTTCTTTGAACGCGTTATTAGCACATTCAATTTTATTAACTTCAACCATTTGCTATTGAATAACTTCCATTTCAGCTTTCAATTCACCATAAGACAGGCTATCTTTATCGATAGCATGTCTATGAACTAATTATCGTCTGCAAACATAACCAATAAAAAGGCTACTGTGATTATCTCCCTGAGAAAGCTGCTAACGCAAATCTTTAGCTTCGATTTCCTTCAAAAAATAGGAAAAAATACTGGGTTTATTCAATACTCCAGTACGAATGTAATACGCGCTTAATCAAGACACAAATCTAGGGGAGCTTCTTACCGAACCGATGGTGTGCCTCTATCAGTCAGTGACTTGAGACGATACTCCTTGATTACATATTGTGACCCTTATCACTTCGGAAGATCAAGCTTTTTAAAGGCTAGCACGCGCACCAATCTATGACAATGATCAATCAAAATGCTGAACTTCCTAGCACATTAACTGTCTACTGTACTGGAAAACATAAGACAGGCTTAACATTTGCTTGTATATATTTCACACAAAACTGGCATAGATATTGGGGAATAGTCTAACCTTAGTAAAGTTAAGAGTGAATAAAATGCTCTAATGGGAAAGATGGCTTTGCCAACAGAAGAGGTAAGATTTTCATTCAAACAACAAATACATTCGCTAGATTTCCCTTCATTTGCAATATTTATGTCTAATTAGACAAGTTGTTACAACAATTTCTCCCGGTACTATCACATAAATAAAATGGGAGTATTGGTATAATCAGTGGCTAGAGATTAGGAAGGATATCGTATGAGATTGTTTAAGCGCTATATTCCGAGTATGATTGCGAAACACATTAGTCGGCTATTTAAGGGAAGATTGTACATATATGGCATTGGTGGATTTGAGTTCGACAACGGTAAATTGATATTACCCGCCAAAGCAGAGCCGAGACATTTTCAAGCAGTCAAAGAGGTCAATCAAGAGATCATGAAGCTGCGCTGCGCTTATGTATAACAAAACGTATACTTACTTGGAAAGAGGTTAGTGGTGTCTTCTAACCTCTTTTTAGTTACTGATTACTGCCAAACGACACTCAATCCATTATTCACCAAGTTTTGCCAACTCAGGCAAGCTCCCCTTAAGCCCCAACGCGTGTTTGATGATTTCATCTTTTGCGCCCGGTAAGTATGACATTGCGCTAACCCCAAGGCCACGAACCAACTTTTTGACTGGATTATCCCCGCTAAACAAATCTTTAAAGCCCTGCATCGTCGTAATCATTTTTGCCGCTTCAGCTTTTCTCCAGCGTTCGTAATGGCGCAAGTTTCTTTTCAAACCAACATCTTGCCCTTGTTTCCAATTAGCAATCACCTGCTCTGCTAAACAAGCTGCATCGAGAAAACCTAAGTTGACCCCTTGCCCAGCAAGAGGGTGTATTGTATGAGCGGCATCGCCAATCAGAGCTACACGCTCCAATACAAAGTCTCTCGCGTATCGCATTTTTAACGGAAACACTTGGGGTTCCCCAATCAACTTACAAAGGCCCAGTTTGCCGTCAAACTCAGCCGTTAGCTCGCGGCTAAACGCCTCACTCGACATATCAACTAGCGATTGGGCACGAAGAGGATCGGTGGACCAGACAATAGAACTCAAACGTTCTGAGTCTGCAATACTACTATGCTGAAAAGGCAAAAATGCGAGCGGCCCTTTCGGTGTGAATATCTGCCTAGCCACTTTCCCGTGCGGAAGCGCGGTTTGTATATTGGCAACAACGGCACTGTGTCCGTAATCCCAATGTGTCAAAGGAATGTTGAAGTGATGTCGAACCCATGAGTTGGCACCATCAGCGCCAACCACCAGCTTAGCCGTTAGCATTTGCTCGTTGTCCAGTGACATCCATGCTTCGCTTTCTCCAATGTTCAGAGACGTCAGTTTAGCGGGCATAAACAATGAGACATTCGAACAGCGCTTTACTTTCTCTAACAATGAAGACTGAATGACTCTGTTTTCTATGATGTGCCCTAAGTCAGGTTGGGCAATGTCTTGCGCCACAAAATCTATCTTGGCAAAGCTGTCTTTTTCCCACACTTCCATTGCCTGGTATGGTGAGAGTCTGTTGTTGCGAATATCATTCCAAACACCTATGTTTTTCAGAATATTTTCGCTCGCACGGTTGAGCGCCGATACTCGTACATCGGGAAGTTCCGTGACGTCTGTGTTTATTGTTCGACTTTCAATCAGAGCGATTCTCAGCTCGCTATCTTCAAGTGCGGCTGCTAACGCCAACCCAACCATACCGCCGCCTACAATGGCAATATCTACATTGTGTATCATCTGTGTAACCTTAATAATTAGCGGTCGACTAATCCAAGAGCCTGTTTTAACAAAGGCGACTTCAATGGGGCAATATTGTCCATCGCAAATAAGCCTAAGTTTCTAGCCACTCTTAGAAAAGGTAAATCATTGGAGAATAGGTGTACTAAGCTAGACGTCAACTGAATCGTGCTAACACGATCTTGCTCTCTGCGCGTTCGAAAACGGCTAAGTACCTGATGCTGACCAGGATCGTCGATGGCGGCACAAATTTCTTCCACCAAACTGGCAGCATCGCGAATGCCTAGGTTAAACCCCTGCCCCGCAATAGGGTGTAAGGTTTGAGCTGCGTTACCAACAATAGCAAAACGATGGGAAGTATTTTGCATTCGAGAGCGCAATGTCAGTGGATACGATGAGCGCTTGCCCACCTGTGCAAGCTGACCTAGTCGCCAACCAAACATGCCTTGCAGCTTAGCCAAAAACTGGCTGTCATCTAGCGCCATCACATCAAGGGATTGTTCTGGAGTCATGCACCAAACCAAAGACATCCGATTGTCAGTCAATGGTAATAAAGCGACGGGACCATACTCTGTAAATCGCTCATAAGCACGATACTGATGTGGCTCGCTCGGGACGATATTGGCAATCACGGCTGTTTGAGAAAAGTTGTGATCGTGATAAGAAATTCCCAAATATTCACAGCAAGTCGAACCTGCACCATCGGCGGCAACCAGCAGTTTACTGTCTATCTTCCTACTGCTAGACAATTCTATCGTGACCTGCTCGGAGCTTCTTTCAATAGATTGAACTCGGTCTGGACAGATAAATTCAATGTTTTCTACCGCATTGACTTTCTGCTGCAATGCCCAACCCACAGCCTCCAGTTCAACGACGTAGCCGAGCGAATCAATCGATAAATCGTTAGCTCGTATATCCGTCATACCAGCATGAGATCTATCCGACACATGAATGGTCTTGATCGGAGTGGCTAGCGGCCGTAGCGATTGCCACAACCCATATTTTTGCAAAATTTGCACTGTGCCATAAGACAAGGCGATACAACGCGCGTCAAAACCAGGATGCTCCTTATGCTCAATATGATGAGCTTCAACAATGGCAATCTTGAGCTGGCCGCTAGTCGACTCATTAAGCGACAACGCCAAAGTCATCCCTGCCATCGCACCACCAGCGATGACAATATCGTAACTACTCATTTTAAGAAACTTCTCATCAAAAACGGTTAGTGGATAGTTGGTTTTTTGTCCGAGCCTGTCTCTTTTGACGCTTTTACACCAAGCTCAGCATGAATAGTCAGGGCACAAATTTTCGCATGCTCCATGACTTGTTCTAACAACTCGGTTTGCTCTGCTAGATCATCTTCTTCGTCGATACCCAATCTGGCTATTTCTTCAAGATCAGCGAGTGCTTCTTTTACCTCTTGGGAAGATTTACGTAATTTTGCATCAGCCAGCCCCAAACCTGAAATAAAGTGATTCACCCAATCAGAGAAGCTTTCCGCCACATCAAACAACGACTCTTTAGTCAGCTCATCGCTAAGTATCAAGGTTAACTCAAAGCCTGTCCCCATCAGCTCTTTCTTGGTCGAGTCAAACATCAGTTGGGCGATCTCTAACGCCTTAGTCGGCCACCCCATTCCTTCATTGGTATAATCGGACAGCAGAGCCTGCCATGTAGTATCGCTAGGACTCAGGCCTCCACTTAGCATCCCTACCAATAACCCATGGAGTTCAGATGGCGTAACGGAAAGAGAAGCGGAGGTTAATGTTTCAGATAAGGAAGTGTAATCTGGCAAAGTCTTATCGGTCATAGGGAGGCCTAAATTAAAAAAGTTGCCTAATAATAGCACTACCGCGACAACGCTGAAATGCTGACATCACGAAAACTGAATAGCTTGTATCCAATTTGCCCAATTCCTGTGTAATTAGCCTATCATTTAATTACCAGCGAGTAGAAAAGCTTGAATCTTATAGAGTGTTTACCTTATAGTTTCTACCTCGGTGGTCTCGAATGAAAACCACCTTAAAAGAAGCGCGTATAGAGTTCATGGATAATGAGTAATCAAGCGGTAGAAGTTGAAATATTAGGAAAATTAACTCGAGTCAATTGCCCAGAAGGGCAAGAAGAATCCCTCATTGAGGCAGCGCAAGACCTCGATGACCGTTTACGAGAAATGACTTCAAAAACGAAAGTCACCAATGAAGTTCAATTACTCACGATTGCTGCATTGAATTGCTGTTATGAATTAAAGCAATCCAGTAAGGTCTCTCAAGACCAACAAAGTGAACTCTTCGATAAAGTTGAAAAGCTTTCCGAGTCGCTAGAACAAGCGTTAAGTAGAGTAAGGTCAGCCAGCTAACCTTTTCTACAATACCAATATTTACCCTGAGGTGTTCGTCTGTGGGATTAAGTCCCTGAGCCGATAAGCAATACTTAAGGGTTAGTACTTGTTAGCTATTGAGCAAGCTCGACTTGAATCGAGAAGCCTACGGTTAGCATTGCTGATCCGCCTTGAACCAGCTGGTTCAAGGGTCAATATCCTCGACGGCACCCCGGGGTATCTCCTTCTACTCTGCAGGACTTGCACTGAATCATGATAAGTTCACGAGACAGCCTGAGAAAACAAATTCGAGATACGCGCAACCAGCTTAGTGAGCAGCAGCAGCATGAGGCTGCCCAAGACTTAGTGTCTTCATTCTTAACCTTGCCAGAGCTGAAAAGTAGTCAGCATATCGCCTTATATTTATCCAATGATGGCGAGCTCTCAACTCAGCCACTAGTTGAAAAATTGTGGCAACTAGGCAAACATACCTACCTCCCTATTTTACATCCGTTTTCTAAAGGAAACTTACTCTTTCTCCACTACGATGCCAACACGCCACTGGTCACCAACCGTTATGGAATATGGGAACCGAAACTGAGCCAGCCGCATATTAAACCCGTATCCCAACTTGACTTAATTGCCACCCCTCTCGTTGGCTTTGATGCCCTTGGTAACCGGCTAGGCATGGGTGGAGGCTATTACGATCGCACCTTAGAAAACTGGCGCAACAACGAGTCCGGACCTTACCCCATTGGTATTGCCCACGATTGCCAACAAGTGGATTCTATTCCTGTTCAAGCATGGGATGTGCCTTTAGCTAAAATCGTCACGCCGAGCAAAATTTGGCATTGGGACGGCTAAACCACCTAGATCTGGCCAAATAATACTGTCGCAAAACACCTCTCAAGCCTGCATCTTGAAGTAATTTAGGTATATAATCATGCCCATTATCGCTTCCCGCTTTGTTGAAGGTGTGGGAGATTTCATAACTGCAGTGACAAATAGAGGTAGGCATGACTCAAGATGAAATGAAGAAAGCGGCAGGATGGGCTGCATTAAAGTATGTTGAAAAAGGCAGCATAGTCGGGGTTGGTACTGGCTCTACTGTTAATCATTTCATCGATGCATTGGGCACCGTTAAAGAAGATATCAAAGGAGCCGTGTCTAGCTCTGAAGTGTCAACGGAAAAGTTAAAGCAACTCGGAATCGAAGTCTTTGATTGCAACCAAGTATCTTCGTTAGATATTTACGTTGACGGCGCTGACGAAATTAATGCCGCACGAGAGATGATCAAAGGCGGCGGCGCAGCCCTTACTCGAGAGAAAATTGTCGCAGCAATCTCGGACAAATTCGTCTGCATTGTAGATGGAACAAAAGCTGTCGATGTATTAGGCTCTTTTCCTCTACCTGTTGAGGTCATTCCAATGGCTCGCTCTTATGTGGGGCGCGAAATGGTTAAACTAGGCGGAGATCCTGTATACCGAGAAGGTGTCACGACCGACAATGGCAACATCATCATTGACGTACATGGACTCAGCATCACCCACCCTAAAGAGCTGGAAGATAAAATTAATGCGATTGCCGGTGTCGTTACCGTCGGGCTATTTGCTCACCGTGGTGCCGATGTGGTTATTACTGGCACAGAGAATGGCGCTCAAATCGAAGACTAATACGATTGGGTGCACTTAGATGGATTCGATATAATTCATTCCATAATAGTAATCTAACGACAAACAGCGCCAAATGGCGCTGTTTTTCTTGCTCTATTTTAGTCATTTTGCATTTTCTTGTAATTTTCTTACCCAAACGAATTTTTTTTTGTTACTTTATCGTATAGATAGCACTCACGAAAACGTTTGCGCAACTTCAGTTCTCAGCAAAAGTAGTTTTTTGGGCGTTTCTCCTCGTTATTCATTTCTTTCACGAAAAATAGGACAAGAACAATGGCTAAAGTATCACTGGAAAAAGAAAAAATAAAAATCCTACTACTTGAAGGCCCACATTCATCTGCTGTTGAAGTTTTAAAGGCTGAAGGTTACACCAACATCGAGTATCACAAAGGTTCCTTGTCTGAGTCTGAGTTACTAGAATCCATCAAAGATGCCCATTTTGTTGGCATCCGATCCAGAACCCATTTATCTCAGGACGTCATTCAAGCCGCGAAGAAACTGGTCGCAATTGGCTGTTTTTGTATCGGTACCAACCAAGTTGACCTAAAAGCTGCAGCTGAGCGCGGAGTGCCTGTCTTTAATGCTCCCTTTTCAAACACACGCAGCGTAGCTGAACTGGTGCTGGGTCAGCTATTGCTGCTGCTGCGCGGCATTCCAGAGAAAAATGCACTCGCTCATCGTGGTATTTGGAAGAAAAGTGCTGATCACTCTTTCGAAGCACGCGGTAAAAGACTCGGCATTATAGGCTATGGGCATATCGGTACCCAATTGGGTATCATCGCCGAAAACCTAGGAATGCGAGTATATTTTTACGATATCGAGAATAAACTTTCTCTTGGCAACGCAACGCAAGTTAACTCAATGGCAGAGCTGCTTAATCAATGTGACGTTATCTCTCTGCATGTTCCTGAAACCCCTGAAACTAAGAATATGATGGGTGCTGAGCAATTTGCTTTAATGAAGCCCGGTGCAATATTTATCAATGCCGCGAGAGGAACCGTGGTGGATATTCCGGCGCTTGCCGCTGCTATCGAGTCTAAACATTTGGCTGGGGCAGCCATTGATGTCTTTCCTGTCGAGCCTAAAACTAACGCTGACCCATTCGAATCACCATTGATGCAGTTTGACAACGTCATATTGACCCCTCATGTTGGCGGCTCTACGCAAGAAGCTCAAGAAAACATCGGCATTGAAGTAGCAGGAAAATTGGCGAAATACTCCGATAATGGGTCAACGTTGTCGAGCGTCAACTTTCCGGAAGTCTCTTTACCTATTCATAGAAACTGCTCTCGACTGCTTCATATTCACCAGAACCAACCAGGGATTTTGACCCAAATTAATACTATTTTCGCCGAAGAAGGCATCAATATCGCCGGACAATATCTGCAGACCTCTGCTGATATTGGTTATGTCGTGATAGACGTTGAGTCAGCACGCTCTGAAGAAGCACTGGAAAAGTTAAAGAAAATTAACGGAACTATTCGAGCGCGTATCCTTCATTAATCGCTTAAATTTATATGTAAAGAGGCCACTTCCTTTGAAGTGGCCTCTTTACATGACTAGGACTGATCTTTTAGAGTTCAGGGTTTTAGTGCTCGCTCGCCACGCACGATTCCGACAACACCACTTCTCGCAACTTCAATCACTTCTGTGGCTTCAGACAACGCTTTAATAAAAGCATCAAGCTTCTCGCTTGTCCCTGCCATTTGTACTGTGTACTGAGTCGCCGTCACATCAACGATCTGGCCTCGGAAGATATCGGCAGTACGCTTAACTTCATCTCTAGATAGTCCACTGGCCTTGACTTTCACCATCATTAGCTCACGCTCAATATGCTCAAGCTCGGTGACTTCTTGCACCTTTAGAACGTCAATCAATTTATGTAACTGTTTTTGGATCTGCTCTAACTGCATTTCATCAGACTTGGTGGTAATGTTCAGTCTTGATAAGGTCTCATCATCGGTGGGCGATACGGTGAGAGATTCAATATTGTAACCGCGTTGAGAAAACAGCCCAACAACACGAGATAAAGAACCAGGTTGGTTTTCCATCAACAAAGAAATTATATGTCTCATATCAGGTTCTCTCCGTCTTGCTTAGCCACATTTTATCCATACCTTCGCCTTTTATTTGCATCGGGTAGACATGCTCGGTTTCATCAACACTGATATCAACAAATACTAGTCTGTCTTTCATGCTAAGTGCTTTCTCAAGCCCAGACTCGAGTTGATCTGGGGTAGAAATGCGCATACCCACATGGCCATAGGCTTCTGCGATAGCGGCAAAATCGGGTACCGAGTCCATATAAGAATTCGAGTGGCGGCCTTGATAAATAATGTCTTGCCACTGCTTAACCATTCCCAAGAAGCGATTATTCAGATTAATGATCTTAACCGGGATATTGTATTGCAGCGCGGTGGAAAGCTCTTGTATATTCATTTGAATACTGCCATCGCCAGTGACAACGATCACTTCTTCATCAGGCTTGGCAAATTTTACCCCCATACCCGCAGGCAAACCAAAGCCCATGGTCCCTAGACCACCAGAGTTTATCCAACGGCGAGGTTTATTGAACGGATAATACAGTGCGGCAAACATTTGATGCTGCCCCACATCAGAGGCCACATAAGCATTACCCTGCGTCAAACGATGAAGTGTCTCAATCACTTGTTGCGGCTTGATCGTTTCAGCACTTGTCTCATAGGCCAAACATTCGCGACTGCGCCAGCTTTCAATATCCGTCCACCAAGCTTCAATCGCTTGGGTGTCATTACAACCACCTTGATCTACTAACTGGCTCAACATACTGGCGAGCACTTTGTCCGCTGAACCAACAATTGGCAAATCTACTTTGACGTTTTTCGATATCGAGGACGGGTCAATATCGATATGCATGACTTTCGCATCCGGACAATACTTTTCTAAATTGTTGGTTGTCCTATCATCAAATCGCACCCCGACACCAAATATCAAGTCGGCATTATGCATAGCCATGTTGGCTTCATATGTTCCATGCATCCCCAACATTCCAAGGGAGTTTTTATGAGTCCCTGGAAATGCTCCAAGTCCCATTAAGGTACTGACGACAGGTAAATTAAGCGATTCGGCGAGCGTTGTGATGTATTCCGCCGATTCAGAAATTACAGCACCACCACCGATATACAGCACTGGCTTTTTTGCTTCCAGCAATGCTTTTAGGGCTTTTTTGATTTGCCCTTTGTGACCTGTGGTAGTCGGGTTGTATGAACGCATCTTAATCGTTTCCGGGTATTGATATGGGAACTTTATCAATGGATTCATAACATCTTTGGGTAGATCGATCACGACAGGTCCAGGACGCCCCGTCGATGCAATATAGAAGGCTTTTTTGATTGTCTCAGGGATCTCTTCGGCTTTTTTAACCAAAAAGCTGTGTTTGACGATTGGGCGAGAAACACCAACAATATCGCACTCTTGAAAAGCGTCATTACCAATCAAATTATTTGGTACATTACCTGAAATCACTATCATTGGAATTGAATCCATGTACGCTGTAGCGATTCCAGTAACCGTATTCGTGGCTCCTGGGCCAGAACACACTAGCACGACACCTGGTTTTCCCGTTGCACGAGCATAGCCATCGGCCATATGCGTGGCCGCTTGTTCATGGCGAACCAATACATGTTTTATATTTTCGGTTTTAGCATGCAGAGCATCATAGATATCCAAGACGGATCCACCTGGATAACCAAAAATTTGCTCTACTCCTTCTTCGATCAGAGATTGCACAACCATCTCTGCGCCAGATAGCGACTCCATATTTCTCTCCTTAACCAGCAACAATCTTATCGGTAAATAAGTCACTCTGGCTTACATAGTCGTAGGTCTTATTCGTAGCCTAATGCTGAAGCAATGTGTATTCGGCTATGTACTTAACTTCACGGTAGCGAAGTAAGTTAACGCAGTAACTGTAACGTCTAAAACAATGAAGGTCTAATGGTATGCTTTGGCGAAAAGTACAAAGTGTTGAATAAGCCAGGTCAAATAGTATGAGCTACTGCCACGAACAGAGCATATGGAAGAAACAATAAATATACGAGAAAAATACGACGCTAAATTCTAATGACAACGCAAAAATGAATAAGTTGCGGTAGAAAATAACAAAGATGGGAGGCAGTAAGTTGTGAGTGAGGATAGACGAATAGCCCTGAGTGAGTCTCAGGGCTATTGTGAATTTCTAAACAAGAAAAGATTAGTTCAGGGCAACAACTTCGCCGCAGATAACCATTAACTGATCGCGCAACCAGATATGACCTTTATCTTTCTCGCTCGACTCATGCCAGCTTAGGAAACCACTGATGCAAGAGTTCTCAAATGGGAAATCCAAAATTTGCAGCTGATCTTTATTCGCGGCATTCTCAACCATCCAACGAGGAGCAATAGTCACCAGCTCAGACTGGCCCACCACGTAGAGGACATTACTTAAACTTGTGCCTTCATAGTATGCTTGAACATCGATGTTGCTGTAAGCTTGCTCAGAGAAGCTGCGTTGGCCATGGACCTTAGAAAGCTTCGCGTGCTTCTCAGCCGCTAACTCTTCTGCAGTCACTGAACCTTGAATTCGCGTATGGCCTTTAGAAACAACCACAACCAGTTCATCTTGGAAAATTTCTGTGCTTGAAAAACCTTGCTCATCGAATCGCGCATAGTCGATAACGAAATCGATCTCTTGATAACGCATTCTTTCCGCAAGCATACGGTCAAATTCCGCATCTAAGTGCAGTTGCACATTCGGTGCTTGCTCGTGCACGGTAGACATGATTCTTGGAGCAAAGCGCATATCACATGGGCTGCAAATCGCTAGCTTGAATAAGCGAGTTGAAGTTTCTGGAGAGAAAATAGAACTTGGCAGCTCATTTCTAATCAATTGTAAAGCCTGACGAATGGGGCCAAATAATTGTCTTGCACGTTGAGTCGGCTGAATGCCACGCCCTTGGCGCATAAATAATTCGTCGTTAAACATAACTTTAAGGCGAGCAACTGCGTTACTTACGGCAGGTTGAGACATCCCTAAGTTATGAGCAGCTCTGGTGATGTTCTGTTCCTGCATAACTGCATCAAATACAGTTAATAGGTTTAAGTCTACTCCACGTAAAGTGCTTTCCATACGATAGCTCGCGATAGCACTCATTGCATCTTTTTTGTCCAACATTGGTTACGCCTCTTCAATGGTAATCAATAACAATACTTAACAATCTTATTTACGCTGTATTAGCGTTTGGTTAGGAATAGATAACCTACATTTTTTATATTTATCGCCCAGATGCATCCGGGACAATTGTTACTATCAACTAATCAATCATGGCTTGGCAACAAGATTGATAATTAATCAGTATTTTTTATCTGCAATCTTGCATTCTACTTATATTTCATATAGATAGTCAATTTATAAAAAAACATAAAACAATTATTTATAAAATCAACATATATATTTAGGTAAAATCATGCACAAAAGATAATCAATTTGTAGCCAGCATAAAAATCCATGCTCTATGTGTAAAGGTGAATATTGAAGAATTAAGTAAAAATGGACACAAAATATCTAAAATCGCAATTAAAATGGCTAAATATTCATCGCAGACAAAGTTAACTTACTTAGGCAGGTAAATTATGTCTAGTGGTTTAGGAATGAGAAACGTAACTAGGGAAATCAACTTGTTCCCATAGCTGATGTGATAGTGATTCAGTATTGCTCCAATTCGCCGAAATTATCCAATCAACTAATGGTGAAGCCACATCTGGATAATGAATACTTTCGGGGTTTTCTTCATCTAGCCACTGCCGGACTTTGGCAGCATCTAGATGTTCCATAGTACTTGCTAGCCCCAACGCTTCTAGTGTGTCAGCGTTACTCACTTGCTCAAACTGACCGGTTAAGGGTTTTAATAAAAGTTTTTTGCCACGTACTAACGCTTCGGAAGGCAGTTCAAAGCCACCATTGGCAATCACTCCTAGACAACAAGCAAGATGCTGCTGAAAGTCAGTATAATTGAGTGGCTTTAATTCAATGTTATCCACCTGGTGAGTGTCGGTAACATCTGGGTGATAGCAGACGAATTTGTGGGTGACGAATCGATGGCAAAGATCCATCACTTGTTGCAAATTTTCAAAAGGTAAGTAGATCAACAAATAGTCATCACTTTGCTTTGAACAGCATAATGTATCAATAATGGGTGGCAGTAGAGGTTGGTCAAAATGATACCAATGCAGCCCAATATGGCATGTTGAAGGAGCAAAGTACTCGATAATCTGCCGATCCAACCAGCTCACTCCACGGGTGGGTACATGATAACGAAAGGCATTTTGGTGGGAGATACCAATACATGGCACTTTGTTTCTCTTCGCAGCCCAGGCTGAAACAGGCTCAAAGTCATTGAGTACTGCGTCGTATTTCGTTAAATCAAGTTGTTTAACTTCTTTACTAAACTGGATAGCACTATTTTTGGCCACCGTTTTTATATGGTCGATCTTACCATTCTCGGTAACAAACGTTAGACCGCGGCACGTTTGATAGTCACCAAAGTCATCCATAGAAAAATATTTGTCTTTTTCTCGACCAGAAAAAAGCAAATCGACTTCCACGCCTTTTTCCTTTAATGCTCGATGCATTACACGTGCTCTAGCAATATGCCCGTTCCCTGTCCCTTGCACTCCGTACAACACTTTCATCCTAGATCATCCTAATACTGCTATGGACAACAAGCCACAGGCGACTCCTAACCCTACCCCAAACAAGATGTCGGAGAAGAAATGCACGCCCAACAATATCCTGGACACACCAATACAAGCGGCCCAGATAACAGAGAAAACGAAAAGCTCAGGGTAAAAATGCCCCATCACGGTTGCCATAACAAATGCCGCTGCCGTATGCCCGGAAGGTAAGCTATATTGATCGGCGGGAGTAATAAACGCAGGTAACAGAGAAGAAAGTTGTCCTGGCCTGCGTCGTTTAAATACTTTCTTAATCAGCACATAACTTGGCAATTCAATAGCAAACGCCAGTAAAGCCGTGGCAAAAAATAACGGTCCATGTGCCTTATCAAGTAGACTCGCGAGTACAGCCATCATCACATATAAATGCCCATCTCCGGTATGAGATATCGCTTTACTAATGCTTGCGAATTGCTGATTAAACCTATGCCGTAGACAAAACGATGAAAGCACAAAGTCAAACTTTGCAATTGGTTCCAACGTGCGCATAGTTGCCTCCCAGTTATAGCCTTCTCTAAGGTAGCAACATAGTGATGTCCGGTGGCATTACTGTGAAGCTTTGTTGACAGAAAGATGAAACCTCTACCAATCTAGCTCAACACGTGTGAAAAATATGTCTCATTAAGCTGAGTGCTCATCATCCGACAAGAAGCCATGTTTCATAACTTTGATGTTATGTTCAAACAACTCCAGCAAAAATTCTTCATTCATCTCCATGTTATGGATGGAATAGATGGCCGGTGGTGTAATGAATGGAAAAACCAACAGACTGAAATAGGACATTCGACAGAGGTATGGACTCATGTCTTTTCTGATTGCACCTGAAGACTGCAGTTTTTCGAACACAAGCTCACGCATTGGCTCACTGATTTCCAAAAATATACTTTTCATAATCTGATGCTGTACATCGGTTGGAGGCAACAGCATGACTTGAATCATCAGCCTAGGAAACAAAGGAATTTTAATCATCTCACCATAGTAAGTACGCATTAAATCAAGCAAAGATGATTGATTGCCTTTCTCTAACAACTGTCGAATCTTTTCTTTCATAGGCTCGAGCGTTTCGCGAACCATAGTTTCAAACAATCCTTCCTTATTACCAAAGTAATAACGGATCATGGAGCTATTCACACCGGCTTTTTTAGCAATTAAGCGCGTAGACACTTTTTCATAGTTCAGCACAGTAAACAGGTTACGTGAGCTCTCCAATAATCGTTGACGAGCATTGAGCTCTACATTTGGCCGACCTGCTTTTCGTCTTTCTACGGGTAAAGTGTTTTCGTGTTGCATAGTTCAATTCCGCACTTTTCAATCATTTGATTAATTGTATTTTTTAAATACCAAATACGGTATCAGTATAATTACTCACCAAGCTGAAAAGTGATTGATTTATGGCAATTGGCTGCTCCATGTTTAGCTAATCAACAGAATTTATATGCTGGTAGGACTTGACGCCCGAAGATTAGTGCGGTACTAATTTGTACAGCACAACTTAAAAGATGAACAATCTATGCATCGTTATATTTCATTACAACTGAGCCTCCTCCTTATCGTGACATGATCGCGCGGGTAGGCTATGGATGGAATATAACCACCAAGAGATTGAAAAGCCCGCATGAGAATGCGGGCTTTTTTTATAACGATAAACTGGCCTTCGAATCTGGCCAAGATAAATAAGGAAGGGAAAGATGAGTGATCAGGTAATAATCTTTGATACGACACTACGAGACGGTGAACAAGCGTTGTCAGCAAGCTTAACAGTGAAAGAAAAGCTACAAATCGCTTACGCTTTAGAACGTCTAGGCGTCGATATCATTGAGGCTGGCTTTCCTATTTCTTCGCCAGGAGACTTTGAGTCTGTACAGGTTATTGCTAAACACATTAAAAACAGCCGAGTCTGTGGCTTGTCTCGAGCCGTTGAAAAAGATATTGACGCAGCCGCAGAAGCATTAAAAGTTGCCGAACAGTTTCGAATTCACACCTTCATTTCCACTTCCACCATCCATGTTCAAGACAAACTTCGCCGAGACTACGATGACGTTGTTGAAATGGCAGTACGCTCGGTCAAACATGCGAGAAAATACACTGATGATGTAGAATTTTCGTGCGAAGATGCAGGAAGAACGCCAATTGATAACCTTTGTCGTATGGTTGAAGCTGCGATCAATGCGGGTGCGACAACCGTCAACATCCCTGATACGGTCGGCTACACCGTGCCCAATGAATTTGGCAATATCATTCAGACATTGTTCAACCGTGTACCGAACATCGACAAAGCGGTGATCTCAGTTCACTGCCACGACGATCTAGGCATGTCAGTAGCAAACTCCATTGCCGCTGTACAAGCTGGCGCAAGACAAATTGAAGGCACAATCAATGGCATTGGTGAGCGTGCTGGCAACTGCTCATTAGAAGAAATCGCCATGATAATCAAAACCCGCCAAGACCTTTTGGGTGTAAAAACGGGCATTAAACACGATGAAATCCACCGCACGAGTAAACTCGTTAGCCAACTTTGCAACATGCCAGTGCAAGACAACAAAGCCATTGTTGGCGCAAATGCATTCAGCCACTCATCCGGCATCCACCAAGATGGGATGCTAAAAAACAAAAATACTTACGAAATTATGACACCTGAGTCTATTGGTCTTAAGAATAAAGTGCTAAATCTAACCAGTCGTTCTGGGCGAGCAGCGGTGAAGAGTCATATGGATGCAATGGGCTATAGCGAAGATCAATACAGTTTAGATGCATTATATGAGGATTTTTTGAAACTTGCGGACAGAAAAGGCCAAGTATTCGATTATGACTTAGAAGCCTTGATGCACTTCTCCAACTTGCGTGAAGAAGATGACTTCTACAAATTGAATTACTTAAGTGTCCAATCAGGCAGCGTGATGTCAACTACCAGTATCAAATTGCAATGTGGATCGGAAGAAAAGTGCGAAGCCGCTGTGGGTAACGGTCCAGTCGATGCCCTATACCAATGCATTTACCGAATCACAGGCTATGACATCGTGTTAGACAAATTTGACCTAACAGCGAAAGGTGAAGGTGAGGACGGTTTAGGTCAAGCAGACATCATTGCTAACTATAAAGGTCGCAAATACCACGGTACTGGTGTATCTACTGACATTGTCGAAGCTTCAGGCCAAGCACTGCTTCATGTTATCAATAGTATTCATCGCGCAGATCGCGTAGAACAAATTAAATCAGCTAAGACGCAAGCCGTTTAGTTCTTACTGGTGACATTTAACACTGACTCGAAATAAGTACCAAGGACAACAATGACAATCAAAACACATAAAATCGCCGTTTTACCCGGTGATGGCATTGGCCCAGAAGTCATGGAGCAAGCACTTAAAGTTCTTGAGGCCATTGAAAATAAGCACAACATCACGTTTAGCTATGACCAACACGATGTTGGCGGTATCGCCATCGATAACCACGGCACCCCCCTTCCGGCATCAACGTTGAAAGCCTGCGAAGAAGCAGATGCCATTTTATTCGGTTCTGTGGGCGGCCCAAAATGGCAAGATCTCCCGCCTGACAGCCAGCCGGAGCGAGGCGCCTTACTGCCGTTGCGTAAGCATTTCCAACTATTTTGTAATTTACGCCCAGCGCAAATCCATACGGGTCTAGAAGCATTTTCTCCTCTGCGTGCAGATATTTCAGATCGCGGCTTTGATATTGTTGTGGTTCGAGAGCTCACTGGCGGCATTTATTTTGGACAACCAAAAGGCCGAGAAGGTGAAGGGGAAAACGAAAAAGCGTTCGATACGGAGGTTTACCATCGATTTGAAATTGAACGTATTGCCAAAATCGCTTTTGACTCTGCTCGGCTAAGAAACAAGAAAGTGTGCTCAATTGACAAAGCCAACGTGCTACGAAGCTCCATTTTGTGGCGTGAAGTAGTAGAAGAAGTCGCCAAAGACTATCCAGATGTTGAGCTATCGCATATGTATATTGACAACGCAACTATGCAGCTTATCAAAGATCCTTCCCAATTCGATGTCATGCTATGTTCTAACATCTTTGGCGATATCATTTCAGATGAATGCGCCATGATCACAGGCTCCATGGGTATGCTGCCTTCTGCGAGTCTCAATGAGAGTAAATTTGGCCTCTATGAGCCAGCAGGCGGTTCTGCACCTGACATTGCTGGGCAAAACATAGCCAACCCAGTAGCCCAAATACTCTCTGCTGCACTCATGCTGAGATACAGCTTAGGAGAAGAAGCGGCGGCGCAAGACATCGAATCCGCCGTATCCAAAGCACTATCTGCAGGAGAACTCACTGCAGATCTAGCAGGTGACAAACCTGCGCTGTCAACTTCAGAGATGGGTAGCAAAATAGCCCACTACATCAGTCAATCATAATTATATTAATAAACTAAGTTCCTCGGCTAATACTTCGTTTACGTTAGCTGAGGTAAACAGGAAGCAAAAATGGGCAAAACATTATACGAAAAAGTCTACGATGCGCATGTTGCCGTAGCAGCTGAAGGTGAAACGCCAATTTTATACATTGATCGACACCTTGTGCATGAAGTGACCTCGCCTCAAGCCTTTGATGGTCTAAGAGAAAAAGGCCGAAAGGTACGCCAAACAGGCAAAACATTTGCCACTATGGATCACAACGTCTCTACCACCACCAAAGACATAAATGCCTGTGGTGACATGGCACGAATTCAAATGGAAACCTTGGCCAAAAACTGTAAAGAGTTTGGCGTCACTTTGTATGATATCAATCACAAATATCAAGGCATTGTCCATGTTATGGGACCAGAGCTAGGCATCACACTGCCAGGAATGACCATTGTTTGCGGCGACTCGCATACCGCAACACACGGGGCATTTGGTTCGCTTGCATTTGGTATTGGTACGTCTGAAGTGGAACATGTTTTAGCCACGCAAACACTAAAACAAGCACGTGCCAAAACCATGAAAATTGAGGTTAAAGGTAAAGTCGCGCCGGGCATCACAGCGAAAGACATTGTCCTTGCCATCATTGGAAAAACAACCGCTGCAGGCGGTACTGGCTATGTCGTTGAGTTCTGCGGCGAAGCCATTACCGATCTTTCGATGGAAGGCCGAATGACGGTGTGTAATATGGCCATTGAGTTAGGCGCGAAAGCAGGCTTAATTGCCCCTGATGAGACCACCTTCGAATACATCAAAGGACGCAAGTTTTCTCCAACTGGGCATGATTGGGATGCGGCAGTCGAGTATTGGAAAACCTTAAAAACCGATACAGACGCACAGTATGACGCCACTGTCACAGTGAATGCGAGTGAAATTAAGCCACAGGTTACGTGGGGCACAAACCCGGGCCAAGTCATTGCTGTCGATACCCCTATCCCATCACCAGAAAGCTTTACCGATCCGGTAGAAAAAGCTTCCGCAGAAAAAGCGCTCGCCTACATGGGGCTTGAAGCGGGGAAATCCTTGTCTGAATACCCAATCGACAAAGTGTTTGTTGGCTCTTGTACTAACTCTCGTATCGAAGATATTCGCGCGGCAGCAGCGATTGCTAAAGGCAAAAAGGTCGCAGACCATGTCCAGGCGATGATTGTACCTGGCTCAGAGCAAGTCAAAGCACAAGCTGAATCGGAAGGGCTAGATAAGGTATTTCTAGAGGCTGGCTTTGAGTGGCGTCTACCCGGTTGCTCCATGTGTTTAGCAATGAATAATGATCGCTTAGGGCCAAAAGAGCGCTGTGCATCGACGTCAAACCGTAACTTTGAAGGCCGCCAGGGGCGAGAAGGCAGAACCCACCTTGTCAGTCCAGCGATGGCAGCGGCGGCGGCAATTGCAGGCCATTTTGTTGATATTCGAGAGTTGAGTTAAGGAGCCTATATCATGACTGGATTTAAACAACACACAGGTATTGCAGTTCCTTTGGATGCCGCCAACGTTGACACTGACGCCATTATACCTAAACAATTTTTACAAAAAGTCTCTCGCATTGGCTTTGGTAAGCACTTATTTCATGACTGGCGATTTTTGGATGATGCGGGTGAACAACCTAACCCAGACTTTATCATGAATGCTCCACGCTATGAAAAAGCGTCGGTTTTGATCGCGAGAGAAAATTTTGGCTGTGGTTCATCTCGTGAGCATGCACCTTGGGCCCTAGCAGACTACGGCATCCGCGCCATGATTGCGCCGAGTTTCGCCGATATATTTTATGGTAACTCGATAAATAACCAGTTGGTTCCCGTTCGACTTACTGAGCAAGAAGTGGACGAAATATTTGCTTATATTGAGTCCAACAAAGGGGCTGAGGTCACTGTGGATCTCGAAGAATTGACCGTCAGTGCAAATGGTAAATCTTACCGCTTTGAGATCGATGAGTTTCGTCGTCACTGCTTGTTAAATGGTTTAGATAATATAGGTCTAACACTTCAACATGCCGACAAAATCGATGAATATGAGCAGCAGATCCCTGGTTTCTTAAAGTAAGCTAAAAGGCTTTAACCTCTCGAACTAAAAACACTCTAAGCTGGCTTTAATACGCCAGCTTTTTTCTTAAATAAACGCCGATTCCTGAAATTAACTCTCTGATTACTCGGTCTATATCAAACACTCATCCCACCTACCGAGAAAACCTATGAAGTACTTACTTGCTATCTGGATAGCCATGGTTCCATTTTTTACTCTAGCAGCACCTAAAGCCGAACTTTGGCCATATTGGAATCAAAGCAATGAACAAAACACATCCACCATTTCATACCAAGCTTGGCAATCGATTTTAGATAAATATCTCATCGAAAAAGGCCATAGTTCATTATTTGAATACGATAAAGTGTCCAAGCAAGACAAAGAAAAACTGCAGCAGTTTTTAACCAATATGGCCAAGGTAAATCCACTAAGCTATTCAAAAGCTCAGCAATACGCCTATTGGGTTAATCTCTATAACTCCATTACCGTCAACTTGATTTTGCAAAACTACCCAGTTAAATCCATTACCAAGTTAGGTGGATTCTTTAGTTTTGGTCCTTGGGATGAGAAAGTTATTACCATCAATGGTAAAGAGCTAACATTAAATGATATCGAGCACCGCATCTTACGCCCTATCTGGAAAGATCCAAGAACACATTACGCCGTAAATTGCGCCAGCCTAGGATGCCCAAATCTACAAAAAACCGTCTTCACTGCGCAAAATACTAATACGTTACTTGAGCAAGCGGCACACACTTTTATTAATAGTGACAAAGGCGTCAACGTGCAAGGCAATACCATTGTCCTATCTTCTATTTATAAGTGGTTTGCGAGCGATTTCGGCGGTATTGAAGGTGTCAAAAAACAAATCAAGCATTACAGACCTGATATCAACTTTTCCGACAAAAAGATTAAATATGACTATAACTGGAATCTAAATGAAGCGAAGTAGGAAGGAAATAGCGGTGCGGTAATCCGCAGCCACTTACTTCCTTTCTGAATGTATTCATGATACGAAAAAGCCCCGACTAAATAGTCAGGGCTTAGAATAAAAACCTGGCGATGACCTACTCTCACATGGGGAAGCCCCACACTACCATCGGCGCAATTGCGTTTCACTTCTGAGTTCGGCATGGAATCAGGTGGGTCCACAATGCTATGGTCGCCAAGCAAAATTTTAAAATGTTCTGGTGCTGATACCCAGACTCGAACTGGGGACCTCATCCTTACCAAGGATGCGCTCTACCACCTGAGCTATATCAGCACGGATAATCCTGGGGATTAAAAAAGCCCGTCATAACGGGCTATCAAATTTTTATATCCAAAGTCTTACTTATAACCGCTTTGGATGGTAAATTGCTGTTGTAGCGCTGTCAGATTTTGATTTAAGAAGCGCAGCGTACAAACGTACGTGAGCATCGCA
>NZ_JAMKMR010000060.1 GCF_023634645.1 Vibrio sinus
CAACAAGCGGCTGATGCGCATGATCCCAACGATCGCTATCAACACTACGACTACCCGGGCCGCTACAAAAGCGATGAAAGTGGTAAACCCTTTGCCCAGTTCCGTTTGGAGTCTTTACGTAGCGATGCCAATACGGCGCAAGGTATGGGTAATGTTGCTGCCTTACTGCCAGGGGTGATGTTTACTTTACAAGAGCACAATGATGACTCATGTAATCGTGATTGGCTGGTGACGGATGTCCACCACCACGGCACTCAACCTCAGTCTCTGGAAGAAATGGGCGGGACAGGCGCAACCACTTACAACAATAATTTCCAAGCCATCGCCAGCAACCGTGCATGGCGAGCACCGATGCAAACCAAACCTCGCGTTGATGGCCCACAAATTGCCACCGTTGTTGGCCCGAAAAATGAAGAAATCTATTGCGACGACTACGGCCGAGTAAAACTGCAATTTCCATGG
>NZ_JAMKMR010000061.1 GCF_023634645.1 Vibrio sinus
GGTTTATAAAGATTAGAGAGATGTTGAATGTTCCCAAACATTCACACTAGTGTCCCGTTCGTCTAGAGGCCTAGGACACCGCCCTTTCACGGCGGTAACAGGGGTTCGACTCCCCTACGGGATACCACTTCTTTTTAGAAGTGACAGTTTTGCTTCTGCTTTTTCAAAAGCGGAGACAAAAAATGGGTCGTTAGCTCAGTTGGTAGAGCAGTTGACTTTTAATCAATTGGTCGCAGGTTCGAATCCTGCACGACCCACCATTTCAAGATATATGAAGGGGCTATAGCTCAGCTGGGAGAGCGCCTGCCTTGCACGCAGGAGGTCAGCAGTTCGATCCTGCTTAGCTCCACCATCTTGAAACGTTCTACCACAAGAACGAAAAACTAAATGTGGGCGATTAGCTCAGTTGGGAGAGCACCTGCCTTACAAGCAGGGGGTCACTGGTTCGA
>NZ_JAMKMR010000062.1 GCF_023634645.1 Vibrio sinus
AACGCAACTGCGCCGATGGTAGTGTGGGGCTTCCCCATGTGAGAGTAGGTCATCGCCGGGCTCCTATTTATTTTCACTTTTTTGAAAAGTGAAGACAAAAGGTTCGACTTTGCTTATGAAGTAAGCAAGTCACCATAAAACTTTAAAAAAGCTTAGAGTTTTATGTTGACTTTCAAAGTAGAAAGCGTAATATACGCGTCCTGCCTAAGTGCTAAAGCACTGAAAGCAAAGCTCTTTAACAATATAAACCTATCAATCTGTGTGGGCACTCGTTAATGATAATCAAATTAGATACTTCGGTATCAAATTAGGTTTCAATGAACTGAGTGACCAATTGAACCGAAAGGTTCAGCACAGTCAATTCAAACATTACTTTTGCTATTTGTTAGCGAAGGG
>NZ_JAMKMR010000063.1 GCF_023634645.1 Vibrio sinus
GTCTCAATTTATTTAAACATGATTGAGACTGATAATTGCCGGACTCAAATATGAATAACTCGAAAGTTATTCCCAAGAACACTTGAATGTGTGTTGGTACCTAAATCTCTTATGTTTCAAAGAAAGTTTAGGATTTGAGAACTTTTAATTAGATAACAATGAAATCACATTGTTATCTGTCAGCTTTCCAAATTGTTAAAGAGCAGATGTATAAAACATCATTCAAATATTCTCAAAGAAAATATTCTGATGATGCAGTGTTATTTTTTCTTCAGACAAGGCAAATGATGAGGAAGCATAGTCTACTATGCGGCGAATCATTTAACGCTGTATGGAGGAAAAATGGTGGGCGATACCGGGC
>NZ_JAMKMR010000064.1 GCF_023634645.1 Vibrio sinus
ACTTCTGAGTTCGGCATGGAATCAGGTGGGTCCACAACGCTATGGTCGCCAAGCAAATTCTTTCTCAGACTTCCCGCTTGTGATAAAGCCCACTGGCTGCGTTAACTTGCTTATTCGCTCAGTCATTTACACTAGTAAACTCCTTCACTTATTTCATAAGTTGCCTTGCCACTGAACTTTCTCCCAGCGCTACCTTATTGGGTGCTAAGGAAAGTCTAAATAAATCTGGAAAGCTGTTTGTGCTCTCATACACATTCAATGTTCTTTGTTTGAGTCCCACAACAAAACCCTTTAGGTGTTGTATGGTTAAGCCTCACGGGCA
>NZ_JAMKMR010000065.1 GCF_023634645.1 Vibrio sinus
TTTTGCTGGGTCTTTTCGTTTCAGTCTTCGTTGCCTGCCAATTTGCTTGGTCACAACCAGACGGTTGCTCCCGGCGACAAATTGTTCGGCGCCTTGTCTGAATCAAAAATCCGCTGCACAAAAACCGCATTAGGATTGAATCATCAACTAATTAAGGTCGTCTCAATTTATTTAAACATGATTGAGACTGATAATTGCCGGACTCAAATATGAATAACTCGAAAGTTATTCCCAAGAACACTGAATGTGTGTTGGTACCTAATTCTTTAAAAGAAATAGGATTTGAGAACTTTTAATTAGATAA
>NZ_JAMKMR010000066.1 GCF_023634645.1 Vibrio sinus
TAGAGTAAAAGATGGGTCTGTAGCTCAGGTGGTTAGAGCGTTCGCCTGATAAGCGAGAGGTCGGTGGTTCAAGTCCACTCAGACCCACCAAAATTTTCGGGGCTATAGCTCAGCTGGGAGAGCGCCTGCCTTGCACGCAGGAGGTCAGCAGTTCGATCCTGCTTAGCTCCACCATCTTTAAGGGTTTTTTATTAAGAATCTTTAAAGATGGTTTTTTATTCTTTAGAAGATGAAAAACTTGCTCTTTAACAATTTGGAAAGCTGACGAATAACGATGTGATTTCATCGTTATTC
>NZ_JAMKMR010000067.1 GCF_023634645.1 Vibrio sinus
TCGTATAAGGAGGTGATCCAGCCCCAGGTTCCCCTAGGGCTACCTTGTTACGACTTCACCCCAGTCATGAACCACAAAGTGGTGAGCGTCCTCCCGAAGGTTAAACTACCCACTTCTTTTGCAGCCCACTCCCATGGTGTGACGGGCGGTGTGTACAAGGCCCGGGAACGTATTCACCGTGGCATTCTGATCCACGATTACTAGCGATTCCGACTTCATGGAGTCGAGTTGCAGACTCCAATCCGGACTACGACGCACTTTTTGGGATTCGCTCACCATCGCTGGCTGGC
>NZ_JAMKMR010000068.1 GCF_023634645.1 Vibrio sinus
ACTCTCACACCTTGCGGCGCCAGAACCTAAATCTGGTGCGTCTACCAATTCCGCCACTTCCGCGTAGTTTTGTGGTCATCATTGATAATTGGAGAATCAATGAGACGTTGTGTTCTTTCAAAAAGAAAGAGTGGCTGGGCTACCTGGATTCGAACCAGGGAATGGCGGCATCAAAAGCCGCTGCCTTACCGCTTGGCGATAGCCCAACAGCGACAGCTTATTCAAGCTTGTCAAAAATATGGTGCGGAAGGAGAGACTTGA
>NZ_JAMKMR010000069.1 GCF_023634645.1 Vibrio sinus
TTCTTTAAAAGAAATAGGATTTGAGAACTTTTAATTAGATAACAATAAAATCAAATTGTTATCTGTCAGCTTTCCAAATTGTTAAAGAGCAGATGCATAAAACATCATTCAAATATTCTCAGCAGAACACTTTGATGATGACTTACTGAACAGTATTAAAATTGACTTATACAAGGAAAGTCGAGAGGAAGCATATGAGTAATATGCGACGAACAACTTAACGCCGTAGAAGACA
>NZ_JAMKMR010000007.1 GCF_023634645.1 Vibrio sinus
ACAACATTAGGGTCTATAATTTTTTATAGACCCATGAATTTTTTAAACTTCTGTACCCAAGTAACTTCAAGGTACGAATTTCAGCGAGATAGGTAAGGCTTCAATGCTAGCTTGATGCATTGCGTAACTTTGGGTCATCACTAAGGTATTCAACAAACTCTACTTCAAAGCCTGCTGGATCAAAGAAATAGACATTTTTTCGATAAGGCTCGCTTGCGCCAGGTTTTGCAATCTGGAATCCTGCTTTTGTAAGCCTATCTATCACGGACTCAATGTTGTGAGTAACGTACGCAAAATGGGCCAACCCAACCTGATGTCCTGACAAGTCGCGATTTTCTCCTTCCCCATGATCACTCAACGCAATGTATTGGTATTCGTCACCAAAATGTAGCCAGTTACGAGGCTTACCATACCATTCTCCTTTGCCTTCATCACGGATATACCAATGTGGAAATGCTGCTTGGTAGAATTTCAACATTTCTGGGATATCTTTTACCACCAAATTCACATGTTCGAGCTGAATCATCGTTTTCTCCTTAAGCCATAGTCTTATACAACACGGGCAATGCTAATACCTCAAGTTAAGCTGAGGTAAAGCACTTTTTTATCTTTTAATAAAAAAGTTTGAAGACATTATAGTTAAGGTGATAGTAGGGCTAGGGCGTGTTGATCTTTTGCGTTTGAATTTTGTTCAATTCGAAGAAGGGCCAATCATAGCCCTTCATTGTTCGCGCCACTAAACGGTTTACAGTTTACCAACCGTAGCCCACACCGCTGCAAGCGTATCTTGGCCAAACGCAGCGCTACGCTCGGGAGACCAGCCATACAGCTCATCAGCATGGCTAATGTGATCTTTAAACGGCATTTCCACGGTATAAGACAAGCACTTAAACTGCTCGCCAACCCAGTTCGACCCTACCGTTAAATTGGCTTTTCCTGGCTCATCTTTTTCATAGCCAATTTCATCTTGGAATTCTGGCGTTATGGTTAGCAAAGCTTGTTTAAAGTGATTCTCAAGACGTGCGAGACGTTCATCGTATGAAGGAATACCTTCGCCACCGGCAACAAAGTTGTACGGAATCGCCTCGTCACCATGAATATCTAAGAACATATCCACGCCCGTTTCCAGCATACGCTCCCTTACCAGATACACTTCAGGACTGCGCTCCATAGAAGGATTTTGCCATTCGCGGTTAAGGTTAACCCCAATCCCATTGGTACGTAAGTGACCACGAATACTCCCATCGGGATTCATATTCGGCACGACTCGAATGACTACACTATCAAGTAGTGAGCGACCGACGGTATCTGTTTCGTCAAGTAAGCGCTGCAACAACCCTTCAATAAACCATTCCGCCATGGTTTCACCTGGGTGCTGACGTCCAATGACCCAAATATTTTTCTTTTCAGGGCTTGGCTCGCCAATCGTTAACAAGCTAATGTCATTATTGTCGAGCGTATGTCCTAAAGTTTCCAGCTTACAGGCCGGGTGCATCTGAGCATTGTGTAGCAGATCTTGATGGCGATCGTAGGAGTACGGAGCAAAATAGGCAAAGTACATAGAATCTTGTTCAGGAATGATGTCAAATGTGAGTGCATTGCCATCAAATTTTGCTGGAATACGAAACCACTCTTCGCGATCATAAGATGCGACCACATCGTAGTCGGTCCAACCTTCTGGGTATGCCGAAGTCGCCAATTCATTGATAGTAAAGCGGTGAGCTTGCTGCGCTTTACTTTCTAAGCGAAAGTGAAACCATTGCGAGATGTCTGTTTGATTGTCCGCTGGAATGGTCAATTGAATATCCTGCGGTGACATGGCTGAAACTACATGAATGTTGCCACTTTCAAAATTGCTAAAAATTTTCATTTCCGATGGTATCCGTTGATTGAGATGGGCTAAGACTAGCACACTTTATTTCTAATGATGGAAAGTCTTGTCAATGTAAAGAATCCTGATATTGCTGCTTTGGCCGCACAATTTGATCAAAAAACACTGTGTTGAGATAAAAGTTGTTAACTCATTCGATAATTGCTCGTAATCTAGCCGCTATGTGAATACATCACACCAGTGAAACCAAATTTAATCATCGAAAGAACAACGGAAGGTTATTATGAAAAAACTGCTCAACTTACCCATATTATGTACCGCTATGGCCACTGTCTTCCTGGCATCGCCGGTATTTGCACTCAAAATTGATGCCGACAAGATAGACAATATTATGTCATACCAAGGAGATGTTAGAGTAACCGTGAGCCCTAACGAAAAAGTGATGATATCTTCAGATTCTATTCAGCAGTCTAAAAATGGATATACCACCTACGATGGCAACGTCGTGATAAAGATTGATGAAATGACAATGAAAGCCAATAAAATAAAAGTGCAAAAGCGCAAAGATGGTGCCTTTATCATAACGACCGACAAGTTAGTTCAATCCAAAAGCTAACCGTTATCGCGTTACATACCAAATGACTTCAAGAGGGAGGCGTTCGCTTCCCTCTACTGACACCGAAGAGTCACTCTGAACTTTACTCCCTAATGCTTTATATGATCCACGGGGAAATTAAAATAGGTGTTCGGGTATGGCTCATCTGCTAAGGTAAAATGCCACCATTCAGTGTCTAACGGCATAAATCCAGCTTCCATCATCAGGGTTCGCAACAAAAGCCGATTTGCTTTTGCCTGAGCGCTAATATTGGCATAATCCGGGTGTGAAACTGGGCTAAAACAATCGTAACCGCTGCCAAAGTCTAAGCTGTTATCGGGAGCACGTTTATTTTTCTCTAGAATGCATGAGTCTTGAAGACTGACTTTCGACAAATTAGGAACTTGACTGTTGAGAGGTACGATAGTGAGATCAATAGTACTGCCTCGGCTGTGTCCTGAACGCTCTGCAATATACCCTTCAGCGAACAGTGCGGTTTTATCTACATTGGGATAAAACGCTTGCTTCATTTTGGTATCTTCGACATTACTGGCCCACTCGATAAAATTATTGACCGCACGTTGAGGCCGATAACAATCATAAGCTTTTAAGGTTAATCCCATCGGAACCAGCTGAGCCTCTACATTTTTTAATGCTTCTGCCGCTTGTTTCGTTAACAAACATACAGGGCTTAAGTAGCCGTTAATTTTCTGCCCAACGAAGTTATATGCCGTATCATACCTAATATCCAGCTGCATATCGGGTATCATCTTTTTTACTTCAACAAATGTTTCAGGAGGAGTACTAATTTGCGTTTCAGAATAAGCACTGACCGATAAGCCCATCAAAACGGAGCTGGTGAGAAAACAATACGCAACGCTTGCTATCTTCATACTGAATAATTCCTTTTACCACGACATATTACCCTTCAGCATATCAAAGCATCGTCGTTGGTTCAGTATTAAAAATATCAAAATATAAGGTTGATTTTATTCAGCAGAAGCCGAATATGTTTGATATCCAGCTTGATTATGTAAAGAGGCAGCTAGCTCGGCTGGATACCATTTTGAAGTGCCTTAGCTGTGTATACACAACTCATGACAATATCCCCTTATTTAATATCCGAACAGTCGACGCCAGAAGCCTACTTTAGGTTTTTGACCTGCCACAGCATGAAATTGGTTACCCGATTTATCTTGTTGCAATTGGTCAGCGGTTTGATCAGGCGTCGATGCACGTTTTTTTCTTGAACCACAACATCCCATCACTTTTCTCCTATTTAATCTCTATACCCAAGTGACTCCCTTGAGAATGGTTTGTTTCTATCTCAAGGGATAATTTCAGACTAAAGGTTCCATTAAGGGGAGAGTCAACAATTAAATTACACTGTTATAGAATTAATACCCAGACGCTTTGGAAATTAAACCATAAAGATAGAAAGGTTTATTTCCATATAGTATTTGAGGGCACATGAAAGAACGCTCTCAGTTATTTTTCGACCATACTCACCGAAAATAAAAATCCCACTTTTACTTTGTCTTTTCTTTCGAAAATCGGCTCAACATACAATAATTATTAACAAGAATCGTCATTTTCTGTTTACATAAATTAACAAAATAATCAAATAAAATTGACTTAATCACTACGGGTTTAAACATTTAATAATAGTGATTTAATAAAAATATGATGTAGGAGAACTCATGTCAGTCAAAAAATGGTTAGGGCTTATTGGTGCTTTAACAGTAATACCTGCTTACGCTAATGCAGCCGAATTAGCGGTTCAGATGCCAGTTAATCATAATGCAACTTCCGCTAAAGATGTGATGTATTTTAAAAATGCAACCTCTAAAACCATTACACTAATGAACCATTCTGATAAAACCATTTATCCTGTTTTGATTGGTGCTAATTCGATGCCCATTTACGATCGGCATGACCCTGCTAACCAAGCTTATAGGGCCTACGTGGGTTACAATGAAAATGGTAAACACTTTCTTGGACTTAAGCCGAAATCTATTGTGACCATTCCAGTTCCTCAAGCATTTTGGGATTCGGGCAGAATGCAATTGTTTGATACTAGTCCTATTCCATTCCACAACAGCAATACGTTTACTTATGACGTGAACGCGTCGCGATATGCTATTTCGACAGGTTTCACTGACTCGGAAGGGACATCTTTACACGGCACCGACGGAGTGGTTATGCTCTATCATGCTCCTACCGCTCAGGCAATAGGTTTAGATGCACCCAGTCAACTGATCGAATTTACCTATCGAGATCCATCTCTAGCCGGGCCAGGAGTTCCAGCTTCGGAAACCCACAACCTCATTAACTATGATGTATCTTATGTTGATCATATGTACCTCCCGGTTGCAATGGAGGCACTAGCACCAACGGGAGAAACTCAAGTTGGCTATATTGGGACAGGTATAAGCGTCGACAAGATGCAAAATACGATCAGCGAATTTGCTCTTAACACTGGCAATGTCTTAGGTGACTATTTCCACGGAAGTGGCTGGCCTCGGTTTTATATCCCTGCCGATATCACCAGTAATGTCAAAATACCTGGCGCTTTTAATCTTTTTGCATTGGATGGACCCACTTCCACCTATGATTCAGAGAAAATGCTCATAATGGGCGATGGTTCAATGGATCAAGCCAATAAACTCACATCACTGTGGTTTTCTTGGGTTAATTATTATCAAACTAAGGTCAATAAGGCTGCACCCGTTATAGCCGGGCAAAGCCAAGTTGCACTAACTCAGCTAGACATTCCCAATGATCAGCAACAAAAAGCCGCGGAGTTTTCGAAGGTTGTGTACAATGTGGTCGATAATTTCAGACAGGCGTTTCCAGAGGCGAGCCCTAGTAAACTTGTCGAAAATATTGTCGGTTTTTATCTTCCTGAGGGTAAAACGACAACCGAAAGTCGAACCTTATTGACTATGCAAGTTAAATCTCTATTGCGTGGCGTGCCGGATTACACCAAAGATCCAAATGAGAAAGATTGGTATCCCAGCCCAGCGGATAAAGACTCTGCCAAGTATAATTTAGATCCTTACGTATGGTTTGCTCATATCGAGCTTGGTATGACTGGCTACGGCTTTTCAATTGATGATGACACGGCAGATGTTGGTGTAAACGGTGCCAATAGACTCTACGTAGCCATAGGTGGCTTAGGTGGGCTACCCAATCCAGCACCTTATGAAAGGAAATAAATACTCACGCATTTTTCGGTGCTCAACCTCATAGAAAAACAGCTGTAATCATGCTGTGCTAGATTAAATGAGAAGGGATACTCTCATTCATTTTTAAATACACAGGATCAGCTAATAAAAACGTATTTCGATGGCAATATAACAATGATTCGCTACCTAAAACGGTATCAGCCAACGAATAATACCAAACAAGGAAGCACTACCATGAGCAAACCAATTATTGCGGACAATAAACCTAAAAAAGTCGAGTTAAAGAAAGGCACTGATTATTACTTTTGCGCCTGTGGGCGCTCGAAAAACCAGCCCTTCTGCGATGGCTCACACGCTGGCACCGATTTTGCGCCTAAAGCATTTACCGCAGATGATGATGGCGATGCCTACCTGTGCGCCTGCAAGCACACAGCAAATACGCCATTTTGCGACGGATCACACAAGCAATTTTCTAGTGATCAAGTCGGCAAAGAAGGTCCTGGTGTGCAAATTCAAGCGGGCAATTCCCCTATTGCATCAGCGACAAAAGAAGAGCCAACCGTTGAATTTATTCATCAGCTCGCCAGAGAAGGATTATCCAAGTTGGGCCATCATGGTCCAATGACATCGATGGGGGTTCCACGCCATTTGCTCCCTCACTGGGACGATATACAAGTGATGGTTGCCCAAATGGCACGTAAGCCTTTAATGGAAGATGTTCCTGTTAAAACAGAATTAGTGATTGGCCCGAAAGCCGATAAGCCTTTAACACTCGACATCCCCTTGTTTGTGTCCGACATGAGCTTTGGCGCACTTTCTGAAGAAGCAAAAACCGCTCTTGCCAGAGGTGCAGAGCTGGCCGGAACAGGCATCTGTTCGGGAGAAGGAGGTATGCTATCCGAAGAACAAGCGGAAAACTCACGCTATTTTTACGAACTGGCCAGTGCTAAGTTCGGCTACAATGAGTCGTTACTCACTAGAGTGCAAGCGTTCCACTTTAAAGGAGGACAGGGAGCAAAAACAGGAACTGGCGGCCATCTGCCTGGCAATAAAAATATCGGCAAGATTTCCCAGGTTCGAGGCATAACAGAAGGAGAGCCTGCAGTGTCTCCTCCAACATTTGCCGATTTAAAAACAGCGGACGATTTCAAACGATTTGCCGACAATGTTCGCAACATCACTGGTGGCATACCTGTCGGCTTTAAGCTTAGTGCCAATCACATCGAACAAGACATACAGTTCGCTCTTGATGCCAGCGCTGACTACATTATTCTGGATGGACGAGGTGGTGGTACTGGCGCTGCCCCTGAAATTTTTCGCGATCACATCAGCGTACCCACCATTCCTGCGCTAGCGAGAGCGAGACGCTATCTGGATGAAAAAGGGCTCAATGGGAAAGTTACGCTTATTATTACGGGCGGCCTACGAGTGCCGATGGACTTTGTTAAGGCCCTTGCATTGGGAGCCGATGGCGTCGCTATTTCTAACAGTGCCATGCAATCCATTGGCTGTGTTGCTGCAAGAATGTGTAACACTAATAACTGCCCTGCAGGCATCGCGACTCAAAAAGCCGATCTGCGGCAGAGGCTCAATGTCGACAAGTCGGCCAATCAACTGAAAAACTTTTTTCAAGCCTCCGTTGAACTGATGCAAGTCATGGCTAGAGCCTGTGGTCACCATACATTGCAGGATTTTAACCCAAACGATTTAGCTACTTGGCACAGAGAAATGGCCCTGTTGTCTGGTATTCAATATTCTGGATTGATTGATCCCAGCTAGCCCCAGCCTGAGCTCCTAACAAGCCTCCCATTAAGTTAATTTGATGGGAGGCTAAGCAGCATGACTGGCCTAATTATTGATTATAAAAAGACTGGCTATCAGAGGCTGTACTGCCAGCTGAATTCACCGCAATCACTGTATAACTTAAAGTTCCTTGCGGTGCCGTAGTATCTAGATATGGCTCATAGCCATAGGTATACGTGCTGCCCGATTGCTGAACTTTAATTTCACTATATCCCGTACTCAAAGGCGTTGAATCAGACGTTCTTACAATTGTGTAAGATTGCGCCCCTGCGCCGCCCCAAAACGTCACTTCTACAGCACCAGTATCGGTTCTTGTTACCGATACGATTTGCGGTTTAGATGGCGGAGTAGAAATTCTTGGATAAGTATCGGCTAATGGCATACCTTGCAACTGATCAGAGATCTTTTGCACCGCAGCAACAACGTCTATTTCTTGATAATTGTCATCAAGGTGGCTTCCCGGCCAATGATAGGCCCGATAGTGTGTGTTGCTCGGCGTTAGAAACGAAGAGCTCTCAACATGATCAAAATAGCCACCTGCAATTGGCGAGCTATTGATGTCTTTTTGGTGAAATCTCATGCTCCATAATAAGACGCCACTAAGATTGGTTTTGCCATCCAGCATCCTCGCCAGTGTTGGCTGAATGCACGAATCCAAATAGCACAGCCCCATCTCTCCAATCACAAATGCCTTATTGGCTTTAGTCGCGGGTTGTGACTGCTCATCCACATACCTAGTGCCCACTTGGCTTTGCTCTGATTTGCTCCCTGGATAAGCATGAAACGAAACGATATCAATACCATCATCGCTCGTATAATGCCTCTCAGAGGTTTGCATCGCACCATCCATAATGAGATGGTTTTTGTCGACATTTTTGATTGCCGCGGTGACTGCTTTGGTCCATTGGCTAAACGTTGTGTCATCAACTGGAGTTGTGCATTGCCAATTACTTCCACTTTGAGACCAAAAACATTTTTCCAGTTCATTACCGGTTTCCCAGGCTAAAATTGCCGGGTTGTCTTTGTAACGAGTCACTATGGGTAGCACTATTTGATTAATAAATTGCTTTTCCAGATCTTTATAAAAAGCAAGGTGGCTTTGTTCTGGACAAGATAAACCAAACTTAGCGCAAAAGGCTGAAATTCCTCCCCATTTTCCCCCTCCGTTGCCATGACTAAAATCATTCGCATCAATGAATGGGAATATGATTTTTATATTATTTTGTTTCGCAAGTTGCAGTAAATAATCTAACTTTCTAAACAAAGTGGGGTTGATAACAAACTGGCTATTCCCACTATCCCAAGTAAAGTAACTCTGATCGTCGGTATTGCCCGAACTGCGAATGGTTGGTGGGTAAATACGCGTTACTCTGGTTCCCATTTGCACTAAAGTACTGATCGCGTCTTCTAGCTCTTCTTTGGTTGGCGCTCTGAATTGGTCGTGATTATTCGAGTTCCATTGTTGAGAAACCGGATCAAATTGTTGGATAGGATCTTCAACCATTGTCAGCCCAGGCATGTTAAAAGAAGCAAATTTAAATACCTTGCCTTGATAGCAGAGTGTTGTGCCTGTCCTCGTTACAAAATCAGAGGTCGTACTGGGACACGTTGCTGAAAATACATAAGTTGGCGCTAAAAACACAAATATTAAAATAAGATTTCTTAACTTCATATCTTTCACTCCATGGTCTTATTACGTAACAACAAACATTGTTATTCCCAACCAATATCCCATGGAAATTCGGATAAAATTTCAACATCAAGCCAAGCTATGACAATATGCGCAGCATGTCATATTTTAATAATTATAGTTATTTATCAAGTGGTTATATATTATAAATTTGTAAAACTTTGGTGGTTCGTGTAAAAATTGAACATTAAGATGAGCTATACACAATTTGGGGATATATGCCCCCATAGCTGGAGGCATATTGTTATAGAATCACACAATGGCATTTATTTCTGCTAATTCTTGTATCGATTCTTCTTCCTAGTAATGGACTCGTTTCACTGGTTCCCACTCTTCTTCTAGTTGTTATTTTGTATTCTTGAAATCGTCGTTTATAGGCGTAAACATTTCCCTCCCTATAATTAAATCGACTCATATTCTCTATTAGCCAGTCATTTGCACTCGTGCAGCTTGTCAACGTCTCTACCGAACTCTCAACAGGAGGAATAACCGGTAACCATTCACTATGTCTTGACATAAAGTATTTCTTTATTTTTCTCAGTTTGGGCTTTTCATCCCATAACCCACCAGAGCTTGATAGGTTGTCAATAGCAATAGATATCCCCATACATTGCATACATCCCAATTTCTGTAAAAGGTACTTATTATTAGCAGCCTTTATGACATCTCGTGTAAAATACTCTTCTAACAGGTTGGGGTTTTCCTTTAAATCTTGATCGTCAAATGGTTTGACTATCGTCGGATTAAGTTCACGCCCTGCAACACAAATCATCGGAAACCATATACCAGGGAAGCTTTGAGTATTTCTGCTCTCTCCAGTAGATTGATACATTGGAAATCCATTTACCACAGTAATGCGGTTATCCGAAGATTGTGACTGTTCTGGAGAAAGTATGGCTATCTTCATTTTATTATTAACCTTTTTATGCCAAATACTGAATAGTTGTGTTATTAATATTGATTAATTTATTGTATTTTTAATATTTCTATTATATCTAATTCTAATATCAATTAATTAGTCACACGACCATAACAAATACATTTTGTCTAAGAAAGAAAAAATACTCTCTCATATCTATTAATGTCAGAACATTTAAAAATATAAACCTGATTTATTTTCTTATATAACAATGGTTTGCATTATTTTTATTAATATGAAATAGTACCATTAAAAACAAGGAGGGGTTTAAAGCATGTCGTACGAAATAAAGAATGAAGAACAAAACACACTGTCGCAAGAACATTTGAGCAACATCGCTGTCGGCGAAAGAATATCCTTGTATAAACCTTCAATGCGACTTTGCCAAAACGTCCATCAAGCCATCCTTGAGTCACAAAACGAAATGTCGAAATACTTACCTTGGGTGCAACATACACTTACTCTAGAAAGAGTCAACGACACTATGCTAGAAGCAATCGACAATTTTGACAATATGACTCACGAGCTCAGAATGCCAATTATTGACAATCATACCGGGCGATTCTTGGGGATGACGGGCTTAATCATTCGTGATAAATCCGTACCCTGTTATGAGATTGGCTATTGGCTAAGAACCGCCGAGGTGGGTAAAGGTTACATCAGTGAAGCGGTAAAACTGGTTGAAAGCTATGCCTTTAATCAGTTAAATGCCTTACGAATTGCTATTACCGCAGCGAGTACAAACCAAAAAAGCATCGCTGTGGCAAAAAGAAATGGCTATCGACATGAAGCGACACTTGAACAGAACCGACGAATGGCAGATGGGCAACTGGTTGATACGGTTGTTTATAGAAAGTTGGCTCATGAATATCAAGCAGAACAAGAGAAGTAATACAACAAATGAAAATCATCGTCACCGGCAGTGCTAGCGGAATCGGCCTGCACACCCTACAGCGTTTAGTTGAACTTAACCACGAAGTCATTAGTGTCGATAAAACATCATTAGACAATGACAATTTACAATGTAAACACTACTGCGTTGATCTACTTGACCCCAACGATACTGCACTTATCTTTCGAGAAATAGGCGATTTTGATATTGCAATAAACTGTGCAGGGGTAAGCAGCACACGACAACGATTCGATGCTTTTGAGTTGAATGACTACATGGAGGCGTTTAATGCCAATTTCCACCCATTTTTTAACGCTATCCACAATGAAGTAGCTGTGAGTAATGCTAACCGCGCGAAGAAGCGCAAAATCATCAATATTGCCAGCATCACTGGCCATTATGGCTGTACTAACATGGCCGCCTATGGAGCAGCGAAAGCTGCCATTCTTAACCTGAGCAAAGTGATTGCCGTTGAGCACGCACCCAATTTGCAAGTTAATTCTATCTCTCCAGCGACGATTGATACGCCAATGATACGCAATAAATACCAAGGTGAGCTGCCGGATTATTCCAACAGCTACCTTACTGGTGATTGTGGCCACGTTGAGGATGTCTTTTCAGTGATTCAAATGCTTATGGAAAACCATTTTATGACTGGGCAAGATATTAAATTAGACGGTGGGTTTTCCGCTCAGTTTCATATTTAATCCAAACCCAAACAATCATACTTGCATTGTTTGGGTTTCAATTTTAAAAAGCACACCTTACAGCATGGTCAGTTTTTTATTACGAATTTCAATATCTCCTTCAATAACAGCCGCTCTTACTCTATCTACATGTGCTTCATTGATTTTAGACACCAGCTTTTTTTGCTCCGCGACCGCGTCTGCCTTGATCATGGAAACATATTGTTTGAATAACGCCACGTCTTCATTGGCAGCTTTGAGCTTCCGTTTTGATGCTTGAAAATCAGTGTAATCAAATTGAGTGGTCGCCGTCATGGCTTTAGTTTGGCAAGCTTGTAGATGCTGCATCGCGACTTGATATTCGCTTTGCAAGCTCTCAATCTTGGTCAAATAGCTGTTTTGCTTATACGCGGCATAATGTGCGTTAAGAAACGACCATTTTTTCGATACACCATCAACATCAATTTTATAGCCTGGATACCACTGACCATATTCTGCCGCATAGATTTTGTTGGTTGGACCAATATTGGTACTGAAATAATTGCCTGCAATTAAAGCCGTTTTAGCGCCTAAAATAGTTTCAAATTTAGAGGCTGCGTATACCTTGATTTCATTCGGTGTACTGAATTCAATCCCAGGATGGGTGAAATTATGTGCGAACTCTTTTGGCGACAGGCTTAAACTTCCACTTGTTGACATGCTCAAATCTCCATATTTTTGTTAGGGCCCTATCAATGATGATTCCTTGTGACCCTAGCGATGACTCAATACTGTTGATGGATTGATAGATACCGCTTAATGGCTACAAAAGTAAACGATTGCGACATGCAGTACTATTAAATCTTGATGAAGGTTTTATGATCATTGAAACAGTAAGCACACTGTCTCGAACTACTTCAATACAGTTTCAAATATTGACCAATCAGCACAGATTATAACCCATTGATTATAAGTGAATTTCCAATAGAACTATCAGTAGCATAAGTATATAATTGCACATTGCAGGATATACAAGGATATAACGTGGACAGGGAACGAGATATGGATACTAAGCTGATGTCATTTTATTTGGAAAACCCATTTCTGGCTAAATCAAATGACATTGTCTTGGTCAAAGATGCTGAGCATAAAATAGTCGCATTCAACGAAACATTTTCGCGCTTGTCAGGCGTCGTACCGAAAGACCTCATCGGTTTATCTGACCACGATATGCTGTGGAGCAATAATGCAGATATCTATATAGATCATGAACGCGATATTATGGCAGGAGAGAATTATTCCGTGATTGAGCCGTTGCAAGGTACAGACAACGTGATTTTGCACACCACCAAAAAGCCAATTTTTAACCATTCAGGCCAACGAGTTGGCACAATGGCAAAAGCAAGCTTTGTGAAAGACGATGTCATCATGCACGAGCATCTAGGAGGAAAATCAAACATATTAAAAGTCATGGACTTCCCCAACAACAATGCCCATTTAACCACCATGGAGTCCAAATTAGTGTATCTTCTCATGCGAGGGTTTACTCGAAAAAAAGCCGCAGAAGCGCTTAACATATCCGTTAAAGCTTTTGATTTTCACCAAGAAAATATCAAAAAGAAACTTTCGTTAAGTTCATCTAAAGACATCATATTCTACGGCTTAAGCAAAGGTTGGCAGCACTACCTACCCTTTGTTATCCAAACACAGCCCTAAAAAATCAAAGATGTTCCTATTCTTCTGGCTCATCGGAATATACGCAGACATTATAGTCTTCAACCAAACCCGCTTCGCCTAAACAATGGATTTCAAAAAAGTCACTGATTTCACGCCGCTGACAATGTGTTTCAAAGCTTTCCTTATCAGCCCACACCTCATGAAAAACAATAGGGAAGCTCACGCCTTCGGCAAAAGGCGAAGCCACTTTTCTGGTGACCACATACTGAATACAGCCCTCTTCACGAAGAGAGTTTGGCTCTAGAGACTGTAATACTTTAAACAGTTCTTTATCCTTCCCTGCCTTGGGTTTAAACGACGCCGTGCAATAGATCTTTTTTGACATTCCTAGCCTCTAACAGTTTGTGTTATATGATTTTTCTGGACAATAAGCATTCGAAACCTCAGCTGCTAGCCGTAGTCCAACCGAGGTGAGAAAGTGTGACATAGATATATGCAACTTGTATATAGATTTATTCCAAAACCATATTGAAAACGAATATAAATTATCAAAACCTAGAACTTTTCTAGGTCACAAATAAGAGGTATTCGTATTTAATCTCCCCCGAAACGCAACACACACTCCGGCATCAGTGTTGCACCTATTGTCATTTAATTTCCTTAGCAAACAGGCCGTTTTTTCCAAGCGATATGGCTGGTTGTAAGGACATACCTTAACTGAGTTTATTATTCATGAAGATGCAAAAAAACATAGGGATATTATCAATGTTCATTGGCCGTGCCATGGCCAAACCAAGCCGTATCGCGGTAAAGAAAGGTGAATTAGGGTACACCTACAAAGATATTGCTTTAGGTGCATGGCTAGTTTCGGAGCGAGTCGAACAATTACAGCCAAACAGTGGTCAATATATTGGCGTCTATACCGATCAAGATCAAAGCATGTATTACGGCGTATTTGGCGCTCTATTGTCTAATATGGGATACCTGCCTTTATCTCCAGAATACCCCGACGAACGCATCGAATACATGATTTCAGACTCTGGCATAAAGGTCATTTTCACCAAGCAAAAATACGTGGCTAAACTTCGCAACTTCATCGATGACGATACCCATATCATTGCACTCGAACAGCTTGCATGTCGTTCATCGAACGAATTTTGCCTAGAACATCTTGCTCAGTATCAAGAGTACGAAAACTCACCAGCTTATATGATTTATACCTCAGGAAGCACAGGGAAGCCTAAAGGTGTCGCTATCAATAACCGCAATATTACCAATCAGATGCAGTGGGTATTGGAAGGGCTGAACTTCAATGAAAGCAAAACCATCTTGCAAAAAACACCGATGAGCTTTGATGCCGCCCAGTGGGAAATACTGTCCATTTGTTGCGGTGCAACCGTGGTGCTTGGTGACTCAGACGTGTATAAGAACCCAAGCAAAATCATTGCTGAGATCAAACAGCATAAAGTGACATCCCTTCAATGTGTGCCAACCTTGCTAAAAGCACTGCTGTCATATCGTGAATTTTATTTATGCGATAGCTTAGTGGAAGTGTATTGTGGCGGAGAAGCACTCACCAAAAAACTGGCGTTAGAGTTCAAAGAGCACCTTACCAACAAGCGATTGATCAACCTGTATGGCCCAACAGAATGCACGATTAACGCCTCTTATCTCGACGTTGACCTAAATAATCTAGAGCACTATCCAGAGGTTATTCCGATTGGCACTCCTGTTAGTAATACCGAAATATTCATCTGTCGTGATTCAGGGGAATTGATCGAGAGCCATGAAGTGGGTGAGATCTGCATCAGCGGGGTTCAGCTATCGCCGGGCTACCATAACAATGAAAGAGCAACTGCCGATAAGTTTATTCTGGTTCAAGGCCTAAACCATCACGCTGAGCAGTTAATTTATAAAACCGGTGATTTGGGTTTCCGCGACAACATGGGTAACCTCCATTTTGTAGCAAGAAAAGACAACCAAGTGAAAGTCAGAGGATATCGCATCGAGTTGGACGAGGTGAAAGTCGCGATAGAAAGCCACGACTGGGTTAAGCATGCTGGCGTTATTGTTACGGAAAACTCTCGAACGGAAAATAAAGAAATATCGGCGTATGTGGAACTCAACCCAAGAGAAGCTGCGCTAATGGACCAAGGACTAGTTCAAAGCCATCACGTTTCCAAAAACAGCAAAAAGCAAGTCAAAGCCCAGCTGTCTAATCCTGGTGTGAGAACATTTTCATCAAATGAGCGAAGCGTCAAACTACCCGGTCAATCCGAGACCACAGCGCAGTCACAAAAAGCGTTTGCGAGAAAAACATACCGGAGCTTCAAAGGAGAGAAATTGGATGTTAACGATTTAATCTCGTTAATATCTCGATCCAACCAGACCAACAAAGACGCTGGATTCAAAAACACGATTGAAGAGCTAGGATCCATCATGCGGATGTTTGGCCAGTTCCATAGCACAGAGAGATTGCTACCTAAGTATTCTTACGCCTCCCCAGGTGCGCTCTATGCCGTACAAATCTACGTTGAATTATCTGATATATCGGGCATTACAAATGGTGTCTATTATTACAACCCAACTGACCACACATTCACTTTGGTTAATACAACAACGAAACGTAACCAAATAAAGGTTCACTTAGTCGGCATTCATTCGGCCATTTCCTGTGTATACACAAACAATGTCCTTGAAGTGTTGGAAATGGAAGCTGGTCATATCATAGGCATGTTTGATGATGTCTTAAGTGACTACGGCATGCATGCTTCAGAGTTGTATCAATCCAATGATCTTGCCAGCGGAGTAGTCACCAGCAGCGACTCGGTATACCTGGCGAGTTTTGATGTCATTACTGGTCCACAGAGCGCTCACAGCTGTCCCGTAGAAACGTATATACAAGCTAACAACTCAAAAATTGCCCAACTAACGTCTGGGACATACCGCTGCGTGAATGGTGATACAAGATTTGTCTGCGAAAAAAACATTCGTAAGAAAGACGTGATAGCCATCAATCAAAGTGTCTACAACGAATCTCACTTCGGTGTGTCGTTAGTGGTCCCCGATGAAAACCGTTGGGATGCCTATATATGGCTGGGCCGCGAGCTACAAAGGCTTCAACTAAATGAACAAGGAATAGGTTTGATGTCATCGGGCTACAGCTCTAAAACAGGTCATGACCTCCCTTCTTGCAGCCGAATGAGAGACATACTCAGCGGCGAAAACAAAAAGGTCGGCGCATTCTATTTCGCCATAGGCGGCCCCATCACCAAAGAGCAAATTCGTTCACAAGGTATGAAGGAAGATCTCATTCACTCAAGAGGACCCACTGAAATCCTCCGAGATGACTTAAAAAGAACGCTTCCTATCCATATGATTCCAAATCAGATTTCGGTATTGCACACGATGCCACTCACCTCGAATGGCAAAGTGGATAACAACCAGCTCAAACAACTCGCTCTTCAAGAGGAGAAGAGTAACCGTGTGGTGGTTGCTCAGCCAGAAAACGATCTGCAAACCACACTGGCAAAGATTTGGTCGTCCATTTTGGAATACAGCAACGTCTCGATAGACGATGAATTTTTTACCTCTGGTGGGGACTCACTCAGTGGCGTTATGTTGATATCTGAGATAAACGAGGCTTTGGATGTTTCCCTGCCCCTCCAAGTCCTGTTTGACCAATGCAGCGTGAGAAAGCTTGAGCAGCATATTGTAAACAACAGTGAAACAACAACGCTTAGGGTTTTACCGTTAAATCAGCGACAAAGCGATAAAAATATATTCTGCTGGCCAGGTCTAGGGGGCTACCCCATGGGGCTGAAGAACCTAGCAGACAGCGTTGATGACCAGTTTTATGGCATTCAAGCTTATGGGATTAATGAAAATGAGCTGCCCTACTCGACCATCGAAGATATGGCCGCTGAAGACATGAAAGCAATTAAACAAGTGCAGCCCACAGGCCCATATTACCTTTGGGGATACTCTTTTGGCGCGAGAGTTGCCTTTGAAACCGCCTACCAACTGGAAAAACAAGGAGAGGTAGTAAAACAACTTGCACTCATCGCGCCGGGTTCACCAAAACTCAATATTCCGTCTCATGTAGAGGAAATAGCCTGCTATACCAATCATAAATACGTCACGATACTGTACTCGGTTTTCTTTAGGAAAATTACAGGTAGCGATCTTGAGCAATGCTTATTACAGGTCAACAGCAAAGCATCATTTATCGATTTTGTTCAACATCGCCTACCGGAAATAGACACAGGCACAATCGAGCGTATCGTTTCCATTGTGGAGCAAACCTATGACTTCAAATACACCTTTAAAGAGTTAGAGAAACGAACCATCAAGGCTGAGATTTCTATATTAAAGTCCATTGGTGATGACTACGCATTTGTTGATGGTAGCGATAGCTACTATTTGACAGCGCCAAGCGTATTTAGCTTAACCTATGATCATTACCAATCGCTCTCTGTTGGTGGCTCTAAAGAGATATCAGAAATCCTCAGTGAATCCAGCACGGTTCACAACACCATTAACCAAGCGTCATAAGAGACACTCATCATGCCACATGTATTGATTAAACACTTCCCCTCACACATTTCGCGGGCAGATAAAGAGCGCATTGCCAATAAGATTGCGAACGTCATTTCATCAGGCTTTGACTGCCCAGACGAGGTCGTCTCAGTCTCCATGGAGGATGTGGAGCAAGAGCTATGGAATAAAGACGTTTACCAGCCCGATATAGAAGAAAGACCAGACATCTTAGTCAAGAAACCCAACTACTAATTCACCTAGCGTGGTCCAAGGCCACGCTACTCGATCCCAAGAGAGAATTATGAATCAATTAGCCTCGAGCAAAGGAAGCACCATAAAGCCAGCTTTTACCAAAGATGGCATTTATTTCAACGGCAAATTCATTGAAAAATATGGAGAAATAGACCGCAGTTCCTATCATGCAGACCCACTGCATTCCAATAAGAAATTTGGTCTCATTGTTCCAGCCACCAATACGACGATGGAAAAAGAAATTTGGAGTATCCTCGTCGATAACCATAACGTTGAATCGCTGCGCGGTATCGGCTTTCACACGTCGAATGTACTGACTCCAAAGCCTGAAATTAATAATGAACAAGATATCGAGCGCTATAAAACCAGCTTCTTAGCTGGGTTACAGGACGCGATCAATATCGCCAAACTTTCTGAGCCCGATCATCTGATATTGGGCATGAGCTTAGAACATATTTTATACGGCATTGACCAAGTCTCGACACCCATTGATAGCGCTATCGCCACCACCGATATGAGCTGGTCAACATGCCATCAAGCCATAGATCGAGCACTCAAACAATATCGAGCGAAAAATATTGGCATCATCACGCCATTTGAAGCCCAAGGGAACGCTTCTGCGAGGAAAATGTTCCAGGATCTGGGTTACAACGTGGTCGCCGATGTCGGCTTAGCGTGTGGTAACACTCAACATATTGCCCATATCCCAGATTCACTCAAGCAAAGTGCCATCTTGGGTTTACTCGATGCAAAAGGCAATAAGTTAGACGCGATCGTTCAATGTGGTACAAACATGAGCTTTGTGAACCTCGCTGAACAATTTGAGAGCAGCATCGGCGTCCCTTTACTGAGTATCAACGCCGTTGTGCTTTGGCATGCACTGCGAAGTAATGGCATCTTGGACAAGCTCATCAATGCCAGCCGAATTTTCCGTGATCACTAGTTAGGAGGTTTTAAAAAATGAAGAACAAATATTTTCTGCTGGCAGTCATTGGTTTAATTTGGGGCTCTCAGTTTATATTTCAAAAAATCGCACTCACGGCTTTAACACCACAGCTGGTCGGCGTAGGCCGCGCAGTCGTGGGATTTATTACGCTGTTTGTTATTTGTAAGATGCTAAACGTACAATCCAAAGGGGGCACCTCTTGGCTTATATACATGCTGATAGGGCTGCTAGAAGCATCAATTCCATTTACGCTCGTGCCATGGGGACAACAGTATGTCTCCTCGTCCATTGCCTCAGTGCTGATTGGTACCATTCCATTTTTTGTCATCTTATTTACACCACTACTTAGTGCAGGGAGCAAAATTTCGCGTGCCAATATTCTTAGCGTCGTTGTCGGTTTCTTCGGCCTACTGTCTCTATTTGCGCCGGGCATTATAGAGGGCGATAGCTCATTAAGCTTTTGGGGGCCCATCGCCATCCTTGCGGCCTCCGCGTCGTTTGGCGTAGCGCTTCTACTGCTGTCTAAATGTGGAGACGAACACCCGCTGATTGTGGCTAGAAATGTATTGGGCTCTGCCAGCCTGCAAATTTTAGTGATATCCCTATTTACTGGCAGCCAAATCCCCCACCAGGTGACCTTAGATTCGATGCTGTCTATCGCTTACCTAGGCGTAATGTGTGCCGGAGTGGTCTATTTTCTCTATATGATCCTTATCTCCGAAGCGGGCCCAGTGTTCACCTCTCTCACCAACTACCTTGTGCCAACATTCGGTGTTTTGATCGGCGTGATGTTTGCTCACGAGCATGTCGGCCTAAATACATGGATTGCACTGGTGTTGATCTTAATTGCCGTGGCGTTTAATCAAGGGAAAGGCGAGAAAGCGGCGGGGTGAAGATTGAAGAAAAAGTACTTTGTCCCTGCAGAAAAACTAACAAGGTACTGTTTCTCTACCTCAAATCCAAAACCAAACAGAAAACTTAGGTAAGCGTTAAAAAGATTGAAACCCCTAAAAAGATAGCCTCAATTTCTCTATTGCACTGTCCAAGCTAATTAAAGTGGGCCATTAACTTATTGACACTAATGTGCCCCATCCCTTTTGTATAGCACGTTTACAGTACTTCAATAAAATGATTTCTGTGTAAATTGAATTGCAATTTAATTCACAATTAATATTTTTTTCTACTAGGGTATAGAATAGGATAATGATTGGACATCTCAGATGAATACGATACACAACACGATAATATTTGGTGTTACTTTCTCTTTTCTCCTTGCTCCGCCAATTTTCGCCAAGGCTTTGGATAGGTTTGAGATTGGTAAACAAAAAGCCAAAGTCTGTATGACCTGTCACGGTGAAGACGGGATCTCAACTCTCGATCCCTACCCAAACTTGCGTGGCCAAAAATACGGATACCTTATCTCAGCGTTAAAAGATTACAAGTCTAGGGAAAGAACGAGTGGCCTAGCGATATTAATGCAGCAAGAAGCCGCAAACCTTTCAGAGCAAGATATTAAAGACATCTCCTACTACTACTCCCACTTAGGTAAAGATGAACAATAATAAGGGCATCCAACATGGTGAACTCAAATGTACAATATAGCATCAAAGTCGTTCAGTACTTTATTGTCGCTTCTGTACTATGGGCGATCATCGGTATGACAATTGGTGTCATACTAGCTGGTCAACTTTATTGGCCTGCTCTTAACTTTAACTCTGAATATTTCAACTTCGGTAAACTACGTCCATTGCATACCTCGGGTGTTATCTTCGGCTTTGTCGTCAACATATTGATGGGGACGTCATTATATATCGTCCAGCGCAGTGGACAATGCGAACTATACAATAAAAGCTTGTCTTGGATGGTGTTTTGGGGGTGGCAACTCGTCCTACTCCTTGCTTTAATTTCTTTGCCGCTAGGCTATACCACGTCAAAAGAATACGCCGAATTAGAATGGCCAATTGACATACTTATCGTTCTCGTCTGGGTACTGTATGCGGTTTTATTTTTTGGAACGGTAGCAAAAAGAAACGTTCCGCATATCTTTGTTGCCAATTGGTTTTTTGCAGCGTTCATCATTGTTATCGCAATGATTTTTATAGTTAATAACTTGGAAGTACCAGTTACCTTAACCAAGTCTTATTCGGTTTACTCCGGAGCAAGAGACGCCATCGTACAATGGTGGTGGGGGCATAATGCGGTAGGTTTTCTGTTAACCGCTGGCATTATCGGGATGAACTACTATTTTGTGCCCAAAGCCACTGGGAGACCTATCTACTCCTATCGATTATCCATTATTAATTTCTGGGGTTTGGTTGGCTTTTATACTTGGGCTGGAACTCACCATTTACTTTACTCTTCCGTACCAGTATGGGTGCAGAATATTGGCATGATCATGTCACTCATTCTCTGGATACCGTCGTGGTTAGGAGCCTACAACATCTCTATGACCATGTTGCAAAACAAGGCCAAGTTGAAAACCGACTATGTATTATTGTTTTTCTTCTCCGCCATTTTGTACTACTGCTTAGCCACATTTGAGGGACCATTACTTGCGATACGTTGGTTTAACATGTTGGCCCATGATACTGAATGGGTGATTGGCCACGTACATTCAGGTGCTCTAGGCTGGGTAGCCATGTCGGGCATTGCGACTTTTTATTACTTTATTCCAAAGTTATGGGGAAAAGATACACTTTGGTCACCTCGGTTACTTAAGTGGCATTTCTGGTTGGCGCACCTTGGGGTTGCGATCTATGCCATCTCGTTATGGGTAGCAGGAATTGGCGAAGGTTATATGTGGCTTGCTCAGCACGAAAACGGCGAGTTGAAATACAGCTTTATTGAAGCACTGGAGTTTAAAGCCCCCTGGCTCTTTCTGCGCTTTGTCGGCGGTTCCTTATTTGTGCTAGGTATGCTACTCATGGCGACCAATCTCTATAAAACTGTGAGATCTCCCTCTCAACTCATAGCTAGGGAGGCATAGTTATGTTGAGTAAAGACATCACACAATCTGTCGTCGTTTTGATTCTTTCGACTATTTTCGTTGCCTCTTTCTCGTTACTTGTCTGGGTGGTCCCTAATATTTTTAGTACTATCGAACTTAAACACGACAGTAAAGCTAAGCGTTTAACTGCGATCCAACTTGCTGGCCGAGATGTATACATCAGTGAGGGCTGTCATGTCTGCCATACTCAAATGGTCAGGCCTTTGGAACCAGAAATAAAGCGAAGCGGCAGACCAAACCAAGAATCAGATGATATCTATGAGTTCCCCAATTTGTGGGGCTCGAAGCGAACTGGACCAGATCTGACTAACCTAGGTTTAAAATACTCTGATCAATGGCACGTTTATCATTTGATCAACCCACGCGATGTTGTGCCAAGCTCCATTATGCCGTCATATCCTTGGTTATTTGAAAAGACACTCACTGGAGAAGAAATCGGGGAAAAAATGCGGGTGCTGCGTTTTCTTGGTGTACCTTATACCGATGAGGAAATTTCTGAAGCCAGATTACAAGTACGAGGAAAAACCAAGGGCGAAGCTCTCATTCGCTACCTCCAAAGTTTAGGTGTGGACACATTTGTGGAGGGGCAGTGATGAACGTTTTATGGCACCTTTGGGCATTAGGGCTCACCATTCTATTTTTCTTTTTGATGATAGGGGTGGTAATTAAATACTGGCGCTCTAACCATCGCGCAAATGAAAATACGGTGATCGATACGTTTGATGGTATCGAAGAGCGCGATGCTCCCGTACCAAAACTTTTGTTTATTTCCTATTTAATCAGCTTTATTTTATCTGCTGGCTATTTGGTTCTATACCCAGGCCTTGCAGGCTGGCCCGGATTACTTGATTGGAAACAAAGCAACGACAAACTAAGCGATCCGACAACAACGCTCCAAGCCCAAATGTCAGTGATAAGCGATCGTTCTTTGGTGAATCTCGCATCAGACGATCTCATTGTTACCTCTGGCCAGATATTGTTTCAAACCCATTGTGCCGCTTGCCATAGAAGCAATGCACAAGGGCAAGAAAATTTTCCAAACCTCATTGATCATGACTGGTTATGGGGCGGAAGTGATGAGGATATCCTAGACACAATTAATAACGGTAGGGAGGGTGTAATGCCCAGCTGGAAAGCGGTATTTACCCCTGAGCAAATCGAAGAGCTTGCCTATTTTATACTGGCGAAAGGTAATCGAGACATTGATGCACCTGCGGTAAAAATTCAAATTGGACAATCGATTTTTGAAGAAAACTGCATCAAATGTCACTGGGATGGAAAACCAGAGAATAAGAATAATGAAGATATCAATGCCCCTAATCTTTTTGACTCCGTATGGTTGCATGGAGGAAGTGTCGAAGACATTCAGTACTCTATTACCAATGGATGGATCAGCATCATGCCATCATTTCAGGGGAAGCTTTCCGAAGATGAAGTACTCGCCATTGGCGCTTTTATAACGCGTGCGAGACTTGATAACGACGCAAAACTCGCCAAATTGAACTCAAGCTCAGTACAAAGAGGAAAATACCTCGCAAGAGCAGGAGACTGCGTCGCATGCCATAGCGCGATTGGTGGAGAGCCATTCGCAGGAGGTTTACCATTTGTCACTCCTTTTGGCACCCTTTACTCTACCAATATTACGCCGCATATCGATGAAGGAATTGGCTCGTATAACTATGACGAATTTCGAGCCGCTTTGGTTGACGGTAAAGGCAAACACGGTTATCTATATCCCGCGATGCCTTACACCTCTTATCAATATATAAACGACAAAGACATTCGAGCACTGTGGGATTATTTGCAGACCATTGTTGCTGTTCCTCGTCGAGATGATAAAAACGACATGATGTTCCCTTCCAATGTCCGATTAGGATTGTTGGGGTGGAACTTGGTCTTTATGGATACAGCACCTCTAGATTACCAAGTACCCAATGAATTAGCTAAGCAGGTTGACGACGTTGAAAAATGGCAAAGAGGTAAGTATTTAGCGATGGGCCTGGGCCACTGCAGTGAATGTCATACGCCGAGAAACTTTGCCCAAGCTTTAGAAAGCGATCGTTTGTTTCATGGTAATCTGATTGATGGTTGGAATGCGCCCGCAATTGATGCGAACGAGCTTTATATTGATGGATGGGATCTAAAATCCTTAACCGATTTTTTGAAAACTGGAAATTCAGGCAAAGGTACAGCCTTTGCTGGTATGGCTGATGTGGTAAAAAATAGCCTACAATATATGACCCTAGATGATATAGAAAGTATTGCATACTACCTCCTAAAAGGTGACAAGGGGAACTTGATTAACGCTAACGCTGTGAAGTTATCTCCATCCGGCTTTACTGACAGCGCCTATCAAACAGCTGATTATAAGTTGTTTAGCGAAACCTGCGGTGCTTGCCACGGTCAAGATGGGAAAGGTCGTAATTCCATTGCTCCCACTTTACTTCATAACGGTATTATTATGCATAGCGATCCTTACAACACCATAGCCGTTACCATTCGAGGCTTATCACCCAGCTATATCGATGAAAGACGCAACTTCATGTCAATGGTTAGTTTTTCTGAAATATTCTCAGACGAAAAGCTCGCGCAACTTATCTCTTTTGTTCGTAAATACTTGGGAGATAGACATGAACCTGTCACACGTGCAGACGTCAAGAAAGTAAGGCTACAGCTTGAGAAAGCAGGATTTACTGGAGGCTTGCATACGACTCCAGATATGTTTATCCATAGAGACAAAAATATTGATATTGAGTAAAACGATCCGAGCACTAGCTCTGGTTGTATAGAGAAATACTGCATCACTTCAAGATTAGAACATCAGTAATGTATTATTTCTCAACCAAAACATAATAGAAATGAAACTTGGCGTTCCATAGAATGATGACATTTCCAGATCGATAAATGAAATCAATCCTCCTTTTCACTACATCGGCATCATCAATAATATCAAAGTTACGATAACGAGATGCATGTTCTATGTTTGATATCTCTGCTCCTTGCTGTTTGACAACATGTGTCGTCAGCTGAAACACTCCATCTTCATAAGAAGACAAAGAGCCTGATATAGCAAACTGAGAAAAATACTTATAGCCAGCCTCTTTGATAAATATATTTCCATGAAAGTCATTATCGGAAAAACTTACATCGACTATCTTATGCAATGAATCCAATATTGGACCGTAGTGCACATTAGAAATATAATCTCCGTTGACAACTTCTATATTTTCTTTTTTAAAATACTCATAGGAGTATAAATAAAATCCAATAGAAAATAATAACCAAAGCACAATGTATCTATTGGGTTTGACCAAAAACTGATAGTACGGTTTCATAGGCACTGTAATCTGAAGATAATCGTTGAACACCTTATATCACTCTAGCTCGAATTTACCATTCATGAAAGAAAACACTGTCTCTACACCACAATAATATGCGTCAAGAGTCCTTTGCGTTTCACACTGATAATGGACTCTGAACAGACTCTACCGACTTTACTGTGAGCATGTATGTAGTAAATGAAGGCCTCACTATTAGGCAAGGCTCCAAAAGTGAGGCAATCAAAATGGACGGTTCTATAGGTCGCGCCAATTTCTCAGTTTCACCACATTAACTATCGATGAGTTCCAACACATTATTATTTAGTGACAATGACACACTATCATCAGAATTCATATCGGTGTAATAAAATCCTTTGTATTCAATAGAGCTTTCATTCACTCGTGCCTTACTAACCAGAATATTAATCGCTTTCTGACTTCCCATCAGGAACAGACCGCAGCTATTTCCGTCTTCAGATTGACCTAGATCTGTTGCTAAATGTAAGTTATCGTTTGGATTCAGTGAGTAAGAAGCAAACACGCTGTTATCTAGATGGCATCCTACCCCATAAAATATATTAAAGAATGGGTCCGAGGTTGAGTTCTTGATAATCGCTCTGGCTAAACTTGCATGAAAGACTTTCTGGGCAACAATAACGTTTGACAAAGTGGGATAGATAAGCGCAGTACCGTCATATCCCATTTTCAATTTATCTGGAATAGCAGAAAGTTCTCCATTATGAGCGAAAAAAGCTACGTTCGCTGAGCTTTTTCCAACTTTAGAAGCGTAGATACTACAAAAATCTGCTGCATCGTCATTAAATTCAATACTATCGCCACCATTAACAAAAGTGGGAGAACGAAAGCCACAGTTTACCTTAGTCTTTAACATTATCGGTGTTGATAAGTGGTTGGTAAGTTGATATGAAGACGCGTTACTATATGCGGAAATAGCACAGAGCATTGGAATAATTGCCATATATCGACTCAATATTTTCATTATATAAGTAGTTCCTTTGATAAATACGCCATTAGCACTAGTTATAGCACCAGTCATAATGCGTGAGGTGGTTATTTGCGATTTATTTTTTTGGCTGATTTCCAATCGCATTCAGTGGAACCAGACAATATCAACATAATAAACTTTTGATAATCTAACTTTCCGATAAAACTATGGTAATTTAATCATAATATTATAATAAGAAAGGGATTAAAGGAAAGTTATTATATAAGTAAGATTAAACTATCTATCAGTTCAATAATAAGTTTACTTATAATTTTGCTTCTATAATGACTGTCTAGGAGACTCACTCAATGAAGTATGCATTATTTTGTTCAATGTTGTTAAGCACCACTGCGTTCCAATCCCAAGCTCTCATTATCGACAACACTAGTGTGGATGATTATCACTATCGTGTTCTGACAGACAATGTAGAAACCTCGAGCGGAGACATCCTCTCAGGTCAGATAATTACTCTACCTGGAGGGGGCGGTTCCATTGATTTTCTTATCGAGATGGCCCCTTTGCATGCTCAAGGGCAAAAGTTTCACTTTACCTATGAATCAATTAGCCGAAGCATTGCTGATCCTAACGATCAAAGCCGGGTTGCCAACTTGACAGCTTTCAATGACAGTATGAGTGATACGTTTGATTATAGAAACTTAGCCGTGCACCAATACGCCCCTCCTCTAGGAAGTGATATTGATGAAGGAAAGTCTAAAATATTACTGCGTAATCATGCCAAAGCGGTATATTTTTTCTGGGGGATTAATGAACAAGAATACCCCATATCATCAGGAGCACTCACAGTTCCGGAATGGAAAAGTAAAGATAATGCCAGTCACGCTCTTGCCAAATCATGAGGTTAAACTTTAATACTATTCAAAAATCAAAATTATCCACAAAGTCGCTTGGTGCTTACAGAGTTGTTTAAAAAGTGCGACTACCAAAGCAGTTTGACAATCTAACAAACAAGCGATTTGGCTTAGTCACACCTTTAAAGACATCAAAAGTTCGATTTAGTGATACTGTTCAACGATTGCAATCCCTGATTGTGACGTATCTCGTTGTATTGTCAGCTCATCATCGAGCTTGCTATCGGTATAGTAATAATGCTCAAAGTAAATAGATTGATCATTTATCGGCTTGTTTGTCACGTAAATGCCAATAGATTCACTATATGAGCCATTCATCAAGTACAACGCACATCCTGTCGGTGATTCAAATTTTGCAGTGTCCAAAGAAAGAAACAAGGTATCATAGGAGTTAAACAAGTCAAAATGAGTGTTGACTGGATTGTCGTCAGCGTGACACCCCGCTGTGGTAAATATTGTGCTGAAATAGAAAGGCGTGGCATTTCTAAGCGGCACCCTCGCCATGCTTTCGGGGATCACTAACTGGTGAAATGTGAGTCTGTCCCCATTAATTGAGGTGTCCGTGCCATCATACTGAAAGATCACATCTTCGGGAATTATCCCCACACCTTCATCTATTTTAGTCAAAACAAAGTCCGCCTTATGCTTGCCAGCGTCCCCACCGATCACACAATAATTATCCTTAAGCCGAATCGCAACACTGCCAGATGGGGCCACTTGATATTGATCAGGCGTGCAACCATCAGCACTGTTAAAAATAATGGGCTCACTCGTATAATTCGTCACATAAATGTCTCCGGCATCGGCACTCATACTCAGTAATGACGTCGTACTGATTAAGAACGCGAACTTGTTCATCATAATCTTCCTCAAATTCATCATAAAACTCCTTAATTATTTCTAGATTCAATCCGCTACTTATTCAACGATAATTACACCATCGTAAAAAATGTAAAATAAACTTTAACGTTTCGTGTAGTTTAATCGACCTACCTTATCTCCTTCCCCTACCGATATCCTGAAAATAATCGTCACTTCTAATTAATTTCTGATTCGTATTCAATGAAAAGTTGGATTACCTATTTAATCCTACATAAAAACAATAACATCAACACAGAAATGAAAAATAAAAATACCATTAATAAACTAATAATAAATATAAAAATGTCGTTCTATCGATTATGAATCTCTATTCTAGAATTGTGCTTTCTTTTATAAAGTTATTGTTTAATCATGTGATACGCTACATTATTGACGTTTGTTGCTTCCATTCATAGCTCGGAAATCTCGTACTATAGCGACCTCGATAACCTTCACCAAAGATAAAGTTGCTGCATCTGCAAGTAACTATGAAAAAAGAAGTTTAATGTTTTTTTAGTTATTTATTATTGTTTTTTTCCAGCGCTATTCACAGCATGTTGTGGAAGAATATAAGGCGAATATATTGTGCGAGATCATACAGACAGACTTTCAAGTCAATGATGACACGATGAATGAGTGATGCTTTTAACCAGGCTACAATTGAATGCTTGAGGTTAAAGGAGGTATTACGCACATTTAGTGCTGTTAATTGGCCATTATCTCCAGTCGAATCTGTTCGTGACCATGCACCATAGATATTGGGCTTAAAACACCCATCAACCTTATAACCAGAGTGATTTATTATGTTCAGAATTAGCCTCAAAATCCTCATCACAGTATTTGTTGTATCGTCTTTCTCAGCGCATGCTGGTATAAAGAAGCGAGAGCTTTTTTCTGCTGAGTTACCAACTGGTAAGAACTATAAGATGGTCACCAATTTCGTTACCTTGACCGAAGGCCAATCGTTACCTCATCACATTCATCATGGTATTGAATTTGGTTGTATCGAATCAGGCTTGTTAACACTTTATATTCGAGGAGAAAAGACTGCATTGCTCCATGAGGGAGAATGTTATCAAGTGCCAAACAAGACTGAGCATTGGGCCAATGCACAAGAAAACACCACCTTAGTAGCAAGTTGGGTCGTAGATGTCAATCAACCTTTAATGGACACTCGCCTCCCTGCTGGTCGTTCGAATAAGACTTCAACTCATTGATATAGTGTAACCCAGTGTCTGGGCAAGTTGTCTAGCTCGCACCGAAGCTGCCTACCGATTTTGTAAACAAGCTAAGCCTGTGAGAAAGCATGGAAGCTCGGTGCAAAAGAAAACATCATCGATATGACGATGAATAACTCAGGATTGCATTATACAGGCTATCTCACTCTGTTGTTCTCAGCCATTATTTTTTAAAATGCATATATAAAGGCCTTGATTATCAATAAGTTCAACCAGAGATAAGTTTGTATCCACAATTAACTCACTGACTTGTTTTATACTTTTAGGCAAGGTATTAGGTACAATGATATTGTTAGTATTTTTCAGGTTTTCAACAAAGGCTGATCCAAGAGGGTGACTTATCACGATTAGTCCACTACCACTCAACATATTCGACATGTTTTTTAATGCAGAAGATTGATTTAGTATATTACCAAAGCAAGCATTACAATATATCAGGTCATACTCTACTGGGTTGATAAAACTGGATATATCACCCAAATAAACTTCAACATCTGGGTATTGTAATTTGACATGTTCCAACTGATTTGAAGATAAATCCAAAGCATGGATACATACATTGGAAAATAGACACTCAATATACTTTATTAGCACTCCAGTACCAGTGCCTACATCTAAAATGTTGTAGGTTGCATATGGGCTTTTCGCTATGTGACTCTTAGGGCTAGAAACAATTTTCTGCAACCTTGGTTCCGTGAAGTTGGGTCTAGATTCTTTTGATGCGTACCAATGTGACTCTTCATCGAAAAACACTTTTTGGATATTAATAAACTCCTCGTGCGATAACTCATCCTTCAAATACTGTAGCTTGGAGTTAGAGTCAGAATGAGTATTCAGGAGCGCTTTGATATGTTCGATTTCCTTCGTCATTTCACACCACCAATTTTACTATTCAACATCTATATGACTAGCATATCGTTTCTGTAATCTAAATCACTGTTTGTATACTTTTACTTTTTCTAAACAGCCTCAAAGCCTTTGATAGTGGCATACGTCGTTTTCATGAGCTTAAAGCTATAAACAGGAATAATGTTGCCATACATTACTTCCAATCTAATAGGCCATACTTACTCAGTATCTGGTCCAGCTTTCCATTCCTTCTAAGTTCAATAACCCCTTCGCTAAGCTCTTTTGAAAGGGCGGTTGAAGAAGCTTTATCTTTGGGGTTAAACCCAACGTAAAGATCTTCTCCGCGGGTGCATGAAGATGTTGTTATCCCATTGATTTCATTTTTTTTTAAATAAAACCTCATACCGTTTTCTTCAATAAAGAAAGACTTTATCCGACCTTTTTTTAACATTTTCACTCCACGAGATAGTGCATCGACGCCAGATAGATAATTGATATTGTCTTTATCCGTCTGGATACCATCTAATGAGTAACCGGTAAACGTCCCTACTTTAAACTTGCTCAGCTCATCTATAGTCATATCTTTATTTTCATCCAATACAAAAAAGCACGAGCGCTGTATACCAATGGTTTCGACAGGGTAAATTAGCAAAGGCGCTTCAGATTTTGTAGGTGTCAATAATGCGTCTAAATCTCCATTCACTGTATTTATCACTGCTCTTTTCCATGGAAGATAATAGATATCAGCGTTGTGATATATTTCTTTCACTATATCAACAACATACCCAGAATTAGTGCTCTTACAATGGTAGGGACAATAATCAAGTGTTCCAATAGAAACTCGTTCTTTAGAAGCTAAGTTGAACGAAACAAAAAGAATAAGAAGTATAAAAGCTTTCATATCTTGCTCTCTTTAACATGACATTCTGTTGTACTTAATTACTATAGTAGAATAAACGATTTTCTCTATCTCCAGAATACACACAGACTTAGCCGGCACTAGTATGCACTTAAGTAAGTCGACCCATTTTTTTTATATCAATTACTTGAAAATTAAAATCAAGACACGACGTTAGACCAAACCCTAGGAGACTGCCTTTGACTGAGAGGGAGTAAACGCGCCTTCAAAGAGATCCGCTGACACACCAAGCGTAAGTTATACTTGATGAGTTCACTGACAAGCTTGTTGTGGTTTGGCAATGCATGAGGGCCAAGCGCACGTTCACCTGCTATAAGCCCCGGGCCGATAACTAAGCTTAAAAAGGTCATAACCAAAACCGCATTGGACATCGGCTCATCACTTAGTGCGCGACGATTCACACTTAGCCCCGAATGCACCAGTTGTTCAACAAACCCATGGATCACCTCTTCTAACTGCACGCGCTCCACGTTGAACTTAGGCAAGATCAAGATTTTAAAAACGAATGTAGACAGTTTTGGGCGGGTTTTAAGTAGTGTAAATATCGATTTGAACAGCGTATAAAGATGTATTGAATTTGGCTGAATTAAATACTGCTCAAGTGCGGTATACACTGGGTGAAAGATATGCTCTACTGAGCTACGAAATAGGCCTGGTTTGCTGCCAAAGTAATACTTGATTAACGAACTGCTCACCTTGGCTTTACTTGCAATCAGACGTGTTGACACCTTGTCATACGGCATTGCGACAAATAGATCCGCAGAGACCGTAACCAGTGCCCCTCTTACATCTCGACTCGATCCTAGTAATGGTCGGCCCACTCTTCCTTGTTTGTTGTTCATGCTATCCTCCTTGGGTAAGGGTTGTTTTTAGTTACCAGTGTTACTCGAGCAAAACTGAATAACCAATAAAATACTATAAATCAGAACTTTACCATTCATTACGGCGTGATATAACACCAGACACCCCACATCGAGCTCGATTATTCTTTTAGTCGAGTTTTTTTAGTTAACTTTTATCACCGCTATGATATCTATAATCCACACTCGGATTTTTGATGCTGATTTTAAGCTTGTGATGTAACAGTGAGATAAGACATCTCTCACCACCCGACATATTTATCACCAATGGCACTGGATTTTTTCATAGAAAAGTCGCAAATAACTCTCTATGAACGGCATAAAAATTAGGCAACTATAACTTTTTATTATTCTCAGCCTTGAGGTCCACGAGATATATGAACCCACACGTATTGATTGAATTTCACCGCCAAATCAACGGCAACGTTTGTCATGACTGTATGGCTATTCGCCATATTGAGTTGTCCGATATGGGCGTCTGCTCACAATGCGGTAATCTAGCCCAATGCCTAGATGCTGATTTGATAGCGTATTACCAAAGCCGGTTACTCAGCCACGAGTTTATATGGCGGTATTTACCCATGCTACGCGCACTTGGTAGCTGTGGTGAGGTGTACTCTATTGAGCATATCGCGAGGGTGTACAACAAGCTTATTGAAGAAAATACATTTGGATCAGAAAATTAATTTATATCCTCCGCTTTCATCTTTTCACTCGCGAGCCAATCGCATCGATACCCACATCTGCCGTACTCTGCAGGAGTTAGGTTTGCCCGTCGTAATGTCCACGTCCTAGGTACAGAACAAACTGTTAATTGATAAGTTTTTATCTCCATATTTTATTATTACTTTTCATGGAGGTGTGCTCGAATTGGGTACAAAACCCCACAATAAGCACCATGATACCTTGTGCATATACGCATGTAATTGAAGCAATGTGCTCATCACTTAGATTTACGATCTTTCGCTTACTTCATTTATATAGCTTAGACAAGGACACACCTTTGAAACTCGAAGCCAATGGAAAAATCCTCTCAATCGATCAGCCCAGGCAATGGGTATCCTCAATGTTACACCTGACTCATTCTACGATGGAGGCCAGCACCATGGTTTGTATAGAGCACGCCAAAGCCGAGGACATGCTGGTGGCTGGTGTTGCCGTCATTGATGTCCGGGGAGAGTCCACCCGCCCCGTCCCCGTGGAGGTGGAAACCAGACGTGTGCTCCCCGTTATCGAGGCGTTAAAAAAACTACCCCAACGCTTGGATATCAGTCGATACCAGCTAGGCGCAAGTGATGCAGAAAAACCATCCTATCGCAACGTGGTCTCGGATGTGCTGCAGTTTTTGCACGAGTGTGCACTTGCTTGTCAGGAGGCAGGGATCGCCCGAGACAGACTCATCTTCGATCCGGGGTTTAGGTTTAGCAAAACACAACAGGATAGGACAATTATCGTTGCTCGCCAATCTCGAGGTGTTTCAGCTGCAAACGTTACCTATATTGGTTGACATGTCAAGAAAGTCGATGCTGTTTCAATTGCTTGAAAGTGACCCCTCTCAATGTCTGACAGCTAGTATTGCCTGTGCCAGTATCGCCATGTTATAAGGTGCCCATTTACTTCGTGTACACGACTATAGGGAACCCCTCTATGCTATCAAAGTCCTCTCGGCGATGTCCGATCAATCGAGGGAAACACTGAGCTGATTTTCAAGCTGGCAGATCAGTAGCCAATTTGAGCCCTTCAGCAATAGGGCCCAAGCCTACCTTTCCTTCTTGGGCGATAAGCCAGCCCCTCCAGCTGATTACTAGCCTGGCGACGACACTTGGTATTGAAACTCAGCAACGGACACTTCCACTCGTCGGTTCATAGCTCTTCCCTCAGGAGTAGCGTTGCTGGCAACAGGACGGGCTTCACCTTCTCCATTCACAGTTAAGCGCTCTCGCGCTATACCTCGCGCGACCAAAGCATTGGCAACGGCTTGCGCGCGTTGTATGGATAATTCTCGATTGTAACGTGCACTACCCCATGAGTCGGTATACCCAACCACATCGAAGTGTGCCTGGCGGTATTTATTGAGAAACCGCGCCAACTCATCGATTTTACTCTCACTACCGGGTTTAAGTTGACTACTGTTTAGCGCAAATACCTGATGGCCCAGCAAGGCGCTATGAAATGTTTTGGATCGGCTCACCGGTGGCAACGGCTCTACCTTGTTACTCTCTTGAACAACGGTGGGCGACGCAACCTTCTCTTTCGCTGAACCAAAGCGGTAAACAAAACCCACCGAGGCCGTGTTGGTCAAGGTCGGCAAGAGTCTATTATCTGTGATCGCCTGATATTCCAACCGTATCGTACCATGTTTGATGACATTCAATTCGAGACCCAACGCACTAAAAAACGCTCCATCACCTTGGTTCCCATAATGGGTGTAGGCACCCCCTACTTTGCTGTAAATAGCCACGTTATCATCGAGCCTGAACGTCATTTTTGGGGCCAATGTAAATGCCTCTACTTGTCCGTTTGGTAGGCCAAGCTCTGGAAATTTACCCAAATAATCATACCCTGCCTCAAAGGATAAGAAATCATTCAGTCCAAATCCCGCAAAAAGTCCAGCGGACACTGACTGGCCCTCACACACACGACCATGCTGGCAGGTATCACTCATCCATGCTTCACCTATCTTAATGCCAAGGTAAGGCGTAGAGTTGGCAACATTAGCTGTCATCATGAGGGATGCAGCCATAACCACGGCTAACTTTTTCATATTACACTCTGTTTACTTATGTTTATCGGTATCGTTGTTCTTTATGACACCTCCATGAGGCAGTACTACCAGAGGATGGAGTGCAGCATCACTATTGTATCTCATGGATGTAGTCCCACTCACAGTTTCTACCCCACTATTAATACAATTATCATAAAGGAACATCTTGACGATGTTATAACCGTTTTCTTCACGAGTTTTCTTGATAATAGCTTGCGAGTTTTATGATATTTTTTTTATAATAACGCCAAGTGGTTGAGTTAGTGTATAATTTTTTTCTTTTGAATGGATTGAGTTAAATGACCTCCGGCCTAGCCGGAGGCTTATTTGGTGACGCCCTCTAAGGGCTCAAGTCAGCGCCCAAGGCGCTAAACACCAAATTCCAATTGATCTCGTGCATCATCGTTACGTTCTTCGTTTCTTATATATTCAAGAACCACAGCCTCATCAAGACCAACCGTTGAGACAAAGTAACCCCTTGCCCAAAAGTGTTCACCATTGAAGTTACGCTGCTTTCCCTTAAACTTCCTTGCTACTGATATTGCACTTTTTCCTTTCAAGTAACCGACTACATTAGATACCGAATATTTTGGGGGAACACTGATGCACATATGAACGTGATCTTTCATCAAGTGCCCTTCCTCTATCACTACACCTTTCCGCTTCGCTAGCTCATGAAAGGTTTCACCTAGGTGTTTTCTAATTGCGCCGTATATCAACTTTTGCCGTTTTTTGGGAATAAATACGAAATGGTATTTACAATCCCAACGGGTATGAGACAGACTCTTATAGTCTCGCATAGGGTGTTTCCTCTTTACTTTTGGTCGAGCAAAGAAGTGGCATATACCGTTGTCACGGTCAAACCTATGCGAGTCACCCTAGCTGAGCTAGGGGTTTACCAATATTTAATTATGGCTACCGTTGAAGTGAAATATCGCTTTTGTTCTCAGACTGATCCTGTCATGAAGCATGGGCGGAACCCGAGAGGTGTCCAGTGATATCGTTGCTTGGAATGTAAACGAAGTTTCTTTCTCGATTACGCTTAGAAGCCTGTGAACCCAGAGTAAAGAAAAAATCGTCGACATGGCGATGAATAGCGCAGGACTACGCGACACAGAACGAGTCCTGAAGGTCGGCGACAATACGGTTTTGCACACTCTAAAAACTCCAACCAAGGCAAGTAACCACGATCCCGTTTGATGCCGCGAATATTAACTGATTTGCGAGGTCGACGAGTAATGGTCGTTTGTCGGTAATAAAAAGAATCAATGTTGGTTGTGGCATACATGGGAGCCAAGGTTTAAACGCATTGTCGCCCATGCATTTGGAAAGCGGAACTGCCAAACATTCAAGCACCTCCAATGCTTGTTGGCTCCCTTTACCATAAACTTCTTCTGTACGGATGACTTTGTTGTTTACTCGGCAAACTTACCACTCGAAAAACACATTGTGGGAAAACGCTACACACAGAGAATTGAACGGGCCAATCTCACTTTACGTACTCGCCTGAAGAGATTAGTGAGAAAAACGATGGACTTCTCTAAGTCAGAAACCATGCACGACAAAGTGATCAGTACTTTCATCGAGCGAGAGTATTACTAGTGAATCAACTAATTGGAGTCAAGACCATTTTTTTACTTTAATAGATAAAACCTGGTAGTAAAAACCATCTCAGACATAAAATGGTCATAATACTTAACAGGTTGTGCAAAGAGGCCTTCCAATCTCAGAATACTTTCAGATACATTGTGTTGAGTGGATGACGTGTCACATATTAGCAACATCACCGTTAGGTATCCATGCAAGAAGTGATCATTAGCGTCAGCTGCTCCAAGCACAAGCAGCTAACAATGTGAAGTCGTATCATTTCGGGAGCATGTAAACAGGGAATCTAACATTAAACTCACCAGATTGCAGCTCACCGTTTTTCTCTACCTCTACTTGCAATTTAGTGTCACCATTCATATTAAAACCATCATCCTCATCATATTCGTTATCAAAGATAATAGACTGGGTGTCATTCCCCTTATATTGCCTCAGATGAAGTCTTATAGATTTATTACCGTCGGGCGTCACCGTGGCAAGCTCGGGAGTCCCCCCTTTAGGGGGTTTAAATTTGATATAATGCGATGAGCAGTTACCAGTTCTGATGATGAAATCCTTGAAACGTTTACCTGAACGATTTTCGAAATCCTCCTCCGTCAGATCAAAGATCATCGATTCTGGATCGACCGAGACTGTACAATTTCCAGGCTCTGGATTGGGATCGGGATTACTATCTCCATTCCTAGGCCCCCACCACAGACTTGGTCTTTCATGTATTGAAGATTTGGAGCGCACGTATACCCATTTTAAGTCATGCGGATCATTCGTATTATTCACCCGAACGATGTGTAGCGTATACTTCATTTTAAGCTCACATCGACTAGCATCATCCACTTGAGTGGTTCCTGCTTGAGCTGCCCCCGGATAGCAACTACCTCGACGAAGCCTCCCACCTGGTTCAGCATCAACATAGAACGCAAAATCACTATTGCCGGAATCAATCATACCGTCTCCGTCTGGTAGCCAATTTACTGGCTGCGTATGATCTGCATCATAAGTAAGACTATAGCATCCATAACTAAAACTTACTCCTCCATCAAAAAACTCTTCCCTCCATGAGTTCTCGATCCAGTCAATTGGTTCTCCATCATGGATGTTAAACTTTTGGTAGTACTTCAAAGAATGATTGTAGTACGGCGTATTTCCATTAGAATAATGATAATTGGGTTCATTCTGTACTTGATCTACAGTTGATTGGTTGCACACCTTGTCACTTTTCGTATTCGGCTCTAATGCCTGAATTTTACCGATAATATCTTGCTTTGGGTAGAAAGGTTTGGTGTCTACCGTTGGATACAATGGTTTAACATTCGGGGACTGCGGATGAAAGGGCATTGGCCGAGTATCGGGAACCACCGGCTGAATTGGCATCGGCCGAGTATCGGGAACCACCGGCTGAATTGGCATCGGCCGAGTATCGGGAACTGCCGGATACAGTGGTTTTGTTGTGATGCTGGGAAGCGATTGTTTTAGCTCTTCGTCAGAGGAAGCAAAACTATCTGAAGCCGCAACGACCAAGCTTATCGAAAGTAAAGAAACAGTAATAAGAAAGTTGTATTTCATGAACGGTAACCAGTTAATAATAAGTGAACTTAAGTGAAACCAACACTTCAAATTGGTTAGCTGAACGAACCTTATTTCCCATATTTCTTATACTAGACTGCACATTCCAAATTAAAGGTTGACTCTTGGGTATAGTAAGCGTATGTCCGCCCAAAAATCTTTCCGAATTTGTCACACTCGGATTATTTGTTGCACTGAATTGAAGTTTTAGGCCTGAGCCTATATCTAGTGCGTCTTGACCGACAAGCTGATAAGCATCGGAGTAAGGTTCGATCTTTAGTTCCCCCGTAGCGGCTTTGTCACATGATGTTTTGATAGCAAAGCTTTGATTAACCAATCCATTATCCACATCTGTTTGTGTATAACCCCAGAAATCAATGGTAGGCGGGTACTCTATAGAGCAGGTAGGGTTAACGCTGATCTCGCCTTGAATCGTAAATGTGGTTTCTGCATCTACTCCTCTTGCTAAGCTACTTGCACAAAACAAGTAACCTAAAATCCAAATTGTGTATTTCACTATCGAATTCATCATAACCATATATCTATATTTCAGGTGGCCTACAACTTAATAGTATGGGTTGTCGAGTTCATTTCGCCTTCAATGGCGCTTGTAAAAACGACACGTCTGTAGTTTGTTTTATACCGTAGTCATCCAAGTAGGAAACGGAGACCTTGTCACCTTTATGAACCACCTGTTTGAATGACACCTTGGAGAATGGTTGAAACTTCGCAATACGCGGAGAAATTCCTTTAGGCAACGCCACAGGTTTCCCATTGATGTTCACGTTGAGAATGGCAAAGTAGTATGGCGAGCGGTTTTCTATCACCATTTTTCTGCCATGAGTTGTCCATTGAAGCTGAGATTTTTCAGCGTTTTTGCGATGTTTGCTGATGGATTCAGGGCGATATAACAGTTTAATCACATCATTGATCGCCACCATCATCGAGGATTTTGGCGCGTTCTCTGGTAGCATGGGGATCTCTTGGATACTTAAATAAAATAAGCTTTCTCTGTCGGTTGGAAACTTCGTGGTGTCGACCGCGTTCATCACCCGCAGCTCCTGCTTTTGTTTTGAATCTAGCTGCCCCAATTGTGGTATAACCGCAAACTGATCCGATACCGAAAAATTTCCATCCAACACACTGGCCTGATAGCCAAATGTCCTATCTGAGGGGTTAGACAGCACAATCTCAGCATTCATCTCATTAGCAGGCACCACTAAACGTGTTTTGCTCAGTGTCAAGTAGGCAAACGAAGACGAGCTGTACGACAACAAAACTGTTATCAGCATGAAACATTTAAATGAAAATGTTGAGCGGTTATTTATTTTACTAAGCATGAGGAAGTCACCCTTTCAATTTTACTGCCTGTACCTTGCTGTGGTGGCAATTGACAGACATATTGTTTATCGTCTTTAGATACAAGATTTACCGTATCTACAGTATATTCCAAGTTCAGGAAAGTCCCAGTTTGACCGCTAACGAATCCAAGTAATGTGCCATCGCCAGCAAGGACTTTTGCACCTGATAGGCCCGTGGGATTGTCTTTGGTGGTAAATTTGACAAACATCGGTCTTTTGTATTCCGCTTTATATTTAAACACCGGCACGGCATCACGCTCTGGATACACAACCGCATTGATTGTTTTGACTGACATGGCGTAGGGTAAATTGTTGTAGTCCAATTTTGAGGTATTGGCATGATATGGATTCACACCCGGCAAGATAATTTCGCCATGTTCATTGGAACAGTATTCGTCGCTGCTAGCACACAATTCATGGTCCCCTAGGCCGTCTATATCGATGATCTCATAAGAGTCTGAGCTAATGTGGGTAAAATCTAGATGGTTTTGATACCATAGAACGGAACCGGAGTAGTTGTTAGACAGCTCATAGCTATCTTCTGAGCCCATCAATCCCATTTGATAGGACATATACTTTGAGTGCGTGTTCAGGTTGACGTTCGCTGAAGTAACCTTACCGTTTTTGGTATCCGTATTCACATTGGCGCTATAAGCCATATCCTGGTTATAATTCGATACCCCTGTTGTCGATTGGATGGAGCCCTGAGAAAACTGTGATATATGAGAAACGTTGATGTTAGAGTCTTCTAAGCTCCAGTTTACGCTAAGCATAGCGCTGGCTTCTTTTTGATCGTCCACGGTGCCAGATAACATCAGCGTAATACCATGAGATAAAGCATACGCTACGTTGGCATCGACTTTGTACGAGGCGTCTCGGTTATAGTAGGTATCGTAAGAAAACTGTAGGCTGTCACTTAACGCCTCGCTCCATGTATTTTCAATCAACAAATAGGTTTCGGCTTTAAGTTGATTCTCATCATTCTGTGTGGCGTACTGAGGGAAAGAAAGATAATGGGAGGAGTTATAACGCAATGCGCCCAGCTTTAGCGCGAGGTCATCACCAAAATACTTTGCGTACTGAATACGCTGGCTAACACCAAACACATAGTTGCTGTCGTCTAACCACACTTTTTTGGCGTAGCTTTCATTGAGATTAAAAGACAGCGTGCCTATCTCACCCAGCGTCAGTGCACTGCCGATGTTGCCACCGATATAGTTATTCGAAAACAAAGAGCCTGCTTTGAATGTGAAGGTATTAAAACCATAAGAGAGTGCGCCCAACACAAAAAGGTCATTGGTACTGTTATTAAAATCAGTTCGTCCCGCATCTATCTCATAATCAAACGTCCCAGGCCTCATCAGCCCTGGCAGGTGCGATACTGGATAAGAGTAGGTATAGACGGCGCCATTTTGCTCCTTGATCGTCAAGGTTAAGTCCGCTTGACTCGATGGGTTTAATTCAGAGATCACGAATGGCCCCGTGTACAGCACTTTACGATAGAGTATGGTGTCATTTTGCGAAACGGTTACTTGTGCGCTTTGTGACAAAACATTGCCACTAATGATAGGTGCATAAGACGCCTCCCCCGCTAACATGCTGTTGTCTCTTTTTAAGCTAAGGCCTGAGAAGCTAAACGAGTCAAACTGCTCAGTCCCGATGCTGGTTTTTCCTGCCGTCATATAGGAGGATAAGGATGGAACCACATGCTTGATATAAGCATCACCTAAGCTAGCGCTATTGTCTTCAAAAGACCAATGAGATCGAAAATAGAAACCATGAACGTTGGCACCCGAAGTGCCATGACCAAACACCTGACTGTCATACTCACCCGATTGGTTTTTGTCGATCGTGTGATCGATGGAGTATTGGGTGAACGCCAAGTTGGCACCTTGTGAAAAAACGTGAGACTGCTCTGGCTTATGGGTTAATAAATATTGTGGTATAAACAGGTTTAACGTGAGTTCAGGCCGATTAAACTCGTAACGGATATGCTGATTTTGATCAAACATCAACAAACCACGATCATCGAAAACATGGCTATCAGCAATGCTGACATGGATATTGTCCAAATACGCTTTGGAGAGTAAAGGGCGACCTTTGTCAAAGTGGATTCGAGCGTTGTATTTATTTTCCCCATTCACATACAGCGTGACAAAAAACTCCCCGGACACCTCATGAGTAAGGGTGTTGAACGTCTCCGAGTTCATAGCAGTATTAGAGTTCAAAAAACCCGTGGCAAATGTCATTTTTGCTAAAGCATGTTGGCTAATTATTAGGCATAAAAATGCAATCAGTACTCTGATAAAAATACAGTCTCTCATATTTACTTTGCCTAACTCTAAATAAAACAGGGGTTGGAGATGTAGATACATCGATGTTGAGTGATACGACTTCATTAAATCGCCAAACCTTCGCGATCGGTTTGACGATTTAATGATTACTTTTAAAGTATTACGAAGTCATACCTCACTTTTGCATCGAGCGAGCCATGATCACCAGGCGACGCAGACCAAGGGAAAGCATAGATATCATAAGGCTGAGTTGTACTAAAATCGCCAGCAGCAATGGAAACTTCGTGATCAGATACAAATCCACTACCACTTGAGGGTGTGCTTGATTTCGACAATACTACACCTGTCACGGCACTGTCAGTTCCAAAAACAGATCCTCCAGTTGTTGAGTCTGTAGTCGCACTCTCTTGCGCACCACTGACCCTAAAGGTAGAGCCATCAGAAGTATCACAATTCCCACCCGAGCCATCGGTTAATACGAATTCGATTTTCTGCATTGCATCTGTGAATAGACCTTGTTTGCCGGAGCCATCGATGTTACCAAAATTGACTATTTCGTTCCCTTCATTGGTGATTACTTCCACAGAGCACGATCCAGAACTAATCGCACCAGCAAAAGTGATCACTCCGCCTGCATGATCTGGCGTAGAACCAACCATTGCGGATGCAGCCATTGCGTTTGTAGCAAATCCGCCTGCCATAGTAGCGGTCAAAATCATTGAGCTTACTAGTTTCTTATTGAACATGATTACATGTCTCCTAATAAAATATCTATCGTGAATTATTTGTTTGTTGTCGCCTAAACTGAGTACACATTGCTACCCAGCTGACGAGGTGCACAATAAGAAAATCGAACTTATCCATCCAATCAAAAAAGTGGGAATACTCTGCTAAAAAACCTGTAACTCTTGCTTTTTCCGCATGAAAATTGATCGATTTTCTTGCCACCATGGCATAAACAACAGAATTGGCAATTGCCGTTCAATTTTGACAATATCTTTATTATTAAATGGTTAGCCTTTATTTTGAGTTAGTTAGCCGCATTCTCAAAGCCCATAGAAATCTTACTCGCCTAAGAAAGGTCAGTTTGCCGTTTTAAACTGTGAAATGGTGGATCAAGCAATAAAAAATGTAGGGATTTTTTGCGCCCGTTTTAAAAATGACCGGGTGTAATAATAGCTTTTGCTGTGACCGATATCGCCCTGACCATCTACATTATGAATGTGAGCCATGATGGGCTGGAATTCAAAAGGCATCGAACATTGGTGATCTTGTGTCGTTGCTAATGTGCTTTAGCGCGCGTAAACAATAGGGGAGTCAACAACGATTTTTGCTTTTACAATGCGTGAGCTATTTAGGTAATCACGAAAGGACATTGCTACAAAAGAGAGGAATGGAGCCCCATTTGAGGCTCAGCTTAATGGCTCGATAGGAGAAGTGCTTACGATCAGAAGCGATGAGTTTGACGACCCCATCACTCCCTTTTTACTTTGCCCCTGCATGCTCAACGCGGAGCTTGATCATCCAATACGAAGTCAGCAAGCGCTAGTTGCGGCCAGCCATGACACCACCATCCACATCCCAAACAGCGCCAGTCACCCAACTTGCTTGCTCTGAGAGTAAAAAAGCAATGATATTGGCAACATCATTTGGCGTCCCAACTCGACCAATGGGATGAAAAGCATGGAAGCTTTGCAATGTTTCCTTTATCTCTTCTTTAGGAATGAAGCCCTCATAAATTGGCGTTTGTACCACCGCTGGAGACACTGCGTTGACACGAATATTGTGTGGAGCTAGTTCCATCGCCAGATGTTGAGTCAGTGAATGTAACCCAGCTTTAGCCATAGAATACGCCGAGGAAGGCGTCGCTGCGATGGCCTGTTTTGCCCACATAGACCCAACGTTGACGATGGCCCCTGGGCGCCCTTTTTCTACAAGGTTGGCGGCAACCTTCTGGGTGATAAAGAAAAACGCTCGGTTCAATTGCATGTACTGGTCGTAGTCATGTGCACCATGCTCAAGAAATGGCAATGGGAAGAAGACGCCAGCCGCGTTAACAAGTAAATCAATGTCAGTGTAATGACTATCAATCATATGCAATAGCTCTTGAACGCCCTGTTCACTTTTCAGATCGGCAGTGACGGCTTCAACCTCTCCTATGTCGGACAATGCCGCACGAGCTGACTCTGTCTTATCGGCTCTATGGCCAACGATCACTACTTTTGCGCCTTGCTCTAACACCATTTGCGCCGTAGCCAATCCCATACCACTTGTGCCACCAATAACCAGTAGTCTATTTCCTTCAAATTGCTTGTTCATCATTTAGATTTCCTTAAGCCGAGCTGCACGGCTGAGATTACATTTAACATGGCCGCCGAGGCTATCCCGTGCTCCACGAACAAGTTCGACGTATTCTAGAAAATGTCGGTCTACTTACGTCGATATGATCAACATGAGCTATCATTGATTTTCCTCAACAGCTTGATTGATAGTGTCACTGGATTTACTTTCCACCACAAACGAGATAATCTGTTACCCCGTGAAAGAAAATATTTATCGCGATGAAATTACCCATACATCTCAACGCATTAAGAGCATTTGAAGCCAGCGCCAGGCATCAAAGCTTCTCCACCGCCGCCGAGGAGCTTCACGTGACACCAGCGGCCGTAGGACAATTGGTTCGTTCATTGGAAGAGTGGCTGGATACCCCTCTATTTCATAGAACAAATACAGGTAAAGCTCGCCTCATCCCCACCGAGGCAGCAGAGCACGCGTTGCCTGATATTCGAAATGGTTTTGACAAACTCATGTTAGGCCTAGAGCGCCTGCAGCAAGGTTCCGTAAACCAAACATTGACTGTGGCGATGAGCCCATCCTTCGCTGAAAAGTGGCTACTTCTTAGATTAGAAAGCTTCCAAACGCTGGATACGAATACCACGGTTCGATTGGATACCAATTTAAGCTTGGTCGATTTTGCCGCTCAACACATTGATATTGGCATTCGCTATGGACAGGGGCAGTGGCCAGGATTGGTTGCAGAAAAGCTGATGGGGGAAGAAGTGTATCCAGTCTGTTCAGCACAATTTTTAGAACAAAGGACACTCCATCAACCTGAAGATTTACTGTGTGTTCCTCTGATACATGACGGTTCACTAGGTACGCACGCCGGGTTCCCAACGTGGTCTGATTGGCTAAACAAAGCCAGAGTCAACGGAGGCAACAAAGCCCAGCACCTACAAATCAACAACTCGGCGGCTGTACTTCAATCTGCGGTGGATGGGCATGGCGTCGCACTTGCTCGCAGCGTGATGGTGAAAAGAGAGTTGGACGATGGACGTTTGATCCGATTGTTTCCCAACATAGCATTGGAGTCAGCACTAGCATACTACCTTGTCTATCGTCCAGAGTGCTCAACATGGCCGAAAATACAATCCTTCAAAGCCTGGTTATTTTCAGAAGTGAAAAGAGGGTAAGGCGATCGTTCTGGATGAGAATCGACGCATAGACCATCACTATGAACCAAGCAGTAAGAGCTCCAACAGAAGCGAACCTGGGAAACTTACCCTACTTCTCCATTTGATAGACACGAGTTTGACCTTTCTGTTTTGAATAATGATAAACAATACCCTTACCATCACTCTTATCAACGATAAACACGTCTCCGGCTTGCCCCATCTTAGAAATGCGCTGGTTCTCGGCTTTCTTCTCTAATCCATTTTTCACGATGACCGTTCTACCATCAGCATTCACCACATGGTAATTCGGATTCACATACATGCCTACGCGATTCGATTTGTATATGTAGTACAAAGAATAACTAACGAGCATCAGGGAGGTTATCACAGCAAATAGGTTCAACACGACTCCAAAATATTTTAGCTTTCCACCTTTTTTTTCTCTCATCACCGAAGAGGCTGCTGCCTCTACATAAGAGAATTTTTGTATTTTATATCCAACTCTAGGTACACTGACAATCACTTCAGACTCAGTAATTGTCTTAATTTTTTTTCTTAAATCAGAGATTAGTTTGTTATAGGATGCATCCGTCACGATAGTTTTTGGCCACAAATAGGCCATGATGTCGTTTTTAGCGACTGGTTTTCCCGCATTTTCAATTAACAGCCTAATAAATTGGGCTTCCTTAAACTTTAAATGTATCCGCAAACTAAACTTATTAATGAGGCATTCATTATTCGAATCAAAAAAAAGATCATCATCGATTTTTACAATTCTTTCGCTATTATTCATGGGTAACCTTAACTACTTCTTCACTATCATTAATGAGTATCTTGTTATTCTTTAATAAATACATCATAGGCTTGCAACGTAGAATCCCAAAGAATCATCACCGGCCCTGTTCGATAGACTAACGCAATACTTCTCTTGACAAGATCGCTATCATCGATAACATCAAACTTACGATAATGAGAAGAATGCTCGACATCAAAAATTTTAACACCTTGCTCTTTGAGTACTTGTGCTTTTAGTTGAAACACACCATCTTTAAAATTCGAAAGCACCCCTGTAATTTTAAACTGAGAAAACGTTTTATATCCTTTCTCTTTTATGAAAATATTCCCATGCAACTTATTGTTCATAAAATTGACTTCAATAACCTTATGTGAAGAGTCAAGTATGGGCCCATAGAATACATCAGAAACGTAGCCCCCATTGACCACTTCGTCGCTGGTTTTTCTATAATGCTCGTAGGAAAAATAATGGAAAGCCAAGGATAAAAACAGGAGAACAAAAAGATACGCATTTGGCTTACCCGTAAATAGTCTTAGTTTTTTCATATACTTTCTATAAACACCTTATTTTTCTGGACGTCTAGTTAAAGCTCAGATGATTTCAATACCAAGTATAAGCATTCATCTGACTTAACTGTATAAAATATAGTGATTTTCACTTTTATAATATCAGTCGCGAGCGAAGCATCACAAATCTAGAAGATGCAATCCTTCCTCTTTAGTCTAAGTCTGCTTCCGAGCGGAAAGCCACAAACTAAAAGTCACCACAGTCGGCCTACTCAATTTAATTAATGAAAAAACAACACTATATAAGTTGCATTTATTATGCATGTTAAATTTTTAAAGTCAAATTTCAGCACCTAACATAGAGCAAATCTAATGTGGGCAGCCATCAATGTATGTGATGAGTATTTGTTCACTTAGTAACATCATAATCCACCAAAATAGACATTAAAAAATTTGTGACATTAGTTCCATTAATATTACTTTTATCAACCACTGTTGAGCCTAATTTTAGTCAAGATTTTATTAATCGCAAGCGTCACCCAACCATAACAAACAAGAGTAATATATTGATAAAAAAAGAAAATAGCATAAAAATATCGGCTAATTACAACAAAAGTAAATAGGAATTTTTATATAATTTGATAGCATCGCCGCACTTTATTGAACTTTATAGAGCGTATAGGCAAATGAACTACTTGATTAGCATCATGACCGATCAGCCCATAATCAAAAGTTTCTTAGTGAACTGTATTCGGGATTCATCTTATCGAATGAAGCAGAGTGTTTTTTTTCTAGAAAACAGAAAAGTTGGCTCCAGAGGTTTAATATCACCTTATTCAGACGTGATATACTGCCCGAGCTCAATCAATGAATACAAAAGAATTGTCATCATCGACACCGATAGTCGGTCGTTCAACGGAATTCAAAAAGATAAGGTTAAACACATTAAAGAGTTCATTGGACACAAATACCGTGATGTAAATGATACCTACTTTCTTTATCTGTCCACACCACTTAAGAGCGAGGAATTTAATATACGGTCCTTCATACCAAAACCATTAAATAGAAAGACATTAACGAGTATTTTTGATTATGTTTTTGATACAAACTATCTTAACGATAAAATTCAAGCCTAGTATCTTTTTTGCTTGCTTCAATAAGGCTGAAAAGGTAACTCAAAGGGTTACCTTTAGGTGAATGGAAGCCTGACCAATGCGATTTACCGCAGAGATTGAGAGCTAGCTTGATCAAATCGTTATAGGCTTCGTTATAAAGTGGTAATAGACCTGCCTTTATGGCAAATAAATATCGAGAGCCAAAAGCAGCAGCACTATAGCTAGACACAATGACAAAACAATAAACTCAACCAAATTACAGACTGTTTTACTTACCTTCACTACGGTTACCTTGATGTTAATATCTTGACGAAATACGGTTTCAGTGTATTGTGACAGCGAAGTATCCATTTATTTGAGATAGACAAGCGCCACCTCATGGTACGGACCTCACCCTCCTTGTCTCGAAAGACCTTCGGTTCACAATACGATTATTAGCAGCGATATGATAACAACGCCATAGAACAAAACATTATAATAAACAATGAAAATAGTGTTATTGTTGTTATAACTAAACCGTTAGCCCTACCCCATTAACTCTAGTATTGTCGCAAGAAACCTTTGTTTTGTTGCTCTTGCTGGACCACAGATTGGATTGATGTCTTTGTCAAAGTTCCCATACCCATTAACGTTAAAGTATGCCCTCAGCTCCTTTTCTGAAGGCATAATCTGATCAATAAACACAGGTGTCCCCCCATTTAAATGGTATTGAATCCTAAAGTAATCCATCATATTCCCTGTCATCAGTGGAGCTTGAGTTGTTAGGCTCGCTTCCACATCACACCCAGAAGCGGCCCTCGCACTGTGCTCAAACCCAAGTGTATGTCCTAACTCATGTGTTAAAACATACACCAGAATGGCTCTCACCAAATCCAGGTCACTTTCATGATGTATAAAGCCCAGATCGACGCTATTTAAACTGTTTAGTGTTTGCTCTATTTGCTCTGGGTGCAGTTCAATTGCCCCTTGATAAGCGCTGGTACCTGGTTCCGTAGGGTAACCTAATGGATAAGCTGCAGCTGCAGCCCCGGCACCAAACCCGTGCTCAGGAGCAGGGAACACCCTCACAACGATATCCGCGTCCTCTTTTGAATCTACTAATATAAAGTTCACAAACAGTGCCCACCGGGGAAAAATAATGTTTTGTAGGAAGCTTCTCAAAGTAAACGTAAAAGGTGTCCCATGATAGTTTATAGTAATAGTTGCATTCTCAACATACACCCTAATAGCACCGGTATCATAGGAATTACTTGCTTGAAACAAACCGTTAAATGGGTTACCAAAATCTCTCGCCATAAATGTGGTTGCGGTTAGCTCACCATTAATATTAAATCCTGTGCTGGCTTGTACTGGCATTGCAAATATAAGTGCCAAGCACAAAGACAATAAGTAAAAATGTTGTGTTTTCAACGCTAATCATCCAAGGTTATTCTGTTTACATACCAGTAATTGCTGTAATATACATAGTGAATACATACTCTTGCTTTCGTTAAATACGCTAGTTTAACTAAGTCTATTACCACTTCATTGTCTGCCCAAAAACTATCATTTGTTTGTGAACTGTCATCCATCACTCCCCTAAAGTACATGCCTCCGTTGTCGTGAAAACTTAGATTCTCGACAAATCCACAGGCATCATTTTCATTATTCCTATCGATATTGTTGATTGGTTTTTGTGCGTATGTACTAAAAGAAATAAACAACATTAACGTTATTATATATCTCATTTTTTCCTCATCGATTCATTATTTGTTTTATCTTTCCAATATTGACAAACTAAACAGTCAATACTCTTCGCTAAATATAATATCAACCGTGGATGTCGAAAAAAATGCACAACCATTTTTTTTTGCTCAATAAAATAAACGATACAGACAACAATTCCATCTCAATATAATGCTCAAAATAAATACTGATAAGTCAATTTTTATACGGTAATGATGTCGGTTGTTAAACTGGAAAGTAATTTTTACTCGTAGACTCACCCTTTGATCAAGTATGGAAATAACTAAAGGGCAATCGGCGTTATAGATAGGTTTCTATGCTAGGCAGAGATGTGTATACTGGCCACACTGGCGAAATGAGTGGCTAATTATAGCTATCATGGGCAACTACACGTTATGACACTTTCATCAAGAAGGCTAAGGGTCATTACCGATATACCTTAAAAAACCGAGTATCAATGTTACTCGGTCCAAAAAAGAAACGCTAATGTAGAGCTGAGACTAATTAGTCGACGGTGGCAAAAGCTTTAACCGCACAGCTGAAGCTGGTGATACGATATTTCTGAGTGAAAGGCCTAATTAGCTTAGTGCGTTTAATGCATCAAGCGCTGCTGTATAATTGGGTTCATTTGTAATTTCTGAAACCAGTTCACTGTACGTTACCAACCCCTCTTCATCTACTATTAAAATGGCACGTGCAGAAAGCCCTTCCAATGGACCTTCACTGATCTTAACCCCAAAATGTTCAGTAAATAGTGGAGAACGGAAAAATGAAGCAGTTCGAACGTTTTTAAGTCCTTCAATCGCACAGAATCGGTTTGCAGCAAACGGTAAATCTGCAGAAATACAAAGCACAACCACATTTTCCAAGTGAGATGCTTCTTTGTTAAATCGACGAACACTTGCTGCACAAACAGGAGTATCAATACTCGGGAACACGTTGATAACTAATTTTGTACCACATAAATCTGACCATTTAATCTCCTCTAATGTTGAGGAAGTTAGCGTAAAACTTGGGAGCTGAGAACCCGCTTGGACGAAGCTCCCTGATATCGCTACTGGCTCACCTTGGAATGTTACTTGACTCATGATCTATACTCTCTTGTTGCACTGTGTTTATTTATCCAATTAAATTGGGGTGTTTATGACCGAAAGCCAATAACGACGCTCTCGATAGTAAATTACCTATTGAGAATATCCAGATGCCTAATACGACGTCATATTGGTTGGTTTTAGAGCAAAAGTTACTGAAAAACCACCAAACTTTGGTCAACCTCTAGATCCTATTCTGAATCTCTATGAAAATGAATGGATTAAATAGATCGAAATGAAGTTTGTGGTCAATCGAGCCAAATCGAAATATTTTGTTATTGTGTGAACAATGCGTAGACAGCCCTTAACCTTACCGAACAGTCAACTTGCCTTTAGATACAAATTAAACGGTTCAGCCAAACTATGAATTGCTCCGAGTTCATCGAAGCTTGGCCGATCTACTTATAAATTGTTGATTTTTAACCAACCTTTTGCGTTTGGCCACATAAAATAAAGGGTGTAGCCGATCAGATCGTGAGCTCCTGATTTAGTTCCCCTGAATTACGCAACAAAGCCGTAAATGGGTGCAAAACCCCTTAGAGGCGTGTCCAATTTTTGGGGCCTTCTATTGGTCCACTTATTTGTAACAAATGGGCTTTAAGAACTAATTAATTTATTTATATATTCAGCAACACCTAGAGAATGGGCATGCCCTATTACCTCGGCATGAGGAACAGCTTTCTTTACACTTGTAGAAGCATTTAGCATAACTTTAGGGAACCCTACATATTTCAGCATTTCAATATCGTTTTCACCATCACCAAATGCCATTGTTTGCTTAGGTGTAAAACCAAGATGATTACAAAGTAAACTTACAGCAGATGCCTTATTGACCCCAACAGGCATAATTTCCATACACCAAGGTAATGAAAATGAAAAATCCAATTTACCAAAATATTTGACTTGTAATTCATCATGTAACTTTAATAAAGATAGTCTATCACCCAAAAGGAAAAATTTTATTATCCTCTTTCTTTTCAAAAATTTTTTATTTATTATTTTGTATTTAAAACCAGATTGTGGACTGTAGTTTTCTAGATTATTATTGGTTTCATTGATATACCAGCTTTTAATCGTATATGCATTTAAATGTATATCTTTTGGTAAGGGATAATTAATTATCGATATGGAAGTGTCTATAGGGATGTAAGTTACCCCAATTATTTTATTATTTGGATCAATAACCATACCTCCATTGCAGCTAATCATACCGATAGGCCTGTCAATTCGCTTTGATAAATCCATTACATCAAAATTATGACGTCCTGTTGCGATAGAAAAAGTTCCCCCGCAATCATGGAGGTTTCTGATTGCAGTGATAGTCTCTCTATCTAACTCATGATTATTCTGCAATAATGTGCCATCTAGATCACTAATGAAATGCCTAGGCATCTCCCCCCTCCTTATCTAAACTTAAACAGTAGTAATATATTAACATAGTGGTTCTGTCACATTAACGACAGAACCGGCATCGCTATCCTTCAAGAGGTAAATTTTTTTTCACTCTGGATCAATAAAGTATGAAAGTAGTAGCTTTCAGGGTTACCCTGTAAGCGGTTATGACAGATAGTTCCATTATCAACTAAAGATTTAGTATAAATTGTTTCCGAAAGGTATTTTTTTCTTTTTGAAATTATATTTGATTCTATTCCCATTTGATCGAATTCATGTATTAGTTTTTTTATATCTATTAGATCGTTTGCCATGAAAAACATTTTCCCTGTATTCTTACAATAAGATAAGAAGTTGTGTCCTAGATTACGTAAATTACGAAGGCCATCACTACCACCATCGAGACAAAGCGTGTTTTTTCTATCTACATTTTCTAAGTTAAATGGTAAAGTGGGCAATGTGCTTAATAGCAAATCAAAACTTTTGTCTCGATACTTACTGCTCGTAAAACAACTAAAATCTACATTGAATTTTTTTATGCCATTTATATTTAAATTATTTCTAGATAATTCTATAGCACTTTTGTTTTTATCAATTAGTGTTATATCAATTGAAGGGAATTTTAATTTTATAGCTAGAGACAACAGCCCTCTACCACTTCCTAGCTCCACTGACTTTAATGATTTATTTTTAGATAAACTATCTGATAGTATATCAATATTCTCAAGAAAGTGGTCAGTATAATAATCCTGTGTTATTACGCTTGAAGTTGATGTTAAAGTTATATCTTGAGTCAAACCGGGAATGGATATGTTTTGAAAACCTACTTTTGGTAAGCTCCCTGTATGCTCTATCTTGCATTCAGATGTTTCATAAATACTATTTATTTCGCTACTCATATTTATATCTCTTTTAAATGTCGTACATCTCTTAGATAAAAATCATCAAGCAGTATTCAAGTCTAGTATAATTAATACCGCTCTTCCTTGCTCATTGGACGTTCGCTATATAAGCTCAGTTTCTAGCACCCATTTTTCACTGCCCCACAAGTTTTTCTGCTCTTTGTACATATTCGAAGAACGATGAGCAGAGAGGTGTGTGCCTATTAAAGGTTATAATGGTTAGTTTTAGGGCAGGTATCGTTGAAAAACCGTCAAACTTTGATCACCTCCGAGATCCTATTCTTAATCTCTATAAAAATGAATGGATTAAATAGATCGAAATGAAACTTGTGGTCAATTGAGCCAAATCGAAGCATTTTGCCATTGTATGGACAACCCTTAACCTTACTGAACAGTCAAGTTACCTCGAGATAAAAATTAAACCAGGCGGCCAAATCATCTAACTGACAAAGAAAATAATATAAGACCAAAAATTTCGAAACAAAATCACAAATACTACCTTTATCACCAATTGTCCTGTTTTATCTATGAACTTCATTAGCAACAGCTAATCAAAACGTATATTCTTGGCAAATAGTTATTATTTGCAAACCAGATTCTTTATATAACGGCCAAATCCGATATAGATGATAAAGCGAATTATAAATGAGTAAAATATCAGAAAAACTATTACTAGTGATATTTATACTAAATTTTTCTTTCTCATTCTCAACCCTTGAGACGGTTATCGATCATTTTGAAAACACGCCTGTTTCCGGCTCTATTATTCACTATCACAATAGCTTTTTCAGTGTGTATCCTGACTCTCATAATATTAATGATAATCATGATATCGAAAATTGCAGTGCTCATCACTGTCATTCAAACCATCAGGCCATTACCAATGGTTCGTTAAGTTTTACAAAAATCACTTCTACACTATTCATGCTTCAAAAAACGATTTTTTACACCTCCCCTCTCTACTCAATATTTAGACCGCCTATTTCCCTTTAAATTATCGAATGAAATCTTGGTTTTAACCATACGAATTATCGTAGATATCATGACATTTAAAGGAAATGAAAATGGCTCATTTAGACGCATATTATATTTATCGAATCGAAGGAAATTGGAATAATATTCCCCACCAAGTCACTGGTTTATTATATAACTACCATTGTGATTCATTTTTCGAAAAGCCTATTATCCCACATGAGAACACCAACCCAAATAGAGTTGAATCTTTAGAAAAGCTATCACCAAATCTCTACCCACCAAGCTTTTGGATTACTGACAGTAATAACTTCCCTCTAGGCCTGATTAATCAATGGTTTGATGAGAGCGAGAACAAGATCTCAATTCCTAGTTCAGACGGAATGTCTCACACCATATCGAGATTAGAAGGTCGATTTCAGAACCAGTTAATCACCAAAGCGCTCAGCACAGTGCCTAATTTTTTAATTGCCGATGGCCATCACCGATATGAAGCAATAAAACAAAAAAGGTACACAACAGCACTGCCTGTTTTTGTCATCTCATCCTCTCAAGCCGCATTTCAGTTTAACGAGCTATGTTTCAAGTTGAAGGAAAATACCAACATTGATTGCCTATTAAGTAGGATCTCTGAAAATTGGCTTACTCAATGCCGAATTGATGAGGCCGATATTAAAATTAACTTTGCTAATAACACATGGGGATTGCGTCTTAAAGAAAATGATCGAAAAAACGCAAATATATTTATTTTAGTCTATGAAAAGCTAAAACAAATTAATGAAATCACATCAATAAAGACCTCGCCAGAATGTTCACGGTTTGATAAAGAATGTGTATCAGTGAAAGTGGTACATTCTAATGTGTCTCATGTTATTCAGGAAGGAGTATCAGGGCGAAGAATGCCTATTAAGTCGACGTGTTTTGGACATAAACCGAATGAAAATATTCTACAACACATTGCCAAAGCCTACTCCAACGACTCAATGCTAGAAGGAGCATTATCATGAGCATCACTAACCCTATCCAGACTAACATCGTATATCGCCACAAGCTGCTCGCAAATTCAGTATCAGAAGCAGTGGGCAATGTTCCTTTTATTAAACTTAATCGAATTCATACGTTATGTTTAAATAATGATTTCTACGTAAAAATGGACTCTTGCAATCCTACCGGTAGTATCAAAGACAAAAATGCAGCGTTTTTAATAAGCCAAGCTGAGCAAAAAGGTCTATTACAACCGAATGGTACAATTATAGAATCCAGCTCAGGCAATTTTGGCATGTCACTGGCAAGTATTGGGGCCTCTAAGGGCTATCGAGTGATCATTGTAATTGACGCCAAAACTCCGCCTCCAGTCATCAAGATGTTAAAAGCTTATGGCGCACAGCTAGAAGAAGTCCCCTTATCTTTTGCCGACAAAGCGGGCTCGATGCAAAAAGCTCGTATGGCCCATGCCAAAAAACTCGCCGATGCTATTCCAGGCTCCTTTTATCCATGCCAGCACCTTAATCCCGACAACCCCCTCGCACACTATTATTATACGGCGTTTGAAATTTCGAATGCGTTTGAACAACAACCCGATGCCATCGTTGTTGGGATCAGTACCGCCGGGCAACTGTCAGGGACCGCTCAGTATTTTAGAGTCCATAGTCCGCGAACAGAAATCGTCGCGGTCGATGTTGCTGGCTCTGGCATCTTTGGTAAACCAAGACATCCTTATAAAATGACGGGGCTTGGCCTGTCTTTTGTTCCTCCCGCATTTAATCGTAGTGATATCGACTACGCCTATAACGTCACAGATCAAATGGCCTTTTCTATGTGTCACCACTTAGGCAAAAAGGAGGGGTTATTGTTAGGCGCATCTACCGGAGCCATCGTCAGCGCAGGGCTTGCGTACGCCGCACAGAAAAAATCTCAACAAACAACGGTGGTACTTATCAACCCAGATAGAGCGGATCGCTATCTGGATACGGTTTACAACCATGAATGGTTAGCCCAAGCCAACGTGCAGCTCTTCAACGAACATCAGTTACAACAACATATTGATGATTTGTCTCCAATCTATTGCCCCAATCAGGCTAAGGAGGTAACAGTAGATGCGATCTCGTAATCGGCGTTACCTCAAAGAGCTGGCGCCTGCGTCTTTAAGCGATATGGTGATGGCCTTAGGCGATCCGATTATCATTTTCGTCTTGGCCTCACTGCCCAACAGTACCCAGAGCCTAGCCGCCTTTGCGCTAGGCAAAGGCATTGCCGTTTTCTTTGAAAGCCCAATCATCTCGGTACTGCCCGTATCGAACCTATTATCAGTAGCAAAGAAAAGTCGAGAGGTGTTGTTTCGCTTTGTGTTGACATTAGGTTTGATACTGACTCTAAGCATGTTGCTGCTCTCATTATTGCCCGAACTCGGCTGGTTCATGTCTGTTCAATCTGGCGTTTGGGAACAAGCGTCATTGATGGTCTTACTGCTGTGTCCTTGGCCTTTGATGATCGCACTAAGGCGTTACTGGCAGGGGCAAATACTTCATGCGGGGTATTCTGCCGATATCGCCAAAGGCGCTATTTTAAGATGCCTAGTCTTAATTGGTGTCTCCTTTTCCATCACGCTTGTTTCCACTTCAAGCGCGATCATTGTCGCTGGCGCATTGTTAACGGGCGTATTGGTAGAGCTGATATACGTTCGTTACCGCGTGCGTCGTTTCAAACCCACCGATGCGGGAGTTGATCCCGCATTACCCACCGACATGAGAACCATGGGGCGTTACTATTGGCCATTAGCACAATCGATGATCACATTATGGGGAGCTCGCTTGATGCTACCCATTTTGATTGCCTTTTTGGGAGAGCTAGAACTCGCGGCATGGGCGGCAGCATGGATGCTGGTGATCAGTATCAGCAATGGAGTACGGATGCTGCAACAGTTGGTCATCCGTCACTTGCAAGCATGTCCAGACAATAAGCGGGGAATCGAGAGAAGACACTTGTTTCGTTTTTCATTATTGGTCGGGATAGGTTTTAGTGTCACTCTAGGGTTTATCGCCTTTTCCTCATTGGGGCAATCATTGATGCTACTTTATGTCAGCGGCGATACACAGCTTACCCATGCCATGCACCCAGTGTTGGTTGTCTTACTGATTTTGCCGATGTTGATGGCAGTTCAGTACTACTTTATGGCATTGCTAATGTTAAAAAATGCAACGAACTCCATCGGTAAAGCCGCCTTTGTGGCCAATCTTTATATGGTCGTCGGTGTGGCGTTAATTGTATGGTTTCATCTGCCATTATATACCATCGCGATCCAAGTGGCGCTCGCTATGCTGCTAGAAGTTGTCTTGTTAGGGGGAGCAACAAAAAGCCGAAAATTAGTCACTATACAACCACGGAGCTAGCGCCATATTCGGCTGATTTTAGAACGAAGCATCCTATAAATCGTATTGAACTCCGGCTTCCATGAATGGCTTGGCCAGTGAACTGCCCCCAATAGTTGAACACCAATTATTGGGGGCTTTTACTTTAGATGCGTTGTAGCACGTCAAATCAATGAGGCGCTCTACTCTCCACCCAACTTCGCATCCAACGCCTGCCTGACAAAACCACTGCTTTTTTGCAACAGCGATTGAGCTTCCGTGCTATCCAAGCCAGCTAACAGCATAACAATGGCGGTTTTACAGTGATGGTCGCATGCGTTGAGCGCTTCCTCTGCTTGCTCCCTGGTACACTCAGTCGCTTCCATTACAATTCGTTTTTGGCGCTCAACCAATTTCGCGTTGGTTGCTTCTACGTCAACCATTAAATTGCCATATACTTTTCCGCAGCGAATCATAGCACCTGTAGTGAGCATGTTTAAAACGAGCTTTTGTGCCGTCCCTGCTTTCATTCGAGAAGAGCCTGTCACCACCTCCGCACCAACGATAGGCGTGATAGCAAATTCAGCAAGTTGAGACATTGCAGAATCAGGATTACAACTCACACTGACTACTTTGGCATTTAGAGAGCGCGCATACTCCATAGAGCCCAGCACATAAGGTGTTCGCCCGCTGGCCGCAATGCCAACCAACACGTCAGCACTAGAGAACTGTATCTCTTGCAGATCCTGAATACCAAGCTCTTTACTGTCTTCAGCATTTTCAACGGAGCGAGTGATCGCTTGTTGACCACCAGCGATAATTCCAATTACTTGATCTGGTTTGGTTCCATAGGTGGGTGGGCATTCACTCGCATCTAAAATTCCAAGACGTCCAGACGTACCTGCCCCGATATAAATCAGTCGTCCCCCCTGGGAGAAAGCAGAGGCAATAGAATCAACCGCAGCTGCGATTTCTGGTAGCGTTTGCTCGACGGCAAGCGCTACTTTTTGGTCTTCTTGGTTGATCACGCTCAGCATGTCCAATGTCGAGAGAGTATCGATATTTTCACTGGCGATATTGCGGCTTTCGGTAACTAAACGGGTTAAATCCATGGTTGGCCCTAGCATAAAGATGATCTCAATAGGTAGAGAGTAATTGACTAGGGTAGTCAAATACAGTGTTCATGCACTCAACTGAGAAGCGAAACAGCCAGCGTTTTCAAGACGCTTTAGCGACACCAAACCTTTTATCGTAAGACAGGGCTAGATAAGAAACGAGATAAGCACTGGCCACCCCCACAATATCGCCAACAAACACATCGAATAAGCGATGCTCACCCATCAATACACTTTGCGCAACACCGCCAGCTGCAAGCGCAACCAACATAGAGCGTAAACCATAGGCCACGGGATATTTTGGAATACATAATGTCGCGATGATCAATATCCCAGCAAAATCATAGAATACGGCTGGAATGGGCATGGAGAGTAGAATAACGGTCGCTGCGGCTAAACCAAATGCCGCACCACCAACCCGGTGAACCAACTTAAGGTGCATGCTAGTGAACTCGCCGGTTATCACCGCAACCGATGACCAAATGACCCAGTTTGATTCGGGTACATGATAGTAACGAACAAAAATTGTTGTCAAAAAGACGGCAATGGTAATGGATACCACAGTCCACACCGCTTGTGGATTCCATTTGGGCATCACTAAAGTATGCCACTTCCATACCACTTGGTGCCTGTCATCAAAGCTGCAGACAATAAAATGCACGATGGTAGGACCAACTAGAGCCACCAATGCCCAAATGACGAGATCCATACCATGTTGGCTAATATTGAAACCTGCGTGTTCGCTCAAAGCGATGGAAAGGTATAACGTCGGAATTAATGTAAAGCTACCCAATGTCCGGTAAGGCTTACCGAACACGCTAAGTCCCATACATAGCAGTGCCCATAGTGTTACTACGCAGGCATAAATCCAAAAACTGGGCTGCACACAGAGCAAAAGCACGATACCCAACATGATCACTATCCAATGCAACACGATAGCAGACATGCCCCAACGGAACGTTCTCAACACGTGGTAAAGAGAGAAACTCGCCAGCGCAAACTCGATCCCCATTTCATCTCCCGTGAACCAATAATAAATAAAACACGGCAGAATACTAAGTACAACCCAAGACACTTTCTTGGTGAAGTCATTATTTATAAGGTATCTCGCTGATAAGTAAGCCATCATATCTTCCACTCCAAACTGTGCATCATGTGAAAGCCGAACTAAAGAGAGTTATATGTTATTTTTTCTAAAAGTAATACCAATAGAAGACGAAACTATTAGACTAAAAACAAGGCATAAATCCAATCAATTCTGTTGATATAAAAACTTTCACATATTGTATGATAGCGAATAAAGGTAAATAGAATAATCAGTATTAATAAACCTTGTTGTTAGAAAAAATAACAAATACCAAAATCGGTGCGAATCGCTAGTAAACAACGAAAAAAGCGGCTGCCAAATCAATGACAACCGCTTTTGTTTAAGAGATATTTGACTAATGAAGAACAGGTAACATGTTCCAGCTCGCCATAAAACTTAGCGATAGCAGCACGATACCAAAGATGACCAAGATGGTAAGTAGAGGTACGCCACCTGAGACTTTAAATGCGCCAGAAGCATCCGCCAATTTGTTTTGACGACGAATAGACACAGCCATTGCGACTGGCAGGAATACCAAGACCACAGCTAGGCTGGCAGCAGCATAATCTAACGCCACCTGAAATAAAGTCGGCGCAAACAGCACCAATGCCAATGGTGGCAAGTAGGTCAACAGTGCACCTTTACCATTACCACATTTGGTTTGGCTATCTAATTTGAAGATATCGGACAAATAATCTTTCAGCGCCATAGTGACCGTTAAGAAGGAAGTCGTCACTGCAACATTCGTAAACACATCCATGACTTTATGGCTCCAACGCAACGAACCTTGTGAGCCTAACATAGTGAATAGAGCGCCTACGTCACCGCTGCTGTGGGTATGCAAAAAGCTAGAATAGCTGGTATGACCAAATCGAGGCAAAATCCCTAAAGTCACACAAAGCCACAAGCTATAGAGAAGAAACGGAATCAAACTACCAACCACAATGGCAATTTTAAGCTGTTTAATATCCTGCTCTAGATAGTTGTACATGCTAGGCACAATGACTTGAAAACCGAACGCGAAAAACAGCACAGGTACGGCATACCAAAAATACGGCAGCGTATGTTTAAAATCGAAGAGGTTCGCGTGAGTCACATCAGGCATCAAAATTGCCACCAATACGATAAAGCTAATCCCTTTGATTGAAAGCAAGGTTCTGTTTGCTAAATCAACCGAACGGTGGCCAAAACAAACAATAGCGCCCAACACAATCGCAAACACCAAACTAGACACCCAATAAGGCAATGTCACACCACCTTGTTTGAGCAACGCACTCAACATGGAAGTACCGCCACTCAGATAGGCAGAAGACACAGCATACATAAGGATTAAATAAGCCACCATACAGACAACTTGGCCTACACGACCTAGCGTCTTGCTGCACATAGTGTCGAAATTGATGTTTTTGATCTTAAGCTTGGCAAGCACTTCAACGAGTAGTAGAGCTGTAACGACAGAAATGATCCAAGTAATGCCAAGTGAAATAACAGTAGGAATAAACCCTAAGCCTGCCGTTGATAAAGGTAAAGCCAAAATCCCTGCACCAACACATGTGCCGGTAATAATTAATATGGCTCCTATGGTTTTCGATTCCATCAAATTCTCACTTTATAAATTGAATAATACAGACTATTAATATATGTCTTATCAATAGGTAACTATTGTCTAGAAATTAAAATAGAGGGGAGTATCCAATAAGCGAGGAGGCATGAAAATCTATAATAACTTACATCTCTGTAAGCTAAACTAACATATTATTCTGAATTACCAAAAATTTAGCTCAATAAACAACCGATCAACAGAATTAAATTCTACACCAAACGAATTATCTCTCAAACATTAATTTTGCTTATTGGTATTTGTGCATATTCATTATTCAGAAAACATGTCCAAAATGAGTTTGCATGGTGTAATTGATCAATGTAGCTTGTATCATGTTGCTTAATTTACCTCCACTTTCCTCACTGTCACTCAACTGAGCCTTCATCTTCTATGCAATTACGTAAAAACATCATACACACCCTCAAAACGTCTTTTGGCAATGCCATAGAATGGTATGACTTCTGCTTGTTTGGCTATTTCTCTGCCACCATTGGCAAACTGTTTTTCCCTACAGAAAGCGCATACAGTAGCCTGCTGATCGCGTTTGCGACCTTCGCTGTGGGATTCATGGCTCGCCCGCTAGGAGGCATTATCTTTGGTTGGGTTGGAGATCGAGTAGGGCGCTACTTTAGTATGAACCTTGCGATCATCATTATGGGTTTGTCGACGCTGTTTATCGCCTTCTTGCCTGCTTACTCATCCATTGGCATCTTGGCGCCTATTTTGTTGGTTGTAATTAGAATTATTCAGGGCATCTCCGCTGGCGGACAATATGCTAATTTGTTGGTCGTGACAGCAGAAAATAAACAGCTAAAAAACACTGGCTTTTACTCGGGCATCGCCATCACTGTATCCCTCATTGGCTTCTTACTTGCTTCTGGCACCAGCTATTTGGTCTTGAATTTCACCCCGCCAAGCCTTGAACATTATGCGTGGAGAATGACTTTCTTCTTTGGTGGCGTGCTGCTTGCTATCTATTTGCTGATCATTCGTTCACAGTTTAACAATAGCGAAGTTAGCTTCAATGACCGCTCCAATGCACCAAACACCAATACCTACAAGCACTTATGGAAGGAGCATAAGCTTAGCTTTATGATCGTAGTATTGTTTAGCGCGTCACTGGGGGGAATGTTCTATATCGATTTTGTTTACTTCGTTACTTTTTTCAACCAATACAGCCACCTATCCATGAGTCAGTCTCTGACTTTAAATACCATCTCGCTGCTGTTTGCCTGCCTGCTTTATCCTATGTTTGGATTACTGTCTGATAAATATGGTCGAGCCAAAATGACGCTATATGGCATTGTTGTTCATATTGTTCTGCTTTACCCGGCCATTCACTTAGTTTTATCACAAAATATCGTGAGCATGGCGTTTGGCTTATTACTGCTAGTGGTTCTAGGCTGCTGGGTTCAAGGTGCGATAACACCCATTTTTTCAGAAATATTTCCGCGAGACGTGCGCAGTAGCGGATGCTGTGCAAGTTACGGCATTGGTGCTGCCATCAGTGGCTTCTCTCCAATGCTCGCCACCCAACTCGACCACAGTTTTTCCAATGGCTTCGTGTATATCTTTGCTGGTGCCCTGATTATTGGCGCGGGTTGCGCCATTCTATTGATGATGAGAAATACATCAAACAACTCGCTCATTGCGCAGCAAAGTTGATAAGCTCAAAAGCCAGTTCGGCAAAAGAGCGGTATTTGGCTTGATACTTAATCGGGGGGTTATCAGGAGCATTGCCACCAAATACCGCTTGGAACCGTAACATAATGCTGCCATTTGCATCAGGAAAAAACAGATCACTTTATTGATTCGTTCTTCCCCAATACATTGAAGTGTCCGTGACTATCTTGCTTCCATTACAATCCTGATTAGGATTGGAGGAAATAGGTTCAGCTGATCTTTCTGTGTTTTACCTATCACCCAGCAACATAACGGCTTACAGATAACCTAGATAATGGACTCCACTTTTCTGCCGTAGTTCATCGTGCCTATCTTATAGTTCCGCTTAATGTTGGGCCTAACGACTTTTAACCTCTCATCCCAGTTGAAGCAGAATACACCGATAACCGGAACATGATCGCTTTCAAACTGATTAAACGTCTCCATCGACACCGTATTATGATTTTTACGGTAACGATAATCCATTCCAGCCGTAATGATGTCGCAGCGCGTTTTACCCGGCACTAAAAAGTTACCATGTGCAATAAAACCCACCCTGTCCAACACACCATAGTTTGCCTTTGTGTTGCCACTTTTTTTCTCCAACTTAGGCTTTAACACTTTTGTTAAGCTAGGAAAATAAGTGGAGTTAAAGCTTCTGGGCGGGACAAATTGCAGTTTGCTGTACTGAGGTAACACTTGATGGAAGTTGCGCTCTAACCTCTGACGAATTTGCACGGAGCTAACTTGGGATTGGTATTCGCTTTGAAATAGACCGTAGTTGCTATTGCTCTTCGATTGATCGACATAGGTATTTTGTAAGTCTTGATGAAAGTTATATCGTTTCTGCGTTTTTGTGCTGTACTTGTTCCCTAGATTATTGTAATTGCTGTTAAACCCTTGCATCTTATTAGAAAACGAAGACACGTTTTCAAACTCATCCATCACTGAATATTTTCTATTTTTTGCGGTACTAATCGCGAGCTTATTACCACCATTAAATTGGCCGATCGTCATGCGCTCGTTGAAATCACCCACCATGATCAGCGCAGAAAGTGGCACATTGTAAGAGGCTACTTCATCAATGAGCTTGTCGTATTCGTACTTTCGGTCACTTTGCTCTGCGGAATCGAAATGAATATTGCATATCGCAATGTACGCCGTTTGCCTTTCATATTCATGCTTACCTCTTTTTACGCTAAGTACGAGCTTCAAAATGGCATAGTTACCCCCCTTATTCCACGAAGATGACCCAGGGATCGTTTTCATCGAATGATGAACACTGCCTTTATGAATCACTTCTATCGATGATCGGCTTCCTTTTGAATCAACCAGATATTTATCCTTCACATAGACACGAAGTTGAACACTACCTTGTCCATGCTCCTTGGGTTTGAAGAGCATATCGTCCCATTTGGTTACTGTCCGCATGATTTCTTTGCCAATGTCGGTATAGCCTTTTAAAGATTTCCCCATGGCATTATGAAAACTGTTCCCTTCTTGTGTTCCGACTGCTATGACTTGAGCGCTTGAGCTTCTAAGAGCCTGAGCAAGCAAGCTTATGTTGTTTTTCCCTGTTTTTGTTTTTGAATAGGCTTGGTTCGCAAGGTTATAAGTTAAAACCGCCACCTTTAGATTTGACATATTCTTTCCCTATTTAGCCAATTTAGAACACAGCATCCTCTTTACGAGGTTGAACATCATCCGAGGAAAAATGCCAAGTGTAAACAGTCTGTAAAATTTTGTGTGAGTTAAACCCATGCAACTTATGGGCAGTGGTGATGTCTATTGACTTGCCTTGTGTTTTCAAACCATGGCGGTGATATGCACGATGTGGTTTTAGAGTATATACTGCCGAACAATCGTCATAGGATAGAAATTGAGTATCAGGAAATTATATATGGGTAAACGCAAGGCTTATGTGGCTTTGATAATTGTGGCGGCTATTGGTGGCCTTTATACGTATTCAAGCCTACACAACCAAGATAAAAAGTCGTTTGCTACTGTCACGGTAGAAAAAGGCACCATCAGTAAACAAGCCACTGCGGTTGGAAAAATTGTCCCTGCCCACTCAATTTCAATCAAGTCACAAATCGATGGTATTGTTGGGAAAATATACGTGAAAGTCGGCGAGCGGGTTAAAAAAGGCCAACCTCTGATTAAATTGCTGCCCAACCCCACACCACAAGCGCTTACTGCGGCAACAACCGAATTAATGCAAGCTGAAGCGGCGCTCGAATCGGCGCAAAAAACGCTCGACAACTTAAAGTCTTTGATCAAACAAAAAGTCATTCCAAACAATTATGATCAATACATTCAGGCCGTGTCAGATTTAAAAACCAAACGTGCTGAAGTACAACAGAAAAAACAAAACTTGGAATTGATTCAAAGCGGCGAAGCCAATATTGGCAAAACCAAATTGACCTCGACAATCTACGCCCCCATTAATGGTACGGTGCTGGATTTAAAAGTAGAAGTGGGCGAACCTATTATTTCAACAGAATCCAGTCAGTCAGCCACCGAGATGATGTCATTGGCGGACATGAATCACCTAATCTTTAAAGGTAGCGTCAGCGAGCACGATGCGGCGCAGTTGAAATCCGGGATGCCAGCCATTATTACCGTTGCTCCCTACCCGAAAGATGTGATCCCCGGAAAACTCAGCGAAGTGGCGATTCAATCGGAAAGCTTGAACTCGCCAGATAGCGAAGTCACCAAGGCCTTTGACAATGGTTTTGAAGTGGAAGCGAGCGATTTAGCTTTTCCCAGCAGCATCACGCTTCGATCGGGTTTTTCGGCGAGTGCGAAAATTACCCTTAAGCAAGCCAAGGACGTACTCGTTATCCCAGAGCGTGCACTTAAATTTGATGGTGACACCCCTATGGTGCTGATCGCCGATGATTCTAAGAAGGGTTATCATAGCCAAAAGGTCACGTTAGGGCTCTCCAATGGAATTAAGATCCAAGTGACAAAAGGCGTGAAACTCGGAGAAAAGTTGGTCGATGCAAGCATGGTAGGTAACAATGAATAATAAAATTGTCACCGCCGCGCTATGCACCATCTTATTGCCCCTGAGCAGCATACCTGCCCACGCCCTCACGCTCACCCAAGCATGGACAAAAGCGAAAGCGCACGATCCTGACTACAAGAAAGCGCAAATTGGCGTATCACTGAGCGAGTCTGAGGTAGACAGCAGCAAAAGTAATCTACTGCCTTCCGTCTCAGCCACGGCATCATCCAATATGTACAACAATGCGGATAACACCAACACTTATGGTGTGCAGCTGACCCAGTCATTGTGGAATAGCGCCAACTGGGCTGACTTAGACAAATCCGAAGCCAGCGTTGTTGCGGCAAAACTGTCGTTAACGAAATCAGAAAGCGACTTGGCGTCCAATTTGGTGAATGCCTATCTCAACCTGTCCAATGCCCAAGATAACCTAAACCTAGCGATACAAAAGGAACAAGAGGGTAAAAAACTACTCAGCATCACCGAAAAACGCTACCGAGCGGGAAAAGTCAAATCCGTTGATTTAGAAGAGATGCGTGCAAATAGTCTCTCCGAGCAAGCATCGGTATTCAGCAACCAAGCAACCGTGGCAGAAAAAAAAGCCGATTTAACCAGCTATATCGATACCACACCAGATAGTGTGAACGAGATCCGAGTCGACAACCTATCCCAACCCGCCATGATGCTGGACAAGGAGCAAGCTTGGCTAACGCTTGCAAAGGATAACAGTCCAGCCCTGTTAGAGGCCTTACAGAAAATCAAAGTCGCAAGGTTAGCAGTCAAACAAGCTCACGGAGGCTACTACCCAACGGTCAGTGGAAAAGTGGGCTACAGCGATAGCGATTCCATTGGACAAGGGCAGTTTTCAGCGGGCGTCACACTTACTGTTCCTCTTGATACCAACGGTTCAACCCAAGCTCAAGTCGCTCAAGCGGATTTAAACTTGATGGATGCGCAGCAAGACGCACGCAAAGTAGAAATTGCACTCAAAAAACAAGTGCAAACCCAATTTGCCCAAGTGCTCTCGTATTGGCAACAGGTCAGCATGGCCAAGCAATTGGTTTCTCAGCGAGAAAAAGTACTTCAGAGCCAACAAGCCTTATACGATGCAGGTATGGCCTCAGCCTCGGATCTAATCGATGCGCACAACAATTTGTACTCCGCTGAAAACGAATTGCGCGCCGACTTGTACGATTACTGGCGACAACGAGTCGCATTATGGCAAACCGCCGGTAGGCTAAACGAGAGCACCATTGCCGTTTTAGCCAAGGCACTCACACCATGAAAGAGCTGATCTCACAAACGCTAAGTACGCTATGGGCGTACCGGTTGAAGAGCACGCTGGCGATCATCGCGATTGCATGGGGCGTCACATCCGTTGTGGTGCTAATGGCTTTGGGAGAGGGTTTTTATCAAAAACAAAGTGCCGCCTTTGCCATTTTATTGAACAATACTCAAATGGCGATATCAGGCTCGGCCAGTAAAGCGTGGCAGGGTTTGCCACCACGCCGAGCCATCACTTTAACCAAACATAACGTGGAACCATTGCTCCATTCTCCACTAGTTAGCGCTATATCCATTCTTTATGAAAATGATAAAACGGTAGTAACCAACAGCAAAGGTCAATCTATTGCCTCCTCAGTTGCTGGAATTGATCCGAACTATTTGGCCATGTCCTCTTTGCAATTGAAGCCCGGCTCAAGAAACTTTACCCCGATAGATCAGGAAAATCACGCTCGCGTGGCGATTCTAGGTTGGCAACTGGCTGAAACCAGCCATGTAAAAGTTGGTGATGCCATCAGCATTAACCACGTCCCTTTTACCGTTATTGGCATTCTCAATGGTGACAATGTTCAGGTGAGTTTTGGTGACGCGAATCGTGTTGAGATCCCCTCCGCGACCTTTACTGATATGTGGGATAGCTTTCCAGCCTATATCGTCGTAAAACCAGCAGGTCGAACTTCGGCCAGCGAACTAAGACAAGAAATCATCCGTTACTTTTCGCACGTATTGCACTTTGATCCCAGTGACGACAACGCTATTTACCTTCCAGACCTTAGCGGTGGTGCGGAAATGATTAAGGCGGTCTTACGTGGCATACAATTGTTTCTGGCCGCCAGTGGGGCGATGACGCTTGCCGTAGGTGCTCTAGGTGTTGCAAATATCATGTTTTTATCTGTGACTGAGCGAACCCGAGAGGTAGGCGTAAGGCTAGCCGTTGGCGCAACAAAGTTCTCCATACTTAGACAATTTATGGCAGAAGGTATCGCATTGGTTTGCTTAGGCGCATTGGTTGGCTTGGGGCTATCTTGGCTTGCCGTGTACCTACTCAATACCCTATCCCTGCCAAATTGGCTTGGTTCCCCGATCATCACACTGAGCGCTGTTAATATAAGCTCAGGTATTACCTTCTTGCTAGCCATACTCGCGTCTTGGTTCCCGGCACGAAGAGCGGCCGCACTCACTCCCATCATCGCCTTGAGCGCGAGGGCGTAACCGATGACGATTTCAATCAGGCAAATTGTCCAGGAAATGTCGGCCGAAAAGCTGAGATTGGCATTGACCATCTTCGCTGTTGCTTGGGCCACACTGTGTATCTCTACCATGTTATCTGTCGGTGAAGGTGTTCGACTTGGCATGTTGAAAGTTGCGCACAACGGAAACGGTAACCTCATCTATATCACGGCAGGAAGAGCCAGCATCGATTCTGGTCAGGTTCAGCTTGGGCAACAGCTGAAGCTCACCATGCAAGATGTGCATTCGCTACAAGCTCTTCCTCAGGTCACACTTGCGCTACCGACGGCGAGATGGAGCTCAACCGTGAAATATCATACTCAGACGTCGTGGCAACAACCCATCGCAGTCACAGCAAATTATCAAAAAGCGACAGGGCTTAAGCTTATGCCAGGAGGACGATGGCTAAACCCATTTGACGCAACTCAACAGCGACGTGCGATTGTTCTCGGCTATGATGTCGCGGCCCGACTCTTTAACCCTCCCAGCAAGTTTGATTGGTTCAAGCCGTTAACTTTGAAAACCAACCCGGTAGGCAAAAGCGTTAAAATCGGCGATATCGAGTTCGTTGTGGTGGGTGTATTGCAGAAAAATAACGCCCAGATTGAGAGTGGCAGTTCAATTAACTACTCAAGCTTTCTTCCTCTGTCCACATGGCAAAGCTACAACAAAAACAGCCCCATTACCGCCATTAATATTCTGCCAGCCCCAACAGCTAACCGAGCTAAGCTGGTGAAAACGATGGAACAAGTTTTAGCCATAAACCATGGTACAAGTATCAACGACACGCAAGCGTTTCAAAGCCAAGATATGTTGAAACAACAAAAAAGCATGAGTCAGTTTTTGCTCGGCCTGCAAAGCTTTTTAGGTATTATTGGCTTTATTACTTTAGCTGTCGCGGGAGTGGGCATTGCGAATGTGATGTATGCGATGGTGAAGCGCTCAACGAAAGATATTGGTGTACGTATGGCCGTGGGTGCCACACCGAGCGCAATTCGGTGGCATTATATTGTTCAATCACTGGTCACGATGTCGATAGGCGGTGCAATTGGCCTAGCCATGACCTACCTGTTTATTCAGCTGATAAGCTCGATAAACCTCAGTGGGAATCAGCTCTATGACCAACTTGGTAACCCGATACCCGTTTTGTCTTTTTCGGTGTTGGCTGTCGTCATACTCTCCCTAGTATTGGTGGGTATTATGGCCGCTTGGCTACCTGCTCACCGCGCTTCCAAAATCACCCCTCAGCAAGCTCTACAAAGTGAATAATGTTATGACAACCGCCTTAGTCAACTTCGACAATATTTGTAAGTTCTACGCCAATGGCGAACTACAGGTAAAAGCACTCGACCAAGTAAGTTTAACTATCGAGCCCGGTGAATTTATCGCTATCTTGGGCCCGTCAGGCTCAGGCAAGTCTACCCTAATGAATGTGTTGGGCTGCTTAGATAATCCCACCAAAGGGAGTTATCTTCTTGAGCAGCAAGACGTTTCCACACTCTCCGCCAATGAGCTGGCTCGTATTCGCAATCAAAAAATTGGCTTTGTATTTCAAAGTTTTAATTTGCTCGATTACGCGAGTGCAAAAGAAAATGTCGCCTTGCCACTGGTCTACAGTGGTGTAAAACATAAGCAGAGAATTCAACGCGCCGAAGCGCTCTTGGACAAAGTGGGTTTGGGTGAGCGAACAAACCATAAACCAAACCAACTCTCCGGGGGACAAAAACAACGTGTGGCGATTGCCAGAGCGCTGGTCAATGACCCACAAATCATCCTCGCAGACGAACCGACAGGCGCTCTTGACTCAAAATCTGGCGCAGAAATCGAACAGCTGTTCAGGCAGTTACATAGAGACGGACGGACGATTATCATCGTCACTCATGATAACGAATTGGCGAACAGGACCAATCGAATCATCACAATTAAAGACGGCCAAGTTGTCTCTGATGTGAACAATCTCAAGGCGAAAAGTTAATGGTCAGATGAGAAAAACCCGAATGAATAAGTATGCAAATGATACACTCTATAAAGGCATACGTATTATAAGGTTGTCTGCAATGCCTTATAGACACTCAGATTACAGCCTCATAAAGCACTAGACTTTAGTCTAAAATATTTGTAATTGCTACACTTTGATGAACTTAATAATACGCCATCTCAGGGTGAATAAACTCAACTATAGTGATAATAAATCTGGGTAGTTGCGTGATTTTACATGTGAATGAATATCGCTTTTACTATGAAAATTCATGCCATTCATGAACAACTCATTGCTTAAGATCATACAACAATTATTTTTACCAGATTTTCATAGACTCTTGGTCTAAACTAATTGGGCGGTATTTTTATTATCGACAAAAGGAGAAGTTATGATCGCTAAGCACAGAGACTATTTGTTGCAGGATACTAAGAATTTCCACGCGCATATCCAAGTGAACCCCATTGGTATACTTGATGTCGATATTGTGGAAAAACGCGAACATCATAGCTGTAGCTTTGATTCTCTCGCGTTTAAGAAAGTAGGATCTAAAACGATCGTTTCTGGATGTGACGAAAGAGGTAAAAAACGAAGTCAGTGGCAACTAACCTTAACTAAAAGAGATGCCGAAGAACTCAATCTCTTGATTGAAGATGCTAACGAAGAATACGAAATGCTAATGCGTGATCTTCTATAGTGAGATAAATGGCAACGGAACGAAAGCTAGAACACTGAATCACGAAAGGCACTACTCGTTAGTGCCTTTTATTTTCACTATATTCGAGTTAATCAATGATTTTAACCCTTACTCATACTAACCATGATGTTGCACAGTCCATCCTCGAACTCTCTTACGCTGCGTATCAGCAGGAAGCTTCACTTCTGAAACTCAGTCATTTTCCACCTTTATCAGAAACCATTGACTCAATACTTAACGCCCACAGTGTGTTCCATGGAATGGAGCAAAATGATCAGCTGGTAGGAGTGATTGAGCTTGAGCAAGGTAACATCTACCAAGTTAACCGTCTCGTCGTCCACCCAGAGTACTTTCGACAAGGAATCGGTCGCTCTTTGCTTACACATTCCCTTTCAAACACGAACACCTATCAAGTCACAACCGCTATAGCAAATACACCTGCGATAAATCTGTATGAGTCTTTTGGTTTTGTACAACAATGTACATTCATGGTTGAAGGCAGTTTGGAGCTGTGTACTTTGGTTCGTTTTGTCCCCACCAAAGCTTAGGTATGTTGATTAGCTCCCTTGAGCACCGATTAACTGAGAAAGATTGCGAGGAAAAGCTTTACCCTCAACTTCTTCACGATAGTCCCTAGCCACTTTTGTAATCGTCTCGCTAATGTGGACAAATTGTTTAGAAAAAGGAGGCCAATCTACTCCCAAACCTAAGGCATCGTTAATCACTAAAACTTGTCCATCGCACTCTGAGCCTGCGCCTATGCCTATTGTTGGTATCAAAAGCTCTTGTGTGATTTGACCAGCTAAAGCGTGAGGGATATGCTCCAGCACCAGCATAAATGCACCAGCCTGTTGGATTTTTCTTGCTTCCTGTTTCACTTTTTCTGCTTCAGAACTGGTATTGCCCACTTTCTTAAAGCTTTTGGCGGTTTGAGGGGTGAGCCCTGTGTGTCCAACGACTGGAATACCGTGTGACACCAAGTGGCGGATGACATCTACCTTTGCACCTTCGAGCTTGACACTGTCTGCTCCGGCTGCAATAAGACGGTTTGCATTGACTAAAGCGGTATCGGGATCTTTATCGGCTTGATAAGGAAGATCACCGATAATGTGGGTGTTCGGCGCTCCTCGCCTGACAGCACCGACATGATATTCGATGTGTTCCATGGTGACATCACGAGTGCTCTCAAATCCCATCTCGACCATACCAACGGTATCACCAACCAAGATGACAGCCACACCAGCCGTTTCAACGCACCTTGCAACGGGGCAAGTATAGGCGGTGAGCATCGAGATGGGGGTTGCTCCTTTCATCGCCAACAAATCACTTGAAAGCAACTTCATAACTAAACTCCTTATAAATTAGAGAATTAAGAAACGAAAATGCAATATATCAAATGGCCTTCTTGTTGACGATGGTAATATTCCTAATCTAACTTTCTACGTTAAGTCGTCGGCTCAACAACATGAACCAACTCAGGATTAAACTGATCAAATGATGTTACGCCCGCAGTTTCTGCGATATCGATAAAATCCGCTATGGTGTTATCGTGAAAGTTTCTCACTTGATGAGATTTAAAGTTCGGCACGATGCCCTTCGCCAGCTCATGGTTTTGCGTTGCAACACCTGTTGGGCAGCGGTCAGTATGGCATTTTAACGACTGAATACAGCCCAACGAAAGCATAAAGCCCCTAGCAGAGTTACACAAATCGGCCCCGTAGCAAAACGCCTTAAACATGTTAAAGCCAGACACCACTTTACCTGCATAAATGATTTTAATGCGGTCGCGTATGCCTTTTTTGATTAACGCACCATTGACGAACTTAAGTGCATCATCACCACGCATACCAATATGGTTAGAGTAATCTAACGGCGCAGCACCGGTTCCACCTTCAGCCGCATCCACGGTGATAAAGTCTGGATAAATCTCTTTTTCAATAAATCGATCTAACAAAGATTCAAATTCACTTGGTTGACCAATACATAATTTGATGCCGATGGGTTTACCACCACTTAGATCGCGCAAGATACCAATAAACTCAACCAATTTTTCTTCAGTGGGGAATGAAGGGTTAAACGGAGGAGACAAGACATCAGTATGGGGCTCAACCATACGAATCTTAGCAATCTCTGGCGTATTTTTTGCCGCTGGTAGTACCCCACCATGACCAGGTTTAGCCCCTTGAGACAGTTTAATCTCAATCATTTTGATCGAGTCGAGTTTACTTTTCTTACGAAATGCCTCTTCATCGAGTCGCCCGTCAGGATAGCGAAAGCCAAAGTTCGCCGTGCCCACTTGTAGAACAACATCCCCGCCTTCCATGTGGTAAGGTGTTAAACCACCTTCACCTGTATTGTGTGAAAAGCCACCTAACGCCGCACCTTTGTTTAAAGATTGAATTGCGGTTTTACTTAGCGCTCCAAAACTCATGGCAGAAATGTTTAGAATCGAAGCAGAGTAAGGGCGAGTACACTCAGGGCCACCCACTAATACTCTTGGCTGGTCTTCAAATTCACCTTTGCTAAACATGCTATGACCAATCCACTCCAACCCTTCTTTGTAGAAATCTCTTTCGGTACCAAGTGGGTGGTAGCCTGGCTTATTTTCTGCTCTGGCATAGACAAGTTTAATGGTGTTTTTACTAAATGGTCTGCCGCCAGTATTACTCTCGACAAAGTAATCGTGCAGAATTGGGGCAATATCCAGCAGTATGTATCTTAAGTGACCAAAAATAGGATACTCACGTAACACCGCATTCTTTTGTTGTAAAACGTCATACCAACCAAGAGCACTGAAAGCGAGAATCAGTATCAGAACTAACGTATCGCCTTGTAATAGGAGTTGATTCAATATCGCCATGACACTGAGCATGATCGACATAAAGATGAAGATTTTTCTATACGACATGTAGGAGCCTTATTGAAGTTGACTATCTTATAATGTTAAGCAATTACTCGTTGAGTATATACCTAAGTCACTCCAAGATACTCCCTTCAACGAGATATACCAAAGTTAAATTATCTATAGCTATGTCAACTTCCTACGACAGACGGTATAAATCGACCTAAATCCCGTTATTTTTCAAACCAAACCACAAGAAAATCAAATAATATTAACACGTTAAATACTCTTCACTCACCATTATGCAACGCTGCACTACTTGTTCGAAACTACAATTAATATCAATGTAGTGAGTATTGATCTCTTGATGGGTGGGCATTTCGAGCGTTTGATACTGACTATCGAGCAGTGAAGGCGGCATAAAGTGCCCTTCTCGGTTTTGCATTCTTTGTGCAACGATGGCTTGGTCTGCATGCAAGTGCAAAAACACTACGTGCTCGTTACCTTCTCGGATTGCGTCACGATAAGACTTCTTCAACGCAGAGCAGACAATAACCGCCACTTCACTTTTCTTTTCAATGCTAAATGCTGCATCTCTAATACGTATTAGCCACGGTGCTCTATCGTGATCATCAAGGGGCTGACCATTGGACATTTTTATCACGTTACTTCGCGGATGAAGATCATCACCATCAATAAATTTAGCACCAATACGCCTAGAAAGTTCACTACCAACCGTGGACTTTCCCGTACTAGCCACGCCCATGATTATAAAAACTAATCCACTCTTACTCATTATTACCTTCGAATATCGACTCACTTAGCGTTATCAAAATAGCAAAATTAGCGCCTGCAATGTTACGGGTAACTTTAACAAGTGTGAAATATCTCAAAGAATCAATATTACCCAGAAGATATGCCGTTATTGATAATTTACATCATTAATATTACGGGTAACATGTTACCGGTAAACAAAAGTAGCATAACAACAATGAAAAGGACAAAATATGTCTGATTTTACCCTCATTCTCACCTCAGCAGGATCGATTGTCTTGCTGCTGTACTTAGTGATGAAAGTACGGCTGCATGCGGTGGTTGCTCTTATTCTTGTTTCAATGATCGCAGGGATCTTATCTGGTATGAGCCCTCAAACCATTGCCGCAACCATCCAGAAAGGCATGGGTGGTACGCTGGGGTTTGTCGCGGTAGTGGTCGCACTCGGCGCTATGTTTGGCAAAGTCATGGAAGAAACCGGAGCCTTGGATCAAATTGCCCATACTTTGCTCAATAAATTTGGTGAGGATAAAGCGAATTGGGCGTTAACCTTTACTGGCTTTATCTGCGCGCTACCTTTATTTTTTGATGTCGCTGTCGTGCTTCTCATTGGCATCGCCTTCGCTGTGGTTCGCCGTGGTGGTGGCAGTGTAGTCAAAATTGGTATCGCACTGTTAGCAGGCATCGCTACTTGTCAGGCCTTCCTTATCCCAGCTCCGGGCCCAATACTTGTCGCCTCTCAGTTACATGCGGATTTTGGCTACATGATTCTATTTGGCCTTATCGCGTCTGTCCCCGCAATGATATTGGGTGGGCCCATTTGGGGAAGCTATATCGCCAAGCATGTGCATGTTGAGTTGCCTGAAGAACATAATGTCGACGAAAATCAACGTATAGGGACAGGCACTCCAACTTTTAAGCTCGCGCTTTCTCTTATCTTTCTACCACTAGTCTTAATTGGCTCTAACACCATAGGTAGCCGCTTTGTCGAGCAAGGCTCAAACCTACAGCACTGGCTGCAGTTTATTGGTCACCCCTTTACCGCCATTATCGTGGCCTGCTTAGCTGCGTTTTATCAGCTGGGCTATCGTAGAGGCGTATCGAATGACAAAATCATGCAGATTTGTGGTGCGGCGCTTCAGCCCGCTGGCGTCATCATTCTAGTGACAGGGGCTGGCGGTGTATTTAAACAAGTTTTGATTGACTCTGGTGTGGGAGCCGCTTTGGGTAACATTCTAGCCGGCTCAGGCTTGCCTGTTGTGGTTTTAGCTTTTGTTTTGGCCGCTGCAGTCCGCATTATTCAAGGGTCAGCGACTGTCGCTATGCTTACTGCCTGTGGGCTCATTATTCCAATGCTGCAACCGCTTGGCTTAGATGGTGCTCAGTTAGCAGCCGTGACGATAGCTATTGGTGGTGGCGCTATTGTGTTTTCACACGTTAATGATTCAGGTTTTTGGCTGGCGAACAAATTTCTAGGACTGAGTGAAATACAAACGCTGAAAACCTGGACTATCATGGAAACCATTGTCGGTACAACGGGCGGTATAGTGGCTCTGCTAATATCGTTGTTCTTATAACTCTGCGATTGAGACTAGCGTCTGGCTGGTCTCAAATACTTTCTCCATCTTCAATGTTAACGGGTAGCTCAATCGTGTTGCATTGCGTATTTTTTCCAGATATCTGCATCAAAATTTGTTGAGCGGCAATACGGCCAATCTCTTGGCGAGGCGTCATAACACTGGCAAGCCTCGGAACAAGAGATTGCCCCACATCGAGGCCATGAAAGCCAGCAATACCTAGCTGCTGTGGTACCTTTATCCCCTGCTTATGGCATTCAAAGATCAATCCCGTTGCTAAATCATCATTGGTACAGAAAAAGCTGTCCACGTTTGGATGCTTGTCTAACGCGTCCAATAACATGGCACGCCCGAGTGAAAAAGATGACGGTTTTTCCGTGAGCAGATAATTTGGCGTCAGACCATTTTCTCTCATCGCTTGCGCATAACCTTGCTTTTTCAAATGTGTTCTTGCGTCTAACCTTGCTCCTAAATACAAGCACTGCCGATATCCCTTGTCGATCAAACGCTGAGTCATCAAATATCCAGCAGAGACATTGTTAAACCCGACGGCCTGATGAATGGCTTTTTGAGTGGTGTCCATCATTTCAACCGTTGGAACACCAGCCATTTGTATCATCGACAACGTCCGATCAGTATGCTTAAAATCGGATAAGATGAGCCCATCGACCTGATAGGACAACAATGACGTGATCCTTTGCTCTTCAATCTGCTCACAATAGCCATAGTGAGCAAGCATCACTTGATAGCCCGCCGCTTCAGTCACTTCTTCAATACCTTTAATCACATCAGCAAACACTTGGTTGGTCAATGACGGTACGAGTACACCAATAGCAAGACTTTTTGAATTGGAAAGTAAGGCTGGAGCCCGGTTAGGAATATAGCCTGTTTTATCTATGGCTTGCTCAATTTTAGCACGTGTACGTTGGGCAACTTGCTCTGGGCTTCGCAAATATCGACTGACGGTCATCTTGGTAACGCCCACGATGTCCGCAATATCTTGTAGTGATGTTCTTTTGTTTTTCACATTCCAATCCAGGTGTTACTGTAACATCCCGCATTATCCCTATATCTGATACGAAACACAATCCTAAGATTTTCAACATTTTCTTTGTATTTTAAGCACTTCAGGATAGATCCAAGTCACTTCAAGTTTACTTTGCATTTCTTGGACAAAAATCCTCTCCCCCAAAATCAAAAAGGACGTTAGAATGCTCGCATCGAGTAAATACCCTAGTGTATCGGGCTTTAAGACACGACGATTGGAGACACCATGCTACGCTATTGCCTCATTGCAATTTCGGCCATACTACTTGCTGGATGCACAGAACATCAGGCAAATGAACTCGGGGTAGGCAACGGGACTGTCAATAGTTATCCGCAGAACATGTCTAACATGCAACTTTGCCAAACCCTCTACTTTTCAAGACCCACCGATCAAACCAGGGTAGCCATCGGCGCAGAGTTTGATAGAAGGCATTTGGATTACCAATCTTGTAAAGCACGATATAACCAAACTTTCTTAACCACCTTAATCAAAGACTACCAGGTAGCGGAAGCGGCAAACTCTAGTGATTCTGGTAGTGATAGTTAGATTTATATTAAGAAGGACACACAGTCCAAAGAGGGATTAAAGGGATTAAAAGGGACACACTCCCCAAGTGTAGAATAAGTATGATTTATCAAGATCTAGGTGGTATACCGACACCTTTTCGATGCCTTCCTCAGCCTATTGCCATCATCATTACTCCATCTTTGTACTCTCGGATAATAGATGATGACAACAGCCCGCTCTCGACTAGTTTGCCTTGAATCCACCGCCTACTATCATTGTGTATCACGATGTGTTCGACGCTCGTTTCTATGTGGTGAAGATGCCTTAACGGGTAGAAGCTATGAACACCGTCGAGCGTGGGTTGAGAAGAAAATACACCAATTGTCTGCCGTTTACTGCATTGATGTGTGTGCTTATGCCGTCATGAGTAATCACTACCATATTGTCTTGTATGTCGATAAACAAGGTGCGGACAAGCTCACACCGTATGAAGTGGCTAAACGTTGGGGTCAACATCACCACTTACCTTTGATAGTTCAACGTTGGCTGAACGGTGAACCTACGAATGGAGCAGAACTTCATGCCATCTTCACCCTAATTGACCAATGGCGAGCTAGACTCTGTAACCTGAGCTGGTTTATGAAAGAGCTCAACTATGAGATTGCGTGTCGAGCGAACAAAGAAGATGACTGCAAAGGGCATTTTTGGGAAAGCCGCTTTAAAAGCCAAGCCTTGTTGGATGAACAAGCCTTACTTGCAGCAATGGCTTACGTGGATTTAAACCCTGTACGAGCTGGTGTAAGCAAGACACCAGAAACCTCAGAGCATACATCAATTCAAGTGAGAATTCGCGCGCTCAAGAACAATCAAGCCACCGCTCCAGGACTTGCGGTGTTCATTGGTAACCCAACCAATGAAATGGTCAAAGGATTGCCGTTTCGCCTCATCGATTACCTCGAACTGGTGGATTGGAGTGCCAGGCAGTACAGCAAAGGGAAACACGTCATGCTGAGCAAGGTTCCTCCCATACTGTCCAGACTCAAACTCTCCCCGAGCCAATGGTCCATCGCTACCACTCAAATTGAGAAATACCGAGCCACATTTTTAGGCTGCAAACTGAGCCTTACCCACTTCAAACAGCTAAATCACAGAAAACGAGTTCACGCTTTGTCTTTAGATAGTTAGGTAGCGACCTCACCAGCCTTTGTATGATCTCTTTCTAAGCTCACGCAAAAAGGTGAATATTCATAGATAAAAATTCACCTACTCAAAAACATACCATTAATCATCAGAACCGAGTATCGGTGTAAGCCACTAAGTCTTTAATACTCTAAGTTATAGTGTGTGTCCTTCTAACCCAATTTGGAAGTGTGTGTCCATCTAATCTTCATAGCCAAAGAGTGTGTCCATCTAACCTACATCTCATCTTTCAGCTCTTTAGTCCTAGAGATTAAATAGTCTTTAAAATCAGTACACCGTGCTGGCATTTGGGTGCGTTTTTGGTAGTACAAACTCAGCTCAAACTCACTTTTCACGTAATCATTTAAAATGGAAACTAACGTGCCACTTTGTAGTTCTTCCTTAACCAATTGTTTTGGCAAATAGGCGACCCCTCCTCCTTGCAGAGCAACATTTTTCACAAACATACTGTTTTCAATTTCAATCGTTTGCGCAATTTCTACCGTGGTAAACACGCCTTGTTTTTCAAATTGCCAACGGTTACCACCGACTAATGTCGACGTATATAAGCAGTTATGGTATTTCAGCTCCTCAGGCGTCATAGGCTCTTCATTTTGTTGAATATAATCCGGAGAGCAACAAGCCACCAGAGGGTAGCGAAGCAATACTCGTTTCACCAATAGACTGTCTTTGTCTAGATGTCCTTTGTAGGTGGCGTGCGCTTTTATAGAAAAATCCACTTCATGCAAGTGATCAACTGGCAGAGCTGTTTCGAGAATTTTAAACGATACTTTCGGGTGCATCGCCAAGTATTCACCCACTATCTGACTTAAAAACTTTTGTGCAAATAATGGCGTAGCCGCTATTTTGATTAGCCCTCTCATCTCGTGCTCCAAATTCTGTATTCCAGTAAACACGTCCTTGGCACTGCGATAAATTGGGTCGTACTGCTGGTACAATAGTTTGCCAACATCAGTAGGCGAAATCGTCCTCGTTGAGCGCATTAATAAACTCACTCCTAACTCTTCTTCTAACTCTTTAATCCACCGGCTTCCCGCCGAAGTCGAAATGCCGTGGATTCTCGCACCTTCAGAAATAGAGCCTGTTCGCACAACTTCAACAAAAAAAGCTGCTTTATCCAGCATTTATAACCCCCTTTCACCCCTTCCCCAATTTCAAAAATTAGAATCCTATAAATGGGAAAATAATACATGTTTAGATAGCGTTATTATGATACTGATCAAAGCTCAATTGTGCATGCTGATTAATAATAATTTGGTTATAGCATTGATTTTTAATCATTTAATTGGTCAAGCACTGTATAGTCGCTTAATTTCACTTTCCACGTTGATGGCGGTTTGCAAAATTTGAGTCATCGAATTCTAGTTGCTATATCTATGAAGCCTAATATAACGGATTCATAGGGACGTAAATAAAACGGAGGAAATCATCATGCTTAAAGGCAAAATTTGTGTTGTTACTGGCGGTGGACAAGGTATAGGTCGAACAATAGTCGAGCGTTTCGCATCTGAAAATGCAGAACACGTTTATGCCTGTGATATGAACATCGACACAATCAAAGAGGCCTACGAAAACACCACTAACGTATCACCTGTACTACTTAACGTTTGCGACCGCACGGGCATTCAATCTCTTGTAGAAGACATCAAACAACGTCATGGTCGTATCGATGTACTCATCAACAACGCTGGTATTACTCGGGATAATTTGTTGGACCGCATGACCGAAGAAGATTGGGATATCGTTCTGGATGTCAACCTGAAGGGCGTCTTTAATATGACTCAAGCGATCGCCCCCCTCATGATTGAAAATAACTCGGGTTCCATTGTCACCATGTCTTCAGTTGTGGGAACGGATGGCAATATTGGCCAAAGCAATTATGCAGCAACCAAAGGTGGTGTCATTGCCATGACAAAAGGTTGGGCGAAGGAATTTGCACGCAAAGGCGCTCAAGTCAGAGCGAACTGTGTAGCCCCAGGCTTTGTTGAAACACCAATGACCAAAGACCTACCGGAAAAAGTCATCCAGTACATGGTTAGCAAAACCCCACTCAATCGAATGGCAAAAAGCGAAGACATTTCCAATGGCGTGACTTTTTTAGCCAGTGACCAAGCAAGCTTTATTACCGGACAAACTCTAAAAATTGATGGAGGACTGGTCATCTAACGTTTGGTCGTCAATTACTTTTTGAGTTTCTATTCATATAAGTCATAGCAATGAGCCCAAACTTCCATGCACGGAACGTTTAGGGCTCAGCATTAAGTCTAATCGTATCAACACAGATTTTAATTAATAATCGTCAATAAAATTGAGCAAGCAATCGTGAACTGCAGGATTCGTCTTAAACCATTGCTCGCCAACATCAGCAAGTCCGGTTTACTACAAAAATAGAAAATATGGTAAGCCCCGAAATCAACGTCAGCTTAACGCTAGGAAGTATCTGCTATGAATAAGAAACGACAACTCTCAGCTTCTGAGGCCATAGAATTGGTAAAAGATGGAGACACATTGGCCCTAGGTGGGTTTGTTGGCTCCGTTGTTCCCGAAGCCTTAGAACGCGCTTTAGAAGAGCGTTATCTCAATACAGGTGCTCCCACGAACCTCAACCTTGTTTTCGCAGCAGGACAAGGTGATGGAAAAGAAAAAGCAGTCAACCATTTAGCACACGAGGGTTTAGTCAGCCATGTGATTGGTGGTCATTGGGGGTTGGTACCAAAACTGCAAATGCTGGTCAATGAAGAAAAAGTGACCGGACATAACTTACCCCAAGGCGTAATATGCCAATTATACCGAGACTCAGCCGCAGGCAAGCCCGGCACCTTAACCCATGTGGGGCTAGGCACCTATGTCGACCCTCGTTTCGAGGGCGGTAAAGTCAATAAAAAAACGCTGGAAGAGCGCGTGATATTGACCGAAGTCGCGGGTAAAGAATATTTATTCTACCCACGCATTGATGCGAGTGTAGCTTTTATTCGTGGAACCACCGCAGATGAATACGGTAATATCTCTATGGAAGAAGAGTGCCTGTTTCTTGAAAATCTTGCCATTGCGCAGCTTGTTCATAATTGTGGGGGTACGGTAATAGCACAAGTGAAACGCGTGGTTAAAGCTGGCGACATAGAACCGCACAATGTGCGTATTCCTGGCGTTTTTGTCGACGTCATCGTCACTGCGCAAGAGCACGAGCACCCACAAACCTTTTCTGAAACCTTCAACCCCACGTACTTAAAATCACATAGCAACGCCCTTTCCCAAACGCACAGTTTTAGCGAACTCAATATCAAAAAAGTAATTGCTCGCCGCGCAGCACTCGAGTTGAAAAAAGAAGCGGTTATCAACTATGGAATTGGCCTACCAGAGCTCATTGCACAAATAGCACATGAAGAAAATGTCAGTGATCAAATCATTGCCACTGTCGAGCCAGGAGCCATTGGCGGTACACCAGCAGGTGGATTATCTTTTGGAGCATCCGCTTTTCCAGACGCCATCATTACCCAAGACCAAATGTTTGACTTTTACGGAGGTGGTGGCTTAGACCAAGCATTTTTAGGGCTTGCAGAGGTGGATCAGTATGGGCATATCAATGTGTCCAAATTTGGCAAAAAGCTTGTCGGCTGTGGTGGTTTTATAGACATCACCCAAAACGCCAAGACCGTGTATTTTTGTGGCACGTTTACAGCAGGGCAATCTAATATCACAATTACGGATGACGGCCTGAACATTATCCAAGATGGCCACATCAGCAAATTCATCTCAAACGTTCAACAGATTACCTTCTCTGCAGAAACTGCAATACAAAACAATAAGCCCGTTCTGTATATTACCGAAAGAGCCGTATTTAGACTCACTGAAGACGGACTGGAGCTGGTTGAAATTGCGCCTGGTGTCGATCTTGAACAAGATATCCTAAACCAAATGGGCTTTACTCCAAAAATATCAAGCAATCTACAGCTGATGAATGAGACAATATTTTCAAGCCAAAGTATGAGTTTAGAGCTGTTAAGTATCGACAAATTGAACATATCGATGCGGCATAATCGCTAAATCGTAGCAACGTTTTTCGGAATTTCCCCCAATAATCTAATCGTTAAGGAACTACTATGCGTAGCGTTAGCCCAAAGTTGCAAGCCTGGCTCGTGAGCTTTAATGAAATACTTCGCTCTCTTGAGCAACAAAATATCCCGAGAACACCTTCTTCCGCTCGCGAGGGGCTTGCTGAAACGACAAGAACATTTGTCACTCACTCACCAGCCATAGAGAGTGTTATTGACGATTTGGTGGACAATATCCCAGTTAGGATTTACCACCCCAGACCAGAGAAGCTTCTGCCCGTTATCATTTATTTACACGGTGGTGGCCATATGGCTGGAAGCATTGAAGTGTATGACCCTATCTGCAAAAAAATAGCTCACACTACAGAGCACATCGTCATTTCGGTGGACTACCGACTAGCACCGGAACACCCTTACCCTGCTGGCTTAAACGATGCCTATCGCGTCGTTGAGCAAATATGGGCACTGCTGGATAAAAATCATATTGGCGCGGTGAAAGCGCTTACCATCGCAGGCGACTCTGGGGGCGGAGCATTATGCGCATCCATATGTCATCGCGCACAATTTGACTCAAACGTCTCTATCGACAATCAAATATTGATTTACCCAAGTCTTGATTACACGATGAAACAAAAGTCGGTTCAAGAAAACGGCGTGGGATATCTGTTAGAAGCGAAAGGCATGGCTTGGTATTTTGATCATTATTTTCAGCATGCTGAAGACCGAGTGATTGCGTCGCCACTGTATTCCAATTTCACCGATGCGTTACCGAGGACATTACTGGTGACGGCTGAGTTTTGCCCACTTAGAGACGAAGGAAAACGCTATGTATCTAAACTACAACAGGTGGGCGTAGAAGCAACCAACATCCATTATCCGGATATGATTCATGCGTTTCTTAACCTTGAAGATTTGGTGCAGGAGGAATGTCATACGCTCTACTCATCCATGGCCGAATTCTTATACCAACCCTAAGTTTCCGGTGACATGTGCAGCACTTGTTGCAACAGGCAATGAACCAAGGGCAACGAACACTTTCCTTACCCTTGGTTCTAAGCAAGCTTACTGTTTTGCTTTAGCGACTGCTTGATTAATATAGGCCATAGGCACTGCACCAGGAATTAGACTGATCTGATCTGTCTTGATTTGCTTACCAGATAGAGGCGTTGGCAAGACGATAAAGGTTGGGGTTCCCCGAACAGATATTTTGCTGGCTAATTTAAAGTTGCGCTTTATCTCACCCGCGTATTTTTCTAAGTCAGATTTAGACTTCACTTCTATACCGACACTTTTAGCAATGTCGTTCACTTTCTCAATCGTTAGCTTATCGGTTCGAAGCATATCAGTATAACCTTTTCCTTCCGAGTTCTTGGCAGTGAACTGCGCATTGTGATATTTAGCGAATAACTTTTGACCACCCGTTTTATAGGCATCTAGCGATACCAAGGCGGCATAACGCGATACTGGGCCAAAGAAAGGAAATTCTTTAAATACAAAACGAATATTGGGGTGGGTTTTTACGTACTCTTCATACAATGGAAACGCCTTATGGCAGTACATACATTGATAATCAAAAAACTCGACCACGGTAACTGGCGCATCGGCTCGACCAATAGTAGGAGACTGTGGGTCAAAAGCGAGTTGATCGCTATTGTCTATTATCGCCTGCTTAACCGCTTGTGGCACTTGTGGGAGTGGGGCTAAAAATGATGGGCGTGAACTCGCTGCACTATCATTTTGAGTGGAGGCTAGACTGCTAAAGCTCATGCCAAAGAACACTGCCACCGTAGCTAGCTTGAAAAAGCTTTTACTGATTGATTTCATAATACGTTCCATTACGTCAATTGTTATCCATCTCATTGCCATTGAATGAGTGGCCAACAATGTAAAGATTGACCTAGGGTAAAGGTCAAGCAGATTTTTATACGATATCTGTATAGTTTCCACACTCTAATCATCGAACTCAAACTGCAAATCAGTAATCATAGTTCTAAATTCTCGAGAATCCTCATCAAAGTGATATAACATCTTATTCATGCCCAGTGTATGAGTATATTAGCCAACAAACGACAGGTTCAAAGGGGAGTAATCATGCCGACACATACGGTAGCAGAAGAATTCGTTTACCAGCTTTCAGAGTACGGAGTTAAACAGATTTTTGGTATCACTGGAGACGCTATGAATGCGTTCACAGATGCGATAAGAAGAAATGGCAACATACAGTGGTATACCGTAAGGCACGAAGAAACTGCCGGGTTCGCGGTGGCGGCGCAGGCTGAGCTTTCGCAAGAGCTAGCGGTGTGTGTGGGCACCATAGGACCAGGTGCTATCCACCTAATTAACGGCCTTTATAATGCGACAAGAGATCGCTCTCCAGTGTTAGCGATTACCGGTCAAGTGCCCAGAGCAGAAGCCCAATCCGATTATTTTCAAGAAGTTGACCAAGTCAAAGCGTTCGATGACGCGTGTGTATTCAGTGCAGTGGTACAAAGCGAGAAACAAATCCCTAGACTCATTCAGCAAGCTATCGAAGCTGCCGTCTCTGAGCGCGGTGTGGCACATATTGCCATCCCCACTGATTTAGCCATCACCAAAATAGAAAAGAACAACCCGCCTATCCAAGTTTTCCACAAAGACAATGCCTGCATCATTCCGTCTAGCGCTGAGCTAGCGTCTATGAAAACGCTTATCGAAAGTAGCAAGTCGCCTTCCATTCTAGTGGGCCGCGGAGCCATTGGAGCAAGAGAAGAGGTCCACAACCTTGCGAAGTTGCTTAACGCGCCAGTGGCCCACTCACTGAAAGGTACAGAGGTGCTAGAGTATCATGATCCCTATTCCATAGGTGGCCTTGGACATGTCGGTACGCCACACGGGATGGCGGTGATTGATGAGTGCGATCTATTGATCATGTTGGGCACCGATTTCCCCTATAGCGCGTTCCTGCCAAAACATGGCAATATTATCCAAGTGGATTTGAACGCAAAAAAACTCGGCCACCGAGTTCGCATTAAGCATGGGGTCGTGGCAGATGTCAAAACCACACTAACAATGCTATTGCCACAGCTCAGTGAGAAAAGCGATACCACTCATCTCAACAAGCTGCAAAACAGTCGCGACAAGTGGCTACAGAAGACGCACAAAAAATATGCGTTAGAGAAAGGTAAAATAATTCATCCACAATCTGTTGTGTTAGAAGTCAGCAAACAAGCCGAAGAAGACGCTATCTTTGTTGGCGAAGTAGGTGAAGTCACTGTGTGGGTAGCAAGATATCTGCAAATTCACTCCAAACAAAAACTTATTGGATCATTTAATCATGGCTCACTTGGTGTAGGCTTAGCCGCTGCGCTTGGTGCCAAAGCGAGATACCCCAACAAACAGGTGATTGCGCTTTGTGGCGATGGCGCGTTCGGCATGCTGCTCGCCGATCTCGTAACGGCAGCTAGGTACAACTTAAATGTTGTTTCAATTGTCTTTCGCAACGATAAATTTGGTTTCGTTGAACTGGAAATGGAAGCATCCGGCTACCCGCGCTTTGCCACCGACCTGGTTAACCCAAACTTTACCCAAGTCGCCAATGCATGTGGCTGTTTGGGCATCGAAGTGAAAAAGCCAGAAGAGCTAAGCGAAGCCCTGAAACAGGCCCTATCGGCGGATAAGCCCGCCGTTGTCGAAGTCTATGTCAATCCAGATGAATTGATTCTTCCTCCACAAATAGACCTTGAAACGGCGTGGAAATTTACCACAGGGAAAATCAAAGAAGTGGTCATCGAGCGTAAAATTCAGGAGTTATTCAAACCCAGCAAATAGCCCCAAGCTCCATTCATTAGATGTAGGGTCTGCTAGAAGTAGGCAGGCCCTGCTCTTTAGCAGTTAGGAGCGTGTTAACAATATCAATAGCTCAGAGTTGTCCGTCAGCAAAGAGTCGATGGTGCAACCGTCTAGCTCTGCTAAAAAGGCCGCCTTGGCTTTCGCCAGTTTTTCTTTTAACCGACAAGCTGGGGTGATATGGCAATGCTCAACAGAGCAATCCACCAAATCTAATGGTTCAAGATCTCTGATTATCGCCCCAACGGTAATTGTACTCGGTGGTTGTTGTAAACGAATGCCGCCATTTTTTCCGCGCACCGTATGGACATAGCCGAGCTGACCCAGCCGATTAATCACTTTCACCATATGATTCCGAGATACGCCAAATAAATTCGTGACTTCAGTGATATTGGTCAACTCATCTTTTGGTAAAGAGGCTAAAAATATCAGCGTCCTGAGTGCATAGTCAGTAAAGTTTGTTAGTTGCATACATCTACCTCTAAGCAAAAGTGTAAATCTTTTCTTGCTTAAAAGATATATTTGAGATACAACTTTAAACATGCATTATCAATGCAACTTTAAAACCAAATAGGATACTGACCATGCTTAGTCAACAAACCATTGAAATTGTTAAATCTACTGCCCCTCTATTGGCCGAAACCGGACCAAAGTTAACCGCTCACTTTTATGATCGACTGTTTCGTCACAACCCTGAGTTGAAAGACATTTTTAACATGAGCAATCAAAGAAATGGCGATCAGCGCGAGGCACTATTTAATGCTATATGTGCCTATGCGACCAACATTGACAACTTGCCTGCTCTATTAGGCGCGGTTGAAAAAATAGCTCACAAGCACTCTAGTTTTCTTATTGGCGAGAAACAATACGACGTAGTAGGTCAGCACCTACTAGCCACGATTGATGAGCTATTCTCTCCAGGACAGGAAGTATTAGATGCGTGGGCTGAAGCATATCAAGTATTAGCAAACGTGTTTATTCAGCGCGAAGAGCAAATTTATCAAGACAATGAGCAACTTGCTGGCGGGTGGCGAGGTCTGCGTGAATTCGAATTGGTAGAAAAGATACCCGAGTCCAGCCACATCTGTAGCTTCGTCTTTAAGCCGACTGACGAGCAGCCTGTCAGTACATACAAACCTGGTCAATACATTGGTATCTACATCAATTCTGATCACTTCGAAAACCAAGAAATCCGACAATATAGTCTGTCTTGCGCACCGAATAGCAACGGCTATCGAATCTCAGTCAAGAGAGAGAATGACGGTAAGGTGTCCAACTACTTACATAACCAGTTACAAATCGGTGACAAAGTAAAGCTCGCCGCTCCAGCGGGCGATTTCTTTATGGATGTGGATACAGCGACACCAGTCATACTGATCTCTGCTGGTGTAGGACTCACCCCAACCCTATCAATGCTGGAAACACTTGAAGATCATAGTGCACCTGTCACATGGGTACATGCCACGGAAAATGGCCAGCAACATGCGTTTAAGCAACACATCAGCAAACTTGTTGATAGCAAACCCAACATGAACTCGCTCGTGTGGTACAACTCACCAAACGCTGAAGATATATTCGGTGAAGATTATCAATTCACAGGCTGGGTCAACTTGCGTGAAATAGAAGCCGTGTTAAAACAAGAAGGTGCACAAATTTATTTCTGCGGCCCGGTTGGTTTTATGCAGCACATTGCAAAACAATTAATAGAGCTTGGCATTTCTGAGCAGCAATTCCACTATGAATGCTTTGGCCCACACAAAGTCGTATAGCACTTTCTGATATTCAGGTACCGACTCACAACACGCAAGTTTTGAGTTGGTGCCTAATCTTCAGTTTTGTACCCTACAATGCTTCGAGATGTTTGCTCCAGAGCGATATGAGTACTTACTTTTTAAAAGCTAATTGAAAGCGATTAGGCAGCTTGGCAGATAATTTTAACGCTAGGTTACTAAAGGTTGGAATAAGCAAGTAAACCAGCGCAATAAATAGCACTGAACCAAACAAATCAGCGGGTCTGTGCATTCCCATCCAAATCCGGCTATATTCCACGCCCATTGACCACAACAGCACGCCACCAGCCATCAGGTAGCGGTTGTACTCTAAAAACAAGCCACCAAATAAAGCGACGCATATCGCGGCAAAAATCGTGTGGCCTGACGGGAATGAATAATTCATGCCTTTTAGCCAGCTATCGATTCGCCATGAGCTTACTTTATCAGCAACAGACTCAATGACTTGAATTTTTTGTGCTTTATCTAGGTTGTAGAAGTGGGCCGGTTGGGGAATGACGAGCTGGTTAGATAAGAGCGTTGTGTATGGCCTAGGGCTTTCAGTCAGGCTTTTAAGCCCCACTTTACCAGCAAAGCCAATCAACAAAATAATGAAGAGTTGAACACCTCGCGCGAGCAGTTTCTCTCTAGAAATCCCCAATCGCGTCGCTAAAAAACACAAGATGGCAAGGGAAACAATAAACCCTTTGCCAGCGGAATCCGTGAGTAAAGTAAAAAACACACCACTAAACGTGCTAACAGGTCCTTTTAAGTTAATGCCAGCCGTCAATACTGCTACGACTATGATCGACACAAACATTGCCAATAACATGACAAACCCACAATGCTTTTGATGGAGTAATCTGTTCACAATACTTTTCACATGCCCGCTAAAAACAGGCGTTGATAATAAACAATAAGTTCAGCTAATGTTTCAAATTGCTGTCAATTTGTAGAAAGAACCCGATAGTTTTTAACTTTAAAAATCATCCTGCTACCCAATCATACTGTTAACGTATGAAAATGATTCAGTGGTCCGGTACCATGACCAATCTTGAGCGCATCAGATGTTTTCAACGCCTTGAAAAGGTACGCTTTAGCGCGACGTACTGCCTCTGTAAGGGGATAACCTTGAGCCAGATAAGACGAAATGGCTGATGATAGCGTACACCCTGTTCCGTGACTGTTTTTTGTCATGACTCTCTTCGAACAATATTGCTCAATTTTACCATGGTGAAATAGCCAATCGCAGCTACGGTCGCGCTCTTCCATGTGCCCACCTTTCAGTAACACAGATGTTGCGCCCAGTGCTAGCAGGTCTTCACCTAACTGGGTTATATCTGGATTAAAATTGGGGCTACCTCCTCCCGTCAGACACACGCTCTCAGGCAAATTAGGTGTTAACAAATCCACAAGAGGTATCAATCTATCTTTCAAACAGGATATAGCTTTAGGGTTAAGTAAGTACTTACCACTACTGGAGACAAGAACAGGATCAAGTACCACATACTTAGGCTTATAGTGAGCAATTTTTTCACTCACAGCCTCGATAATGGACGCTTCAGCCAGCATACCAATTTTAACGACATCAATATGAATGTCGGAAAAAACAGCCTCAAGCTGAGAGGACACTTGTTCCCTAGGCACAGGGTACACCGCGGATACCCCTAATGTGTTTTGAGCCGTAATCGCGGTAATGACTGAGCATGCGTAGCTACCGGTTGCTGATATTGTTTTTAGATCAGCTTGAATGCCTGCCCCTCCTCCACTATCGGAACCTGCGATGGATAAAACAATGGGTGTGGTGGGGTTGCTTTGTAATGGATGCATGATGGTTTCAACACACTTTTAGATTCAAGTCTTCATTTCGAATAATCGATACTAACAAAGCTTTGTATGAATAAGAATTCTTATTCTATAGTAAACAAATCCGGCTTTCTTCAGGTTGAGAATGTACCTTAGTTAAGTGAAGTTAATATGAACATGTGTGGGTACAGCTGTAGCGGTTAAACACCTGGTTTATTCTCATGGAGGCATATCCTATGAACGCACCCTTAATTACTCGCATTAACGAGCTTCCTCGTATACAAAAAATTCTCCAAGAGCTGCTTGATATGGTCAATCAAGAAGATGTCGAGTTTGGGCCTTTGTCGGATAAAATCTCGATGGATCAAGTGCTCAGTGCCCGCCTTCTTCGCCTAGCGAATTCTGCCCATTTTGGCGCAAGTAAAAAAATTGGCTCGACCAATGAGGCCTTGTTGAGAGTGGGAACGGGCCCAGTGCGAACACTCGTGGTGGCTTCTGTCCTATCCGGCGTATTTAACAATATTCCGACTTTGGATATGAACGAGTATTGGTCGAATACGTTTGAGATTTCAGTGATCGCCAGTAAGCTCGCCGAGGAAACTGGGCTTGACGGCAATGATATTTTTACCATTGGCGTTCTGCATAACATTGGCGAGTTGATGATTCACACCCTCGCTCCTAATGAAGCATTAAAAGTTGTCGAAAAAGTGCAAAACGGCAAGAACGTGTTTGATGCCCAAGAAGAAGTGCTGGATGTTTCAGCACCAACACTTGGAGCAAAGCTAGCAAAAAGCTGGAGCTTCCCGGAAGAGATGGTCGATGCGATTGCCCATTTTCATCAACCGAGAGAATCCGAGATATCTCCCAAACATGCGGTCATTTTGCACTTTTCTCGGGCCATTCATGAAACCTGGGAAACATTGGCGACAGAAGCTGAGAAAGAGGCCTACCTCAAAGAGCACCCGGATTCTCGGCTTCTTAGCATCCCCACCGAATTTATGCATACCATCGACAAAAATCGAGGCAATGGCCAAGAAATGGCTAACCAACTACTGGCTAGCTAATTGGCGAGTTAAGTACCGATAACGCCACCATCTTCTCGGGTAATCATCATCACTGTCGAGCGGGGTTTACTGTTTCCTCCGCCCGGAAAATGCGATGGCGCACCTTGCTCTCCCGGATGCTGAACACCAATAAACATCGTGGTTTGGTCCGGGGAAAATGCGATCCCAGTGATCTCACACGCTATGGGGCCGGTAAGAAATCTTTTTAGCTCACCCGTCATAGGATCGCCACACAACATTTGATTGTTGCCCTGATCTTTGAAATCACCACTATTGGAATAGTTACCATCGGTTTGGATCCACAAACGCCCAGCTTTATCGAAGCCAATCCCATCCGGGCTGTTAAACATATTGTCACTATTGATATTCGCGCTGCCCGCATAAAGATCGCCATGATGTACCGTTGGATTTCCTGCAATCAGATACAGATCCCAGCTAAAACCCTCTTGGCTATGATCACCATGTTTCGGCAGCCAGCGTAAAATTTGTCCGTAATGATTCTCCGCTCTAGGGTTTGGCCCGCCAACAGGCTGCCCTTCTTTCAATCCGCGATGTTTATTGTTCGTCAGTGTACAAAACACATGTTGATTGTCCGGGTGAACCGCAACCCACTCAGGACGGTCCATTGTGGTCGCGCCAACTTGTGTTGCCGCTCGCCTGGCAAAGATTTGTATCTCTCCTTGGTCTGCAAACCCATTTTGTTTGGTCAACCCATTTTTGCCGAAGGTGAGCTCAATCCACTTCCCTTTGCCACGTAACTCGTTTTCACCAAATTCAAACTTGGCCACATACAAGGTGCCTTCATCAAGAAGCTTGCGATTATGTTCATCGTTTCCCGGCTGGAATTGATGCTTAGAAACAAACTTATAAAGGTGCTCGCCGCGTTCATCATCCCCCATATACACAATAACTTGGTTATTTTTATTAACCACAAGCGCCGCATTTTCATGTTTAAATCGCCCAAGCGCCGTCTTTTTAACTGGTATTGACGATGGGTCATGAGGGTCAATTTCAACTACCCAACCGAAACGATTTGCTTCGTGTCTATTTTTAGCCAAATCAAAGCGGGCGTCATGCCTCTCCCATTGGGTTTTACTCGGTTTTGCTTCAAATCCATAGCGACGCTCGTCTTCGGTCAGGTCTGTTTTTGCGTCAGTACCAAAATAGCTGTCAAAGTTTTCTTCACAGGTTAGGTAAGTCTCCCAAGGCGTTTGACCATTTGCGCAATTTGCAAACGTCCCGACCGGATGCACTCCTTGCGGATCAGCCTTAGTGGAAAGATAGCGATGTCCTGCCGCTGGACCTGAGAACACCATAGCGGTATTGGCGGTGATACGGCGGTTTCTTTGCCCTTTTTTATCTACTGACCACACTTGGTGCTCTTTGTTAATCTCAATGACGCTGACTCCTACCGCTGATTGAGCCTTTAACACATCGTCTTGACTTAACAGACTCCCTTGATGCTCAAACAAGTACTCATAATTGGTGTATTCGTTATTGATTGCCATCACCGCCCTGTGTTCATCAATAGAGAAAAGGCTCATGCCATCGTTGTTGTCACCGAACTGGGTTAGCTGATCCGCGGCAGGACTTTTACCTGAAGGGTCGAAGTTAGGCGCACTGGCAAAGATAGGATCGCCCCATGAAATAAGGGGGGTCGCTTTATACCCATTTGGTACAATAACCGTATCCGAGGTTGAAGTAGGTATCGCAACAAATTTCAACATCGAGCTGGAGAAGCTATCTGCAACCGCTTTTGCCACTGGGTTTAAGGTTAAAAATGCTCCTGTGCTAACCGCAGCCGATCCGATAAGAAAGCGCCGCCGTGACAGTCGACACTCGAGTTCTTCAGTAAATTGGGAGCTGTGATCTTGTGTAGTATTCATATTGGCAATCCTTGCTGAAAATCCGAAACCTGAGAAGCCTACTAGGTAAAAATGATCTTTTTGTTAAAAAAATACGTCAATATCATTTCAAAGATGAAAAGTTAGAATGTGTACCAAAAAACATCATAAATTACATTGCACTACTTTTTTGCGGCTTAGATTTTAGTTAGGATGGAATTGCATTGAATATATGTGATCTACCTCCTAGTGCATGTCTATTTTCGAGGTTACATTTAATAAAGCTAAATGGTATGGATCACCTATAGCTCATTGAAGAAGCTAATATTAATGAGAGAGGGATTAGTATGAAAAAAATGAGAAGAGCTCAGTTACATCGTATTCGAATCCAATACTGGAAAGACTCTGTAAAAAACCCAAGTAGTAAATCTTCATAAGCTTTTATTTTTTGAACAGACAGCTGGCTAAAAGCCAGCTTTTTAGTGTTTAACTGCCTGAAAAAATTATCGTATCTATACTTCATTTCGTACGCTTTATATCCAAGCCTTCGAACAACACGAGTTCAAAACACTTTTCAAATAAGCCACAATGGTGGGCTCAACAGCACTCGATGCAAAACCACCGCATCATAGCCAATGAAAAGCAAAAGGAACAACGATGGATAATATTCAACTAGATGACCCTTTTTATATCCGCCATGGAAATATCATTGCACAAAATTACTTTGCGATAACCAATGATCACCTTTGCCCTTCTACACAAAAGACTATCATTGAGGATATGTGGGAAGCCCCTTTTGCCATCCTTTCACATGGCACTCAGCCTGATCCCATCTTCAATTTTGCCAACAAAACAGCGCAGCATTTGTTTGAAATGGATTTTGCCACTTTTACCCAAACCCCATCACGGTATTCCGCCGAGCCTATACAGCAAGAGGAGCGAGACCGTTTATTGGCAAGGGTAGCAAATAAGGGCTATATAGACGACTATTGCGGCGTGAGAATATCATCAAGTGGTAAACGCTTTCGTGTTGAAAATGCGTTGGTTTTTAATCTCATTGACGATCAAAAACGCTACTATGGTCAAGCGGCGATTCTAAGACATTGGCAGTTTTTGTAACGAAAGCGACATAATTCGAGAAGCAACAAGCAGTACTCAGATTTAAATATGAAACAAATTAAATATCTGCTATTTTGTAAATAAGCCACAACATATTGATTTGGTTCAAAATGAAGGTTATATACTCTGCTCACATCGAGAGGTGAGTTGGGTATAGACAAATGGATTATTGAAATGTCGTGCGGTAATCAATTAGGCTATCTCATTGTATTCACAAATAATTATAAGTCAGAGGCTGAATCATGGAAGATTCTCATTACTTAAAGGCAGAGCTATACAACCAAGTATCTAATAATCTGGATATTTTTGAATTTTTGTATCAGTCTTCATTAGATGGAATTTGGTATTGGGATACGGTGGATGGCAACAATGAATGGATGAGTCCTGAGTTTTGGAAGTTGCTCGGCTACGACCCTAATGAAAGGAAACATTTGGTCTCAGAATGGCAAAAAGTTATCCATCCAGATGACTTAACCATCGCCACTGAGAATTACCAAAAGCACTGTCAAAACCCTGAGCACCCGTATGATCAGGTCGTGCGATATCGACATAAAAATGGCTCAACAGTCTGGGTCCGTTGCCGCGGGGTGGGGATCAGAGATGAATCTGGACAAGTGATAAGAATGCTTGGCGCCCACACTGATGTTACTCATATCAAACAGGTTGAGCAGCAACTTAAAGAAGCCAATATGCGCTTAGAAAAGCTCAGTATCGAGGATCCGATGACAAGCCTGTTAAACCGAAATGGTTTAGTCAAAAAATTTGAAGAATACGTCGCTACATGTATGGACAATCATTCTTCACTTGGTATTGCTTTAATTGACGTTGATAATTTTAAAGCGGTAAACGACCAATTTGGCCATCTAATCGGTGATGAGTTTCTGATTATTTTATCTAACTGTATAAAAAGCGCTCAAACATTTGAAAGTGCTGCAGTGCGACTTGGAGGCGATGAGTTTGCCGTGCTCATACCTAACGCGACCTTAGAGCAAACCCTAGCCGGCGCTGAGAAAATTCGCAACGCCATCGAAGGTCAATTTGGTGAGTCATGTGCACTCACAGTGAGTATTGGCGTCAGCTCAGTGAGCTATCAGCAAATTTCCCAGTTTCAAACTGACAAGGACGATTCATTAGCGTTACTTCACCGAGTGTTAAAAGTAGCAGATGAAGCCATGTATCAGGCAAAAGAGTCAGGAAAAAATACCGTCTCTATCGCTAATGGGATAGAGACGGTTATTGATCAGGTTGCTTTGGTCAATCCTTTCTGTCGACAGTGCGGCTAAGGAGTATTATTGGAGTCGTTGTCTATCGATTCACTACTGAGTTTCGCAGTGCACTCGATTTGATATTTATTGAATGAAAAAATACTAGGGCCATGTATTCTTTTCGTGGTGAGTTTTTCTTCGGCATATTGAACCGTGACGTGCGTATAAACCTTATTTTTCACTTCAATGGTGCTGTTTTCCAACTGCTCATCAAAATCAGCCTCCAATAGCTCTACTGCAGTTTTGGCTTTTTCGAGCTCTTCGTTGGCTTTTTCTTTCACTTGCTCTAACTCTTGCTCAGCTTCTTCCGTGCGCTCTTCCTTAGGCAATTTTTTAAAGTCTAGCTCTTTTCTCACCACCTCCATGGTTCCCTCTTGAGCTTGTTTGTAGGTATCCCTTAGCTTACTCAGTTGCTCTTTAAGTTTTCTGTATTTGGCAAAGGCCTCTACCAGTGTTGGCGTGTCTCCCTCAACACCTAAATTCACACAAGACACTTTCCCGCCTACATGCGCAACGCCGCCGCTTAAGGTCCCTTGACGCCCGCTGGCATCGACAACCGTTAAATTCGCGCCACAACTGAGATCATTACCCATACAATGCACCGATAATTCAACGTTTTGTGCGGCTTGAACTTTAGCATATTGAGCGTAATTGGCTTTCACGCTCCCACCAGATTTGACGACACAGCTTTTGTCTTCACCTTCAGGAACGGTGTGGCCGATAATGCCCTTCGCGACAATGACATCTCCTTTTGCTTGTACGTCAGCTGACTCGATAAAACCGCCGACAGTAATCGAACCTGTAGCTCGAACCACCATGTCTGGTTCAATATCTCCATTAACAACGACATTACCTTTAAACTTCACATGACCCGTTGCAACGCCGACGGTAGGCAAACATAGCGCACTTTCCACATCAACAGTTTTGGGTTTGATGATTGGCATGCCTGATTCAGTGGCGACAAGAATATTTGGATCTTTGCTCGAAACAGCAGAGCCCTTCCCTTCCATCAACGCTTGATCGTTACCAGGCTTGGGGTAGATGACTTTTCCTTGAACCGTCAGGCCCGGTGTCCCTTTTGTCGCGGGAATCCTTTTCATTAGGGGATCATTAGCCTCAACAGTGATGGTTTCCCCCAAATTTTTCATATCGACATTGCCGGCGTCATCTTTCTTTTTCGGCGCTAGCACCCGCTTACTGACGTCTTCCACCATAGGAACAAATCTGGCGTCTTTGCCTTGGATTGGCCGCTTTCCTTGAGCAACAGGCTGAGTAAAGGTTTCTCCAGGTTTCAGCTTGATGCTGGTGACAAGCACTTTTTTTAGAGCTAATTTATTAATGCCCTTGGTGACATGAGCATCCGCCAATGCTTTGATGATATCTGGTCCGTTAAGGGGTTTTCCGTCATACGCTCCAGTTACCACCATGCTGGCAAGCATTTCATGGTCACCCAATACGACTTCAACCGAGGCGTCTCTCAATTCTGCAATACGAATGCCTGAGTAAGCTTCACCTTTCATTTCCTTAGCACAGTTGATGAATCGGGTCACTTCCTCTTCCATAACATAGAATTTACCCGCAGATATGTCTGCAAGGGCTTCTTCTAGACCCCGCGTGCCAAAATTGTTGTCAACAGTAATATCTTGAGAGAGCGTTGCCGTCACATATGTACTATCTTCTGACAATGAAACGAACTTATTCCACATTCTAATCCCATCACTTATGCTTCATTGATGACTCAATACATTCTCTTTTCGCCTGCAATCCATCGATAGACGAGACTCATTCGTACAATTCTTTTTTACACTGTAAATTATAATTCGCGAAATTAGAGTTGCACGAAAAGTGTTTGTAATTTGAGTGCTTTACTACATCGAGCTAGGAAAATGGTGTTCACCGTCAAAGTTATATACTACCGTTACACATTTTCCTTCCTTCGAATACTGTAAACTTTCACATAGTTCTTTAGCAAGAATAATGCCACGGCCATACGTCGCTTGACTGTCCGCACTGTGATATTTTTCGTAATCAAACCCTTCTCCATTGTGTTCCAATTCCATTGTCAGCAGGTTTTGGTTTGGAACGAAATCTATCCGGAACTCAAGCAAAGCGTCTTCTTCTAATTCACTGAGTTTTTGCTCTCGAATCAGATAAAAGTTGAAAAAACCATCGGGATCATCTTTGATTTTGGAATCTAAACGCAGTAAACCATGCTCAATCGCGTTGGCAAACAACTCTGATAACACGGAACAAATCAGGTCAAGATCGGCGCCTCCGGGAATAATGCCCATCAAAAATTGGCGTACCTCATTCATTACAACAGAATCTTTTAACACTTGGTTTGGAAAACTTAACGTTGATTGAATCGGTAGGGCTCTCCTCAGAGCTGGCTCTAATGGTTTGCTGGCATCGTGGCCATTTGAAATGGGGAAATTCATTGCCAATATAGACAAGTCATCTTCTGTCCCTTTGGCAGTAAACTTTTGCACTTTGTCATATAAGTTAGAGATAATATTTTTGTTCTCTTGTAGTACCTGCTCTAATCTTTCTGTGCCAAACTGCTCACCTTCTATATTCGCAGCTTCGGTAATTCCGTCGGTATAACTAATTATTTGCTGGTTTGGCTCAAGCTTTAAATGAACGAGATTGGTCTCAAACTCGTGCTCCTTTAGCACGCCAAGAGGCATATGATTAGACTCTAGTTTACGTACGATCTGACCGTCTGCTCCAAGTATATAGGCATCTGGGAGACCTCCTCCCCACCAAGACACTTCAAACCCGTTGGCCCTGACTTCAAACACGCTGGCAGCTAGCATCATACCCAAAGGCAAGAATTTAACTAATGAGTTGTTGATTTCTGTAACTATCTCTCCTAGCGACATCCCTTTTGCGGCCATGGAAAAGAAAGCGCGAGACGCTGGGATAGCTGAGATAGCGGCTGGTAATCCGTGGCCGGTTGCGTCGGCGATCATGACATACACACCACCATGTGGCCGATTTGCCACGACAATTAAGTCGCCGTTAAAAATGGTTGAGGGGGTCGAGATGTAATTTAAACCGTAGATATGATTAACCTGTGAACTCATTTCGTCCATTAGATTGGTAAAGATAGATTCTGCTATGGCATAGTCATATTTTACGTGTTCGTGGAAGTGTTGTAGTTCATCACGTTGGTGAATCACTTCTTTATGCATCTTTACAATGCGGTGATGCGCTTGGACTTTGGCCACTAACACACTTCTTTCTACGGGCTTTAAAATAAAATCATCACCTAATGCAAGTGAGCGCTCGAACGAATCGTGATCGTCCAATACGGTTAGGAATATGATTGGAATATGGTGGTTAGGAAAAGTATTGCGAATTTCTGCGGCAGTTTGAAAACCATCTTTGATTGGCATCATGACATCAAGCAAGATAACATCTGGCAAAACAGACATTTCCTTCATCGCTGCGACAACATGCTCCCCATCTTCAAAGGTATCGATGGTATCTGCAATATTCACCAGCATGTAACGACATAGTTCCCTATTCGTTTCATGATCATCTACGATCATTACTCGCATACTCGACCCCTTGATCAATCAATATTGAACTTCTTGTCAAACCGCGAAATTAACAAGATCTTTTTTACCTGGGGCAAAGTGTTAGTAATCTTTATCGCACTATCACCCTGACCCAAGTAATTTTGCATATTAAGTAGCATACCTAGCCCTGCACTATCGATATAATCGACCTTGCGTAAATCGATAACAAATTGAAACTCTTTTCTATCTAGGTAGGCTCGACGAAATTCTTGTACTAAGTTGAATCCAAACGCACCTTCTATCGCGATGGTGACACGCTTGGCGTTGGAATCGACTTTAGCTTCTACTGTCATACAAACTCCTTAAAACAGTTCTACTTCACCTTCTTCAATACTCACTTGATTAGCCGCAGGGTCTCGTCTATCTTGTACCCGACTGATCAAATCCGATAATTCTGCAAGCAATCCAGCCTCATTCATCTCTTTATGGGCATATCGATTGAGCATCTGCGTGACTTCTTCTACAAACGCTAACGAGTCTTTGGCATAATCGCCCTGCTGAACCACTATGTCTGCAAATTGCAGCGCCCTTATTCCGTTATCAACGTGTTGATGGAGCTCCGTGCCAAGGCTGCGAATTTTTTGTACTTCTTGCTCGATTTCAATGTTAACTTGATGTACACCATGCAACATTTCATCGACTTTTTCTTTTGACTCAATGGCTTCGGTCATATCAATGGTCGCCATGATACCCACGGTTTCATTGGCTTCTTCGACCGTTTTTTGCGCTGTATTGATTTCATCTTGAATTTGGTTATTCAGCTCATCCGCTTTAATCGACAGGTTACGTACTTCTTGGGCAACGACAGCAAACCCTCGACCTGCTTCTCCGGCTCTTGCCGCTTCTATCGCCGCATTTAGCGCCAACAAGTTCGTTTGCTCGGATAAGCCTCTAACTTGATTGAGCAGCTTAAAAATCACTTCCAGCTTGTCTGACATGTCATGGATGCTATGAACAGCGGAAATACTTTTTTCAGATACGTCTATTAGCCGTTGTACATATTCATCGATGATGGCCTCAGTACGCGGCAACACCGTTGTTAAGCTGTATTCACTGTCTCGGTTTCCCAGTAAACTTTCTACCAAAAAATTGGATATTTGACTTTGTTCTTCCGCCACTTTTTGCAAGGTAAAGAAGGCATTGTTCAAGGTTTCGACAGATTCATTGATGACCGTATGTTGACGGTTTAATGGATCGGATATTTTGGAGCTGGTCTTAGATAAGATGTTTTGGATTTCATTTAAAGAGCTGGAAAAGTTTTGAATGGCAAACTTATCGTCGCTTTGCCCTTCGACGTTATTGCCGTTTGGTTGATAGGTAATTAGAGCCCATGGGATAGCAGCAACACATACAATCAATACTAATTGCCACATACTGGATGAGTAAAATAAACTCACGACAAGTAAGGCTAGCTGAATCAATAGCGCCGCTACATACTGATACTTCCTTGTCTTTAATAGTTTTTCCATAACAGTGTCTCTAATCTGGATTCATCTTCCTGATTCACTCAAACAAATATTCACAAATCAACTTAGGAATTTTTTTCAAATCAACAATTTTTTCAGCAGCTCCAACTTCAACTGCCACTCTTGGCATGCCCCAAACGACTGAAGATTTTTCATCTTGAGCAATCGTGAAAGCACCTTCATTTTTCATATTCAGTAAGCCTTTCGCTCCGTCGTTACCCATACCAGTTAAAATAATACCGATCGATTTCTTGCCTACGGTTTCTGCCACCGCGTCAAACATAACCTCAACCGATGGCTTGTGGCGGTTCACACTGGGTCTATCATCGAGCTGACAGTACAAGTGCGACCCTTTCCTAACTACGGTAATGTGCTTGTCTCCTGGAGCCACATAGGCACTGCCACATACCAATGGAGCACGACTGGTATTTAACTCTTTAACGTCAATGTCGCAGCTTTCATTAAGCCTATTTGCAAACGATTTGCTGAACATCGCACTAATGTGCTGAGAAATGATGATTGGCGGCATTCCGGACGGCAATGCCGCTAACAGATCCCTAATGGCCTCGGTGCCTCCAGTAGAAGCGCCGATAGCAATCACCTCACAAGAAGTTTTCGAGACTTTCTTTTCATCCCACGCTTTTTTTGATGCTTGACCCGAATATGAGACGCTTAGGTTAGCACCAGCGGCCATTTTTATTTTTTCATTGACCAAGTCTTTGTAGTTGACCATATCTCCCGTATTGTCCACTTCAGGCTTAGGAAAATAATCAACAGCCCCCGCTTCCAGCGCCTCTAAAGTAGCATCGGCACCATGTTGAGTGAGGGTTGATATCATGACAACAGGCATAGGGCGTAGGCGCATTAAGTTTTTGAGAAACTGTACACCATTCATTTTGGGCATTTCGATGTCCAAGGTTAGGACATCGGGATTATGAATTTTAATAAGCTCCCGCGCTTCATAGGGATCAGCTGCTTCAGCGACCACCTCTAACAGCGGGTCACTATTTATCAATTGGCAAAGCAAAGCCCGAAAAACAGGCGAATCATCAACAACAAGTACTCTGGATTTTATGGTCATTAAAATAGCTCCACATCATCATCGTGATTACGATGGCTTTCTTTATCCAACTGACTTGCGTATTTTTCTTCTTCTTGATGAATAATATGTACTTCATTGAACGGTAGCTTTTTAATCCAAGCCCGCCCAGTGGTTGGCTCAAACATGACTTTTCTTGGCGAGTCTCCTCCTAAGTCTTCTGACACTACCCTTAGTGATTCTTGATCGACATAGCACCTAACAAACTCGATGTTTTTTTTGCCAATCATGGAAATGTGCCCCATCATTTTGGCGCCACCAAACAATTTTACTTTTAAATTTTCTCGACGTGCGCCATGAGAAACCAGACTATTGATGAGCATTTCCATCGCAAAGCTCCCATAACGAGACGCGGTAGAGACCACTTCATCAGGGTGCCAATGACGCAGCTGGTTATTGCTATCAAATGGCAAAAGAAAGTGATTTAGCCCGCCTATTTTTTGCTCTTCATCCCAGATACATGCAGCCACACAAGAGCCAAGGCCAGTACAAATAATTTCCTCTGCGTCTTCAGACCAATACACACCACCTGGCATTACCTTCACAAGGTGCTTTTGTTTCTGGGGATGATAAAACCGGTTTATGTATGTCTCGTCATGCTTATATTTTGTGGTTGCCATCGCCGTCATCCTAGCCTCACTGTTTTACATAGATGGTATGCCCCAAATGGTGGAAAATATCTGCGCACGACCCAACGCTTTCGGAGTGACCGAGAAACAATATCCCATTTGGTTTTAAATACTGGTGAAATCGACGTATTAAGTGCTCTTGTGTGGGGCGGTCAAAATAAATCATGACGTTCCGACAGGAAATCAAATTAAACTTAACGTCCATTGGCCATTCATCTAGTAAATTAATCTGTTTAAATTCGATAAATTGCTGCAGCCCTTTTTTTATCTTTATCTTTCCTTGTTGCTGCTTTTTCCCTCTAACGAAACACTTTCTTAAATACATATCAGGAATAGTTTCCACACTTTCGTCACTATAAACCCCGGTTTTTGCAGTCTGCAGCACTGTCGTATCTAAGTCGCTCGCTAAGAGGGAGATGTCCTCACACGATTCCAATATTCCTGAGACATAAAGGGAGGAAATTAAGCTGTAGGGTTCTTGCCCTGTCGAGCAGCCCGCCGACCAAATTCGAAGATGACTCTCACCGCCCTCTCGCCACTCTTGCTTTAATACTTTTTCTATAAATTCAAAATGATGGTATTCACGAAAGAAATCCGTTTTATTCGTGGTTAACGAATTAATAAATAGCATTCTTTCGTTCTCATCATTTTCAATGAGTTCTTTATACTCTGAGAAGCGACGTAGCTTCAAACGACGCAGTTGGCGGCTCACGCGCCCATACACCATGGCGCGCTTGCGATCACCCAAGAAAATACCGACAGACTTGTGCATAAACCACTGGATATACTTAAAATCCTTAGCAGTAAGCTCGAACTCTTCCACGTTGCTGTCACTAATCATTTCTTGCTCTTGAGCTAAAACTCTTCCCATTCGTCATTACCCTCATTTAGCTTTAGGTTCGAATTGGCAACTTTTACACTGTGAATTGGACTGACTTTCTTTTTGCTCTCTCTGGGCTTTGGCTCGTTAGACATTGGGCTATGAGAGCGAGATGGTTCAAAGCTGGCGACATTACTGTCATCGCTAAAGAAGCTCATCAGATTAAGTAGCTCTTTACCTTCGTCTTTAAGTGACTGACTGGCCGCGGAGGTTTCTTCTACCAGCGACGCGTTTTGCTGCGTCATTTCATCCATCGTCGCAATGGCTTTGTTGATTTCATCAATACCAGTAGATTGCTCCATGCTTGAAGAGGCGATCTGAGAAATCAGCTCGGTTACTTTTTCTACCGCTTCAACGATTTCATTTAACGTTTCGCCAGACTCATCGACAAGTCGAGAACCCTCGTCTACTTTCTCCACACTGTCTTTAATCAAACCTTTGATTTCTTTTGCCGCAGCTGCGCTTCGTTGCGCTAAGTTTCGAACTTCTCCTGCCACAACGGCAAAACCGCGACCCTGCTCACCTGCTCGCGCCGCCTCTACTGCAGCATTCAATGCAAGTAAGTTGGTTTGGAAAGCGATTTCATCTATCACACCAATAATGTCTGAGATCTTCTTACTGGCACTGTTGATTTCTGACATGGCTGACACAGCTTGACCGACCACAGAGCCTCCCTTACTGGCTTTTTGAGCTGCATCATCGGCCAGCTCATTGGCCCCTTTAGCATTCTCCGCATTTTGTCTAACCGTGGCCGTCATTTCTTCCATACTAGCGGCCGTTTCTTCAAGGTTGGACGCCTGTGCTTCTACACGTTGGCTTAAATCGTTGTTCCCATCGGCGATTTCAGTAGAGGCAGTAGCAACTCTTGCAGACGAGGAGGTGATTTTCTCGACCATATCGCTGATATTGGTAATTGATGTATTTACAGCCTCTGACAGGCGACCGAATTCGCCTTTATTAGTATCAGACATGGTGTTATTTAAATCACCAGTCGCCACTTTACTCATGACATCAATACACTGACCAAGCGGTTCAACTAGAGTATCAAGTAAGTTATTGATTCCATCACCCAATTCTTTCATAAATCCGCTGTATACAGCAGTATCAATTCGCTCATCTAGCTCGCCAGCGATGGCTTTTTGAATTAGGGCTTCAACTTGTCGTTGACCATCTCTTTGCTCGGTAATATCTTCCCATTGAAGGGCTGGACCAATGTATTCGCCACTTGCGTCGTGCATTGCAATACATGTGAGATTAAATTCAAGCCCACCAACGGCGATATCGGAACTGAAGGGTAAGCGGTCGGGATTGTTGATAATGCCTCTTTGGTGACTAGGGTTTTTATGGAAACTATCTATATTTTGACCAATTAGATTGCTGGCATCAAAACCAGGCAGGGCTTTTTGTAAATCTCTCTCACGAGACTTAAGCAAATTCGACAAGGCAGGGTTCAAATACTGAATGACGCCGTCTTTATCCGCCATCATCAAATTGGTGGTCATCCCTTCGACCGCAGAAGCTAAACGCCCAACTTCAACTTCTCTGGCTCGAATTTCAGTGACATCACTCCACTCCAGTGTATTGCCTATATAATGCCCTTGAGCATCTAATATAGCTGCAACATTAAGTTGAATGATGAGATCTGCGATTTTGATGTCAGTGCTGTATGGAAGGTTAGACTGATCGGCGAGCAGCTTTCTTTGATGTGCAGGATTTTGATGGAATTCATCGATGCAGCGGCCCATCAACCACTCTTCGGAAGCAGTAAAGCCTGGCCATACAGTTCGTAAGGTTGTTTCGTGGGTTTTAAATAGGCTGATGGTTTCGTGGTTCGCATAGGTAATGTTGAAGTCACGATCAATCATGACCATTGCCGTTTGCGCTTGATCAATCGCTCCCTGTAAACGTGCAACGTTATTTTGTTGTTCACGCTCTTGAGTCACATCAGCCCATTCAAGCGTGTTACCTATATAGTTACCATCAAGATCAGTAATAGCTGCAACATTAAGCTCGATCTTCAGATCGGCGATCTGAATATCGGTGCTATAAGGGAGGTTGGAAGGATCTGACAGTAACTGGCGTTGGTGAGCCGGATTTTTGTGGAATTCATCGATGCAACGGCCCATTAACCAATCTTCTGAAGCGGTAAATCCAGGCCAGACCGTTCTTAATGTATTTTCATGCTGACCGAATAAGGCTATGGTTTGCTCGTTGGCATAAGTGATCTTAAAGTCTCGATCGATCATTACCATTGCGGTTTGTGCTTGATCGACTGCAGCTTGAAGTCTTGCCACTTCATTTGCTCTTTCTCGAACTGCAGTAACGTCTGCCCACTCCAGCGTGTTACCTATATAGTTCCCACTGAGATCTTTAATCGCGGCGACGTTAAGTTCGATCTTCAGATCGGCGATCTGAATATCAGTACTATAAGGAAGGTTGGAAGGATCTGACAATAACTGGCGTTGGTGAGCCGGATTTTTGTGGAATTCATCGATACAGCGGCCCATCAGCCAGTCTTCTGAAGCGGTAAATCCAGGCCACACCGTTCTAAGCGTATTTTCATGTTTACTGAACAGAGCAATGGTTTGATCGTTGGCATAAGTGATCTTAAAATCTCGATCGATCATGACCATTGCGGTTTGAGCTTGATCAACAGCGGCTTGTAATCTAGCGACGTCATCTTGTTGTTTACGGTAGCTAGTAACATCAGCCCACTCTAGCGTGTTACCAACATACTTTCCGCTGGCATCTAGAATCGCCCCAACGTTAAGCTCGATTTTAACACCCTTTACATCAATGGTTGTGGTGTATGGCATGTTGTTGGGATCAGATAACATGGCTCTCTGATGTTGAGGGTTTGAGTGGAATCCATCAATACAGTAACCAATGAGATAGTCTTCTTCAGCTCGAAAATCTGGCCAAATTGATTGAAACAAGGACTGATGTGTTTTTAGTAGCTCAAGAGACTGTTGATTCATATAGGTGATTTTAAAATCACGATCGATCATCATCAGCGCGGTTTGAGCCGCGTTTAACGCGGAAAGCAATTGCTGTTTTGAGACTCCGCTTTGCTCTTCTCTATACCCATCCATTAATGAGTCTTGTGCTGACGCTACAAATTGACTGACTGGTTCCCTTCGTTTATTCCAAAATGCCATGACGTTTCCCTCAAGCTTCCACTTCTTCCACTGACGTTTTATTAAGCTCCGCTACATCAAATAGAGCCTCCAAATTAATCAAAATTAAATGGCCACTTTCAACAGAAGCAATACCCTTGATATAGCTTTCATCAACTGTGACCGACATATGAGGGGCAGGCTTTATCTCTTCAACGGATAAATTGTACACCTCAGCGACACCATCCACGATGATGCCTAAAGGATGATTTTCTTCATCATTTAGTACTATCACGACGGTTGTTGCGCCTATTGTCGCGGGTGCTAAATTAAATCGCATCCGCAAATCTACTATCGGAATATATTCTCCTCGAATTTCGAGCACACCCAATAAATATTCTGGAGAGTTCGGCACTTCCCGCACCTCACTCCAGCCACGAACCTCTCGTACGTCCAGAATTGGAACTCCGTATTCCTCTTCTGCTAAAACAAAACTTAAGAATTCTTGTGTTGCCATGATGACTACTCCGCCTTTAATATCCGTTCTACATTGAGCAGCTCTTCCGTATCAAACAAGGACATCACCTGATCACCAACATTGATTACTCCTTGTAGATAGGGTGAAATATGCGACTCTCCCACAGCTGAACTGAGCTCATTGCTTCCTTGGCTTATCACATCACTCACTGCATCGACAACTAGCCCCATCAGTTTTTCACTTTCCTCACCTTTGTGCCTTAATACCAAGACAACTGTTGATGGTAAGTACTCACATTCACCGATATTAAAACGCAGCCTTAGGTCAACAACGGGCACTATCATTCCCCTCAAATTAGTCACACCTTTGACATAATTAGGCGAATGAGGAATGGGAGTTGGCTTCTCCCAAACCCGAATCTCCTCGACATCTTTGATTTGCACGCCGTATAACTCGTTTGCCAACTTAAAGCTTAAAAAGTCCGCACTTTCACTGACCTCTGAATCGACCTTACTGATGATCTCTTGAGCGACTTTCTCTCTTTCAGACTGCTCAGTTAGTTCTTGTTCTGCTTCCATGTTCACTCCTAAGCCGCTCTTCCATTTCGGCCCACATCAGCATTACGACTTAAAAAGCCAGTAATTAACCCCTGAATGTCCAAAATTAAGGAGACCGAGCCATCACCCAATATTGTCGCCCCTGATAAGCCCTGAACCTTGCTGTAGTTCGACTCCAAGCTTTTAATAACGACTTGTTGCTGATCAAGCAGCTCATCAAGTAACAAACCGACTCGATTTCCCGCCGCCTCAACAAAACACAAAATTCTTTCTTCCAGCGGACCGCTGTCGCCCATTTTAAGTTCATCTTGCAGGCGTAATATCGGAATGTTTTCTTCACGAAGTCGATACAGCTCAACGCCACCGGATGCAAACTTCACGCACTCCATATCAATCTGGATAGACTCAACAATGGTCAGTAATGGAATCACATACACTTCACCACCCACTTTAACCAGCTGCCCATCCAAAATCGCTAAAGTCAGTGGCAAGCTGATAGTAAATTTACTGCCTTTGCCGAGCTCTGATTCAACTTCAATATGTCCGCCAAGCTCTTCGATGTTTCGTTTCACCACATCCATCCCGACGCCTCGACCAGACACATCTGTGACTTCCTCCGCAGTGGAAAAACCGGGGGCAAAAATAAGGCCTAGTACCTGTTTTTCCGACATTTCGTCACGTCTTGTATCTGCTGCAACCACGCCTTTTTCTAGAGCTTTATTCCAAAGTTTGTCGCAATCAATACCTGCACCGTCATCTTCAATTTCTATAACGATTGAGCCACCTTGGTGATAGGCATTTAACTGGATCGTCCCTTCCTCTGACTTGCCGTTTTCCAAGCGAATTTGAGGGATTTCGATACCATGGTCGATGCCATTTCTCACTAAATGAACCAGTGGATCCACGATTCTTTCTAAAACCGTTTTGTCTAGCTCCGTGTTTTCCCCTTGAATTTGCAGATCAACTTTTTTCTCTAATCGCCCACACAAGTCTCTAACTAGCCTTGGAAAACGGCTAAATGCGAAACTCATTGGTAACATACGAATATTGAGTACGTTCTCTTGTAAGTCTTTACTGTTTTGCAGTAGTTGATCTAGCCCTGATTTAAGTTTCTCTAACTTATCTATCGTAAAATCGTTGCCAATTTCCGCTAGCATGGACTGTGTGATAACAAGCTCACCCACTAGGTTTATCAGGCCGTCCACTTTATCAATGTCGACTCTTATCGAGCTCACGCTTGGTTCTGCTTTTGTCGCAGCTGCAGCTGGCGCACTTGCAGGGGCCTTTTTCTCGTTATCTTTAGGCTTAGTTTTCGCGGTTTCTTCTACCGTTGAGGCTTCGACTTCAACAGGAGGCGATGACTCTTTTTCAGCCGAAGTAGGTGGAGTGTCTTCTTGCTGGTCAGTTAATTTTTCCAGGGTTAAGTCACACTCGTCTTCAACCCACTCAAAAATTTCGCGAATTTGCTCTTCACTAACCGCATTTGAGACGCTAGCCTGCCAACTGAGGTAGCATAGCTCTCCCTCAATCTCGTTAATATTAGGTAACTTTTCTAGGTTAGCGGTTATGTTACTTTTATCGTCTAATTCCTTTACTTCTCGCAGAATTCTTAATGGGTCATTGCCACTAAAGAACATTTCTGGATGAGGCACAAACGTGATATGCCAAGTAAAGGAAGAAGAATCTGCACTATTAGTTTCCTCACTCGCTTGATCAGCTTTGTCAGCTGAGCCGGAACTAGGCTCAGCATTGTCTCCTAATAGTGCTTCTAACTTTTTGCTTACTGATTCTTGAAGATTAGAATCAACCGCCTTACCACTTTCATGCCCTTCCAACATGTTCATGATGCAGTCGACGCTTTCCAGAAGTACATCTATCGCTTCAACACTGAGCTTGATTTCTTCGTTTCTAACGAGGTCTAAATAGGCTTCAACAGAGTGAGTAAACTCACTAATATCAAACAGATTAAACGTAGCGGCTCCGCCTTTGATAGAATGTGCGGCCCGAAAAATAGTATTAATCGGCTCTAAATCATCGTCTGATGGGTCGAGTTTTAGAAGAACTCCTTCGAGAACCTCGAGGTTCTCACGACATTCTTCATAAAACATCTTACGCAGTTGTTCCATGTCTAAAGCCATAAGACTTTCCTATTTTATTGCTCAGTGACGTTGTATATAGAATACGAAGGGACTAGATAACTCTCTTCAACGTTTTTAATAACGTATCTGGATTAAATGGTTTTACTAGCCAGCCAGTCGCACCCACCGATTTCCCTTCTTGTTTTTTTTCTGTGCTGGTTTCTGTCGTTAGCATCAGTATGGGAATAAATTTATATTGAGGTTTTTCTCGAATCGCTTTCACAAAGTCGAATCCCCCCATATTTGGCATGTTGACATCCGAAATAACTACATCAAATTGGGTCTTTAACGCCTTATTTAATGCATCGCGTCCATCGTTCGCCGTTTCTACATCGTAGCCTGCGTCTTTCAACGTATGACTCACCATTTGACGGATAGACACGGAGTCATCTACAGCTAGGATTTTGGTCATCTTTAGCCTCTCAAACTTCTTAATTAGTGTGTTTCAAATAACTCAGCCAGACCTAAGATAGAGATTCCTTCTAACAATGTGTCCGTTGAGTTTATAAGTTGTATTTCGATTTCAGTTGCTTTCGCTGAAGTAAACATCGATGCAAGAGCCTGTATACCTGCAGTATCTACCCTCATCACTTTCGATGCATCGATCTTCAAAGGTGCCGATTGGTTAAGCCATTGTTGGTAGGTGGATGTCGCATCCATCACTGTTGAAATATCCAAGCACTCATCAAGTAGGCAATCCATGTCGCCACCCTTTTATATTAGTTATTAATAAATTATTACTGACGTTATACTGAGTGTAGGAAGAAAAATGGAATAAGCAAACAAGGAAACTGGTTTACTCATTACGTTTCAGTTTAATGTGATTTCGATCCTTTGCTTCAAGGTTCAAATAGGTAGATTATTTAGGCTTAGGGGTTAGCCATCATTTGTTAGATACAGAGAACCAGCCAGACTGTTATTTATTTCTAATTAAACAATTAGTTAGACTCATTGTTCGCCAACTCTGCAACCTAACTCGTTTTAGTCAATTTCGTTTGTTAATTTAAGTTACTCATTCGGCTATTTACACTGTAAATTTCCTCTCGTTCCTGGGACTTACACATAGAATGGATTGATAACAGCCGGAAATGAGTAAATTTACACTGTAAACTCTAAGCTAGGTCATTAAGGTTTTCTTTTAACTTGGCCTCTACTTGCTTTCGCCCTGTCAACCGGTAATGGTGCGCACAAAATTTAAAACTACGCTGCTGAATCACTTTCGCAATGAGAATCTCAGATACCAAATCGAGTTTATAAATGGGTAGGCTATAAATAAACTGGTTTATTAAAGGAGCGAGTACTTCATAGCCTTTGCCTATTTTGGTATAAGATAATGCCAACTGATGTTCTCGCGTATCAAGCGCCTTCACCTTTGTGAGTTTTATTAATTCTCTTGCGATCGAGGGATCCAATAAGCGTAGATAGCTGGTTAGTGCATAAGGTATAGAATGAGAAAATGTAGCCTTTGCCTGCTCTAACCAGTCGCTACACTCACTTGTTACCATCAGTGCTGAATGACAACCGCTCGCTGGATCTTTTTTGCTACCAACCTTTATCAACTGAAACTGATTTTTCTGCCAAAATTTGAGTAACTCTAGCGTCATGCCAAAACTAGTAGAGAAATATTGGTAGCTAGGGCGCGAGCAAATATGTTCAAGGAGTGCAGACCCCACGCCCATCCTCTGAAGTTCTTCATGGACTGCAATTCTCATTATCCTTAAGCTCTTTTGCCTAGCTGCTTGCGTAATTCCTAATGAGCCGATAATTGAGATAGGCGTTAAATGACCTTTTGGACGACGGGTCCCTTGCTCTACCTTATCGATAATATCTTCACTTAAACTGCCTTCTTCTACTGCTAATACGCAAGCAACGGGAATCTCTTTGCTAAACGCAGCAAAGACTCGAATAGAAGTATCGCCCAGCAAAGTCATTAAATCATTTGGTGACGTTTGGTAGTGCGCGTTGACCAACAGAGCAAAACAGGCACGTAGCAAACTTGGCTTTTGCAAAAACTCTTGGCTAGAGATAGCGCGTATGTCGAGTTGCTGAGATTGTAAAGCGGATAGCGAAACAGGTTCTACATCGAGCAAAAACGCCCCATACTGCCAAGATTCAAGCCAATCGTTTTCTCCCCATCGAATGGGTTGCATGAGTTGAGACTGACGCGTACCCGAGCGGAAGTTTCTCAGCCACTTGACAAACTTTAAAGTAAAACCTCGACCACATCCTTCATAGCCATGGATGGTAGTAGAGAAAACAATGCGGTTGTAGCTTGATGCCATTTTCTTGAGTAATCCCACTGGTATGGCTGAAGCCTCATCGACAAAAACGACGTCGGCTTCTACCTCACCACTGAGCAATTCATCGGGGGCGATAAACGTCAACCTAGAGCCTTGGAACGCTAATTGATTTTTTTTTGATACGCACAGATCTAGCATTCTCTCTGCATGTCGAAATACAGGATCGACAGATAGTGGGTTTGGGGCCGTGACCGCAATATTCAGTGTCCTGGTTTTCATCAATTGCGCCGCGGCGATGCCGAGTGCACTACTTTTCCCACGCCCTCTATCTGCTGTCAAAATTAATGGTCTTTTAGCATGACCTTCAACGACTCGGACAATGTCTTGCACTGCCTCTCTCTGCTCTAGATAGTTCTCTGAGCGGTTGGACTGAGCCAATTTAGGCAAAGAAGGAGTCTTGCCATCTTGGGACAAATTAATTAACTTCATGAGGTGTTGCTTCAGCCACTCATGTGAACCGTCACAGTCATCTAAATCTGCTGCAAACACGATGAGAAGCCCCCCTGCCACTATTGCACCTACAGCGCTATTAAAGCTATTGGCATCGAAGCCATCCTCGAAATCGCAAATAAGCAGTGAGCATTCTTTCCCTAAAAACTGCGAACCTTGTTTATGCGTTACGTGCTGATTAATGCCATCGACTGACTCTCCACCGAGCTGAAATGCCATGGCTGAATGACTAGCGGAAAACAGTTGGATTAACTTGGAAGCCTGCTGCTTTTTCCACTCGATTTCTCCATGCAATACCACACCACATCTTTGATTTGTGGACGATAGCAGGTGTTGGAGAGTTTGAAAAAAAGGGTCAACGTCGATCATCATTAAAGTATCCAATTGCCTAATAGGGTGAGTTTATCACAAGATAAAAAAAAGCCGCATATTGCGGCTTTTATACGACAAGGCTAAGGTCAGCTGAGCTTTTGTTTGATAAACGAAAGAATGTCTTGCATCATCTCATCATCTATCTTTTTCAGATTTAAAGATAGGTTTGCGCCACTTCGATTATAACTCGCTCGCCCTTTAATAAAATCAATCTTACTCGAGGCATCAGCTTTATTTGGTGATAGCTCTAGAATCCAGGACTCTATTGACTCAGATACTTCTTTAGTGAGTCGAGCGACCCCTTGGGTTGAACTGCGTTGCCACACCGCCCCTTTTTCTGACTGACACTTATCAAGAAGTTTTTCCTGATTTGACTTAGTAAGTTCATTGAATTGCTTGTGCAGCTTTACGATGGTTGGGCGGCCCAAGTCACCGACATTTGGATAAGCTTGCAAAAGTGGTAGAGGAAGAGAAGCTGCCTTCAGAGCACCACTAACAAGCGCTTCACTGCATTGAAAAATTTTAGCGAGCGCTTTTTGATCCTCGGCTTCACCACTATCAAGTTTGGCCTGCATTTCCTTACCTTTTTCGTAAAGCGAAAGCGGTTTATGAGCGTTTGCAACATCAGAAAGGAATTTGGCGTGGTTGGTATTGATATCATCGGCTACATAAATCAAGAAGTCCTGCTGAGCAATAATACAAGACATACGGCGACGGCTGCCGTCTAAGACTTCTATTTTACCGTCTTCAGTTTTCCGGCCTACAGCTGGGTACTGCTGCCCTCTTACTTTCAATGTAACCAGAACATCAGACAACGCATGTTCATTTAAAAAAGATTGCTCTCGAGCATTCTGGGAGAAAACCAGGGTACGTTGCTCGATTTGATCGGCGGGAATACGAAATAGCTCGAAAGAAACGGTCTGTTCACCTGCAACATCTAACTCGATGACTTGAGCCTGCTCTTTAACCGCAGTACGAGCTTCTTGTGGTGTCGTTGCACGGCGTTTATTTGCTTTGCCAAACAGTTTCGCGTTTAATTCGGATGTTTTAATTGCCATTTATACTATTACCCTTTATTCAGTGAAGGCCAATTACTGTGAAGAACTCGTTCTAATTCAAGCGCACTTTTTTGAACCGCATCTTGAGCCGTTGCCAATGTCTTTTTTCCGCCTTCAAAATCACTGGTGGTCAAATCAAAAACCGTACTATAAGTATCGGCGCAAGTTTCAAATGCTCGACTTCTAGGAATCGTCGCCATCATGACTTGATCCCCCAAAAGATAATTCATTTCCGTGAGTACGGATACTTGCTTTTTATTGTCGTCTTCAAACATGGTCGGCATCAATCGCACAAACTCGAGCCCTTTCCAATCTTGAGGAAACATCTCGTAGACAGTAGGCAAATGTTGGAAAAAATTAACCGTCGATGCCCAATCTAAACGCTTTGCTGCGCACGGAATAAGTAACGCATTGGAAGCGTACATTGCGTTCCATACTAACGGGTCTACATGCGGCCCCGTATCTATCATGATAACGTCAAAGTCTTCAGATATCTTATCGATAAGTTTTTCTTTAAGCAGCTTCACAATATCTAACGATTGATCCTGAGATAAATGTTGCCAAGCCTCTGCATTAAACATGGCATCTTCTGGAAACGCAGAGACCGTTTTTAAGTTTGGATACTGAGTGGGTAATAGCACATTCTTATGTAGAAATTCTTTATCAACGACGACATCTTCTGGCAAGTTTTCCAACATAACATCGACCGCAGAATAGATGTTCTCATGCTCTGTAACGCTTATCTGAGGGTTCAAGAACAGTCGCAGCGAACCTTGTGGGTCCAAATCAATCAAACAAATACGGTAGCGTTTATCTAGATTTAACGCCATACATGCCGCCAAATGCACTGCCGTCATAGATTTTCCGGTGCCACCTTTTTGGTTTTGAACGTTGATGATCCATGGCTTATTGCCACCATTTTTCTTACGTTCAAAAAACTTTGGTACCCCAGCGGCTTCCATAATCATATGCGCTTCAGAAAGCGAAATGGAATAATGGTTGGCATTGTTTTTAGTAAATTGATGCCCCGACTCTTCTATTTTACTAATAGCCTCATCGAGCTTTCTACGAGTCAGTCCTGAGCGGGTTTCCATTAGTGCCTTGGACATCGCGGGAAAATGGTCATCACTTCTTTCTTCTAAAACAATTTCAATACGATCAGCCTGAACTTGTTGAGTCTGCTCGGCTATTTGATACAGGTTTTGAATAGTTTGCTCTCTTTTCATTGCCATAATCCGTTGTTAATGACGCACTGTGATTGTACAGCAATTCGTTAATATAACAACATAATGCTGCACAAATGTTTATTAGTTCACATTTAATCTTTATTTAACACATTACGAAAAAACGATTCCATTTGAATGGAAATGAAGGATTATTTTCAAGGACAACGACCCCATCAAAACCATCACATTTAAAATGTCACAACGTCACTTATTTACAATGTAAACCTAAAATTCTATCCGGAACGATTAGAATGTCATAAGTAAATACGGGGAGTGTCATTTCAACTGTGTCACACCTAACCATACTTGAAAATTAAGACAACAACGACCAACACAGCAATATACTTTACATGATTGAAAGCATGATCAAGGTCATATATGATCATGCTTTCGTAGCATACCACTCATTTAGGAACGATGATCAAGATGAAACGACATACGCTTATTCGATTAACTATGATCAACATCATATACCCGACATACGGATCAATGATCAAGTAAACTTCCTCTTCGGAAGCATGTATTTATGAAGATAAAATACTGCTAATGTCAGATGAACAATGGATTTTTCAAAAATTGGCACTCATTTTAGGCTGTTCGACCCGACAGTCGAAAGATTCTTGATTTCGAAGTCAATTGCTTGATCATCGTTCCAGGTATTTTAAACTAGTAGCCTAACTCTTGGAGTAATGGGCACATCACGCGATTGGAAAAAGAAAAGTTCAATAACCTCGGAAATAACATCCTTGATCATAGTTCCATTGTAAAAATAGAAGAAAATGTAATCTGTTTTAACCGATTCACAGGGTGGAACGATTTGCCATCTGTGGATAACCTGTGCTAACTCCATGATCATACTTCAGTGTTTAGTTGATCATTATTCCGTTTTACTAATGATCATGCTTTAATTAATTGGTGATCATCATTGCAGATTTAGATGATCATACTTCCCTTTGCTATATGATCATAGTTCCTATTGATGCCTAAATATAATCAATATAATTCAATGAGTTATACTTGTGCTTTCACTTAGATCATAGATCATATAATCAATATAGATCAGAATTATCAGATAGATCAGATTATTAAAAGCAAAAAAAAATACCTTTATTTATTCTCTTTTTTCTATTATTCTTTTTCCGGAAAGATGGCATATTTACGGAGAGGTCCATACGGAATTCGTCAATGGGACAAGAAAACAAGATTCTAATTAAAGCACCAAGAAGCCACAAAGATGGACACCTATTCGAAGTATCAAGTAATATCGTCGATTGGATAGAGCAATATCAACACTTTAAAGGTGTCACCAAAAGCATCGTTGAATTACTAAATTTGATTTCTCTACATAGCTTAAGAAGTCAAGATGGCTTAGTTTCCACAACAGAGTTGATTGCTGCGACAGAAGGGCAAGTCACTCGTGCCGCTATTCAGCAAAGATTGAGAGCAGCAGTGAATATTGGTCTCTTTACTCAAGTTCCAGTGCGTTTTGAACAAGGACTGGCGGGTAAGACGATGTTGCATAAGTTCGTTAACCCGAATCAGCTCATTTCGGTATTAGGTGCGACGAGCTTAGTGACAGAATCAGTCAAGATCACGCAGAAGAAAAAGCGTTCTAAAGCGCTTGCACAAACGAAAGTCAATAAGCGTCTGCTAAATGAGCATGGACTCAATATTCCTCCAACAATGAGAGACGAGGCCGATCAATTTGTGGTTTCCCCTACTAACTGGGCAGGGATCATTGATCAAGCATTAGCACCACCGAGAACAAGAAAAAGTTACCAGAAATCAATGGTTTCCATTTCTGGCACCAAAGCAGTGATTGAAACGCGATCCTCAAAGAACATTATGACGGTCGATGATCTAATGACGCTATTTGCCTTGTTCACCTTAACCGTTCAGTATCACGATCATCATCAAGATCACTACCACATGGATTCTGTTCAAGCGCCGAATAAAACCCCTTTGTACATTACAGATATCCTATCTTTACGTGGTAAAAAGGACAGTGGGCCTGCACGTGACTCGATTCGAGACAGTATTGATCGGATAGAGTTTACAGATTTTCAATTGCATGAACTGACTGGCCGCTGGTTAAGTGAGAACATGCCAGAAGGGTTCAAAAGTGATCGTTTTCGCTTTTTAGCAAGGACAATCACTGCATCGGAAGAGGCACCTACCGAGGGAGCTGATGGTGAAATTAGAATTAAACCAAACTTATATATTTTGGTTTGGGAACCGTCATTTTATGAAGAGCTTTTAACCAGAGACTATTTTTTCTTATTTCCACCTGAAATTCTTCGTCAGCATACATTGGTATTCCAATTGTATTCGTACTTTCGCAGCAGAATGTCGCGTCGCCATACGGATTCGATGTTGCTCAGTGAATTAAACCAAAAACTTGCTCGAAATATTGAGTGGCGCCGCTTTTCTATGGACTTGATTCGGGAGCTTAAAAAACTATCGACACAAGATAAATCCACCGATGACTTGTTTATCGTCAACTTGTGGGGATATCACCTCACTCTTTCTCGACTCGATAAGAAAGGTAAAGTGTCGGATTATCAAGTGGATATAAAATGTGACGTGGAAGAGGTGCTGCGTTACTCCAGGGCCAAGACCACCAATGCCGGCAAACGTAATATGGCCCCTACGTTACCTAACCCATTGAGAAATGAAATGGTTTCCAAGCAGAAGCTGGATGAGTTATCCACGATTATTGATGGCGAATTCGAGCCGATTCAGCGTAAAAAACCTTCACCGAAGGGAAAACTTGGGCGCAGGGTTAAACTGAGAAAACATTTAGTTGAGATCAACGCAGATGAGATCACGATTACCTTGTCCAAATACACCTCGTCAGAGGCTCTAGAACGCAGTGTAAGCGCTTTGGCGGCAATTTCCGGACATCCGTATAACTCAATTAAGACCGAGTGTGACGAGCTCATAGAGAAGCTCGAATATTTGAAGGTTGGCGATGATGTGATTTCTTACCAAAGCTTAAGCCAGTTGGTCGAGTTGTATAACGGGCAGAATGACGATAAGCATCTGTCTATTGAACGTTTGATTTCAGGTTTGGCCGTTCGCCGAAAAGTATGTAAATGCATTTATGAGGGTCGTATCGATGAATCTGTACATAAGGTTCTTGAAGATATGGCGATATGATCATCTACAACTGATTTTGTCACAGGACGTCTTGGTAGTGAAAAACTATAGCTAGGAGAAATACCTACAATACTTTGACATTTAAATGACAGAACACGTAAACGTTTGCCTTAGGATCCTATCCCGAATAGACAACCTTTTGCCTTTTCTATTGATTTTAGAATAATGGCTAATTTTATTGATTCGAATTCTGATGCGAGCTCGTGTGGGCTCGCTTTTTTTATCTCCAAATTAGCAAAATTCGATATTTCCCCTTATTACTCAACCTCAGTTAACTTTATTTCGGATGACCATCATGATCAGAGTTCCAGAAGCATGATCATGGGAAAGTGTACTCGTCAGTGGGCTGCATTGGTGAGGTGGGAGAGGCATTAAAATTTACTTATCCCTTAAATATATGTCGGTTTCGGAAATTATGTAAAGTGGCAAAACGTAAAATGTAAGTTTGATTTCATAAGCGAAAACTAGTTCACAGAATGGGACTATACTGCTTAACAAAGAAATTAAGCTTTGCTACAGATTATTTGTCCCTACGTGGTTTTCGGAGGTAATAATGTCTATTAATTCTATCGACCATGATGAAATGACGAATATTGCAAATAAATGGGACCTTACGGAAGAGGAACAAGAAGCGGCCCAACAATCAGCAGAAAACGTTAAGTCAGCGGAAGCTCGTCGTCGTATAGAAGCGATGAAAGAGATCCGAGAAAGTGGACTAACGATTGAAGAAGCCAGAGAGTTAGGGTTGTTTCACTAAAAGTCGCAATATTTTTTTTGATTGGGTGGCCGTTGCCACCCTTTTTAATTTGGGTATAAAGTACTGTCGTTTCCTTTCTCGTATGATATATTTCTGAGCCAGTATTTTCAGCGTTGAGCATGTGCTATGTCGATCAATCTTTCATTATTGCCGAAACAAGAGAAAAACAGAGTTGAGCTTGATAAACAGGCGGCCTATTTGATCTGGCAAATCAAACGAGGTGAATCGACACATGACGCGATTTCGGACACGCTCAATAAGATTGTTGATGAACAAGAAAAGCAGTGGTTCCAAACTAGCGTTGATAAGTACAAGAAGGAAATGGGCGTTTAACTACCGTAATCGGAGTTCATCATTCGCTCATCTCATTTCCTTAACGTTAAATTGAACAAGAGAGAACACCCAAATGGGAAGAAGTTTTGAAGTGCGCAAAGCCTCTATGGCGAAAACCCAAGGCGCTAAAATTAAAGTCTATTCCAAATATGGCAAAGAAATCTATGTTTGTGCTAAGAATGGTGGTTCTGACCCAGACACCAACCTGTCTTTAAAACATCTCATCGCAAAAGCGAAGAAAGATCAGGTTCCAGGCCATGTCATCGATAAAGCTTTAGACAAAGCCAGTGGGGGAGGGGGCGAAGATTATCAGCCTGCTCGCTATGAAGGGTTTTCTCCTGGTGGTGCAAGTGTCATCGTCGATTGCCTTACTGACAACGGCAATCGTACTTTCCAAGACGTTCGCCAATGCTTTGTGAAAACGGGTGCGAAAATCGGTAGCCCAGGCACGACGGCGCACATGTTTGATCACAATGCGGTGTTTCAGTTTAAAGGTAATGACGAAGAAGCGGTCTTAGAAGCATTGATGATGGCTGACGTCGATGTTACCGATATCGAGCTAGAAGATGGAGTAATCACTGTATTTGCCCCACATACCGAGTTTTTCAAAGCGAAAACGGCGTTAAACAACGATTTCCCAGAGTTAGTGTTGGACGTTGAAGAAATCACGTTTGTTCCTCAAACACATACTCAGATTCAAGGCGAAGATGCTGAGAAGTTCCAAAAGTTTCTTGATATGTTAGACGAGTGTGATGATGTTCAGCAGGTCTATCATAACGCTGAGATCTAGTTGGAAATCACTAGCCGAGCGACATGCTCGGCTAGGGTTAATTTACATTGTAAATAACGATGTGTTTGCACGCATAATGGCGAGCTCTCTTCCTTAATAGCCAATCAGCTGAACAAAACTCTCCGCGGTTTTTATGGCTTCTTTACGATTAGCAATATTTAGCTTTTGATAGACATTACGAATGTGTGTTTTGATGGTCGTGCCAGCAACACCAAGTTCACCAGCGATCTGTTCATTGCTAAAGCCTGAATAAATAAGTCCAAGTACTTGCCACTCCCTTTGTGTAAGGGGGCTCGTTCTCACCAGTTCGGGCGTATCGGTGTGCTTGATTAGTTTTTCTACAAACTCTTGGCTGAAATGTACATTGTTACTTCGATTCAATAAGGCAATCTCTTTGAGTAACAGTTTGATTTTATGCTGCTCAAGCTCTCCTATTGAATCACTCTCTAACAGCTCATTGAGTACGGGTTGAAGATGAGTGCCATCCATTAAAAAATAACCCAATATCCCTGTTTGGTTGGACATTTTAAGCGCTTCTAGTAACTGAGCTTTCGCGGCAGCACGATTGCTTTGAGCATCTGAGATTAAGGCAGACATGAGCAAGTTTTTATTGCTATCGGTGACTAGGTATTTTTCGCCTGACTGGTCTTGCATCCAATTTAGCCACTTCTGCGCTTGCTCGACTTGGCCGAGACTCACATGGGCTCTTACGATGTTTCGCCATTGCAACTGCAAAAAGTGGTTACTTGCCTTTTCGGGGCGTGTGGCGCTCTCAAGCCACCGTTGTATTGAGTGGGTGTCATCAGTATGCTGCCAATAAAGAAGTAGTGACATCGAGGCGTTGGCCGTCCAGTCCACATGGTAGCTTGATTCATTGAGCAATGTTTCAATCCTGGCGATAAATCCTTTTGCTCTATCTAATTCTCCGCGCCGCAAAGCGATGCGAGCGAGTAAAGAATAACAGTGCAGGTGTTTGCTTTCCAATTGATGACCCAGTGCGGCAATGCCTTTTATGGCACAACTTTCGGCCTCTTCCAGACGATTCCAGCTCCATAATATTTGCGCCCTAAGACGAAGTAAGAATTCGTGCAAAGGGATTTGGTGTAACTGGTGATCGTCTATCAGCTTGAATCCACTGTCTTGGATATCATACGATGCTTGGGCATAGCCTTGAGCAAACAGAATTTCGCTTTGCTGGATAATCGCCCATAGGGCGTGATGATACACTTGATACTGACGAGCGAGTTTTTCGGTTTGCTGCATCATCGGCAGCGCACGGTCAAGGTTGCCTAGCACATGATGAACCTCAGCAATGACCGAAGTTGCGACAATTCTACTGTGAAAGCTGGTTTGATCGACTTGGCTGAGTGCAAGCTCCGCAAGCTGCAATGCTTTTTCAGGGTCATTTTGGTTGATCGCGACTTGAGCTTTCAACGCGTTAAATTCACCTTGCAGCATGGTGGATAAATCGATATTAAGCCGAGACATGGCAAGGTCGGTAGTATGAAGCAGGGCACCCACTTCTTCATATTTATGCTGACTTTGTGCCAGCCAGGCTCGCAATAAACAAAGCTGCGGATGTTTATACAAATGATCATCGTCTAAATGCTCGATGGCCATCTCAACATTCGACAGCTCCCCATTGTTAAACAGATCCCAGCCATATTGATGCAATACTTGTGCGATGAGTTCACTATCATTCGCTTGCCTGGCATGTTTTAAGGCCTCAATGGGTGTATGTTGCTTTAACCATGCTTGACACGCCTTTTTGTGCAGAATGGCCTCGTTGAGCGGCATTAGCGTTCTGCGCTGGTGAGAAAGAAATTCCACAAATAGGTTATGGAACTTATACCAATGACGATCTCCTTCTAGTCGTTGGATAAACATTCCGGAACGATGCAAAAGTTCGATACGGCTCAACGCATCATCGTGGCCAGTTAAGGCTTGAGCTAGCTCGTCGTTAAAGTGATCGAGTACCGCGCATTGCATCAGGAACATTTTCGTTTCTTCATCGAGTAGGCAAAAGGCTTCTTCTGCCAAATAGTCCCATAGGTGTTCATGATTGAAACTACTGATGGAGTCCGTCGCTTGCTTCAGGCTTCGGTTGTCATGATGAAACTGCAGAGCGACGAGTTGTAATGCGCAGGGCCATCCTTCCACGTAGCTATTGAGACTTTCCGCGTCATGTTGTTCCACGTGAGTCTTGTTCTTTTGACTAAAGAATTTCACCGTTTCTTTCGTATCAAAAGCAAGCTGTTCAGTGTCGATTTCTATCACTTGGTCGCGAACGCGTAAGTTTGCGATGCCCAGAGCAGGGATCGTACGACTGGTGATGACCAGGGTAATATTGCTAGGCAAGTGTTTTAAAAAAAAGCGCAGGGACTCAGTGATTTCATCGTTATCTATCCAGTGAAAGTCGTCGATAGCGATATAGCACTCCTCACGAAAATTGACCAAGCTCGCGAGCACGTCAGCGAAGAGAGAGTGTAACGATGAAAACTGGCGCTTCTCGGCAACTGAAAGCGCTTTGCGGCAGCTGTTGCGTGTGGCGTTGTTTAGTGCGCGCAGAAAGTAGCTAATAAAGTGGTGGGGCGTGTTGTCGTTTTCATCAATACTATACCAACCTATGTTGAGCTTATCTGCTAGCCACATAGAGGCGGCCGTTGTTTTGCCGTAGCCTGCTGGGGCCACAAACAGAACAAGCTTGGCAAACTTGGCGTGTTGTAAGCAACCGAGAACTCTTAAGCGTACGATAGCGTGATGGGAAACATTGGGGCGAGTCAGCTTAGATGGAATCCACATGGTATAGAGCTATCCCTGTCAATTAATTGGTCAGCCTGCGAATCAGTAAGCGATGAGGCGCAGTGCATCGAGGAGTTTACATTCTAATGCTCCTACGCCTTTTGAATGTGATAAATATCTCATTAATTAACAGATTCCCAAAAAGGTAGCACTAGTATTGGGCAGTTATCTTTCTAAGTGTATGTAAAGATACAGCTTTATGTTGCGGGTGAATAATATTATCGCTGAGTGAGTCAAACCACGGTATGCGAACGCTAGATTACATTCTACGCCCTTAAGTTCAGCCTTACTCCTACCCCGCAAGGAGGATGAAACACTTGCTAGGACGCGTCACGATGGACAACCGTGTAAAAGTGTACGCCAAAGAACAAGGGAAGGGGGGATGAAACCTGTGAATAAATCAACATTTGATAAGGGCGCTTTTCAAGATAGTGTAAAAAAACACTTGTACGTAACCTATGCCACGACCGTTGAAAAAGCAGACACGCATTCATGGTTTCTCGCGATGGGAACCGCACTTGCTGAGTTAACCACGTGTGACTTACTGTGCACTGAGCAAGACGAAAGAATTAAAAGCGCGAAGAGCGTTAATTACCTCTCTCTTGAATATCTAATTGGTCGCCTTACTGGTAATAACCTTATTAGTAAGGGGATTTATCAACAAGTGTCTGAGGCAATGGATGAATTGGGTCAGAGCTTAACGGATTTGTTGGAAGAAGAGCGCGATCCTTCCTTGGGCAATGGGGGGTTAGGTCGATTAGCGGCTTGTTTTATGGATTCTCTCGCTGCGCAAGAATTTCCCAGTGTGGGTTATGGCTTGCATTATGAATATGGATTATTTAAGCAATCGTTCGAGCAGGGACATCAAGTGGAAACGCCTGATGCCTGGCGAGGTGTTGAAGGTTACCCATGGGAAATTGCCCGTCCTGACTTGGCTCAGGAAATCGGTTTCTACGGCCATGTTGAAACCTACCAAGAGGGTGGACGAGATAGGCGTCGTTGGGCTCCGGGGATGACAGTCAAAGCCATGCCCTGGGACATGCCGGTTGTTGGCTATCAAAGTAATACGGTTTATCCGTTAAGGTTGTGGGAATGCCAAGCCATTGCGCCATTTTCACTGGAAAGTTTTAATAACGGCAATTATTTTGAAGCGCAGCACTCGCTTATCGATGCCGGTAACATTACCAAGGTATTGTATCCCAACGACAACCATGAAAAAGGTAAAACACTGCGCTTGATGCAGCAGTATTTCCATAGCGCTGCCTCTATTCGCGACATTCTACGTCGTCATGAAGAAGCTGGTCATACGCTCGCGTCCTTACCAAAATACGAGACGATTCAGCTCAATGATACGCACCCCACCATCTCAATTCCCGAGCTGATGCGCATTCTTATTGATGAAAAGGAAATGGAGTGGGAGGAAGCGTGGGCGATTTGTTCCAAGACCTTTGCCTACACCAATCACACCCTATTGCCAGAAGCCTTGGAAACCTGGGATGAATCCTTGATTCAACGCCTGCTTCCGCGTCATATGGAAATCATCTATCAAATTAACTATTTATTTTTGAAGGAAGTGAAAGAAAAATGGCCGGGAGACGTCGAGAAACAACGTAAGCTCTCTATTATTCAAGAAGGGTTCCATCGAATGGTTCGAATGGCCAATCTATGTGTGGTGGGCTCTTATGCGGTAAATGGTGTGGCAGCGCTGCACTCGCAATTGGTGAAGCGTGATCTGTTTCCTGAGTTCGATGAGCTTTACCCCGGTAAGTTGCAAAACGTGACGAACGGCATCACCCCAAGGCGTTGGCTAATGTTTTGCAACCCAGAGCTGTCTGACTTGATATCGGAGAAGATTGGCTGTCAATGGCCGACGCATCTCGATCAGTTGGAGGAGGTGGCCGCTTACGCGGAAGACAAAGACTTCCAGGCGGCATTTATGCAAGTCAAACACAATAATAAACAGCGTCTAGCAAACTGGGTAGCAGAAAATCTGGACCTCGAGCTAGATGTTCACGCCATTTTTGATGTTCAAATCAAGCGGCTGCATGAATACAAAAGACAGCACCTGAATGTTTTACATATTTTGTCTATGTATCATCGCCTAGTCCATGATCCTGATTTTGAGATGGAGCCAAGAGTGGTGTTTTTCGCCGCTAAGGCTGCGCCGGGCTATTATCTTGCTAAAGAAATTATCTACGCGATCAACAAAATTGCTGACAAGGTCAATCACGATCCTAGAATCGGTAACAAGTTGAAAGTCGTGTTTATTCCCGACTACCGAGTCAGTGTGGCAGAAATTATCATTCCTGCTGCTGACGTATCTGAGCAAATCTCAACCGCAGGTAAGGAAGCGTCAGGTACGGGGAATATGAAAATGGCGCTTAATGGAGCGTTAACCATTGGCACTATGGATGGCGCTAACGTGGAAATCAGGCAAGAAGTTGGCGACGACAACATTTATATCTTTGGTTTAGATGTGGATGAAGTGGAATCGTTGAAAGGTTCAGGATACAACCCGTTTGATTATTATCATTCAGATCCTTTGCTTAAAGCCTCGCTTGATCTGTTATTGAGTGACGAGTTCACACCCGGAGAGCCGGGTAAACTCAGCGCAATATTTGATAGCTTGTTGGATGGCGGCGATCCTTACCTATGTCTGGCGGACTTTGAATCTTATGTTAAGGCTCACGAAGCGATTGATCAGCAATACAAGGATAAATCAGGCTGGGCGAAAAAAGCGATTTTGAATACGGCTTTGGTGGGTAAGTTTAGCTCTGACCGCAGTATTCTCGATTATGTGAACAACATCTGGAAATTAGAGCAGGTAAAACGATGAGTGACGATCCTATTTTCTATCGAAGATCGACCGCGTCGAAACTGCATTCAATATTATTTCACGAAATTTAGCCGGAGAGTTCAATGATCAATGAGAATTACGTAAAAGAGGTGGCGAATATAGCCGGTATCTCCCAGCACTATATCAGTGCTTGGGGAGAAGATACGTCGGTTAAGGACTCCACGATTATCAAACTATTATCTGCAATGGGGTACGATTCTGAAAGTGAAGAAGCGCTCTCCAAGTCGGTCGACAAAAAGCACAAAAGCGAAGTGCTCGAGCCTGTGCTGGTGCTGCAACAAGGGCAACCGGTAGAGATTGCGCTCCAGTTGGGCGTGAGTGCCAGAGAAAGTGACTTTAGTTGGCGGCTTCACACTGAGCAAGGGGACGTGTTAGAAGGCTATTTACAATCGCAAATTGTTCGAGACGACAGAGCCAATGGTGGGCCCTTGGTGTTTTCTATTTCCACGTCTTTACCTTATGGCTATCACCAGCTCGAAGTATTGAGAAAAAGGCGAAAATCCCCTTACAAAATGGCGATCATTTGCACGCCAGATGCGTGTTTTAAGCAGGAAGCTTTGCTCAATGGCCAGAAACTATGGGGGCCAAGTATTCAGCTGTATACCCTAAGGACTCAACACAATTGGGGTATTGGCGATTTTGGCGATTTAAAACAACTCGTGTCAGAAATCGCTTCTCGTGGTGGAAACTTTGTTGGCTTGAACCCGATTCATGCGCTTTTCCCTGCCAATCCAGAAGCGGCGAGTCCCTATAGCCCATCTTCACGTCAGTGGCTGAATATTATGTATATCGATGTCAGCTCAGTGCCCGAGTTTTCATTGAGTAAGCAGGCTCAGCAAATGGTAGGCAGCTTGCCATTCCAGCAGCGCTTGCAAAAGGCTAGGGAAAGCCACTGGGTCAACTACTCAGAAGTGTCTGCTTTGAAAATGAGTGTGCTGCCTCTTTTATATCAGGAGTTTAAACAGCGTCACTTGGTTGAAAACTCACAAAGGGCTCAATCGTACCTAAATTTTGTCGAACAAGGTGGTGAGAGCTTACTTATACAAGCTGCGTTTGATGCACTGCATGCTCAATTGAGTGAAGATCTTTCCAATGTTTGGGGCTGGCCTGCGTTTCCTGAACAATATCGACGATTTGATACACGTGCGGTACGTAAGTTTATTGAGCAGCATGAAGAAGAAGTCAATTTGTATATGTATCTGCAGTGGGTGGCAGACTGTCAGGTCAATGAAGTTCAGGTACTGGCCAAACAAAAAGAAATGGCGATAGGTTTGTATCGAGATCTTGCGGTCGGTGTATCGGACTCTGGCTCTGAAGCGTGGGCTGACGAAGGAAACCTAGTGATGGAGGCCAGCACAGGTGCGCCTCCTGATATCCTTGGGCCGCTCGGACAAAACTGGGGACTACCACCGTTAAATCCTCAATCGCTACATGCATCGGCGTATGACGCATACATTAAATTGTTGCGCGCCAACATGCGTCACTGCGGTGCGCTACGTATTGACCATGTGCTAGGCCTAATGCGCCTGTGGTGGGTGCCTAAAGAAGACAGTGCAGCCGAAGGGGCCTATGTGAATTACCCTGTAAAGGACATGTTATCCATCTTGGCTCTAGAATCCCATCGCTCGCAATGCAGTATTATCGGTGAGGACTTAGGGACGGTTCCTGATGAAATTGTTGATGAATTGAGCCAAGCCGGTATTCACTCCTATAAGGTGTTTTTCTTTGAGCGTTCAAGCACCGATGGTGGCTATATTTCTCCCAAACATTATAAATCGCAGTCAATGGCCACAATCTGTACCCATGATATGCCAACACTCCGAGGGTTCTGGCATTGCGATGATCTTAAGATGGGTAAAGAGCTTGGCCTGTATCCAGATGAACTGCAACTGAAACGTCTTTTTGACGATAGGTTGGCTTGCAAACAAGCGATTCTAGACTCTGTCGCTTGGCATGGTTATTTGCCTGAGCATGTTGGAAAAGATGCCACTCAGGTGGCAATGGACAGCAGCTTAAGTGAGGCTCTACAAGTGCATGTAGCCGCGGGGGCTTCCGCTCTACTAAGTGTGCAACTGGAAGATTGGCTGGAGATGGACAAACCCGTCAATATTCCAGGCACGGTTGACGAGTACCCGAATTGGCGACGCAAATTAACCGTCAATTTAGATGAATTATTTACTCGTGATAGTGTGAATCGGTTGACCGAAAAGTTAACTCAAGTCCGTCGTAATGCTGGCAACTAGCTGGCTGGTGCCTAGGTGTTTATATGTTCTGACCTGCATGTCTGCAGGTCTTTTTCTTACTCCTTATGTTGCATAGTAAGTGAATTACAGGTAATAGAGTAGGATAATTATTGAGAGTTTGGTTAGGGAGAAATAAGGTTGAAAACGATAGTGAAAGACAAAAAATCGCAGGTGTATAACCAACTTTCACAGGCTGCATATTCTGACCCATTTGGATTCTTGGGTCCCTACATCCAAGATGAGCATACGGCTTTGCGTGTTTGGATGCCGGGCGCGAACTCAGTGAGTTTGTTGATTGAAGGTCAGCCAGCGATTCCAATGACACGAGAAGGAGAGTCAGGTTTTGTTTTAAAGGGCAACCAAGATCTTCGGTTTTGTCATTATAGGCTGATGGTAGAGTGGCCTAGTGGCGAACAAGTGATTGATGATCCTTACCAATACCATTCCATTTATGCTGAGTATGAAGATCTTCACACACCCATCCAGATGTACCGACAAATGGGTGCGCAATTTGTGACGTTAGAGCGAGATGGCAAGCGTGTCTCAGGCACCCGTTTTTTGGTTTATGCTCCAAATGCGACGGCATGCAGCTTAGTGGGAGAGTTTAACCAGTGGGATGGCAGACGCCAGCCAATGCAGCGGCTAGATTACGGCATCTGGGGTTTGTTTGTACCAAACTTACCTGAAGGCTCAAAATACAAGTTTGAAATGAAAGGGCCAAATGGTGAGGGTTTACCACACAAAGCTGATCCTTGGGGCTTTTTTGCTGAGCAACATCCTTCTTTTGCTTCAGTGACTTATGATCACTCTCGATATCAATGGCAAGACGGCAAGTGGCAATCTCGACCAGTAACCGAAAAGCGCAAAGAAGCTTTGTCTTTTTATGAACTTCATGCAGGATCTTGGCGTCGGGATGAACACGGACAGTTTTTAAATTATAGGGATCTTGCCGATCAGCTGGTGCCATATCTGTGCGATCTCGGATACAGTCATGTGGAGCTGATGCCGGTGTCCGAATACCCATTTTATGGATCGTGGGGCTATCAGCCCGTTGGATTATTTGCGCCCACCAGCCGCTTTGGCGCGCCAGATGACTTTAAATATTTCGTCGATACTTGCCATCAGGCTGGGATAGGGGTGGTATTGGACTGGGTACCTGCACATTTTCCTTCCGACGATCATGGGTTAGCTAACTTTGATGGTACGCCTCTTTATCATGATCCGGATCCTCGAAGAGGGTGGCATCAAGATTGGAACTCGTTCATCTACGATCTTGGTAAAGAGCATGTTCGACGCTTTTTGATCTCTAACGCGTTGTATTGGTTCGATCAATTTCACATTGATGGGATTCGTGTCGATGCGGTGGCGTCGATGCTGTATCTTGATTATTCACGTAGCCATGATCAATGGTTACCTAATGTGGATGGCGGCAATGAAAATTATGATGCGATTTCCACGCTCAAATGGATGAACGAGGAAGTGTATCGGCATTTTCCTAATGCGATGACCATTGCAGAGGAATCGACGGCATTCCCAGGGGTCTCGCAACCGACATTTTTAGGTGGGCTAGGCTTTGGCTTCAAATGGAATATGGGCTGGATGCACGACAGCCTTTCCTACATCAAAGAAGATCCGGTTCACCGAAAATACCATCACAACACGATTACCTTTCCGTTAATTTATGCCCATAGTGAAAATTACGTATTGTCTCTTTCCCATGATGAAGTGGTTTACGGTAAGCGCTCCATACACAACAAAATGCCGGGAGATGAGTGGCAACAAACCGCTAACTTGAGAGCTTACATGGGGTATATGTACGGCCAACCTGGCAAAAAGCTCAACTTTATGGGAACGGAGTTTGGCCAAACGGGTGAGTGGGATCATGATAGCCAGCTTCAATGGTTTTTACTTGATTTTGAACGACATCAAGGTATTCAATCGCTGACGCGAGACCTCAACCATTTGTATCGTCGCGAGCCTGCTTTGTTCGATTTGGACAGTGAGCCTAGCGGCTTTGAATGGCGCCTGCAAGATGCCGCTGATGCGAGTGTGTTGGCTCATGAGCGGATAAGTGCTAGCGGTGAGCGCATATTGGTGATTACTAATTTCACGCCAGTCCCCCATGAGCGCTTTCGTTTAGGTGTGCCACATAGTGGGAGCTACCAACTGCTACTCTGTACCGACGATGAAAAATATCATGGCAGTCATTATGACGTTGTGTCGGTCGCTCAGTCTGAAGCGATGGAAAGTGAAGGTTTAGCGCAGTCTTTGCAGATTAAACTACCGCCACTTTCGACGCTATTTTATAAGCTGAGTTAATGCTGATTAATGCTCAGTAAAGCAAAGTCCGATTTACAGTGTGAATCGGACTTTTTACATTGATATACCCAAGCTATCTCAAGCTTTGAATATCTTGTTCTTGTCCCCAGCGTGATTGAGTCTCTACACTAATTAGATAGCTTTAGTTTTTGGGTAAAATCACATGGTTACTGCTCTTTATGCGTCAGTGTTGGCGGGATTAATGCTTTGGTTATCGCTAAAAGTCATTAATCTAAGAAAATCGGCCAAGGTGCCTTATTCTGATGGGGGTGTTGATGAGCTCACGATTGCCAGAAGCGCGCAAAGTAATGCCGCAGATTATATCCCCATTACGCTTATTCTACTTGGCTTAGCCGAGCATAACGGTGCTGGTGCGTTGCTTATTCACCTGTTTGGGACCGTGTTTTTCTTTGGCCGATGGATCCATGCTAACGCGATACTTAATGAAGATTTTAAAGGACGTGTCCGTGGGATGAAAATAACCTTTGTCTGTATTATTGGCCTTATCATCCTCAACTTGATTTACGTACCTTTGCTCTAAGTCGCGGTGTTCGATGATGGTACGTCTTCCCCAGCCTTGGTTGCTCGTTCTGATTGGCTTGATACTGAATGTGTTGGCTATCGTGATGTCTAGCATAGTGCTGGATAAATTAAGTGAGGATATTGAAAAGCTTAACGAATCAAAGCAACAAAACCAGTATTCTATTCAGCTTGCCTGGAACAGTGTGGAAACCTTGGAAAGGAAAAGAGAAGCCGTGCTTTTGCATATCCAGGCGGTATATACAGAAAAGGTCTCGCAAATGCTGCAAGAAGCTGTACAAAATCAGCTTCGTCACTGGGTAGGTCAGCCTGTCCCTGACATTAGCCATGACAACCTCGGGCAAATTATGAGGTTAATCAACCAAGCTCAGCAAGGTCTAAGGGATAGAATTGATGACTACTATCTGGAAAACTTATCCATTTCTGAGCGTGTGCTGAAACTGAACGAGAAAATTGCTTGGTATAAAAACATTGGCTTGTTCTTACAGGTCTTTGGTTTAGCTTTGATATTAGCCCGAGATCTCGCTCGAAAGCACTGAATCAAGTATGGATAAAATACAATCGTAACGTTTAGGCAATGCTCTATGACGCTGCTGAATAAGGTACAGCGGCTCCTTTACGCGCTTTGGGGCTTTGGCTAAATGTAACTTTGCTTGACCTGGAAACGCTTCTATCGCGCTAATGGGTAGCACGGTAAATCCTAGCCCTTTTGATACTGGCAGTAAGATCTGATGGAGCTGATTGATGTAACCTGCGTTAGGGATATCCTCTACATTGATATTGCTAAGCTCTTCATTTCCACACATGCCGAAATAGAGCGAGAGGTAATGCTTTCCATCTGGGTGATCGATAAGGCCAATTTGAGACAACAGCTGCGCTGACAATTGTTTATTTTGATAGGCTTTAGGCAGAACTAAGCACAGTTCTTCATAACCTAAAAGGTGATGTTGATACAAATTCTTATTGGGAATATGAGTGACAATCCCTATGTCGATTTGGCCTGAATGTACGTCTGCCAATATTTGATGATTTGGCGCGGCCTCAAGGTAAACGTTGAGTTCAGTGTGAACTTTTTGTAGCTCTATCAGTTGTGGGTACAATTTCAACGTTAGGGCTCCTGAGCAAGAAAGAAGACATGAGCCAGAATACGGGTCGTCAAAGTTTAGCTGGTCTAGTAAATGCGCTTGGGCTTTTTCTTGATCCAATACGTATTGATAGATAATTCTGCCTTGTTCGGTTAACTCGAACCCTTTCTTCTGTCTCTTCATTAACACATGACCACACGCTTGCTCTAGCTTTTTGATGTGTTGACTCACGCCTGGTTGAGTCATGTACAGTTTTTCTGCCGTCTGCGTGAAATGACCAATTTCTACTAGGGTTTTAAATGTATTGAGCCATATTGGATTGAACATGAAACGCTCTATATATAACAAAAAATTATCATAATAAGAAAATATGATAATTTCTAAACTATGTCCACTCTACGTATAGTCACCTTAACCAATGAGCTAACGGCTTAACGGCACGGCTCAAACTGATGAATGAAAGAGGTGAACAATGTCTAATCCAATCCCACAACCCTATCCGAGAACGTTTTCTCATATTGGTATTTCAGTCCCTGATTTAGAAGCGGCGGTAAAGTTTTATACTCAAGTATTAGGCTGGTACTTAATTATGGAGCCTACTGAAGTTATTGAAGATGATTCGGCGATAGGTGAAATGTGCACAGACGTTTTTGGTGCTGGCTGGGAGCGTTTTCGTATCGCACATTTATCCACTGGGGACCGCATTGGCGTCGAGTTGTTTGAGTTTAAAAATCAACAAAACCCAGATGATAACTTCGAATACTGGAAAACGGGCATTTTCCACTTTTGTGTGCAAGACCCAAATGTGGAAGAGCTGGCTGAAAAAATCGTTGCGGCAGGGGGTAAGAAACGCATGAAAGCGCCGCGTTATTATTACCCGGGTGAAAAGCCTTATCGTATGATTTACATGGAAGACCCATTTGGCAATATTCTTGAGCTATACAGCCACAGCTATGAGCTGCACTATGCGGCAGGAGCCTATAAGTAAGCTCCTGGGGAGCATCCTAACGGTCGAGATATGGGGATAACCGATGTTATCCCTTAAATGACTTTCATGCTCGACAAAATAAAAATGCCAACCGTCGTGGTAATTAAAGACATAAAGGTCGTCAGTGCAATGATATTGGCCGCCAACTTCGCATTGCCACCCATAGAGCGTGCCATCACATAGCTTGCCGCCGCCGCTGGGCCTGAACTCATTAGATAAATGATCCCTAGCTCTAACCCTCTAAACCCAAGAATATATCCTCCTGCGGTCAACAGAAGTGGGCACACCACGAGCCGGAAAAAAGTGGCATACCAGGCGGGCATGATTTCGTGTTTCAAGGAACGTAAATCTAACGATCCGCCCGTGCAAAGTAGTGCCAAGGGCAGGGTCATATTGGCAAAATAATGGCCCGCTTTCACCGCAACTTCTGGTATTGGGATAGCAAACGCGTATACCACTAAGCCAAGTAAAATGGCTTGAATCAGCGGATTTTTAGTCAGTGTTTTGAAGATCACTGATATGGCTTGATTTCCTGATTGGTTGCTGGCTGGAGACAAAGCGATGACAGCAAGAACATTGTAGAGCAGTGTGGTACTGGCGACGTAGATAGCGGCAATCGCGATACTGGAATGGCCAAAGGTATTAATGACGTACGCTAACCCGATAATCCCCGTATTGGCGCGATAGGCCCCTTGAATAAGGACACCTTGATCTTTCTGGTTTGGGTATATCTTTTTTGTAATGAGGGTCATGAACACAAAAAAGAGAATATTGGCGACCAAACCATAGGCTATCAGCGTGCCGCTACCCGAGAAATCGAGCTTGGAGGTGATAATGCTCAAAAAAAGCATGATGGGTAGGGTGATTTGAAAAACCAGTTTTGAGCCTACATCAATGAAGTTTTCATTGACCAAGCCAATTTTTTTTAGGTAAATCCCCAAAAACAACATCAAGCAAATTGGGCCTGTAATGGAGATGGAAAAAGACAGTTGTTGTAAAACACTCATAGATGCGACCCATTTAGTTTAGCTGTGTAGCCGAAGACCTTGCCAGAAGCCTGCATATTACTGGATTTCTCAATGCGATACATCCCTGCCTAGCGCTGTCACCCATATCTATCTTCCCCGAAATTCGAATCTTAAAGTCACGCAGCCATAAGGCCAAGAGTCTGTAGATATTGATTTGGCTAACGTTTTTTCTTAGCAAATTATTCTCAATGGCTAATGCGTGTGAACATGGGTGACGGTGCTATTGAAGCCAAGGCTCATTGGGTAAAGCACCGAGTGAGATGTGTGATGTCGTAGAATAAGGAACCGTTTTAATGAAAAGAAATGATGATCTGCCGCTTCCCTCTGATAAGCGAGAGCGCTTATTCAATCGAAAAAGTCTAATTGTTATCGCAGATATTCTACTATTTTTGTTGCTTTACAATATGCTGCCATTTGAACCTAAGGTTGTACTAGGTTTGAGCATGTTGATATTTATCGCCATATTGTGGTTAACCGAAGCCTTACACGTAACGATTACGGCGATTTTAGTCCCGATCATGGCGGTAATGTTTGGTGTTTTCGACACCCAAACAGCGCTTAACAACTTTGCCAATTCTATTATTTTTCTCTTTCTAGGTGGGTTTGCCTTGGCTGCAGCGATGCACAAGCAAGGGTTAGATAAGGTGATTGCGGAAAAAGTCTTGGTCATGGCAAAGGGCAGGATGAGCATCGCTGTCTTCATGCTATTTGGGGTTACGGCGGCCTTGTCGATGTGGATCAGTAATACTGCCACTACGGCTATGATGTTGCCGTTAGTTCTGGGAGTGCTCAGTAAAGTGAATGCCGAAAGTGGGCACAAAACGTATGTTTTCGTTTTACTCGGGACGGCATACAGTGCCAGTATCGGTGGAATTGCCACGGTTGTTGGTAGCCCACCCAATGCTATAGCGGCGGCTGAAGTTGGGCTGAGCTTCACCGATTGGATGAAATTTGGCTTACCCACTTCAATCGTGTTATTGCCCGTCGCAATCGCGGTTCTTTATCTGGTAATCAAGCCGGATCTAAAGGGGCAGTTTGAGCTTAGCCATGAGCCAATCGCGTGGGATAAGAATAAGTTGCTCACTTTGGCTATATTCGCTTTGACCGTGCTTATGTGGATATTCAGCAAACCGATCAATAGTATGATTGGAGGCTACGCAAAATTCGATACCATCATAGCATTAGGGGCGATCATCTTAGTCAGCTTCACAAGGGTGGTGCATTGGAAGGACATCGAGAAAACCGCTGATTGGGGAGTACTGATACTGTTTGGCGGCGGTATTTGTTTAAGTAACGTACTGAAGGCCACGGGAGCCAGCGTATTCTTAGCCCATCAATTGAGTAGCTTGATTGCGAACTTAGGGATGGTTGTAATAATTCTGGTTGTTGCCATATTTGTTGTGTTCTTAACCGAATTTGCCAGTAATACCGCCAGCGCAGCGTTACTTATTCCTATTTTTGCTACGATTGCTGAAGCGTTCGGTATCTCACCTGTCATTATCTCGGTTTTGATTGGTGTCGCTGCATCGTGTGCATTCATGCTTCCAGTGGCAACGCCGCCCAACGCCATCGTATTTGGTACCGGCCATATCAAGCAAATTGAAATGATGAAGGTGGGGCTGGTGCTGAATATTGCTTGTGTGATTGTATTGACCACTATCGCAATGCTGCTTTGGGTCTAGATACTAAAAGAGCGAGACAGTTGGTCTCGCTCTTTTGTGTACAGCTTACTTCAATATGCTTAGCGATTAATGTTGCTCTACATAGTGTTTGAATCGCGCTTTAGTTGCGGCATCAGCTTTGGCGTACCAGAAGTGCAGCATCTCTTCAGCTGTATTTTTACCTTGCATCTGTTTGAGGTCGCCTTGTTTTAATGCCCTTTGTGTTAACGTCAACGGCGTTACAATGGCAGCTACTCCACCCTTAGTGTTGTAGTTTTGTGCTTCTTGTGGGTAGTTTCGACCAATTTGCATGCCTTTTTTAATTAAACGGTCTTGTTGGATATCCAGTTTATGACCTGATTGGTCAACAAGGCTCCATTCCAAGCTATTGATGTTTTTCTGCGCTTTGCTCAGCGAGTTGAATTTAGAAAACTCAAAATTTAGCTTGGTATCTTTCGCATTAAATTTAGCAATGATCGCTTGGCTCTCTACCGTTACTCTATCTTTACCCTTGGCAAAGTAGGGCGCATACTTAAACACGATTTGGTTTTCACCATTTGGAAGGGTAAGAGTCTTATTGGCAGAAAACATGCCTCCTTCTAATTCCGGTGAGGCGCTGTTTACGGCTAACATTTCAACGGTATCTGGAACAGTGATGGTGACTTTTGCCATCGCAACGGTGCTAAAGACCATGGCTAACAAAAACGATAATGGCTTAATGAGTTTCATTGTTTATTTCCTGGTTATATCCCTAGTCAAGCAGAAGACTGCCTAGCAAATGATAAGAATGCAATCAATTTTGCCAACAAGATACTATCTTTAATCGAATCTTTACAGAGCCAAGATTGAAACCTCACTATACCCAATAGGTTAATGCGATTGGAATAACAGCGATGGTCATCACTGTAGACACCAAAATGACACTCGCAACACTCGAGGCATCTTCTTTTCGATAGATGGAGACCCACAAATAAGCACTCGCCGCCACAGGCATTAAGCCTTCTAAAATAAACACGCCACGGGCGACACCTTCGAAGCCAAAAATTGGTAGTGATATCCATGTGATAAATACGGCGGCAATCAAGTGATAGAGTGCCAAATTGGTTCCTAGCACCATATTGCCAAGCTTCATTGTTGAGATGCTATACCCCAATGTCAGCAACATAAGTGGTATAGCTAAACCACTCAATATATCCAGACCAGATGCAATGGGTTTTGGGAAGTGCGTTTTTGTTAATAGCATAACTATGGAGATGACAACGGAATAAATAACAGGGCTGGTCAAAAGCTGTTTTAAACTGAAGGTTCCAGAGCTAATCCAGCGTCCTATAGTGAAGTTGAAAACCGTGACTGCGACAACGAATGCAAGGCCATAAATGAGCCCTTGTGGGCCATAAACTAGCGCGCATACTGGCAAACCAATATTTCCGACATTGCTTAAACTAAGCGGAGACAGGTAGGTTCGAAAAGACAACTTGGTGGATTTCAATAAAAGTGCAGTCAATATGATAAAAATAAAAATCACCCAGACTCCAGACAATAGCATTTTAAAAAATATATCTAAGTCAACTTTTTGACCCACTAGATGAGCAAGTATAAGAGAGGGATAGCCAACGTTTGCTAGCAAACTGGTGACGAATTTTACATCAAAAGGTTTGTTGAATTTACCAAGCAGGAAGCCAACTAATATACATAACAAAACGGGAAAGATAATGTTTATAACGTGATGGAATATTTGCTCCATATGACACCTTAGCTAGCTGGGGGAGTTGATGATTTGTACCGAAATATAATAAGTGGGCACTAATTTAGGCTAAGGTGAATTGCGTTCTATATCCAGCGGTTTTTCATTACATATATTTTAGAATTACTTACAAATAGTCAATGGGTGAGATAAATATAAAAACGCACGTAAAAGGTCACTCGCATGAAACTTAACTTAATTATTTAAAATATAATAGCTTTTATTGCTGTGATGAAATGGTCTTTCGACGTCAAATTTTTACTCAGGATATTTTTTGTTAGAACTAATACCTAATAAGGCGCATGGCATTAAACCCAAATCTGCTCTGAATCTCAGCCAATAACGACAAAACCCCATATACGGGGTTTTGTCGTTATTGGCTGGTAAATGGAAATCTTAAGTGCGGAATTTGGACATGTGCTCGGCAATACTCTTACTTAGCTCTAGCACTTTTTGTGAATTGTTGCTGTTTTCAACAGCGCCCGCGGATACTTCGTTTGACGCATCGGAGGCTTCCACAATGGCTTGGCTAATTTCTTCTACCGCCATTCTTTGCTCTTCGGTTGCATGAGAAATTTGTCCACTACGTTCGGAAATATGGTTAATAAGTTCTTGGACCTCTTTTACTGAGTGTTGTGAATCTGCTACTTTTTCAGCGGTGTTTTCTAGCATGGTGGCGATTCGTGTTAGCTCGTCTTCAACGGACTTGGTCGCTTGATCCAGAGCTTGAATATTTTTCTGGATTTGCTCGGTTGATTCACTAGTCTTGACGGCTAGGTTTCGCACTTCATCTGCTACCACTGCGAAGCCGCGCCCTTGTTCTCCAGCACGTGCCGCTTCGATGGCAGCATTGAGGGCAAGTAGGTTGGTTTGTTCTGAAATATCATTAATCACATTTAAGACGGTAGTGATTTTTTGCCCTTCTTCAATCAGTTTATGCATCTCGGCATTAACGTGATTCATTTCTTCACGCATGTTGAAGATTTCTTGTGATGAGGACTCGATTGTCGAATTGACACCATTGGTTAGCGTTGCCGCTTCGCTGGCTTGAGAAGCCGTATCTGATGCTGTATCGGCGACCACCACAACGGATTGGTTCAACTCTGTTGCAGCGGCGGCTACGGTAGAGAGCTGATGTTTTTGGTTATCAAGCTTATCTGCATTATCTCTAGCGGTTGCGCCATTTTGACTCGCTTTGTCCTCAAGTGTGTGTGAGGCGCCGGTAACATCAACCACGATGGCTCGCAAAGACTCGGTGAACTTATTAATACTTTTGGTGATGGCATCAAATTCTTTGTATTTCGCTTGTTGAATTTTGTTGGATAAGTCGCCTTCGCCAGAAGATAGGGCCTCAATACGTTCGGTGAGCTGTTGTAAGGGTTTGAGCACGGTAAAGGTTAAAACAGTAATGATAACGACGCTAATGATGACCACCAGTACCACCAACTCGATAATATTGAGCCTTAATGAGCTGGCTAGCTTGGCATCTAACACATTGGTGTTGTAATACACAACAACGCTACCCACGTCGTTTTTCTCTTCGTATTCGACGAATATCAGCTTGTCTGTCACGGACTTGTTTTCATCAAGAGAAGACGTATCTGTAATGTCGATGATTTTGGCCTCTTCGCCATCTTCACCATTTTGCTGGCCAAGAAATAGTACTTGGCTACCTTGATTATCGAGCACTTGAACGGCCGAGATGTCCGGGGTATTGAGCTCAGCCGAAATGGTGGAACGAGCGGTGTCTAAATCAAAATCCCACATGAGCCTAGGTAGGCTCATACTCAAGCGCTGCGTCGAGTTACTCACAGTTTGATTGAGCTCTGTTTGTAGGTTGTCCTTAAAGCTCTGATATTTGATAAAGGCCGAAATAAGCAATACCACTGCCACGGCAGCGATTACTTGGACCAGGAAAATAACCTTTAAGCTCTTCAAACCAGACTCCTTGTCGTTCAAAATAGGCCTATAGATAAAATAGCTTTAGGTTGTACTTTATTCAAATTCCCCTCGGTTTTAAGGGGGAATTCATTGCACTTGTTCAGTGCGAGAGAAAGTCAGTCTATGGGGTTAATTTCATATAGTTAAGGGAAGCAGAATGAGCGTTTTGGTTGAGGCCTCCGGCGTATCAAAGCAGTACAAACATTCATCTAATCATGAAGAGTGGGCGATAAAAAATGTTAACTTTCAGCTTCATGCTGGCCAGGTTATGGGACTGTTGGGCCACAATGGTGCGGGTAAATCGACGCTCATTCACAGCCTTCTTGGCGCGCAGTATTACCAAGGTGATATCAAGATAATGGGGATGGAGCCACTGTCAAAACGGGCAGAGGTAATGAAGTCGTTAGCCTACATTTCTGATGGTAGCCACTTGCCTAACTGGATGACCGTACAGCAGATATTAAAGTATACGTCTGGCGTTAATCCCAGTTTTAAGATTGGGAATGCTAAGCGCCTTTTAGCGGATACCAAAGTAACATTGAAAAGCAAGGTGGGTGCGTTATCTAAAGGAATGAAGGTACAACTGCATTTAGCCATCATTCTTTCCACCGATGTTCGTATACTTGTGCTGGATGAGCCAACATTAGGTCTAGATCTTATGTATCGAGATGTCTTCTATCGGCAACTGCTTCATTGGTTCCAGCAGTCTGAAAAAGCGTTGATCATCGCCAGCCATGAAGTGGATGAAATCGAATCACTATTAACGGACGTATTGATTTTAAAAAATGGTCAAGTTGTGCTTAGCGAGCCTATGTCGGATTTAAAGCACAAATATGCGGTCATCGATGTGGCTAACGAGTACTCTGCGCAGATAGAGCAAGCGCTCAACCCCATCTATTCGAGGCCGCATCTAGCTCACACTGAATGGGTCATCGAGTCAAACAAGCTCGCTCACTTTGAGCCTATCTTGGCGAAGCGGGATGCGGTTTTGTCCGATATCTTTCTCGCTTTCCAACAAGGAGTAACACAATGAAAACCACGCTGCATATGTTGGAGAAAGAGTGGTTAGAAGATAGGATGGTCGTTATTGCGCCATTAGTTTTGTTTGTCTGCGCTGCGCTCATTGCGGTGGCAATGTTATCTAACTCCGATCACTTCTCGTATCAATTTAGCTATACCAGTAATGGGTCTATGGCCACTTTTCCTGGCTTTGAATTGAGTTTAACCAATATGTTAATTGCTATTGCTGGTGTCGTTTCGATTGCTATGTCGAGCACTTACTTTCCAAAAACCTTACTAAGAGAAAGGCAAGAAGGAAGTTGGATGTTTTGGCGCAGCATGCCAGTGACTGACTTGCATCGGCATTTAATCAAACTGCTTTTTGGGTTGTTGGTGATTCCATTCATGTGTTCTTTGTTTGTGCTCGCGGCGGAAGTGCTTTTTTGGTTAGTTAAAGTGTTTTCTAATCAAGGTTATGGTATCTTGTTGGGGCCGCTGTCATTTTCGCACATTGTGCTTGGTTGGTTTGAATTTCTGGCCAGAATGATATTGGTTGCCATTGCTTTACTACCAATGGCGGCAATATCGCTTGCGGTATCACAAAAGACTCGCTCTCCTATTATCACGATGTTTGTCGGGATTTATGTGGTCAAACTCATGCCGATCATTTTGTTTGGTTATTATGGAGTAAGCCAATTTGTCAGCACAGTCATTGACCTTTCTTCCGAAGCTTTGTTGGATGCAAACCCGTTAAGCGGTTTTTTGCACGCTAACTTGATGTACTTGGTTTTGTATTTTGCTCTGGGCGCAATAGGGTTGGTTGCCAGTTTACGTTACAGTAAAACCATACAGTAACCGTATGTACTGGTACTAAAAGGGAGAGATTCATAGAACCTCTCCCTTTGAATATGGCTAGTTGAGAAATTTTCAGAGCACGATTACTTCATAAACCAGGATATAAAGACTACCACACCAAAGGTAAAAGTAACGAAAAGTGCCACTTTGCCGCCACCAGCTGTATAGCTGCCTTCTAACTGCACTCGCTCTTGGATCGAGACAAAATCGGGTTGGCGTAGCTTGACTACCATTGCAAGTGGGCCCCACACGGCTAAGAAAACCAAGACCATTCCCGCGTAACTCAGCATACCAACAAATTGGTGCGCGAACAGTTTGGTTAGCACAAGGGGCAAGATAAAGGTCAGTGCATACGATAGTAAGGTGTTGCTAGACACCGCATCTTTATTTTGGTCATACAGCGCCATAGAAACGCCCAAAAATGAGGTAACTAAAGCTAGCGCTGAGAATATAGAGCTGACTTCCTTAATAAACGGCTTGTTTTCGCTGAATGAAGAAATTAGCTCTGAAATGGAGTGAAACTGGCTAACAGCATGAACACCTAAGTTACCAATGATGGCAAATAGCCAAGCGAGGTAGCATACCAAAGGAATTAACCCACCTAGCAGAACCATATTACGAATTTGCTTGGGTGTTGCGCCCTCGTTGTATTTGACCAGAGAAGGGATTACGACCATTGAACCGAAACTGGTGAAGATTACCGCACTATATTTGACGACATCATGAAAAGAGTAGTGGCTTGCTTGGTCGATATAATTTAGGTGGATATCACTCGACAGATAGCCGATCACAATAAACAGCATGAGCACCATAACAATGAACAGCGCACGATTTAGCTTGTCGATGTGTTTTGTGCCAGAAGCCACGACGGCGCCCATTACTAGGCAAAATGCTGTGTAGCTTATGGTGGGTGAAGCGTTTAAGCCAAGTCCCGACAATATTTTGTTAGATAGGTCTCCAACCCCCAAAAGATAAGCAATCATGAGACAAATGAGCAGTAAATAGAAAAGCGCGTTAATAAAATGCTTAAACTTTGAACCAAGGGTGAGATAAGCAATGGTGCTCATTCCACAATGCCCTTTAGTTTTGGTACACGCTTCTGCAAGTAGCAAAGCAGAGTAAGTGGTGCCTGAAAAAATAAACAGCATCAACAGTGCACTGGCATAAAAGCCAAATTGGGATAACACCATAGGAATGGCCAACATTCCCGCGCCTAGGGCAGTTCCTGCAAGTATCAGGGAGCTGCCAAACAGTCTCATATTCAAAGTTAACTCCGTATTTTCGGTATACTGGTCGGTTTCGTCAAAAGTGAGCTTTTTAACAAAAAGTCATCTCGAGTACAATGAATTCTGCATCTTGAAGTAATTTGGGTATTCCAGCCACCCTTTTCCTTAATCTCGGGTTTTAGCATTGGTCGAAATTCTGCACCTTGAACAGGCTAGGGTATACAATAAGGAGAGAACTTGCTTGCAGATACGAACATCAATTCGAAGGTGGGTATTTCTTGAGTTCTGTCTCAGTTGGTAGCAGAATGAGGAAAAAATTTTCAGGAGTGACGATGGAGCTTTCCGATATTCGCCGCGAGTATACCCGAGGCGGCCTGCGCAGAAAGGATTTACAGACCGACCCCATTGACCAGTTCGATGTTTGGATGCAGCAAGCTATTGCAGCAAAGCTTATCGATCCGACAGCGATGACCGTGGCGACGGTCGACTCAACTGGGCAGCCTTTTCAACGTATTGTGCTACTAAAAGACGTCAGTAAAGATGGCTTTGTCTTCTACACAAATTTAGGAAGTCGTAAGGCAAAGCACATTGAGGAAAATAGTAAAGTGAGTATTCACTTTCCTTGGAATCCAATAGAAAGGCAGGTTCATATTACCGGTACGGCTGAGAAGCTGACAGCAATGGAAAATATGAAGTACTTTGCGTCTCGACCCAAAGAAAGCCAGATCGCTGCTATCGCCAGTAAGCAAAGTAGTCGCATTTCAGCTCGAGGTATACTGGAAGGTAAGTTTCTAGAGCTGAAGAAAAAATTTGAAAAAGGTGAGGTGCCGATACCCAGCTTTTGGGGGGGCTATCGAGTACGTCACGACAGCGTCGAATTTTGGCAGGGCGGAGAAAATCGATTGCATGACAGATTTTTATACATCAAAGAAGGTGAAAACTGGGAGATAGAGCGCCTAGCACCGTAGGAATCAATACAACAATGCCGCTATGTGATGTAGCGGCATTGTTGTATCTGCAAAAATAACAGGACTAATTAATTTCTCGAACCACTCGAAAGCCAACATAGTTTGCGGCGGCTGACGGTGCAATAAACAGCCTTTGATAAGCTTCTGCCATAGCTGGAGAGAAATTCCACGCGCCGCCTTTGGCTAAGCCTCGGTTATCGGTCGTCCACTGCCAAACGTTGCCAACCATGTCATATAGCCCAAGTGGGTTTGAAGCAAATGCACTAACGGGGGAGGTGCTTTTATTCGACCAAGGTGTGCCGCCCCAGCCCGTATTGGCTTTTCCTGGCTCGAACTTGTTGCCCCACCAATAATTGTCATGGCTACCTGCCAGAGCGGCTATTTCCCACTCATCTTCCGAAGGTAGACGGTATTTAAAGCCCGTTTCATTACTTAGCCACCGAGCATACGCATTGGCGTCATTACGACTGACACAAACTACAGGGGAGTTAGGGTACTGTTTAAAACCAGGGTCTCGCCAATAGCTTTTCGCAATCGGGGTAATTTCCGCGCCTTCAACGGTGGTACAGGTATTTTTAAGCTCTGCGTCAGTTTGGTAATTGGTCTTGTTAATGAAGTTTTCAAATTGCGTGACCGTAACAGGCGTCGCACCAATTGCGTAAGCATGATCAAGGTTGACTTGTTTCGATGCATTTTCTCCAACCAGATATTCACCTGATAAAATGGTCACGACATCTGGGGCTTTCGTTTTCCCTTTAAGCGCATCGGCGAACTCATTTCCAGCAACGAGCCTGTTTTCTTTTTCTCTTAATACCGCGCGGAGGTTATGATCTGAGTGTATTTTAAGCTCCCTATGGAATGAGCGGAAGCCGTCTTTTTGTACGGTGATCATATGTTCGCCAACTGGCACCATGATTTCCACAGGTGTGCTACCGTAAGAGACGCCATCGACAAAGACTTGGTCGTTATATTGATTCGAGCGAATGGATAGGCTCACCCAAGCCACTTCTTGTTGATTACCAGGCTTATTTGCATAGGTTCCCGGTGCAAAACAGTATTTTGACTCTAAGCCCAATAACTTACATGAGGTGCTCTCCGCAGGTCTGGCGTCCAATTCAACTTGCATTACTGCTTTGAAGCGCATGCCATCATAAAAACCAGAGCTGAGAGTTTTATGGCGTAGTACATGGATATTGAGAGATACGTTGTTGATGTTTCGCTTCACTAAGTTTGCTTCGGCGGCTTGTGAGACTAGGTTTTTTTGAAATTGTTTCACCGCTTTTTGTAAGGCGAGCTCTTCTGTTTGGTTTGTACACTGGGCAATCGTCATGTTTGATTGACAAACATTGGTAAAGCTAACTTTTTCCTGGCGCGTTTGACTGAGCTCGGCTTTCAACCTTTGTACGCGCGCGCGTTTTTTGTCTTCAAGCAAACTTGTAATACTGTCTTCAATTTTTCTTACATTCGCCTGAGCTTGGTCATAGGTAAACTTGACCTCTTGTGCTTTTTGTTCTGCTTCCAATCGAGCTTTTTGATTTTGTTTAACACTGGACCAGGCTGCCTGGTAGGCGTTTTGGGTTTGGCTAATGTCTATATCAGGATCGTTTATCATCCTTGAATAGTCTTGCTCAAGGCTCTGCTTGGCTTTGGCAAGATCAGAGTCGTACTCCTGCGCTTCACGCGAGAGTTTATCTAGCTGCTCTTGCTGCAAGTCTAATTGTTGTTTTTGTTTGTCTCTAGCATCTTGCGCTTTTTCTAGAGCAGTATTCTTACTAAATAGTGCATCATCGATAGCGATAACTGAGGAGGGCGTTCCTTCTGCCATTGCTGACGATGCTATCCAGCAAGGTGTTAGAGCCAAAATTAAAGCTGTTAAACCTTGTCGCATTGTCTTTCTACTTCAGTCAGTAATAAATAATCTCAAGTGAAAACACCACTTTATCTTATTAAATCTTATGATATAAATAGACAAAATGGTGTTTAAACTGCATCTTTGTGAATCTCTACAAAAAAATAGACCTTGCCTCACTACATTTGATTGGTTTTTCACCAGCCAATTCTGCGTATTGCATCAACTTTGTTTACTTGGCCTAAGCTTAACCCAGACGGTGTCGCGGCCACGGATATTGATGGTTTGGTTATAAGTTTCGTAACCATCTTTAGAGACTGTGACTTGATGGCGTCCAGTTGGTAATACAAGCTCTACGGGCGTACTGCCGTAGTCGATACCGTTGATGGTGACTGAGTCGTTGTACTGATCGGAGCGCACCGTTACGTTCGCCCAACTTTTATTTTTATCGCCAGCTTTTTTCGCCGCTTCACCTTTTAAGCAATATCGACTAGATACATTGAGTAGTTTACAAGCCGCGACCGCTTCGGGTTTGGCTTGTAGCTGGGCTTGCATTTGTGTGAAGTACTCATTGTTACCTTCAAACCCAGCTCGGAGGATTTGGCTTTCCTGCACATGAATATTGAGTTGGACACCTTTCACATTTTGCTTCGCAATGACCGATTCGGTTAAGTTGTCCATGAGCTCGGAGCGAAAGGATTTGACCGCTTTTTGTTTCGCCAAATGCTTACCCTGGCTAGAACACTCCGCTAAGGTCATAGTGGTTGAGCAGGTGGTTTTATAACTGGTTTCTAGAACCGAACTTTCTCTAAGTTCAGAAGCGAGCCTTTTTACTCGGGCTTCAACGCGTTCTTCTTCTAAGTTGGAAAACTCGGTATTGAGACGTGCTTGTTTTTGCTTGATTTGCGAAAGCTTCATCTCATTTTCTGTGATCGCTTGATCATTTTCTAACTTGGAGTTTTGGTTGGCTTTGACTGCAGACCATGCTTGTTGGTATTTCTTTTGAAAAGACACGAGATCAGTATCGGGGTCTTCCAACAGGCGACTGTATTGCTTATCCAAGGCTGATTTGGCTCTATTACGTTTCGCATTCAGCTCGTCACCATTTCGCTTCAGCTTGGCCTGTTCATTTTTAAGTTGCTGAAGTTCACTGGATTCTTTGTCAAACTCTGATGCTATCGTGTCTATCTCAGCTTGTTTATTGCTGAGTTTCTTGTCGATTTCAGTAACAGGATCAACCTGGTTTACTTCTTCTGCGTATACTGATGTCGAGAGCCATATAGGGCTGAGCGCAAGTAACAGCGCTGGGATGCGACGTATTATCATAGGTCCCTGCATACAAATTAACGTGTTAACCCACATATAGAAAATATGACCCCTTCGTTACCAACCAACATCAACCTAGAAGAAATATTTTCCTGTCCATTGTGTTCTAAAACTTACTAGCACTAATTCACTAAGTAAATGACTTGTAAAATTTTAGAGTCGTGCATTATCTATTTTGAGCAGATTGTTAAATTATGCAAGTCGATAATTTTAATCTGGTTGCAATATCAGCATTCGAATACACATTGACCGTAATTAATGTGCACTTGATCATTGTTCCGCAGGTTGAAATGAGCCTGAAGTAGGAGGGGTTCATCGAGTCATATGTGTTGGTATGTGTATGCGCGTTTTGCGATATTTTGGACTATTGATGAGTTACTGTATGATGCCTAGGGCATTCTTTTTCTGGCATAGATTAATGGGGCTGGAATCCATGATGATAGGTGTAATGTAAATGTCTGTAGATAAACCATTAGTTTCATATTCAGCTGATGTGAATTTTCGCCCAGCCGAATTGGTGACTCTGCCTTCTTACATGGATTGCCATGAACACGAGTATACTCAAGTCGTTATTGGTCTGAATGGTCAGGCAGAATTTGAAGTGGAAGGGGCAGGTAGCATGATTGGCCCCGGGCAAGGATGTATCGTTTCCAGTGGCCTTGATCATGCTTTCGGTAGCCTTTCTCAGCGTTCCGATATATTAGTGGTTAATCTCACTAAGCCCAGCGCAGATGACCCCATCAGTTTAAGTAAATTCCACGAACTTTCAGGCTCAGATGTGTATTTCAATCTGGACCCAAGGATTGGTCAACTGATTCAAGGGTTAGTTAAAGAGTTAGAGTCTTGCCCTGAGGATCTCTACCTGAGCCGTGCGTGTTGTAACACAGTCATTGCACTATTGCTTAGCCAGCCCTCTCGATTCGCCCTCCCAGCGAAAGAGTCTCGATTAGATCTTAATATCATCGACAATTACATCGATCAGCACCTTGGCAACAAGATTAGCGTCGCGCAGTTAGCAGGTTGCGTGTATTTAGCTGGTAGCCAGTTCCATCATCTGTTCAAAGAAAAGTTGGGCATCACTCCTCATCAATATGTGTTAGCCAAGCGTGTTGAAAAAGCGAAACAACTCATGAAAGACAGTCCATTATCGCTTGGGCAGATTGCCGAGCTTACCGGGTTTTCAGGTCAATCGGCGTTCAGCCATAGCTTTGCCAACTTGACTGGTATGTCTCCATCTCAATATCGTAAAACACACACAGTGTGAGCAAACTCTATACTTTATAGCTAGGCTGCAGCAAAACGCGCGTTCTGTATTTATTTGCTTCAATGTGACCTTGCCGTCATCTTGTTACTGACCGGAGTTTTTGACAAATTCTACGGAGAAAATCACAAGTAAAAGCCAGTAGCACGAAATAAACTCCAGCCAATGTGAAAATCCCGAGCATGAACAATCTGATATTGAGGATTACCAATGTTTACTGCAACAGATGTATTAAAGACAGAGTTCGTTGAGCAACCTTTGAGCGAACTATGGAAGAACATTTCGCCATTGTATATGGTGGACGAGTCAACGTGGTTGGAGCAATTGTTACCACTGGCAAAGCCTAGTGATATAGAAAAATCGCAAATTGAACGCAAAACCACGCAGTTGATTGAGACAGTGCGCGCAGATAATAAAGCGATTCAAATGATCGATGCGTTGCTGCTGGAGTACAGCCTAGATACCCAAGAAGGTATCTTGTTGATGTGTCTTGCTGAAGCGCTCATGCGCGTACCGGATACCGCGACCGCCGATGCTCTGATTAAAGACAAACTCAGTGTGGCTGATTGGAAGTCTCACCTGAAAAGTTCTGATTCTGTGTTCGTCAATGCTTCGACCTGGGGGTTGATGCTAACGGGTAAAGTCATTGGTTTATCGGGTGAAACTAAGAGCCCGACTCAAGCAGTGAATCGCTTAGTCAATAAACTGTCTGAGCCTGTTGTGCGTAAAGTGATGCATCAGGCGATGAAAGTCATGGGGCACCAGTTTGTTTTGGGCCGAACCATTGAAGAAGCGCAGAAAAATGGCCGGTCCATGCGAGACAAAGGTTTTACCTATTCTTACGATATGTTGGGTGAAGCCGCGCTCACCAGCGCAGACGCCAATAAGTATTTCAAAGACTACCTTGTTGCGATAGAAGCGGTGGGCCGTGAGAAATATGCGCAAGATAAGAGCCCTGCCCCTTCTGTATCAATCAAATTGTCGGCGCTGCATCCAAGATATGAAGTCGCTAATCAAGAGCGTGTACTGACGGAGTTGTATGATACGGTCATGCAATTACTGCAACGTGCGAAAGAGCTAGACGTTGCTATCACGATTGATGCTGAAGAAGCCGATCGACTTGAATTGTCGCTGAAGCTTTTCGAAAAAATTTACCGTAGCGATAACGTTAAAGGCTGGGGTAAATTTGGTCTTGTTGTACAAGCATACTCCAAGCGAGCGCTGCCTGTATTGGTATGGTTAAATGGCCTGGCGAAAGAGCAAGGTGATCTCATTCCACTTCGCTTAGTGAAGGGCGCGTATTGGGATAGCGAGATCAAATGGTCTCAGCAAGCGGGATACGACAACTATCCGGTTTATACACGTAAAGAAGCGACCGATGTTGCCTATTTAGCTTGTGCGCGTTTCTTATTGAGTGATTCGGTTCGAGGTAATATCTTCCCTCAATTTGCCAGTCACAATGCGCATACGGTGACTGCCATTGCCGTCATGGCTCAGCATAAAGATTACGAATTTCAGCGTTTGCATGGTATGGGCGAAGCCCTGTACAACCATGCGATGGATTCTTATCAGCAGTCCGTCCGTATTTATGCACCAGTAGGTAGCCATAAAGACTTATTGCCATATTTGGTTCGTCGATTGCTTGAAAATGGCGCGAACAGCTCATTTGTTCACCGCCTCGTTGATGCGAGCTGCCCAATCAGCACTTTGACTCGTCATCCCGTCGATATGCTGCTGGAGTTTGATACCTTACATAACGCCAGTATTCCGCTTCCACCACAGGTTTTTCCAGATCGAAAAAATTCATTGGGCGTCAATATTGATATCGACAGCGAAGCCGAGCCATTTGAGCAGCAAGTTGAATCTTTCTTGAACAAGCAATGGAAAGCGGCACCTATCATCAATGGTCACTCGTGTTACGAAAGCATGATCAAGGATGGTTCATCAATAGAATCCGTGACCGCACCTTATGACCGCCGAATTGAAGTTGGAAGCGTGGCATTTGCAAGCCTTGATCATGTTTCCCAAGCCATGAAGGAAGCCGCGGATGCGTATCCAAGTTGGAGTAAGCAAAACCTAGCTTATCGCACTGACTTGGTGAACAAGCTTGCCGATTTGCTCGAAGACAATCTCGCCGAGTTTGTTGCTATTTGCCATCAAGAGGCAGGTAAAACAATTCATGACAGTATTGACGAAGTCAGGGAAGCGGTGGATTTTTGTCGATATTACGCCAATACAGCTCTGGCGTTGGGGCCAACAGAAATTGTTGGTTTTGACGGTGTGGAATGCCAATCTGAGCGAGTCGGTCGAGGCGTCTTTGTTTGTATTAGCCCTTGGAACTTCCCACTGGCGATTTTCTTAGGTCAAGTGGTCGCTGCATTGGTATCGGGTAACACAGTAGTGGCAAAACCGGCTGAGCAGACGAGTTTGATTGCGATGAAAGCGGCAGAGTTAATGCAACAAGCTGGTTTCCCTGAAGGTGTTATGCAGCTGCTTCCTGGTCGAGGCAAAGATATCGGTGAAGCGCTGACATCCAATGAAAATGTGGCAGGTGTCGCCTTTACTGGGTCTACCTTAACCGCTCAGCGCATCAACCAAGCATTGGCAGCTCGTGAAAGCGCTCCCGTGCCGTTAATCGCAGAAACGGGCGGACAAAATGCCATGATAGTGGATAGTACCGCACTACCTGAGCAAGTCGTACGAGACGTTCTGCGATCAGCCTTTGCGTCTGCAGGCCAAAGATGTTCAGCATTGCGTGTTCTTTTTGTCCAAGAAGACATCGCCGACAGAATAGTCAGTCTAATTAAAGGAGCTATGAGCGAGCTTAAAGTAGGCAAACCGTATTTGCATAGCACGGACCTAGGACCTGTCATTGATAGCAACGCGAAGAGCAAGTTGCTCAAGCATATTGATGAAATGACTCGCAACCAGAAATTGGTCGCACAATTGGATTTGCACGCCGATTGCCAACATGGGGATTTTGTACCACCAACGGCATTTGAAATCGACGATATCTCACGTCTGACAGAAGAGCATTTTGGACCGATTTTGCATATTGTTCGCTATAAGGCAAAACAACTGGCAGACATTGTTGAGAAGATAAACCAAACAGGTTATGGCTTGACCATGGGCATACATAGTCGTAATGAGACCACTTATCGCTGGATTGAGAAAAACGCAAGAGTGGGTAACTGTTATATCAACCGTGACCAAGTTGGTGCAGTCGTCGGGGTGCAGCCTTTTGGTGGCCAGGGTCTGTCTGGAACAGGGCCAAAAGCAGGCGGTCCGCACTATCTTTATCGTTTTACTCAAGTTCAGTTTTCTTAGCAGCGTAAGTAAGGAGAAACTACCATGACACATCAAGTAACCTGCTTTTCAGATGCTTACGCAGCCTGGGAACATTGGGATAGCACGTCATTTGATTATAAAAGTGAGCGCTTACTATCCATTATTGGCAACATGGACAAAGATATGAGTCATTTGTCTATGGTGGTGAGTTATCATTTAGCTCACGCTAAATCTCTGTTGTCGAATGTAAAGAGTCTTGTTGGCCCAACGGGAGAGACTAATGAGCTTTATACCAGTGGCCGAGGAGTAGCGCTGATCATTCAGGACGATAAAACCACGCAAGCGCAGCAAGCGGTATTGGCGTTGGTATCGGCTGCAACAATTGCTGGAAATAGTGTGATTGTTTGTAGTGATGACACAGAATTCACCAAGCAGTTGAGTCAGGCATTCGTTTCGCTGCCGACGGGTCTTGTTCAGTGCGTTTCATTTGACGCTTACCATCAACTTCTCGAATCCGATGTGAGAAGTGTTGGCTATGTCGGTAACACAGCGGTCGAGCAGTCGATTAATCGTCAGTTGGCAAATCGAAATGGTTGTATAGTGGGTTTAGTATCGAGCGTTGACTCTAACAGAGCGCTTGCTTTGGATACTCATCTGTGCCTACGCTTCATCACTGAGAAAACGAGAACGATAAACGTCACTGCCGTTGGCGGAAATGCAACCTTGTTGGAGTTAGGAAGTGAGAGTCACTAGTTTCTTATTATGCAATGAAACCATGTGCTCATTGGCTATTTGAGCTAGCTAGCAATTATGAAAAAATTAATTGTCGATTCATAATTGAGACTAGCTTGAGATCCATGCGATAAGCTCTGTATAATACAGAGCTTTTTTATTGAGCGACTCGTATCAATTATAGGCTAACTTTGTGTAAATTTTGATGTTGATCACAAAATTATGATAAAGTTTGCGCTATATGTTTCATTCTGCTCATATTGAGCTATGTATCAGTTAAACGACCGTTTTTTTGGAGGACAAAAAAAATGCCAAAAGCTTACTGCCATTGCTGTCGCAGGGAGACCCCTCATAAAGTAGTAATGAAACGCAGTCAGCCTGTAGATGGCTCGGTCTTTCAAACAGTACATAATTTAGTGACCGTTATTTTTCAAGGTGGTCACTACGTTAAAATGGAAAAACAAAGTTACTGTCGAGTGTGTAACAGCCGTACTGAGCTAACTGATGCAGACTTCTCTAACGCGAAAGTGAGTTAACCACTCAAATTAGGTTAAAAGCTATTCGCTTCCCACCTACTGATTTGATTCAGAAGCCAACCTTTGGCTATTATTTCTATCATTAAACTGAATGAGTTAGCTGTTTATGGCCTTAGATAGAATCGATCGCGAAATATTACGAGCTCTTCAGCTCAAAGGGCGATTGTCAGTCGTTGAACTTGCCAAGCAGGTCAACTTAACCAATTCACCATGTTCAGATCGAGTAAAGCGTTTAGAGAAAGAAGGGTATATCAAAGGTTATCATGCCGAGCTTGATCCGGAGAAACTTGGCTTAGATGTTCAGGTTTTTATTCACATTCGCCTCGATCAATCCAGCTTTTCTATTTTTGAAAAATTTGCGGCGGCCGTAGCTTTAATGCCTGAAATAGAAGAATGTTATTCGCTTTCGGGGGACTTCGATACCATGATAAAAATCAGGGTCAAGGACATGAAAGCTTATCGAGCATTTATGTCAGGCAAGTTAGGTACGTTGCCTGGTGTCATCCAGACTCGAAGTGAAGTGGTTATTGAAGAGCACAAACAAAGTTTCGGCGTCAATCCAGATCAATTGGCAAACCTCTAGTTGTGTATGCTGAGTCAAAAGGAAAGCCTTAGCCGCTTTCCTTTTTTGAGTTAAAGTTTACGTGGCAACCAAAGCTGAAATGATGCCGATGAGGCCTCCAAATACGCCTCCCCAAACGACCAGCCAACCCAAGTGATTCTTGATCATTTTTTGTACCATTTCTTTGACCATTTTGGGCGTCAGTTCGTTCAAGCGTTGATCAATGATGTTTTCAATGTTGGTGGTAATTTCTCCCATCATTGCAGGCGTTTCGAACTGTTGTTTAATGGCATCTTTTACTGAGTCACTTTGACTGATTTCAATCACGGATTGTTGCATCTTCTCAACGAATGGCTGCTTGAGTGGTTCTAGCGCTTCTTGTCCACCCACCATTGCCAGCATGCCACCAAATTGCGAGTTGGCAATCACATCGACAAGTGAGTCAAACGCTGGGTTAAAATCGACTTTTTCGATAATAGGCTCTAGGTTAATAGCTTTGCCTCCAGCCATCTCCTTGGATAGAAAGCGATCAATGTTCTCTGATGTAAAAAATTGCTCCATCATCAACGCTTTTATTGCGGCCTTAAATTCGTTAAACCTCGCAGGTATGACACCCGAGCCATACAGTCCTGGTACTTTTTCAAACAGCATATGGATGGCAAGCCAATTGGTTATCGCACCTGAAAAAGCAAACAGACCCGCATATAGGACTAAGTGATTGTTAATTAGATAGCCTACGACTAATAACACCAAGGTAGTGACGTTGGTGATCAAACTTTTATTCATATCGTTGTTGAGGTTTGTTCAAAGTGGCTTGATTTTATGAAATTTCGGCTACTTTTAAAACATAAATCAAGTACTCAAGAAGAGCATCTACATTGGATAGAGTGGGTTTACTTACTGAATTTCTCTCGACACCTCCTTTATTTTAATACGATGTCACTGTATGAGCAGAGTTGTAGTCTAACGTCTACAACTTGGCGGACTAGTGTGATACATTCCACGGGCTTTAGTACATAACTTGTTGGAATATAAAATGATAAATATTAAAGAATTTACGTCAATTGGTAGCGACGAAAGAGGAGATACCAAGAGCTTTTCTGTGAAAGATTACGGTCAATTTGTCTACCTCACTCGTAAAGCAGGCTGTTTAAGTGGTAACACATATCACCAAGGCTTGAATAAAGGGACGAACTTAAAGACATTTGTGCTGGTACAGGGTGAAATTACCATCAACTACCGCAAAGTCGATACCACAGAAGTTCACACACAAGTGGTGCCATCACCTGCGGTTATTGAAGTGTCTCCGAATGTCGTACACAACGTAATGGCAAATACCGATATTGTTATTTTGGAAAACAACTCTATCGATGATATCAAAGCGGACGTTATTCGCGAGCAAGTCTAAGCGTATCTACACTATTGACGAGTGACCTATGATTACTGTTATTGCTAAATTTCATATTAAACCTGAACATCTTGACGATCTCTATCATGAGTTTGTTGAACTGACTCGTTACAGCCGCAGCGTTGCTGGCTGTCATCGATATGACTTTTATCAAGAAGCGAATGCCCCTGAGACTTTCGTTTTGATTGAAGAGTGGGAAAGCGAGCAGATCGTTTACCAACACGTTGAGTCTGATGTTGTCCAAAAGGTCAGAGAAAAAATAACGCTTGCATCAGCAGCTGAGCCTGAAGTTACGATACTTAACCCAGTGGTTATTGCATAACATTTCGGGTATGAGCCGGTGTTAGTCCCACCAGCGGCGCTGGTGGGCAAATCGTTAGCTTTCTTAAATCAAAAGACGGTGGGCTGATATTCTCTAAGATGTTCAAAATCTTCTTGAATCGATTCTAAATGATGGCTTTGTGATGTTAAAACGCCTACACGATCGATGATAGATTGGCTATGATGGGTTAATTGCCCTGCTTCAACTTCCCACTGAATATCGTAATCACTGTTAAAATCCGGTAGTGAGAGCTTGCGGATTCTCCCTTCAGATTTAGCTAAGTAAGACCATATAAAATATTCACCTGTTACTTTTTGTTGAACAGACTTGGTGTGGCTTTGGCTTAGTACTGCTGCGCTGAGATCAGCGATATTAATGCCGTATGTTACTTCATACATTTTAACCACCATGGCTGCTGGTATTCTCGCTCCCACTTCTAAAAACACACATTCCCCATCTTGAATGAATAACTCTAAATGATAAATACCATCGTGATACCCTAAGGCTTTAAGGCAGTGGTTGGTAAAGTCAAAAATTTTGGACTGAATGTCTTTATCAAAGACGGGAAAGCTGGATAAATGCTTACCAGATTTAAAGTCTAGGTTTGGATACAAGTATTCAGAGCATGCCCTGAATATTGGCTTGGTATTGTAAATCACAAAGTCAGCGTGATACATGGTACCTGAAATAAACGCTTCAGCGAGAAATTGCCCTTCGTCGGTAGCATACTTGGCATGGTAGCGGTTGAGTTCTTCTTGAGAGTGGATTATTTCTACTGCAAAACTGCCCGCTGCATCAACTGGCTTTACGATGAAACTCTCACCCAGATATCCCGCTAAGTCATCATAATGATGAGAAAGCGTAAGTGATTTAGCGGTATTGATACCATGCTCCTCTGCAGTGGCTTTCATTAATGCTTTATCGGTAAAGCACCTAGCGTCACATGGCTTCATACCATGGATATCAAAATGCTCTCTAAGCTCGGCAGCAACAACGGTATTCGCTTCACTAGTGTTGATAATATGTATTTGGTGAGAGGCATATTGTTTAATGCAGTTTTGCAGCAACGGCAAGGTGGCTTGTATATCCAAACTAATAATCGGGCCACAGTAGGTGCCAGAATGGCTGATGATTATTTGTGTGAAATATTGCTGTATTTGCTGGGTTAAGTTTGGCGTTTCTTTTTCATCGGTCACTAAGATCAGATCATATTGATTTGCCAAGTTTGTTAATGAGTAGGATTGTAGGCCCACAGACGAGAGGAAGATGAGAATGTCTTTCATGGTTAGGTGCTCTGGGTGAGGGGAGGAGATTGGTTATATTGTTTAAGATAGTAATTAGCAGCCCATAAGTTAAATGGGCTGCCAATAACCAATCAATAGCTATTCATTCATAGCAAAAGACTGAATATCATCAGCAATAAATCCGCCCGTTTGATGCGCCCAAAGTTGCGCGTATATTCCGTTGTTTTCAATCAACTGTTTATGTGTGCCTTCTTCGACAATTTGGCCCTTGTCGAGCACGATAAGCCTGTCCATGGCAGCGATGGTTGATAAGCGGTGAGCGATGGCGATAACGGTTTTACCTTCCATGAGCTCATTGAGACTTTCTTGTATTGCGGCTTCAACTTCTGAGTCCAGTGCAGAAGTAGCCTCATCAAGAACCAGCAATGGGGCATCTTTAAGAAGCACTCTGGAAATGGCGATGCGTTGTCTTTGTCCACCAGAGAGCTTCACGCCCCTTTCACCCACTTGCGCATCATAGCCGACGTTACCAAACGGGTCGGTCAGCGATTGGATGAAGTCGTGCGCGTGTGCTTGAGTGGTTGCCCTGATAAGATCTTGCTCACTTGCATCTGGATTTCCATACAGAATGTTGTCCCTGATGGAGCGATGCAAAAGGGAAGTGTCTTGGGTGACCATGCCAATTTGAGCGCGTAGGGAGTCTTGGGTGACATCGGATATCACTTGATCATCGATCCGTATTTCTCCCCCTTCAACATCGTGAAAACGCAGCAGTAAATTCACTAATGTGGATTTTCCTGCCCCGGATCTTCCGACTAAACCGACTTTCTCTCCAGGTTGAATATTCAAATTGAGATGATCGATCACTCCTTTATTTTCGCCATAGTGAAAACTGACGTCATCAAAGGTAATCCCACCTTTATTCACCGATAAAGGTTTGGCATTGGGTTTGTCTTGGATATCGATGGGCTTAGACATGGTTTTCATTCCATCCATTACCGTACCCATATTCTCAAACAGGGCACTGACTTCCCACATGATCCACATCGACATACCATTGATACGTAACGCTAAGCTTATGGCGATAGCAATGGCACCAACCGAAATGGCACTGTTTGCCCACAAATAAATCGACAACGCCGCAATAGAAAAGACCAATATATAGTTGGTGATTTCCACAGCCACATCAAAGCCTGTTACGAGGCGCATCTGACGATAGACTGTCCCTAAAAAGCCTTTCATGCCTTTTTTGGCATAAATGGTTTCTCTATCACTGTGTGAGAACAATTTGACAGTTGCGATATTGGTATAACTATCAACGATACGGCCCGTCATGGTTGAACGAGCATCAGCTTGATCCGCAGCCACACGTTTTAATTTGGGGACAAAAAACAGCTGAATTCCTATGTAGCAGCACAGCCAAACCAGCATAGGGATCATTAGCTTCCAATCCGCTTGGGCAAGCAATACCACAATGGAGGTAAAATAGACCATTACGTAGACAAACACATCCATGGTTTTCATGACGGTTTCTCTAACGGCCAATGACGTTTGCATAACTTTAGTGGCGACTCGGCCAGCAAAGTCATCTTGGTAAAAATTTAAACTTTGCTTGAGAAGATAGCGGTGTGCCAGCCAACGAATCGACATCGGATAGTTGCCGAGTAGCGTTTGGTGAATGACAAGGGAGTACGCAATAATTAGTATTGGCATGACAACTAACAACAAAACGCTGTAGCCAATTAACATGCTGCTGTTATCGTGTAGAAAAGTCTCCGGGTTGCTTCTTGATAGCCAATCTACCAGCTTACCCATCGCGCCAAACAGTGACACTTCTACAATAGCGACAATGGTCGACATAATAGACATGAGAATCAGAGGTCGCTCAAATCCTCGCGTATAATAACGGCAAAATGCGAAGACCCCCATTGGCGGCTGGGAGGGTTCTTCATCGGGGAAAGGTTTCGTGAATCCTTCAAACTTCTTGAACATAAATATCCTAGAATGACTTGGTTGGGACAGTGAGAGCGTGAAATGGTTATGTTATACCCAAAGCTTAATAAATGTCACTGCTGTATTTATAGCGTCAACCAGTGCAAGTGGATTTATTGAGTTTTTTATATACAACCAGTAATGATTACTGGATTTTGTAAAATACGCAGTAATTGTGTTGATGTCGACGGGAAAAGAGTGTTGATTTCAGTAAAAATTACGTTAACAAGGTGTTTACAATCAAACCATACGATTTGTTATAGTGAGTAGCTGACATGCTCAAAGATTCAACGTTTTCACCAAACCAAAGTCCAGGTCTGCAAAATGCAAACTGTGTGGTCATGGTGCCACCAAAAGAGTTCAAGTTTAATGCTGAAACTGCAGGCGATAATGAATTTCAACAGCAACTGAATTTATCTAATGAACAAGTGCTAGAAAAAACCATGGCAGAGTTTGCCAACATGGTTGCTCAGTTGCGCGCTGAAGGCGTGCAAGTGGTGGAGTTCGATTACCCTCTGTCAGATGTCGAAACTCCCGATGCCGTGTTCCCAAACAATTGGTTTAGTACTACGCATGATGGCGCGTTTTATACGTTTCCTATGGCGTGCAAAAATCGCCAAGTGGAAGTTCGTCCTGACGCACTCATCGAAGCGCTAAAGCAGGCCGGTCGTGAAGTTAACAAACAGGTAGCATTGGAACAGTTCGCGGATAAAAACACCTTTTTAGAAAGTACCGGTGTGATGGTGATTGATCATGTCAATCGCACGATTTATGCTGCGCTTTCACAACGTTGCGACAAGCAGGTGCTAAATTACTACGCACAGCGGATTGGCTATGATCGCGTTGTGTCTTTTTCTACTGCTTTGCCTGGCAGCAACGCGCCGATTTATCATACCAATGTCATGATGGCCATTGGTGAGAGCTTCTGCGTGATTTGTGATGATGTGATATTGCCCGAAGAAAGAAAATTTGTCCTTAAGTCTCTTTCTAAAGACAAGCAAATTATTTCAATATCGGTTGAACAGATGAATCAATTTTGTGGCAATTTACTGCAACTGGAAACGGCTTCGGGGCAAAAAGTGATTGCTATGTCGCAGTCAGCTTACGATGCGTTCACTCCAGCTCAGCGTAGCCAACTTGCCAGTCACGGAAAGTTGTTGCCTTTTGATGTTTCAACCATTGAGCAAATAGGTGGTGGTAGTGTGAGGTGTATGTTGGGAGAGGTATTCTTACCAACAAAAGCTTAGACTAATGTCCATGGACAGATTCATTTAGCTGTTAAATGTTATCCCTATTTCAAACCAGAGCTCGCTATTGCCGCTCTGGTTTTTCTTTTTGAGCCTCGATCACCGATGGATGGATTTCGATTTGTTATAAAAGTAGTCTAACTACAGGGAAGTGTAATAATGAAAAAATACTTAATGTTGACGGCTATGGCACTAACACTTGCGTTTTCTAAATCCAGTATGGCTGAGCTTATCGTGCTCGCTTCTCCACCTGATTCAAGCGGATATTATCACCAGCACGTTGATGATATCGTCGATTTCCAAATTAATTACGCTAAGCACATCCTAGACAACGATGATGATGTGCTGATTTTAACGGCTAACGAATTTTATAAAACCTATGTAAAAGCGCTGGGTAAGGATCACGTGTTAGTGTTCCCAATGGACGATATATGGATGCGCGATTTTACCTTGACTAACCCTGGTGGTACGCCGATTGCGTTTCGTTATACGGCTGAGGGCCAAGCTGGCAATCCGCACCCACAAGAGGTTGCCGATGAGGTGCAGGATACGTTTTTTCAGTTAGTCGAAGACGCGGACTTGCATTACAAAGAAACCGATCTGCTTAATGATGGAGGTAACGTCGTTGATGACTACGCTGGTAACGTCATTATGAGCACCAAGTTCTTGCGCGATAATCACCTCAACGAAGATCAGGCTCGAACTAAGCTGAAAGCACTAATGGGAGCCAAGCATATCGCGTTCATTGAAGCTGATGAGTTAGGCGGCTTAGAGCACGCCGATGGCGTAGCAAGTTTTGTCGACGAGAACACAGTCGTGGTCAATGACTATCCAACCGATCAGGCTTATACGAAAGAGCTTAAGGATGAGTTAAAACGTCAATTGCCTGGTGTACACGTTGTTGCGATTGCTGCTCCTTACGATGCAAACTCGACAGTTGATCCTAAATTTCCATCTGCTTGTGGCTTGTATACGAACATGTTGGTGACTCCAGATAGCATTTACTTCCCTCAATTTGGCATTCCTGAAGACAAAATTGCGATTAAGCAGTTGCAAGCTGTCACGGATAAGAAAATCGTACCCGTTTCTTCCCAAAGTATATGTGGAATGGGAGGCGGCGTGCGTTGTATGTCTTTGCAACTCAGAGGGGAGAACGCGCAGAGGTTAATGCATTATGTGCGATCTGAAAATCATTAAACGTATGCGTCGCATCGAACTTTTAGGTTAAACGGATAGTAACTAGGAGTGGCGTCATGGAAAAACAGAGAATAGCAATTGACGGGTATGAGCTGTATGAGCCTGTTAACGTGACCTGTGGATTTGTGTTTTTGTTTACAGTGATAATTTACGTCTTAGCGCTGTTCGGTATCGAGTATGAACCTCTAACCACATTTATGGGATACCTAGCTTTGTGCGTGGTGATGGTTATCGCCGGTCCCCGGTTAAGGATTTGGGTAAGAAGTGATGATACCCATGTTAAGCAAATCGAAGCTAAGCAAATCGAAAATGATGATGTGAAGTAAAGGTTAGGGAGTGTGTATAAACTTCAAAAGCCCGCTCCTTTCCTTCAACCTTATTGAGGTGACTCCAGGAGCCGGGCTTTTCTTAGTTTATTTCCTTAGTTCGGCGTAATATCCACTTTGTTGACTTGAAAACCGGTAGAGCGCACAAGCTCATGTTCAAATTGATTGGTTGCTTTGTTTAATTTTTCTTCTGCGCTAACGAGTAATAGCTCTTGGTCATTGTCGGATAAAGGCCGGGTATAAGACATACAGAATTGATCTGTTTCGCTGGTTGTGCCATCTTCGTGATAGGTCTTCTCTGTAAACAGTAACGGCTTTTCATCTGGCCAACATTGCTCAAAATCATTGCCGTCGAGTTGATATTTCCTGTCTTTTGATACTACAGACTCTAATGTTTCTTTCCAGTGAGGGGTGGATTTGCAGTCGAACATATACCACATGCTGATCTCTTGGATGCCAGCTTCATCATCGCCATACATTTGAACTTGCAAGTAGCCATCATCGTCTGTGTAGTAGCGAAGAAGCTTATATTGATCGTCAATATTCACTTCACCCACCGCTTGAATGATTTGTGTACTGGCGGCACCTTCTATGGTTAACTCCGCTTCACGCGTTCTTAACAGTAACGGATTGATGGTAAATGAACCGCCAAGTTTTAAACCCAATATCTCAGGTGCCTTGATGCTGTTAGCATCTACAGTTTGCTTATCTTCTCGGCCGAAGAGTTTAGAAAAAAAAGAACTCATATCTACTCCAATAAAAAGACGAGCAACCTCTCAGCGGGCTTTCTAACACCGTTTACTGGAGGTGGCTCGTCATTGTTACTCATTTATAAAGTCAGCTATTAGCGCTTACTTTGATTGAGGATTCGCTCAAGCTCACTTTCTGAGGAAGAAGGACTATTTGCCGCCGCTAGCTTGGCATCGAGGCTAGACATTGAATCCTGATCTTGGGCGAGCTCTGCGGCGGCCTCTAATTCCGCGGCTTTACGCTTTTGATTGGCTTTAATTCGTTCTAATGAATCCAAAGCCGTTTTGGTTTTAGAGTTACTGCCTGACACAGCTGATAGCGTCGTTTTTTGCGCGCGCTGCATGGATTCCGTGGCTTTCACTAAATCCAGCTCTTGATCTAAGTGTTTGATGCGTGATTTGCACTCAGTGACTTTGCTGCGCATAGTCGTTTCTGCTTCTAAAAACGTAGACTGGCGAGTCTTTTCAACCTCTAGCTGGTCTCTAAGGTTCATGACTTCCTGAGCACATTCCAAAGCCAGCTCTTTATTGCCCGCTTCGCTTTGTTTTATGGCTTGTTGCTCATATTTGTCAATATTCGACTCTATAGCGGCGACATCATTATCGGCAAGTTTACGCTGGGCGATAATACTGGTGAGCTCTCTATCGGTTTTGTCTAGTTCGCTTTTTGCCTCGCGGATCTGCTGGCGCAGTTCGGTGATGCTATTTTGATCAGCTATCTCTTCTGCTTTGTCGTTAAACAGTCCTAAACCAATTTTAAATAATCGACCTAATGCCATGGTTAATCCTTATATTAATGTGATGATACGTTTAAGAAATCGTGGGAAAAATGAAGTATGGTTTGAACATTTTGGAACAGCACTTCAACTTCGAGGGCGATATTTTCATAGATGGATTTTGATGAAAGAGCACCGAAAGCACAGTAGTACGGCTGCTGATCTACAACAGTTTTTGCCACGCCAGATAACGGTAACGCTTTTTGCTCGTACATAATGGCATTATCGAATTCAGCTTGGTCGATGACCGTGCTTACAGGAAACAGTAACGTCTCAATTAAGATTTGCGAGTCGGATTTGACCATGATGGCAGTGAGGCCGTCTGCGTTGGTGATGGAAAGAGATTCACCATGGGTTTCTACACTCCAATCGTGTTCACACTGATTCAGAAATGCATTTATTTCAGTTAATGACATAGTGTTAACTTCCTTTAGTTGAGAATAATATGTGGTATAAACCGCGCGACATCGTCGGTTATTCGGTTGTCAGATTCCCTAAAGCTGACGCCTGTCGCCGTTTGACCAATCATCCAGCTGCCGACGACGCTGTAGCCACTTTGAAATTTGGCAAGCGGAGCAAACTGTTGAACAATATGGCCTTCTTCACCATAAAATCCTGTGGTGGATTCTATGTGCTCATCGTTAATGGAAATGGAGATATTCGCGCCTTCCCGGCTGTAAATTGGTTTGATGACTTTGCGGCTTAGTTGGCGCGACTTAGGGTCATCGGCAAAATAACACTCAAGTAAGTTGTCATGATGCGGATAAAGTTCCCATAAAATTGGCAGCAAAGCTTTCGAAGATAGCAGCACTTTCCACAGTGGCTCAATGAATCGACAACCGCTGTCAGCAATGTAGTCTGCGTATTCGTCGAACAAGGCAAATTCATACGGGTAAAGTGAAAATAGGTTACTTATCGGCTTTTTATTGTGGTCGGCAAATCTGTAGTCCATCGTCAAATGCACTTGACGAATGTCTGTAATTACTGGTTCCCATCCGGCTTCCTCCGCACAAGCGGCGAGATAAGTAACGGTTCTTAGATCTTCAGCTGAATCCTCGTAACACGCAAAGTGCAAGATATGGTTATCCGGCTGCTTGGTTGTTTTTAAAAAATTAAATTGCACGATCAACTGCTCGTCGTGCGAATTAAATTGATCGACATCTCGGGGGAGGGCATTGGCCGAAACGTTACATTTCAGCCAATCCCACGCCGCGACGGATGCTTCAAATATTGAGGTCGGCGTTTGTGCGTTGTATTCAAGCATTTTCGGCTGATCGATACCGTTCCAAGCGAAATCAAACCTACCGTATAGATAGGTTTGATCTTCTTGCCATGACCTGCGTAGTAAATCGTGATGCTTGTTTGGTAGGCCAAATTTGTCCAATAAGTCATGTTCAAATACATGTTTCACGGCGTTAATGCACATCTGATGCAAATTCTCTGTGACGGCATCGATTTGGTCTACTTGCGCCATCGTCAGCTGAAAATATTTGTCCTCAACCCAGTATGGGTGCTTAGCTGACACCTCATAAAAATCGAATCCAAACTGACACATTCGATCTTGCCAGTTTTCTCTAGGCAGGATACTGCGTTGCAACATGGTTTACCTATCCCCCAAAAAATCCGCCTCGCGCACTACCGGTACTGCCAAATCCACCATAACTTCTTGTCGCAACGGGTTTGGTTGCGTGATAGCTCGAATGAGAGGATGATTGGTAGCTGGAGTTGGAGTTGGAGTTCGAATAGGTGGATCTAGATGAATGGTAGTGTGAATCTCCGCCAGAGGAGCCAGTACGTGCGGTTCCTGAACTGATGTAATAGTTGTTGGAGTCGTCATGACTATCACTGTACGAGCTGTTGGACGGCTGGTAACTAACCTGGTCGGTGTGTTTTATTTTGGCTAGGCCATCCAAAAAAAGGCCAGTATTGGATGTGACGTTTTTCGATACATCATGACAAGATTCGTTTGGCCCCGTTTCAACCAATTGGCCGATTTTCGAGGTACAAAATGGCTGTCGGTCTTTTCTGTGAAAGTCGACGGCATGCCCATCAATATTGGTACTTCTTTGGAAGATATCTCCATTGGCAAAAAATGCTTTGCGATAGAAGTGTGAACGAGGGTTTGAAGTGGTAAAGAAAGGTTGAATATGCGCAGAGCTGCCCATGTGGTCAACCACGAATCCAGCCATCTTGGGTTGCCAATAACCTTTACGCTCCACACACACATCTGGGCCGAAATCAGTACGGCACTCTTTTTCGAGTAAATATCTTAGCGCGGTTCTTTTTGCTTCTTTCTCTGCTGTATCAAATGCCGCGTCACATTGTGCTTTGGTGTATTTAGACTGGCACTTGGTGTGACTGGTATAAACATGAGCATTTTCTTGCGAGCAGCCCTGTAGTAATGACACAGCGGAAATACCGCCAATATAGAAAAGAATGGATGTCCTATCGCCAATTCGATGCTTAGCTAAGTTGACAGCCCCTATTTTTTTTCGGCGACCGGATAACAGAGTACTTCGTGTAACGCGATGCTTATTTTTCATGCCGAAGTTCCTTAGTACGTCATACATCCAGCGTTGAGTAAACCAACGGCAATATAAAAAGCAGCGGCGATGATAGCGGCTTGCACTTCATCGTTTTCGATACGTTCAACAAACTTGGGCATAAAGACAAATCGAACGATCACTATTGCCAGAATTTGGGCAATCAAGGCAACTAAGCTCCAAATCGCAAAATCATAAAAATTGACGGCGTTTTGTAGAACACCATTAATCGCGAGAGCATAGCCAATGACCGAACCTGAAAGTGCGACAGAGGCGGCGGTATTTTTATGCTCTTTGATCAACGTCCATTCTTTATACGGTGTGACAAGGGTGCATATATAAATGAAAGCAATAACAAATACTAAAGAGGCGGCAAAGTGGGCAGAAAAATTTCCTAGTACGTGTAAGTCAATATACTTCATTGACTAGAACTCCTGTATGACATGGATGAGAGAAGGTGAGAGTGCTTATGCAACGGCGCTGAATTATAAGCAGGGTGGATTAGATTGCAAGGTATTTATTATTGTTTTTCAATGCCTTGATATGTTTTAACGTGTTATTAAGCCTCTCTGGTTTCAAACGAAATACATTAGAGGTAGCTAACGTTATTCAGCGTCTAACTTTCAGGTGTGATAGCGATAAACTCAATGTGCATACGCTCGAAAGGTGTTGGTCACCAAACCCTTGCCATTCAAGTACAGAGGTTTAATTAACAAGAGGTTATTGTAATTTTGACGGCTATCTATTAGGTTTGCTCAACACTCAACTTAAAGAGGTGATAGTCCTGATGTTAACCGTAATGATTCACGCCAAAATAAAACCGCAATTGCTTGATGAATTCATCGAGTTGGCTTCTTTGCTAACGAAAGAGACCCGCGGCGTAAGAGAGGGGTGCTTGGCCTATGCGTTCAACCAGCGCAGTGACGAGCCTTGCGAATTTGTGGTGTACGAGCAATGGGAAAGCCAACAAGCGTTAGATGCGCATATTGAGCAGATCATTTTGCTATTAGGTCCACCAAAAGAAGGCGAGTTGTTACCGGAAAAGCTAATGAATTGCTTTGAAAGTGTTACCCCAGTTTTCTACAACCAGATATGATCAGGGTTTTAGGGAAATAGACGTATGAGTTATCCAATAGAAGGTTCATGTCAGTGTGGTAATGTGAGTTACCAGCTGCTTCGAGAGCCGAAAATGGTGGTGGCCTGCCACTGTAAAGAATGTCAGAAATTGTCCACGAGCGCATTCAGTATCACCGCTGTGGTTGATGTTAACGATGTTGAGTTTAGCGGAAACATGTCGGACTGGAGCCGAGTGGCTGATAGTGGAAACACCAACAGCGCCAAATTCTGTCCAACTTGCGGCAATCGAATCTATCATTTTGACCCTGACCAACCAGGGATGATTAAGCTCAAGCCAGCTAATCTGTCTGATACCAGTATCATTCACCCAACCGCGCACGTTTGGGTGAGTGAAAAGCAAGATTGGTTTACCATCCCTGAAGGTGTGCAGGCGTTTGATAAACAGCCTTAACATATTGATGTAACATGGGTATATAGTGTGTCACCTATCTGCCGGATGATTGACTCCGTCATTGGTGACCACATTTTCGATGTCAAATGGATTGACGTCTTCTAGACAACCTACATTGTAACCGTATTCACTGGGAACAGAGCGGCGCTGGTGATGTGTGTAGATGCCACACTTGGAGCAAAAATAGTGCTTCGCGGTGTTGGTATTAAACTGATATAGGGTTAGAAATTGCTCACCTTGAACTATTTTTATTCCATCTAACTTTACTGATGCGACAATCGCTCCTTTTCTGCGACAAATTGAACAGTCACACCTCCTAGGTTTTTCTATGCCATTTGGTAGTGAAAGCTCTAACACAACTGAACCACAATGGCATTTGGCTCTATGAATTGGCTTAATTTCCGTACGTCCGACTGTTTTTATCATGACTGTCCCCCTAACCGTTCTCTGCTAACCAGTGGTAAGTAAAATTGAGTGGGCTCACCTTAACCCGGAGCCATCTAAAATGAAATGCTTTTCATAATGCAGGTCTTTAGAACCAATCTTTTATACCCAAACTACTTCAAGATGCAGGATTCAGAGCGATGTGAGTGGCCCGATTTAAGGAAAAGGTCTGCAGGAATGGCCATCCATTTCAAAGGCCTTTGACGCGAAAGTGGGCCACTCACACCGCTCCCAAAGGGCGAGTAGATAAGGCTCCACTGCGTCGTTAGAGATATTCGGCGTAGAATAACTATGCCTCATATCTCTGCCTAGCATTGAAGCCTTATCTATCTCGCTGAAACTCGCATCTTGAAGTAATTTGGGTATACATTAGTAAGATCTATGTTGGGGTTTGATAAATAATTCAACGTGTTATCTACCAATTTCTGTGCTGTGACGATATTATGGACTGACTTATTCGAACAGGGAATTAGTGATATGAAAGTAAAACATGCAACACTCGTTTCAACAATCGCAATACTTGTCGGCGCAGGGACTGCCGGAGTTGCTTTTGCCAAATCTCTTAAGAATCAATCTAGTTCCGATCAAAGTCAATTTACCATTGATCGCCATAACATGATTGATAATCTCAATCTGGTCGACAGCTTTACCATTAGTGCGAGCGACATCCAAGACGCCATCATTAGAAATTCGAACAAGACGGTAACCTTAGGTACATTTTGCTCTTATTCTAATCACAAAAATAAAGAGTTACCTCTAACGGTGTCGAGTCGAGATGGTTCGTATAAGTTGGTGGGTACCGGGAAAGTGTCTGGTCTGAAAGTGAACTACCAAGTCGCTGTGAATAACGTCAACATGCCGTATAACCGGGCTACCATTGTGACGGCTAAGGGTGGTAAAGATCATACAAGCTGCCGAGGATTTGCTGAGCAAATTAAGCTCACCATTCCTGCCACGGACTTGAAAGCAGCCAAAGCTGGGACATACAGAGCCAGATTAAACTTGGCGACCTCATCAACTTAACAGGATAGTTCGCCCTATTTATTGCCAATAATGTAGTAGGTTTATAAATGCAAAAAACAATTGTCGCGGTCATGTTATTGCTATTTGCACCTTTCACCTTTGCGAAGGCCTTGATTGGTGTGAGTGCTCCCGTAGTGGAGTTTAGTCAGGGTCAACGCAATGAATTTGTTACGGTTAAGAACTCGGGAGATACGAAAGCGTACATAGGTATTTTTGTGTACGACTCGGACAAACCGCAAAGTGAGCAGTCACAAAAAGATACGCTTAAGCCATCTTACAAAGTGATTGTGTCGCCGCGAAAAATGATTTTAAAGCCTAACCAAAGTAAAAGGTTGCGAATCACAAACCTAACTAAAAACATTAAGGCAGATAGGGTGATCGATATCGTTATCGATCAAGTGGTTCCGAACAAAAGTAAGTCGTCAGCGGCGGCACAAGGAGGTTTGGGAGTAAGCGTTCAAGGCTCAATCCTACGTGTCGTTAGAGTCTATATCAGGCCAGACGTATTAAAGCCTCATTTAGATTATCAAGTGACGAGTCATAACCACAACAGAGAGGTACTGTTCACCAATAACGGAAACACCAGCATTAGCCTTGTTGGCATACAAGCTTGCACCTCAGATGACCAGTGTAAACCTATTGGACCTGTCACTCTGTTTCCCAACACCAAAGACAGTTTAGTGGCCCCAGAGGACTCAAAGTACATTAAGCTTGAGAAGAAAATCGCCAATAAAGTTGACGATGTGGTCATCGAATTAAGCTAATTATGCTCTGCAACAACTAACTGATTCATCGTGAAAGTGTCAAAAAATAGAAAGCGTTACGCTTTCTATTTCATTTTTGTAGTCTTGCTATCTTGTTTTACCTTTGGGTATAAGGCTTACGCAAATGCCGACATCCCAGAGGGGTTTGAGAACATAAGCGATGACGAAACCACGATTGTTGATGTCTACTTTGGCCAGCAGGATTTGGGCAGTTACTTGGCCAGTTTCAACAGTGAAACGCTTACCTTTCAAGAGCGCAGTGAACTGTTTAATAAGCTGAAAGGGGTGATAAAAAAAGAGTACTTACCCCTTATCAATCGACGGTTATCTGAGACGCTAAATGCAAATACCGCCCTAGCTTGTACCCAAGGTGAACACTGTGGCTATATCATGCCAAAGACCTTATCGGTGATACTCTACCGCGACAGTTATAAGGTCAGCCTTTTTATCAATCCTGAGTTACTCAAGAAAAGTTCTGACACCGCAAACTATCTCGCCGACTCGACAGCGGGGTTGAGCGCCATTAATCAGCTCAACGGCAATATGACGGGAGGAAACAGAGCCAGTACCGATTACATTCTTTCCCATCATGCTCGTGTGGGGTATGGCAACTGGGATATGAACTTGGAGGACAGTTTTTCTGGTACGAGCAACGACACCGAGAGTACTCACTATTATTCAGTGCAAAACTTAAATGCCAGTTATCGAAAGCAACAATATATGACTCAAATGGGGCTCCAAGATACCCAAAGTACGCTCATTATCCCCCAGTACAAGGTGTTAGGTGTCAGTGTCTCCACGAAAACGGATCTGATGAGTGATTACCAGTCTCAGATAGCGACCCCGATTGAAGTGTCTCTTGTCTCTCCAAGTTATATTGAAATCTATAAAGACAACCGTCTTGTCACAACCCAGTATTACACACAAGGCAATCACTACCTCGATACCAGTTTGCTTCCTACCGGGACATACAGCATTACCCTGAAGACCATTTCCATTAACGGGCAGACTTCCAGTCGCACTGCGTATTTTGTGAAAACCGATGCGCTTCCGTTGTATAGTCTACCGAACTTTTATATCAGCTATGGAAAAGTCGCCGATATAGATAACACAGAGACGTTTCCCCATATTCGCAGCGTGGACAGCATTAATGTATCGGCGGAGCAAAGAATTCATGACTTTTTTGGCGTTGCTGAACACGCAGTCTTGCTTGGCAACAATGAGTTTATTGGTGAAATCGAGTTCATTAGTCAGCTACCACAAGTGTCCATTATTGCCTCATCTGCGGCGAGTAACTTTGGTGATTATGGGATCGGTTTGGCGATAAGCGGCTATATCCATGATGTAAGTGTTAGCACCATTTACAGAAGGATATGGGCGAATGAGAACTCCGATAGCCAGCATGTCAACGAATATGTCTCCGATAGCTTGGATTCTAGCAGCCGAATCAGCACCGATTTTAGCTACCAAATATCCGATACCATGTTGGACTTCGGTCTAGGCTATGGGCTGGAGAATCAACAAACTACGCACTTTTATTCATTTAGCGTCGATCATAAATTCCACATCAGTGACCGAACGTTATTAGATGTGGATCTAAGCACAAGCGTTAACCAAGGTGAGAATAACTTGTTTCTTACCTTTACTTTGAATTTTGACAACAGTGATGGTGGATTTGACTATGCCATTACTTCTTATGCCGAACGAGTGGACGATAAAACGGCAAATCAAACCGATAATACTTTAGGTATGGGTATTGAAGCGGGCAAGCACGTTAATATAGGTAACTCGAGTAATTATTCTTTATCAGAGCTGAATGCGAGTTCTAAATCCCACTATCTCTCGCAATTTATTTCATCGGAAACACCGTCGACGAATTTCAATGCTCAAACGACCGTTAATCGACGTGATAATAAGACAAGCACCTTGTATAACCTCAAAGGTTTTACTAGCCATGTTTACACAGCAGAGCATCATGGCGCTTTTTCAGGTCAAGAAAGTGATAGTGGTGTTATGTTGCACGTCTATTCCCCGAAAACGGGCCAATACGACGTGCTTGTCAATGGACGCACAGCAATGACCATCGAGGGCAACAAGAGCTACTTCTTATCTTTACCTAGCTTTCAAACTTACGACATTGCGATTTCGAGTCGAAGCCATGATTTAAGGGTGTTGGATTCAAAACGTATCGTGACTTTGCACGAAGGCAATGTTCAAGATCTCGATTGGGATGCTCAATCGTCCTACCTGCTCATCAGCCAGTTTATCTCGCCATCCGGTACCCCTATCAAAAATGCAGATATTGAAGGGGGTGCGGAATTCGCGCAAACCGATGAAGAGGGCTTTTCACAAGTGGATATGCTAGCAGGGCATTCATTAACCTTGGTTGGCAGCCATGGCCAGCATTGCCAAGTGAATACTGATGCGATCAAGCCAGAAGATGATGTGGCGTACGTTGATTCTCTAGTGTGTTATCCGGTCCAATGAAAGCCATATATTAAAATATTAATGACGACAAAGTCGTGACTAAGGATATCGCCAGAATCGTTAGAAAGATGGAATAGGCGAACGAATCTGACATTGATTGGCGCAGCCAATTTCCCAAACGAGTGGCTGGAAAGCCTGCAACAACAGCGACTAATGCCCCAGGAAGATAGATAAAACCGACGCTGCCAGTGGGCAGGCTTGGTGCACCTAATCCTGCCACGATGTAAGTGACGGCACCAATAAATGCCACAATGGAAGACAGTAAAGACGATTGTGCCGAACAGGTGTCCATTTTATAACCATGATGTTTCAAATAAGGGTTGATATAGGTGGCGCATCCTCCGCCGTTCAAAGAACCAGAAAGACCAGCAAGAACAGAAAAAGGACCAGCCACAAATTTATTTGGCATCCTCGCGTGGCTGGTCATGTGAGCTGCCGTTTTTGTTGACGCCGTTCGAAATGATCGGACTAGAATGACAACAATGACAGCGGCAAGGAAAAGGGTAAGGAATGTCTTATTGAGTTGGCTACCTAATGCGCTGCCAAGTAAAGCGCCGAGGCCGATGCCCGGAGCTAGCAGAGTGCTGATTCTCCAATTTAGGCTGCCATTTCTAATATGGTGGTATGAGGCGCTCAAGCCATTTAAGCAGACAATACTCAAGCTGGTGCCAAAGGCGATGTGAGCCAAAGTGGCTGAAGGAATATGCAGTAAAGGCAATATCCATAACATCATGGGGACAGCGATAAGTGCGCCGCCTAAGCCCAACATGCCAGAGAAAATACCGCAAATGAGCCCAATGATTAAAAACAGAAATAGTATCGTGAACATGGTTATCACAACCTCATAGTATCTAACAAACAACACTATTTTTAACCAGAAAATCACGCGTAAGTTGTAGAATGAGGCGAATTACCGATACTATTAGCTCATGAAGCTTATTATTCGTGGGTCTGTCATATCAAAAAAAGTCAAACCATCGCGACACTGCCTGCTGATAGCGCATGGCGCTGCATTCGTCGCTCATACGTGAAGCATAAATTCAAATGGCATTGCCACCCTGAGTATCAAATTATCCTGATAGAGCGCTGTAATAGCGGACGACTTTACGTGGGAGAGGATACGCTGCCATTATCAGACTCGTGTTTATTCGTGATTCCACCAGGCGTACCTCATTATATGTCCTCTGATGGTGACAAGTTCATTGGCTATGAGCTGGACTTGGATGTGAACTGGCTGCAATCATTTTCTAAGTTTCAATATCCAGCCGCACCGCAATTTATCCACAATATCAAACAGACATACCAAGCGAGCGCTGAACTCAGTGAACGCCTATTGCACGCTTTTCAAGACCTGAATGATCATCCAGATTGGAGCGACCGATTGTTTTTTGTGATTAATCAACTGGCTAGCATGCGCAACCTTTCGGCTGTTGGGCCTGTTGAGGATGTGAGCCGGAGTTTAGATCCAAGGTTGGTTGAGGCCGTTCAATATATGCTGGCCCACTATCGGGAGAAGGTATCAATGGAGGAGATTGCCACTCAAAGCCATGTTAGCGTCTCGACGCTGAAAAGACTGATGAGCAATTATTATGGTAAGTCAGTGACGGAGTTTTTATGGCAGCTACGTATTGGCTATGCATGTGAGCTGCTCGTTTCGACAGTGAAGCCCATTGCGCTGATTGCAGAGCTAAGTGGCTTTGCCAATATGAGTCACTTCAATAGAACGTTTTTGTCTTTGAAAGGTAATACCCCCCGAGAATATAGAAAAATATTCCAAGTGAAACGGCATTAATATGGTTTTGATGCTTTTCATAAAACAAATTTTAAAGAGTAAATATTTCCTTGATAGTTAAAATGTGAATAATTTGTTTTTATTTTTGTGGCTACACATGTGAAAAAAACATCGTATGATTGACGGTGAAATATAAAAAATATCAGCATTAAGCTTTTGTCTAAAAATGCTTTTCCCATTGGATTACCGATGTAATCCATCATGTCTGATGAGTTTTTACCTTGTCATAGGAGCAAGTTATGTCAGTAGCATCGAATCCTTACCAGTGGCTGGTTCTAGGCGCTGGACCTGCTGGGGTCGCGGTGGTTGGAAATCTTTTAGAAAATGGTATTGCTCCTTCCGAAATCATTTGGGTTGATCCTTATTTCCAATCAGGAGATTTTGGTCGGCTTTGGGGGGAAGTCAGTGGTAATACTAAGGTGCGCGACTTTTTAAATTATTTTAATGCGTTAAAAACCTTTCGCAACCTTCTCCAGAAACAGCATTTCCCCGTGTTTGATAAATCTCTAGACTCTATTTGTTTATTGGGAGAGATAGCAGAACCACTGACTTGGTTAACCAATCAGCTTAGATTAAAAGTCAATATACATCAGGGCTGGGTGGAGCAGATAGAAAACAAGGGACACACCAACATTATCGCGATGAAAGATGGCGCAAGCATCGCTGCGAAAAAAATTGTGCTGTGCACTGGTGCGAACCCCAAGTACCTAGACTTTCCTTCTGCGCCACAACGAATCGATTTAGAAACCGCATTGTCACCCGCCAAACTTGCTCAGGCTGTGGATGGTAATGATAGGGTAGCAGTGTTCGGCTCTTCGCATTCAGCCATTATCATTATTCGCCAATTACATGAGCTTGGTGTTCAACGCATCGATAATTTTTATCGTAATAGCTTGCGTTTTGCTGTTCCTATGGAGGGCTGGACGCTGTATGACAATACCGGCTTAAAAGCCGATACTGCTCGTTGGGCGATAGATACCTTATGTCACAATTGCCCAGATCACATCGTTCGCCATGTATCCAACGAGCAAAATATTCAGCGCTTTTTGCCTGAATGCAGCAAGGTCATTTATGCGACAGGGTTTGAGCGCCGTAGCCCAAGTTTTTCCGCTATCGATGCCAATCAGTATGATTGTTTCACCGGAATTATTGCTCCTGGAGTCTTTGGCGCAGGTCTTGCCTACCCACTAAAAATTAGAACGCCACTCGGTGATTCTGAGTTTGATATTGGGCTGTGGAAGTTCATGAAAGGCATGCAAAAAGTGTTACCAATTTGGTTGAAGTACCCTTAGGGCTTTGCCTTAAATACAAGGCTTAGGACTGTATACCCAAGTTTGTTTCCAACCCTGTCGGTTGAAGCAACTTGGGTATTTTTCTTTTCCATACCATCTGCAGTTAAATCAGTGACTACCTCCCGCTTTCAAGTCAAATAAGGGTTTTACACAGTTTAAGCTTGGGCAACTCTCACTTTAGAGCTGAAAAAATTGAAATTATCTCAATAAGTTATTAGAAATTAACTATGAGTTACTTCTACTAATTGAAGCAAGGAATCATTCAACCAGTGGACGTTTATATAACTCAGTTCAGAATGTAGCTCTGGGCTTGGTCGTCAAGAGAATGAGATGTCTAAAGGGATGTATATGAAGGCGTATAGGCAAATTCGTTTTGGGTGGCTCGGTGTGTTGTGTTTGATGGCGGTTGCACCGTTCTCTAACGCCACCAGTACTGACGATTGGGGAGAAGTCAGTGATATTGGCTCGACGGGCCTTGTGGTGGCAGCTTTGGCTGTTCCTACCTTCAATGGAGACTGGCTGGGGCTTCAGCAAGCCAGTGTTAGTATTGTCACCGCTTCTGGAATTGCGATATTAGGTAAAGCGGCGGTGAACAAAACTCGGCCAGACGGCTCGGATCGAAAGAGCTTTATTTCCAACCATACCTCGACCGCCTTTGGCGCGGCGACAACACTAAGTATTCGTTATGGTTGGCAGGTTGCGATTCCCGCTTACAGTGTTGCCACCTTAGTTGGTGTCGGCAGAGTGAAAGCCGATAGGCACTACTGGGAAGATGCGGCATTAGGTGCGCTGGTCGGTACTGTCGCTGGTTGGACGTTTACCACGCCTTCTCGCTACCAATTGCAAGTCATACCTTGGGCGAGTCGAAGAGAGGCGGGTGTGATGGTAGCGATGAATTGGTGATGTGTTATTGCATGCCCCCCAAGATTTGCCTTTTTACAAACCATAGTTGCAGAACAGGCAGCAAAAACCATTGAGCGACTGGAGACAGCCCTATGCCAAACCAAGGTATGATGGGCATCAGTTCTCCATAATGCCAGCGATTCAAAGGTCCGGTTGCCAAGAGTTCAAACGCAAGCGTAATGGCTATCCCAATAACAAGGAAATAGGTGATACTGAATTTATTTCCTGTTATGACCCAATCTCGGGACCGAGATAACAAGCATGCCCCCCAAAAGGCGATCAGAGAAATAACAACATCGCCCAAAGTGGCTCTTGTGCAATGAAGAATGACATTGTAATACGGCACGTGAGAGAAGTCGCCGAATAACGGCATTTGGAATAGCTCCCAGATAAAATTGAGCAAGAAGGCAAATATTGCGATATGAAGCTCGGGTAGATTCATCAAGTTTTTTAAACTGAGTTGTGCCATCTTTTGCCTCTCCAACGATATAAACGATGTCGTTCAATATAACTTCAATCGAAGAAATACGCTTGTGCATTTTTGCATTAGCACTGTGAATCCTACAAGAAGCCTGTCGCAGAAGTACGCGAAGGCAGCGTAAAAAACGTTAGATACGACAGATCGCGTCTAAAATATTTAATATAGAATGTATTGGGTTGGTACATGCGGTAGAAATCTCTCCAGCCTCTTATACTAAGAATGACTTGAGGTATAAACACTAGAACCGGTAGCAAGTGATGGATAGTGAAAATCAAGAAGTGGTTATTATTGTTGGCCACAAAGTGATTCAAGATAACCACTCGAAATTCTTTGAGTGGTTAGACAAAGTGAAGGCGGTATGCGGAAACTTTGAAGGTTATTTGGGGACCGAAACGTTGCACACAAGAGAAAATGAGTACACGTGCATTTATCGATTCTCAACCCTTGATAATCTCGAACGCTGGATGGCTTCAGAGCAGCGTACTAAGCTGATGGAAGAAAAAGTTGATATCGTTGAAGAGGACAGTCAATACACTCATCATTATGGGCTAGAGTCTGTCTACCACAATAAAACGATTGGCAAAAAAGATCCTACCAAAATCGAGTTAATGCTACTCACTTTTATCGGTCTGTTTCTTCCTGTTTATTTCATTCCCGGTTGGTTGGCGAAAATCGAGCAACTGCCTAGCATTGCGATTACTATTCTATCCTTAATCATAACCGTTGTTTTGATGAACTATGTGATTATGCCGATTCTGTTTTTCTTGTACTACAAAGTTCGGCGCTGAATAATTGCCATAATTTGAGTGCACGAACGCTAATGCACTCCATACTAAGAGGGCACACTTAGTGCGCCATAGCAGGCGTTTTGTTCTTTTCTGAAATATGATCCGTTTTCATGCTTAGTGCAACGAAGATGCCCAGCGCCATCAAAATGATCAGAAGCCATGCTGCGTGATGAAAACCCACCAAAAAACCACCTTGCGCGGAACGAGCCAGCAATAACCCAAATGCGGCCCCTAAGTTGCCACCGAGTTCTTGGATCGACGAATACGTGCCTGTCGCAATTCCCGCTTGTTGAACAGACAAGGTGGACACAGCCACCGTTGTTGTCGGCCCCCAAACTAGCGATGTCGCGATGCCAAAGCTCGCCATCGAGGCGATGACTATCATTGGGTTTGCCGAACCATCAAGGGCAAGCAAGAGTGCAGCTGACATTACGGCAAAAACAAAGCCTGAGGCAATCCAATATTTGGCTTGGTGGACGTTATAGCGTTTGCCGACTAACAAGGACAAGAACACTTGGGGTAGTGGCAGGAAAATCATCACCAAACCCACCTGAACCACTGAATAATGAGCAACAGACTCAAGAAATAGCGGAACCAGTAAAAACACACTCCAAGTAAAAAATATCAATAAGCTACTGTTAATTGACGCCTTTAAAAACAGAGGATTTTTGAGTAAGTCTGCTCTTAAAATTGGCATGTCAGCTCGCTTTTCGACTTTGACTAACGCTAATGTACTTAAAACGCAGACGAGCAGTGAAGTGAGGATCCAGTGGATAGACAAGCTGCCATATTCAACAATAGCAAAGACTAAACTACCAAGAGCGAGTGTCACCAAAATGGTTCCTGCGATATCTAGGTGCGCAGCATCATGGTCATTTTTGGATTCGCTAGCAAATTTTATCACCAAGAAGCTTGAGATGAGGGCGAGAGTTAAGACAAACCAGTAAATCGAGCGCCAGCCTAAATACCCAACCAGCATTCCGCCCACAATCGGTCCCATCGCTAACGAAATCCCTATCACCATCGCCCAAAGACCAACGGCTTTTCCTCTTTGATGCTCTGGGAACTCAAGAGACATCATGGCCTGCGAAGCAGACAGCATAATCGCATTGCCCAGCCCGGTAAAAAACTGTAGAGCGATGATCACCCCAATACTTTGACTCAACGCGTCACCAATCATCGCTAAGCTGGTGCATGCTAAACCAAATACAAAGATTTTCTTTCGGCCAAAAATGTCAGCGAGTCGTCCAAATGTCACCAAAAACGCACAGCCAACAATACCAAAAATATTGACGATCCACTGAGCTTCAATCAGCTTGGCATGCAGCTCTTTGGTTATCGTAGGTAGAGACACATTCATGAGTGGGTAATAGATACTTATCGCCACGATCCCCAAGCAAATACCGAGAATACTAGGGATGTTAAGTGATGGATTCACTTTGCCCATAGCCTAACCTCTAAAACAAATTAATTTAACAAGATGATGAAATATCGGACTGTAAACAGACCTAGGTAGGAGAGGGGTGTATTATAATCGCTAAAAACGTGATCTGTATAGCCTATTTGATTATATAAATGCGTTGATTTGTGTGAATTTTATGTTTCTAACCAAGGGCAGATAATGAAGTTAATTCCATTGTTACTGTTTTCTATTCCTTTTTTCGCGAATGCGCAAGACGCGCCGTACTGCAATCCTGAACACCTTCAAATTCGGCACTTAGCATTGGTTACTCCCGGTATGTCGCAGACGGATGATATATATGGCGTATTTAATACCTCCAATCATGCTTGCTTGATGTTAAATCAGGCGGTTCACGTGTCGCCTATCGTCGAAGGCAATAACAAAGTGGTGATGAGGCAAAATCCTCAGCCGACTATACCAAAGAAGCGCGATTATTATTTACTGCCATCAGCCAAAGGAAACACTCAACTCCTTGAGAGCTTAGTGTGGTTTAAAGTTCACGGGGCAGGAGCGTGTGATAGCCGAGTTCAAATTAACGAGCTTATGGTGACATTATCGCCATCCGATAAGCAGCAATATACTTTGCCTTTTTCAGGGTATTCTTCTTGTGGCGTTGCGCATAGTGTGCCGCTGCGTCAGGGGGCAAAGGGGTGGCCAAGTTATTGCCAATATGATGGAAAAACACAGAGCGAGCAGAGAGCAAGTAAAACGATTTTAATCGACCAGACTGCCTCCTGTGGCTAATGGCCCACTTTCGCGTCAAAGGCCTTTGAAATGGATGGCCATTCCTGCAGACCTTTTCCTTAAATTGGGCCACTAACATCGCTCTGAATCCTGCATCTTGAAGTAACTTGGGTATATATACATTCCAATATGGAATGTATATATGAAAAAGTGATTGTTGACTCCACTAGTGCACGAAAATAAAATTCCCCTCGCTTCAAGCCTTGAAGCTGTATAGGTAGATTGAGTAAATAGGTTAGTTTATGTCTGTTGTTGAGCGAATTCTTCTAGCAAGTGATGAAAGTGAGTACCAAGCGGAACTGCCCATTTTAAAGCGCCATTCAGAAAAAATATCAAAATGTACGGAATCCATCGAAAAAATTATTCGGGTGATTTCTCCAGACCTAAACCTTATCAATTTTACCTTTTCAAGAATCAATGATAGGTCTGAGTTGTCATGTGTCTCGTTAAGGCCTGAGATACTGTTTGGCTTATATAAACTTGGACTCTTCAAAAAAGAAGAAACGTTAAATTTATCTGTGGTTAAGCCAATCTATAGCTTAACTCCATTACATAACCAAGAAATAAAAGCCTTTTATAAACAAACACTAAATATTGATAATGAAGTGACGTGTATTGCCCTAGATTTTGAGCTTGGCCGAAGCAAAGATTCATTTTATTTTTTATTTGAAAAAGATGAGAGTAAATCTCTGGGCTCTTATTACCATTTACTTCATAGCCTTTGTTTGTACTTCTACAAATATTTTGATCAGGATAAGCTTGAGTTATTTTTCTTATCTGACCTAATAAAAGGCAATAAATCTAATCGGGAAGATGGTCAATCATTCTCCCCTTTTGATTCGCTAAAAAGTCGTTATGACTTAACTTCTATACAGCTCGATTACGTTAAGTTGGTCGCCCTAGAAATGGAAGCAAAGACCATATCTAAAATTACCAACCGCTCGACACGAACGGTAGAGTCAGCCATATCTGAGCTGAAACGAAAGTTTGAAGTGGATACTAAGTCTCAACTTGAAGGCATTTTAAAACTGCACTACACGATTGAAGCGAATAAGTATCTAAAAGAGCAAGGCTTATTGTAGTCCAATGACGCAAACTACGTCCTAATATCACTAAAATGGAAATCTTGAATTAGGCTGGATTTTAATGTTTTTATCAGTTTTCGTATCGAGTCGTTGAGCGGTCTACTGGCTAAATGGTAGATGGAAAAATCAAAAAAATCGACGTTGGAAGAAATACGCTCTAGTTGCCCTGCGTGGATTTTTTCTTCCACCATAAACAAAGGCACTAAGGTCGCAGCTTGTCCAGATTCGGCAATTTGTACCCGCACTTCGTTGCTATCTACTTGATAGGCGATATTTCCCTTTGCTTTGACTCTTTGGTAAAACTCTTGAATTAATGGGTTGTTAAGACGTGATGCGATATGGTGAGTATCGAATTGAGGGAATGCCCATTTGTAGTTGGTAATGTCGTCTTGTTTGTGGATTGCTGGGGATTTAATGCACGCTGTTTCTAAGCTTAAGAAAGGTGTTTTTGCAAGAAGATCTAATTCTGGAATATTGGGTAGCAGTTCCGACTGAGAAATGAAAAAATCGATTTCGCCTTGAAGCAACTTTCTATTTAAATTCATGAAGGTGCCGGAAATAATACTCACCTTGACGTCATCATTGTTTTCGTTGTTAACTGGCAGGCCTATACAAAGTGCTTGACTGATGATGGGCGAGACTAGCTTTCCGATCCCTATGCTCAGTGCACCATAATTTCCATCGTGGACTTTTTGGGTCAGTCTTTCTAAAGACAGGAACTCTCTGTACAAGTCCTGAAACTTAGCATAAAGATAATCCGCAGCTTGGGTTGGTGCTAGGTTTCGTGTACTTCTATCAAACAGCACTACATCAAGTTTCGCTTCCAGACCTTTCATGATTTTGGTTACGCTGGATTGTGTCGTGCCAGAAACCTTGGCCGCTTCTGTGATGCTTTTCAGTTCGTACACATTAATAAAGTATTCAATCGCACTTCCATTAATGCTCATAATATTTTGTTTGTTCATCGCTTGTTCACTAACTCTAAAGCTTCTTCCACTGTCGAAGTACTAGCCAAAAATGAAAGGCCAGAATGTTGGCAAGCTTTTGAGACATACATTACTTGAAGCGCACTGGTTTGCACTAACACTACGCCGTGGCAGCCAATTTTCGCTAGCTCTTGGTAGCACAAGCCTAACATTGTTAATGCTTCATCTGTCATGTGCGCATCTTTAGATGGAGCCTCAATATAGTACCAGTGTGGCTTTTTATTCGTCTCTATGAGTTCGAGCACCAGATCCACTTGGTGCATTACGCCTGCTTTATTAAACTGCCCTTTAGGGTAGTGAATGATTGCGTTGCCTTCCATAGTAACGCTTTGACTACCATGGCTTTCATGTCTAATTTTCATTGTCGCTATTTTTTACCGATTATACAGGTTAGTACTTTAGATGTTAGAACTGTCAACACAAATTGCATAATTCACGTAATTGACATGTTATGGATTAATGAAATAGCTGACTGACTTGAGGCTTCCACAAGTATTGTATAACAAACAATGAGATAACAATGCCCACCAAGTTTAATGCCTGCTCAAAAGCAAGGGATAGAGCAGTACTCGGATGATGTATATGTATGGAAATCAGGCTGTAGGGTATCATAAATAGGTACAGACCGATGGTCAGGTTTTTGCCCCAGCGCTTCATTAACCATAGGCCACGTGCAGATAACACAAGGGTGAGACTAACCAGCATGAGTATACAGGCTCCCGTTCTCTGATCGACAAGCATTTGCTGTGATCCCATGACAAGGTTAGCCAAGGCTGTAATAATAATCCCTGTTCCGCCTGAGAATAGGCCCAAAATGGATATGAAAATTAATTCGGGTGGCTTGGGTTTAGTGTTCACACTTTTTCCCTCCACCCTTTTTCCCTCCACCCGTAGTGAGTTAGCACACTATGGTTACTCAGTTTTCCTGAATAGCTGCCCGCTAGGTTGGCAGAATAATTCGACTTGCTCGATAAGTGACTGTTTCGAATCTCGGAGCAGATTAATGATTTCCCCGATACCTCAATCACGCTACCAGGGCTATAAACCTGGCTTTTATAGAAGCAGATGCCATTTCCAGATAAGGGTACGTCTGGCCTAGCAAATGAAACATTTGGTAGAGAGGCAGCGAGAATGCCAGAAATCATGATTATAGAAATTTTCATACTTATTCCCCACAAATAGTATTCAGTCTGGAAACGGAACTCAAAACATGGGTAGTGAATATAGAGGTATTGGTATGAATTTCCCCCGTAGTGGATACTTATTATAATTTGAATTTACAGTACGAAATATTATTTATGTAATGGTGGAAGGTGTGGCTAGTCTAATATTTTCGGCGGTTGACTAACTCTAATCCGAGACGGTTATTGGCTGAAACCATTAATGATTGTTTTTGTTTTGTATAGGGAATACTAAGTTGTGTACGGATAATATTACCTTTCGCTATAACATGATGTATCTGAACATTACTTCCCAAAAATTCGATATCCACTAAGTCAAGAGATTGGGTGAGTGCATTATGGTGAAAGCTCGCTAGGTATACATTATTTTCTTTCGTTCCGGTGGAGTGAACTAAGATACTGGTGTAAGCGTGATTGTTAAACTGCTCAAGCTTGGTGAGCTTTTTCACATCCATTTTAATTACGCCTACTTCTTCTCCATTGTTGTACTGACCCACAATGTCGTTGGTGATAGGCTCAATTTGATTCAAGTGAACTTGTGTAGAGCTATTTGGCACATTAACGATAATGGGAGCGGCAATTGGAATGTTAATGATCTGGCTGATGGTATCTATGCTGTGAAAAGGCTGATTTTGCCGTGTTTCGTTGCGCTCACGCACATCTGGCCACAACCTAACCGCCAATATGATGATTAGCACTGTGGTCATGCAAATTACATAACCAATAAATAATGCCCGTGAACTCCTTGATTGCATTCTTCTTTCCTTTCGGTGACGAACGGCCTCGTCAATGAAGCTCAAGCAGCTTGCTTGATATACAGACTTAGCACATTGACTAGGTCGTTTTTCAGATCAAATTTATACAAGGTATCGTCTGCACCAAACTCTTTGGCTGCTTCTAAAACGAGTGCAGGATCTCGTTCACCGTATCCGGATGAAATCGCGATAACAGGGACTTGATAGTTCTGCTTTATATGGGTAATGAGCTCATAACCATTAAACTCTGGCATGACAATGTCGGTTACCACGATGTCGTAGGTATGCTTGGACAACTTGTCTATCGCGATCGAGGCATTGTCGCACAGGGTTAGGTCGACAGAGTGATAAAAATAGCTTTCTTTTATCAAAGTCTTTATGAGGCTCAAGCACAGCATTGAGTCATCAATGACGAGTATTTTATGTTTCATCATAATTATTCTACCTAGCAACTGATATGAAACAAATTTGTTATTAGTTTAAATATAGACTACTTTTTAGAGTGAATTAGAAAAAAGTAAAGCTAGGTAGAAATGTAATGTTAGTAGTAACTCTTGATGATATTGATTTACCACAAATTTATGCCCATATTGGTTGGTTGATCAATTCCAAAAAAGCAGAGGCAATAGCTTTTGAAGTGGCAGGAGAGCAGTTGACTGTTAAAGTCGTCCCGGAGATTTGCTTATCCAATAAATTATTAAGTGAAGTGCTAGACTCCCACTTTAATCAAAGATTGCCTTTTAAGTTGAATTTAGAAAGATATATCGTCACTAAGCCTGTGAATATTCAAGGGCGGAGTATTGAAGATATTCTAATGGAATTAGTCAGCTATTTGAATGATGAGCTGAGAGATGTCGACTCGATACGAGAAGTTGGCAGTGAAGTACCAGTATAATACATATTCTTATACCCAGTAACTTGGGTATATTCAGCTTAATCAAATATTTGCATCCAATAATGTTGCCTTTGCTTGTGCTGGCATAGCCAAAGAGATTGTTCACAAGTATAAGGGCAACCCGACGTTTTGATGACATGCAGCTTGTGTTCGTGCGCGATGTAATCGGGAAGGTACGCGAGTAACGGGCGAGCATTTATCAAGGCAATTAGCGCTGCCGTATTATCCACTCTTGCTGAAATTAACCGACTAAAATGTTCATCATGCCAGCCATCTGGGCTGCGCTGCTCTTCCATTTTTCCATAAAAAGGTTGAGAAGGAACGATAAAAGGATGCTGTAGAACTTGTTCAATAGGGGTTACTTGGCCAGATCGGCTAACAAGTGGGTGATTAAGGTTCGCGGCGGTAACAAAAGTGACTTTCCTTAGTTTTTTCGCAACGATTTGTCGCTCGGAAGGTGGCTGATCGTTAAGTTGGCAAATGAGCGCTAAATCAACGTCGTGTTTAAGCAACATAGACAAATCATGTGCTGTTTTTGTCTCTATCGTCGCTTGTGGCTGTGCTGCGATAAATTGGTGCATGAGGCCGGGTAAAAAATAGCTAAGGACGGCATTAGGACCACTGACTCTTAGGTGTGGCCTACGAGGTTTGCCTAATTCACGTTCTATTTTTTCATTGACTTCTATGAGTTCAATAGCCCGTTGAAACAGGGTCTCTCCGGCAGAGGTTAATGCCCAGTTGCCACCGATACGGCTGAACATTTCATGCTGATAGTGTTCCTCAATGCGTTTTATGGTTTTAGATAAGGTCCCAGGATGGATGCCAAGTTGCCTAGCGGCCTGCCTAAGGCTCTGAGCTTTAGCCACTTCTACGAATATTGCCAGATCGTTGATTTTCATGTGTTGCCTATTTGGAAACAGATGTGGAAAATATGTTTCTTAAAATTATATACTGTCTAACATAGACTAACCCCCTTCGAAAAGATACCTATGGGTAAATGAATATGCGACTCTCTCCAATTCGTGCCGGCCAATTTCAACTTGCCAATCGTATAGTTGTGCCTCCTATGGCATCTCAAACGGCATCCACTCAAGGCTTTGTTACTGAACAAACTCTCACACACTATGATCGACTCGCGCAATCTGGCGCGGGGTTAGTGATGGTGGAGTACAGTTTTGTTGCTCCCTCTGGTCGCAGTGAACCAAATCAACTTGGGGCGCACGATGATCGATGTATTCAAGGAATGCGAAAAATAGCGACAGTTATACATGCAAGTGGAGCGAAAGCTGGGTTTCAGCTGACGCACTGTGGAGGTAAAGCTCAGTTAGATGTATGCCCTGATTTGATGGCGCCATCGGGCATTACGGTGCCTGCGTATGATAGAACGCTACCAGAGCCGCGCTCAATGGACCTAGAAGATATGCTGAGCTGGAAAAGAGCTTTTGTTCAAGCAGCGGTGCGAGTCGAGGCGGCCGGGTTTGACTTCGTAGAACTTCATTGCGCTCACGGTTATGGTTTAAACCAAGTGTTGTCGCCCATTACCAATCAGCGGCAGGATAGATATGGTGGCAGCAATGAAAATCGTGCACGCCTTATCGTGGAGATCATTGAGGAAATTAAGCAACGTACTCATCTTTCCGTAATGGTACGGATTCCCGGGCAAGATCTATACCCTGAAGGTCTAACGCAACAGGATATGGTGCAAATCTGCCAGTGGTTTATCGGGGCTGGTGTCGACGTGATTGATGTCTCTTCGGGTATCGGTGGTTGGAATCGTCCTAAAGATAGGCGTGGTGAAGGGTATTTGGTTGCGGAATCTGCCTATCTAAAAAGTGCGGGACTAGCGGTACCTGTTATCGGAGTGGGTGGCATTGAAAGCCCGGAATACATCGAACAAGCTTTAAGCGATCAATGGTTGGATCTTGTCGCGGTGGGCAGGGCGATTCTACGTGATCCCTCAACGTTTAAACAGCGAGTGATACAGCAAGATAAGGTGAAGGATACTCAAACCGCTTGATACTCTGTTGAGCACTATTGTTGTACCAAATTAAAGACGCTCTTTGCTCAAAGCGTCTTTTTTAGTTTTTCTTCAATCTGTACATTGTCAATGGAAACAAAGCCATTTTGGCAATACTTTGCGAGGCGCTCTTTAAAATCAGGTACGGAAAGGGCCTTAGAAAACAAAAAGCCTTGGTAATAATCGCATTGACTATTTTGCAGAAAATCGAGCTTTTCTTTTGAGTCAACGCCTTCTGCAATGACCTTCATGTTCAAGCATCTCGCCATATTGATAATTGCTAAGATTAGCTCTCTATCCTCTTGTTTATTATTAATTTTATCGACAAAAGACTTGTCTATTTTTATATGATCAATTGGGAATTGAGACAGATAACTTAACGACGAGAATCCAGTGCCAAAGTCGTCTAATGCTATTGTCACGCCCATATTGCTGATTTTGTTGAGAACAGAGCGGGATAACGCCTTATTCGCCATCATCGCCGACTCGGTGATCTCGATGACTAAGTTTTGCGGTATTAGGTTAAAATGCTTCAGCGCGTTTGAGAGGATATTCACCAAAGAGTGGTTGACGAAATGCTTGGCCGATATATTGATGGACAAAGATGCACAATGAGAAACAATGCCTTGTCTTTCCCAGCTTTTCCATTGATGGAAGGATTCGTGAATCAGCCATTCGGTCACAGGGATGATAAGCCCATTTTCTTCCAGTAAAGGAATAAATTCGCCCGGAGATACCAGCCCAGCTTGAGGGTTATTCCAGCGCAGTAGGGCTTCGGCACCGATGATTTCTTTGGTTGTTAAGTTGAGTTGCGGCTGATAATGAATGGAAAGCTCTGACTTTTTAACCGCGTGATGCAGCTCATTTGATAGCTCCATTCGATACAAGTTTTTCGAATTCAGTTTGTCGGTGAAAAACTGTAGCTGATTTCGACCATTTTCTTTTGCGCGGTACATGGCTAAGTCAGCATGCTTGATCAGTGTTTCGCTGTCGGTACAATATTCACTAGTGACGGCAACGCCCATACTAATGGTGACAAACAGTTCGTGACTCTCAATCAAGAAAGGGGCCTCAAAACAGGCGAGTAACTTTTCAGAGACGGTAATTAAGTTTCTTACTTCAGTAAAATCGTCAATAATGACCACAAACTCGTCACCACCTAGCCGGGCTGCGGTGTCACACTTTCTTATATTGTTCTTGATTCTCTCAGAAACCAGATAAAGCAATTTGTCTCCAACGTTGTGTCCGAGCGTGTCATTTATTACTTTGAATTTGTCTAGATCAATGAATAGTAAGGATACCAGTGTGGCCGCTCGTTGTGCACGGAGCAAAGATTGCTCTAAACGGTCGGAAAACAAAGCACGATTGGGTAATCCTGTTAAGGTATCGTATTGAGCAAGGTATTTTAGTTTCTTCTCAGTGATCTTGCGCTCTGTAATATCCCGAACAATGCCGGTATAAAACAATTTTCCATCACACATATAACTGGTCACAGACATCTCGATAAGCTTTGATGTACCTAAGTGATCATCATATCGATAGACGGCCTCTTTGTTTTCTATACTACCGTTTGTTAGATCAAGCGAATTCAATGTATGGGCTTCTCCATACATGGGTTTTAGTATCTCGAGTATATTGACGGCGGAGCTAAAGTCCGTTGAGGATAATATCCTTTCACATGATTTATTGATCTTTAGAACCTGACCTTGCTTATCAAAAGAAACAATCCCATCATGAGTGTTTTCCAGTAGTGAGGTGAGCTCAGTATTACTTTTTAGCAGTTCTTTACGCATGCAATACATTCGTTCGACACCAGAGATAAACGCATCAAACATGGTGAGATTTAAAGGCTTGGTGAAATAGAAGTCCCCTCCGGCATCTATGCCTTTTTTATAGTAGCTTTCTTTGCCAGCACCACTCATAAAAATAATGGGTGTCCATTGCTCTTCTACATTGCGTATGACATGGGCAACTTGAAAGCCATTCATACCGGGCATTTCTACATCCAATACCACCATGTCTAGGTCGTGTTGGGCAAATAATTTTAAGCCTTGTATACCTGATGTCGCCGTCAATACTTCGTAGTTTCGTTCTTTAAACCAATCAGACAAGATGGTTAGTATGGCCTTAGAGTCATCGATTATTAGAGTTTTCATTAAGCATTCCCCAAACTTAATTCCCTTTATGTAATGAGTTGCTTATCAATAGTCATGTTCTTCAATAGTAGTTCAATCCTTTAAAACCAACAAACTACTCAAATGATTAGGGCGACCGATGGTCGCCCTGAATTGGTTGATGTCTAAGCTTTTGGTGCCGTGGCGGGTTGATGAGTCAGGTTCAAGTAGTACTGAGGCGCTGGGTAGTCTCTGTAACGTACTGTGGTCATCATGCCTGCATCAGCGTGCCATAAGATGTGGCAGTGGAAGGCCCATACACCCGGGTTATCAGCATCAAACGCGATGGTGACTTTGGAGTGTGGTAGCACATTGACCGTATCACGCATTGGACCATCGATAGCTTTGCCATTTAGTGAGACAATTTGGAAATCGGTGCCGTGTAAGTGCATAGGGTGCGGCATCATGGATTCATTGTTCAGCGTGACTTCTACGCGCTCGCCTTTGCTCACCCATAGCGGTGGTGTGTTAGGCCAAGTCTTACCGTTGATTTCCCATGCGTATTTGGTCATATCGCCCGTTAGGTTCAGCGTGTAGTGCTCGTCGACCTTACGTTTAGCTAGCGGTGTTTTCGCATGCAACTGTAGCAACTGTTTGTAGTTGTACGCTGGGTACTCGGTGTTAACTTTTTCTGAGATGTTAGGAATTTTCGCCCCTTCAGTGGCCAAAATAATGCCCGTTCTTAGCTTGGTGCCTTCCCCTTCAGCGATGATGGGGAATGCCCCTTTGTGTGGTACGGTAAAGAGGACATCACTGCGTTGAGCTATCGCGACTTGGTAATTATTACCGTTGACGGGTTTGACACCTTGGCCATCCACCGCAATCAAGGTGTTATCCAGTTTACCCATGTTTAAGTACACGTTGGTATCGGTTGAACCATTAATGAATCTTAACCTCACCTTTTCACCCACTTTAACACGAACGATTTCTGGTTTTTTCAGTGTATGGCGATTGGCGAGCAGTACATTCGGTGGCACATCGTTAATTTCGTTGCCGTTAATTTTCAGCTTGGATTCATTGGGCTTGGTCAATGCTTTCCAAATGCTATTAGGGCTGGCGTAATTAAAATCCTGCACCATCATGGTGACGTTTTTCACGTTCGCTTCCGGGCCAGATTTTGGATAGATGATAAAGGGTGCCGCCATCAATCTGGCTTCTTCAAAGCCGACATGGGAGTGCATCCAATACGTGCCAGTTTGATTGAGCTTAAAGTCATAATGCTGCTGCCCATGTGGGGGAATCGGCAATTGGGTGACATCAGGAACGCCATCTTCTTTGTTCGGGTCGACTAAGCCATGCCAGTGTAGGGTGATGGGTTTATCGGTGTCGTTTTTCACTATCGCGTTGAAGTTTTCACCTTCACGACCAGTAAAGCCATTCCCCCCTGCACTATTGGTAATTTGATAGACGGTTTCATTGTGTCCATCAATATTGAGCTGAGTGTTGTGTACCGTCAGCGTAATCGGGGCTTGTGCTGCGTAACTGGATACGGAATACAGGGGTAGTATCGCTAAACCAGCGGTGGCAAGCATTTTGAAGGTTTTAGACTTAGTCATCATAATTTTTTCTCGTTTCTGTGTGAGTGACTACAAGGTAATCCTTACCCTTACTGTAAGGTCAATGGTTTAATTTAAAAAATTGACCAAAATTTTTGTTTTATAGCTCTATTTGTTCTTAATGATTTGATTTTTATAGAAAAATTAAATTGTCCATAAAACAAAATTTTCCAAAAAAATCGATTGGTTGCAGAGTGATGATGGGCATCTGGCCTCAATGCTTTCATCAAATAACATCCCATTTTGCTTGCCAATCAGGCGTATCGACCGACAACGGCTAGAAGATCGATAGCAAAACATTTTAGTTACAAATTGAAATATAAATAGCCAACGCTCGCAGGTACATTCTGTTAAATTGCACAAAGGTTATGCAAAAATGCACAATGGATAGGCATGCCGTGGCAAAATTTACTGTGTGATCAGTGCGATAGGTAACGAACCAACATGGAAAAACGCATGGTTATAAGCGGTTTACTATTTATGATGACTAACAATAATCAGGATTTAAAAATAAATTGCTCCATCATGCTTCTCATCCCTTGAGCTTGTTGTTCTAGCTCTTCTGCGGATTTCGCGCTTTCGTTGGAGGCTGCGGCGTTCATTTGAACCACTTGGTCAACGGAGGCAACCGCTTCATGTGCTTCAGAAACGCCTTGTGCCTGCTCTCGGCTTGATTCTGCAATTTGTGCGACAAGGTTGGACGTGTTGTTAATACTCTCAAAGATTGACACAAGTGCAGACTCGGTGTTTTCTGCTATGGCGGCACCATTGATGGTTTTCTCTTCGGCACCCTTGATGAGTTTCGTGGTTTCTTCAGCGGCCGCTGTGCTACGAGATGCCAGGTTGCGGACTTCATCGGCAACGACTGCAAATCCGCGCCCCTGATCACCTGCGCGTGCCGCCTCAATGGCTGCGTTTAATGCGAGTAGGTTAGTTTGCTCGGCAATCTCATCAATCGTTTTGATAAATTCAGAGATGCTTTGGCTTGATGACTTTATCTCTTGCATGGCAGCAACCATTTCTTTCATGTGTTCCTGGCCACGACTGACGGCCGCTTTTGCCTGCTCAGCAAGGTGGTTTGCCTCTTTTGCGTTGTTTGCGTTGTTGCCCGTTTGTGTGGAGAGCTCTTCCAATGAAACGGAAATTCGCTCCAAACTTTCTTTTTGTTGAGTTGCCCCTTCTGCCAAGGATTGGCTAGATTGAGAGACATTTGAACTGCCTGACGAAATTTGATCGCCCGTTCTTTGTACATTTTTAAGCACATCGGTGAGATTAGTCACCATGTGTAGCAGGGCATTGCCTAAACTATCGCGATCTGATGCGAGTTTTACATCTGAAGAGAGATCACCTTCTGCTATGGTTTGGGCTAACATTGCTTTTTCTTTTAAGGTTGCAACCATACTTAAAATTGAGCCGTAAAGGCTATTGGGCAGTACGTTTTGGTTAGGTAGATCGAGCTCAAGATCTCCTTCAGAAACGGATTTTACGATATTCGTTACTTCTTCCGGATCTCCGCCTAACTGATTGTTTGTACGGCGCGTAATAGTAAACGCGACCACAACTCCGACCGCAAAGGCAATAATGACTAAAACGGTGATAACCCATACGGCGACCTCATTGTTGCGTTGTAATTGCGGGCCAAGAATGTCTTGTTCTTCTTTCACCGAAAGCTTTATCTTTTCTATTTCGGAGGCAACGATGGGGCCAATTCTGTCTAACGTATTGTCTATAATGTTGTTTCTTTTATGTATTACATCGACAACTCCCGCAAATGTTGTTTTGTAAAGCTTGGAATCGGATGCCACTTTGGCCAACAGATCGCGTCTAAAGGGGTTTTCAAGCTCATCATCTAGGTTGATCAAGTTTTTCTCTAAGTCGTTGAATTCAGCGTTCACTCTATCTATGGCGCTTTGTTGGTTTGATTCAACAAATTTCAATACGTAGAGCCTAGCGAGAAGCAAATTGCGCATAGATAGTGAGGTGCTGTACGCAGCTGCCATGTCGTAGTCGTTATTGGCAGAAGTAAGAATTTCAGTTAAGTTTTGTTCAATCTTAGGCCCAATGACATTAAGGCCTTGATTGAATAATTGGTTGCGCTGCTGTTTCAATGTCACGACTTCACGAAACTTACTCTCGTACTCAGTCAACATGGTTTTGATTGAGTTCATCATATTTCGGCGATTAGGATCGCTGACATTATTTAATGCTTCTTCCAAGAATCTAGTGGTTTTTTCTGCGTACTTTTCGAAGGTTTCCCTGTCTTTTTCCGATGCACTAATAATGTAGTTTTTTACGGCCATTCGCATCATCAGCACATTGGCTTGGACTCGACCAGTAATATTGGTGGTTCTGGCGAGCGAGCGATAAGTTTGAAACCCGTTAGAGGCCTGCTCGATGACATAGAAAGAAGTGACGCCGACCACTAAAAGCAGGGCAACCACACTGCCAAAACCTAAGTACATGGATTTTTGAAAACTTAGCATAAGTTCAGATCCTATCTATATGGAAAATTAATCCAGCATCCTGAAATAACTTGGGTGTAAGCGAATTATTGACCTTATTAATATAGAAGATGATTAAGGTTTGTGTGATTGATGACTTTTCTCTTTACATCGTTGCCAAATGAAAAAAGTAAGTCAGGAAGCACTAAGGTGTGAACTGCAGTCCAAGTTGAGTTGTGCAAAATACAAGCACCACTTCTATATGTTGGGAGAACAGCATTGTTTATGGGTGTGGTTGCATTTATGAAAAGTGAGTTTTGGATCTTTTATTCCTAACCATGGAGCCCCGCTTATAAGCATGTAGGGGCTGCCTGTCGTTAAAAAGCATTATAGGCAGCATGAGAGGTTATGCGGAGTTGACCGCATATAAAAAGGAAAAAAGTAATGATCTATTCTCTTTATTCGAAACGCTATGTCGCTGTGCTGACGGTTATTGTTGGCATCTTATACCTGTTCAGTGGGCGAGCAATGGCATTGGAGTACGAATATCTTTTGCAAAGTGAGTGGGGTGGTGGAGGTATGTCGACATTAATTGTCAGGAACAATACCGATGCCCCTGTTACCCACTGGCAAGTTAACTTTTCGTGGCTAGGGGATGAACACGTCGATTTTGCGTGGAACGCGACGGTGAACCAGTCTGGTAATACAGTCACAGCGACCTGTAATCCTAGCTTTTGTGTTATCCCTCCTGGAGAGGCGAAAGCATTTGGCTTTGTCTTTTCTGCCAGTCAAAAATCCATCATTCCTACTAGCATTGTGGTTAAGGCCGATGGTGGGGCTACTGAGCCACCTGGACCTGTCACACCAACTCCCGAGCTGCCTACCACGCCACCTAATACTATCGTCCATGACCAGTTTAACTATGTATTAGGGACACAAACGATCTATCCGCTATATGGCTTCACTAACGACGGACGATTAGTGGAAACGGCAAAAGAAATTAAATCACTAGGCTCGAATTTATTGAAATTTAGTCTGTCCCCCTACAGTTACCAAGATTTGGTGACAAACTATCAATCTTACGCTTATCAGTTTGTTAAGTTGGCTCGCGACGTTCCGGATTTCAAGCAAGTTTTGGATATGGACTTTGCGTATTACATGATTTGGTTAGAGGACTCTGGCCATTGGATGGACAACAATGGTATGGATCAGCAAGAGCTCGATCTACAGTATTCTAAGATCTACAACTTAGCCGAGTATTTGCTGACTACTTATAACAACACGGGCAAGACTTTTATGTTTGGCAACTGGGAACTGGATTGGCAGTTGGTGAAAACAGTGGAAGTTGACCCGGCGACCGGCAATAGCGTAGAGCGATATGACGATTCGGTGGTAGAGTTGCCCGATTTACGTATTCAAGGCCTAATAGACTTTCTTAACATCCGGCAAAAAGCCATAGATGATGCACTTGCCAATGTGCCGCATAACAATGTATCGATACTACAGTATATTGAAGTGAATCGCGTGGAGTCCGCGATGCAAGGGAAAGAGCGAGTCACGAATATGGTATTGCCCCACACCAATGCGGATCTGGTGTCTTACTCTGCTTACGATATTCCAAACAAAGCAGAAAATGCAGATATCAATAAATTGGATGCGGCGATGACCGACGCGCTAAATTTTATTGATTCGCACCTTCCTGCCAAAGCCGGTGTGCCTTTCGACAATCGAGTGTTTATTGGTGAGTATGGTTATGCCTCAAGCTGGTTTTTGGATCATGGTGACAAAGCCGGTGAAACACAGGCCTTACTGACCAAAGGCATGATGAAAGTCGCGTTGAATTGGGGCACGCCATTTATCTTATACTGGCAGATATACGACAATGAATGGGATGGCTACTTGCAGAATTATCGCGGTTTTTGGTTAGTTGACCAAAATGGTGTTAAGCAGCCCAGTTACTTCTTACATCAAAATTTTTTAACGCAAGCGAAAGCTTGGGTAGCGGACTTTACTGCACTTCATGACAGGCCTCCGACGTCTGAAGAATATCGTCAGCAAGCTCTAAAAATTATCGACGCACTATAGTTTCACAAACCGAATGCCCAACACACGTGGTTGGGCATAGTTGTCAATTTACAGGTTTTCAACTTGTTGTGTTCGCACCTCAATGTTTCCTTTATTCTGCTCTAACTGCTTTAAGCAGAACACACATAGGGTGCCGATGACCATCACAATACCAGCGAGATATAAGCCTTGCGTATAGCCTAACCCGTGAGAAGCCATAACAGCGACGGCAATAGGTGCGACCACTTGCGCAAAGGAATAGCTTAGTGCTACTTTTGCCATCATTTTGGCCGGATTTTTAGGGTAGTATTGACCTGACATCGTCATTACGATGTTAACGATGGCGATAAACGTGTTGCCAAACAGTATCGCGCTAATGAGCAGAGTGGTCAGGCTAGAATCAAATGCAACCAATAAGATCCCCATTGTTTGGATTAGACAAGCGAGAAGCAATGCATTTAAATGCCCCATCCGATGTGAAATCTTATCCCAAATAATGGGAGACGGTGCTGCCGCTGCCCCTAACAAAATAAATATCAAATAGCCTTGAGAATCATTGCCTAGAGTATGGTTGACGATAGCAACGATAAATGTGGCATTTACGACAAACCCAACGCCTGCACAGAAATAGCCTAGCCTTAACATTCGTAAAAACAGTGGTGATGGAGTCTTCCCAAGTGCTTCTTTTGTCGTCTTGTGGGAGTGTTGACGTGTGGGCTTAGGAAGCCACATTAACGCGGGGTAGAGCAATAGCGCGCACGTAATGCCATAGACAAGCCACATTTCGCGCCAATCTATAGATTGGTGCACAAAAGTAGCCACTATAGCGGCGAGCATAATCCCCAAACCAATGCCACTAAAATGCCAACCTAATTTCGATGCTTTATTGTTATTAATTAACCAATTAAGCACCAAGCCTGAGCTCATTAATATACCGGCAGAGCTACTTATGCCGGCAAAAAATCGTAGTAAGCCCCAGAGCCAAATATTAGAGGTACTCGCCATCAACATGGTTGATAACACGGCGATTACCATCCCTAAGCGGTAGCACGTGTCTTTTAGGCGAATATCATGGATAGAAGCGGTGAGCACCACTCCAAGAAAATAGCCTATGTAATTAATGCTTGCCAACCAAGCGCCAGCGCTCTGGCTTAATCCAGCTTGAGTTTGCATGATAGGCAGCATAGGCGTGTAAGCAAATCGTGCTATGCCAACGCTGAGCACTAGACTTGCAATACCTGCAACGAATACTTTTGCTTTATCAAAATCGAACGACATACGTAAATCTCAATGGTGTCACAATACCAGTGACTATAAATACATTGTTAATTCAATAAAAATGATTTATTTTGAACTTAACTATCAATAAAAGAGAATTAATGGGATGGATCTTCAATCGTTAAGAACCTTCGATATGGTGGTAAAAGAAGGAGGGATATCTCCTGCTTCGAAAAAGTTGAACACCGTACAGTCTAATGTGACGATGAGAATACAGCGTTTAGAATCCGAGCTTGGTGTAGCGCTGTTTCATCGAAAAGGGCGCGGATTGGTCTTGACGGTCGCGGGGAGAACATTGCAGGACTATGCGCAGAAAATGCTTAAATTGGAGCAACAAACCGCAATGGCATTACGCCATGTTGGCAGTGAGGAGGGCGAACTTAGAGTGGGTTCGATAGAAACCTTCGCTGCAACTGAGCTACCTAACCTTCTCAAAAATTGTACCGTGGATCATCCCAAAATTGCTTTGCAAGTCCATAGTGCTACCACCGCTGAGCTGGTAACTAAACTGCTCGAACACAAGCTAGACGTCGCTTTTGTTAGTGGGCCAGTTGAGCATTCAGAGCTGGTTACCGACGCAGTTCGAGAGGATTCTCTAGTATTAGTGCATCGTAAAGAGGCCGATGTTGCGACACTTCCTTTAATCTTGTTTCGGCAAGGATGCTCTTATCGCTCTCAAGCACTAGCCTGGAGGCGCTCTTTGGGGGACACACAGCTTAAGATAATGGAGATGGGATCTCTGGACGGCATACTAGGATGTGCTGCAGTCGGAATAGGTTGCACCCTTATGCCTGAACGCGTGTTAAAGCAAATGGCGAAGTACAATCAAGAACTGACGGCAACGCCTTTGCCACAACAATACTCTCGCACCCAAGTTCAGATGCTAAGACATAAAGATACCGCGTTGCTACCTGCGATTAGCACGCTCAGAGATGCGCTTATGGCGATTAATATGTAGAAGGCCCCACGCTCCAAAAATTAAAAAGGACACATGCTCTAAGTGTTGAGTAAGTATGATTTGTCGAGAGCCTTGAGGTATATCGTCATACTCGGGATATCTTCCGTGATCTATTTCCGTCATCATTATTTCATCTCTTCACTCTTGGATATCAGATAATGACAACAGCTCGCTCTCGATTAGTATGCCTTGAATCCACCGCCTACTATCATTGTGTCTCACGCTGTGTTCGACGCTCATTTCTGTGCGGTGAAGATGCCTTGACGGGTAGAAGCTATGAGCACCGTCGAGCATGGGTTGAGAAGAAAATACACCAATTGTCTGCTGTTTACTGTATTGATGTGTGTGCTTATGCCGTCATGAGTAATCACTACCATATTGTCATGCATGTCGATAAACAAGGTGCGGACAAGCTAACACCCTATGAAGTGGCTAAACGTTGGGGTCAACATCACCACTTACCATTGATAGTTCAACGTTGGCTGAACGGTGAAGCTAAGAGTAAAGCAGAAAACCAAGCGGTCTTCACCCTAATGGAGCAATGGCGAGCTAGACTCTGTAACCTGAGCTGGTTTATGAAAGAGCTCAACTATGAGATTGCGTGCCGAGCGAACAAAGAAGATGACTGTAAAGGGCATTTTTGGGAAAGCCGCTTTAAAAGCCAAGCTTTACTGGATGAACAAGCCTTACTTGCGGCAATGGCGTATGTGGATTTGAACCCTGTGCGAGCTGGCGTGAGCAAGACGCCAGAAAGCTCAGAGCATACATCGATTCAAGTGAGAATTCGCGCGCTCAAGAACAATCAACCCACCGTCCCAGGGCTAGCGGTGTTCATTGGTAACCCAACCAATGAAATAGTCAAAGGATTACCGTTTCGTCTCATCGATTACCTGGAACTGGTAGATTGGAGCGCTAGGCAGTATAGTGAAGGGAAACACGTCATGCTGAGCAAGGTTCCTCCGATACTCTGCAGACTCAATCTCTCTCCCACCCAATGGGCCATCGCTACCACTCAAATTGAAAAGCCCCGAGCTACATTTGTAGGCTGTAAACCCAACCTTATCCACCTCAAACAACTGAATCGCCGAAAGCGGGTTCATGCCTTATCTTTAGATAGCTAATCGTATCTCGTACCAATTTTCACTTTACTCTAAGACAAGGCAAATCGTGATTGCAGTTGAAAGCCAAGCAAATAATCATCTGTTTGGCTGCAACTTCATTTATTAAAAGTAACGTATTGTTCTCTCACGTTGATGAGTGACAAAACGCATTTGCTTGTTGTGTTCTTTAGGGTGTGTGTCCATACAAGACAATCTAGAAAGCCTTCTTTGCTCGCTTGCTGGATGGTTTCCATCCTCGTGAGAGGAATGTCGTCCTCTTTTTCCTCAATATGACGCTGTACTGAATTTAATATTTGAGAGGTTCTAGATAGACTTAATACCATAGGTAAGTTTTATTGTGTGAACTGTGGCGTCAGGATAATTAATCTTTAATCGTGCTTATATTAAAAATTTGATTATCTTATCATTTATCTGATTGATTTATTAAAGACTACCGATCTCACCCAGAGTAACCCAATCAAGTTAGATAGAGGTCAAGGTGCCAAATTTGCATGATGCTTGTTATGTCACTGAGTACTGATTCGAAATCCTCGCATGGTTTTATTCTCTTGTTACGTCTGGGTGCTCTTGTGTGGCATTTTCATGGAAAATATCTGCTAGATAGCGGCCAATTTCATCAGGATCTAGCTCAGGTGGTATGACGACATCATAGATTCGAGCCTTGATTGAAGTCGCTGACTCTCGGTAAAGCAACCATTGGTCATGCTTACGTTCTACCGACATTGTTTGACCAAATACGCTGAACTTAAGTTTTTTCATTTCAATCCATTATTATCATTGTTTTCAATTTGGTGTAATTTAAGCTTTGGCCAGTGAACAAGCCAGTTTTTGCCATCTACTCGTTGAGCAAACTCACTAAATTTTCTTTTATTGTTGTAACTGATCGTTAAGTCGAATAGTCGTTTAATACCAAATGATGAGATCACGTCCAAAGAACCGTTTGCCAATAGCCGAACGGCAATAGCGGTCTCTTTTTCTGGCCAAAAGCTCATGGCATCTACCACACTCGTGTAGGCCCTATCTTGGTTTCGAGTGTGTAATTTTGCTTGGTTGCGGACTTGCCAAACAATAGAAGGACACATCTCGGTCAGTGCATTTTCATAAACGGTGTTCTGATTTGTGGAGCGTTCTTTGGGGTCGAAATAAATGACATCCACATCATTAAGCAGAGTACGTGGGTTGTAGCCATGGAGATCATCCCAGACTAAGTTTCGTATAAATCCCGCCGCGATATAACACTGCGGTAGATTGAGTGTGCGAACACAACGTAGCGCTTGCATGCGTAGTGAGTCTGAGGTGATGAGGTGTTTTAATCTATCCAAATAGCAGTTCGAAGACATCTAAAGCGATTTATACTCCCATATTGTTTAAATGATATTCACTAGAATCCACCCAGTGGAAGTCAGTTTAACAGCATTGAGTGTATGACGCTGCTGATCTTTGCTCAGTGTGAAGTGCCATTCGCGTTGTTGCGGGTTTTCTCTAACATAGGAGAGTAGGGATTCTATCGTACTATTCATACTGGGCTCTGAAGAGGGTTGACCATCTAAATTGGCATTAAACAACGCTTTTGCGCTGCGGTAGTAGATCGGCTTGTTGATACTCTCAGCAATATGCGAGCCTAAATCTGCGATTTTCATTCCTTTGTCACTCACGATAAGAAAACGGCCCAAGTCGAACGACCGGATATCTTTAAACGTGCGTAGAAGGTGATTAATGGTGACATCGACGGATGCAACGCCTAATAAGTGTCCTTTGCTGTACATTGGGTAGGAAGCGGTGACCATCAGGCCGCCACCAACGAGATCCATATACGGATCAGACCATCCGAGTTTTCTGTCTTTGAAGTTAGCCGCTTGATAGAAAGGTGTCTGGGTTGGGTTCTTATTGGCTAAAGCTTCATCAAATGGTACATAGGGGTAGATAGCCATAACGTTGTCGCTGGTGGTTAGATACACCCAGCCATCGTTAAGGGTAGTATATAAAGCAGAAAATGCGGGTTGCATCTTGGCAATGGTGCTGACTTGTTTGCGCAGTAAAGGTGTGATGCTGTCGTCGCTATAAATGTAGCTTGATAGAACAGGGGAGCGATAACTCACTGAGCCTTTAGGAGTGTTGGAAAAGTCAATTTGCCTCAACCCTTGACGGAGCTGTTGACTAAAAGCGCCATGAGATAAACTTGAGTCTTGGTTACTATGGTGTTTCACATACTGACCCACGTAGAGCGAAGAGCCCGAGCCAAGGCTGCCGCCCAACGTTTGATAGGATTTAATGTAAGTTCTTCCTAATGATGTCGCCGAATTAGCGACCTGATCAAACTTAGCGTCGATGTTATTGGCAAGTTCACTGACAAAGGTTTGCTGAAGGTACTCAACTTGGGTGCCTGAATTAGCGAAAGTCGCCACTGGGAGTACGCCAGCGAATAGAGTGATAAATAAACGTAACGAAGTTTTCATATCAATCCTTGAATGTAAAAATGTTCGTTAAACTCAATGAAAATCTAAAGGCAATATCCATTATAATCAAATAAATACAGATAACAGAGCGTTACTGTTAGGTCTTGTGATCACTTTGGATGAAGAAGTACGAGATTAACATTGATTTTCAGTACCAATGTTGAGGCGACGTGGGTAAGCATACTGAATTAAAATCTTTTATTTCAATGAGTTGAACTTCTTGCCCAACGGTTTGTCATCGATATAAGCAGATAGGACTGTTTTTCTTAAGTATAGATGAGACAATACTCAACCCTAAGTCCATTCAATTTGAACCAATGGTATGAAATTAAAACAGTTTGTTAAAGAATTTGAGGTTAGATTTACTGACTTAAACGCGGGCAACCATCTATCCAACCACCTCATGTTGGGCTACATTACTGATTATGTCTCCGCATTTTTGGCGAAGCATCATTTTGATTACGGGAATGTTTTCGATCATAAAGTGTTGTTCAGCCGAGTGAACGTGGATTTTAAGCGTGAAGTGTTTGAAGCTGATGTAGTAAAAGTCCGTGTTGAGTCTTCAGAGGTCAAAAGCCGCAAGCTTATCTTGAACTTTGTTGCTACGGTGGGGGACAATATCGCGGCAAAAACCACTCATGAGATTTGCTTTCTGAAAGACGATCGCGTGGTATCGATTGATGAAGACATAGCGAACTTGTTTGCGTGCTGAACTGAATTTTTCGGCAATGGGAAGTGTTTCCAGCACTTCCCGAATATTTTGTCTGAATCACTACGATTTCATTAACAGGCCACCATTGTTGTTGATTACTTCTCCAGTGATGTTTGGCTGTTGGGCTAGGAACAGAACAGTGCTTGCAATTTCTTGTGCAGTAGCGACTTCGCGTCGCGGAATTTGTTCGTGCATTTGTTGTGCGTACGGGATGTTTTTGATCATGTCGGTGTCCACGTAGCCCGGGGCCACACAGTTTACTGTGATACCTTTCTCTGCATACTCTAAAGCAATGACTCGACTAAATGCTTCAAGCCCAGCTTTGGAAACGGAATAACTCATCAGCCCTTTTTGAGGCATAGATCCAAGTACGCTAGAAATATTGATAACTCTGCCAAACTTGTTCTTCGACATGTGGCGAATAAACTTTTTAGTGATGAAAATGGCGGACTTAAGATTAACATCCAACAGGTTGGTAAACTCTTCTTCGTTGACGCGAGACAGTAACTCAATGCTACTAATACCAGCGTTGTTGACCAGCACGTCTGGAAGCGAGCCATTTGCTTTTAACGTTGTATACAAGGTATCTAAATTATCGCGATGTCTTACATCGAAATGGTGTGATTCAAAGCCTAGCTCGGCTAAGTTGGCAATGTCTTCCTCACGTCTAGCCGTTGCAACGACATGATAGCCACTTTGTTTAAAAAGGGTAGCAGTGGCTAGCCCTATTCCCCGGTTTGCTCCAGTAACAAGTACATTTTTCATAAGGTCGGTTCTAATCACGAGTAAAGCGGTATTCTCTCATAGGTAACTTACTCAATTCAAAAGAATAGTTTTGATAATTAGCTCGTAGCCTCTTGTGTCAACCAGTGAATAAAGCGCTTTATTCGACTTAACCGTTTTGACTGAAGGTGATACATGGCAGCGTTGCTAATTCCAGGAGTGAGTTCAATATCAAACGGCTTAATGAGCCATTTTGTCTATGGGGCCTATGGGGCCTAGGCAACTTACTAAAAAAATGGGGAAGGCCCTAGCCTTCCCCATAACATAAACTTATGACATAGGTTAATCAGCGGCGCACTGTTTGTTGACCTCATCAAAGTGGCGAGTGGTGGTCTCGCATGGCTCTTTATCTTTAAGGCTAACAAGGATAAGAGTGATAGAAGCTAGAACGAATCCTGGTACGATTTCGTATAGGCTGAATAGTGTAGAATTCGGCCAAGTCGCATGTGCCCATATCCAAGCAAGTACTACGGCAGCGCCGACAATCATCGCTGCGATTGCACCATTGGCGGTACAACGTCTCCAAAACAGTGAGAATAGGATAACGGGACCAAACGCTGCTCCCATCCCAGCCCATGCATGACCAACGATGGATAAAATCGTGCTTTGCGGGTTGCTAGCAAAAATCATTGCTACCAGTGATACGGCAACCACTGCTGCGCGACCAAACCAGATTTTAGATTTTTCGGATAACTCGATATGGAAGAAATGAGCGATATCTTCTGTTAGTGCACTTGAAGACGCTAATAGCTGAGCGGCGATAGTACTCATGACTGCTGATAATACTGCAGAAAACAATATCGCTGCTATCCACGTTGGGAATAGGCCTTTCGCCAATTCTAAGAAGACCATTTCATTATCGAAACTGTGGCCACGGGTTGAATAGTACATGGCACCTGTGATACCAACGGCAAACGCGCCAAGTAGAGAGACGATCATCCAGCTCATACAAATTCGGCGTGCGACAGGCATACCTTTTACATCTCGAATCGCCATAAAACGAACAAGAATATGTGGCTGACCAAAGTAGCCTAAACCCCAAGCAAGTAGCGAAATAATACCGATTGCACTGGTATGCTCGCTAATAGTTGAGAAGTAGTGGGTAGGTAAAGCACTGACTGCGGTCGAATGATCTAAATGATACCAAGTCGCGATTGGCGTAATAAGTAGTGCAAAAAACATCAGAGAGCCTTGGAAAAAGTCCACCCAGTTTACGGCCAAAAATCCACCAATTGCGGTATACGCGACTAAGAAAATTGCGCCAAACCAAACTGCTTCATGATAGGGCAAATGGAACAGGGCTTGGAATAAGAATGCACCACTGACAAAGCCTGCCGCTGCATACAAAGTAAAAAAGATCAGGATGACAACGGCTGTCATCAGTCTGAGTACTCGGTTACCGTTGCCAAATCGAGCATCAAAATACGACGGTATGGTGAGAGCATCGCCCACATTTTCTGTGTATATTCTCAATTTTTTAGCGACATAACGCCAGTTCAGGTAGGCACCGATGGTCAGGCCAACAGGTAGCCACAATTGATCCAAACCCGATACGAACACCGCGCCAGGTAGGCCAAGAAGCAACCAGCCACTCATGTCCGATGCACCTGCGCCCAAAGCAGTAATAGCTGGGCTCAAGCTTCGGCCACCAAGTACATAGTCTGAATTATCTTTAGTTGCTCTTGCTGCGAAGAGGCCTATTGCAAACACGATTAGAAAGTAAATCGCCAAAACGATATAAAACGTTAACATCAAATCTCCTAGTGGCCCGCGTATTTATTGTTATCACTCAAGTATGGGTGTATTTCGGGCCTTGATTGTTCTATTTTTCTTGGAATGTAAAGTGTGAACGCCGTTTCTGCGTTCTCCTAGTTTCATTACTTAGCGTAAATTTATAAATAACCCTTATACATTATATGGTTGCGTTGCAGTGATAATATTATCACTAGGGCATTATCATCCAACCCTTACACTTAACACACCGAATGCCAAAAGGTAATATTTTGCTTTTATATATTTTACATTTATATCTATATCGCTAAATGATGACGGCGGATTCTAACATTAAATGAACTGATAATGAGTGAATGGTGAGTAAATTTGTGGTCTTGATGCCGCTTTCGACCTTCAGTGAATTTAAACCATTTCCTGCTCAATATAATTCAAAAATGCGCTGATTTTAGGCGGTTGCAGGGATTTGCTTGAATAGTAGGCATAAAGTTCGAGATCCAGTGGTTGATGATCTAACGCGACGATTTGCAATGCGGAACTTGCAAGTTGGGCTTGACAGGCTTCTTGCGCAAGTATGGCAAAACCAATACCTGACACGGCGGCATTCATCGCCATGTTCCCGCTATTTACTCTAAATTGAGATTTGACACTGACAGTGATAGGGCGATGGCCCCGTTTAGGTTTAAATTTCCATGGTGTACCATTAAGTGCTGTTGTGGTGGAGATGCAGGGAAGCTGTCCAAGTTCTTGTATTGTTGATGGTCGTCCGACTTTGTCAATGAGATCAGGGCTTGCTACCACCACACTCTGCCAGCAGCGCAGTTTCTTCGCTATCCAATTTTTGTCGGCTAATTTTCCTCTATTGAAGTTGAGTATGACATCGTAACCATCTTGCAAACTAACCTGTGGGTGTAAGCTTGTATCACAACATATTGATATGTCTGGATAACTGGTTGCAAAACTGCTGATCACGCTACCAAGGGCAGGGATGTCGGGAATCATTAATTTCAATGTTCCAGACACAGATTGGTTGGCCGATTTGATGTCATTAAACGTTTCGTATAGTGCGGTCGTTAAGTGGTAGGTCTGATTAAACAAAGCGGTTCCCGTTTCAGTCGCGACCACTTTTCTCGTGCTCCGCTCGAATAGCTTTACGCCAAGATATTGCTCTAATAAGTGGATATGTCGACTCACGTTTGAACTCGGTATGGCTAATGCTTCGCTTGCGCGTATAAAGCTATGGTGCTGGAACACGCAGTGAAAGCTATCTAGCCAACTATGATCGATTTTCTCTTCCAACTTATTATCCCAAAATATGAGTTAGTGAATGCAATTTTGGTCAGTTTATCCCATTTTTTTGATTGATTAAACTAGGTGCTCTCTTATTAGAAAGTGAGTGTAAAATTTTGAAAAATAGGAAAAATATAAACTTAAGTGGAGAGGTTTACCCATTTTTGATTCATTTTGTTGTTGCGTTAACTACTCTAGCGACTGTGCCACTGGGCGCTTACATTGTATCTGGGACTTCACTAGAGCCATCCCAACTTGGGTACTTGGTCAGTGCGAATGCAATTTTTTCCTCTCTGGTCAGTTACTTCGTCAGTAATCGACCTTGGTTCAGCAGGCTGAACATGCCACTTTTTGTCGCTAGCTTGGCCATTGCCCTATTTTTGATGACGTTATCTCGGTCGCCCTACATCATGATCATTTTCCAGAGTTTAATTGGTGGCTTAAGTGGTGCGATCACTGTCATGAACTTTAATCGGACAATGCATACGAGTTCACAGCAGAATAGAAAATCACGTATTGCCATGCTTCTCAGTGCGTACCCGTTAGCGCTTGCCGTTGGTGTACCGGTATTGATTCTTGCAGCCAGTACGCATGGCTGGAAGGTTGCATTTTATGTGTTATCAGTGATGACATTGTTCGTTGCCTTGTGCGGTATAAAAATAGTAAATACCAAGTCAGAGCTGTGCATTGACATTGCTAGTAATGAGCATCAAGCCAGTGTAAATGGAGGTATTTATAAGCGCAGCGACTTTTGGCTCGGTAGTGGCGCTATCTTTATGTGCGTGTTTAGCACATTCTTATTTTCGATACCTTTACCCTCTTACTTGCTTACCCAGCAACATGTCTCCGCTTCCATGCTGAGCATCGCTTATGTGTTAGGAGGGTTAGGGTGCTTTTTTATGACAAACAAAAATGCGCAAGGTGATCACTGTTCTTTGTCTATAAAAGGGTTAACGCTAAGCTCCGTTGGTATAGGCTTGCTGGCGTGGATAGCATTCTACGTTCAGCAGAGCAACGTGGCTGTGATGGCGTTTGTTCTATTTGTTGTTGTTAGCGCGAGCAGAACGATAATGGTGAAAACAGAAGCGTTGTACCAGGTTGATTCTGGTGTTAGGTCGTTAATGATTGGCAGTCAGCCTGGAATACAGCACACCGCTATGGCCGCGGCTGGACTCATTGGCAGCGCCATATTGTCTTATGGTAATGAGGGTGGTTATGCTTCATTAGTAGAGGTTGGTGTATGCTTTTTACTTCTCGTTCCTGTGCTATATGCCGCTTTTAAACATCACCTAAGTGAGAAAAAGCCTAGCGTTTGCTAGGCTTTACTGCGTGTTTGGTCTAGTTAGCTATGCGCATCACTAGGCAACCAAGATTGTTCTGAAATCAGTCTTTGGTGTCTGAACGTTAGCTGCTCAACTTTTTGTCCATCTGGATCCCAGCAAGTGACTTTGCCATCACTTAAAGCGCCATCTTTATATTTGGCTTCAGTGGCTTTGTGACCATTTGGATAATAGTGGGTGAAGGTGCCATCTTGTTTGCCATTGACGTAATGTGCAGTTAGTCGTTTTTCACCATTCGGGAACCAACGCTCTACTGGTCCATTAAGCTTGCCGTTTTTGTACTCTAATACGGCTTTCTTAGCACCATTTGGATACCAAGCTTCAACTTTTCCGTCTATTTTGCCTTTCACATAATGAATTTTTGAGGCTGTTTGGCCGTTTACATACCAGTTTGTTTCTAAACCGTACTCTAACCCATTTTTGAATTGGGTCTTGGTAGCGTACTGACCATTATCATATTTTTCAGCATACTTGCCAGTGAAAGGCGTGGTTTGGTTTACCTGATAAGCGACTCCTTGCCTCACTTGCAGGTAGTCGACTGTATTCCCGTTAGTGGTAGTCGTAGCTGCATAACTTGCGCCTGAGACTGCACTTAACGCAATTATCAAAGGTATGTATTTTTTCATAGGGACGCCTCTTTATAACTGACTGTTTTCAATATAGTGGATTGAAATGTACTGAAATACAGCATTCCATTTCAATAAATAAAAGTCTTCAACTAATTCGTAAGACATATTTTGCACAATTGCATTACATTTTGATGGAACTTTTCTCTCATCAAACAATCGAGTGTAATAAATAGCATTTTTTTGTTAAAAATTTATGTTATTCAATGTCTTATAAAAACATTGTTAACATGAATTTTATATCTATTTACCTATTATTATGGGATGAATAGTATTTTTCAAAGCTTATTATCAATATATAAGATACAGAAAATCGGCTAGAAATAAGTACTTATTCAATAAAAGTATGTTTTATATTTTCTCTATAAATAAAGATCAATTTGTCATTTAAAAGACTTATTGATAGAAAAACCCTATCCCGATATTTATACATGGGGATAGGGTTTCAATGTGCTAACTCGCGTCAGATACAGCCCTAATAAAAGTGGTTTGCGTTGCGGTTTGGCCGGAAGAATCTTGAACTTTTAAGGTATATTGCTTGTTGGCGTGGGTAATGTTTGACAGGTAAACCGTGCCATTGCTGTCGGTCGTATAGGTTTTTGAAGTTTGTTTGCCAGCCACGGTAACCGGGGTATTAGCAAGGGCTTGGCCATTCTCGGAAACGGTCACGTTCGTGTACTGTCCCATCGGGATTACCTGAAAATTAATATCGTTCGCACCAGCTGCAAATGCGAAGGTAGAAGTCATGGCGGCAAGTGCAACAATTGGAAGTAGTATTTTTTTCATTTTGATATCCTCGTGATTCATCTTAATTAATTTGTCTATATACGTGGATAACGCTTAATTACGGTAAGTTGCTGATACTGCGCTACTAAACAGCAAAGAGATAAGCAGGCCACTAGAGATAAGTTACGCCATCAGTAATGAATCATTGATGAATAAAGCTGACAGGTTAGATTTATACCCCGTTTTATTTGAACCCAGACCAATTCCGCTCAAAATCCCAATTATTGCTCGTTATCTAATTCTATTGGCTATACTTTTGTTACGTATGTCACACATTGCGTTTTGCGGCTCTATGCTGGCTGGGTGCGAGCGTTTTGCAGTTAGTGTCTATTTTTTGGCTCGAAGTCACATTGTAATCATTCTACAAGTCGAAATTGCAAGTTAATACGGCATACCGTACAGAGAGTTTGATAGATTTTGCTAGACTTTGGAGTAAGTTACATTCTTTTTTTAAATAGGTTAATGAAAGAAAGAGTAGTGGTATCGGTTTCTTCGATTCACGGAACCAAGCATTTCCATCTCGATAAATGGTATCGCCAATTCCTTAAAGGATTTGGTTATTTCGTTGCGGTCGGCATTTTGACGATTGCTGGGGTTATTTATTATCTGATGAACGAAGTGGATTTTGCCAAGCTTAAACAACAAGAGCTAGAAACTAAATCGATGACTCTGACTGAAGAAGTGGAATCACTAAAGCAACTTAAGTCGAATTTGGAAAGTGATCTTCTCGATAGAGAGGAAAGAATTAATTTGGTCTCTGATCGCTTGGGGGACTTGGAGAAAGCGCTCGGTATGGAAGAAAGTGACGGTGCGTTAGAGTCTCGCTTAGATACCGCGGCAATTAATTCATCTGTACGTATGGTGATGTTAATGCAAATACCCAGTGGTGCTCCGGTCATTAATGCGCGAATTTCTTCCGGGTATGGTAAAAGAAGGCACCCAGTTACAGGGACGCTCAAAATGCACCGAGGACAAGACTTTGCTGTTAACACTGGCACCCCCGTGTATTCGCCAGCAGATGGGGTGGTGGAGGTGGTAAGGTCAAGCGATAAAGGCTCAGGGAATTTTCTTCGCCTACAACATAGTTACGGGTTTTCAAGTTCTTACTCTCACTTACACAAGTTTAAAGTGAAAACTGGCGATTTTGTAAAAAAAGGCGATTTGATTGCTTACTCAGGGAACAGTGGATTGTCGTCAGGACCTCATCTTCACTATGAGATTCGATTCGTTGGACGCTCTTTAGATCCCCGTCCCTTTGTCGATTGGAGTGTGGACAATTTTGAAATCATATTTGGTAAAGTACGAGGTATCCGATGGGAATCTTTAGTAAACCGAGTCGAGCTGAGAGTCAGCAGTCAGCTACAACTCTCATCGCAAAAGGCTGCTCTATTACAGGACAACTCAAGCTAGAGAGTGACCTGCAAGTTGACGGCAGTGTTGAAGGTCAAATCAACGCAGAAAAAACGCTCGTCATCAGTGAAACAGGTATGGTGTCAGGCGAGATATTCGCTGACCGTGTGTTAGTCAATGGCCGTTTTGAAGGAAAATGCTACGCTGCCAGTATTGAAATACTGAGTAAAGGTAAGGTATCGGGGACATTATATACCGATGATCTAAGCATAGAGCAGGGCGGTAAATTCTTAGGTGAAACCTTGGCTTCACCAGACAAACAAGTGGTTGACTTGCAGGGTGCAAAAACAAAAGTTGAAGGTTAACTGCTAAGCGCTTGGCCATAGACTAGCGTGTGGTGATGATCACTTGTGATGGCCAGTGTTGTCAGAATGAATGAGTTTTGTGACCTAAACTTATAAAGGAAGGTAACGTTTAATTTTCTAATGTCGATAGCAAGATATTGAAATGAAATGATAAGTGCAGATGAATATATTTGGAATTGCGATCGGTGTAACCGGGTTGGCACTCATACTGGTCTTTTTATGGATGCTAACACTATCTATGAGACGCAAGCGTCTGGAGCAAGAAAAGCAAGAGCGAGAAGCGGCTTACCGTAAGGCATTAGAAACAGACAAAAAGAAAGAACATCAAGAGCGCGTGAGCAAAGCAGAAGGAGGTGATATATCCACTATTCTGTTTTTAGCAAAAGAGGCCGAACGCCGCAATTTAAAAGAAGCGCTGCACTGGTATACAAAAGCGGCGGAGCTCGATAACGTAACGGGCATGTACGGTGTGGTTCGAGTCAGTACTCGCATTCATCAAGATGCCGTAGTGAAAGAAAAATCGAGATTTTGGCAATTACGTATTAACGCAGCAGAAGGTAGTGTACAGGCCAAGTATGAAGTGGGATTGTGCTATTTTAAAGGGCGAGGCACGACAAAAGATATTGCTAAAGGCGTTGATTTTATTAAGCAGGCCGCAAAGGAAAATTACATCACTGCTCTGATTTATTTGGGCGATTGGTTCTCTTCGGCACAAAACCCTCAGAAAAACTTCCAAGACGCGATCGCGTGGTATAAACAAGCCGCTCAGTTAAAAAGTAACCAAGGTAGAATAAAGCTTGGAAAAAGCTATATCAGTGGTATGGGGACGCCACCTAATCATAGCCTTGGTGTGTATTGGCTAGAAAGAGCAGCGGAAAAAGGCGATGCCCAAGCCATGTACTTGGCTGGTGAAGCATGGATAAACAAAGGATCCAGTGGGAATTCAATTGCCTATATATGGTTGTTTATTTCTGCTTATTTTGGCTATGAAAATGCTAAGTCTCTCAGAGATGAAGTTGGAGCTGAGATCGGCGTTGATACGATAGTCGGGCTGCAAACCTTCGCCAAGCCTATGGTAAAGAAAATAGAAGAAAAAACGGTAAGTAAACACGCCATCATTAAAGTACTCAACAAGCTATATAAACGAAATGTTCCTCTTCAAGAGGGAGGCTCCTACAACGCGTCAGATGCTAATGCTGACAGTATGGAACACGAAGAAGAGCAACAAGATGTACCTTTTACCGAAATTGGTGTAGCGGAGGACACAGCCTCAAAGGAACAACCACCAACGAGCGAAGGTGGAAAACTGGACTTTTCTTCCACTCCGATTGATAAGGAACAATAGCGTTTTAATCTTCTTTTCTAGCTAGCTTTCCCTATACAGGCCATCGATGCCTGTTCGATAGACAAATCAAACTTTACCTCAAAAGATGAACAGCCCGAATGTAAACCTTACGACCCTCTCAGGCTGCCTCCTTTAGTCATTACAATTTTTAGACAATTTACGACAAATTATCAACAGATCTATTTACACCATGAATGAATAATTGGCGCCCGATGTAACAGATAGCAACCCTGAATGGTTATCGAGGCTATCTGATTGAAAACTTGAGGCCATATTATGCGTAAATTTACATTATTACTCACATTGAGCGTACCGACTTTATTTCAACCTTTGACTGCTTTTGCCAGTGACCATATTAACTCACAGAATGTTTCGACAATTCATGGAGATGTAGGTCTGGCGTTTAGCTCTGGAAAATATTCATCCAATTTTATCGCAAGCGATGAAGGAGATAGCTCGGCGGTGTCGAATGGACTAAACCGAGCACCGTCGGACGAGTCCTATACCAAGACGACTCCATTACTTGATTTGAACTACACAATTGGGTCAACAGACACCAGTTTATTTTTGAGCAGTCAGACAGGTGATCCCCTATCTCAAGAGTCTTATGTGAGTATTGGCGCTGAACAGGTCATTGGCCGTTTCGGTACGCTTTCTACCGCTTACTTGTTTTCGATACCTGGGAGCAACAAGGAGTGGGCAGATCCTTATGCAACAAACCATAAGCGCAGTTCTACTGACACTCGCAGCCAAGGTGTCAGCGTTGGTTGGCAGCAGATATTGGGTAGCCAGCTGTCCGCAAGCTTTACCCATATTGAGAAAAAACTTGATCAGGAAAGAGGCGGGGATTCTCTTTCTGAACTGAGCACTAGCCAACGTAACATGCTGGATCGGAATGGTCATATCGATAGTGCCAGTGTGTCTTATATATTTGCCTTATCAGAAAATCAATCTTTAACGCCTGAATTAAGATACAGTCGATATGGGCTTAATGGAAGCGCGATGAGTCACAATCAATTTGGTATTGGTTTAACTCATAATATTGCAATTGCTAAATATAGCTTGTCCAATGGTATTTTTTGGGCAGAGAATAAATATGATGAAGACAACCCGATATACAATAAGAAATCTGACTCCAATGAGTATTATTTCAGTAGTACACTGACCAAGCAGCAGCTTTTTGGTTTTACCCAATTAACAGGTTTGTTGTCTGCATCGATAGGAAAAAATAAGTCTGATATTCAATTCTTTAACGCTAAAAATACTAGCTTCGAAGTTGGCGTTGCTTACTCTTTTTAGTAATAAATATCCCCCCAGTACCCTCAAGATGCAATTTGTAATATGAAGCTTGAGGGGCTGAGCATTGGAAAAGATTCATGAATATCGTAAAGACCATAACAAGACTAAGTGTTGTCGCATTACTATTGTGCTCTGCAAACACATTATCGATGGAGCTGAGCCCTCAGACAAAAGAGAAAATACAAGGCGCACTAGAATCCTACCGAGTAGCAAACAATATTACTGGCGCTCAGCTAAGTGTAAGCTTACCTAGCTATGAGCATAGCGACTCCATTGCTACATTCTATTCAGGCTATACAACCACAGAGAACCTTACTCCAATCGGCAGTTTGCTTGAGAGCTCGAATGAAAAGGTAGATTTATTATCTATTGGCAGCATTACTAAGTCGTTTATAACGGCGGTAATACTGCAGTTAGACAAAGAGAAGAAGCTCTCCACCAATGACAAACTTAGTCAGTACTTTCCTGATTATCCCGATTGGGGAAATGTCACCATTAAAGAGCTGCTTAACATGACCAGTGGCATTGCTCCATACATGGACACGACGCAATACGAGAGTGCGCCACCGACTACGCAATGGACAAAAAGAAAGCTGGTTGATCTGGCGTACAATAATATCCAGCCAAATCGGTGTTCCAATGTGGGTGGAAACACATGTTTTACGCCGGGGACAAGTTGGTTTTATTCGAATACGAACACAAACCTCGCTGGGCTGATTATAGAAAAGGTGACAGGGAAAACTTTAAAGCAAGAGCTGGAGCTGCGATTGCTGGGAAAACACTCAAAACTGCATGCACTGAGCAGTACCTTTTTTGTACCAGATGGGGACAGCGCCAAGATATACAAGAGAATGGTGCATGAATACGATGAAAATGATCGTATTACCGATTACACATCATTCAATTTGTCTTGGGCTAGGGCGGGAGGTGCGATGGTGTCGAATTCGAGAGATCTTGTCCGATGGGGAAGGCTATTGTTTAACACAAACAAGGTAATCCCGAAGAGTGAGTTTAACGACTTTACTATGCTACATTGTATTGACGAAAACTCAACGCGCTATACCAAGCCAATTAACCGTGTGAGTGCGCAATGTAATATTGGCTTCGGTCTGAATATTATGCAGATGAGAATGCCCGATGGTAATGTCGTGTGGGGGTACGAGGGGGACTGGCCCGGAATTCAGGCTCAGTTCTGGTATCTCCCCAACACCGATATAGTGGTGAGTTTACAACAAGATACGGGCAAGCATGGAGAGCTTCCAGCTGACATTATGACCCTGTTTAAGCAAATTTATAAGTACTTGAACTAAAGGACCATACTGGCAGAGGTAACCTGGGTATAGGTAGCTCGGGTTATATTGTTATTGTCTATACTTTGCAAAGACGTTGGATTAAGGCTGAGTGATATTCTCACGCATTACAGCGTGAGAATGTTTTGGGGGCGGTTTGTGTAAGACAGTACTTATCGTAGAAGATGATAAGAAGTTAAATAATCTCATGTTTGAGTTTTTGACCCAGCATGGCTACCGAGTTATACAAGCCTATAGCGGTGATGTTGGAATACAGATGATATTGGGTGAAAAACCGGATTTAGTTATTCTTGATATTATGCTGCCTAACTTCTCCGGCATCGAGGTGTGCAAAGCTGTCAGGTCGGCCTATCGCGGCATAATCATTATGGTGACGGCACAAGATGACGATGAATCTGAAATAGAAAGCCTAACATTAGGTGTAGATGACTTTATTAGAAAACCTGTAAATCCAGATATATTGTTGTTAAGAGCCAACAAACTTTTAACGATGACTTCAGTAGATAGTAATAAGAAAGTATTGAACTATGGTAACTTAAAACTGGATCTGGTGAAGTTTGAGGTGTTTTTGTCATCAATACAAATCGATATATCTCAGTCAGACTTTAAACTACTCGCCTATCTAGCCGAAAATGCAGATAAAATAATGAGTAGAGAACAAATATATACAGATATAAAAGGCATTGAATACAACGGACTTGATAGGTCTATTGACAACAAAATATCACACTTGAGAAAAATATTGGGAGATGATCCTAAGAAACCAGAGAGAATAAGAACAGTATGGGGCAAAGGGTATTTATTTTGCTCGGATGCTTGGTAATAGTATGATTAAAATTTTTCTTAAGAATTATTTTCTGTTTGCTTTTCTGATATTCATTTTTATCGTCATTACATTTTATCTGTCAAAAGTAATGGAAAAGGCAATTTTAAACAAATCCGCTTTGTCATTCTCCAACGGTGTATTTAATTATGTAAGTGAGCAACTTCATGGACTCGACAGTTATCAAATAGACCTTAAATTAAATGAAATTCAAAAAAATGTCGCTGATCAAAAAGTAAAAATTATAGCTTATTCTTCACTTCCTAACGCATTAAAGTCCAATGATAATTTGGCTAAAGGGAAAGTCGTCGAGTATCATTCTTTTCTTTCTGGGGTGCATCACGGTAGTTTGTATTCGCTGTACTCAGCCTACGATATCAGGTATGCATTTAAACGTTTGGGACAATCTAAAAACTATATGCGTATCGTGTTAGGTAGCCCCCAAATTTTAGAAGTAAAAAGGAACACCCAATGGATAACCAATATTGTTCGAGAATCGTTCAAAGATAAAAATGTTGATCAATTTGAGCGCATTTCTAAGCACTTGTCAGACATTTTTGGCATCGAAGTTAGCCTAAAGAAGCAGGATACTTTGACAAGTAAAGAAAGTGAATTTGTTAACCAATGGGGATTGTTAGCGCTTTCTTATTTTGATGGGCATGTCTATGACTTAGCGATACCTATTAGTGGAACTGATGTTTTAGTCGTGTTGCATGGAATATCTGATCACTTAGCTGGTTTTGAAAAAAACTTCTACTTCTATCTATTACTCATTATCGGCCTAGTCATCATGCTTATCTGTTGGATTTGGAGTTATGTTTTTTATAAAACCTTGAATAAAGTTCAAGTCCAAGCAATTGAGTATGGAAAAGGAAACTTTGACTATCATATTAAAGTCCCCTCTTTACTTTCTCTTAGCCCATTAAACCAGGCGTTAAAAAACATGGCAACTAGAATTGATCTTCTACTAACGTCTCATAAAGACCTTACTAATGCTATCGCACACGAATTAAAAACACCGTTAGCGCGAGTTCGGTTTTCGCTGGGGCTTTTAAAGGTTAAAAACCCTCAACTTGATCAATCTCAACTGGCTGATATTGATGATGAGATCGAAATCTTAGATAAGCTTATTAACGAAATTTTATTGCATGCCAAGTTTGATAGGAAAGGCGTTGTTCTCAATTTTGAAAAAGAATCAGTGACCGAAGTCGTTTCAGCAAGGCTAGAGCACTATAGGAAACGATTCCCTGATAAAAATTGGACTATGAATATATCTGAAAAAGTGGAAGCGAGTTTTGATAGAAGTTTAATATCACGCATGATGGACAACTTACTGATTAACGCTTACTACTATGGTGGGAACAATATCCAAGTATCTGTGTTCTGTGTGTATAACCAAATAAGTATAACGGTAGAGGACGATGGGGTTGGAGTGGAGCCTTGTGACTATGAGAAAATATTTAGTCCTTTTGAACGCTTAAATCCGTCGCGAGAAAATGAAATACCGGGGCATGGGTTGGGGTTATCTATTTGCGATAAAATTGCCCAAGCACACAAGGGTACGGTTCGAGCCGACAAATCCACGCTTGGTGGTGCAAAGTTTGAGATTGAATTTCCGCGAAGCTTGACTCCTAAGTAAGTGAAAATAAGCAGCCCTTGCTAGAAAGGCTGCTTCGCAGAAGCGATGCTAATGATGCTTATGCGCCATTTTCATTCCGGCTGCGACTTTTTCGATTGGTGCGATAAAGGTTTGGGTGTCGCCATTGGCAAAAGTGAGTGTGACAGAAACTTTCTCACCTGGCACGAGTGGCTTTTTCAAATCTAGAAGCATGATGTGTAAGCTGCCAGGCTTTAACGTCACCTTACCATTGGCTGGTACTTTGATTTGTTCAATTTGGCGCATTTTTAACGTGTCGCCATTTTTAAACACATTATGAAGTTCGGTTTTTTTCGCTACCGTTGTGTGTGCAGATACTATGTATCTATCCTTATTTCCACTATTCACGATTTCAGTGAACACGGCACTATTGCTGGCGTTAGGAGGGGTTGCTCTGGCGTAGGCGTTGACTTCTTTGATTGTGTTGGTTGATTGTGCAAACGCTGCAAGAGGTGCTAACGCTAAGCTCGCGATCAAAAGTGTTTTCAACTTCATGATGTTTTTCCTTGTTGATTTTGACTGACAACGGTATTGATTGCTTGCACCAAGGGTGCTGGTGATTGCAGGTGAGGAACCTTAGTGATAAGGGTTCCGTCTGGTTTTAAAATATAAAAATAAGAGCTGTGGTCTATGGTGTACTTTAATTCTGAATTCGGTAGTGCTGTCTTGTGGAAGATTACCCCATATTTGTGAGCAACGGCTTCAGTCACATTCATCGGAGCAGACAAGCCTTCGATCATTGGGTTGAAGTATTGTGCGTATTGAGACACTAATTTAGGCGTATCGCGCTCTGGGTCAAGAGTAATAAAAATAGGCCACAAGTGCGCCTTAGCTGAATCACTCAGTTGGTTCAACGCACCGGCAAGCATTGCCAGTGATGTGGGGCATACATCAGGGCAATGGGTAAACCCAAAGTAGACGATTCTTATGCGTTTGTCGTCCGTGTTGAAGATGCTAACGGGTTTGTCGCCTTGGGTATAAAGCGTCGCGTGTGAGACGTCAACTGGTTCTGATGACTTTCCTTTCGTATTTGATGTGCTTCCACTTTCTGAAGAAGTCCATAAGGCATTGGCCCCTAGACCAGCAGCGAATGCCAGTATTAAAAAAAGAATCCACTTTTTATTCATCGCGTAGTCCTAATCGCAGGATAAACAGTGTGAGTGCCATCTGTGAGCTTTCCTAACCATGTCATCGAATTCAACGTACAAGCAGGCAAAACAATGGTTCCTTGATACTCACCATTTTTGATTTGCTTTAGCTTAAACATTGGATTTCCCATATTCATTTCCAACCCAGATAAACTCAGGTTTAACGTGCTTGATTGGCTAGATGGCCAATTGACCGTCAAGGTGATTGGAGTGAGGGCATGTGGAGAGTCCTGACTTAACGTCATTGTCACTTGATCTTGCACACAAGGGGATGAGGAAAGAAAGCAAGCGTTGTCAGCAGATGGAACAAAAGCTGTGTTATCGGGTTTTGCAAAGAAAGTATTGGCAAAAAAGCCAGCTAACAACGCAATGAGAATTGCGCTCACTTTGATAGCGGTTTTCATGCCTATAGTTCCTTCTACTCTAAAGACGCAATAGTAACATGCTGTATTGTTAGGCGGGAGATAAGAGCAGAAAAAAGTGTGGTGGTATTCAAAAATGAGGCTAAAAAGCCTCATTTCTCGAAGTCATTTGGCTAGAAGTATAGCGACAGATTGTTTACGCGTCGTTTGTTGAACGCTCAGCAAACTTCTCAAGGCCCAGCACTAAAACGACAGCGATGACCATCATAAACAGCGCTAGCCAAAATCTGTCGGGCTGTGACGTGACGACTTCATAATTAAATGGCATGAGGTTTTGCTGCAGTTGAGGCACTTTGTCCCCATGAGAATTGACTGTCCAGCTTAAGGTTTCTTTCCAAGGCCAGATTTTCGGAAGTGTTCCCACCATTAGCCCAATTAGGAAGGTAATCGTGATGTCTCGATAAGTTCTCAGTAGCCAAGACAACAGATGCGAGAACGTTAATAAGCCGACGATACAACCACCGGCAAAGAGTACCAATACGTCCATTTGGAACGATTTCACCGCATCAATCACAGGTGTATAAATGCCAATTAAGAGCAAAATAAAGCTGCCAGAAATGCCAGGTAAAATCATCGCACATATGGCGACTGCACCAGATAGTACAAGGTTTATCGGGGTTGGCTCCACCTGAGATGGTGAGACAATCGTAATGGTATAAGCCGCTATGATACCTAAGATCAGGGTAACAAATCGTGAGACAGTGACTTTATCCACTTGCCGAAACATATGGTACACAGATACTAATATCAAACCAAAGAAAAAAGACCACACGGGAATAGGATGAGTTTCTAGTAGCCAAGAAATTAGTTTGGCAAGTGTTGCGATGCTGGTCAAGATACCTGCAAACAGGGCGATTAAAAAGCCTCCGTTGATGTAGTTAAACGCAGCTTTCAGTCCTTGAGATTTGATGATTTTAAAAAGGTTAAAGTTAACGCGACGGATGCTTTCGAGTAGGTGATCGTATATGCCAGTGATAAACGCAATCGTACCGCCAGAAACACCTGGAACAACATCGGCTGCACCCATTGCTAGCCCTTTTAAAAACGTAATTATGTAATTCATTAATTTGCGGGATGATGTGGAATAGATGAAATGAGTATACAAATTAATTTGTGGAAAAAGTATCAAAAACCCTGCGCTATAAACGTTATTTTACAAAATGAATCAACATTCATAATTCTCGACTGTTGATTTTTATCCCTATAGATAGTTCTAAAGATAAGAAACAAGGTGAATATCATTATGCACATTATTTGCAATTTGCATTCGCATATTGCAAATAATGTCTGGTTTTTTGTGTGTTTTTGCCACGTTTTGTCTTATTTTGCTGTATTTAAAAGTTGGCACGCATGATGCATGGTATAGCTTGACCCTTCTTAAAGCCGAGGGTCACCTAGCCAACTGACGTTGTTAGTGAATGATATTGTTCACATATTATAGAAGCCAATCGTGCCATTACGATTGGCTATTTTTTTGCCTTTTTGGCTAGATATAGCTTAAACACTCACCATTTCTTTGAGTCTCACAATTGATATTAAGCACAAATTAAGTGCTTACACTCGACAAACCGTACAAAAGCCTTTATTAATATGCGCCTCGTTTTTACTTTGGATATTCAAGAACAGCGAATAAATAAACACTTTTAGCATAACTAGATTGTTTTTTTATCCATTGTAGGAGAAACACTTAAGATAGAGGTTATATGAACCAGTTCATTTCTGTAGGCCCTTTTGAGTCCTTCCTCATCGCATTGTGCGTGTTGTTTATAGGCCACACTGTGAATGCCCAATTTTCTGTATTGCGTAAATACAACATCCCAGAGCCGATTGTTGGTGGGGTGGTCATAGCTATTGCGATCATGGCATTGCATTTTTATGGCATCAGCATTGATTTCACTTTGCCACTGGCGAACACATTCATGCTGATGTTTTTTGCATCGGTTGGTCTGGCTGCTAACTATAAGCAGTTAGTGAAGGGTGGTGCGAAAGTCTTCCTATTTCTAGCGGTCGCAACAGTATACATCGTTATTCAAGATGGTGTTGGCGTGACTCTCGCCAATATGTTAGGACTAAACCCCATGCTAGGCCTTATGGCAGGATCGATTACCTTATCTGGTGGGCACGGTACGGGTGCTGCTTGGGCGCATACTTTTTCAGAGCAATATGGCCTACCTAATACGTTAGGTATAGCGATGGCAGCGGCCACTTTTGGATTGGTGGTTGGCGGTATTATTGGTAGCCCAATTGCCCAGAAACTGATTAACAAACATGGCCTTGTCTCGGAATATGGCAGTTCCGATCACACTCATGATAAGTTTCCCGAAGTCGTGACTTATAATGAGAACGAAGAAGACCGTGTGACCGCGAAAAAGGTGATAGAAGGTGTGTTTGTACTCCTGCTTTGTGTGGTGGGAGCAAGGTACCTTCATGAGTGGGTCAGTACTTTTCAAATCAAATGGTTAATGATCCCAGATTTTGTCTACGCCCTGTTTATTGGTGTATTCATTACTAATACGTCAGAATTGTTCAAAGTTCGCAAAGTGGATGCGGAAGTCGTGGATATTCTAGGGACAGTCTCATTGTCTTTATTCCTAGCGATGGCGCTCATGAGTTTAAAGCTATGGAATATTTTCAGCCTTGCTTTGCCTTTACTCATTATCCTCGTCATACAGTCGATCATTATGGGAATATTTGCTTACTTTGTTACCTACCGCATCATGGGTTCAAATTATGATGCTGCGGTAATCACGGGTGGGCACTGTGGCTTTGGCCTAGGAGCGACACCTACAGCGGTGATGAATATGGGCTCACTTGTCAATCGATTCGGTCCATCGCCACAAGCGTTTTTAGTTGTCCCTATTGTAGGCGCATTTTTTATCGATATTATGAACTTGATTGTATTGCAGGGGTACATTTCCTTTATTCATGGATGATATGCCTAAGGCGTTTGGTATAGTCTCACCAAGTTTTCATTTAATTCTCGCCCTTCGTTATCTACTGTGGATGAAGGGCGTTTCAGATTTGCAATAAAGGTGACTAGGTATGGAAATTGCGCTCCTACCCGCTAGCGATCCAAACTATGCAGAGCAACTCACACGAACGAATATGGCCCGTTATTATCTTCGGCGCAACATAGCCTGGGACACTTCTCGCTTTGAATCAACATGGGCTGAATTAGACAATTTTGAAATTTACTGGAACGATAATCGAGTAGGCGTGATGAGGTTGAGCTACGAAAACAACACGATGCATCTACGAGATTTCCAATTATGCCGAGAAGCTCAAGGAAAAGGGGTAGGTAAGTGGTGTTTGGAATCACTTATTCAGCGCGCAAAGCAAGATAACTTCGCCAATATTCTGCTTAGAGTTTATTCGGAAAATCCGGCTATCAATCTGTATAAAGCCAAAGGCTTTGTGGTGATATCAGAGATTGATAGCTTGATTGAAATGGAGCTTATCTTGTGAGCGTAACAGGGTGCTCACGCCAAGCCATATTTTTGTGCAAAGCGGTCTTGAGTGGCGTCGCTATTCCATTCGTACTCGGCTAGGTCTGCTATTTCTCGAGCTTTGTGCTCTCCCCATATATCACTAATAAACGCTAACGCCATATCAGTACCGGCTGATACACCTGATGAGGTATACACATTGCTATCCTTGACCCAACGTGCTTTGGTGACCCAATGTGTGTTTGGACCTTGCGACATCACCCAATGAAACGCCATTTTGTTAGTCGTTGCGCGTTTATTGTCAAGAACGCCACTTTTTGCCAGCAATGCGCTCCCTGTACAAACGGAAGTGATGTAACGAGCCTTGTCGGCTTGCTGAGTAATCCAGTTTAATGTCCTCTGATCATCAACTAGCTGCCTAGTACCCATCCCACCAGGAATAAGCAGGGTATCGTATTGTGTTCCGCTATCTAACTGGGCTTGAGCATAAGCACATGGCCCCTGCGCGGATGCAATAGGACCAATCGATTGTGCCACTAGCTCTATCGAGATATCTTCGACATGCCCCAGCATCTCAAGAGGGCCAAAGACATCAAGTAGTTCGAACTGATCAAATAGTAAAACACCAACTTTCATGTATATCTTCTCCTCTTCATTTTCTCAAAATGTTAGAGAGTTCCAGCGAGAGCTTGGACCTCGATTTCAACATCTAAACCAAAAGCAAGCTCGCTAATCACAGTACTTCTTACCGGAAAACCACTTTCAAATTGTGATTCATAGGCTTGATTAAAGGTTTGGAAGTGTTTCATGTCAGACAGCCAAACCGTCGCTTTCACAATGTTATCAAGTGATGATCCACAGTCTTGCAGCGTAGTTTTGATTCTGTCGAAAATTACGTCGACTTGTTCTGCAATCGTGCCATAAATTGGCTTTCCGTCAGAGCACATAGAGACTTGACCAGAAAGGAACAAGAATCCATTAGCTTCTACTGCTTGAGAAAATGGGAAAGGCATTGATGATTTGTATCTTTTTAGTTTGTTATCCATATGTATTTCCTATTTTCTTGGCCTTTACTTTTCAATATGTTGGAAACTATAAGCGATATACTCCAGTGACCACAAGCGGTTTGCTGGCTCTGCATGTCCAATCCAAATCTGCGCCTAGAGTATCAGGTCAAAAATAAATACTTTTAAGACAAAAACTAATACATACGTGACATGTTGAATTTTTTAATCTGTATCAGTGGTATCCTCAGTAGAGCGTGGAAAAGGATGATTCATACGATGAAACCTGAGTTAAACAAAACACTCATCAGGCCTGGCTTTTCTTGGCGTCATTTTCGGGATGAGGCACCAAGTTCAAGTTGTACTTTTCATTATCATA
>NZ_JAMKMR010000070.1 GCF_023634645.1 Vibrio sinus
CAATAAAATCACATTGTTATCTGTCAGCTTTCCAAATTGTTAAAGAGCAAGTTTTTCATCTTCTAAAGAATAAAAAACCATCTTTAAAGATTCTTAATAAAAAACCCTTAAAGATGGTGGAGCTATGCGGGATCGAACCGCAGACCTCTTCGCTGCCAGCGAAGCGCTCTCCCAGCTGAGCTATAGCCCCATCTGGTAGATTCTTTACTCTTGCATACAAACCGT
>NZ_JAMKMR010000071.1 GCF_023634645.1 Vibrio sinus
GTTAAAGAACCAAACCATTTTTAAAGATTCTCTGAAGCTTTTTGCTTTAAAGAACGCTTAAAGATGGTATCCCGTAGGGGAGTCGAACCCCTGTTACCGCCGTGAAAGGGCGGTGTCCTAGGCCTCTAGACGAACGGGACACTAGGCCAGCATCTACTTAATTAAGCAGAAACTAATCTCTTAACTTTACAAACCATATCAATCTGTGTGAACACTCATCGC
>NZ_JAMKMR010000072.1 GCF_023634645.1 Vibrio sinus
TCACTTCTGAGTTCGGCATGGAATCAGGTGGGTCCACAACGCTATGGTCGCCAAGCAAAATCTTAAATTCGGAAAGCTGTTTGTGTTCTCGTACACATTCAATGTTCTAGTTTGAGTCCCACAACAAAACCCTTTAGGTGTTGTATGGTTAAGCCTCACGGGCAATTAGTACAGGTTAGCTCAACGCCTCACAACGCTTAT
>NZ_JAMKMR010000008.1 GCF_023634645.1 Vibrio sinus
TGTTCAGGGTTAGCCATTACCACTAACCCTACATTTAGCGGCTACATGTTTGATAATTGTCTGGCGTACAGACCTTTAGCGGGGTATAAATCACTTTTTGATAGTGCTCTTTTTGGACAATTTTAAGTAGAGTAAAAATGGCTTGCTTACCCATTTCATAAGGGTTTTGCCCAATATTTGCGCTGGCCAGATGATCTTTGAGCATTGCTAATTGAGAAGCAGAGGCATCCGAGATAACAATGGCCACCTCGTTTGTTCGCACTTTATCCTTGTATGGCTCTATCATTTTCCTGTAGGCTGCCTCATCATTTTGTGGCCAACCACCTACAGCGACAAAGGAATCTGCAATGATTCTTTTTCCTTTTAACATTGAGTCCATTTGCTTAAGCGCTCTGTCTAGCTGGTCAAAATTGTAAAAAGGTTTTCTCACTTCCGTCCATCCATTGTCATCTTTTAACATTTCACCGGGCGGGTTCTGATACGTTTTACCAGATAAAACCGAGCGGACTCCCATAATTCTCAAATTCAAATTTGGCGAATCTGGCCGTCCAGATTGAATAATGAGCGTTCCCCCATTAGGTCGCAGCCTTTTTAACTGTTCTCCGAGTGCTTTGCCTAACTCAAAGTTATTCGTTCCTATATAGGAAGAACGTAAATCTTGATATTTCTTTAACGTTTCAGCATCGAAGTCCGCATCATAGGTAACAATGGGAATACCAGCCTTCTTCGCCAGCTCAACACTATTTTCTGCAAGAAATGCTGACTGAGTAACGGCTATTGCAATTCCATCAACACCTTCAGAAATGAGCTGTTTAACAATTTTATCTTGCACTCTTACATTGGCTTTTTCCGGTCCTCGATAAATGCATTTGACACTTGGTAACTGTTTTGCAGCATCTACACAACCATACTTACTTTGATCGAAAAAAGTGCCGTAAAACTTAGGTACTACAGCAAAAGTATATTCTTTCGCATGAGCTAAAAATGAATAAGAATAAGCAAGTAGCATGGCCGTCAAAAAACACTTCTTCATACATGTTCCTTTGTATACATTCAGCGTATCATGACGTTGTCTCGCCCCTATACCTAACGTTGAAGCTAAGCTTATCTCGCTGAACTCGGGTCTCGAATTTAATTATAGACTAGGGCGTATTGCTATATTTATCTATAAGCTCAGCAAGCGGTAAGGCAGGGTCAAATAAATAACCTTGAAGTTCATGACATCCCAGTGTTTTCAAATGTTTTTGTTGTTCGTGAGTTTCCACACCTTCAGCCACTACATTTAACCCCATTGACAGCCCAATCAAGACGATGGTTTTAACAACGGTCGCATTACGGTTGTCTACCTCCATCTTCATCACAAATTCGCGGTCAATTTTTATTTCTGTAATGGGCAGAGAATTGAGATAACGAAGTGAGGAATATCCAGTACCAAAATCGTCTAGAGAGATGCCAAATCCCATCGCGTTTAATTGGGTAAGAATTGGCAGCACTTTATCCAAATCTTCTAGCAATACGTTTTCAGTCAATTCAAAAGTAATATTACTAGGTTCAATGTTTCGACTCTTTACGATATCTGTCGCCATATTATAAAAGTTGCCATCCAAAAGCTGAATCGGAGAAATATTGATAGCAAGTTTGACAGCACCACCCATTTGCCTATTGAGCGCGTTGATGTCATCACAAGCTTTTTGCAACACAAATTCTCCTATAGCAATAATGAGCCCCGTTTTCTCCGCAATTTGTATAAACACATCTGGGCGAACCATACCCAGCTTTTCTGAGTTCCAACGACATAAGGCCTCAACGCCAAGTATGTCACCCGTTTCTGCACTCAGTTTAGGTTGATAATGGACAGAGATTTCTTCATTTTTAAGCGCATTTCGCAGGCTTTCCTCCACCTGAAAATGATAATGAACCTCATCATCGAGCTTGTGATCGTAAAATAGTATTTGCCCTTTGCTTTGCTCTTTAGAACGATATAAAGCGATATCTGATTTAGACAGTAAACTAGAGAAGCTGCTTCCGTCATCAGGAGATATTGAAACTCCGATACTACAAGACACTATGATGGTTGCTCTGCTCAGAGAAAACGATTCATCAAATACTCTACGAATCGCATCAGCTTTATCTTTCGCTTCTTGCTTAGAACTGACTTGATAGCCAAATACAAACTCATCTCCACCGAAACGTGCTAATACATCTTGCTCACCACACAATATTTCAAACCGCTTTCCCACCGCTTTAAGTAACTCATCACCAACATGATGCCCATAGGTATCATTGATTCGCTTAAAGTCATCAAGATCAACAAACATCAGCGCAAAAAAGTCGCCAGACTGACGACTATGCTCCAACCCTTTCTTCAAGTTTTCTTCAAGCATAGTGCGATTTGGAATAGAGGTGAGAGAGTCAATGGTAGCCAATTTACGTAACTGCTCCTGACTGTCCTCAAGAGCGCGAATATTGTCGCTAATATTCATCTGATACAAAACAAAACGTCGGCGTAAAAAGCGACTGACTGCCAAAGAAAATAAGAGGAGAATGCCTGAAAGCGTAAACAAAATCACGAGAATGCGATACAGCTGATGCTTGTGTTGCTTTTCCAATTCAGTCAATTGTGGTGCGATCAGTGTTTCAATGTCAGAAGTAAACACACCGGTACCAATGATCCAGCCCCAAGATTCTATTAGTCGGATGTAGCTAATCTTATCAGGGCTGTTAATGCTCTCTGGAACATAAGGGCTGTCATATCGAACATACCCTTCTAAACCAGCTAAACTTTTGTTAAGTGAAGCCATAAAAAGATTAAACAACGGCATCTCTGTATTACCAATACGTGTCTCGTCCTTATGTGCCAATGTTTTACCTTCTAGGTCCACGACAAATACATAATTGTCATTGCCGTAGCGCAATTTTGTTAGCCATAATAGCATCCGTCGTTTTATCTCGGCTTCTACGTCCGCTACATATTCACCCGTACCAATAAACCAATCGTAAGGCTTGAAATGTTTGGCATAACCTATCTTTTCAAATTCCTTATCGCCTTCTCCCGGCTTTTTGAACCACCAGCGATAAAACGCGCTACCATCTTTCGACGCCTTAATTAAATCAATATGCTCTTTAACAATGAATGTCCCTCTGAGATCTTGTACGCCAATTTTTGAGGTACCTTCTATGTGAGGCAGTAATGGATGCATGACATTAACGCCATCCATTTGAAAGATAAAATAATATCCTCTTCCTTCGTTAAACCGGACGTTAAAAAGCGCCTGGTGTATTAAACGAATGATCTGCTGTTTTTCTAGTCCGGGGTTAGCATTGTAAATCCCTTCCACCACTTGATAGGCTTCTTCAACACGAGACTCTATATCCCGTTTAAGCAGCTTAATTGTTAAGCTTTTCTCATATTCTATTTGCTGATAAACATTGTTGATCTGGTTCTTAATAATAGCTTGCTGATTAGCCACAAAGTCATCTCTCAAACCATTAACTAAATCCTGCGTACGACGGTTTTCCTCCGTCACTAGAACCACCGCGATAACCAAAATAAAAACCAACATTAAGGCCACAGGCAGCACCTGAATGCTTCTTAATATCCAACGCTCTGTACTTGAGTTAATTTTCTGATTCATGAACTTTTGTTATTTCTTAGCTATCTAGGCTGGCCGCCAATACTCACTTTCATACATTGAGTATAGTGCGCCCAGTTATTTCGCTTGAAATATGATGCTAACAATGAATTAACGCTTTGCTTTTATTACCTTTTACCGTCTATCGTTCAATTAAAAATATTACTCCCATCTGTTGCATTCAATACAAAGCGTGTTAATGTAGCGCCACATTTGAAAATAATTATCATTTCCATCAATAATAATGAATCAACTCAAAACTCAGTATTTTGTAGCTATCTTAATGAGCCTTTGGCTGCTAGGGCTTGCAGGTGTGTCTTTCTATCTACCTGCTATGCCACTATTAGGGAGCCAGCTGTCCGCATCCGCGTCCTTAGTAAAACTCACTATCACTTTTTACATTATTGGCAAAGCCGTCAGCATGTTTATTTACGGGCCATTTGTTGAGGCATTTGGACGTAAGCTATACCTCGTCATTGGTATTTCATTGTTTACATTCGGCAGTGCACTGTGTGCAATGGCCAATAATATTGACTGGGTACTAATCGGACGTCTTATTCAAGGTATTGGTTGCAGTTTGTGCATATTAATGGGACGAGCGGTCATCAACGACCAATACCCCCACCGTAAGGCCGCTAGCCTATTTAGTTATATTTTTACTGGTAATGCGATTTTGTTGATGGCACTACCTATTATTGCTGGTTATATCGCAACATATTGGGGTTGGCGTGCAATTTTTTATAGTTTTTTTGTTTATGGTTTAGTACTTACCACGCTCGTCATTTCCTTTATTCCAGAAACTAACCCTGGCGCAAGTGTAAAAAATCTAGAGTTGAAGCAAATTAAACATAACTACTGGCAAATTATTAAGAATAAATCCTTCTGGGGAGTAGTATTACTGATCGCTTTAATGACAGCTGGAGAAAAAGTGTTCACAACCAGCGCATCCTATACCTTTATCGATACTCTGCATTACAGCAAAGTCAATTTTGGCTATTTGTTAAGTACGCTATGGTTCGCTCATTTGGCTGGAGTTGTGTTATGTGGCTGGCTGGTCATTCGCTTAGGTATTGATCGATTAATGTCTTTCGGATCAACACTGCTATTTATCTCTGCCCTTGCGTTAGGGATTGCGTCCTTGCTTAACATCAGTTCAGGGATACTGCTTGCGGGTACTATGTTCTTATATATGTTTGGCTCTGGCTTTATTATTACCACGGCTGCTGTTGCCATGGTTCGCCCTTTCCCACAACTTATTGGTTTAGCAACAGCCATTGGTATGGCTGTTGAATTTACGTTGGCGTCTATCGCCAGTTTTATTGTGAGTCATTTCTCGCAACACTCAATAAAGCCTGTCATGTTGAGCATTAGTACCGTCGGTGCTCTTGTCCTCATCACTTGGTTTTACTTAGTGCGTCAATCCTGTTCTGATCCAGAACTCATCGCCCAAAATGACTGAATCAGATGGTGGGTGATACCAAGTTACTTCGATATGCGGAATTCAAAGCTTAAAGTTTCACCAAATGATTGTACCCATTACTTGTTAAAGCGCTTTCCATGATGGCTGCGACACGCTGGCTGGATTGTGAATGCAAAATATGCGACTTTTGTTGGTTATCACGAATTAAGTTTGAAACATGTTCAATTTCATACTCAAAGCCTCCTCCAACCGGAGGAATAGATATCTCATGAACTTTGTCTTTGTATAAAATATGAATATGCGTGGGGTTCCACCATTTTTCAGCGATCGTAATCTTCAGATCCGGCCCAGTAATAATAGCCTCACGCTTGAGATCGCGAGTAATCGATGCGCTGATTTTTCCCTTTATTTTGCCATCAAATAAGAACTCCACATTTTCATCAACCCCAGAGCCTGGATTGTCTTGTGCGTATTTGATTGAAGGCGTTACGATGGGCGTTTTAGTTAAGCGACACAAGTCGACATACAACCAGAGCGGGTAAACGCCCACATCCAAGGTTGCTCCTCCGCTTAGATTAGGATTGAATATATTTTCCGTGGGATCGAATTTATGCCAGTTTCCAAACGCCGCCTCGACAAAATCAATAACGACTTCATTGTTAAGGATAAATTCCGTTAAGGCTTGGTAAGCAGGAAAAGCAACGGACTTCATGGCCTCAAGTAATATCAGCCCATTCTTTTTAGCCAGTGCAGACATTTCTAACCAGTCCCTTTCATTGGTAAAAGCAGGCTTTTCTACCAGCACATGCTTGCCATTTAATAGACAGAGCTCTACTAAATTTTTGTGATATGGGTGAATGGTCGAAATATAAACAACATCAACGTTTGCATCTTCCGCAAGCTGCCGATAAGAGCCATAACTGCTTGGACATCCATATGTATCCGCAAAGTCTTTTGCCCGTTTCTCATCCCTAGCAGCTACCGCACGGAGTTCAACGTTTTCAACGTGCTGGGTGAGGTCTGAAACAAAACGATGTGCTATGTTCCCCAGCCCTGCGATCCCCCAACGTACTATATTATTTGGCATATATATCCCTATTTAATTTTTCGGACAAATGCTAACTAGCATTGGGACACCAAGTCAATCTTTGTTGAGCTATGCTATGAGATAAGATAGTGATGGGTTCCTTGAATGAAGAGGGCGCGAACAAACACTACCTGTATTACCGACAGTACGGAAACACAATGTTTATTAAAGGCTATATTCGCAATTTTACTCTTATCGCTATAACGCTACTTGTTGGCTTTCCGAGTATTGCTAAAGACATATATTTAGTAACTGGATATGACTATCCTCCGTATGCAGATAAAAACCTACCCAACGGAGGGTTTGCCAGTGACCTTGTGGTGACGGTATTTAGCAGCATGGATAATGTCGGGCGAGTTTCATTAGCTTTCGAGCCATGGAAAAGAGGATATGACAATACAAAAATTGGCAAGTTTCTCGCTACTTTCCCTTACCGAAAAACGGCTGACAGAGAAAAGGATTTTCTGTATAGCGACCCTATCGTATCCATCAATACCGTTGTCTTTATCAACCACAATTCAACCTTAACATTGGCTACACTTGAAGGGGCTAAAGCATGCCTTCCACTAGGATATACGGATAAGGCAATAAAAGATCTTGTTGAACGAAAAATAGTCACTTTGCAACGACCTACTCAGTTGGAAAATTGTTTCCAAATGATGAAAGCTGGACGCGTCGATTTCATACCGATAAACGACATGGTGGGCAATGAGTTCCTTCACTCTCACAGCACCTTGAATGCGGCTCATTTTAAGCATCTTCCTGAGCCTATCTCAAAAGGATATTTACATTTAATGGTGTCTAAACAACACCCAGGCTCTAAACAATATATCAAGCAGTTTAATAAATATTTAGAGCGAATTAAATCTTCTGGTCAATATAATAGATTAAAAGAAAAACATAATATACCTTGAGTATTAGGCCAAGAAAATCGCAAAGAAATACGTTAAGATTAAGTGGAATTTTTACCAATTAATATACGTATAATATAATGAAGATTACTGGTAGCTGTAACTGTCAATCGGTTCAATTTAGCATCAAAGGTAACATTCTAGATGTTGTAAATTGCCACTGTCGCCTTTGCCGAAAAATGAACGGATCAGCCTTTTCTACATACGCTGTTATCCATCAGCCTAATTTCGAGCTTCTAACAGGGGTTTTACACTCTTTCGCTGTCTCTGAGTTTGCTAGAAAACATTTTTGTAGGCAATGTGGTACACCTATTTTCAACTCAAACCCAACTAAATATCCTGACTTTACTATCCTGCATTATGGTTGTTTAGATAATCATCAAGATTTCAAACCAAGCGTGAATATTTACACTCGCTCCAAACTCGATTGGGTGAATGTATTGGATAGTTTACCCAGCTATTGTACCTCAATACAGTGACCAATAGCTTCAACACACCAAGTGTGTAATGATCAAGAAACAATCGATTAAAGCTTGGTTTTTATTGTTTAGATAAGCACCTTTATTAAAGCACAATAAAAAATGCCTGCAGATAAACTGCAGGCGAAAAACATGTCCTAGATGAAGAGGCGGACAAAATATTAGTTGGCTATATTGCAATACTTTCATCTAAAAATATTGCGTTATGGGCTCTCGAAAAAGCCCATAACCCGGTATTACGTAGACTATTTTGTCTAATCGTTAATATAGATTAAGTATATCTAGATAGTGATTCGCAAGCTACCACAATAATTACCATTTACAATGTGATAATAAAATGTTATAGCCCGATATAATTAACAGTTAAAAAGTCCAATTTTTTGACTTAATTCACATTAAGTTAAACCTAAACATTCAGTCTTTTTTATTCCCCCCCTAAGACTAAGCCTATATCTGTTCATCACTTCTAACTGATTATTTTGTGTCTAATAATGTACTTCTTTGGCACATAACGGTCCCAACCCTTTGACTTACAGAAATCTATAGTCTGTGCCTGAGAAAAGGTTCCAAGTTTAGTTCTAATATTCTCCAGATACTTCCTAACAGTATTCACTTGCAGGGACAACATAAGAGAGACGCTCTTAAGACTCTCACCTTTCATTAAGAAATATAAAACTTCCCATTCCCTTTCTGTTAGTGCTGTGGTAGGAGGGTTAAGAATGATAGATGATGCTTTAGTACCAAAAGTCGTATATATATTTATATCTATCTTTCTGGCAGGATCAGCCCAAAAAAATACACCGCTTAGCTTATTATTATAAAAGAATGTCCTTTTGTGGAAAATCCACCCCTCAAGCACCTTATGTTTACCAAATGGATGAATTTCTATAGAGCTATGGACGTCTTTAGTATCAAGTACTAGCCGATCATGCCTCTGAAACTCGGGTTCATATTCATATGTTTCTGTTGGAAGTTCGCCATCGTAGCGACCTTCTATATCGTAAGATTTAGACAGGTTTTGCAATCGCCGATAAGCTGAGTTTACGTATACATACCTGGATTGAAGATCTTTTAATCCTCCAGGTTTATCATAGCTCTCCCAGAAGTTGATCAGGTCAGAAGACAATTTCATAGATGCCCTTTTTAGTGTGCACGATTCAAATGTTGAATGATAAAATCGGAATAGCTCGAGCCAGATTATCCACGTTAAAATTAAAAAGCAGACCTAAAGGCTAACTATGCCAATAAACAGTCTACTTATCGGGCCCCAGTGTTAAGCAAGAAAACCGAGCTCAATCAATACTCAACTTGAGTAATATTATTCAAAGAATACTATAACTGCCGCGGAGCAAAATCAATATGCTATTGAAATTTAAGTGTTCTTGTTGCATATTAAAGAAAATCTAAAGCCTGATGACGTTACTATTGAGGGATGAAAGGTTAACGTTAGCTTGGACAGATGAACCAATTACACTTTATGAAAACTAGCAAGCAATTAATAGCAGACCGACTATGTGAGGCTAGAGTTAATGCAGGGTATAAATTTACAAAAGACTTTGCTAGTGAGAACTCCATATCCTACACCACCTACAGCCAGCACGAAAAGGGAAAAAGGTCTATAAAACCGGAAGCTTTAGTTAATTATGCCGAGGTTTTAGATGTTTCCGTAGAATGGCTAATTACTGGGCAATCTCATAGTTCGGCTTCTTTCTCAAACACTGAAAATTACGCGATCGATACTAATCTGTTACTGGATATTTATGATCAGGTCCAGAGAATGTCAGAGGTCATGGGTATAGATAAGGAAAGCTTGAATCAACTAAAAGTTAGTTGTCAGATATATAACTCTTTTAACACTTGTAACGGGTCCAGCGTAGGTTTGTTTAAAATAATAGTCGATCATTTAACCGAGCTGAAATCTGAAATAAAGCCTTCCTAAGTGTCAATATTTATAAATTGTCCCTCCTAATTTCCGTGAACTTAAAACCTAAATCTAAAGGCTTCGAACAGAAAAAATGCCTGCGAATCAACCGCAGGCACAAAATATGTCCAATATTAGAGGCGGACAAAATGTGTGTAGGCTATAGCGCAATACTTTCAAGTGAACCAAAGTATCGCAATAGAAACACTTAGTTTCTATTGGCCATCATTGTAAGCTGCCCAAGATTGCGTGTACATTCCGAGAAAATGCACATGAGCCTTGCACATATGCACACTCGTCTTAAATTTTATATATGAAAGCATATACCCACTCTTCTTCATAGTGAGCTTTCGATACTTACCTACTCTCAAGGAATAAAGGCAAGATTTTATTAATCATACTGCCAACAGTATCAGAAAGAGCAATGTCTACGGGCACATGGCTTAAAGATAAGCGCTCTGTAATCGTCGATAGTAGTTCAGTTCTATCAATGGAATTGATTCCCAAGTCAATGAAGTGGCTTGCGGTGGACACATCCGCTTGGGGTGAAACGCCAAGGATTGAAGCCATTTCTTTAGTTGCTGAAAGGGTGATTTCTTGTACTAAGTTTTTCATCATTACTATCCTTCTCAACTTATTCGTCTAAATTTACTTCTTTTCGGGCCAAACCATGTTGTAGCTTTGGATATTTTTAGTGATGCGTCATCATGTTCTCCTCATTTATTAATGGGAATTTTGGGATATTCGTAAACTCAAACCTATTATGTCTCGTAAATTTGCACTAATTGTTTGCGTGCGATGTGGGTCTCTGACGGATAGCCAAAAGCATTATTAATGTATTCAACGTTATCGAGTTGAATACTCCGATTCAAATGACTGTGACCATATACATGCAGATGTTTACTTGCTTGGATCGTTCGGATCTGTTTATCGAGTTCCGAGCTGCCTAACACTGGAAACAAATAGTGAAATTGAGCTGGAACGGCTGATGGAATCAAATCAATCCGAGGAAGAAAATGCGAGAAAGAAATCACAACTTCATTTTGTACTGGTAACTGATGTTGATTATGGGAAAGGAAGTAACGAGTGATATCTTCTGCTTGCATATCCTTAGGCCAGCTGCATGCATAAAAGTCCGTCCAAGATTGCTGTAATTTCTCACTAGGTGAACCAAATGTATAATCGTACCACCCCAAGAGAGGAACAACCGATAATGAGCCGAAGTGATACGTTTGCATGGAGATTTGATGCTCGGCTGCAAGCTTCTGTAACAGCTCAAATTTTTCCAACGAGGTCATCTCTGGATTGCGGCGAACCCAAAGGTCATGATTTCCCGGAACAAAAAACACCTGTCTGAATTTCGACTGCAATGTGGTAAAACACCACTGGATAAGCTTAGTATCGTCCGATATATCTCCCGCTAGAATTAAAATGTCCGACTGAAAATCGGCATTCGACAAACCTGCCAACCAATTTCTATTTTCTTCATAATCAAGATGGAGATCTGACACCGCAAATAAACGCATATTTAAAAAGCTTCCCCATATCGATCAGACACAGCCTGTGAAGCAGAGGATGAAATTCTCTGGTTCTTAAGCTGGAAAAAAGTGATGACTTTTCTGTTATCGATAAACTTAAACTGACCTGAAAAAACTGCCCCTGCTGTAAAAATCGAACCTACTGTATCATTCACTCTAAATTCAAGTCTTCCAAGGTGTTGGTCAACTTGCAAGATAGAAATAGCTGAAAAATCGAAGTAGGTTTTTACGTGAGGATAAACGGCCTTGAAAAAGCTTTCTTTCATTGAAAAAATCAACGTAAAGATAGCATTCGGTGTAATAGACTCCTCTAGCAAGAACATTTCGTCCTGATTGACTATGGATGTCAGTAGGTTCGAACGCATATTGTCATCTACTATATTTTCGACATCTAAGCCTAGCGCAAATAAATCAGCAGACTTCGCGCTTGCTGCTAGGGCATAAGAATCACAGTGACTGATAGATCCTAAAAAGCCTGAGGGCCACATTGGACAGCGCCCTTCTCCTACGTTAATGAAACTACTATCTCCACCTATGAGCGCCAGGGATTGATGGGCACAATAGCGCCCAGCGACAAACTCAGACTTACGTTTTATTACCGCATTTTTTACAAAGCCGAAATAATCTCTGTTTAAATCAGAAATTAGCTTTTCTGAAAAACAGCCCACATCGAAGCTGGTGTGATAGACGGAAATCTCTGGAGTTTCAAAGTAAAACACTGGGCCAGATTCATAGAAAAACCTATCCATGAAGCACCTCCTTTTCTCGCAATAACTCTGCTATTTCCTCTATAACGAGTTTTTCGCTCTGAGACGGATCAATAAACAAGTGGTCTCCAGGAAAAACACGCAGTAAAAAGCCTTCGTTACTCAGCGGCTCCCAAGCCTGCATTTCCTCAAGCGTTACCTGACTGTCCTCTTCACCATGAAATGCAATGATGGGTATGGACAGAGGGACGATGGACGATGGGTCAAAGCTGTCTACCACCTGCATAATAGAAACAATCGCATGCAATTGTCCTGCTATAAGATCTGGCGCCAAATCAACTAGCCCCATAGCCTGAGTTTTCTTGTGATAAACACGGATGATTTTGCTCACCAATTCCTTGTTATGCGGATTTATCACATCGCTCAAGCTAGGAAGCTTATCAATGCCCACACTTTTATATTCTTTCTTTGCAGATTCAATAACTGGGTTGGGCTCGCACGTAGGAGCCGTAAATGCGCTAACGATCAACTGTTGAGGCATTGGCCGGCCTGTTTTCTGTAAATGTAATGCCAGTGCGTACGCGACAAGTGCACCAGAACTGTGACCAAATAGTACGAAGGGTTGATGTAATTCGCTCTCGAGTGCATTCGCCAAGCTTTCGACCATCTCATTAACATGTTCAATCGGCCGCTCACTTATTCGGGGACCATGCCCAGGAAGCTCTATCGGAACCACTTCTATTTGGGGTGACAATTGTCCCAACCAATTTTTAAATATAATCGAAGAAGAAAGGTGCCCATAGGCAAAACAATAAACACGCAGCCGAGCTGTCGCTGTTACCTGATGACCTAGCCAGCTATTTGTCTGCAAAGAATACGGTTGTAATATTCGACGCACCTGAGCTACAGACTGATCATAGGCATGGCTGCTCTCACTACCTATAGATGTATTATCGGTCCCTATTGTACTTAGCTTGCCTATAAGGTCATTAATCGTCGCGTCGAACAGGCTTTGAACAGGAGCATCTAATTTATCCATCATATTTCGGATGCGCATTAACATTAATGAGTCCATTCCAAGCTCAGGTAAAGGAATATCCCTTTTTATCTTTTCGGGCTGAGTATCCAGTCTGTCAGCAATAAACTGGAGCAAGGTGTCAGCACCACACTCACTCGACTCATCGATCTGAATCGAATGTGTATCAGGTTTTTCCGCTATCTTTTGTAGCTGAATTTCACCACACGCTATAAACGGCTCACCCTCTGTGGAGCATATAGCCCAAGAAGCCGAAAAACGACCGTTTGAGATGTTGTCTTGAGACAACAATCTATTATGTAACTTATATACATTTCCTTCATTCAGTGGCTTATGGATGATGAGATCTTTGAGCGTTGTAGTCATATATGGAGCTTGATCACTTACTTCAAGCATGTGAAAAGCTGGCTGTACGACAGCGTCAAGAAACCCGGGGTGTGCACCTAACTTATAACTTGCGGGATCGAAACTGAGTGACAAATTAGACCGAGTTTGGTCTACATAAATACGACAAGTTTCAATCGCACGAACATATCCTTTACCCGGCATACCCATAGCTTGATAACGTTGGTAAAAGTCCTCAGCGTCTAGTTTACGCTCTACTAGCTTGCGTGTGAGACTCATATCTATAGGTTGGGGAGTCTGTAATGCCTGTGAAGTAATTGACGCCTCGGCAGCCAACGTCCAATCTTTACTAGCCGTTCCATATTTGAAATAGATGTCTACATGATAAGCATTACTGTCGACCAGTTTTACGACCAGATGGATATCCGTTGTTGTCTTCTGAGATACCTGAAGAGGCTGGAGAAACATCAACTCTTCTATATGCAGCGCATCTTTAGCTAAATAGTCAGAAAATATCTTATAAAGTAGCTCAATGTAAAAGCCTATATGAAAGTTTCCTGTATCTTCAATTCCCGTCAGTTGCCCGGGTTGAATTGAGAGGTTCGCTCGAAACAGATCGGTGGGCGAATCGATTAAATGATAAGTTAAGAAGCCTGGTGCATTATCATAGTTATCATTATAACCAGTCGAAAACTTAGGTTTATCTAACCAGTATGATTCTAGGTTAAATTCAACCTTCGGATAGTCTGCCAAATGGATTTGCTGCGTAGTGTCCAATGTATTAGGCGCATTCTCCAATACTGCAAATCCATTCAATCCACCAAAACCAAATGAGCTCACCCCTGCACGTAGAGTTTCTCCCATCCATGGTACTGCTCGATCAGGTAGTACAAACGACTGATGGTCTAGATTCAGCAAAGGGTTAACCTTATTCAGGTGATTATTACCTGGGATCATACCTTGAGAGACACACAGTGACGCCTTAATTAGACTAGCAATCCCAGCCGCGGGTTCTAGGTGGCCAATATTAGTTTTCAAACAGCCAAGCACACAAGGTGTATTCGGAGCTCGGTTTTTACCGACAACGTTATTCAACCCCTCAATTTCTACTGGATCACCCAAATAAGTCCCTGTGCCATGGGTTTCCACATAACCTAAAGACCCTGGCTCGATATTCGCGCTATGACAAGTGTCTCGGATCAAGGCCTCTTGAGCTAAACCGTTTGGCGCAGCCAAGCCATTGCTCTTGCCGTCATGATTTACATTGCAACCCTTGATCACTGAGTAAACCTTTCCTGGACTAGGGAGGTCATCGGCCAGTCGCTGCAGAACGACAACCCCCACTCCCTCTCCCGGCACATACCCATCGGCTCGCTCATCAAATGTCTTACACTTCCCATCCTCAGATAGCATATTCGCATGCTGCAACATTTTGGTGGCGTCCATATTTAAATTAAGGCTTACTGCCCCAACCAATGCGTAATCAATTCTTCCTTCTTTAAGGTAACGACAAGCGACATCTAACCCCGCTAAAGATGAGGAACACGCGGTATCAATCACAAGGCTGGGTCCCTGTAGGTCATAGTGATAAGAGATTCGATTCGCAGAAATGGACGCTGCATTTCCCGTTGCCATAAACAAACTATTCTCAGGTGTACGTTGACCGTCCAGCGCTAGATATTGACTGGCATAGTGGGACATAAATACGCCTGTATTTTTAAAATTCGAATTGCTTTGAATATCCGAATCTTGCAAAGCCTGATGCACATTCATCATCAGCAACCTCTGTTGAGGATCCATGCATTTCGCCTCTCTGGGCGAAATATTAAACAGCTCGGGATCGAACAAATCGATATTTTCTAGATACCCACCGTAGATGTTCTCTATATCTCCGTCGAGGTGGCTCTCCTCTAATCCTAGTAGGCCCAGCCTAGAGCTCGGGTAATGACTAACACCATCAAATCGCTGGAATAATTGATTCCAAAACACGGGTAAACTGCCAGCTCCTGGGAACTGACAAGCCATACCAATGACAGCGATAGCTGGTTCATTCGGCATCACTGTGGATGCCGTATTTTCTAACCTTTCGTTAAGGTGCCTGATAGTAATCAGAGCATCTCTCAATAGTTCATCTTTATTCATGCCATTCACTACGCTGTTATGTTGAGAAGGTGCTCTGATTTCTTCAAAGCTGCATTCAATTCTTCCACTAAAGACAAATCATCGTCCTCGCGTCTGTCACCGTGATATGCATCACTAGAAAGTTGCGACCACAAGTATTCAGACAATTTAGCAATCGTTGGGTAGCGAAAGATAATAGAAGGCGAAATGTCCATAGTCAGTTCAGTCGATAACCCCTTGAAATACTGTATTGAATTGATGGAGTCCAATCCCAAACTAGCAAGGCTTTCATCGACAGGAATGACGTCCAGTTCGATGATGTCTGCCAATTTCTCACTAAGATGTGCAACCATCCTCTCTCTGTTTTGCGCTATCTGCGGCTTGCTGTTCACTTTACTTGCTATTTGTTCATTACCGTTTGTGTTAACCATGTCTTCGCTCCCCGTTTGGTGGCGCATAAACTGAACATAATCATTGAAAAACGGCAGTTTATGTATCAGTTCATTAACCTGAGAAAACGTATCCCAATTAACATGAAACACCGTACTGGAGCTAATCGACCGCGAGAGTATCGCCTCTAAAACGCTAAGCCCTGTTTCAGTTGGCAACATATGAATACCTACGGCATCCATAAAGGCCTTGTGATCATGCTCTACAGCCATACCCACTTCATCCCAATCGCTCCAATGAATCAGCTGAATAGGCTGCTTTCTCAAACGACGAGCTTCGGCCAATGCATCTAGCGCAGCGTTGGAAGTGGCATAAGCACTTAAGCCATTAACCTGCATACCTTCTATCGCAGATGTAGATGAAAACATGCAAAAATAACGCACTGGATCTTTCGCCGTTATTCTGTCGAGCGCGTATCCACCGAAGAATTTAGAACCTAGTACATCAATGAGCGTTTCTTCGCGCATTTGGTTGAGCGGAATCGCCTCAGTAGTAACGCCTGCTAGATGGAATATCCCAGTAATCGGATTGTTGAAATGTGCTCTAGCACTTGCAAAGCTCGCCATACACAACTCGACCTGATGCAGATCCGCCTGTATATAATGCAGCTTAATACCACGTTGCTGATATTTCTGAATCAACTTTTCAATAGTAATGGGGCTTTCAAGAGCAGGGTGATGTAGCCTTGAGGTGCTCGGTTTCCTGCCAATCACAGCGAGTTCTGTCACACCCTTATCCATCAACCAGTGGATAAGCTTAAGGCCAAGCCCGCCAAAGCCGCCAGTAATCACCATACAACCAGATGCATCAAAGTTTGCTAGAGTTTGGTCAATTTCAATTGGCATTAAACGTTGAACAAGGCGCTTATTCCCTTCGAATTGGACGTGTGTTTCATTGCTTTGCGCAGCCATTTCATTAATAACTCGCTGTTGCATGTTCTTATCTAAGCTGTCTACCTGAATGATAGATACTTGAAATTCTGGGAATTCATAGCGAAGAAAACTGAAATACTTGGCGAGCAACGTTTGAACTGGATCTACTCCCTGCTTATTCACTACGGACAAAAACGTAGCCTGAATAGGAGCATCAACTAATTCATTGGTTAAAAACTCGACCCAACGATGCAGCTTATGGGTTTCCCAAGCCACATGCTCCACCAAAGTGGTACTGTCACAATTCTCAAAATCAATTGCCGATGGCACGTATACAAGCCCATCCCATGCCCCCTCACAGATTTGTTCCCGCAAGAGGTCAAAGTTCAAGCGATCTTTTGATATTATGATATCTCCATCTCCACTATCAGACGGACTAACATCACCTGTAATCAAACAACGACAAAGCTCCGTGTCAGCCCATTTCGCCTGCTCAAGGACTGTTGTTGACTCCGACACAACCAACAGCCGCCTTAACCGATTGGGCAATATTGAAGAGGACTGTGCCATTTCTTGCCACTGCACATCGAACATGCCTTCTCTCAATACTGTTTCTGCGCTGATGCGTTGTACATCCGGGAGCTTATGAACCTCGGCACTTTTAGAGGAAGGACTTCCAGCCCAATAACGCTTTCTATCAAATGGGTAAGTTGGTAGAGGTGCGCAGCCAATATTCTGTGTGTAAAACTGAGCCCAGGGAATATCGGCACCATTGACCCACAGTTGGGCGAGCTTGTCGAATCGACCCTTGTTTATCAAGGTGTTAACATAGCCCCTGTCTTCTTCGCCACTTAAATCAAGACGAAAACCTTGCTTTTTATTCGCCGAAGACTCGAACCAATCAGCCGATAAGGATTCTTCTTGCTTGGCAAATGCCTTCAATATGGCACAGGCTTGCGCTTTACTCTCCGCGATGACTGCCAACCGATATACAAAAGGCGCCCTACGAGTTTGTAAGGTATGGGCGATGCTTTCGAGGCTCCAACGACTATTCGTTTGATCGTCCAACCAATTGGATAAGTTGTCTGCCATCTTTAACAACGACTCTCTAGTTTGAGCTGAAAGGGGAATAAGTAAGCCACCCTCAGCACTAGGATGAGACTCTATGGCATGGCATTCAGGTGCCTCGCCAACAATCACATGTACATTCACTCCACCAGCGCCAAATGAACTGATACCGGCGTAACGAGGACATGGTTCACCTTGCGCCGATTTAGGTTGTGCCCAGTGAGAAGAAGAGGACTGCACGACAAACGCGGTGTTGTTAAAGTCAATATTTGGATTTGGTCTGTCATGCAATAAAGATGGTACAAGAGTTTTGTGTTGAAGTTGCAAAACCGTTTTGCTTAGTTGCGCAATCCCAGCAGCCGCTTCACCGTGGCCAATATTAGATTTTACTGAGCCAATAGCACAATATTGCAGTTTGTCCGTATCACGGGAATAGACATCCATTAACCCTTGAATTTCCACTGGATCACCCAGTTCAGTGCCCGTGCCATGGGCTTCAACATAACTGATTTGATCTGCACTGATTCCAGCTTGTCCAAGAGCAGCCTCGATGGCTTTCGACTGGGCAATTGGGTTAGGCACCGTATAACCCTGTGTCTTCCCATCGTGGCTAATGCCAGTCCCCTTGATAACGGCTAGAACCTCATCACCGTCAGACACCGCCCTGGCATATGGCTTAAGCAATACTGCACCGACCCCCTCACTGGGTACATAACCGTCACCGTTGGCCGCAAAAGCATGACAGCGTCCATCACTTGCTGCAAAGCCCGTCGCACACAATGTAATGTACTTACTGGGGTGCAAAGACAGATTAACACCACCAGCAAGCGCCATTTCACATTCCCCACGTTTAAGGCTCTCACAAGCTTGATGAATGGCGAGTAAAGACGATGAACAAGCGGTATCTAGAGTAAAGCTAGGGCCAGTGAAGTTCAGGAAATAGGACACTCGGTTTGCAATTGAGAACGTCTGAGAGTTGGCCAAATAAGCCTGAGAATCAGCGGCTTCAGCCATAATTAACTGGTAATTATTGAATGTTGCGCCAGCAAATACACCGACATTTCTCGCATCACGTTGCCAATTGGGCCCAATTTGCCCAGCACTCTCCATGCATTCCCAAGCCGCTTCAAGAAAGATGCGCTCCTGAGGATCCATATAACGAGCATCCTGTGGCGACAGTTTGAAAAACGCAGCATCAAATTTATCTGCGTTGTCTATAAACCCTCCCCATTTACAGTAGATTTTACCTGGCGCTCCCTTTTCAGCATCATAGAACTCAGAGTAGTCAAACCTCTCTTTTGGGATCTCCTGAATTGCATCCCTTCCCTCAAGTAAATTCTGCCAAAACGTATCTAAGTTGCTTGCTTGTGGATATCGGCCGCTCATCCCGATAATGGCGATATCATCATCTTTTGGCAACGATGAACTTTCTGAAACAGTGTGCTCTTGTACAACCTCAGGCTCAGTTTTTATCTGGTCCATTTTTAGCTCTGACTGCGCTGGCGCTTCCTTGGGTTTCGAAAAGTCATGACTGAGGCTTTTAGCCAGAGAAGATAAGTGTTTGTGTTTGAAGAACAAGGTACTGTCTGTGTTCCCTGTTATGGCTGCGATTCGCTTATTTAACGTCGCGATAATGATTGAATCTAAGCCTAACTCCTCAAAGTCTTTTTCAGGTTCAATCCGGTGTAGTGGAATTTTGGTCTCTTCTGAGATCATTTCTCTCAAAACGTCCAATGTATTCTTGTACAAGTTTTTATCGACCTGAGTCACCTCAGTAGGCTTTGATTTCGCTGCAATTGGCGAAGAGATACTTTCCTCCTTCACCACATTGAGGTTATCCTCTGTTCGCGACATAAACCAATAGCGCTCTCCAGAAAATGGATAGGTAGGCAAACGCACACGATGTGGGGTAATAGAGCGATGCAGCTGGCCCCATTCCACTGGTTGACCTAGAGTCCAACGTTCTATGAGTTGCGCGCCAACTTCAGGCTCGCGCCATTTTTCCAACCACTGTTGCATACTAGCGTCATTCGCATCGTAACGATAATCGTCGAGTTTGCCCTGCGCCTCTCCACGATAAACCTCAACAGGTTGACCTATAAGGCACGATTGCAAAGTACGTATTAATTCGGTTTTAGAGTACGTCACAAACCCTAAACGATATTTCATCGACTCTCGGCCTACCTGAAGGGTATACGCTATCTCAGCCAACGATGCCTTAGTATCTGTTTGCACAAAGTGTAAAAGGTCTTGGATTCTTGCGTTAAGGCTATTTTCTGTTTTTGCTGATAAGGCAATAAGTTGAACACCAGATTGGGTATCAAACTCTTGACGTATTTCCGCCTCAGTGACGGTATGCTCTTCTAGTACAACGTGGGCATAAACACCAGAAAATCCAAACGAGCTTACCCCTGCTCGCCTAGGATGAGAAGCTACCGCAGGCCATGGAATTGTCTCACGGTTGATGTAGAGCGCTGAATTGTCTAACTCAATATAAGGGTTCTTTTCCCTAAACGCTGGCATGGCAGGAATGACCTGATGGCGCAACTGCTGCACAGCCTTGATAACACCCAATATACCTGCAGAGCCTTCTGTATGCCCGACATGCGCCTTAGCTGAGCCCAGAGCACAGAAACCTGTATTCGAAGTAAACTCCTGAAACGCTTGGGTTAACGCAGACACTTCAATAGGATCACCTAATTTGGTGCCTGTACCGTGAGCTTCGATATAACCAATCGTGGCAGGATCAATGTCGGCGTTTTTCCAAGCGCTGGTAATCACATTTTTCTCACCAGAAACGCTAGGTGCCGTAATTGAAGGGGTGAATCCTCCGTGTAATGCCGCTGACCCTTTAATAACCGCATAAACTTGATCGCCATCTTTTATCGCTTTATCAAGTGGCTTAAGCAGAAGGCTAGCAATTGCTTCACCAGGCGCATAGCCATCTGCTCTAGAATCGAAACTGTGGCTACGTCCTGTTGGAGAAAGCGCTCCTATGCTTGAGAAATAGCGATAATGATGAGAAGACAGCAGTACATTCACACCGCCAACAAACGCCATTTCACACTCATTTCGTTGTAGTGCATGACAGGCTTCATGTAAGGCAACAAGCGAAGCAGAACATGCCGTATTAAACGACAAACTTGGCCCGGTTAGATTGAGCAAGAAAGACACTCGGTTTGCAATCACCGTTAGTGCTGTACCCACGCCTTGATGGGGGTTTATAGGTCCACTTTGCTCAGCGATCACATCCATATAGTCATGAGAACAAACACCAACAAAAATCCCTGTTTTGCTACCGCGAATATCTTTGATACGACCAGCATCTTCTCCACAACGATACACACTTTGCAATAGCAAACGCATCTGAGGATCCATCCATTCTGCTTCTTTAGGGGAGATATTGAAAAACTCCGCATCAAACCGATCAACATCGTCGATAAAGCTGCCCCATTTACAATAGGTTTTATCCTCAACATCTCGGTCTTCACTAAACCAAGGGCGATAATCCCAGTGATCTTTGGGAATTTCTTCCATTAAATCTTTTCCCGTGCGGATCATCTCCCAAAACCCCTCTACTGAATCAGATTGGGGAAAAGTGCCATCCATCCCGATGATCGCAATATCCTGATATTGGCCTGGCTTGCTCTTCTTGCCTCCTTGCGCTGCAAGGTTTTGTTGTGGTACCTCGACCTGCACTTCGTCCTTAATCAATTCAGACTTAGGATGAACGGTCGGCGACTCAATATTGGGATCTGAACTTTGCGCCGAAAAGTACCTGCTGAGCGTGTCTAAATGGTTCTGATCGAGATATTCCGCAAGTGCCACTATAGTTGGGTATTCAAAAAATACCGTTGGCATTAGATCCAGCTGATACTTTTGATTCAAATCGCGAATAAAGTCCATTAATACGATAGAGTCAAACCCATACTGGCTAAGCTCTGCATCTAACTCGATCTTGTCTTGCTCAAGACCTATGGTTGTCGAGACCTCTTCTAGCAAAAGTTTTCGTATGTCGTGCAAACTGATTTCGATAGGCATACTGGATTGCGGATTTCTCTGGCGCTCAATGGCCAAATTCGATGGCTTAGCTAGGTTTTCAGGTACCTTCTCAGACACGTTTGCCAAAGGCTGGTTAATTCCGACAAATGTTTTCATTTTATCTTTATTACCATGCAGAACTACCACTTGGTCATGTCCTGAGTAGAAGCTTTGATAGAAAGCGGACAGCCCATCTAGTGTTGGCATAGGCATCCCTCCTAGTGTTTGTCTCATCAAATCTTGTTGAGTATCACTAAGTCGCATGCCTCCTTCTTTCCATAATGGCCAGTTAATTGACAATGTACGGCCACAGCGATTGCCTTCTTCTACCAACGCATTGCGCCAACGCGAAAAAGAGTCCATAAAAGCATTGCCAGCGGCATAGTCTGCTTGACCAGGGTTACCGAAAACCGCACTCACGGAAGAAAATAGAACGATAAAATCCAATTTATAGGTTTTCGTCAGTAGATCGAGATTGTAGGTACCCGCTACTTTCGCCGCTAATACTTGTTGCAGGCCGCATGGTGTTTTTTTACCAATGGCTTGATCCGAGTTCATCCCTGCACTATGAATAATTCCGTCCAAGCTGGGGAGCTGACTGAACACTGAACTCAACTGTTCCCTGTCTGCCACATCGGCTTGAACATAAGTCACTCTATGACGCCACGCTTGCGGTAAACTATTTTGCTCACTATCCCAAGCGTCTTTTGTTGACCTACCAATGACTATCACTCTGGCATCGGAAGTCCTTTGCAAAATTTCTCGAGCAAAAATCAACCCAAGGCCTCCAGAACCACCAGTAATCACATAAGTTCCGTGATGTTTAAAGGGAGACTGAGGCGCGTCCTGCTGAGTCAGCACTTGCTGCCACTCTAGTACTCGCTTACTTCCGTGATGGAACTTCACTATCTTAGCGGGTAAAGATTTGCTGGCCTCTACAAGTTGTTGCGCTAACGCTATCGCACCTGTATGGGGTGATGTGACTATGATTTGACCACTAATCTGTGGATGCTCCAAAGAAACGGTTTTAAGAAAAGCGGCTATCCCTTCAAGGATCTGCCCTTCGGATGTGTCTGGAACCACCACTTGCAATAACACTTTGCGATCGGGGCGTTGATTAATCATGGATTGCACATGATCTAAGCAAGCCAAAGTGTAATGCTCGTATCTCAGCGCTATATCCCTTTCGGGTAAGGATTGAGCTAAGCACAGCGTTCCTGGCAATTGAGCCATGAGGTCCGAGGCAGCTGCCGGTGATCGGTCAAAAAGGAAAACATCCTTATGATCAAAGGTTTGTACTTGAGAAGAAAAACTAGCTTCTCGCCATAACGTAGTGAGTAACAGATTCTCACCCTGGCCTTGTGAAGACAGTCCTTGCGAGACACTGTCAGGTGCATCGGAGTGAAGTCGCCTGAAAGAGAAGCCTTCCAAGACGACACTGATATGGCCGTCTGCATCTATCAGGTCCACATCCAACTTAACCACATTTCCACCATTGCGATTATTCTTCGCATAACGAACTCGGGCGTACATGTGCTGGGTACACGGGCCGTAGATACAAATCGACTCGAGTGCAAAAGGAAGTGAAGCCACACCTGAGTGTGCTTTATGATCAACGATAAGTAGGCAAGCCGCTTGTAGTGCGCTCTCCATCATACTTGGATGCAGGACGTATTCGTGTTGGCTGGAGGACACGACATTGGGTAAAGCCAGCGCGGCCAGAATTTCATTTTGACCTCGGCTCAACGCTGTCACGCCTCTATAGCTCGAACCATGGACAATACCCACTTGCCTGAAAGACTCGTAGAATGCTTCCATATCAAGGTCTAGTGGCGTCAATGTTGCCAATTTCTCTACCACATTCAGCATATCTGGCTGACGCTCAGTAGTGATTAAAACTCGCCCCTGACAGTGGAGGGTTTTAGTGTCGTGACTCAGACTGGAAATTTCAAAGTGAAAAACGTGCTCTTCATTTTGAACTGGCTTTAGTGTTACGTTAAGTTGCATTGCGGCATCAACAATCACAGGCTGAATCCACACTACATTTTCTAGTTTAATGGCACCATTTTTATCCTGACATGCGTGTTCAAATGCGGCGCGAACCCACTCAAGATGTGCGACACCAGGCAGGGTAATGTGTCCCTCAACTCGATGATCAGAAAGAAAGAATTCCTGACCGGTAAAGTTAGAGTTGTAACTATACGCACCCTCTGCACTGACGGCACTATGAAGAAGTGGATGCAAATGGGTTAGCTGCGCGTTTGAATGAGTTTCAACTTGAGGTTTAGGCTGAGGTACCACATGAGACCGGACATCTTCCGCCTGACGCCAATAACGCTCTTTGGCAAATGGGTAGGTTGGCACTGACATGCGCAATGGAGCGTAGTCTTGATAAAGTAAGGACCAATCGACATGACCTCCAGATAACCAGAGCTGTGCTAGTTTTTTCCACTGCTGTTTAAGTAACCATTTTTGCATCATGTCTTGTGCATCGTCTTCGGCTAGAAACAGTGCCATATGCTCCGATGGATGTTTACTATCAGCTACTGGATAATCGCTAGAGTTTGACTCAACAAAGCGAGTCAATTTTTCAATCAACTCTTCTGCACTACCCACCGCAAAGGCTATTCGGTAACGCAAAGCTTCACGTCCTATTTGCAGTGTGTGGGCAAATCTCTGCAGGTTATCATTGTGCACTTCTCCACGACGGACAAACTCCAACATCCTTTGCCCATACTCTTTTAAACGTTCATCATTTGCCGCCGAAAGTACAAAGAGAACCTCTTGATGTGGGTTGAATGTTTCATGCACGAAAGAGGGCTGGGGATAATCTTCGACCACTAAGTGGACATTGGTGCCACTATGCCCGAAGGAATTGATTGCCGCCATCCGAGGCTTGCCAGGCTCAGCTACCCAAGATCTTGTTTTATCCACCACATTAAACGCCGAACCTTCCAATTCAATTAATGGATTGAGAGTATCGAAGTGTATCAGTCCAGGAAGCTGATTGTGCTTCATAGACAACAGTACCTTTATAAGACCAATCACTCCGGCCGCAGCAGAAGTATGCCCGATATGGTCTTTGGCACTGCCTAAGCCACAAAAGTTCTGGGTATCGGTAAATTGGCTAAAAGCTCGGACTAACGCATTGGCTTCTACCGGATCGCCAAGGCGTGTCCCTGTACCATGCAACTCAGCATAGCTAATATCTGCCGGATCAATATTGTAGTTTTGGTAGATATTAGTGATCAGCTCTTCCTGGGAAGCACCATTTGGCGCGATGATGCCATTACTGGCCCCATCTTGGTTGATACCAGAGGCTTTTATCACACCATAGATATTGTCTCGGTTAGTAATCGCGTCTTCTAGCCGTTTAAGGACCACCATACCCACCCCTTCCGATAACACAGTGCCGTCGCCCGATGCATCGAGTGTGTGACAACGTCCTCTGGGAGAGAGCATCTCTATCGCCGATGTGCTCACGAGCGCTTCACGATCCAAGCCAGCATGAACCCCACCAGCAAGTGCCATATCAGATTCTCGATTTCGCAAACTTTCACAGGCAAGATGTAGCGCCACACCAGATGAAGAGCAACCCGTATTGACCACAAACGCTGGTCCTTTCAGATTTAAATAATAGGACAGGCGTGATGCGGTTAGGGCTTCTGACGCTCCAGTGAAATTGGTTGCGCCATACCGTACAGGCTCGGCCCCAACAAAAATACCCACTTTCCTATCTGATAAGGTTTTAGGGTTATAACCTGCATCTTCCAGGCTTTTCCAACTTTCCTGAAGAATAAGACGTTGGTTCTGATTCATAGACTCCGCATCTTTTGGCGAAAGAGAGAAAAACAAAGGATCAAAACACGCGCGATCTTTCAGTACCCCACCCCATTTACAGTAAGATTTTCCTGGTTGTTTGGTTTCGCTGTAGTCCCTCTCACGATCAAGATATTCATGTGGCAGCTCCGTCACCCCATCATGCCCATCGATCAGGTTTTGCCAAAACTGATGGACATCCTCTGCTTCCGGGAATTGCCCAGAAATACCGATAACCGCAATATCAGTATCTCGACTCAAAGTCTTCGGCGATTTTTCGGTGATCGGCGTCTGGTGTTCACCCTTGTCGATAAGTGCAGGAGTAGGCTCAGGAGCTTGAGTAAGAGGAGCTTGCTGCTCCGGTTTAACCAGCTCGTTGACTGGCTGCACTGGACTTGCGTCTACTGGAACAAGTGTAGAAGTAACCAGCAGAGCATTAACCTCAGCGCTATGATTTTGCAAAATATGCGTGGAAAGTCGTTCAACGGTAGAGTGGTCAAAGATAATTGCCGTGTTAAGAGAAATCGCCAATGACTCCTTGAGACGATTAATAAAATTCACACCCAAGATAGAATCCACCCCATAGTCAGCAAAAGGGACATCTTTCTGAATAGTGTCCACTTCCACTTTCAATGCTTCAGCCAGAGCGCTCTTTACATAGGCTTCTACATCTGAAATAGAGACATCAACTTGGCTAGCTGACGCAGTGCTTTCAGGTTCACGCTTAGGCTGACTTTCAACACCAACCTCTAAGGTGATATCTACCTTTTTCGCGGATAATTGAACCTCTGACTGCTGGCGAATAATCCCGTCACTTTCCGCCACTAATACCTGCTGACCCAAACGTTCGGCTTTAGGCTCTGGGATATACGCCTCACCGAAGCCTTCCTGATTAAGAACTGAACGCCAAGTATCAGTATCAATAAGTGGTGAACCTGGAATTCGAAGTGCATCGTCTTCAAAACGCCACCACCCATCAAGCAAGCCAAATGTAAGAGTGCCTAACAAGGTTTTTTCAATCAATTCATTGATAAGAAGAATGCCATTTTTCTTCATCGCAACCTTAGCATTTCTCAACGTATCTCGAATATTTTTGGTCGCATGGAGAACGTTGGTTGCTATGACAATATCGTAGCACCCACTCTCTATATCTTGTGACTCTGTTGGGTGCTCAATATTCCACAACCGAGTCGTTAGGAACGGATACTGCTGACCGTATTCTGTCTTGCCATGAATAAGAAACGCATTAGAAATGTCTGTATAACAATACTCTTGGATATTTTCTTTAAGATCAGCAAGGTGTGATAACACAAAGGACGTCGTGCCACCCGTCCCCGCTCCGATCTCTATAATTCGCACCTTAGTATGGGGACGCTGTTCTATAAGCAGCTCTATGTAGGCTCTCGCGGTTTCTGCTACCTGCGAATTAAAATAGTCCGCTCGCTCGTTATGTTTGTAGAGGTTTTCAACTTTTTCCATAGAGCCGTTGGGAAACATCACGTCTGTCGCAGCACGGCTACCACGTAAGATATCTGGCAAATGTCTCAGACACTCATCAATCAAGTGCACTACGGCTTTCGTTTGAGGATTGTCCAGGTAGGCCGATTTACGTGTTTCCCATGCTTCTAGATAGGCTTGTTCTGACTCAATACCGTCAAATATGAGATTATCAGAAAGGCGGACATAACCATTTTGATGTTGTACGAAATTCCACTGTTGCAGAACTGAGAGACAACATTCCTCCCACCACCTAGCGTACCTGTCATGCACCCCAGCTTTGAGGCGCAGTTCTTCAACCTGACCGGATGAATTACTAGAGGACGTGAATATGCCAAGGCGTCGAACTTGAAGCAACAGATACTTGGATGCCCATTGTTCCAACTCCTCAAGGGGGTTGGCTTTTAAAAGAATATCAGATGGAAACGTCTTCATGATGTTTTTTCCTTCAAATGAGCAAAGAGAGATGGGTTAGTGTGCGACGAAAGATAACTGGTCTCGGACTCATTTATCCCCATCATTTCATGTAAAGCCTGAGATGCAGGCATGCAAAGCAAACGTTGTTCACCACCTTGCTGTAGTTGTTGAATAAATTGATCAAAAAACTGAACGCCGACCGTATCCTCAATCAGACCAAACCTAGCTGCTAAAGCGGCTTCGAAAGGTGTACCTTTCACTGTTTGTAGCCAATAGCCCCAGTTGATGATACCGATAGGAAAACGACTCTGACGACCTTGTTCAATGGCAATAGAGTCAGCCGCGGTGATTCCAGCCGCGTAGCCAACACTGTCTTTCGCAGAGAGAAATGAGAAGGCCTGCACCGACGAGAAATAGCAAAGGAAATCTAGAGATTCGTCTTGCAGAGCGAGATAGAAATTATGGCTACCAGAGATCTTCACATCGATGATATCCACGAAATCTTGTTCTGTGGTACTGGTAATAGAGTTCTCGGGGTGAAACACCAAGCTAGAGAAAATAGCACCATTGATCGCCGAGTATTTCGCCTTCACTCTGGCAATCGCTTTACCAAGTGATGCCTGATCAGTGACATCCGCTTGTACATACCAAGGCGCGTTAGTCTTATATTGGTTTAACTTATTCAAAACGCTCGGATCATTTTCCGCTGAACGCCCTAACCACACCACTTGAGCTTGGTAGGCGTCGATTAAATAGCGAGTCATGATCTGACCCACTGTCCCAGAACCTCCAGCGATAAGATAAACACCACCGGTTTTCAAACCACCTGAGCCTTCTTGAGGTTTCCAAAGCCATTTCGTATAAGACTGCTGGTATCGACGTCCGGCGCTGTACTTAATCACAGCGCCCCTATCCGAAGCTGGCTCATCGAGTATCATGGACAGGGCTCGATGACGCCCGAGTTTATGGCTAAGATCCTTGGAAGACAGCTGAATCACTCGAACTCTAAACCTATGATCGGCTTGCGCCAAAGCATAACCAACGCCTGCTAGGCCGCCGCCTCTATTGGCGTTAGAATTAACTGTGGGCAAGTTATCGTCTTGAATGAGAACAAAACAATCCACCGAACCTTGGCTATGGTTTTGAATGGTTTTAACCAAACGCAGCAGTTGAATTTCGTTTTGTGCAAGTTCATTAATCTGCTTTTCATCCTCCCGCATGACTCGTGCCGAATCACCAGCAATAAAGAAAAGACAATCTGGAGTCGGGTTCTCCTCAAGAAACCGCTGAAGCGCATTAGAATCATTGCTATCTAGAACCCATTGCGTTGCGGAGTGCTTCTTGGTTACCTGCCCCAAACGTACTTGCACGACGCTAGCACCCGGGTAGGTCTTCTCACATTGGGCAGCCATGTCTTGTGCGAGTACTTGTTCAGCTTCCGGATAAAGGATCAGAGCGCGTTTAAATGCATGAGTTGGCGAATTGGCTTGTAACTCAGGTGCTTCATTCCACACCATACGATAGGTGGCTTCATCCCAAGACGTTTTCGCCTTAAATGGTACGACAACAGGTTCAGAGACTGACTCTTGTACCGCTGGTAACAAATGCTTAGGTTCCTTCACCTCACCTTCTGGTGTCCAATAACGATCACGAGCAAACGGATAGACTGGCAAACTCATTCGATAAGGTATGTCATCGGCATAGAGTTTACGCCAATCCAACTCTAAGCCTTTCACCCATAGATCGAGTAATTGAGGGTATTTCTTATTCAATAGCCATTGATTGATGGTTGTCTGTAGATCGGCATCGCTAACAAACAGGGCTACCGTCTCATCATTCCTTTTCGCTTGCCCCTGCCACAGACCTTCTATATCAGCTTCTTCCGCCAACCACGCTTTCAGCTTCTGTGATAGTTGTTCAAGCGAATTGGCTAGAATACCAAGCCGTACTTCCATTTCCTCTCTGCCTACTTGGAGCGTATACGCCATGTCCCGCATTGAAGCCATCGGTGTACGGTCAGTGAACGCTAAAAGATTGTCAGCAAGTTCGCGCAACCGAATTGGGTTCTTAGCCGACAGTAGGAACACATGCTCAGTGCTCTCAGCTGTCGCGTGAGCTTGAAGCTCTCGCGAATGATCGACGTATTCTTCAACAATCAGGTGGGCATTGGAACCACCAGCACCGAAAGAGGATAATCCAGCTATGCGAGGAATAGCCTCACCATCTACGATAGGGTTGTCCCAATCAGTTAAGGTTTGATTGACCACAAACGGAGTGCGCTCAAAGTTGATATTCGGATTAAGGACCTCTGAATGTAATGATGGCGCAAGTTTCTTATGCTTCATTTGCAGCAGAACCTTGGTCAACCCTGCAATACCTGCGGCCGATTCACCATGACCAATATTCGACTTTACAGAGCCAATCGCGCAAAAACCTGTATCCTGATTAGCACCGCCGAACGCCTTACTTAAGCCCGCAATTTCTATGGGATCGCCCAGTTTGGTTCCAGTTCCATGAGCTTCAACATAGCTGATGTGGCGCGGTTGGATGACTGAGTCGGCCAAAACCCTATTTATCACCGCAGCTTGGGCTTGTGGATTTGGCACCGTATAACCATTCGTTTTACCGCCGTGATTTAAGGCACTACCTTTGATAACGCCGTAGATATGGTCTTTGTCTCTTTGAGCATCAGAGAGTCGCTTCAATATCACCACGCCTACTCCTTCACCCGGGATATAACCATCTCCCCCTTCACCAAAACTTTGGCAACGACCGTCAGTTGAAATAAATTGCGCGGCACTGAGCATCAGGTATTTGTTTGGATGAATAGTCACATTAACCCCACCTGCAATGGCCATATGGGTACGCTTCAGTTTTAAGTCCTGACAGGCCAAGTGAATCGCAGTGAGCGAAGATGAGCACATGGTATCTAATGTCATGCTAGGACCGTGCAGGTTAAACGTGTACGACACGCGGTTAGCGATGCTGGCAAGACTGCCAGAAAAGCCCATTCTATTACCTCGCATACTGGCTTCAGCACCAAACAACTGATATTCACCATACATAACGCCTGCATACACGCCAACCTGCCCAGGAAGATCTAGCTCATCGGCCGTCTGCAACCCAGCACGAGTGTAACCTGCATCTTCTACTGCCATCCAAGCGTGTTGGAGAAATAGACGTTCTTGAGGATCGGTATACTCAGCTTCCCTCGGTGAAATATTGAAAAATAATGGGTCAAATTCATCCACACCATCGATAAACCCACCCCACTTACTGCGATGGTTGCCGATCTCATTGTTGTTTTCGACGTAATAATCACGCCAGTCCCAACGTGATTCCGGAACTTGAGTAATGCAGTCTTTGCCCTGACTTAAATTGCTCCAGAAATCATCGAGATTGTAAGCCTGAGGATATCTACCGCTTAATCCAACAATGGCAATAGGCTCATCTTCGATAACCGAGGCAGAGCGGGACACATTTGGCGACTTGAACGCGGTATTATTGAGCTTCACTGATGATGCGGACTCAACTCTAGTGTCCGATAACCCCATGGTTGAAGGCTTTTTCTCTGGCGTCGTTTCTTTCACCTGGTCTTGCTCCACAGGCGTTAATAACTCCGATAATTTGTCGAGATGAGAGGCAATAAAATACTCTGCCAGTTCATTCAGAGTTTGATACTCAAACAGCAGTGTTTTTGACAAGGGACCAAAGGTTTTCTCTAGTTGGTTGGTCAAGTTCACCGCGAGTATAGAGTCAATACCAAACTGCTCCATAGACGCCTTAGCGTCGATTCGGTGCGGTGGTAACTTTAGTAAGGAAGAGAATTCTTTACGCAGTAAGTCTTGCGTCATTTGTAACCAGTCATTCGATGTCTCTGACGTTGGCAAGGTCTTTTCGTTTGTCTCAATCACACTTTGTGACGGCACATACTCAGATAACAAAGTGCTACGCATCTTTTGTACATCGCCAGCCATAACCCAAACTTGGCTTTCTTTCAGTGCAAGTGCTTGCTGAAAGGCATTCAATCCCACTTCTGTCTGCAAAGCAGATAAGCCCGTCGCTTGACGTAAGCTATCTTGTACCGATTGCTCTGCTTTCATGCCCCCTTCCGACCATAAAGGCCAGTTAATCGACATGGTTCTTCCGTACCGTTTACCAGTCTCAACCATCTGATTTCGGTAAATCGCAAACTGGTCCATAAAACCATTCGCCGCCGCATAATCAACCTGACCAATGCTACCGATTACCGAGACTTGTGAAGAAAACAACACCATAAAGTCCAGTTCAAGATGACGGCTAGCTTTGTCTAAGTTCCAAGTACCGGCAATCTTTGGCGCCAACACATCTAAAAACTCCGGTCCGGTTTTATGCAGTAAAAACTTGTCATCTGTGATGCCAGCACAGTGCAGAACCCCATCCAATCGACCATAGTTTTGCTCAATGTGTTGTATCAAATTAGCAACCTGTGGTTCATCTCTAATATCTAGCGGTAGATAATCAACATTACCTGCTGACAGAAGCTCTAACCCTGCACGTGCTCCAAGCTCAGACCGCCCAGTGAGGACCACCCTCGCGTTAGGCGCTTTGCTAACAATATCCTTGGCGAATATCGTACCAATAGCTCCAAGGCCACCCGTGATAAGATAAACTCCATCCTCTTTAAAGTGCATCGCTTGATTGGATAATTCAGTGGTGCGCTCCTGCCAACGCAATAGCTGTCGGTTATTGCCTTGGTAGCGAATCACAGACTGGCCAGACAAACCAAGGTTTTCCTTGAGCTGACTAGCAAGACGACTCGTGTTATTTATCGCATCAGACACGATGAGTTGAGTTTCGATAGAAGGCTTCTCTAGGTTTACAGATTTCAGCAAACCAGAGAGTCCAATAGTGAGGCTATCGGCTAGCTTATCTGACACCACTAGCTGAACTAACGCCCGGCTCTTCGATTGCCCCATGAAAAGAGTTTGAATAAACTCAAAGCATGCCACAGAACAATGGTTGTATTGTTCAGCCAAATCTCTACCTACCGCTGGGATATGTCGGCATTGGCTGCCGGACATCTTCGCCTCTAGCATGGCACAGCCAGTTTCATTCTCTCCACACACCAGCACATAATGCTCATCTGGTACGAAAGAGTTATCTGGAGCTGGATGAGATTCCCAGACTGGCACCGCTATCAAGTGATTGGTTTGGTCCGTATTGGTGCTAGCTGTATTTTCAGAAAACGTCCTAAAAGACAGCCCTTGGATCTGCACGCAAACCTTATCATCTTTATCGAACAAGTCGATATCCAACTTTTGTACAGTGCTCGTTGCGGAGTTATTCGGTGAATACTTAACCCAAGCCCTCATTGTCGGGCTGCACGGTGATAAAATTCTTAGTGCTTCCAAAGAGAAAGGTAATGACGTTTTAGCCGATACCTCAGACATATCCGAAATCAAACTGATGCATGATTGTATCGCACTGTCCATCAGGCTAGGGTGAAGCTCAAATGCCTCTTGACCTGTAGCCACGACAGACGGTACAGATAACTGGGCCAAGCCATCACTTTGGCCAGTTTGTAGCGAAACGATACCTCTATGCGCAGGCCCGTAAACCACTCCAGCATTTGCAAAGCCAGCATACAATTGGTCTACATCGACAGAACTGCTCTGTGATAAGTGTTGAGATGGAGCTACATTCTGCGCCAACGCATCCGTAGGCTCGATGAAAACCACATTACCCTGGCAATGTATTACCTTCTCCTCAGCATCGAAACTAAACACATCACAGCCAAATTGGCTTCGGTTTTCTGCGGCCTCAACAGGATACAGGGAGATAGATACATCCTTTGGTGTATCCACCATCAACGGCTTGGACCAAACGATACCCTGTAGTTCTATCGCAGCAGACATGCACTCCTCCGGTAGTGCCTGCCTCACTGCCTCTCGCATCATTTCCAAATACGCCACCGCAGGAAGGATTTTTTGCCCTTTTACTATATGGTCTTTTAAGAAGAATTCTTCACCAGTTAAGGTCGTGGTAAAGCGAGCCTGAGCCAATGTGGATACATTACGATGTAACAGCGGGTGAAGCGCAGAGCTCTGCAGCTGAGGCACAACTGAAACTTTGTTGTGCTGAGGGGCTTCGATTGCTTCGACCCAATGACGCTCACGAGCAAAAGGATAGGATGGCAGTGGAATACGGCGAGATTTACCAATCAACAAGTCTCGGAAATTAAGCTCGTACCCTTGTGTATAAAGATCTGCAACAACGCCCAAATGTTCGAAATAAGTCGAGTTAGGGCTGGCAACATTGCAATCTTTAATGCACTGATTGCCATAATTCTTAAGTGCAGTTTGTTCACGCACCTTGCCTTCCGGCAGCTCGCCATTATAGATACGGTTGGTAAATACCTGACTCTCAATCTTATTCAACCAGTTTTCCATCAGCTCTATCAGATTATCTCGGTCAGTGGCAATGAAGGCAACGCGGTGCTCAAGGTGCATACGGCCGACAAATAATGTAAAGCTCATATCATTCATAGACACGTGCAATGATCGCTTACAAAAATCCAATAAGTTAGTGACTTGTTGTGTTAGCTGATCTTTTGTACGCGCAGACAGTACCTGCAAATAATAAGGGGCTTCATCGGCAGTAGCTTGTTGATTCGGACCTTCTTCGAGAACAAGGTGAGCATTGGTTCCGCTAATACCAAATGAGCTCACTGCGCCACGGCGAGGTTGACCTTTTACACTAGGCCATGGTTCAAGCTCAGTTGCTGGGTAAAAAGGACTCGACGGGAAATCTATCCCTGGGTTAGCCTGTTTAAAATTCAGCGATGCGGGAATTTGCTTTTCTTTCAGAGCCATCAGGGTTTTTAGCACGCCTGCAATACCCGCTGCCAACGTTGCGTGACCAATATTGGTCTTCACTGAACCTATCGCACAAAATTGCTTCTTGTCGGTATATCGGCGGAAAGATTGAGTCAAAGCGCTGAACTCAACTGGGTCGCCCAGAGGCGTACCAGTACCATGAGCTTCGATTAACTGGATAGTCTCAGGGTTAATGCCAAATTTTTCATAAACCGAGCTTTCTAAATTTTGCTGAGATTGTCCACTAGGCGCAGTGATTCCGTTAGTACGCCCGTCTTGGTTAGTTCCACTACCAGCAATCACTCCGTGTATGGTGTCGCCTTCACGTAACGCATCTTTAAGGCGCTTTAGCACCACAACACCAACGCCTTCTCCTGGCACTGTCCCATTTGCTTGGGAATCAAAGGCTCGACAAACCCCATCTGGCGATAGAATGCCAGCACGGTTAGAGGCCTGGTATAACAGAGGTGTGAACATCATGAACACTCCACCCGCTAGAGCCATTTCTGTTTCCCCAGACCAAAGGCTTTGGCAAGCTAAGTGAATTGAAACCAGAGAGCTGGAGCAAGCAGTATCTACAGCCATTGCAGGCCCACGTAGATTGAGATAGTAAGCGATTCTTGCCGGAATCACAGAGCCTGCATTGCCCCAGAAAGACTGAGCAGGCAAGTTACCTGAAAAGAACTCGGTATAATCCGAGCTACTACAACCAGCAAAGACCCCACAACGCTTTTCATCCATTTCCTTTCCAGCATAACCGGCATGCTCAAGGGCGGCCCAGCACTCTTCTAAGAAAAGTCGCTGCTGGGGATCCATATACATAGCTTCCAAAGGCGAAATACGGAAGAATTCTGGATCAAACAGATCGAATGAATCGACAAAGCTGCCCTTGGTGCAATAATCACTCAGTGTGCTGTCAGGATCTACACAATCCTTTCTGTCCCACCGAGTCGATTCTCGAGTGAGATCCTTAGAATTTTTCAAATTCTCCCAAAAAGCATCTAAAGACTCCGATTCAGCAAAGCGTCCACTCATACCAACAATCGCAATTGGCTCACGGCTCGTGTTGCCATCTGAGGCAAGGCTAGCTGACTCAACGTCATCGGATTGTTGAGGTTCCATCTCACCTTTGGATTGACTATGGTTGGATGACGTTGTCAGCGAAGATTGCTCGTCAGCAAGTTGGAGCCAAGCGCTGATATGTTCGCCCCAAGTGGTACAAACGTACTCGCTAAGCTTTGCAATCGAGCTGTAATTAAACAGATCATTCGTGACAAGTTTTATCTGCAGCAGAGTATTGATGGTCTGCACCAACTCGACGCCAAGAATTGAATCTATACCAAAATCAGCAAAGGACGCATCGTAATCAATACGGTGTTGTTCGATGTCTAATGTTGAGGACAACTTCTCAACAATTACTTTTTGTACATGCTCTACCACTCTCTGTTCACCAAACGACGTCGGTGACATCGCCGTAGAATTAGGTTCTAGATGTTGTGATACCTTCCGATCTTGAAATTGCGACAACTCCTCTTGCAAGCGACCATGGTTAGGAAACTGACTGTGTAATGTGTTCGCCATATTCTTAGTACTCTCTAATGCTATGGATGAACGAGCATCAGCATCCTGTTTGCTGTCCATGAGGCCTGTCATTGGCTCATACTCAAAGTGAAATTGAATGGGGTTAAACGCTCGCCATTGATTTAGCTCCGCTAATGTACCTGGGAAAATAGCGGCATTTTCCCCTTGCTTTGTTTGATACCAGGCCGAACACCCCGTCGAAAACGAGCTGGTTTGATTTCTCTCCTGAACAAATGCGCGAAATTTTTCAACTTCCGCTTCTTTCACTTCAAAAGCAGCAATTTGATTGTTCTCACAGTACTGGATCATCTCTACAAACAGTTCACAGCTATGTTCGTAAATTGCTGTAATTGACGTAGCATTGGTGCCTGAGTTGGCCGCTGACGCTAGGAACAAATTCGGGAATTGTGCAACAAAATGCCCAGCGTAGTTTTTCGGAAATTCTCCATAATATTCTTCTAGAGTCAATCGCTTACGCCCACAAATAGGAATGGTTGGTCTAAAGTCATTCAAATCATAGCCTGTCGCTAACAATATGATGTCGAATTCTTCAACCTCTTCAGCGGTGGCTACTCCAGTTTTTGTGAAACCAGTAATAGCGGCGGTTTTTAACTCCACATTTTGGGCGCGGATCTGACGATGATAGTCATGTGACATGCAAGGACGACTACAACCAGGTGAATAATCCGGCACCATATCGATGTCACGTAGCCACTGATAGAAAGATAGCCATTCTTCATCCAGATTATGAGTGAAATATTTGTCCAGCTGAGAGTCCGGATGAAAAGGATTTAACTCCACAGGGTCATTGGATACCCAATAAAAATCATCGGCCAAAGATAGGTATTCATTTCTTTGCTTTAGCCAAAATTGATAGTCACCGCTGAGTTTCTTCTGAGTCTGTGGCGCATATTTGGCTCTAGGGTAAATAAATTTAGGCGAGCGGGCGTAGACCACTAGCTTATCAGCCAACGGCTGTAGCGTTTCCACAAGCTGGATCTGGGTTGTGCCATTCCCGATCACAGCAACCCGTTTACCAGTGAAGTCCCATTTTTCTGCATCACAATCCAGTACGTGCATTAGGGGCCCCTCAAAGTTATCCATTCCTGGAATATTTGGAATGTTTCTGCTGTGACCAAGACCCTCATTTGCCGCATGAATGTAGTATTTTGTTTCTATGCTCTCCCCAGTATCCAAAGCAATTTGCCAATGTTTCTCGTCTTCCCGCCAGGTCGCCTCTTGAATCTTGGTGTTGAAGCTAATATGGGAATACAAATTATATTTTGTCGCGATCGATTGCAGGTAAGCTAAGATCTCAGGCTGCTTCGCCCACATATCACCTTTAAAGTGTTCGAAAGAGTAAGCGTAAGCCAACATTGGGATATCGCAGCCGCAGCCCGGCCAACGGTTAACCAGCCAAACACCACCAACATCTTCATTTTTTTCAATAATTCTAAATGGGATACCCGCTTTTTTTAGAGACACGGCCATGCATATACCAAATAGACCTGCTCCGCCAATCACCACCAAAGGCGCTTGTTTTGAAGTTTTCATTGGTTTTTTCTCAAAACCATCCTGTAGCAAGGGATACGTTTCGCCCTTAAACGGATAGGTCGGTAGACTAACTCGCTTCGGCAAGTCAGCCCCATAAGCCTGGGCCCAGGGAACGTTAGATCCCATCACCCAAGCACCAACAAGCTCAGGCCATGATTTCTTGTCTAGCCATTGTTCGATACGCATCTTCGAACTTTGGTCTAGCGAATCTTGTCGTGTGTTTTTCCGTTTCACTACACCTAGGAAAAGCTCCGCATTGCCTGCCTTACTTTCAATCCATGCACTTAGCTTCCGTTCCAATTCCTGAACAGATTCCACGACCAACCCCAGACGATAGGCCAAAGGAGCCCTACCGATTTGCAGGGTGAAAGCAATCTCTTCTAGAGTGCAAACATCATCGGATGTACTTGTATTTAAGCTTTGGACAAACTGCCGTAACTCTTCAGCCTTGATACGCAATTGTTCCTGCGTAGAGGCCGATAATAAGATGGCCGCTGGTTGACGATTCTTAGCTGGCAAGGGCGAAGCATCAAACACTTTACTTGGAAGGTGTTCCTCAATGACCACATGAGCATTGGTGCCACTACGGCCAAATGAGCTCACCGCCCCAGTTAGCGGCTTGTCGGTTCTTCTTTTCCACTCAGTGAGCGTCTTATTGATGTATAGCGACTGATATGTCTGCTCAAAATGTGGATTTTCATTTTCACAGTGTAAGCTTGCTGGAATCTGGCTGTGGCGAATGCTTTCAAGCAAGCTGACCACGCTGACTAGGCCTGAAGCGGCCATGGTATGCCCTACATTACTCTTATTGCTTGTGATAGCACATTGAGAGTTGTCCGCAGACTGACTACTTTGCTGCTTACTCATCGAGCTAAAAGCTTGGTGCAATGCATTAATTTCAATTGGGTCGCCCAACTTAGTGCCAGTACCATGTGCAACAATATGGCCGATATCTGCCACGTTTATCTGATGTTGCGTATAAATTTGTTCGATAAGGGCAGCTTGTCTTGCCCCATTAGGCGCAGTGACACCATTGGTTTTACCATCAAAATTCACACCGCTGGCTTTCACTACACCGCGAACTGGATATTTGTGAGCAGTTGCAATTGAGAGTGGTGTAAGCAGCAAAGCGACCACTGCCTCACCCACGACAATGCCATCCGCGTGCTCGGAAAAGCTTTGGCACTGACCATCAGCCGATAACATACCCGCCTGACTCATGGTGACAAAACTATCTGCGAGTAATGACAAGGAGATCCCCGCAACCAACGCCATTTCACATTCACCCTGCTGTAGACTAGTGATGGCCTGATGGAAAGCCACCAATCCAGATGAACAAGCCGTATTGGTCACGATGGCCGGGCCTTGTAGATCTAGGAAATACGATAGTCGTGAAGCTATCATTGCACTACCACCAGTGGTGATGCCTCTCCAACCATGGCGCATGTCGTACTGGCTTTCTTCCATGCCAACAAATACGGCGGTATTGGACCCTCTAATAGACTGTGGAGATAGGCCGGCATTTTCAATGGCTCGGTAGCACTCCATCAGTAATAGCCGCTGAGCTGGGTCCATACTTTGCGCTTCTCGAGGTGAGACATCAAAGAACAGAGCATCAAACGCTTCAATATCCTTGATAAAACCACCTTTATTTGTCGCAATTTGATTGCTCGTGTTTCCAGGAGCAGTGAAAAAGTCTCGCCAATTCCAACGTGCATCTGGCACCTCGGTAATGGCATGCTTACCTTCGACAAGTAAAGACCAAAATTCGTCTACTGAATCTGCCTGGGGGAAACGACCAGATACGCCGACAATAGCAATAGGGCCGATTTCCGTTTTACCTTTGGTTTCAATCACAGAGTTCAACGGAGACTCTGACTGACTTGGCACTGAAGTAGCGGTTTCTCCACTCTGCGTACTGACCATAGTTTTAAATACGCTGGCATCTCGCTCAAATAGGTGTCGAGCGAGCTTATTAATTGTTGGATGGGAAAAAAACGCCGAAGGTGGAACTTTGATTGAGAAGCTTTCTTCAAGGCGACGGGATAAACGCGCAAGCCCTATAGAATCAAAACCAAACTCACTGAGAACAGCGTCGGGATCCAGCTCAGATTCTGGAATATCAGACAAGTTACTGCAAATGTTCAACAGTTTTTCTACAAGTGCAAGAGAGACATCTTCACCGTAGGAGCTCTGTACCGCCTTATTATTTAAGGCAATAGCTGCAGAGTCGTGATTTGAGTTCGTATACTCGACTTTTTCAGAGGTTTCGACGTACTTATCGGTCAACACCGATGGCTCATCGAGACGCAGTACTTTGCGAAGTCGCTTCTCATCGCCAACGAACACCCCTAAATGCGATTTATCTGCAGCGAGCGCGGCTTCAAACAAACGAAAACCTAGCGCCGATTGCAACATAGTTTGCCCAGTACTAGATAAGTAAAGTTCAAGGGCCTGTTGTTGCGCTGTGCCAGTTTCACCTGCTGGCCCCATCGCTCCTTCTTCCCACAAAGGCCAGTCAATGGCAATGGTTTTTCCATTGCGTTTACCTTGAGACACCAGACTGTTGCGATGTTGCGCATACGCATTTAGGAAGCGATTTCCCATGCTATAACTGCACCCACCCATATCACCGATAAGTGCAGAAATAGAAGAAAAGTAACACACATAAACCAAGGGATCTTTCGATGTTAATGTATCTAATATCTCAGTGGCTGAAGACTTAACCTGCAAATCATTTGCGAATTCATCGACATCAACATCTTGTATTGAATTGCTTTCTGCGACACCAGCTGCATGCACCAACGCTTCTATAGGTCCCATCTGCTGACGAATTACATCAATGGCGGCCTTTAACTGACTGTGATCGGTGACATCAGCGATAACAAATTGCACCGTCGAGCCTTGCTTTATCATGCCCTGTATACGTTGCTGAGTATTGTTATCAGGCGAAGTTCGACCAACTAGGGCTATATTGATACTCTCGCCATGTTGATTAGCAAGATACTCCGCCAACATCAGGCCTAGAGCACCACCCCCTCCAGTTATCAGCCAGGTTCTAGCTGCTGCAGAAGGCAATTTTTGGCTTTGAGTATGCAAAGGAAATAGAGCGACTGGCATTTGAGCCATTTTGGGTAAGTATCGAGAGCCCTGGCGATATAGCACACCGCTTACCGTGCACGCGAACCACTCACGTACCCATAGATCCGCAAGCTGCTTCTGAGACATCCCGTCACTTTCCAAAGTAATGCTGGTCACGGTACAAGCATCTAGAGTGGCGGAGGCCGATTTTGCCAGCGCTCCCCAAGAGTCAAGGTGACAATGGTCTTCTAACTGATACGCTTGCCCCGCAATTATCATGCGTTGAATAGGCTGCTTTTCTTTCAGTAACACTTGTAGGGCAGAGACAAAGTAATTGACTCGTCGCACTAATTGACGACTTTCAACAGGCCATAAATACATAACACCTGCTATAGGCCCGTACTCACGAATTACATTACGCACCGTACTTTGAAGGAGAGTGTATACATTTAATGGTGTAGCATCGCTTGCTTCAGTGCTAGGCTGACGAACTGCGAAAGCCGGTACTAACGCTGGAGACACTTTTGCTAATGCTTTTCTAAGTTCCTCTTGTTGACCTAAGTCGGTGAGGAAGCACAGGATCACCTCTCGCCCATGGCTGGTTAAGGGTTGAGGGTCTGGAAGTGGTTGCACTGATTGCCAAGTTTCCTTCACAAAGACAAGATCAGCGTGTTTATCGATGTTGGCCATGTCATTGTTGCGGTTCGCTGCTGGTGCATCCACCCAATGGCGAGTACGGGCAAAGGGATACGTTGGCAACGGAATTCGACGCATGCGTCCGTCTCTAGGCATAGTGCGCCAGTCAATATTGCTATCTGGAGTCCCAATCCATGTTTTTGCCAAAGACTGCCAATCCGACAATGAAAACCATCTATGCAAAGTGTGACGCTCAGGGACACCATCATGCATCATAGAGGAATCAGACACCTTATAGATACGATCGTCGTTTGCGTGACTGCCATTTAATAGAGAAGAAAGGCACTCAATCAGCTCGTTGCGAGAAGCAGCAATGATCGCAAGGCGAGCGGGCATCTGGTCCCTCCCCACTTGCAGTGTATAAGCCATATCTTGCAAAGAAACATGTCTATTGGCCTGCACATAATCCAGTAACCGCCGAGCGGATTCGTCAAGACGGCTATCTGTCTTAGCGGACAACAGAAACAGTTGCGGCACTGAGTTCAGTTCGACTTCCTCTTCAGCGCCCACGTACTCTTCAAGGACCGCATGAGCGTTAGAGCCCGCAAAACTTAGACTCGAAATGCCCGCTCTACGTGGAATTTGTTGCCCATTTTGATCTGTTAGCGCCACCCATGGCTGCTTGCTATTCACAACATAGAATGGACTATCGTCTAGCTTAAGGTAAGGGTTTAACTCATCCGCATGTAGACTGGCCGGTAAGGTTTTGTGCTGCATAGCCAAGATGACCTTAAAGAGACCAGCCATACCCGCTGCCGCTTCCAAATGGCCGATATTGGTTTTAACGGAGCCAATGCCACAACTATGACCCTGTTGCAGCGACTCAGACTGCTCGTACAACTGAGCAAACGCCGTTTTAAGACCATTGACTTCAACAGGATCACCCAGCGATGTTCCTGTACCATGCGCTTCGATGTAAGTGATGGTGGATGGGTCAACGTTGGCTTTTGTGTATGCATCGACAAGAAGCATGGATTGTGCCACAGGATTTGGCGCAGTAAGAGACGACGAGCGTCCGCCGTGGTTTTCGGCGGTAGCACGGATGACAGCATGAATGTTGTCGCCATCAGCTTCCGCTCGTGATAACGGCTTTATCAATACCGCGCCAACACCTTCACCACGTACATAACCATTTGCGTTTTTACTAAACGTTTTGCAGCGTCCATCTTCACTTAACATGCCCGCATCGCTAAACGACAGGGTTAGGAAAGGGTTTAGCATTAGGTTCACACCGCCCACGATAGCCATCTCACAACCACCGTTATGAATAGACTCCGCAGCCCTATGCAAAGCGATGAGCGAGCTTGAGCAAGCGGTATCGATAGCAAGGCTAGGACCATGCAAACCAAGTAGATAAGAAATACGATTCGCCAATACAGAGTGGGCCTGTCCTGTTGAGGAGTAAGCGTTTGCCTCAACGCCTAATTCAGCAAGACGAAGCAAATAATCTGGCGCACCAACACCGATATAAACGGATGTCTTGGAACCCATCAAGTCATCGCTAGCGTATCCTGCATGACCAATCGCTTTATACACCGTTTCCAACATAAGGCGCTGCGCTGGGTCCATAAAGCGAGCTTCACGAGGGGAAATACCGAAATAGAGACTATCAAATAAATCAATACCATCGATAAAACCTCCCCATTTGCTTATCGGTCTGTCATCGCTTGCGGCCGCTGCTTTTTCAGCCAACTTACGCCAATCCCAGCGCTGCATAGGCACTTCTGAGATAAGATCATCTCCTTGCTCAAGGTGTGACCAGAAGGATTCAAGATCGGGAGAGCCAGGCAAGGTGCCTGCCATACCAATAATAGCCAGTGGCTCGTTATTCATGGCTTTTTCGCTCTCTGCTTCGCGACGAGCAGTCAACACACCCGATGGTTTATTTTTACCCAGTAGCTCTGCGGGCTTGCCGTTCTGCAATGCTAAAGTAGCACCAATGGCATCAGAATAATGAGTGAGAAGGTATTCCGATAAGGACGCTATCGTTCTGTATTCGAAGAACAGTGCTGGGGTGATATCAACATCTAACGTCTCATTAAGTTTGTTGGCCAGTTCAACGAATGTAATCGAGTTAAAGCCAAACCCACTAAGCTCTGCCGTTGTGTTCAGTGACGTCGGTTCTTTTTTTAGAACCTCACCTATCGACTCTGTGAGAATGCGCATGACAGCCAGCGACTTATCGGTTTGGTTCTGAGTGCTAGAGGTTGATTGGCTCTCCTCTTTAACCCAATCAAAGTCATAGTTTTGTTTCAAGTGCTCAGTCAGAGCTGCCAACGTTTGGTGTTCAAAGAATATCGCTGGGGTGACATCTATTTCGTAGGTGTTGTTAAGATCATTCGCCAGCTCAACCAACGTCACAGAATCAAACCCGTACTCCATAAATAGGCGATCTGGTTTTATTTCATCCGCTTTACGCTTGAGAATTCGTCCAATACAAGCCGCCACTCCAGCAGAGAGGCTATCGATTACGAAATTGTTAGAGCGAACAGATGGTTTGTCTGGTGATTGTTCTGCCACACCAATCGCCTTACGGATGGTTTCTACATTACCTGGTACAGGGCAAACAACCGTTGGACTTTGTTCATCAAGGTTGAACAAATAGTCCATTCCTTGAGTAGAGGTCAATGGCTCAACGCCCATGACTCGGTTCATTAGAGCCAGCCCTGATGCGTCTATCTTCATGCCACCATCTCGCCAGTAAGGCCAGTTAATCGCCAAGGTTTTACCCTGCCTTTCACCTTTTATTCTCAAGGACTCACGTTGCTCAGCAAACCGATTTAAGTAAGCGTTAGCATAGGCATAAGCCGCTTGCCCTAAGGTACCAGACAGCGCTGAAATTGAGGAAAATAGTACAAAGAAATCCAGATTGGTTTCTTGGCTAGAAATGGCATCCAAGTGATGTGCGCCACTCACTTTAGGTGCAATAACCGCTTGGGCATCAGCAATCGATTGATTGACGATCATGGCATCTTTTAGCACGCCAGCCGCATGGATGATGCCATTTAATTCACCAAACTGGGCTTTGATCTGGTTGTAAAGGTGAGTCACCTCCTCTTTATCGCACACATCAGCACGCAAGTAAGTCACAGAGCCAACTAGCGAGCTATCATCTGCAATACGAGGCGCCACATCGCTTTCAGCTGAGCGGCCAGCCAATACCACCCTCGCGGCATATCGGCGTCTTAACTCTTGCGCCAACTGCATACCTAACGCGCCATTTCCACCCGTTATCAAATACACGCCACCAGTGCGAAATAAACTCGTTGTCTGGCCATCAGACTTAGCTTGCTCAACCTGTATACGATGCACTTCTCGCTTACCATCTCGGTAACGAACTAAGTCGTCTAAGAAGCGTGGGTTACAACGAATTTCCGCAACTAAGTTTTCCAAGCCCAAAGTTGAGTAAGTATCCGTGCCTTGCATCACTCTCAGATACAAACCCGAGTGTTCTTTGTGCAGCACGCGAGCAAACCCTGTCAACGCTAGTTCAGCATTGCGTTGTACTCCAGTAGCAGGTTCAGAAGCAATCAATAGGGTGGCTTGAGTGCGCCCTTTTACAACCATTCTTTGTACTAAGAGATGCAAGAAAGCATAGGTGTCAAAACCGAGCGCCCGAGTGTCTTCATCCAGCAACAATACCAGTTTGAAATTTTGCGCCGATGGGAGTTTAGCAAGTAGCTCATCGATGTGGCTTTCATTCTCTGGACAAAAATGAAATGCCTTACCTGCTTGCTCGAGAGCACTAGATTGAGGAGCTGGTAAAGCATGGAATACTTTATATCCCAGCTTGTTTTCAACTCGGTCAACCTTTGCTTCATCACAACCAATAATTAGAGTCTCCATTTCACCATCAGTGACGGCTTCCTCACAGTTCAGCCAAACGGGTGAAAAGTGGTGTAGGTGGTTCACACGACGCAACGAATAGGGGCGATAAGACAAGCTTTCCATGGATGCCAATACCCGACCGTCCATTGATAAGATATCGATATCAAACCGCTTTTCAGCAAACTCGCTGGCGTTGGCATTGCCCGATACACGCGCGTACGCATAGCAATCGGCTTCCAAAGGGGCATAGACGTAGATACTCTTTAACGCATAAGGAATGTATAGTCGATCATCGCTCTGTGGGTCGGTGAGTAGTCCTAATAGACTCTGTAATGCACCATCCATTAAAGAAGGATGTAGCGTGTAGGCGTTGGCCTCAGCGCGTAGAAACTCAGGTAGGCTAAGATGGGCAAGTGATTCGCTTTGGTTAAAATACAAACGTTGCAGTGTTTTTAGCCCAGCGCCATAAATCAGGTCCTTACTATCAAAAAGCCGATAGCATTCTTCAGCCTGCCAGATAACATCAGATCGACTTATGATGGCGTTAAGGTTTCTATCCTGTGGCTTACTGTCGATTGTAAGTTGTTCGATATAGCCTTGAGAGTAAAGTGGGTCAGCACTTGTGCCTTTATTTGCGCCTTGAATACTATAGCGGAGGCCACGGCGTGTCTCTTCAAATGAAACAAAAACATCTTGTGGCTCATCTATGCTAATAACAGGTTTGAGCCAACTAACATTCTTAAGGTGGAATACGTGAGATTGACTTAAACGGCCAGATTCCTGCGTTAAGAATAACCCTTGTAACGCACTAGCGCCGATCGCCAACTCCAAGTGCGACACACCAAGAAGTGTTGGTGCACCGGAAACAAGGTGATCGGCTAAAAACACCTGCTCACTGGTAAATCTATGTCCATATAAAGTGCCGCTCTCCCCGACATGAGATAAGGTTAAAATTGGATGCTGAAGCTGATGGCTTGTATCTTCGCTAGAGTCAGGCGATATCTCTGGCTCAGGCCAATAGACTTCGCTGGCAAAAGGATAACCTGGTAATGAGACCCGACGCGCTGAACGCTTATCATAGTACTCTTGCCAATTGATGTTTTGCCCCAATACCCAACGCCGAGCCAAATCAGCCGCTCTACGAATCGGCTCATCTACGTGCGGAGTCTTTTCTGCACTCGCGTCTTCAATCGAGGTTCCCTTTGACGCAGCGATACCTTCATAAATAGACTCTGCGTCTGCACCGCTTTCAAGATATCGCGTCAATCCCTCACTGAATTCTGAAAAAGTGCGACAAACGATAGCTAATCGGTATTCCATTTGAGATCGGCCTACCTGTAGCGTATGAATCACGTCTGCAAATTCAATATCCACTGATTTGTTGCTCAGCCAATGGATTAGTCTCTGGGCATACGTTGTTAGCCTTTCCCGCGTACGAGCCGATATAACCGCGACTGAATCTATGTTCTTCGCTGAGGTGACACTTTGCACAGCACTATGTGGTTCTGGACGATATTCTTCTACAACCAAATGGGCATTGGTGCCACTAAAGCCTAACGAAGTCACACTAGCACGACGCGGATAATCCTGTGGCGATTCCCAGGATGTTAGCTCTGATAGGGTATAAAATGGGCTGTCTTCAAAGTTGATATGTTTATTGGGAGTCGACATATGCAAAGACGGTGGCATTTGTTTTTTTTCCAAACACATAATGGCTTTCATTAAGCCTGGCATTCCCGCTGCTATCTGAGCATGGCCGATATTGGTTTTCGACGATCCAATGGCACAAAATCTTTTCTTATCCGTGTACTTCCTGAAAGCGGCAGTCAAGGCTTCAAGTTCAATGGGGTCGCCTAATTTCGTTCCTGTGCCATGGGCCTCTACATAACCAATCGTCGCAGGATCAATATCGAACCGGCTATAAATATCGGCAAAAAGCTCGGTCTGCGCGTAAGCACTAGGGACGGTGATGCCCGGGGTTTTGCCATCCTGATTGATACCTGAGCCTCGGATCACGGCCTGGATATTATCACCATCACGTACTGCATCGGAGAGTCGCTTCAATGCCAAGACACCCACACACTCAGACAAAACAATGCCGTTTGCCGCATCATCAAATGTTCTACAGCGACCATCAGGAGATAGCATATTCAACCGGCTGGTAAGGACGAACAACTCAGGCGTGTTGAAGACCATCACACCACCGGCGAGCGCCATATCACAGCTTCCACCGCGTAGGCTCTCGCATGCCATGTGTACGGCGACTAAAGAAGATGAACAAGCGGTATCAACAGCGACAGCTGGGCCTTTAAAATTCATCAAATAGGACAAACGTGAGGCTAAAATAGACGATGTATTGCCCGTCAAGCTATAGACATCTTCACCCACATTTTGTTGGCGTAAATGAGTAAGATAATCGCCACTGGCACATCCGACAAACACACCGCATTTTTGTCCAGACCATGAATCAGGCGCATAACCAGCATGTTCTATTGCGCTCCAAGATTCTTGCAAAAACAGTCTTTGCTGCGGGTCCATCAGTATGGCTTCTCGTGGACTCACCTGAAAGAAATCCGCATCAAATGAACGGATGTCATCCAGCAGACCTGCCCACTTGCTGTAGCTTCTATCTTTTTTATCCCTCTTAGGATCGTAAAACTGATTTAAAGGCCATCGAGATGATGGGATTTCTGAAACGCTGTCCCGCCCTTCTTTGAGGTTTTCCCAAAAACCATCGACATCATTTGCTCCAGGGAAACGTCCAGACATCCCGATGACGGCAATATCGCTATTGGTTGAGTTTACCTGGGTATTTGTATCGCTCTTCTCTGAACTTGTGACTAAATGCAGCAGATCCATTCCCTGCATAGGAGAAACATGTCCACCCTTCACTAGGGCCAAAATGTCGTTGGTAGTAATATGATGTGTCATATTTAGTCTTCCATCATCTGCTGTGCTTGCCCTATTGAAATAGTGCCATCACTAAGTAAAGAGAGAATATCTAATAGGTGTTGATCGTGTTCTTCGTTAGCCTCAGAAACTGTTTCTTGAGGTGGTAACGCGGCCGTGTTTTTGCTTTTACTGTCCTCTGGCAAGTACTCTGCGAGTGCGTTGGTAAAGTCACCTAACACCGGGTGTTCAAACAACAGGCTTACTGGCGGCGCCACACTAAACTCCTCACTGATACGATAAATAAGTCGAGTCGCTGTCAATGATGAGCCACCAGAGTGAAAGAAATGACTGCTTGAGCCTGCTGCCTGCATGCGTAACACATCGCACCACAGTTTCTGAAGACGTTTCGGGTAGGCTACATCGTCATTTAGGGGTTCAATCGTCTCTTTGGTACCCATAAGTGCCAACTTCGATAAACGTTTGCGATCTATCTTGTTATTCGGTGTTAATGGGAAGGCGCTAACACTTTTGTAAATACTAGGCACCATATAACTTGGCAGAACCTCGTTCAGCTTATTGCGCAATACATCCTGAATCTCGGTTGATAAGGAAACCACTCTCTGGGACGGTATAACATACGCCACTAACATGAATTCCGAGCAAGCATTGAGTTGATCGTTTTCAACGCATACTACGCAGTCTGACACTTCATCCAACTTCCCAAGATGGTGTTCGATTTCCCCCGTTTCTATCCGAAAACCATTGATCTTGACTTGCTGATCTTCACGTCCATGAAACGTCATCACTCCGTCATGAGTCAGGCGAACACAATCACCAGTGCGATAAAAAATTTCGCCACCCATTTCAATAAAGCGCTCTTGTGTTAAATCATCTCGACCAAGATAGCCATCGGCAACCCCTACACCACCAATGTAAAGTTGCCCAATATCACCAACAGGAACGGGAGTTAGCTCAGCATTAAGAATACGAACCTTGGTATTGCCAATCGGTGTACCTATGGGGACAGCATGTTCTGCATAGTCACCCTGAACCGAATGAATACATGACCAGATCGTGGTTTCTGTTGGCCCGTATAAGTTCCATACCGAAGCGGTACGCTTTTGTAAATCGGCGGCCAATCTACCCGGCATCGCTTCCCCACCGCACAAGGCATTGAGATTTTCCTTTCCTTCCCAGCCAGCTTCCATCAGCATGTTCCAGGTGACAGGTGTCGCCTGCATTACGGTGATATCATAACGCGTTAGCAGCTGCTTAAGAGCTAAGCCATCACGAGACTCGTCTTTGGTGGCGATAATCGTTGTCGCTCCACTAACTAAAGGGAGAAACAGTTCCAGCCCAGCGATATCAAAAGATATGGTGGTCACTGCCAGCAAGCGGTCGTTTGAGTCCATGCCTGGTTTATCTTGCATCGACAGCAAGAAATTCGTCAGTGCACGATGTGGTATTTGGACACCTTTTGGTCGCCCGGTGGAACCTGAGGTAAAGATCACGTAGGCCGAACTGTCGTCGCTTAACGCCACATCAAGGTTGGACCCGTCGCAGCGATCAATCTCTGCGTGTTTCTCAGCGAGATCGATGCTTTGCGTTTGCTGAGGAATACACTTTTCAGCCAGCGTTAAGCTACGGTGTGTGAGCAACAGTGCTGGCGAAGAGTCTTGCAGCATCATACCGATTCGTTCAGTTGGAAAGGCTGGATCGATGGGGATATAGGTACCGCCTGCTTTAATCACAGCCAGCAAGGCCGCGACAAGGTCGATAGAGCGTGGTAAAAACACAGCTACATGCTGACCTGGTTTAAGTCCAGCTTGACGTAGGTAACGTGCAATTTGGTTGGCACGATAATTTAGAGATTCATACGTCGCCGTATGCCCTGCGCAAACTACCGCCTGTTTTGTACGGTTTACAATGACCTGCTGCTCGAACAGTTCAGTGACATTCTGAGAAGGCAAAGCAAATTCACTACCACTCAAAACGGACCCGCCTTCGGGTACTTTTCGTGGGTTTAGCGCTGGTATTGGTGCATCAGGCGAGTCCACACACTGGGCAATAAAACGCATAAAGGATTGTTGTATCTGCGCCATGGTGTCGGATGAGAACAAACTCGCATTGAACTTGAACGTACCAACAAGATGCCCATCCATCTCCATCATTTCTAACGCAATGTCGAATTGACCTTCTTGTTGGGTAAACGGCACTGATTCAAGGCGGATACCTTTGTGTACGATTTCAGCTGGTTCTACAGGCGACAAAATTCGAATTAAGTCATTGGCTTGGTGAGATTTTTGATAAACAAACTCAGCCTGAAATAGCGGTGTTCTACCCCCTTCTCTATTGGGATTGAGGTGCTCGACTAAACGAGAAAATGGGTATTTTTGATGTTCCAGTGCTGAGGCGACGACCTCCTTCTGTTGCTCCAATAGCATTGAAAAAGTTTGAGTATCACGGATATCTGCAGTAAGCACGACTGAGTTAATAAAATTACCAACAGATGATACGTAACTTTGATCCAGGCGTCCTGACACCGGACTACCAACCCAGACCTTTGTACTGTCGGACCAACGACAAAGAAACGCCTGATAACTTGACAGAAGTAAGGTAAATGGTGTCACACCATGTTGTAAGGCGAGATTGAGAATTTTCGTGCTGAGTACCTGATCACAGATGAAAGGCAGGCTTTTTCCTTCAAAGGATTGAACTTTAGGCCTTGGATAATCAGCGGGTAAGTTGAGAACAGGTGGCTCACCTTGTAATTGTTGCTGCCAAAAAGCCAGCTCTTTTGCCCCCACTTCAGATGATAAGAAAGTAGCTTCTTCTCTCGCAGAATCAGCAAGAGTGGCCGTTACAGGAGTAAGATCGGGCTCACTGCCTGTTAATCTGGCGTGATAAGAAGACAGCAGTTCATCTAACATTACCCAAACACTCCATGCATCGGCAACGATATGATGTACGATCCAAAGTATGACCGTACCTTGGTCTTTGGCCGTGATGACATGCATTCGACTAAGCGCATCGCTGTTGAGATTGAACGGCTGGTTATAGTGGCCACGCAAGATTTGTCGTAATTCGTCGTCAGACAAATGTTCAGGTAGTTCAGAAAATTTAAGATCGGATGCCGGACCCTCCCTCAGTACTTGTACTGGCGCACCTTGATCCTCATCGAATCTCATACGCAGCACTTCATGGCGTGCTAAAACGTCATAATACGCAGCGGCCAATGCGCCATGATCCACAGCATCACGGATTCGAAAGGTAATCGCGATATGGTAGGCCGAGCTAGTAGGATTTAATTTGTTGATAAACCATAAGGCCTTCTGACCACATGTCAGTGGAAAATTAACCGATGAACCGGTGTCTGGTCGCACACTGAGATCATTTTCTTGGCTAAGTTCGGCCAGATGTTTCAACTCTCCTAAGAATGGATCGTGTCTCTCCCCACCTCTCTCACCGTGACCAACTCCGTCAAACATATTAGAGGATTCAACCTCAGGCGTACTGTCTGTATATTTGGTTGCTACCGCTAAGGTACTTGTGTCGGCGGCTGTCACTCCATCGGTTATTGATTTAGCGGACGGCTCTTGGGGAAGTTCGTCTAAATGCTCAGTCACAATATGATGAACAAAGCGGTTTAATGTAGGCTGCTGCAATAATGCTGTGGGTTGTACGGACAAACCAAGCAAATCATTAATTTGATTAATGAGCATCATGGCGCCAATGGAGTCTAAACCATAACTCATTAGGTTCTGATCGGGTTCAATCTCTGATGTATCTAGCTTTAACAAAGATGCCAGCTCTGTATGGATTTTGTTATAAACCGTCAGTTGTTGCAGATCAGTCGCCTCCAATGTCGGCGCAGAGCCATTGTCATCACTATAACGGTTTAACATTGGACGATCGTGCCAGTTCTCCTCTATCACTTTAGGATCACCTGATAAAATGGCGACCTGGTTTAGTGTGTGAGAACTGGCGAAACTCAATGCCGTTTGCAGTGCGCTTAAGGCGTGTTCTGTGTTTAAAGGCTCTAGCCCTAAATTCCGCTTTAAGAACAATCGACTTTGCTCATCAAGCTCCATACCACCATCTCGCCAAAGGCTCCAATTTATCGACAGGGTTGTCCCATAACGAGTGCCAGCAGAAACTTGCTTGTTACGTAATGATGCAAAGGAGTCTAAATATCGGTTAGCAAACGCATAATCGGTTTGCCCAACAAAAGGCATGATAGAAGAGATCGATGAGTACAATAGAAAGAAATCCATTCTATCGTCTTTTGTTGCTTGATCTAGGTGGCGAGCACCCAGAACTTTCACCCCAATGACTGAGGCAATGCGCTCCTTTGACCTGTCCGCAAGATAAGCGTTATCCATTACACCAGCACAATGGATGACACCGTTAAGTTGACCATATCGTTGCCTAATATTGGCAACGGTATTCTGCACCGCATCACCATCTGTCACATCGACTTGGTGGTAATCAAAGCCTTGCAAACTGTCATCCAGCTGGCGACGCCCAAGTAATACCACTCTCGCCTGAAAGTCTCGATGAAGTTTGTTGGCAAGCACCTTACCTAATTCTCCTGAACCTCCAGAGATGATATAGATGCCTTGGTGTCTGAATCCTATCTCATTAATGTCTGAAGAGGTGGATGTCACCTCTCGACGTGGCAAGGCTAAGCGACTAGGTACAAGAATCTGACGGTGACCATTTAGGTAACGTGTTTCAACCGCATCACAAGCTAACACTGTTTGCTCACGCTCTAAAAACGAAGCGACTGAAACCGAACCTTGCAAATCAGTGTCATCAAGACCAATCAATCGTGCGATAAGCTCCGGTGTTTCAGCCGTAAAACTACGAAGAAAACCTGCTAGTCCTACATAGGCTGGATTTTCTTGTTGCTCACTTAAAGAATGAAATACAAATAAGCGAGCTTTGTCCGCTTGTTTCTCTCGGTTCAAGTGCTGTAGTAAGGTGGTTAATGCATAGATCCCATATTCCAGCTGCTGAACTTCCTGTTTACTATCATTTGCCGTGTTTGTTGCCAACAGACTCCAAAAATGCCCGATATGCACCTCTTTGTCCTGAAGAGAGGCTTGTTGCCAAAGGCGAATGTAATCCTCTGGCTTGTCAGCTCTAATGGTGAAACAGCGAGTGCTGTGCTGTGCAAACCCTTCCCCTGGATAAACCACGATATCTTTGACGCCACGAGGCTCGACGATGCACTCACTGGCTTGGGGAAGAAAAAATAGTCTTGATTCATTGGCAATGACAGGAGCTGCTTCATGCTGAATTATTGGCTGCCAATTAAGGCCGTAAAAATAGCAATCATCAGTCTCAGCGTTCTTCAAAGTGACTGGTCGCAATGTCAGATCGCTGATATGAACAAGGCAGCGACCAGATTCATCCACCATATGCAGTGAGAAACTCGCGCTATCGTCTGTAATCGATTTCAGCGTAGCCACACTATAGAATTTATCCGGCAGACCCGCATAAACATGAATTTCTTCCAACGAGAAAGGGATATAGGTTTTAGTCGTATCATGATCTTCGCAAAATCGAATACAAGGTTGGAATGCACTATCTAGTATTCCCGGGTGTAGATAAAAGCCATCCGCGCGAGTCACAGGCCAAGGCCAACTTTGCTTTGGCGCACGAGCGCTATCATCAAACTCCACCTTCCCTATTATTTGTCGATCACGTCGGTAGAGCGCTTTCAAATTCCGGAACCTACGCCCGTAAGCAAACCCCTGCCTATCAAACTTTTCATAACAAGAGGCGAGTTCATCAACATGTAATGCATCATCTAAAACGACATTGTCATAAATCGGAGCAGCTTGACTAACCTCTGAATCGATCAGCTCGCCTTGCGCGCAAAGCTTGTCGGCCCCTTTTTCGATTTGATAGAGCTCAAACCGAACGGCTTGTACCGTTTTTATGATGCGAATTTCTGTAATAACTGGCCCATTTTCTACTAACACTGGCTGAATCCAGATTAGTTTGCGCAGGCCAAGTGGCACTCCAGCGTTGGCTAATACTGCCGCCATTAAGGCACTTTCAATAACGGCGACACCAGGTAGTGTTTTGCGACCAGCAATAACATGTTCTGAGAAAAAGAATTCTGAGCCGTGGAATTCCGAGCGAAACGCCACGTAATCAAGCGTCGATACATTGTGATGGACCAAAGGCGTCAATGTCTGATAGCCGTCTGCGCCTTGAGGCTTGAACACGGGCATTGCAAATTGTCTTTGTTCGAAAGGATATCCCGGCAGGCTTATCAGTTTTGCCCAATGTCTACCTTGGTGATTGCGGCGTTTTTCATGATGTATAGCAGACCAGTCAAATGGCTTACTCTCAATCCAAAGCTTGGCGAGCTCTTTGGCTAGGTATTGGTTACCTTTTTCTACGATAAACGGGGCGTTTTGTTTTTCAACACAACCACTGAAAACCCCTTCCTGAGTTCGGCCTTGGACAAACCCTTCAAGCATACCAATCAGCGAATCTAGTGAAGACACAACCAATCCCACACGCCAATCCATGGGCACTCGGCCAGACTGCAAGGTATACGCGATATCAGACAATGCCGGTTTTGGCTCATTATTCACCAGAAAATTAAGCAACTGTGACGCATAAGCTTGGAGACGCTCTTCGCTTTTTGCAGACAGTACGACGACTTCCTCTGACGGTACTGCTACCTTACCGTTAGCAATGCGCGGTGCTTTTACTTCCTCCAGGACGAGATAGGCGTTAGTGCCGCTAAATCCAAAAGAGCTAACCGCAGCACGACGTAACTGTCCCTGCTTTGCTTTCCACTCTTGGGCTTGTTCACTGATATAAAAGGGGGAGCCGTTAAGATCAATATGCTCATTGAGCTGTTGGAAGTGGATACTTGGCGGCAAAGTTTTGTTTGCTAGCGATAGAGCGGCTTTAAAAAAACCAGCACTGCCAGCTGCTGCCAAAAGGTGCCCGACATTGCTCTTCACCGAGCCCAACGCACAAAATCTGGCATCAGAGGTATAAGAGGTGAAAGCATCTTGGAGAGCTTCAACTTCGAGAGGATCACCTAATTTAGTTCCAGAACCATGAGCCTCTACCAATTCAATAGAGCGAGGATTAATGCCAAACCGTTCAAACACAGACTTCTGCAGTTCTGCTTGGGCAGTTTGGCTCGGCGCTGTAATGCCGTTAGTACGCCCATCTTGATTGATACCCCAACCAATAACGCTGGCATAGATATGGTCACCATCTCTCAACGCATCACTTAAACGCTTAAGAGCCACAACGCCAACCCCTTCTGCTGGCACAAAGCCATTCGCTCTTTGATCAAAACTGAAACAGCGACCATCTGCAGACAGCATTCCGGCTTGACTCGCCATAATATGAATACTTGGATCGGCTAACACAGACACCCCGCCAACCAATGCCAAGTCACATTCGCGTGCGTTGATGCTGTCGCACGCTTTCGCCAGCGCGACCAAAGACGAAGAACATGCCGTGTCTATGGTCAGACAAGGCCCTCGAAGATCAAGCAAATAAGCAATACGTGCAGCCAAAATTGATGGGCTAGCGCCAAGGAAACCTGCCGCAGACAAATCGAAACCATTTTGACTTTGACCATATGAGCCACAACCAACAAATACTCCGCAACGCTCCCCAGATAATCTATCGCCACGATACCCTGCGTCTTCAAGACAATGCCAAGACTCTTCAAGAAATAGACGCTGCTGAGGATCCATTGCACCAGCATCAGCAGGCGAGATATTAAAAAACAAAGGATCAAATTCGTCGATACCATCGACGGCCCCAATCCAATTTGAATAGGTTTTTCCAGCATGCATTTTGGGGTCAAAAATACTATCCATTGACCAGTATTCCCGGTTTACCCGGCTTATGCTGTCTCGACCTTCGACAATACCATGCCAAAATTCTGCTGTATTTCGAGCGCCGGGGAAACGCCCAGAAAGACCGACAACGGCAATCGCCTCATCGGTATGTTTTTCTTGTGGCGAGATGCTTAAGCCTTGAGTCTTCTGGGTGAAGGCTTTTCTATTGGCGGCACTACGTATCGCCTGACTAACCTTACTCTTATTAGCAGTGCTTCTCCCGCTAATGCTGCCACTTTGGGGACGTTCTGATGATATTCCTGAAGAGGCGGCTATATTGGAAATGCGTTTTTCAGAGCCGTTTGTGGATTCAGGTTGGCCAAATAGCTTGAACTTGGTCGTTGGAGGTCTATTAGCCTTCGATACAGGCTCACCTGCCTGTTCATTCAGTTGTTGGTAGATAAGTTCAGACAACTTTTCCAAAGTAGGATAGTTGTAGACCCGCACAGCAGGAATAAGCAATTGATATTGCTCATTCACTCGTGCCATCCATTGCACTCCTATTCTCGATGTTAGCCCCAACTCAAAGAATGATTTATCTTCGGCAATTTCATCTACTGAAGTACCAAGTGCTTGTGCAAGAAGCTCGCGAACTGTGTGACGAATGGACTGCAGATCAAAATGTTCTTTCATTCCTATCCCCTTAATTTAGCTTGTTATTTCTTGTAGCATTGCTAGTTTTTCAGATGTCATGAAAGTGGCTTGACCGCAATGATACTAGCGTGCTCTAAACCGCTGTCAGATTGAGTACCGTCCACATCTAACGCCAAACCTTCATAGCCCGCCATTTCAACAAGAAGGCCTGCAGCCTCACACTCCCGGGCAAGAACATCTGGGTCAACGAGGTTTATGAATGGGGTACCCTTCAAGGCATCTTCAGCATGATCGCCTTCTGATGAAGAAAGGCCATCCACATGAACTTGCTGAGCAAAAAAGGCAGCGATATCGTCGATGTAGCCTGGCCAAGAATGACCCGCTTCTTTGAGGTTTTCATACTCGCTCACCCTTGCGGCCCAATGTGGGAAATAGGGAGAATCGCAAACAATGAACAACTTGCCCCCTGGCTTTAACCAAGTCGCCATTTTGCGAATGGAAGCAGAGAAATCATCCGGTGATAAAAAATGAAGTACTCTCGCGGCATGGATCGCTGAGAAACGATTCTGTGGTAAGTTCAGCCCTGGAAGTTTGCCGCATAGCAGCTCTAGACGGTCTTGTAATTTCGGCTCGACTAGGTTTGATAAGATGGATAGGTGCTGTTGTTCAATGTCCACAGCTAAAACTCGCGCACCACGTTCAAGCGCAGCAATAGAAGCGACGCCATAGGCGCAACCCATATCCAACACTTCGTCTCCCGTAGAAGCGGCGTAATCAACAAACATACCTGAGCAGGCAGGTAAGCGCGTTGTCATGGCACCAGTCCCGTTTAACGTAGGGATCATGCCCCGGAACTCCTCAGGCATGCGTTCTAGAGTCGGCTCTTGTGTTATCGCTTTTTGAGCCGAATCTTCAATAACCAATAAGCCATGAAGGCTTAAGAGTAAATGGTCCTCCTTATCGCAAACATTCACGTTCAACCAATTGCCATTATCGGTATCAATCACACTGATGACAAAAGCGGCCGACTTGGTCAATTGACCCACAGGTACATAGAAAACCGCGTTGTTAAGAGATTGTATGTGAGTGTTCGGCAACGCGAGTGCTGGAAGCAAAACCTTGGATATCCAAGCGTCTGTTGTATCAACACAGCCCGGCTGATCAATTTCATAAAGCTTGATTTCACACTGTTCGAAACCAGCCGCTAATTTGTCTCTATCTACTTGAGGGGGGGCCAATGTCTCTTCCAGCACTAGGGTAGCACTAAACATCTCTTCTTCATCTATGGGTGAATCCATTGGCTGATGACGGAGAATGCGGCAATTCACTGACTGATCAGCATTTGGCTCCACACGAGTAATGAGCGAAACCTGATTACCCTGTTCTAATTCAAGAGGCTCAGCAAAAGTCACATCTAAAACAGACAAATTGACTAACTCACCATTGACTTGAAGAGCATGGCTCACAGCCTCTGCGGCCATCTGCAAATAACACAGTGAGTGAAAGCCAGTCGTCCCATTATGATTGGTTTGATCAAAGCAGCTATCGTAGCTAGAAAAATGTGATAGATAAGACTGACCGAAGAAGCTTGAAGTATTGACATGCAACATGGGAGTGACTGAAGCACTTTCTGTTTTGATGTCTGTACGCCGATTTATCTCGCTTTCAACTTGAGTAAACCAAAGCTTCTTACGCTCAAAAGGATGGGTTGGAAGTGCCACTCTCCTTGGCTTAGGCGCATGAGAATAAAGACCGCTCCAATCTACCGATACCCCAAGTGACCATACTTGGCCTAAGCCGCGAATATTTCTATCGGTAACCCAAGTCGCAAGCGTTGCTACCATTTCTTTTGAACCAAACAGTGCTCGCACGTCTTTACCTGTGCTAGCCGAACGCTCTAAAACATAGCGCTCGTCGATATGATTTTCGCAATAACGTTCCAGTCGCTGTTGAAGCTCTTCTGTTGATACGGCAAAAATAACCAACCTGTATTCATAGGCTTTGCGCCCTGTTTGAAGGGTGAACGCAAGATCTCGAAGGTCAGTATCGTTCTGACCAAAGATGTTACTGGTTCCATTTTTTAAATACGCGTACAGTTGTTTGGCTTGAGTGCTTAACTGTGCTTTGCTTTTAGCAGATAAAACGACAGCATGCTCTTCTTTGCTCCCTTTCTCAGTGGCAGCTTGATTTTTATCGCCTAGGTACTCAGCCAAGATTGCGTGTCCGGTGATACCACCAAATCCATAATTGTGAACGCCAATATGACGAGGAACACGTTTACCATTACTTAGCTTGGGTGACCACTGCGTGGTTTCTGTCACTATTTGGCAAGGAAAGGTTCCCTGTTCATCATTCCAGTTCAAAGCAGTGAAGTTGGCCGTTTTCACCAACGTATCGTTTTTCAAACATAAGATGCTTTTTATGAGAGAGATGATCCCAGAAGCACCAGAAAAATGGCCTACGTGACCTTTGATGGAGCCCAAGTGAGGGGCACTTTCTTGAGTATAAACAGAGCTAAACGCCTTGAGCTCAATTTCATCACCAATAGGGTTTGCCGTCCCCTGAGCTTCAATATAGTCGATGTCTCGAGCTTCTAAACGGGCTTCCGTTAACGCATCTTTGATAACCGTTTCATGAATTTCACTGTTAGGTGCAGTGAGGAACAGGCTTTGCCCACCATGACGAACAGACATGCCACGAATCACACCGTATATTTCATCACCGTCCCGCTCAGCATCAGCCAATGGCTTTATCAACACTGCGCCAAGGCCATCACTGAAGAAATGTCCGTCTGCATGCTTATCAAACGGACGAACCACCCCTTCACCCGTAAAAAGCCCAAGCTTGCGGTTATAGATGTTCACATCTGGAGACAACGTAAGGTGAACCCCTCCTGCCAACGCCACATTGGCTCTTCCTGAACGTACAGCATGTATCGCTTCATCGAGAGCGACAAACGAACTAGAGCATGCGGCATCTACCGCTTGAGCAGGCCCCGTCCAATCAAAAAAATGGGCAATACGATTAACCAACATCGCATGGGCATTTCCGGTATTGAGATATCCGTCGACCTCAATCCCTTGCTCCCGGATACGGTCAGCATAATCTTTACGCTCAATACCCAGAAATACGCCGATTTTCTCACGGCGCAACTGATCAGGGTTATAGCCTGCATTTTCCAACGTTTCCCACACCACTTCCATGGCTAGCCGATGTTGAGGATCCATCAGGGCTGCGTCGCTTGGCGCGATATTAAAATGAAGCGGATCAAACTCGTCAATGCCATCTATAAAAGCACCGTGGTGGCAGTCGGTTTTGTTGGGCGATTCAGGCTCACCAAATATGGCTTGCCAATCCCATCTTTGTTTCGGGATCTCCGAAATAAAAGAGCGGTTGTCTAATAGGCCTTGCCAAAAGTCTGCAATATCGTTGGATTGAGGGAAGCGTCCGCCCATACCGATAATGGCTATATCACTGATGCCTTTCTTCTTTTCACTAACCGGATGAAACGCCTCGTTCGGTTCAAGATCTAGCTCTATGTTCTGATGAGCAGCTCGATACTCATAGTGCTCTTTAATCTTGTCACTAATAAGGTCGTGTACCGACTCACTGTGAGTGGATTCATTGGCGTTGAGTTTAGCTCCACATGACTGCGCTATAAAACCAGCAACCGCTTCTATGGATGGATTTTCTAGGAAGAAAGATGGCGGTAGGTTGAGTTGCCCATATCGCAGCGAGAGCAGCTTGGAAAACTCAGTGAGAGAAATAGAGTTAAAACCAAAGTCTGACAAACTAGAATCTGGACTAACATCCTCGTCGGTGATGCCTAATGTCATGCATAATATTGCCATAACATCATCGACAATGGCTTCCATATCCAACCCCGGTTCTGGTTGTTCCTCTCTTGTAACCTTATCCATTGCCTGAGAGATATTGGCGATGATGGAAACCGAATCTTCAAAATTTATCAAACCGTTTTGAACATCTGCTACGAAAGTGTCTATATATGTCATAGTGTTGCCTCTGTTACTTGAAGCTCCAGTTCTTTTACAAAGTCCTGAGCAGACAACTCCTTGTTCGCCAGGCGTCGTGCCAATTCATGAAATCGGATAGTTGAAGGGTCTATGGCGTTGGGTTGCCCAAGCTGCCCTTTTGACGGAGCAATTGGGTGCAAAAACTGACTATCCCAATCAAGGGTGATTGCCTCCGAAGCCAAAGCCTTAGCCTCAGAGTATTCTTCAGCGGATATCTCGCCAATTTCATGTAGGTACCCCATAGCCTCATCGCCTAAACCCGCGATAATCCGGAGTTTTACGTTGAGGATTTCGGGTTCACGAGCTTCGTCATCAATAAATGCTCGTTTGCGACTTCTCTCTAGTACATCAGTCGCTTTGGCACTGGTGTGTGCACCGTACAACCGATACTGAGCGGGGAAACAAGGCGAGGCGAGATAAGACCAGAAGGATTTAAACGCCTTTCTTGGATCAGGTACCAAGCCCAGTTTGATACCGATAATAAGACAAGTGACTGGCACCATGATGATGGCATTGGGATCCACTTGATTTGAAAGCTCCGTTTGGCTCAAGCGATAGTTTCCAGACGCTACCTGCGCATACCAACGAGAGACGATTTCTAGATAAGGAAATGTGCCAATGACGCCTATTTCCTGCAATGCGCTCTGGTTAAACAGCATGGGCTCTTCTCGGTAAAACAGTCCCATCGCAAAGTCCTTAGCCGGATCGATGCCTTCAAGGCAACGCATACCACCGCGGGTATCGTAACCTGTGCATAAAACAACAATATCAATGTCAGCAATCACTTGAGAGCGATCTTCATGAATACAAGATGTTTCATTAAACTGCTCTACCTGCCCGTAGAGCGTAGTAATGCGCCCAGAATCAACCAACCCGGCGACTTCTTCATTGATATGGATAAAAGGGTGCACGCGAAATTCTTCTAGGCTAGGCATCATACCGCTACCCTGCATAGAGCTATGGTAGTCAGGAACGGCTTGCTCCAGCCTATCTAAGTTTCGTTGCGCTCTATCTCTTTCAGGCATCAATAGGTAGGCCGGTGAAACAAAATCATTGGGTAAAAAACCGACCATACGTGGCAAAATGAATTTTTTGGACCGGATACTCCAAAACACTTTATCCGCAACTTTGCTGGCTTCACCAGCAATATCCATCCCACTTACACCATTACCTACAACAAGAACACGCTTCCCTTTGAACAGATCGTTGTCATAATATTGCCCAGCGTGGATGACCTGACCTTTGAAATTATCTAAACCCGGTATCCTAGCCTTACGTGGAGTGTGGTAACGTCCCGCACAAAGTGCCACACCATCATAAGTTTCTGTCCTCTGGCTACCGCCGCTTTCAACCACTACCTTCCACTTTTCACCTTGCTGTTTGACTGAAACAACTCGAGTATCGAGTGTGATATAACGCTTTAAATCAAAATGCTCGGCATACGCTTCAAGATAAGCACGAACATCGGAGACTCCAGGAAACATGTCTTTTGCCATCTCAGGATAGAAGTCAGAAAAGAAGCTAGTGTCTTTAGAATTTTGGAATCGAGTCGTTTTGTAAACGCCGCTGTTTTTGTGTTGATAGAGATTCCAGACCCCACCTAATTGCACTTGGCTCTCATAAATCGTAGGCAGTTGGCCTTCTTCTAGTAATGATTTCGCCATGACCAGTCCACCAGGGCCAGCGCCAATAACACAAATTCTCTTGGCTTTGTTCTGATTGTCTTGCGTATCTAAAGCGCTGCTGCGCGATACGTGGACTTGATGGTGTTGAGTAAGACGGTATGTTTTCTGCTGTAGCGGATATGGCGGTAATGCAATCCGAGCCGCGCCTTTATCCTGATACAGGGAAGAAAATGACGCATCTCCACCACCCACCCAATCAATAGCCAAGCTTGCCTCTTGTCCAGATGCATTAACATACGCGCCCATAGCGCCGGGTAATCCTTTCGAACAGAATAAGAATTTAGGAAGATTGAAATGATCAGGATCGGATTGAGCACGCAATATGTGTAGGTAGCAACGTATTTGTTCTTCTAACTCTTTGACGGAAGAAGCAAGTACTGCAAATCTCATCTTCATAGGCTGGCGTGCAACCGCTAAGCTATAAGCCAAATCCAAAGCACGTAAATCCTGGCTAGCTTTAAAAAAGCTCAGTATATCATCAAGAAGAACTTCAAGCTGAGTCTCTGTGCGAGCAGAAAACACAAATAGATAGGAATTTATATCCGACTTAAGAGTACTTATTGGTTTAGCATTTTGAGAATGCGGAGTAGAAGCATTTTGCAGAATGAGGTGGGCGGCGGCGCCAAAACCATAACTGGTTATCCCTGCACGTCTAAGGTTTTTATTCCAAGCTTTATTTTCATCTGAAAGATGGAAGTCAGCACCAGAAACAGATTTTGCACTGTTCGCCAGCCCTGGAATAGCTGGCATGACACCATGACGCATAGCGAGTATGACCTTAAATAAAGCGGCCATACCAGATGCAACTTCCGCGTGCCCCATAACGGGTTTAAGGCTACCTAGAGTGTGATATTCAGTATTGTTAGACTGGCGTACATAAGCATTATTGGTCGCCTCAAACTCAACGTTGTCCCCAATGACTGAACCTGTACCATGCATTTCAAGATAATCGATACTTTCCGCGGGAAGCCCACTGTCTTGAAGCGCACTTGATAACGCCATGTTAATCGCTCTTGGGTTAGGGGCAGCCAAAGAGCTCGCCTTGCCTCCATGACTCACTCCTGTCCCTTTAATCACCGCATGAATTTCGTCACCATCTTCAATCGCTTTGTGCAAAGGTTTAAGTATGATAGCCGCGACAGCTTCGGATCGTACGTATCCACGGCCATCCTGCTGAAAAGATCGAGTCATTCCGTCATGGCTCAGCAATCCCATTGTATCATAACTGTTGTGATAGTCAGCTGACAAAAGCAGGTTAACACCGCCAACAATAGCCTGTTCACATTCGCCTTCTCGAATGGATTTAACGGCTCGATGAACGGCAAGCAACGATGATGAACACGTCGCTTCAACCACTTCACTAGGCCCAATAAGATCAAATACATAGGATACTCGACCCGGGATCATAGAGGAGAGATGAGAGGTCGCAAAATAGCCGACATTGTCCGAATTACGTATTGCACGTTCAGCGTAAGCATTTGGCGCCGCTGCAATAAAAACCCCTGTTTTGTTTTTAGAAAATTCGGCTGGAGCAATTCGCGCATCTTCGAGGGCATGCCAAACACATGTCAACATAAGACGCTGTTGGGGGTCCATGATGGCAGCTTCTTTGGGTGATATGTGAAAATGGCCGGGATCAAAATCAAATGCATTAGAGATAAACCCTCCCCAAAAAGGAGTCGAGTTGTCGGTCGTGTCCTTTTTCAACCAAAAGAGTCTATCCTCAGGGGCTTCAGTAATGACACTCCTTCCTGTCGCTATATTGTTCCAGAATTCATCTAACGAGGAAGCTCCTGGGAAACGGCCTGCCATACCTATGATAGCGACGTCTTTACTTCCGATGGACTCAGCTTCCGATTGAGATGCATCCAAAGAGGTAGACCCGGTATTTTTAGATCTCTTGTCACACTTGTTAGCACCGTTACGAATCATCAGCTGAACTTGATTGGCAATCGATTTCGGTGTCTCATACCTAACAAGACCCTCGAGCGTCATCTCGATCGCGAATTGGGAATTTAACCTGATAATAAAAGCATTGGCAGCGATAGAATTTCCGCCAATTTCAGTAAATACTGCTTCATCATCAATGCCTTCCAAATCCAGAAGTGATGACCATTCAGATACGATGAACTGTGTAATGTTTGAGACAGACGGGACATCATTCTCTCGCAAAGAAATTGAGCGTTGTGAGAGATCTTTTCTATCCACTTTGCCGTTAGGTGTGAGTGGGATTGAATCTATGTACTGAAAGAACATTGGTACCATATAAGCTGGCAAGCGATCCAACAAATATTGCTTAAGTGCCTTAGCATCAGGCCTGTTCACCGCTTCTGTGCCATCTGCAGAGACCAAATAAGCAACCAGTTGGGTTGAAGTACTATTTTTCCTTGCAACCACAACAGCACTTTCAATACTTAAGTGTTGATCGAGGCTCGCTTCAATGTCGCCTAGCTCAATGCGATAGCCCTGCACTTTCACTTGATGGTCCAAACGTCCTAAGTGCATAAGATCGCCCTGCTTATCCCAATAAGCCAGATCGCCGGTTTTATACAATCGCTCACCAGGTTCAAATGGGTTATCGATAAACTTCTCTGCCGTCAGCTCAGGATTGTTCCAGTACCCCATCGCAAGCCCCATCCCCGAGATACAAAGCTCACCTGGCTCTTCTGTATCGCACAAACTGATATCATCTCGAACCACATAGACCTGAGTATTGTCGATAGGTTTACCGATAGAAATGTCTTTGCCTGATGGTAGCTGGCATATTGTTGACCATATCGTTGTTTCTGTCGGGCCATACATATTCCAAACATTGCAGCCATGACGGTCAAAATGCTCTTTCAAAGTACGTGGCATTACATCGCCGCCACACAAGACTTTCACCTTTTCTTCATTAGTCCAACCAGCTTGAAATAACATCGACCAAGTCGCTGGTGTCGCTTGTATTAATGCCGGGCTAAGGTCACGAATTAGCGCAACAAGCCTTTGAGCATCATTGACCGATTTATCTGGGCACAAATAGCATTGCCCACCTGTGATTAAAGGCAACCATATTTCAAGGCCAAAAATATCGAAGCTATGAGTGGTCACAGAGAGCAGCAAGTCACCTTGTACAAGACCTGGCTCTTTTGCCATAGAAAGCAAAAAGTTACTTAGGGAACCATGAGATATCATCACCCCTTTAGGCTGCCCAGTACTACCAGATGTGTATATGATATAAGCAAGCTGATTAGCAAAGCTCTCCACTTCTTGAAATTGATGCTCGTGTTTGAAAGCCTCAGCACTATATTGGCGAAGGTCTAAGTGCTGATTGGTTTGCTTCAGGCGCTCAATATCAATTCCAGTAAAGTCGTCTTTGGTAATAACTAGGTCAGCCTGACTATCTGTTAGCATCCTTATAAGCCGTTCAGCGGGAAACGTTGGGTCCAGCGGAATATACGCGGCTCCCATTCTGGCAACGGCTAACATGCTGACAACGAGGTCAACGGATCTATTCATCAACAATGCAACTCTGGAACCCTTTGTGATCAAGTGAGATTGCAAATAACTGGCCAATTGAATACTTCGACGGTCAAGCTGTATATAAGTTAAGCTTTCATGTTCATCTTGAACTGCTATCGCATCCGGGCAACGTAAAACGTGTTCGCTGAAAAGCTGATAAAATGATTTCATTGTCGTAGAGCCTCTCTATTGCTTCCAGGTGGTTTGCTTATCAAAGTACTGCTGGATCAGGTTTTGTAGCGACAAGGTTAGCCAGACTTGAAACAACCTTTTCAACACTTGCCACATCTCTCCCATACGGGTTAATGGTTGCGCAACTGTGGCTGTGCTTTTTGTTCGAGTATTTAATGAAATTATTCAGTGTCCCGCTGGGTGACAGATCGATGTAGGTGATATCCGCGCTATCACTAAAGTTTTGATTGATGGACTGATAAAAAGACACACTTTGGCGCATAATATTCCAAGCAAAACTTGTAATATCCTGCATGTCCTCAGCAGTAACCGCACGCCGATGAGCCGAAGAAAAACAGGGAATCCTAGGAGCAGAGGCAGTAATCCCGTCAAATATGGTGTGCCACTTAGGCTTAAGCTGTTCCATTTGACTTGAATGAAAGGGATAGCGCACTGGAAGCATCAAGGAGGTGATTCCTTCCCTGTCCAGGTTTTGCTTAACCCATTGCAATTCATCAGTGGTGCCAGAAATACAAAAGTTATCAGAGAAGTTCACGCCAGCCACCTCTGCTCTTCCGTAGAGATCTGGTCGTTGTTCATAGTGAGAAACTGGGGTTAGAATACTCATCATGCCGCCATCAGGAGCACGTTCTACTAACAGCTGAGCTTGCCGAATAGTTGCCATTAGGCCTTCTTGCCAAGACAAGCATCCAGATACCACTAAGCCAACAAACTCTCCCAAGCTGTAGCCCAAAATACTGTCTGGATGGACGCCTAGACTCTGCATCATGGCGTGCAAACTATATCCCACACAGAAAAGCGCTGGATGGGTATGAAGTATGTTGTCAAACGACTCGTCCATCGTACTTGACGGGTTATAAATAACGTCAATGACTGAGTAACCCATCTCACTCCTAACGAGTGCATCGCAAGCGACCATTTGACGGCGAAAAACTTCATTCTTTTGATATAGCTCGTTACCCATCTGAAAATATTGCATTCCCTGGCCACCAAACATGAACACGATCCCTCTTTCTATAGGCAGGTTTTGCGGTCGTTGAGATTGGTGTAAATCTGGGGTTCGTGAATCTTTAACCGGCGTTTCTTTTATCTGCAGTGGTGATTTGAGGATGTGATCGGTTAGCTTGGTTAATACTGTACCTGGCCCCATTTCTTCATACTTGTTCACACCCTGCTTCAGCATCCAGGATAACGATTCATACCATTTAACTGGGCTAGAGATCTGCTTACAAAGCAGGTCTGCGTATCCTTGTTGAGGATATGGCCTTGCCGTAACGTTGGCGACGACCTTTTTTTGTAAAGGGCGCAGTTCAAAGCTTGCAAGGAAGTCGGCAAATGTTTTCTCTACTCCTTTCATGTATCGAGAGTGGAAGGCCGCACTAACATTCAGAGGGAAGTAACTCGCTCCCGCTGCAGTAAAGAGACGATTAATTAACGGGCTCTCTATATCATCTTTAAGGCCAGACAAAATGATTTGCTCTGAGGAATTAATATTGGCCAGGTCAATGCTATCAATTTGATTTTGTGAGAGAATGTCTTTTATAGCATCAACGGATAGCCCTAATACTGCTGCCATTCCTCCCTTAGGAGCCTGACTCATTAGAGCACCTCGACGTTGAACCAGTCGTAAGCCAACATCAAAGTCGAATGCTCCAGCAGCAAAGAGTGCACAATACTCTCCTAGAGAATGTCCAGCCAAATACGTAACTAACTCATCCTCACCTTGTAATCGACATTTTCTTAGGTAATTTAATATGTTAACTACATATAGTGCGGGTTGAGTGTATTCAGTTTTATTTAACAGCCCATCTTGGTCTCTGAGACATAAATCCACAATGGAATACCCAAGTATCGAGTCGGCGGATTTTATTAATTCAGGAAATAACTCAAATAGCTCTCTTCCCATACCGAGTACTTGAGATCCCTGCCCGGGGAATACAATGGCTTTGGTCATAATAGCTGTATCCTCATAATGAATGAATTATGTCTCAACTGATAGTTGACAATACTTTTTGATAATTGCACTGAAGCAATACAAACACAGAGCAAGATTGCTGGATCACAACCTAGTGTTTTTTAATGAGTAAAAATAAGACGAACCTTACGGTTTAATAAGGTTAACGTTTACTTTAATTTTATTCTATATGAATTAATAACAAAAAAGTAAGTGAACAATAATAGTATTTTAAATTCCAAATACGAGAATTATCAACTAACACCAAACCAAAATCACATTAAAATAACTGAAAGCTAACAAATAATAGAGCCAGCAAAGATGCCAGTTTTAATGATAAGATAAATCAATCATCATAATAATATTTAATCATTAGCTTTATGGCATAATTACCTTTATATTATTTTTACAAAAATTCATAAAAAACATACAGAACGAGCTGAACCTTTCTGGAAAACCTTAGTCATAATACTCAATTTAATCTCATATCCTCGACTCATAACGCAGGACAAGTAGAATAAGCTATGCCCAGGAGAAATGTTTCCATAGCGATATATACAACGCTATATAATCAGTATAAGTTTATAACAATAGAATAAAATTATTATATGAGTGCATTGACTGTTCCTTAAAATAAAATCCAGAAAATAATATCTAGTATACTTGTCATAACTAATATCAAAATCACTCCAAAAGTTAACATAAGCATTACATGGTTTTTTATTTTTTACTTCGATAAAGAGCTCTATAGAGCCTGGATAAATAGTAGAACACTTGATTTTCGTTAAACCAGTTCCAGAAATAGTATACTGTATTTACATTCTCTAACTATTTTACATTTTAATGTATTGGCTCAACTTCAATATTTAGATATATCTGGTCTATATACCTAACAACTCTTTCGTAGGGCAAAGTCCGTCAAAAAATTATCACAATAAAAAATAGGAATTACGCCTAAATTGGATACCCAACAGTGAACTCTATTGCAAAGAATCAAGTTGCTTATCTAGCTAATAAAATGCGTCATCAAAACGTCCTGATAACGCAGATATTTAGTATATGAACAGTCCTAACGATAAACGTGACAATCACTCAACTTTACTCAAAAATAAAAATTCAAACTTTGCGAGCGCCTTGGCTAAAATAGCGAGTTTTATAATATCGATTCATAAATATTACTGGTTTTAATGAAACCGTATGGGATACAAACAGTTTGTATTCATACGGACAATCACAAAGAACAAAAAGATACAAAAATATTATGTATAGCGGTTGAATTTCGTTCTTTGTTCGATAAGCTGTTCAATTTCTTCAATCAGCGCCTTATCGCCTCGCTTAAACTGAAATGTAGTACTTTCTCCTTTGGTAACCTTTTTGATACTTTTATTCTTGTCTTTGAATTTAGCCAAAGTCGTGACAACCGTGCCCGTAGTATTCTCTCCAGATTTACTCTTGTTTAGAAACTCTAGCCTTGCCGTCTCAATTTCTGAAACTAACGCCGCTTTGCGCTTTTTCACCGTTAAGGCTTTTCCAGGATCGACCCCATCTAAGCGACTTTTCAAACTATGTATAAACTCAAGTAAATCGTTGGGCTTTTCTTGGAAAGTGTCGTTAACTTTGATGAGTACTTTATACTGCCTAACCGTCAAGTTGTTGTAGTCGGGGATCAACTCACACAAGGACAGTGGTATTTGTGCGGCACTTATCTGTACACGTAATGTCTCATACTCACTTCTATCGTAGCCATTTCCATAAAGATAGACGGCCAGTTCTTTTACCTCTGTGAACCCATTGTTTTGCATCACTTTAGCATTAGCCCTACCCTTTTCCCGATAAGATAGAGCTTTTTGCAACAGCGATAAGTCCGCAACGTACTTTGCATCAGCCATACTAATTTGCTCGCGAGGAACATATAGGCGGTAAGGTACCCGTTTATAATAAGTAGACAATCGGCGTCGTGAACCATCCATAACATCAAAATCACCGTCATCCCGCAAATTGGCTACACCAGGTAGAAAGTTTCCCGTATGGCCGATGCTTGACATCAAATCACTTAGCGATTCTGGATTGTGTAGAGCTTCTTGCTCCCGATCATTGGAACCATGAACATGGGTACGTTTAAGAATTGATTCTGGATCCACCGTCACTAAATCGAAAACGACCATACGTCCATCCTTCATCGGAAACTCAATTCCCGCATTTTCTACAGAAATTCCAAGAAGTTTCGACAGCTTATCTTTGGTTACGCCTTCACCAAGCTGACTAATCACCTTTTGAACATTTTTGAAGAGGCTATCGTTTTCTGAAATAAGGTTATTCACCCTTAGTTGTTCTTCAGATTGTTTTGAGGCGGCGTTGGCTTGGTCATCTTTGGATTTGGTAAATAAATTAACCATAATGTTAACCTTGAATTTCACGTGTAGAAATTTGAGCATTAGCTTCACGATAAAAAGATATCATCGAGCTAACTGCGCATACTAAGGCTTCCATGCGCTTCGTTGTAAGAAGCCGAAGAGGCTCTACTGGGCAACTTCATACTCGTCAGAGTAATAATTGGCATCACCTTCCTGCCACCTAACAGTAAACGTTCAAGCTCACGGAATCGAAATAGTCGAGTAGTAGCGATGGGTTCAGGTTGGTTTTCAGTAAAAACACGCTCTTCTTGGCTTAGACTTGGGTGTTATTAAGCTTACTCACCCAATTTAATTTGCCATATGCAATTTAGAATACATAGGACAGACAGTTTTGGTCAAATATGCAATAAGTGGCGCATATTAATTATACGTAGAAAATCACGTTAAGAGCATTTGTTGTTTGAACCATACCAACTGTTTCGATCGGATAATGGTGTCAGTACAATGAGTTATTAACTGGTATGATGAGTGTGAAAGGGAGTGAAGTCAAGAAAAGTCTAATAATAAACTGAACAATTTGTATTCAGACAGTCACGCAATAAACTAGATGAATGAATCTTTTTTGATTAATTTAATAATAAAATTTTATCGAGGTAAATAATACCCAAAAGAAGAGACTATGTACTGGTTGATACGTAGAGCTATAAACGAAAGTCGCCATTATTATAGATATGTAGCATGGCGATAATAGAAAGGGTGGAAGCTCCAGCCACATCCCGGCACACAAGTCACACGCTGCGGCTGCTACCTTCCGGTCCTGACCGAGTTCACGAGCTATTGTTGCGGGAGGACCAGAGCCTCCATAGATTCTGTTTTGATAGCGCTTTAACGCTTAGCAAGTGGTGAGGATTATCAAGCATACGTAAGCTCAAATCAAGACTAAAACAAAGAAAATTCTTCTAATTATGTACGACTGACTAGCAAATGTGCAAACCGGGATGGATTATCGCCAAATGACGCCATGCACACCGCACTACCAACCGACTTTAACTTACAATTCTTCATTTTCTTCTTCTGCACGCAGGATATAGTCTGTCATCCATGCAGTGGCTAGCAAGCAGATCCACACAACAAATACTGGGCTCGGTACATCAATGTCCAGTGACACGACCATGGATGCAAATGCGATGGTCGGCAAGACCCAGCACAGCAGCTCATTCCATCCTTCGAATTTGGGCTTAATGTAGCTTTCCATTGAAGCCATAATACCGATCAGGGCAATAGACAAAACGGCTGCAAAGGATAAACCAGCTACCCATAGCGGTAAAATTAAAATCAGAGACCACCACCTGCGTTGTTTGGTCGGTTTCCAATTATTCGCTGCCCACCAAATGGCGACAATAGAAAAGGTCTGGATAGCCGTCATCATTGCACTGCCAGACACTTTGCCTGAAGACTGAGTTACCATTAGACCAATTTGCAACGTGACGACAATAAGTGCTGCGGTCCAAACCACACCCACACTGCTTCTTTTCGAGAAAATGACCATTAATAATGGCATTATAATCCAGACAGCAATCGATACAGAGGCGGGCTGATTGGGCAAAGTAAATCCGTAGGCAGTCATTGCTACTATCATTACCGCGCCAGCAATTTTTCGCTCAGGCATTATCCACAATGCGGGAATAAGCATGGCTAACACTGGGATATCCCCTTCGCCTAAACTGATAGCTCGAGCACATACAACAGCAAGAAAAGTGGTGAATACAAATTGAAACATCGATAATACCATGCCCTCTCCTTATACCTATCCTTGGCAGCTTTTTTGAATTAGGACTTTTTTAGTATGGACCAGTTTTTACAGCAGATCATGCTTGTGATCTCTCAAATTCCTCAAGGGAAAGTAACCACTTACGGGGAAGTGGCTCGTATGGCAGGCTATCCGGGCTATGCACGACATGTTGGAAAAGCCCTCAGCAAAATGCCAAGGGACTCGAAATTACCCTGGTTTAGAGTCATTAATAGCCAAGGGAAAATCTCCTTAAAAGGTGAGGCTGCGTCTAGGCAAAGAAAATTATTAGAACAAGAAGAGGTCAATATCAGTGAAAATGGCCGAATTCGACTCAAGCAATATCGATGGCATCCCGAGTAAAACGAAATTCGGTAAACTCGTTTCGCAGCCAGCCAAAATAGCTCACAAATTGAGTTATTTTTCACCAAATTTTGTTAAATTGTCGTATCTTTACTATACATGGCTTGCCAAGAATAAGAATGAAAGATGACTCAGTTAGCTAATGAATCAGATCAAGAGATAGAAACCGCACCAGAGGCAGGGGAACCTGTGACTGAAACAAAGCAGGAGGCGGACTCGGCACCTGAAAGCAACCAAGCAGAAGAAGCCGAAAAGGCACAAGACCAAGAGACTGAAACAGAACAAGAAAAAACTTCGGCCGATCAAGGCCCAAAAGAAAACTCCGTCATGAAAGGAGAAGATGCACTGTCACTGGTCTCACCTTTAAGCGACTTAGCTTTTTACATCGCAACCGCAAACCAAAAACCGCTTAAATGCCGCTCTAAGTACGTCGGCATGCATTCTCACAACTACGTGCTTTTTGAAACGCCAGATATCACTCAAGAGCAATTTCAATTGTATTTTCAAAAAGGTAATCCGATCAAAGCTTGTGCCCTTTCTCAGAAGGGAGAAGGTGCTCGGATATATTTCAAGAGCCAACTTGAATTTATTATGCCATTAGAGGGTTCAGGCAAGAGCATCGTTTTCATCACCCTGCCTACCGAAGCAGACGCTGTATTCGGTTTACGAGCTGAAGCACGTCTAGAAATTTTGATACCCGGCATTATCAATCCTGAAGAGGATAAGCATGCTTGTGTCATCCGTGACTTTTCCGCCAGTGGCTGCCAGGTAGTCATCGACCTTGAAAACAAGAGTTATAAACTTGGCGACAGCATTGAAATCAAACTCGATGACGAAGAGGAAAATGAAACTGTTCTACACGGCACCATCAAAAATAAGAAACGCAGCAACCACTATTGGAAGTACGGCGTCCAATTCAAAGAAGAAAGCTGTGAGACATCCTGTGAGCTGTTAAATCGATTATCGTTCGATGAAAGCCTAAGTCGCTATCAACTTTAAATCACCTTGACTCATGTTCCATTAACCAAAATGGAAACTAGAGTTCATTGTCAAAGCGTGGATGTCATCGTGCTCCATCTGATAGGTTGTATAGCCCAAACCAAGTGAGAATCTTGGCGTAAAGTGATATTCAGCACCAGCACCATACATAGGATCAGTGTGAGTCTCAGTGTAGTTTTGAGCACCTGTTATCTGATAATCATCCATACCAGCAATAAGATAGATATTCATCCGACCGATGTCCACGTTTGGCCGTAAAGCCAAATATCTCGCTTTTACTTTAATGTCGTCAGAAGTATTGTTGTAGCCCGATTGATCAAACTTTCCATTAAATTGATAGCCCGCTTCAACACCCAAATAGCGAGTCAAGCTAGCCCCAAGGTGAAAGCCATAAGTTGCCGAGGAGTTATCTCCTAACTTCGCTACGCCAAGCTGCGAGCCACCAAAAAATGTAGTATCTGCGCATGCCGCTGTGGAGGCTGCCACTAGCGTCATCGCAAGTAGGGCTTTTTTCATTGTAAACCTTCATAAATAAATAATATGCCTTAGTCCGGCAAAATAAGAAGGGTATTTTATTGATCGAAAAAAGTGCTGAATAGGGAGATGACCTCCCATTAAAAGTCAAGTTATGGTCAAATTTAGCCCATTGGAGAGCTAAACTCGACCCGCTTATTAGAAGGAACCGCTTGCGCTTTACAACCGAGTTAAATCGTGTTGGAAACACTGCGATAAATGTATTTTTCACAAAATTTAGTGTCTAAATTTCGGACCACGGCAGAGATAATGGCAACCAAGAGTACCGAAAATACTATCCTGCCCCAAAAAATTGCGTAAAAATCAGCACCAATCAGAAGGATAAGCAGTGTATCTTCAATTAAGCTATGGAGTAAATTTAACAACATAACCGATGTAAATACCTCTCTTGCTGGAATATGCCCTTTCTCGGCTTCGTTTATCAGCAAACCGCCACCAAAAGATATCCCCAATGTCACTCCTATCATTGTTAAATTCGTAGATTCTGTACTGATACCAAGAATACGAAACAATGGCCTCAGCAGTACGGCAATTAGCGCTTCAACACCCATCATTTTAAGCAGTTTTAACACCAACATAAGCACTGAAATCACCGCAGCAATAAGAGCAAAGCTTTTTGCCTGTTCAACAAGCCATACCGACCAACTGGGATCCGCTACCACTTCTGGCTGCCAAATCAGTTCAGCAGGCTGACTCAAGGCACCTGAATATAAATATATCTGACTCAGTATCCAGCCAAAAAGCACGCTACCTCCTAAACGAAGCAAAGCGGTGCTCCAAAGGCTCACCCCTGCTTTTTTAGCAATGGCACCTTCAATCGGTAATGAGTGAGCAATAAGAATCATACTTCCAAGCACCGAAGCTTGAGCTATGGTCAGAGAAATACCCAGATTGAGCAAAACCGCAACGCCTGCATAGTTATTTGTGAGTAGGGCCGTCGCCCAAACAATCCCGGTCTCACTTGGTAAACCCACCATATTCATCACGGGGCTAAGTACACGGCTAATCACGTCAATGCCACCCATTTCCTCCACGACTTTCATGATCAACATAACGGGAATCATGATCTTAAACAGCGTTAAGGTAACCTCGACAATTTCACAACCTAGCTCGTAGAAAAATTGATTAAACTTCACCATAGCGGACTCCATTTCATTTCAAATCATGCTGAAATTCTACTATTGGAGTGGATTACAAAATTTCTTAATGTTAGTTTTTAATTATCATTATTTCTTATTTTCATCATTCTAAGAAATATTTATGGTGATATTAGCCAAGAAGGGAATTTATGGATATCGACCGACTGGATTTGCGAATTCTAGCGATTTTGCAAAAAAACAACCGACTTTCTAACATAGAACTGGCTGATCAAGTGGGCCTTTCTGCCCCAGCATGCCTTAAAAGAGTTCAGCGCTTGAGGAAAGAAAAGGTTATTGTGGATGATGTATCGATTATCAACCCGAAGTTGGTCGGTAACACACTGACCATGATTGTGTCAGTGGAAATGGATAGAGACCAGGCCGATATTTACCAGCGCTTTCGAAGATCCATGGATCAGGCACCAGAAATTACCCAGTGCTATCAAGTCTCTGGCAACTATGATTTCCTGCTCGTCGTATGCGTGAAAGACATTCAAGCGTATGAAGAGTTTGTCGATCGTGTATTACACACGCAGCTTAACATTAGAAAATTTCACACCTCGGTATCACTGCGTACCGTTAAGTTCTCCACAGAGGTGGACTTGAAGGGGCTAACAAAGGATCGGTAGCCATTATTTCGCGCTGTGATTTTTTGAAGGATGGTTTACGATGTGCTGCTCCCAATCCACTACCTCAATTTCGTACACCACTTTGTTTTTTACACTTTCTCCGGCTTTATGCATCGCATCTTTGGAACCAGTGATCAACGGATGCCAAACGGGTAATGGCTTATTTTCAGCAAGCAATCGATAAGCACAGGTATCTGGTAGCCAATTAAATTGCGGGATACTTTCACGAGTGAGTTTTAAACACTCTTCTCCAGATTGAAAGCGATTTGGATAGTCTTTACAAGAGCAGGTGTCGCTATTTAACCAACTGCAAGCCACATTGGTGTAATACAGCTCTTCCGTATCTTCATCGACAAGCTTATGTAGGCAACATTTTCCACAGCCATCGCAAAGTGACTCCCACTCTTTCTCATTCATTTGCTCGAGGGATTTAGACTGCCAAAATGGTTTACTCATAAGACTGTTGCTTGTATCGGTTGATTCTGCCTGGCTTTATAACTCTCTATGAATAAAAGTGCAAGTCGCGTGTGATCGAGAACAATTTTTGTTACTATCCGCCTCCCCTTAATAAGTGAGGCTAATTATGAATTGTCGGCTAGGTTGTGGCGCATGTTGTATTGCCCCAAGCATTTCATCTCCGATACCCGGCATGCCGAATGGTAAACCAGCTGGGCAGCGTTGTATTCAGCTTAACGAAGAAAACTTGTGCAGGCTATTTGGCAAGGCAGAGCGGCCTAAAGTCTGCTTAGAATTTACACCTTGTGCGGATATTTGTGGGAGTTCGAATGACGACGCGTATCTGACATTGATTGAGCTGGAATCGGTGACAAAAGAAGATTAATTGATATCATTTTTGCCACCCGCTCATGTAGAACTTACAATTTCTGACGGCCTAATAGCGAATGAGACAGTGTGGTACCATCTACCAACTCTAACTCTCCCCCAACCGGCACACCATGAGCGATACGCGTCGCGTGCACCTCGTGAGCCTTACATAAATCTGCGATATAGTAAGCCGTTGCCTCACCTTCTACCGTGGGATTGGTTGCCAGAATAACTTCCGAAACATCGCCTCGGCCCAATCGGTAATCCAATACATCGAGTCCGATATCACTTGGGCCAATTCCATCAAGTGGCGATAGGTGCCCCATGAGTACAAAATATCGACCCGAATACTGCCCTGTTGCTTCCACTGCTGAAATATCCGCAGGGCTTTCAACCACACAGATTTGACCGTTTTCTTGTCGCTTAGGGTTGGTGCAAATGTGGCAAGTATCTTGTTCGGTAAAAGTTCGACACTCTGAACAATGGCCGATTTCCGTCATGGCTTGGCTTAACGCCTCGGCCAATTGTAAACCACCTTTTCTATCTCGCTGTAACAAATGAAAGGCCATGCGTTGGGCTGACTTGGGGCCAACCCCAGGTAAGCAACGCAAGGCCTCCATCAATTGCTCCAGCATATGACTGGTACGCATTAAACAACCGTCGTTAGAATGGCATTTTCATACCAGGTGGTAATTGCATGCCACCTGTTAGTGAAGACATTCTCTCTTTTTGTGTCTCTTCGACGCGACGAGCTGCATCGTTGAATGCTGCAGCGATAAGATCTTCAAGCATTTCTTTGTCGTCTTCCATTAGGCTTTCGTCGATGTTTACACGACGAACGCTGTGGCTACCTGTAATGGTGACTTTTACAAGTCCAGCGCCTGACTCACCAGTCACTTCCATATTTGCGATTTCTTCTTGAAGCTTTTGCATTTGCTCTTGCATCTGCTGGGCTTGCTTCATTAAATTGCCCATGCCACCTTTACCAAACATGTTTATCTCTCTGATTTAATGGTTACATCCTGTTTATGGGGGAGAAACATCACATTTTCAACCCCACAGACTAATTAGATAGGTCGTACGCTATCTGTGTCTAAGTTCGCTACAAACCGTTGCTTTAAAAATCGAACGTTTTCGTCATTCTCTAAAGTATGGATTGCAGACTTCAATTTGTGTTGATAAATTTCTTCTCGAAGCTCAAACGGTGTAAGACCTGTATCTCCTACTTCGATGGTCAACTGATGCTGATTGCCTGTCACTTTTTCAATCGCTTCAACCAGCTCCTGTTTCGCTTTATCCGTATTCAAATGTGCATGGCTCTGCCTTAGTGCCAGCGCTATTGACGTTCCTGACTTGGAAAAAGAAGAATTGAGTGCCAACTGCTCTACTAGCTTAGATGTATTCAACTGGCTAATAATCGCTGCCCATTCATCTTTCTCTACCGACTCTTGCACAAGTTTTTCCATCATTTCTGGCGTTTTGATGTGCTCCAATGCGGATTTAATCTGACTCGGAGTCAGATCAGAATCTTTAGATTGGAGATCCTCTACAACTTGAGAGGGTTTCCACTGATATGGCTCCACAGGTGTTTCAATTTCAACAACCTGCTGTTCTGTTGACACTTGCGACACGACAGAAGTTCCGTCATGCTTTTGTGAGACTCTTTGTAGAACAGAATCTCGCGAAGGCCGTGCCGCCTCAAACTTTTTTCCGCCAGTTCCGCCTTTTTTATCCCCTGTGTTAAGCCCCTTTCTCCGAGAGCGTAGCTGGTGCCTTAGGCTACCAATCGACGAAGCTTGTGATTCTCCATCCTCATTAGGCTGTTCCGTCGTTGACTGTGACCTTGGAATCTCTTCCGCGATACCTTGATTTGATTCAACGGCGTAAGACTCTGGTGTGTAAGAAGATGCATTGACCTCAGTATCCTGGGTGTCAATGTCATGATAACTATCCAGTGGGGGCTGCTCATCTAGTGGATAAGAAGGCTCGGGCATGGACTGATTTTGCTCCATTGATGAAGCCTGACTATGCCCAAGCTCAGTTGAACTTTGAGATGGAGACGAAACTTGAGATAGAGATGAACTGGCGGCTTCAGGCCTCTCAACATGAATCGGTTGAGATTCATTGATAGCCACAGATTCGGTAGTAGCCGTGCTGATAACATTAGCACTTATCGTCTTTGCTGGCCGAAATGCCATCATCCTAAGCACGATCATTTCGATGCCAGCGCGCTCTGTGGGTGAGCGTGGTAGGTCGTCTCTGCCCTTTATCGCGATCTGATAAAACAGTTGAACGTCTTGCGGGTTTAACGCCCGACTGAGCAATGCCACTTTTTCCGCGTCTGGTTGGGACGAGTCTAGTGTTGTAGGCAGGGCTTGATACATGGCTATTCGGTGCAGCTGAGCTGCTAACTGCTGAAGAAGGCCATCCCAATCCACACCGTTTTCCGCAAAGTGTTGGATCTGTTCCATTACAGCTTGCGGTTGCTTTTGGCTGATCGCTTCAAGCAAGTGAATCGCTTGTGCTGTATCTAATGTGCCTAGCATGTCGGCAACGAGCGCAGCTTTGATATGCCCATTGCCAAGTGCTATCGCTTGGTCCGTTAAACTAAGCGCATCTCGCATACTGCCATCAGCAGCGTGAGAAAGAAGCCCAAGCGCTCTTTGCTCAAACGGCACCGACTCTTTGCTTAAAATTGATTCCAACTGTTGATGTATGTCATCAACACTAATCGGTTTCAAGTGGAACTGTAGACAACGAGATAGAATCGTTACTGGTAACTTTTGTGGATCGGTTGTTGCCAATAAGAATTTCACATACTCGGGCGGCTCTTCTAACGTTTTAAGCAAAGCGTTAAAGCTGTGCCGCGAGAGCATGTGTACTTCATCGATAAGATAAACTTTAAACCGTCCACGAGCTGGCTTGTACTGAACGTTATCCAGTAGATCTCGTGTGTCCTCAACTTTGGTACGTGACGCCGCATCGATTTCTAACAAGTCAACATATCGGCCCTGATCGATCTCCATACAGGTATCACATTGACCACACGGCGTGGCAGTGATGCCAGTCTCACAATTCAAACCTTTCGCCAACAACCGACCAATGGTGGTTTTTCCTACGCCACGCGTCCCACTAAATAAATAGGCATGGTGCAAACGATTATGCGCTAGCGCATTTTCCAGTGCAGTCAAAACATGGGTTTGACCAACAACCTGTTGGAATGTTGTCGGTCGCCACTTTCGTGCTAAAGCAAGGTAACTCATGAACGCTTCCAATTCATCGACATCAATGACCTTCAAACTCACAAATACTGAATACGTCTATGCCCAAGGCTTCAACGCGTTTGTCTCCACCTAACTCAGGTAAATTGATAACGAACGCAGCATGCTCTACTTGACCACCCAGTTGGCGAATCAATTTGACCGTCGCTTCAATCGTGCCTCCGGTTGCAAGCAAATCATCGATAACCAACACTTTATCCTGTGACGAAATTGAATCAACATGGATGTGTAACTCGTCCGTGCCATACTCCAAGTCATAAGATTGGCCAATCGTTTTTCTTGGTAGCTTGCCAGGTTTACGCACGGGCACAAAACCAATACCAAGCTCCAGTGCCAACGGCGCGCCAAAGAGGAAACCACGCGCTTCCGTTCCGACCACTTTGGTGAATCCAAACTGTTTATATTTCTCAACCAACAGTTGAATCGTAGCTTTATACGCGTCGGCATCTTCAAGAAGGCTAGTCACGTCGCGAAACAAGATGCCCGGCTTGGGATAATCTGGAATGCTTTTAATGCTAGATTTGATTAATGATATGTTGTCTGTTGTCATAATATTGGACGAGTCGCTCTGAAAAGGTAGTGCTAGATATTCTCGCGTTTGTTCGCAACAAACTCAAGAGTCGGTAAGCGGATAAATCCACAAATCAGCACAAGATACAGCAATACGAGAAATGCTTGTAGCCAAAGATTCGCTACCAGCCAAATGGATACCGCAAATGATACAGTGATGACAACCAATCCCCATCTTTTTGTCGAACGTGCCACCGCCCGATGCTCGTGCCAATCGGAAATCATGGGACCAAATAGCGAATGAGAGTGTAACCAGCGGCTAAATTTATCGCTACCACGCAAAAAGCAGGCACTTGCCAGCAACAGAAATGGCGTCGTAGGTAAAAGCGGAAGAATGATACCAATACCACCTAAGATAACAAAGAAAACACCGAGACTGGTATACAGCCAACGTTTCACCAAAGCTTTGTCTCCAATACAACTGTTCTCCAATAAAAAGGAGCCATTGAAAATTTGGCCCCTAGTGTGATTGTTAAAGAGATTCTCAGAGCATTTATGCGCTATTTGCTTGATGGATATCCATGCTAAAGCTGCTTGAGCCTAACCGATTTAAGGATAGTTGGCCTGCGCTATTAACTGGCAAATCAGACACAATAAAGTTCTTAGTACAGTTTTCTCCCAGTAACGTCCCAGCGCTAATGTGCTGAGAAATATATCCGTTCGACCACTGTGCATCTAACCCTGCAGGTAAGATTGATACTGTGCCCTCAGAAAGGTCAGCAATACCAAATAGTGCTTTTACTGGGCTTGCACAATCGGAGCATTCAATGCCTTTCTCCAAAAGATACGTCATATCTTTTAAATCAGCGTTAAAGCTTTTTAAATTGCGTAGATAATCGTGGAACAAAGCGCGCACTAGAAGTGTAGTCGCTACTCCGTGCCCGTCTTCATTGGCGGAGTCAACCAAATAGAACGCAAACTGACCATTCATCAACCACGCATAATCAAACACCAACGGCATGATATCAGTCGATTGAAGTAATCGGTAGCTACATTTCCATGCGCCTTGAGATGTGTCTTTTTCAGGCAACAGAGCATGCAGTAAATCCCGTGCCGCACTTGGGTTTTTCTGCAAAAAGTCTAGGTGCCAGTGCAACTCTTGCTCTTCCGGCATATCACCAGCATCGACGCGGAACCATTGACTAGAAAAATCGCGTTGATCTGCAATATGATTGAAAGTGTCATCCAAGGTGTTTTCTATCGCACTGGTTAAGTGTTCATGGTTTCCTATAGGTTTAGGTAGGAAGTCTTTAATGCCAAATCTAAGAGCTTTAGCAACATCAGACATATCCTCTGTCGCGGATACGACGATTAAGGGGAGTGAGGGGTATTCCAAACTCACTTCTTCGACAAACTCAATACCGTCAAGTACAGGCATTGCGATGTCACATAATATTAAATCAGGTTCTGCCGTACGCAGTTTCTGAAGTCCGTCCAAGCCATTTTCTGCTTCCAATACTTCATAACCCTGAGCAGTTAAGTACCCGCTCGTTACTCGACGGAAAATAGGGTCATCATCAACCAACATTATAAGTTTCTGATTTTCAGAAGTTTTTACCGAGTCCACAGTAGCCATTTTATGAGTTCCGTACATAAGCTTTCGCCTCTAGTTCTCATTTCATGTTAATTATTATGGTTTTAATTTTTTTAGAGCACTCATTTAAAAGTAGTCCTGAAATGGAAATTATACAAATATTCCGCTTTTGCTCAGCGTGAAATACTATATGTACGATCATATGTACAGATACGCGATAATTATAGCTACTTCAAGTGACTCAAGCCTCGAGTTCTGATATACATATAAATTATGTCAATTTGCAATAAAATGTGTCAGGAAAAATGAAATTAGACGATCTGAACTTATTTAGGCTGGTTGTGGAAAATGGTAGTTATACCGCGACGTCCCGAAAAACAATGATTCCAGTAGCAACTATTACACGGAGAGTTCAGGCGCTAGAAGATTCGTTAAACCTTAGACTACTCAATCGACATGCTCGCAAATTGTCGTTGACGGAAGCCGGAGAGCGCTTTTTTCAAGAGTGTTCACCTTTGCTTCAGCGTTTATCGGTGACAGCGGAAGAGCTCACTGATGAATGCCGTGGCGCGGCAGGAAAGATAAAAATATCTGCGCCATCGAACTTAACCAAGCGCACTATGATGCCGATGTATAACGAGTTTATGCGTCAATATCCAGACATTAATATTGAGCTTACAACGAGTAACCACGCCGATCAGCTTGACCCAACAGAGTGGGATGTCATATTCCGTGTTGGCCCGCAACGAGATTCAAGTTTAATTGCTCGAAAAATCAGTGAAGTCAAAGATATCCTAGTCGCTAGCCCAGATTATTTGGCGAACAGCCCAGTGCCAAAACACGCCGAAGATCTTTCTAGCCACTCTTTGCTAAAAGGCCACCCGTTATTGAAGTGGCAACTGACTAACTCTTCTGGTGAGACCATCGTTAATAACGACAAAGGACGCTTCCAAGCCAATACCTTGGATGTGGTCAGAATCGCCTGCTCAGAAGGGCTAGGCATTACTCTTATGCCAGACGTCATGTTGAAGGAATATATTGAGGCAGGCGATCTAGTACGAGTATTGGAAGACTGGAGTGCTAACCCGCGCGATATCTATATGCTGTATAACCACAAAGATCATTTACCAGAGAAAGTGCGCTTATTCATCGACTTTGTCATCGCTTATAAGATTCACTAACCGGCACACACACTGAAAAAGACCCGAGCTGGGTCTTTTTCTTTTAACGAGTTTTCAACAACTTCAAAAGCAACATTACATAAACTCAACGAATTGGCTGAGATCCCTATCCGGTACTTTCATTGGCGAACAATCTGGCGTACCTAAATACAGGAAGCCAACGATTTCATCACCAGCTTCTAACCCAAAGGCTTTATGCACCTGTGGATGAAACATCCACTCACCCGAGCGCCAAAAGCCCTGAAAGCCTTGCGCACACGCTGCCAGCTGCATCGCTTGGGCAGCACAGCCCGCAGACAAATACTGTTCAAGAGGTGGAACTTTCTCGTGCTGCTTAACTTTAGCAATGACGGTAACCACCATCGGAGCTCTAAATGGTGCCTTTTTCAGCTTTTCTATAACCGCTTCTTCACGACTTTCTGATTGAGCAGCGTTGACAAGAATATCTGCTAACTTTTGTAGCCCTTCACCTTGGGAAATAACAAACTTCCAAGGCGTAAGTCCCGCATGATCAGGCGCTCTTAAACCTGCTCGAATGATATTCTCCAAGGCTTTTCCCTCTGGAGCGGGCGCGATTAACTTAGCAATTGAGCGGCGATTTAAAAGCAAATCTAACGCTTCCATTTTCAATCCTTCTTTCTACTTAGTTTTTCAGAATAGTAACGCCACAAAAGAAAAAAGGCGAACGCTAATACGTTCGCCTACGTTACCTGTCCATCGGATAAATAGTGAGCCCTACCTCAGCGTTAGTAGAATGACTCCTCTTTTCCAGCTCGAGTTAACAGACCGTCGCAAGGGGCAAATACGTCGCCATATTTTTGCGCGTGCTCGTTCATTATCTCCACCAACTTTTTCGCCCCAATCTTATCCATATATTTGAATGGGCCTCCTAGGAAAGGGGGAAAACCAATCCCAAAAATAGCACCAATATCACCATCTCTTGCGCTTGCAATAATCCCTTCATCTAAACAACGAACCGCTTCGTTTAGCATGGGAAGTACACATCGCATCGAGATTTCTTCTTCCGACAATTTAGATTGTGGACTCAGTGACAATAATTTATATACGGATTTATCAACCTGCTTCTTTTTCCCTTTGTACAGATAAAATCCTTTGCCACTCTTACGCCCTTTCCTGCCGTCGTTTAGTAGTTGGTCAAATACATCTGGGCCCTGAAATCTCACTCCAAGCTCCTTAACTAGGATAGGCGTGATTTTGGCACCAATATCAATGCCTACCTCATCGAGTAAGGTGATAGGACCAACCGGAAAACCAAAGTTAAGCAAAGCTGAATCGAGACGTTCTATCTCTTCCCCTTCCAGTAAGGCAAATGCTGCCTGATTCATATAAGGTGCTAAAATCCTATTGACGTAGAATCCGGCTTTATCTTTGACTACGATAGGCGTTTTCCCTTGCTTTCGGGCAAACTCGACCGTTGTTGCAATGGTCTGTGGCGATGTAGTTTCGTGAGGAATCACTTCAACCAGGGGCATTTTTTCAACTGGGCTGAAATAGTGTAAACCGACAATATTTTCCGGCCTTTTCGCCCCTTCAGCTATCTGGTGAATGGGTAACGAAGACGTGTTGGTGGCAAAAATGGTATTTTTGTTGGTATGGCTTTCAATGTCTGCAATCATCTGTTTTTTTAACGCCAGATCTTCAAACACCGCTTCAACCACAATGTTGGTGTTTTTATAGCTAGTAAAGTCGGTACCACCAGTCAACATCGACATTTTCTTTTGCAGCTGTGATTTAGACAGGATTCGACGTTTTCTTTGCTTTTCAAGCAGTTTATAACTATACGATAAGGCGTTCAGCACCCCATCACTGGATACGTCTTTCACTCGTACAGGTACACCAGCTTTGTTCACACTCACATAACTAATGCCCGCTCCCATCAAACCACCACCGAGAACTCCAGCCTTTATCACCTTGACAGGATCGGCGTCTGCCCCTTTATCTTTTTTCATCTCAGTGGTTGAAAAGAAAATCGAACGCAGCGCTTTAGATTCAGAGGACATCACAAGCTCACCGAAACGTTTAGCTTCTATGTTTAAGCCTTTGTTCATTCCCGATTCAAAGCCCGTACGCATTACTTCTAAGATGGCAGGCACAGCAGGATAGTTACCACGTGTCTTTTTGCTGCTTTTTTTCGCAGCCTGTTCAAAAATGACCTTTCGTCCCAAGTTGGTATTGGTCATTAGGTTTTCTTTTAATGGGACTTTTTTCGGCTTTCTTTTTTTGGCTGAGTGTTTCTCTACAAGCTTTTTGGCTACCTCGAGTAAAACACTCTCCGGTACACTGGCATCGACCAGACCCAACTTCTTGGCTTTCTTCGCCCTTAATTGCTTGCCAGTGAGGACTAAGTCTAGAGCGGGCAGTAAACCAATCAGCCTCGGTAAACGTTGCGTTCCACCTGAGCCCGGCAAAATGCCAAGTTGTACCTCGGGCAACCCTAAACGAGTAATATCTGAATCACTGCAAACACGGTGGTCGCACGCTAAGGCAAGTTCCAATCCACCACCTAAACATGGGCCATGAATGGCAGCCACAACTGGATAAGGTAAGTCTGACAATTGCTGAAAGAGTGTCTGACCCTGTTTAGCTAAATTTTCAGCTTCTGCTGCACTTTTGCATGATTCCAGCATTCGAACATCAGCACCAGCCACAAAATTATCGGGTTTATTGGAGTGGACGATCATCCCCTTTAGCACTGAAGACTTTTCATCCAACTGCTGAAAAATGTTTTGCATCTGATCAACAAACTCAGCTTGCAAGGTATTCATTTTTTCACCCGGCACATCTATCGCAAGCCAAGCTATATCAGTGTCATCAATGGTTAAGCTAAACGCTGTTTTCGTGCTCATGCTTCTGCCTCCAATACCATTGCAGCACCTAACCCTCCCGCTGCACAAGCGGTGTTTAATGCCAAACCTCCGCCTCTACGTTTGAGCTCGCGTAATGTCTGAGTGATCATTCTTGCACCAGTGGCAGCAAATGGATGACCATAAGCAATCGAGCCGCCTAAAACGTTAAACTTGTCCATATCAATGTCACCAATTGGTTTTGAGCGGCCCAGCTTTTCTTTGGCAAAAGATTTGCTGGCAAACATTTTGACGTTGGACAGAGTTTGAGCGGCAAACGCTTCATGCATATCAATTAAATCAAGATCAGAGAGAGCAAGGCCCGCCCTATCTAACGCAATAGGTGTCGCATACGATGGTCCCATTAACATATCGTGCTCAACGCCAATAGCCGAGAATGCGTAAGAGCGTAAATATCCCAATGGAGTATAACCTAGCTCTTTCGCTCTCCCTTCTCGCATCAACATGATAGCGGCAGCCCCATCCGTCAGGGGCGTACTATTGGCCGCCGTTACACTACCATACTGACGGTCAAATGCTGGACGAAGCTTGGCATACCCTTCTAAGGTAGAGTCATAACGGATGTTATTGTCTTTCTCTAGCCATTTCTTATACGGCTCAGGGAATGCCGTCATCACCTCTCCAGAGATCTTTCCACTCTCCCAAGCTTCAGCCGCTAGAGTATGAGAGCGATGCGCCAGCGCATCTTGTTCTTGACGAGTAATAGTATGAGATTTGGCCATTTGCTCTGCGGTTTGGCCCATCGATAATCCAGTTGAATACTCAGCAACCGCGGGGGGTACAGGTGCCAAATCTTTGAATGATAGCGTTTTAAGGACTTTTAATTTTTGAGTCAGCGTTTTGGTTTTGCTTAACGCAAGGAGCCCTGCAGCCAATTTTTTTGATACTCCAATGGGTAACACCGAAGAAGAGTCTGCACCACCAGCAATACCAATATCCACTGAGCCGGCCATAATACTTTCAGCAACATTAACCACAGATTGGAAGCTTGTTGCACATGCTCGCGTAACACTGTATGCATCTGTCGCGACATTCATTCCCGTTCCCAACACAATTTCTCGTGCGATATTTGGAGCTTCAGGCATTTGTACCACTTGACCAAACACGACTTGATCGACGAGTTCTGGGGATAGATCGGTTTGAGCCATTAGTTCACTGACTACCATTTTTCCAAGATCCACAGCCGGAACTTGTATGAATTCTGTACTTTGGCGCGCAAATGGCGTTCTAAGACCCGCGACAATCGCCACTCGCTCACCTGAGCGCGTTTTTACATCCAGCGTGCTCATGAAATCTCCTTGTTATAGAGGTCTGACCTGGTCACATTGTAGAGGATTTGTTACATCATTCAAACAACCGTTTAAAAAAACGTGGTTTCAGCGCACAGTTTGTTGATGCTCAACACTAAATACCACGCAAAGTGTAACCTGCTTATCTTTTTAAAATGATTATACTTTTATTTTTATCCAGTTGATTAATAGAATTGAAAGGCGCGTGTAAGCACATAGCAAACGTTTTAAACGACATTATAACAAGGTTATAACATCGGAGATTTTATATGAGTGAGGTCGTCACTAGAAAGCTCGAACAGTTTGAGAATTTTGGTTTCAAATGGATTGCTGCTGGCACTGGAGGGTTCCACCATTGGGTAACCGACTCCAGAAATAACCAGCAACCTGAATTTATGACATGTGGGCTGTGCTGTTTTCACCTGCCAATCGCCGCTGGGATCGAAACCGGACGCTTAACCAAAGATCAAGCGGGCGATTTAATTATCGCGCAGATGCAAAGTGGCATGTCAGGCGGTACTCCCGATGCTTGGGTGCAAGGAGGATTAACTAAAAAAGGTATGTTTTCAGACCCACCGAACAGAGGAGATATTGTATTTTTTTCTGCCAAAGGCAATGGTAATAAGTATTTTGCCCATGTTGCGGTTGCAACTGGAAACGATGACGAGGTCATCACTTTCGGCCATGATGCTCCCTACCTGCAAGGCGGCAAACATACGTTGCTTGTTGAAACTAAGACGATTAGCGAAGTGAAAGGCATCAACCGATTACTTACCGATGTTCATTATGGCCAAGCATCATGGTAAAAACTGTACAACGCCTATCCTGTCATAGGCGCTTTTCTTCTTATCGGTCTCGTGTTTCAAACAAAAAAAACCACACTAGAAAGTGTGGTCAGAAATATAAAGCAATTAACTTACGCCAATTGAAAAATCAGTTTCCTGATTAGGAGAAAGTAAAGTCAGCCTTCAAAAGGAAGTGTCATCTTGCTCAACGTGCCAGTCATAACAACTGACCAGATGACAGGAGCTACTATAACCTGTCGCCATGAATAAATTTTGAAATAGATCAATTTTGCATGTAATTAAGTTTGCTATCACATGATGACTTTGAGAAGGATCAATTTCTCCTTGTTCTGTTAAATGTGAGACGCTGTCGCTTGCATATTTATCCCCCTATAAACCCTTCGAGTTGAGCTAGGATATAGTTAGTCAATCTAGTTGTTACTCGTTCTCTCTAGAGCAAAACGGAGGCTCACGTGGCATTTGGAAAAATATTTGGAAAGAAAAACCCAAATGGTCCGGTCCGGTTAGATATGGACAGACAAAGAAAATACGAAGCCCTCGTCAGGGCTTATCATCGAGACCTTTTTCGTTACGCTTTTTGGCTGTGTAAAGATAAAAGTATCTCGGAGGATTTGGTCCAAGAGACGTGCCTGAGAGCATGGAAATCTCTTGATAGTTTGCAGGATGAAAAGGCCGCGAAGTCTTGGTTAATCACCATACTCAGGCGAGAAAACGCGAGACGATTTGAAAGAAAGCAGTTTGATTTAGTGGATATTGATGAACATGGCAACGATGCCAAAGTGAGCGATGAGCCACACCATCAGTCAGAATGGGTTCAAGCTCAGATTATGAAGCTCGATGTCGATTATCGTGAACCATTATTTTTGCAAGTCGTTGGTGGATTTAGTGGTGAAGAAATCAGTGACATCTTGGGCTTAAACAAAAATACCGTGATGACTCGACTTTTTCGAGCACGTAACCAGCTAAAGGAAATGTTAGATTCACAAGACAACCGAGGGCAGCAAAATGGATGATTTAGAATTTCGCCGCCAAATAATGTCAGATCCCAAATATCGGGATAATGAAGTTTTGGAGGCGCTCAAAAGAAGTGACGCAAACACTAAATTTGCAGATGACATACTAGAGCTTGATAGCCTAGTAGCAAACGCAATGAATGTGGATGTGCCTGACGATCTCGCCGATCGCATATTGTTCAACCAAAGCTCATCTGGCAGTAACAACGTTGTTAAGGCTAATTTTACCAAACGAGCAATGGCAACAGCGGCCTCTGTCGCGTTTGTAGTCGGGCTTGTTGTCGGTCAGGTCAAATGGAGCGGCGTATTCGTTACTCCCGCTCAAGCGAGCCTGCAAACCACCGCTATGAAACACGTGATTGATGAAAAGCCATTTGTGAATAAATTAGACGAAAAAGTCAGTTCACAGCAAATCAATGCTAAATTGCAGCCGTTTGCCTATCAGTTTGATAAAGCTTTCCCCTACCATGTGTACTACCTAAATCATTGCGGTTTTGGCACTTCCAATGCTTTACATATGGTGTTTCAAGGAGAGAAAGGTAAGGTCACCTTATTCATCACCAATATAGAATCAAAGCAAGCCATCGATTTTAATAAAGACGGTATGTCTGGCATTGTCGAACCCATTGGCTCAAGCAGCTTAATTTTAGTTGGTGAACAAGGCGAAAACGTAAACAAAATCGCGAAGCAACTTTCCGCTATGCTATTTCCTATGCCTAGTTGATGCTATTGATCCAAAACTCAAAGGGCTGAACATTCAGCCCTTTGTATTGGTCCCGCCTCTTGCTAATAGCTACCATCCATATACTGATCGATAAGCGCGTCGTCTTCAGTACTCTCTTTTGGTTTTGGCGGGGTAACTTCCGCTTTAAAGTTTTGATGTTGAATAAACATATCCCGAGTCAATGCATATGGATCAGGCGAATTGTTGATCATCGGCTCTTGGGATACTAATGCGGCTCTAGACTCCATACCTTGCAGCGCCCATTTGCCAACGGCTGCCCAAATATTGAGTAGCGACAAAGGTGCGTATAAATCGTCAACATAATCGGTTGATTCTCTTACTGTCCACGGCCCGTATCCCGGAACCATCACATAAGGGCCATTACCAACGTCATAGTGGCCTACCACATCGCCAAAACTTCTGTCGCCATAATTGGTGATGCCAGCTTCGCCAGCCACATCAATAAAGCCAAGTAGCCCAAGTGTGGTGTTGATCCAAAAGCGGTTGAAATGCGCCAGTGCTTGCTTGCCGTTACCCATCAGCAAGCTATTTATCATGCTTGATGGCTCATCTAAGTTAGACAAGAAATTTGAGATGCCAGTACGAACTGGTGAAGGAACATGATTCACGTAGGCTAAAGAAACTGGCCTGACAAAATATGGGTCGAGATAATTGTAGTTAATGTCCCACATTTCGCGGTTAAAGCCTTCAAATGGGTCACTCACATGAGTCCCTGATGAAGCTTGGTTAGTAGAATCGTCTGCTGTTTTATCTGGGCCGCTGGCGCAACCAGAGAGTGTGAATGCAAAGAGTAGCAGCAGCCATACCTTGGTTCGTCGAGTCTTCATTACACTTTTCCATAAAATAAAGACCGGTTATTAAACCGGCCTACTTATTTAAGATATATACCTAAACAACCTAAAAATCTACTGTGGTAATCAGAAGTTATTAGGTTACCTAAACTGTTTATCTATTATTATATTAATAGGTTGCCCTAATTTTACAACAGAGCTCTCACCATACCAATCCCCTTTCTTGGTCGACACATTCCCATCGGTATCGATTCTGGCTTTTACTATCACAGCGCTAAGATCTGATATTTTCCGGCCTTGAATCATGCTATTGCTATCATCAAGAACCATTTTCACCGGAAACTGACTAGCTGGATAGCGAGCAGCTGCTACTGGCATGGGCGCCCCATCGGGTGTATGGACAGAAACAATCAACACGGAATTAGGCTTGACGACTACACCCTGCCCAAGAGACACCGTCACGGGAACCGATTGGCTTATGTCCTTAGTCTTACCGGATATCTCTTGCTTGGCAAGCGCAATGCTTTTTTCTAGCATCGCGTAACGCTCATCTTCTGGGCTAATCAATCGCTGCATTTGCTGCCAATACTCAATTGCTCTTTGATATTGCTGGCCTTCAAACGCATCAAAGGCAATCATCGATAACACCTGCAAATTTGCGTAACCTTGCTCAATTAACCCCTGTAATAGCTTACGCGCCAAGTTATGATCGCTCTCTTCTTGCGATGTCATTAATGCCTGAGCGTATCCCAACTGTATGGTTGGACTGTTAGGGTTCATTTTGTAAGCACGCTGCATGGCATCAACGGCCGTATTGCTATCTCTACTAGCAATACCAATTTTACCCAACAGTAGCCATCCCATTGCGTCACCAGGCTGATAAAACAATCGAGTTCGAAGGGCTAGAGTGAGATCATTTAGCTCTTGCTCTGTCATTGGCTGACTAGATTCTGTCATCAATTTTTTCGACAATTCTGGTAACCGTGCGGATACCTGATGCCAATCCTGTACTTGCTTGAGACCGCCATAAACCAAATACAGGCTGTATGACACAACGACAACAAACACCATTGACAATACAATAATGGCTTTGGGTGCTGCATTGGGTGCTTTGCCAACAGAATATGTTTCCGGAATATCATCCAATAATGACTGCTTTAAGTCATTCACCATTTCCTGATTGTTTCCCACCAAACCAGCGTCGGCTTCTTGAGCCAACTCGCCAAGGCGATCTTTATAGAAAGCTTTATTTAACTCGTCTCGTGCCGCCTGATCTCTTACATCGCTTCTCTTAAACAAAGGAAAAGCGACAATTAGGCAGCCAAATAAAACGATAGCGACAGTCGCAAACCAAAATATAGCCATTACTCCTCTTCTCCTTTTTGCTTTTTATCGAGAAGTTCGTTGAGTTTGGACTCCTTATCCTCATCCCAACCGCCCACCTGAGTCGCTTTGGACATTTTTCGGCTACGTAACAATATCAAACCAAACCCTATAATGAGCACCAACCCAGGACCAACCCATAAGATTGCCGTGGACCAATTAAAAGGAGGATTGTAAGTGACAAAATTGCCGTAACGGGCAACCATGTAATCGACAATTTGCTGTTTAGACTGGCCTTCTTTTGTCATTTGGTAGACTTTTTGGCGTAAGTCTTGTGCAAGAGGTGCGTTGGAATCAGCAATGGTGTTGTTTTGACATTTCGGACAACGCAATGTATTGCTTAACTCTTGAAACTGTTTTTGTTGCTGCTGAGAATCAAAGTCATACACTTCAATTGCAGCGTATGAGATTGAGCTAAAAGAGACCCACACTAATATCGCCAACAGAAATTTTTTCATGACTGCGCCTCTGCCTTCATTTGTTCGTATATTTGCTTTAACGTGCCATTCCAGTTTTTCGGGTTTACATCGCCAATATGTCGATAACGAATAATCCCGTTAGCATCTATGAAGAAGGTTTCGGGTGCACCATATACACCAAGATCTAGGCCAAGCATTCCGTTCCCGTCATAAAGGCTGATTAAATAAGGGTTACCCAGTTTATTTAACCAATTGACCGCTTTCTCCCGCTGATCTTTATAGTCCAGACCAATAATTTTCACCCCTTGGCCTGCCAGTTCATTGAGATATTGATGCTCTGAGTAACACGTTGGGCACCAGGTTGCCCAAACATTAAGAAGAAGTGGCTCACCTTTAAATATACTCTGATCATACAACTTTCCTGGCTCGGCCAAATCCTCTAAACGAAAGTTAGGAACAGGTTTACCTATTAGCACAGACTCAAGCTTGGTGGGGTCATCCCCTTCTGAATTTCGGACCAGTTGAACAGCGAACACAGCAAAAAGGATTAAGAAAGCCGCTAAGGGGATAAAGAGTATTTTCTTATTCATGGTTACGCCTCCTGCTCTTGGGCTGCGATGTTAGCGGAAGCCTTTCTAAACCGGTAACGTTTATCACTTATCGCCAATCCTCCACCAATAGCCATGAGTAACGCGCCAGCCCATATCCAGCGTACAAATGGCTTATAGTAAATGCGCACCGCCCAAGATTTTCCATCGTCTAGCCGCTCCCCCATCGCAACATACAGATCTCGAGTAAAACCACGATCGATTGCCGCTTCTGTCATCATGGATCGCGCAGTGCGATAGAAGCGTTTTTCAGCATGCAGCGTATTCACAGGTTTACCATTATGAGTGACATTAAAGTCTGCGATGTAGCCATCATAATTAGGCCCATCATGATTACGTAAGCCAGCAAAATAGAAGTCATAACCTTCGATTTGGAAATGTTCACCCGGTGCCAATCTAACGTCTCTTTCAATGCTATAGTTTTGCACCATAGCAATACCAATGACGCTTACCGCCAAGCCGATGTGCCCCAGCATCATTGACCAATGACTACGCTGAAGTTTTCTCACACCCTGCCAAAATGAATGCCGATGCGTCGCCCTTTCATATAACTCAAAGCCATGCATGCTAATAATCCACAATGCCATGATCCAGCCTAGATAAGCCATAAACGTAAAGCTGTCCGCCAATAAAAAGACAAACAGAGCACCGCCTAAAAGAGCAATGGCCGCAGATACAATAGACGGTTTAACAAGCTTACTGAGATTATCTTTTTTCCAACGAATCAGCGGACCTATTCCTAATAGAAGTGTAAAGGGCACCATCAACCAGGCAAATAACATGTTGAAAAACGGAGCACCAATAGAGACGGAGCCAAGCCCGAGTTGTTTATGAACTAGAGGTAGCAGTGTACCGATGAGTACCACCACAAGGGCGGCAATAAGTATGACATTGTTACCTAGCAGGGCATTTTCTCTGGATACTAGCTCAAAGTTACTTTGCGCCCGGACCGCGCCACCCTTGAGGGCGAACAACAATAGTGACCCGCCAATAACCACAACCAAGAACGCCAAAATAAACATTCCTCTTGCGGGATCCGAAGCAAACGCATGTACGGACACCAAAATGCCGGAACGCACTAGGAATGTACCCAATAAACTCAGTGAAAATGCGGAGATGGCAAGCAGCACGGTCCAAGCCTTGAAGGTGCCACGTTTTTCAGTCACCGCCAAAGAATGCATTAGAGCGGTCCCTGCCAACCAGGGCATGAAAGATGCGTTTTCTACCGGATCCCAAAACCACCAGCCCCCCCAGCCTAATTCGTAATATGCCCACCAAGAGCCGAGCGCAATACCTAGAGTTAAAAACAGCCACGCGGCTGTTGTCCACGGACGAGACCAACGAGCCCAGGCGGTATCTAGTCGTCCGGTCATAAGTGATGCTATAGCAAAAGAGAAAGCAACAGAAAAGCCTACGTAGCCCATATACAACATTGGCGGATGTATGATAAGCCCCGGATCTTGAAGAAGTGGGTTGAGATCTCTGCCATCAACAGGGAAGAAAGGCAAAGTGCGTACGAATGGATTGGAGGTAACAATGATAAAAAGTAAAAAGCCAACACTAATCAAACCCATAATGGCGAGCACTCGCGCGACCGACTCTTGTGGCATTCCGCGACTAAATGTCGCGACGGCTATTGTCCAGGCCGCTTGAATTAATACCCATAAAAGTAACGAGCCTTCATGTGCTCCCCACACTGCCGTTAATCGGTAGTACCAAGGCAATTGGCTGTTGGAGTTACTCGCAACATATTGCAGCGTAAAATCATTGGTGTAAAACGACCAAAGTAATATACAAAAAGACAAAAGAATCAAAGTAAACATTCCAAATGATAACGGCCTTGCGGTAGCCATTAGCATTCGATTGTTCTTTGACGCTCCAACTAAAGGTAACACACTTAGTAGCAACGCCATTGAAAGCGCAACAATCAATGCAAATTGACCTACTTCAGCAATCATTGAACGCTTCCTTGTGTTTGTTGTGTTGTGTATTTGAGCGGTTGGTGGTTCTTTTTCATTGCTTCGGCAATCTCTGGTGGCATGTACTCTTCATCGTGCTTCGCCAACACTTCAAATGCCTCAACCGTATTGTCGTTTTTCAGTACACCTTGGGCCACAATACCTTGCCCCTCGCGAAACAGATCAGGTAGGATGCCGTTGTATGTCACAATCACTGTGGGGCCAACATCACGAAGCTGAAAACTGACCAACAAAGAGTTCGGATCTCTCTTAACTGAACCTGCTACCACCATCCCACCAATTCGTAATCTCTGGCCTACTTCTGGCTTAGTTCCATCTGGCTTTCCGTCTACAAGCTCAGTTGGCGTATAAAACAAATCCATATTTTGACTTAATGCGTACAATATTAAACCAACCGTCACTCCGACACCGATTATCAGAGACAACACAATCCCTAACCGTTTTTTTCTCCGTGGATTCATAAGGTGTTCTCCAAATCCTTCGCCGCTTCAATTCGAGCCAAGCGATCTTTCCTTTTTTTCACGTGCTTCAGGACACTATTTTGATGACAAATACTCACGATAAGAAGAAGCAACAAGGCACCAAATGTGATGGCAAATGCACTCCATACGTAAATGGCATACCCGCCCATGTTGATAAAATCATTCAATGTCTGAAAATACATTATTCGACTCCCTCACCAAGCTTATCCATTGCCAATTTCTCTACCCAAGGACGATGACTGTCTTGCGTTAAAATTTCACTCCGAAGACGAATCATGGTGACCGTGGCAAAAAAGAAAGCAAACCCCAAGATATTGAGCAAAAGTGGCCACAACATACCAGTTGCGATGGAAGGTTTATCAAATTTAGTAATGGTTGCGCCTTGATGAAGCGTGTTCCACCACTCTACGGAATAGTGAATAATCGGAATATTAACAACACCAACTAAGGCGAGAATACCTGCCGCTTTTGCTGCCGTTTTCTGATCGTCAAAGGCGTGATACAAAGCAATAACACCAAGATATAGAAACAACAAGATGAGCTCTGAGGTCAGCCTAGCATCCCAAACCCACCAAGTTCCCCACATGGGTTTTCCCCAAATAGCCCCAGTGACGAGAGCAATAAATGTAAAAACTGCGCCAATTGGTGCCATAGCCGATGCTGCTAGGTCGGAGGTTCTAATTTGCCACACCATCCCTATGAATGCCGCAATCGCCATCGACATGTACACCCCCATCGACCAAATGGCCGCAGGTACATGTATATAGATGATTCTAAAACTATCACCTTGCTGGTAATCAGCAGGGGCGAACGCAAGGCCCCATATTGTTCCTATTAATAAACACGCTATTGCCAACATGGCAAACCATGGCAAGAGCTTGCCACAAAGTCGATAAGCCGACTCGGGTTTAGCGTAAGGGTGTAACCATTTCCACATTGCTCGTACTCACTATTGTGTTAGAACATTCTGCCTTTGGCATTTAGCATGATCTTGTTATTAGGCAGACTATCCGTTTTGTTTTTATTTACTTAGTTTAAAAATACGTTATCCCTTAGAAAGCACGCTCATTAAGCGTCTAGAATCTTTGCTAGTTCACATTAACTTTTAACGCCGCAGCAATGGCGAAGGGTGTCAGCGTGATAGATCCCACTAGCATGGCTCCGAGTATGGCTATCTGACCGTTGTAGGCGATACCTAGAGAACCCGCTTCAATAGCCGATGTGGCGAATATCAAAATCGGCACATACAATGGAAGCACTAATAAACTCAGCAAGACTCCGCCTTTTTGCAACCCTACCGTTAGAGCCACACCTATTGCTCCAATAAAACTTAATGTTGGCGTTCCAATTAATAAGGTCCAAAAAGCCGCCAACCAGGTATTAAAATCAAGAGAGAGGAATATGGACAGTAATGGGCTAATCAATAGCAAAGGCAACCCCGTCAAAACCCAGTGGGCAATCACCTTTGCAATGGCAACCATTGGGATGGGAAGTGGCGTTAACATCATTTGCTCCAGAGAGCCATCTTGGAAGTCATCACGAAACAGTCGTTCCAGAGATAGGAGTGAGGACAACAATGCTGCCACCCAAATAATGCCAGGTGCAATTCGGGCAAGTAAACTGGGTTCAGGTCCAATTCCTAAAGGAAATAAGGTAATAACAATAATGAAGAACCAAAGAGGGTTAAAAATATCTGCTTGTCTTCGATAAGCAATTAATAACTCTCTGTGCACTACCGTCATCATTGCAGATATCATGTTAGGCCCCTAATTTTATTCTTCTGAGGTTGTCATATTGGGCAAACATGTCTTGATGAGTCGTCAGCAATACCATCCCTCCATTTTCGGCATGAGACAAAAATAAAGACTCTAGAACTTTTACTCCCTGTTTATCGATAGCAGTAAGTGGCTCGTCTAGAATCCAAATTTTTTGATTGCTCAACCAAAGCCGAGCAAGGGCAACTCTGCGCTGCTGACCTGCAGACAACTGTGATACGTGCATGTCTTCTCGTCCAGCCAATCCAACTTTGGTCAAGGCGTGATAAATATCTTGTTTGCTGGTTTTGTGCGATGAGTGGATAGCAAGGAAAAAGCGTAAGTTTTCATACGCCGTAAGCTCTTTCTTAATGCCAGTATGATGGCCTAAGAAAATCAATTGCGAGTAATAATCGTCTCGCGAGGATTTGATTGACTCTCCATTCCAATAGACATCACCAGACTCATAGTCAGCTAGACCTGCGATGATCCTCAATAGTGTCGTTTTTCCGGCACCATTGCGGCCTTCAACTTGAACTATTTCTCCAGCATCGATTTGAAATGTCAATGCTTCAAATAGAACTCTGTCATCTCGAATCGCAGTGAGTTGATTTACGTCTAACATATTCCATTACGTTGATAATTTGAGAGTATTTTGTGGCAGCACGTTGGCAATTTCTTGCCCTCGAATGTCCGCCCTAGTCTATCACAAACAAGTTGTGACTACAGTGAGTCACAACCATTCTCAATCACGAAACTTAGTAAGAATATATTAACGTTTATACCCAAGTTACTTTTAGATGCAGGATTCAGAGCATATTGAACATGAAACAACCACGCGTAACTCTAAGTCCGCCGGGTTTCGATTATATAGGGGAAGGGGTTCTGCGATTTGATACCACTCAAAATATATAGCGTTATTTTCTACCGGCCGCCCTTTTTCTGATTTTTGATGTTTTCTCTGGACTACTTTCCAATGGTGGGATGTGTTCTTTGCCAGCAATTTTTTTTTGCAGCGACATCATCAGCTCAGCTTCCGCTTTAGGAAGCTCACACTCTTCGATAAGCTCCTCGACATCGGCACCCAGACGAACCATTTTGGTCGCTCTTGAGTATAGCCGACCATCGTTGTCGTCTTGCTCAAGCTCCACAATACGTTCATTTAGATGTTGGATGATTTCTTGTTGCTCAGTCACCTTTTGCCCAAGACCAACGACGACAGAACGCACCTCGAGCAACTGTTTGTTGGACTTCTTAAGCTCTCTATCTAGCGAACGTACTTGCTGCCGACTTGCGTCAGCCACTGACACAAGTTTTCTTTTCAGTTTATAAATTGCTAACACCAGTAGCAAAACAACCAAGACTGCAACTCCAGCCAAACCTGGAGCACTTGTTATAAACGACATAATCATTACAGGTGAGCCATTTCATCCCACTCTTCATCAGATAGAAGTTTATTCAGGTCAACCAATATCAATAACTTGCCCTCGCGGTTACTGACCCCTTGGATAAATTTCGCACTTTCATCAGTACCCACACTTGGCGTCGTATCGATTTCTGAAGAGCGTAGATACACAACTTCGGCAACGCTATCGACTAAGATACCAATGACTTGACGTTCAGATTCAATGACGATAATCCTCGTATTGTCAGTGATCTCCCCATCAGTCAGGCCAAACCGTGAACGAGTATCAATAACGGTAACCACATTACCCCGAAGGTTGATAATTCCCAGAACGTAGTTTGGTGCACCTGGTACGGGTGCAATCTCAGTGTAACGTAAGACTTCACGAACCTGCATTACGTTAATTCCGTAAGTCTCTTCCTCTAGTTGGAACGTCACCCACTGAAGCACTTCGTCGTTAGACTGGTCTTTCCTTACTTCTACTTCGCTTGTTTGAGACATACCTTTTCCTCTCTCGTCGTTGCCGACCTATTCCCTATTCTTCGAGCGCTTTTACATCGAGCCCTGCATTAAGCATAGCTATCAATGCTTCAACATGTATTAAAGCGCACATTTTTTCTTTTACCATACCCGCAAGCCATGGGCGTTTTCCTGCTTGCTCACGCCAACGAACCTTGTCTGAGTTAAGTATTTCAGTACCTTTAAGCTGAGTGCTCGCTAACCCCCAAAGGCTACTACCAAGCATTACAATATATTGATAGTTGTCTTTATAGCTTTCATCATGCAGTTTCTCTGCCATGACCCAACGAGCGGTATCCACTACATCTAGTTGGTTTTCATTGTTTGTCAGCAAACCTAAATACCATTCTGGACGACCAATAAGATGGTTGAGCTCTCCCATTTTATGGATGCCACCCAGTTCATCTAGTGGAACAGCAAAGGTAATGGCATTCACTTCAAAATATAACACCTGAAAGTCTTCCGACCTGACTGTATTGTGCCATTCCTGTTCCGTTCCATCTCCAGCCTGAGTCTGCGGCTCCGAAACAACTTCAGTCTCTAGTTCAACGTCGACGGTTTCGACTACAACCTCTTCAACAGCAACGACATCATCTTCTGTAATATCAACTTGTAACGCTTCTAACGTTTGCTCAATTGCACTGTCAGATGCCTCAGACTCTAACTGTTTTTCCTCTTTAACCTGCTCGTCAACTACCGTTTCTACAATTGTATCTACTTGCGGTTTGCTGGCTGCTATCTGATCCGTGTTTTGTTCTAAAATTTCTTCTAGGTTTAACTTATCAACTATGTTTTCCGTTTCTAACTGTTCGAGTAACCTCTCCACATCTTGAAGGTTTGGTACATCCGCGTCATCATCTGGCTCATTAAAAGAAGATTGACTCTCTTCTATAGGTTGCGGTTTTAACTCATAATTTTCTGCAGGTGTTACCGCTTCTACTGGCCTTTCTTTAATGTTAACAACGGTCTCCTCGTCCAATAAGGATGAGAAATAATCATCCAGAGCTTGTTCACTTGATAACCAAGAGTCATTGCTCATCAAATGCTGACCTCTCTAAGAATATAAGTAATTGCTTATAGGCAAACACACCTCGGCTACCCGCCGCAAAGTGTGACACTGGCAAATGTTTTAAGCTGGCATCGCGAAATTTAGTATCAATAGGTACCGCAGATTTCCAGACCTGTTCAGGATAATCTTTTTTAAGCTGTGTCAGGGTTTTAAGCGAAGCGTTGGTTCGCTTGTCATACATGGTCGGAACAATAGTCACCCTGAAAGGCTGATGTCGAGATTTTTGCATGATAGCTAACGTGCGAATCATTCGCTCTAAGCCTTTCATCGCCAGAAACTCAGTTTGAACCGGGACTAAAATTCGATCGCTTGCTGCAAGCGCATTGACCATCATGACCCCCAAGATCGGTGGGCAATCGATAAGTACGTAATCGTACATCTCACTTAAACACTCTAAAGAGCGTTTCAAAATGAGCCCCATTCCACTTCGATTGCCCATCACTCTATCTAGCGTAGCAAGTGACATATGGGCGGGAATAATATCAATTCCCTCGACATTGGTTTCGCTAATCAAAGGGGTGATTAGCTCCGTGGTAAAATCTCGGAGCTGAAATAAATCGAATAAACTTGCTGGCACACTGTCAGGGTCATATCCCAAATAGGTGGTTAATGAACCATGGGGATCGGTATCAACCAACAATACCCTCTTTCCTTGCTTACTTAGTAAACCCGCAAGCGTGATGGTTGTTGTCGTTTTTCCCACACCACCCTTTTGGTTTGCTACACTCCATACAATCATTGCTGTACCTCTATGTTAGGCCAACTTCAACCAACATACGCTCTGCGATACGATCTAACGGGAGATCCTCAGTAGAAATTCCCGCTTTAGCGACCGCTTGTGGCATACCATAGACAACACAGCTCTCCTCATCCTGAGCCCAAATGGTTGCGCCTGCCGACTTTAACATGCGAGCACCTTCTCTTCCGTCTGCTCCCATGCCTGTTAAAATCATCGACAGTACCTTATCCGAGAATATTTTCGCGGCTGAACCGAATGTCACATCGACACACGGTTTGTAGTTCATTTTCTCACCGCCATCAATGACTTTGAGTTTGGTAGAGCCTGGCCTACCATCAAACATCATTTGTTTACCACCAGGTGCTAAGTACGCCACTCCGGGACGTAATACATCACCATCTTGAGCTTCCTTGACTTCGATCTTGCATAGCGTATTTAACCTGCTCGCAAATGCTGCGGTAAATGCGGCTGGCATATGCTGAACAAGAACAATGGGATGGGGGTAATTGGCGGGTAATTTAGTTAGAATCTTTTGTAAAGCGACCGGTCCACCTGTCGAGGTTCCGATTGCGGTTAATTTGTAGCTTTTGCCACTAGAACGAAAACGCTGAGCAGAGGACGCGTTAAACTTGTTCGGTTTTGCCGGGCTGCTAGCTGGCTTCGGAGGCGGAGTGGGTTGCTGACGAGTGGCTTGAGGTGCTGAAACAGGACGCCTTATTGAGCGGCGTTTACTGGCAATTTGAATCACTCTCTGCTGCAATAGAGTGACCGCTTCATCTCGGTTTCTTGAAATGTCTTCAAACTTTTTCGGTAGGAAGTCTAATGCCCCAGCATCCAGGGCATCTAATGTGGCCTTTGCGCCTTCATGGGTAAGAGACGAAAACATCAGAATTGGCACAGGAGATTGCGCCATGATTTTCTTTACCGCAGTAATGCCATCCATCACTGGCATCTCAATATCCATGGTAATGACATCAGGCTCTAACTCAATAGCCTTATCGACCGCTTCTTTGCCGTTGGTGGCGACACCAATAACTTCTAGACGCGATTCAGAGTTAATGATTTCACTCACACGACGACGGAAAAAACTTGAATCATCAACTACTAATACCTTAATCGCCATATATGTCCTTTTCAATACAGTCCAAGTTAGACTCTAGACGCTGCAGCGTACTGCTTAAGTAGATCTGGTACATCCAAAATTAGAGCAATATGACCATCACTCGTAATCGTCGCACCAGCCATGCCTGGTGTGCCTTGCAACAAATTGTCAAGAGGCTTAATCACCACTTCTTCTTGCCCAATCAAGGTATCAACCACAAAACCAACGCGCTGACTTCCTAACTGAACAATCACTACATGACCATGACCTTTTCGTGCCTCAACAACACCTGCTTGCGGTGCTAACCAGTTCTGTAAATAAAATAATGGGATAGATTTCTCTCGTACAATAATGGTGAGCTGGCCATCAACCACGTTAGTTCGACTTAGGTCAAGGTGGAAAATTTCGTTAACACTCGCAAGTGGCAAAGCAAATGGGTTGCCCGCTACTCCTACCATCAAGGTAGGCAAAATAGCCAGTGTCAATGGCACTTTGATGGTGATCTTAGTGCCTTTGGTCAACTCAGAATCAATATCGATTGAACCGTTAAGTGTATTGATGGCCGTTTTCACCACGTCCATACCTACACCCCGCCCTGAGATATCAGATATCTGTTCTTTACTGGAGAAGCCGGGCATAAAGATGAGGTTAAAACACTCTTTATCGGTCAGCCTAGACGCCGCATCTTCATCCATAATGCCACGCTTGACGGCAATACCACGTAGCTTGTTTGGATCCATACCGCCGCCATCGTCGACAATGGACAATTCAATGTGGTCACCTTCTTGCGAAGCTGAAAGAATAACTTTACCGCCTCTTGGTTTACCCGCCGCTACTCGATCTGCTGGCATTTCTATACCATGGTCTACCGAGTTGCGGACCAAGTGAATCAGCGGATCCGCTAGAGCTTCAACCAAGTTTTTATCAAGGTCAGTGTCCTCACCACGCATTTCAAGGTTAATTTCTTTGTTTAAGCTTCTTGCAAGATCCCGTACCACTCGAGGGAAGCGACCAAATACTTTCTTGATTGGCTGCATTCGAGTTTTCATCACCGCGCCTTGAAGGTCCGCTGTAACAACATCTAAGTTTGATACCGCCTTCGCCATCTCTTCATCATTACTATTAAGGCCAAGGCTGAGTAAACGGTTTCTAACCAGAACCAATTCACCGACCATATTCATGATAATGTCTAATGTAGACGTATCGACACGAACGGTTGCTTCAGCTTGTGGTTTTTTCGCTTGGGCGGGTGGTGACGCTTCGGCACTTTTTGCAGGAGGCTTCGCACTGTCTTTCGCTGGCGCTTTAGCCGGTGCTTTTGCAGCGGGTTTAGCGGCGGCTGGCTTGTCTTTCGGTTTGGTTTCTTTTGCCGCTGCGGGCTGTGCTTTTTTGCTTTCTTTTGCTGGGCTTTCAACGGGCTTAGTGGCCGCTTCCAGCTCTTCAACAGACGGCCCTTTTCCTGAACCGTGTAAATTGTCTAATAATGATTCGAACTCATCATCGGTCATCAGCCCATCGTCACCACCAGTAGGGGCAGGTGCTGGTTTACTTGACGCTTCAGCGGGTTTCGATTCCTCCGAAGGGGGTGAGGGAGGAGTATCTACCGATGGGCCTTTCCCTGAGCCATGAAGATCATCAAGGAGTTTCTCAAATTCATCATCGGTAATATCACTGTCTGGATCAGGAGCAGCTGCGGTAGAAGCGGCTGGGGATGGCGCCTCCGTTTCTGTACCTGGCGCGGCACCTTGCCCATGCAATTCATCGAGCAACTGCTCGAATTCATCTTGGCTAATTTCATCGATGGAATTGGGATCGACATCGGCCGATTCAGCCGCGGGCTGTGCGGGTTCTTCTGGCGGCTCTTCCACAACGGGGGCTTCAGCTACAGGCTCAGGCGCTGGCTCTTCTTCAACTTCAGCGCTAGTTTCAGGCTCAGCCTCGTCTTCAGACTCTGGTTTACATAGTCGATGCAACTCTTCTAACAACGCTGGGTCTGCTGGCGTCAGCTCTTCTCTATCTTGAACTGCTTGGAATTGCTCATTAACGGTGTCCAATGCTTGTAGCATGGTATCCATCAAACCTGCCGTCACCGATCTTTGTCCATTACGAAGAATATCGAACACGTTTTCCGCGCCATGACAGGTATCAACTAGCTCAGTTAAGGCTAAAAACCCTGCTCCACCTTTTACCGTGTGGAATCCGCGAAATATAGCGTTCAATAAGTCTTTATCTTCGGGATTATTTTCTAGTTCCACCAGCTGCTCAGATAACAGCTCAAGAATTTCACCAGCTTCTACTAAAAAATCCTGAAGAATATCTTCGTCTAAATCGTAGCTCATACACTTCCCCTAAAAACCAAGACTTGACAACAAGTCATCGACTTCGTCTTGTGATGAAACCGCATCGGCTCTTTCTTGAGGATTGAGAATAGGTCCTTCTGCATCAATCGAACTTTTCTGTTTCTTCCCTGCCGATTCTTCCAGTTGGCTCGCTCCAAATACGGTGAGTATTTCTACTAACCGTCCTTCGACTTCATTGACCAGAGTGATAACTCGGCTAATAATTTGCCCAGTCAAATCCTGGAAGTCTTGAGCCATCAGAATTTCTGTTAACTGTCCTCGTAGCTCCGAGCTATCTCCTTCTACTTGCCCCAGTAGCCCGTCTATTCGGTGACATAATGCTTTAAATTCCGCTAATTCTATACGCCCTTTCATCAGCTGATTCCATTGTGGGCGTACTTTTAATAAACCCTCATGCAGGTTATCTGCAATGGGCATACAACGATCAACCGCGTCCATGGTTTTGTTCGCTGCTTTCTCCGTTTTATCTATAACATATTGAAGGCGATCTCGAGCGTCGGGAATTTCGTCGTTGGCGATTTCGTTCATCCTGTCATCAAGGCTGAACTGTTTGAGAGATTCGTGTAAGTCGCGAGTCAACGTCCCTATTTCTTGAAGCATAGGGCTAGAAACTGAGCCCTCATAAATTTCCGTTACAAAAGAGTCCGCTTCTTTTTGTTTTTCATTTTCTAACAGCTCAACCAGCTGTTTTGCCTGTTCTAATGAAATCATCCTTAATTGGCCTTTCCGCGCGTATTAAATTAATCCGACTATCACCTCGGGCTATAAACGCTCAAAGATTTTATCTAATTTTTCTTTAAGAGTAGCCGCAGTAAAAGGCTTCACGATATAACCGTTAACACCAGCTTGAGCCGCCTCTATGATCTGCTCTCGCTTTGCCTCGGCCGTAATCATTAAGACGGGCAAGTGTTTCAGCTCATCATCTGCGCGAATATTTTTCAGCAAGTCAATTCCTTGCATACCTGGCATATTCCAGTCTGTGACCACAAACTCGAAGTCACCTTTTTTGAGCATTGGCAATGCCGTTAAACCATCATCGGCCTCTTGGGTATTATTAAAGCCCAAATCACGAAGTAGGTTTTTCACAATACGGCGCATTGTTGAAAAGTCATCAACAATAAGGATCTTCATGTTTTTATTCAAAATTGCCTCCACTGAGTTCGATGTCAGTGTTTTTATTCATGTTCAGTCCATGCACTAAGTTTAGCGCGTAGACGCTGCATTGATTGGCTTAGTATCTGACTAACGCGAGACTCGCTAACCCCGATTACCTCACCAATTTCCTTTAAGTTTAACTCTTCATCGTAATAAAGCGAAAGTACTAATGCTTCTCGCTCTGGTAACGTTTTTATCGCCTCAATCAAAGAGGTACGAAAAGACTCATCTGCGACCCCACGGAAAGGAGAGCTATCCTCTTCCTCATCCACCGGTGAAATAGCATCATCAGAAATACCTAAATCTTCGATACCTACAAGCCTTGAGCAATTGATATCCGTCAATGCATTATGGTACTGCTCCAAGGTCATTTCTAGATGCGCCGCCACTTCAGCATCTGTTGGGTCTCTATTGAGCTCTCCTTCAAGTATAGAGATTGCTTGGCTTATTTCCCGATTGTTTTTGTGAACTGATCTAGGAACCCAATCTCCACGACGTATATCATCAAGCATAGCACCTCGAATCCGAATACCCGCATAGGTATCAAAACTCGCCCCTTTGGTACTATCATAGTTCTTTTGCGCTTCAAGCAGGCCTATCATGCCTGCTTGAATCAAATCATCAACTTGAACACTTGGTGGCAAACGACCCAGTAAATGGTGCGCAATACGCCTTACTAACACCGAGTATTTTTCTAAAAATGCTCTTTGGTTCGTTTGTTTTGCATACTGGTCATATGTCAGCGCTTTATTCACCAAAAGGTTCCTCTAAGGTCTCAGTCCTATTAAGTAAGCGTTCTACAAAGAACTCAAGATGTCCACTCGGTGTTTTAGGAATTGGCCATGTTAAGGCCTTATTCGCCAATGATCCTATCGCGAGAGAAGCGGGCGAGCGAGGAAAAGCATCCACGACAATCTTTTGTTTTTTAACAGCTTGGCGTACTTTATCATCCAATGGAATACATGCTACGAGTTCTAAACTTACATTCAAGAATCGCTCTGTGACCAATGTCAATTTTGCGAACAATTCCCTACCTTCACGATAGCTCCTAACCATATTTGCTACAATTTTAAATCTCTGAACTTGATGGTCCTTACTCAATAATTTAATCAAGGCATAGGCATCTGTGATGGATGTTGGCTCATCACACACCACCACAACCACATCTTGAGCGGCTCGAGAAAAACTCACCACCATGTCAGAAATCCCTGCTGCAGTATCAACCAATAAGACATCCATTTCGTCTTCTAAGCTACCAAATGCCCGTATCAATCCAACATGCTGTGCATGACTCAGTTCTGTCATCGCTTGTGTGCCAGAAGTTGCCGGGATAATTTTAATGCCAAATGGCCCCTCAACAATGGCATCGCTTAGTTCACACTCACCTTCTAGTACGTGGCCTAGATTCTTTTTGGGTCGAATACCTAACATAACATCAATATTGGCAAGCCCTAGGTCTGCGTCAAGGACCATCACTTTCTTACCTTGCTTAGCCATGCAAATTGCTAGCCCTAGTGTAACGTTCGATTTTCCAACACCACCTTTGCCACCTGTAACAGAAATGACTTTGGTAAGAGAGGGTTGAGTTAAACGACGTAAGCCGCTTGCTTGGTCATGTATCATATCGTTTGTCATAATTATATGCCGGTTAGAACCCTTCTACTTCACTGTTCCAATAATGAGGTTCGTTTTCAGTCGACTTTTCTAGCAACTCATTTGCTTTAGCCACCATATATTTCGGCTGTGCAATCACAATATCCTCTGGGACTCGCTGTCCATTGGCCACATAAGCCACGGGCAGTGCATTTTGCACAACGACACTGAGAAATTCTCCAAGGCTGAGCGATTCGTCTAACTTGGTCATAATGCATCCGGATAACGGAATTCTTCGAAAATGTTCGATTGTTTCTTGCAAAACTTTACGTTGTGCCGTCGCAGGCAACACTAAATAACTGTGAATCACTTCTCCACTTTCCTGCATTAAGGTATCTAGTTGCTCTGACAAGCGAACATCTCGCTGCCCCATACCTGCCGTATCCACCAGCACGAGACGGCGATTGCGTAATTGATAAATTACATCGGCTAACTCTTTGGAATCTTTAGCAACTCTTACCGGGCAACCCATAATTCTTCCGTAAATTGATAACTGTTCATGCGCCCCAATACGATAGGTATCGGTTGTCACTAAAGCGACATTATCCGAGCCATACTCCATTGCGGCTCTCGCCGCCAGTTTTGCGATAGTTGTAGTTTTGCCGACGCCTGTTGGCCCTAGTAGAGCAACCACACCACCTCGTTTTAAAATATCTTGTTTCGTTATTGGGATTTGATCAGAGACTAAGCCCAGCAACGCCTTCCATGCTTTGGGCGGCGGCGTATCTTCTGGAATATAGCAGGCTAATTGGTCAGCTAAATCGAGGGATACGCCCATTCTTTCCAATCGTTTGATCAGCATAGCACGCAGAGGTTCACGACGTTCAACTTCCTGCCACATCAGTCCCGATACCTGATGTTCTAACAGCCGACGTATGGATGTCATTTCTTCTCGCATCTCCTCCAATTCATCATTACCGATGGTTGGTTCAGGTGGCTGTTTGCGGTCATAGCGTGTCGGATCAAGTTTGGGGGTAAATGGACGAGAGTCGCTCTTTCTATCTTCAGCGATTAATCGAGCCAATGGCGAGCCTTCTTTTACTTTCATGGCGTTGTCTGAGCCATTTCTAGCGTTGGACTGTCGCTCCATTAGCGCCGCCAACGAATCTTGTTCGTCAAATTGGCTTTCCGCCTCAGATTCTTGTCCATTTTGCGTATACTGCTGAAGCATAGACGCAAAGCGTTTTGTCATTGAGGGTGCCGCTTGCGATTTCCCTTGTAAGCTCACTCGATCCCCTTCGAGCTGTCGAGGACGAGAGGCCGTCACTGCGCTGGTATTTTGCTTACTGTTTGCTTGGTGAGACTTAGAGGTATTTGCCGATGTTGCCGCTCGTTTAGTGGCCCCAGACGCATTGCTAGCTACCTGCTCTCCATCTATCGCCGCAACGACTTCAACGCCACCAGCAACTTTTTTATTCGACATTATGACCGCGTCAGAGCCCAACTCCTCTTTAACCTGAAGTAGTACTGTTCGCGTATCCTTGGCAAAAAAGCGTTTGATTTTCAAAATAAATATCCATTTCTACGTTGATCGATAGGAGAGTCTAGATTGTTTAAAAACTAGTTACCCACCGCCTGCACTATCCGAATCTGCTTTTCATCAGGTATCTCTTGATAGGATAGTACTCGCAGCGAAGGAATCGTATTTTTGACAAATTTGGCTAATGTTGAGCGCAATACACCTGATGTTAACAATACCGCGGGTTCGCCTTTTAGCTCTTGCTCCTGAGTCGCCTGACTGAGAGAAGCCTGTAACCTTTCTGCGAGACCGGGTTCGATTCCAGCCGATTCACCTCCTGCTGCCTGCATAGTCTGATGCAATATTTGTTCCAGCTCAGGTATCAGCGTAATTACTGGCAACTCAGGCTCTATACCATTGATTTCTTGTACAATTAATCGTTTTAGAGAAATTCTAGCGGCCGCGGTTAAGATGTCAGGTTCTTGACTTTTACTGGCGTATTCCGACAGCGTTTGGATGATGGTTCGAATATCTCGAATGGGGATAGCTTCATTGAGCAAGTTTTGTAACACTTTCACGACTACCCCAAGTGATAATTGGTCTGGTACAAAGTTCTCAATCAATTTAGGAGCACTGCGACCCAGCATCTCCAGTAGATTTTGTACTTCTTCATGACCTAATAGCTGTGAAGCGTTGTTGGTCAGCAGTTGGCTTAAGTGAGTCGCAAGTACTGTCGAAGAGTCCACCACGGTATAGCCTAACGCTTGCGCGTGCTCTCGTTGTTCTTCCCGAATCCACACCGCTTCTAATCCAAACGCCGGATCGACCGTTTGTTCTCCTTCAATCATTCCGTAGACTTGCCCAGGGTTGATGGCAAGCTCTTGATCGGGTCGAATTTCAGCTTCACCGACCGCCACTCCCATTAAGGTGATTCGATAACTATTTGGTGTCAGCTCCAAATTATCTCGAATGTGCACGGCTGGAATAAGAAAGCCAAAATCTTGAGAGAGCTTCTTACGCACCCCTTTCACCCTTTCTAAAAGCTCACCACCCTGCTCTCTGTCCACTAGAGGAATCAGTCGATAACCTACTTCCAAGCCGATAATATCAACCGGCTGGACATCGTCCCATGATAGCTCTTTCTGTGGCGCGGTTTCTGACTCAGTAGTCGCCGGGGTTGCGGGCTCTTCTTTGGCTTTCTTCTGTTTGCGAATCAGCCAGTAAGAAAGCCCTCCGGCAATGGCAGCCAGCAGCAAAAATGCAAAATGAGGCATCCCTGGCACTAAGCCTAATACACCCAAAATGCATGCCGTAATAACGAGCGCTCTCGGGTTATCAAACATCTGAAAAGCGACCTGCTGCCCCATGTCTTCTTCAGTATTCTGCCTAGTCACCATGATGGCAGCGCCGATGGACAAGAGTAGCGATGGTATTTGTGCCACCAATCCATCACCAATGGTCAATAAGGTATATATGCGTATCGCTTCATTGAAATTCAAATTGTATTGCAACATACCGATGGAAAGCCCACCGATAATATTAATAAATAGGATTAGAATACCTGCAATTGCATCCCCTTTAACGAACTTGGAGGCACCGTCCATCGAGCCGTAAAAATCTGCCTCTTTAGTCACTTCGAAACGCCGGGTTCGTGCTTGCTCTTGATCGATAAGTCCAGCATTGAGATCAGCATCGATAGCCATTTGCTTGCCCGGTAAGGCATCCAAAGTAAATCTTGCACTCACCTCAGAGATTCTTCCCGCACCTTTCGTCACCACCATGAAGTTGATGATCATCAAAATTAAGAAGACGACTAGGCCCACGGCGTAGTTGCCACCGATAACCACACTACCGAATGATTCAATGACTTTACCCGCAGCTCCTGGCCCTTCGTGACCATACAACAAAACCACACGAGTAGAAGCTACATTCAAGGCCAAGCGAAGTAAGGTAGAAATCAAGAGAACGGTTGGAAAGGCGGCAAAATCTAATGGACGTCTTGTATAAACAGTGACTAAAAGAATCACCATGGCCAGAGCGATGTTGAAAGAGAAAAACAAATCGAGAAGAAACGCAGGAATTGGCAATACCACCATAGCTAGGGTTGCCAATACCATAATAGGCGCACCAATCGCAGGCATTGCTCTCTGCGGGAGTGGTGGTAACTTGTCTGCAAACGGTAAAGAGAACTTCATAAGCGAATTTAAATAAATTCTTCAGCTTTGAATAGGTTAGCTTATGAATGCAATTATTAGTCCAGCCTATATGTCAAATTACTGGCTCTTCTACATTGATCTCTTCAGTGTCTAGCTAGCGTCACCGGTGCAAATGCCACAATACCTCACCGGATCGCGTTGCTGGATCAAATTCAATACACACCAACCCAGATGTAGTAAACATTGGGGGAGCAATCGTCGGTACAAATTCAGAGGTCAAAAAGCCCACTAGTGGCAGATGAGAAACAAGGAGTAGGCTTTCAAGTTTTTGTACTTCTACTAGGGCTTGAACATACTCGAACACATCGCCAGATTCACCATAGGGCGTAATACCTTTGCAAGTTTCTTGCTTTGTATAATCAAACAAATGAGAAATCGCTTGAAAAGTCTGCTGAGCACGAAGGTAAGGGCTTACTAAGGCCAAATCGACATGACGAAGTCCATGTTTTACTCCATCAGTCATCACTGACACTGAGTCTTGCTTACCTCGTCCAGTCAATGCACGCTCCGCATCACTTGGCGCTCGATTTTCTGCTTCCCCGTGACGCATAATATAAATTTTCATTGTACAATCCTAAATGCTTATGACTAAGTTAGTCACGCTGGGTCCAACGTCTTTACGTCGTTATACCAAGAAAAATTAACTCGTCATATAGGTTTGAGCTCTCATATAGACACGATAATAGCAATCCGTCTTGATAAAGGTTCAGAGTTTAATAACAATCTACTAATACTAAAGACTACAAACCAAGTAAAATCTATCTTATCTACTCGGGTTTGCTGCTCCTGATTCTACACGGAATATTCGCAGCGAAATACTTCACCGTCTTACATATAAATGATTTTCTTCGGAGATACACAGTGCACATAAGCCCAAATGATAAAAACAGCTATAGATACATAACGTTAGACAATAATCTACAAGTATTGCTGGTCTCCGATGGTGCTGCAAGAAAATCCGCCGCGGCCTTAACGGTAAACGTTGGCCATTTTGACGACCCGAATGACAGAGAAGGTTTAGCTCACTTTGTCGAGCATATGTTGTTTCTCGGCACAGACAAGTACCCACAATCTGGTGAATTTCAATCCTACATAAACCAACAAGGTGGCACCAACAACGCTTGGACAGGCACAGAACATTCCAGCTTTTTCTTCGATGTCTCAGCAAATGCCTTTGAACGATCCTTGGATAGATTTAGTCAGTTTTTTATCGCACCTCTTTTTAACCCTGAATCTCTAGAAAAAGAGCGTCAAGCCATAGAATCAGAGTACAAGCTGAAGTTAAATGACGATTCGCGCAGGCTCTATCAGGTACACAAAGAAACCATAAATCAAGCGCACCCATACGCCAAATTTTCTGTAGGTAATACAGAAACACTTAGCGATCGTGATGGCGTATCCATTCGCGATGAAATCGTTGATTTTTATTTTCAGCAGTATTCTGCCGATCTCATGACCCTCACCCTTGTGGGAAATCATTCTTTAGATGACTTGCAAAGCTGGGCAAAAGAAAAGTTCAGCGCTATACAAAACCATAATTTGCGAGGGAAAAAGGTAAACGCGCCATATGTCAATTCAGAACATACGGGCGTCGTGATTCACGTTGAGCCTATCAAGGAGATACGCAAGCTCATATTAACCTTTCCCCTTGATAATTTTGACCAAAGCTATCGAACCAAGCCTTTATCATATTTTGCTCATTTGGTGGGTTATGAAGGAAAAGGCAGCCTCACCGCAGCGCTAAAAAGCAAAGGTTGGGTAACCTCACTTTCAGCAGGTGGTGGGGCAAGCGGCAGCAATTATCGTGAATTTACCGTTAGCTGCACTCTGGAGCCTCGTGGTTTAAATCATATTAATGATATTGCTCAGGCGATTTTTGATTATATCCGCATGATCGTACAACAAGGTATGGACCAATGGCGTTACCAAGAAAAAAGCGCCGTTCTCGAATCTGCATTTCGATATCAAGAAGCATTTCGCCCTATTGAGTTAGCGAGTCATCTTTCAGTGAATATGCAGCACTACGATGCCGAGTACTTTCTCTATGGCGACTACATGATGGAGGAATATCAGCAGGCTCAGTTAATTGAAAGCGCGAAATACTTTGTTCCTGACAACTTAAGAATGACCGTCATCGCCAAAGACCAAGATTTTGATAGAACGGCTAAATGGTATTTCACACGATACTCCATACAGAAGTTATCTGATGAAAGCAAAAGCTTTTTTAGCCAAGCTAGCCACCTTAATTTTTCATTACCAGATAAAAACCCTTTTATTGCGTATGATTTCGAACCCAAAGCAGTAGAAAAAATAACCGATCATCCAGAAGTCATCGAAGATCTTCCCGGGTTTCGATTATGGCACCAGCAAGATGATAAATTTCAAGTCCCAAAAGGCGTGATTTACATCGCTATCGATAGCCCGGTCGCGGTCGCAAATCCACGTAATATTGTGAAAACGCGCCTATGTGTCGAAATGTTTTTGGACGCTTTGAGTGATGACACTTATCAGGCAGAAATCGCGGGAATGGGGTATAACTTGTATGCCCACCAAGGCGGGGTCACTCTGATCATTTCTGGATTTGCACAAAAACAGGCAGAGCTGTTAACGTTGATTCTTCGCCGCTTCAGCATACGCAACTTTAAAGAAAACCGATTTAATCTCATCAAAGAGCAAATGCTACGCCGATGGAGCAATGCCCAAAAAGACCGCCCGGTATCCCAACTGTTCAATGCCATGACGGGAATTTTGCAACCCAATAACCCACCATTTCACACTTTAATTAGGGAGTGTGAAAGCATCGATATGGCCGAGCTTCCCCCTTTTGTTGACTATATTCTGGCGGAACTCCAAGTAGAAATGTTCGTTTATGGCGATTGGACGAAAGACGGCGCGCTTGAGCTTGGAAACGACCTAAAAGATGCGTTAAGAGTCGCCAACCAAAAATATGAAGAATCATTCCGCCCTCTAGTAATGCTGGGCAAAAACGGAACCTTTCAACATGAAGTGACATGCAATCAAAATGACTCTGCGATTGTGGTCTACTACCAGTCTGAGCACATTGATCCGCACAACGTTGCTTTGTATTCCCTTGCTAACCACCTCATGTCAGCTACGTTTTTTCATGAAATCCGAACTAAGCAGCAATTGGGTTACATGGTAGGCACAGGAAATATGCCGTTGAATAGACATCCCGGCATCGTTTTATACGTACAATCTCCCAACGCGGCACCTGTTGACCTTATTCGTTCGATTGATGAGTTTCTCAACGCCTTCTACATGGTGCTGCTCGAACTCAATGAATATGAATGGCACAGCAGTAAGCGAGGCTTATGGAACCAGATTTCTATCCCAGATAAAACCCTACGAAGCCGAGCTCAAAGGCTCTGGGTGGCGATTGGTAATAAGGACTCACATTTTGATTATCGAGATAAAGTACTTGAGGAGCTCAAAAACCTCAGTCGTAGTGACATGATCCGCTTTGTCGTCAACGAGCTTAAGCCCAGAACGGCAAATCGACTTGTTCTGCATACGCAGGGACAAGCTCATGTCGATGCAGAAAAACTCAACATTGGTAATGAAATTGGCTCAATTGAAGAATTTCAACTTCGGCCGAAAGACTACGACCTCGGTTAAATATCGTTCACTAATAGAAGGCTCTAGAGCGCCCTTACTGACGCTCTGACTCGACAATCTTTTTGATAGAATGTGGGTGAAATTTAATGCAAATATTCTCCCACTTAAAGGAGATTGTTGGGTTATTCAGCCTCTCTCCTTCCCCTTTGGGACTGGAGAGTTTTATTTTTACGCCTAAATTTTCTAAATAAGGAAATTGTGCTGCAAAATCTGGCCATTTCGATGTCACGTCTTGTAAGTACTCTTGCGCGCTGTTTGCTTCTGAAGGAACCACAAATTCCACGTGTTCCCAACTTTGAACCGGATGGACTTTATTATTGACTGCAGGAAATGGCAATTCTAAGCACTCTATTTGCCAAGAACCAAATATCATTGGCTCAGCAAACTGCAATACATAAATCGGGCGACCATTTATTGTCGCTTCGGAAATGACATTGGCTTCTTTGCTCCATGCCTCTTTTGCTTGCATGGCCAAATTTTCATCATTCACTCTAAATGCAATATGATCCGCTTGATATTGAGTCAAATCAACTTTTAGCAATGCGCCAAGTTGTAGGATTTGTTCCATAAACATGGGGAATTTGGATTTAAGTTGCTCAGGTAAAAGCTCCAAATCGGACAATGACGTTAACATAGTGACGGTTCCAACATGCTGATTTGGCGCAATACTAGCAAACTTGCCAGTATTTATAAGTAGATTGGCGAAAAAATTCCTGTGAATTCCCTACAAGCTAATCATTAAAGTTGATATTATTGGCCACAGTTTATCAATACATCAGAGTAAAGGTGAAAATTACTCTGATATAGGGCAGTTCCCTATCGCATTGCAAAGAATTCGGAGAAATATGCGTGAATATCCAAGCATTAATTAATGACAAAGTCTCACAAGCTTTAGAAGCCGCTGGTGCACCAGCGGGAACACCTGCGGCAGTTAGACAATCGGCGAAACCTCAATTCGGTGATTACCAAGCCAACGGTGTAATGGGCGCAGCAAAAAAACTGGGTACTAACCCTCGAGAATTTGCGCAAAAAGTGATTGATGCTTTGGATCTTGATGGTATTGCAAGCAAAACAGAAATTGCGGGCCCTGGCTTTATTAATATTTTTCTAGATACAAAGTTCGTAGCAGAACAAGCAGAGCAAGCGCTCGCCGATCCTCGCCTCAGTGTCGCGCAAGAACAAACCAAGACCATAGTGGCCGATTATTCCGCTCCTAACGTAGCCAAAGAGATGCACGTAGGCCACCTTCGCTCGACCATCATCGGTGACGCAGTGGTTAGAACACTGGAATTTTTAGGCCATAACGTTGTCCGTGCTAATCATATCGGTGACTGGGGTACTCAGTTTGGTATGCTGATCGCAAACCTTGAGCGCAAACAAAAGTCTGGTAGTGAAATTTCAATGGAACTGTCTGACTTAGAAGGCTTTTACCGCGAATCAAAAGTCCTATACGATGAAGATGAAGAGTTTGCAGCGAAAGCCCGAAACTATGTGGTGAAGCTGCAAAGTGGCGACGAATATTGCGTCGACATGTGGAAAAAGCTGGTCGAAATCACCATGGTACAAAACCAGCGTAATTACGATCGCCTCAATGTGTCTTTGTCTAACGACAACATTATGGGTGAAAGCATGTACAACGACATGCTACCCGGCATTGTTGCCGACCTTAAAGATAAAGGCTTAGCCAAAGAAGATGATGGCGCATTGGTTGTCTTCTTAGACGAGTACAAAAACAAAGACGGTGAGCCAATGGGAGTCATCATCCAAAAACGCGATGGTGGCTACTTGTACACGACAACCGATATCGCCTGCGCCAAATACCGCTACGAAAAACTGGGCGCGGATCGTGTCTTGTATTTTATTGACTCACGTCAGCATCAGCACCTAATGCAAGCTTGGACAATTGTACGTAAAGCTGGTTACGTGCCAGAGAACGTGACGCTAGAGCACCATGCATTCGGTATGATGCTGGGCAAAGATGGCCGCCCATTTAAAACTCGCGCTGGTGGAACCGTACGATTAGCAGACTTGCTTGATGAAGCTGACGAGCGTGCAAGCAAGCTGATTGAGTCTAAGAACCCAGAGTTAAGCGACAGCGAAAAGTCTCAAATTGCCAAAGCAGTTGCCACTGCTGCCGTCAAATACGCTGACCTATCTAAACACCGTACCACAGACTACGTGTTCGACTGGGATAACATGCTGGCATTTGAAGGTAACACGGCGCCATATATGCAATATGCATACACTCGTGTCGCTTCTATATTTGCTAAAGCTGGTGTATCGATGGACGATATCCAAGGTGAGTTAATCATTAGCGAAGAGAAGGAAAAAGCACTGGTCGCTAAGCTACTGCAATTTGAAGAAGCCGTTCAATCGGTCGCTCGCGAAGGTCAACCTCACCTACTGTGCACTTACCTATTTGAGCTTGCAGGCCAGTTCTCTAGCTTCTATGAAGCTTGTCCTATCCTGAATGCAGACACTGAGTCTGTGAAAAACAGTCGCTTGAAGATGGCAGCATTGACGGCCAAGACCATCAAACTAGGTCTATCGCTACTAGGTATTGAAACACTAGAGCGTATGTAATCACCTTTCAGTTATGGTTAAACCAGCACCCTCCCGGTGCTGGTTTGTTCGTTAACTAAAGATATTCAAACCAAACACACCTCGAACATCAAACATTACCTGTTCTGTTTTTTCTCTCGCGATGTCGCTTCCTGCTTTTAAAAGCTCGATTAACTGACCTTTGTCGTCTAAAAACTCTGCTCGTTTTTGACGAATTGGCCTTAGCACTTCTTGTAAACACTCTTCCAATATTGTTTTTGTCGTACCATCTCCTAACCCACCTTGCCGGTACTGAACTTTCAATCTGTCAACATAGCCCTGATCTGGGTGAAACGCTTCTAGGTAGGTGAATACGACATTACCTTCTGTTTGTCCCGGATCTTCTACTCTCAAGTGACTCGGATCGGTATACATAGATTTCACCGCCACGCGGATCTCTTGCTCAGATGCGCCTAGGTTTATTGCATTCCCCAGCGATTTTGACATTTTAGCTTTGCCATCCGTACTAGGTAATCGTGGCACTTTGCTGAGCATTGGACGACATTCTTTTAATATTTCACCTCCCGCCAACGCATTAATTTTTCGTACAATTTCGTTGGTTTGTTCCAACATCGGAATTTGGTCTTCACCAACTGGAACTATCGTTGCGTTAAACCCAGTGATGTCCGCTGCTTGCGAGATTGGATAGGTGAGAAAGCCAGCTGGAATACCCCGCTCAAAATTCTTGTCTTTCACTTCTGCTTTAACCGTCGGGTTTCTTTGCAAGCGAGCAACCGACACTAAATTGCTGTAGTACATGGTAAGCTCGGCAAGCGCTGGAAGTTGCGATTGGAGACATAAGGTTGTTTGTTTAGGGTCTATGCCAACCGCCAAATAGTCGGCGACGACATTAAGGATATTAGAAGAAACCTTAGCAGGGTTGAATGCGTTGTCAGTTAAGCCTTGCATATCCGCTACAAGAATGGTTTGCTCATGATCCTTTTGTAACGCTACTCGTTGCTTTAAAGAGCCTACATAGTGGCCTAAATGCAGTGGACCTGTCGCTCTGTCGCCTGTGAGTATGACTTCTTGTGGATTTGCTAGATTGTTCGGTATCACTTATTTATCTCCTAAAATAGATTGCTGCTGGAGATAAAAAAGTTGTCTATTCTTTGCTACCCAACCAGCAGCTAAAGAATGTGAGAATTCTGTGCCGCTCTATTGAGAGCACCACCAGAAAAATGTAGATGTGAATGTAAAGGTGTTAAATAGGTTCATGTGGCAAACCATATCAAGACTAGTAATGTGATTCAAGCATAGCATTTAATAATCAAAGAGATAGCTGTAGCAAGAAGAGTAAAGGTGAAGTAAACCTCACTTCACCTTTATTGGTTACCTTGGGCTAAGGGCAGAATTAGTATCCGCCCGCTTTACCGCTACCTAACCATTTAAAGCTGCCTTTAATGGTATAAGGCTTAAAGTATGGCGACGTACCCGTTTCTTTATCGGTGTGTCTGAAGAAGCCATTCCAATCTGGCGGATCAATGTGGCACATTTCGTCGTACACTCCAGGGCCATCAAGCTTAATATTGCGTCCATAGTGAGGACCATCATTAGCCACCATTGGCATCATATCGAACACAATGCGCCAGTCAGAATTCTTTTTACCGATAGTACAGGCAACGTTCGCATAAGGTATCCAGCCTCCAGCGCCAAAGCCCATCGTCGAGCCTTTGATCTCATGCATATCCACTTCATTGTGGATGTCCCACTTCTCGTTATCCATGGTTGGTTTAGGTGCCATAGAAACAGGCTCAACCCAAATTAGCGCCGTCTCAATTTTATTTTGATACACTTTTGGCGGAGCGATTGGGTGATCGGCATACGCTGCGGTTGAAGCAAGAGCTAATAGTGGAACAGTCCAGGTCACTGGCTTAATAAGCTTTTTCATCTTGAAACCTTTTTATTTAATTATTAACTAGGAACAATCAGATGTTTCCTAATCATTTCTACTTCTGACATGGGACCTTGACCTAATATGGCGGGCCACCAAAGATATAACAGAACACCAACGTTCAATATAATTATCAAGTAAGCAATAAATTTAGTTGCTACGCTTACTTCCTTATAATTTTTAATAAACTGGTAACTTAAAATTAAGCTCCAAATCATACTCGCAAGAAGCATGATTGCTTTAATCCAAACGTCAACGTTATTCGGCACATGAAAGTCTGAGTTTAAGACTTGGAAAAACTTACCGCACAGCCCGATGATGATGGATAAAATAGCAATCGGTATGAATTGGTAGGCCAATCCTTTAAAACAATCGATAAAGTCAGCTCTATTGTAAGTAAGAAGTTTAGCGACCACTGAATTTGATAAAGACAAAAATAGAGCGATAACAACTCCATAGAACAACATATATGTTGTTATTGTGGTTACATCCAGCCAGCTGTAATGTTGATTCCACGTTTGTGATGACACTAATTGTGATGCATGGTTGAACCACGATAGCATATTGTTATCTAGAAAATACCCACCGACTGCATTTCGATAATCAGTATAGTTATTCAGAATTGTCCATAAAAAACCACCAGCAGCTAATCCAGGTGCAAGTAAAATAAATAATATTTCCGACCAATTTGCTCCACGCGACTTTATTTGTTTAACTTCTTCACCAGGTTTCCTCAAATATAAACCTAACATGGCCTTGGGTTTGGCATGCACACATTTGCCACAAGCAATGCAATTTAACGTCGACGACTTAATCGATAAGTTATAATCCGTCGGACATAAACCACTTTCTATATATTCAGGCAGTTTGTCAGCATTGGTGCGTTGCTTGTTTGGCCGAAAGTCCAACATACCAATACGAGATACCACCCCAAGAATTTTACCAATGGGACAAAAGTATCGGCACCATGGCCGGCTACCTTTTTTGCCAAATACGAATCCAATTAACGCCGCAAGCGCAAAAATATACAAAAATAAAAGTGCTAGCCCTTTTGGATCATCCCTTACATCCATGGTTTGACCGAGGATGGTAACCACCACAAACATAATGACCAGCCAGCCATTCCATTTCACCCAAGAAGGCGTAGCTTTCTTTAAGCCAAATTTTCCTACCCACTCAGACAATGCACCCAAAGGGCATAACAAACCACACCACAACCTCCCGACGAAAATGACGGAAAGAAGTGTAAATCCATACCAGATACCCCAAAATGCAAACTGACTCAGTAATGTCAAATTGGAAAATATCGTATCGTGTGACTTTGGAATTGGAGCATACAGTGGTCCAATGCTTAAGTATAAAAATAGAAGGAACATGACTGCTTGTACTAGGTAAAAGTACTTTCTGGTTTTTATATAAAGTCTTTCTAATCCAATTAATCGGTGCTTCTGAAATCCCTGATTGGTTATGTCCCTTATTTCTATTCTTTCACTGGATGGCATATTTTCAACCTAATGGCTTTTTGCCAGATATAAAGTGAAGTCTTTGACTGACTTACCAAACTGTTTTAAAAACAAAAATCCAGTTGAAACCAAGAACATGCTGATACTCAACAAATACTCAACACTTGACTGAGTTTTTAATATTGAGTTATTAAACATCCATTTTGTTGGTGTGAATCCGAGCAAGTTCGCTTCTTGGAAAGCATTGACTGCATTTCCTACACACATCACCGCAAGAATAAAGATGAACCATGGTGTCAGGGAAAATATCACTCGGTTTACTTTTCTATATCTATCTGACGAGTACTTGTAGAGAAGCAGTAATAAGGAGAAAAGGACGATGCCTAACATCAAGCCAGATAGGGTGCCAAATTGTTGAGATGCATTACCTTGAAATAGCCCATAGTAGAACAAAATGGTTTCGGCTAGCTCTCGAAACACACTGACAAAGGCCAGCGCACCCAGACCAAACAAACTGAGCTGATGTAAGTTCTCTCGCTTAGAAAAAGTTTCAAAATTGACATACAAAAGCATACTCATGGCAAGCAAGCTGGCGACACCTTCACTAATTTCTCTCGCTTGCCCAGTAAATATCGAACTTAAATAAATACAGCCGAATGCTAATAATAACCCAGCGACCAGTGCGGCGATGCAGTTTTTGTAAATCACTCCCACTTTTTCTTCTCTACCTGATTTATTCAGAGCAGAGATGAGCATAATTACAACCAGTAGAGCTTCTGTTCCTTCTCTCGGAATAATCCAGAAAGAAGATGACATTGCAGAAATAAAGTTTACATCAAACATCTGGGCTACCTTTTAATTATTATTGAGTTCTTTATTAAGTAGATTGGCTTCCCTGATCACTTCATTGCACACATCGTCCATTTTGCTTTTGATTTTCTGTTCTTCTTGCTTTGACACGGGTGGCTCAATTAGATTGGCAAGCGTATGGAACTTTTGTTCTACGTCATAGATTTGAGCTGGAGATGCATAAGAACGATACTTGATCTCTATTACCCCATCATAAACGTCCCAATACGCGCTCGATGCAATGCTCTTGGCCTCTTTAACCTTGCCGTTTTCCAACAACGCATAGGACTGGTCCATCATATTGCATATTTGTTTTGCTTTTTGTGTATAAATTGAGTCGTTATCGTTAACTTTATGTGTTTGAGAAGTTTTTGATATTTCTTGCTGATTTGAAGGTTGATTGCTTAAATTACTCTTTTTGTTCCCGTGCATTATAAAAAAGCTTGCTACTGCAAAAATAACAAGCAACACCACGAAAAATAACACTATTTTTTTTATCATTATGAATCCCGCCCTAGTTCGAGATCAAGATTCTAAATGACTATAATTCTCATTACAATTTTTATTTGACAATCAGAAAAAGTGCCACAGGTGGAATATGATGACATTTAACATATTGATATTTAAATTATTTATTACAATGAAAGTCGTTACAGATCTTGATGAAATTCAATCGGAATCTTTGATTCCATATATGGGGAACTAGTGTGGGATACCTTACTATGGATAAATTTACTTATATTCCGACTTCTGGATAATTAGTTGGCAATTTTCCTTGGTTAAGTATGTTATTAATCAGGTGGCAATTGATAATACCGGACGCTACATTAGGCCTCTAAGTGGAATGTCTGCATCATCAGAGCGAGGAGACCACTGACTATACGCACAAATTCATTACGCCACCAAATTTAGCTTCACTACCATATTCGACTAATTCACACCCCATGTTCATTTCATTCTCTCGTAGCTTTATCAGCCAAGATTCAGCTTCATCAACAAGCGATGTAATGACCTCCATCACCACATCCTTGTTAGACCCGGCAAGCGGAAGCGTTTGGTAAACTGTTAAATACCTTGTGTCTGGATAAACACCGATACCTATGCCACCTCGCAATGGTTCTAGCGATTTTTCAATAAATGCTTGCATAAGCTGTGGCGACAGGTTGTTTGAGAGAGCCCTCAAAGACATAACTGAAATGCGAAAGCTCATATCTTGCATATCGTTATAAATGGTTAGTAAAAGTGGCAAATTCTCTGCACCTTCTTTCTTGAGCTCACGGCTAAAAATACCTTCTTCGTTAAAAGATATATCTTTGCCTAAGCCGCTTAATAACTCTTCATATATATTCATGAAACACCCAAGGATTACACTTAACGTTTGCTTGAAGTTTTTATTAGCACAGCTAATAGTCCACTATCGTTATTTCGTTAGGGAAAGCGAATGTTATCTATCTTCTTGATAATATTTGTCATGTGCATTTTCTTAGCCACCGAACCGCTACCAGAACCACTGCTTATGTAAGTGTCTAGCGCTTTCTGTCTAACTTTATTTTTTAAGATTTCAAGATATTCTTCCTTGCTATCTGCCACGACCCCCAACCAAGGATCAACCACTTTATCTCCTTTGACCAATAATCCGTGGTCGATTCCTTCAAGTTTCACTTCTTCAAACCCTGTGACTCCTTGTTGCTCGAGCAAATACTTCATGCCACGAGCTTGAGAGAGACAATTGGCTACTTTGTCCTCACGAATAGTATTCCATGCATCTTCAGGAGTGTCCCCGCCTGGGTTGTCACCGATGTATTTTTCTACCTTAGAAGAGACTTCGTCGTCATCTTCCAGAGCAAGTATTGACCTCATATGTTTTGGCGCGGTCATAAACTCAATTTGATTGCCTGTGTGATACATATAACCATGCTTAAACGCTAGCATAGTCATGGAAGTAAAATCTTCAAATTCGCGCATGACGTTGGCTATTTTTTGATTTTCAACCTGCTTAGCCTGGTATTTATCAGTCAATACTTCCTTAATCTGATTCGCTTGTGACTTCCACGTTCCATGCGAGACTTTATGAGTAAAGAAAGTTGAAACTGCATTTTTCACAGAGTCTCTAGCACCTCTCCAATCGGAAATGCCTGATGGCCCTTCAGGTATATTGTCACGCTCTACCTCAAAGCCATTATCTGTTTTAGATACAGAATAAGTGCTAGTTCCTACCTGTATACTATCCATGCTTTCTAACTGTGGCATTGAATAGCTATGGCTTTTTAACGACGAAAGCTTGTCAAAAACATTATCCATTTATTTACCGACCAATAAAATTAACAAAACTAACAATAAGAGATTCGCCCTTATCTCTCTATCAAAAAAAGATATCGCTATAGAATTTGGCAATTCACGAAGGATTTTGAACTGGCTTAAAGTTTCAACATCACCCTCTTTACACTAACCTACGCACATTTGATAATGATAATTGTTATCAAATGTGCGTAGGGACAAACGAAAATGGATCAAGTATTAGTAAGACCACTTAGTGAAACAGAGATAGAACGATTTGAGTTGATTGAGAAGAGTGAGGGAGAAGAATATCGACTGCATACTCAGTCAGGAAGGGCTGCCTCTGTAGAAGCAGGGAAATGGATTTTAGTGCCTAATGCGCAGTTGTCTTAACCAAACATAAAAAACGCCCAAGTGGCTTAAGGCCAGCTTGAGCGATTCAGGTGGAAGGTTTTATGCCTAGCTCACGAGGCAAACCGCTAATTCAGCTTCGTACCATCTATATAGAACATCACTTTGTCCTTCAACACATCCTTTGCACGTTTTTTGGCTGCAAGATCCTACTGCGGTGTCTGACTTGATGATTTTTCCGCGTACTTCCAATTCATCTAACAGCGCATCTAGCATTTGAGCACTGCCATCAAATTGACGTTGTAAATCCGCTAATGTTGCTTGATGCTGCTTGCGAATATAGTTACGTAGCCCTAACAAAGAATTCATATATCCTCCAATTATCCACAGCAGCCTTTATTACTGGCTGATACTTCTGGCAGCTCCCAGTCAACACCTGTTTTGCTGTATCGTCGTAAGCCATAAAGGAAAGCAAAAATCAGAACCAGCATCGCCACAATCCAACTCACACTTGATAGTGGGTGAGACATAATAGTCACAAGCTGATAGAAGATAACCGCGACCGCGTATGCCACCAACAAACCCCATGCTGTAGATAAATTCGCCCAGTTACGCCCCACTTCTCGGGCTATTGCCCCTACCGTGGCAACACAAGGCACATAGAGTAAAACGAATATCAAGTAAGCGTAAGCCGCAAATGAGGTGCCAAACAATAAACGCATGTGCCCCATTGCAGAGCCTTCCATAGAGGCGTCCGCTTGGCCAGCTTTGATCGGGTTAATCCAAGTTTGAATTGACACACTGTCTTTTAGACCACTCCAAGTATCTTCAAGTGCTTGTTTTAACTCTGCACCAAGGTCAAAGTTCTTATAGTCAAAAGGCTGCTCGCTTGCCGCTTGAGCGGTATATAGTGAGTTGAGCGTTCCGACAACCACTTCTTTGGCTAAGAAACCAGTAAATAAGCCTACAGTCGCTGGCCAGTTATCTTTATGGACACCCATTGGTTCAAAAATTGGCGTTACCGTTTTACCAATTTGTGCCAATGCCGATTGCTGCTGATCACCTGGGTTAATCACTTGGCCAGAGAAGGTAATGCTGTTCAGACCAAGAACAATCGCACACACTGGAATGATGATTTTACCAGCTTTAAATAGGAATCTTTTTAGTCTGCTCCAGGTCAAGATAAGGGCAGTAAATGGGTTTGGCAGATGGTACACCGGCATTTCCATAACAAACGGATGAGGTTCGCCCGCCAATAGTGTTTTCTTTAAAATCAACCCTGTTAGCACGGCAACCACTATACCAAGCAAGTAAAGCGAAAAGACCACAAAGCTGCCAACACCTTGGAAAAAGGCGGCGGCAAAAACACCAAAGATTGCCAATCTTGCACCACATGTCATAAAGGGTGCCATCATGCTTGTCATGATCCTGTCTCTTGGCGTATCCAGTGTACGAGTCGCCATCACAGTCGGGATATTACAACCAAAGCCAACAATCAGTGGCACAAAAGATTTCCCAGGTAAGCCGATAGCTTGCATAAAGCGGTCAATAACGAAGGCTGCTCGAGCCATATAGCCTGAGTCTTCCAATAGAGACAGATACAGAAACATCAAACCGATCTGCGGAACAAACGGCAGAATCGTATTGATACCGCCACCAATTCCCTGCGCAAGAATCGCAGTTAACCACGCTGGTAATCCAATAAAGTGCCCAAGCCAAGTTGTACCATCAATGAAGATTGCCGCTGAGCCCTCATCAAAGATGGGCTGTAGCCCCCCACCGATGTTAATGGATACAACAAACATCAGGTACATGACGAAAAGGAAGATCGGCAAACCCAAATATTTGTTTAGAACAATGCTATCAATAACATGGGTCAGCTTATCTTTTGTCGCTACTCTATTCTCAACCACTTGCTGATATAAACGACTGATCGCCTGATAACGCGCATCTGCGATTTCTAGGTCCATATCATCAAGGTTGCGCGTGGTTTGAGACAAGAATTCCTCTAATTGACCACTTTGATCTGCTTCTAAAACTAGATCACGACTTAGCAGATCGTTCTCCATCAAGCGTAAGCTTAACCAATTCGCGCGCTTGATATTGGGTGCGTGACTCGTTATCTGATTACACAGCTCTTCACGAAATGATTCAATATTGCGTGAATAATCTACATTGAAATCGCTCGTTTTTGGTGAAGTAAATTGCGTAACAGCCGCTTGTTTAAGCTCTTGAATCCCCTTCTTACGCGTTGTAATCATAGGAATAACAGGACAACCTAATAATTGAGATAGCTTGTCTGCGTCAATATGAATGTTCTTCTTCTTGGCAGAGTCCACCATGTTTAATGCAACGACAACGGGCACTTTCATTTCCAAAAGCTGCATGGTGAGATATAAATTTCTTTCCAAGTTGGCTGCATCAATGATATTGACGATGACATCCGCATCTTCACTCAATATGTATTGGCAAGCGATCCTCTCATCTATACCACCTTTGGCGGTAACAGAAGATAAAGAGTAAGTGCCTGGTAGATCGACCACGGTGACAGGTTGCTCACCGACATGAAAACTCCCCTCTTTGCGATCAACAGTGACACCAGACCAGTTCCCTGTTCGTTGCTTAGCGCCAGTAAGAAGATTGAATAAAGTGGTTTTACCGCAATTCGGGTTACCTAGTAAGGCAATTTTGCAAGGTGAAGACATGGTCAGTTGTTCCTCGGCGAGATATTGAGAAGAGAAAGTTCTTTTTTTCTTAAGCTAAGCAAAAAGCCTTTCACCTCTATTTCTATCGGATCGCCAAGAGGAGCACTACGAACGACTTGGAATGTAGAGCCAGGAATCATGCCCATGGCCATAAGGCGCTGGCGAAAATCGAGGCTCATCTCTTTTGAATACTTGTCAACGACGTAACATTGACCGGGCTGTAGTGAAGACATATCAACCTCTTAAATAGCAGGCAACGTACTTGTTATGCAATCGATGCATTGCGTGAAACGTGCTTGAAGAAACAAATACATGTTTATTAATAATTACACTAGATATACCAAATCGTATTGATAGCGGGCCATTCCCGTTGCCAGCAATCTAAATGCTTAGCCTTAACTGCCAGATACCTTATGGAACATCACGTGTGTCAATAGTTAATGCTAGTCTCAAAAAGACTAAAAATAAGAACGGTTCTCATTCTACTTATCAATAAGCCTCTGTCACGAAAAAAATTCCTCTTTTAACCCTTTCCTGACATATAAATGATTACCGTACAATTAAGGTTGATGGATTAAAATTTCACTCATTCGTTTAGTAAATAGCTAAGGTTCACCAATGAATGGTAAGGCTTCTAGCCTTAACTAGAGTAGTAATGAGAAACGTTAATATTTTGGTTACTTATACCCTTAGTGATGACTCTATCTATTGAGCCACATCAATCAATGCGGGTTTAACTGGCCCAAAAGATCTAGTACTGGCTGTTGATGTTAATGACACACATACTAAAAAGCTCCCGATGGGAGCTTTAATGGTAGTGTATGGTGTAGAGCAGCCTAAGCGCCTTCGTTATGAAGCTCTAAGTTGGCTAAGTCTTGTTGAATTTCCCTTTGTGTCTTCGCATCATCATTGCGCATCGACTCAATAAACTCCAAGTACTTTTGGTCTATATCACCAGTCACATATTCTCCGCTGAATACGGATGTTTCGAATTTGGCAATATCTGGGTTACCCATACCAACTGCGTCTACCAGATCAGCCAAAGATTGGAAAATGAGTTCATCCGCACCAATCTGCTTACGAATTTCTTCATTGTCACGACCATGTGCAATCAACTCATTTGCACTTGGCATATCAATACCATAAACATTCGGAAAACGGATCTCAGGCGCTGCTGACACCATAAAGACTTTCTCTGCCCCCGAGTCTCTTGCCATTTCAATAATCTGCTCAGAAGTGGTTCCGCGCACAATAGAGTCATCAATCAAAAGTACGTTCTTCCCTTTGAATTCTGAGCGAATGGCATTGAGCTTACGTCGCACCGATTTTTTCCGTTGTTGTTGCCCAGGCATAATGAAGGTGCGACCAACATATCGGTTTTTGACGAACCCTTGTCGGTAAGGTTTATCAATCATCTGAGCGATTTGCAGCGCAATATCACAAGAGGTTTCAGGGATTGGGATAACAACATCGATATCTAGATGGCTGAAGTCATCACGAATCCGTTGGCCAAGCTTTTTGCCCATTTCAACCCGAGCGCTATAGACTGAGATTTTATCGATAAAGGAATCTGGTCTAGCAAAGTAAACAAATTCAAAGATGCATGGGTTCAGCTTGGGGTTATCCGCACACTGCTTAGTAAAGAGTTCGCCTTCAAACGTCACATAAACCGCTTCTCCCGGGGCTACATCACGTACAAAATCAAAACCGACAGCATCCAGAGCCACAGACTCCGATGCCACCATATACTCTGTGCGGCCGTCAACTTCACGTTTACCCAAACACAGTGGACGAATACCATTTGGATCACGAAAAGCGATAAGTCCGTGGTCGATGATCATCGCCACAACAGCGTAAGCGCCATTGATGGCATGGTGAACATTGGTTACGGCTCTAAATACATCTTCCGAGTTAACGTTCCCTTTCACTGTGTCTATTTCATGTGCAAGCACATTGAGAAGCACTTCTGAATCCGACGTGGTGTTGAGGTGGCGTCGGTCCTTTTCGATTAATTTCTCACGCACTTCATGAGCATTAGTTAAATTGCCATTGTGCGCAAGTGTGATACCAAATGGGGAATTTACATAGAAGGGTTGGGCTTCTGAAGCGCTTGAGCTCCCTGCGGTTGGGTAACGGACATGCCCTATTCCGGCAGTACCTTGAAGGCGTTGCATGTGTCGTGCTTCAAACACATCTTTCACTAAACCATTCGCTTTACGCAAACGAAAACGATTGCTTTCTATGGTACAAATACCAGCGGCATCTTGGCCACGATGCTGTAATACCGTTAAGGCGTCATAAATTGACTGGTTTACAGGCGATGTACCCACGATTCCAACAATACCACACATGTGCTAACCCTCGATATTCGATAATGGCTGGCGCTAAGCAGCGCCAGATAAAAAACTTGATGATGCTTGTAGATGTTCAAAAAATGGCGCAATAATGCGACTAAATTCGGGCACGAGAACAGAATGACTCCACCAGGTTGTATTGGCAGCGTTGGTAAACGCATCCATAAAGAAGAGAATAGCCGAGACGACCAACACCCCTCTTGCTGCACCAAACACAACACCTAGTACTCGATCTGTCCCTGACAGCCCAGTTTTCTGAACCAACTGGCTGATCACGTAGTTAACGATGGCACCGACAATCAAAGTCGCGATAAACAGTGCCGCTATCGCTGCGCCATTGCGGATAGTGTTATCTTCAATGTGAGTGAAATAGACCGCTAACTTAGCGTAGTATTCACTAGCAATGAAAAACGCACCAATCCAAATGACAAGTGATAACGCTTCCTTCGCGAAACCACGTATTAAACTGATCACAGCGGACAAGCCGATCACACTTAAAATGACAATATCTAACCAATTCATGAGTTCTTCATCTTAAGTTGGCGCGCATTTTAACAGAAAAACGCGCGACGCAAACGTTTTCTTATGGATTTAACGGATTAAATTTGAGTAAACGACCTTTAGAGCCAGTGATTTTCTGTAATTCGACAATCTCACGCTCTAACTTTTTCTTGGAAAGGTTCGGCCCCACAATGACTCGAGTAAACCCATTTTCCTTCTTAGTATGGGCTTGATATCCCCGTTTTTGTAAGTCCTTTACTAAATTCGTTGCATTATCTGCATTCTTGAGAGCCATCAGTTGAATGATCCAGCCGCTTTCCTTTAACTTTGGATTCTCTGCGGTTTGCCTTACACCCACTTCAACTTTATCCGAGCTCGAGGTGTTCCCAGCTTGGCTTGTCGGTACGTCAACCACTTTCACAGGCTGCTTGGGTAAGGTCGCGTTATCCTGCACAGGGTTGACCACCTTATAGCTTTCACTATCTACAGTTGTCGCTGGCTTGATCGGGATGCTCGCGATACTATCTTGATAGTGCGTTTTCTTTCCGTCTAAAAAATCAGGCAGCACAATCACCCCAATCGCAACCAAAATAATTGTGCCCACCAGGCGGTTTTGAAACTTACTCGCCATCTAACTTCCTTTCGATTCCCAATACTCTAAAACCATACCAACGGTAAAAAATGAACCTACAACAATAATGACGTCATCTTCATGTGCTTGTGTCAACGCAGATTGAAATGCAATAACAGGATCAGTATGTCCTTCCACATTACTTGGAAGATACTGGCATAACTCTTGGTGGCTTGCAGCACGTGGTCCACTCAAGCTTGCAGGGTACCAATGGGTTGTAATGGGTGTAAGCTCTTGTAATGTAGATGCAATGTCTTTGTCATCAAGCATCGCAACCACCGTATGAACAACCTTGCCGGGATAACGAGCCTGGATCTCTTGACTCAGGTATTGTGCAGAATGCGGATTATGCGCTACGTCCAGTATCACGGTAGGCGCTTGGCTAAGCACTTGCATTCGCCCAGGTAACTGAGCTTTTGATAAGCCATTCACCACATCCAAGTCGCTTATTTCCAACTCTGAAGCACCCAATGCCATCAGCGCGGTTGCAGCATTTTGTAGTGGTAAGTTGGGTAAAGGCAGGTCATCAATAATAAATGAGCCACTGTTCCATCGCCATTTGTTGTCGCCAATCAGTTGATAATCATACTGAATTCCAACTTGATAGAACTCTGCGCCTATATCATCCGCGTGAGCAGGAACTGTGCTTGGAGGTTTAGGCTGTCCGCAGATTGCAGGACGCCCTGATCGGAAAATGCCCGCTTTTTCAAAGCCGATAACGTTAATGTCATCACCTAGCCAATCCACATGGTCAATCGCGAGACTGGTCACCACAGACACATCGTGTTCCACCACATTGGTTGCATCAAGTCGCCCACCCAAACCAACTTCAAGCAAAACAACATCAACATCGTGATTTTTACACAGCGCTAGTGCTGCTAACGTACCATATTCGAAAAAGCTTAAGCTCACATCTTCACGCTGAGTTTCAATGAAGTCGAAAGCCTGGGTGTGTTCTTCATCAGGCAGCTCTTTACCATTAATGCGTACACGTTCGTTATAACGAATCAAATGGGGAGAACTGTAAACCCCAACCTTGTAACCCGCTTCAAGCAAAATGGATTCCATTAGCGCGCAAGTCGAACCTTTACCGTTCGTCCCGGCTACGGTAATTACTTTTTTTCCTGGATGGGTAAGTTGGGCTTTTTTCGCCACAATCTCAACGCGTTCTAAGCCGAGATCGATAGCACTGGAATGAATGTTTGATAAGTAATCAAGCCACATCGGTAGACTGGATGTGGCATTGGGAATAGAAGAGTCCGTCATCTAACTTTAACCAAAATTTTAGTAGGTTATACGTTAGTGTCTACTTTACCCTTTTTCGTCAGGTTCTGGTACAGAATAAGAGGGTTCATTTGGTGCATCGTTCATAGAAACCACCAAAGGTGACTTATTATTCGTCAATTTTGCCAATAGGCTACCCACTCTTTGACGCATCTCACGACGATCGACAATCATATCGATTGCACCGTGCTCTAGTAAGAACTCACTGCGTTGGAAGCCTTCTGGCAGGTCTTCACGAACGGTTTGCTCGATAACACGACGTCCAGCAAAACCAATCAAAGCGTTCGGTTCACCGATATTCACATCGCCAAGCATGGCTAAACTTGCCGATACACCACCCATAGTTGGGTCAGTCATAACAGAAATAAACGGCAGGCCTTTGTTGGATAAGCGTTCAAGCGCAGCACTGGTTTTAGCCATTTGCATCAATGACATTAATGCTTCTTGCATTCTCGCGCCACCACTTGCAGAAAAACAAACCAAGCCACAATTCTTTTCGATTGCAGCTTCAACGGCACGAACAAAGCGCGCACCAACCACTGAACCCATTGAGCCGCCCATAAAGGAGAATTCAAAGGCACATGCAACAACAGGTAAACCAAGAAGCTCACCTTTCATAACAACGAGTGCGTCTTTCTCGCCGCTGTTCTTTTGCGCAGCTGAGATACGATCTTTGTATCGTTTTGAGTCCTTAAACTTAAGCTTATCTACTGGCTCAAGTTCATTGGCGATTTCTGTACGATTACCTTCATCTAAGAACGTTTCTAAACGGCGACGCGCTTTCATTCTCATATGATGGTCACATTTCGGACATACTTCTAGGTTACGCTCTAACTCAGCGTGGTATAGAACCTGTTCACACGAAGTACATTTGGTCCAAATTCCTTCAGGAATCGACGCTTTGCGTGAACTAACAATATTGCTTTTCTCTAAAATTTTCTCAAGCCAACTCATGGAAGACCTTTTCTTTCTCATCTCACGCGCAATGCGGGAGAAATTCATTCGACATTAATGCGCAGGATTAAATCATATATAGAGCAACCTGTAGACAAAAAACTGGTTGTACCTATATGTGACACTTATTCTCTCGCACCAACCTTAACTCTTAAGGAGTAAATCGCCCAGTGTATTACTGAGCGATATATTACAGGCTAGTTCACCTAGCCAGCAAATTGTCTGACAAAAACAGTGGTCCAATTGGCACCCTTGGCAAACAAAATTCTTCTGGATAATCAACATCAACCAGATAAAGCCCTTCCGCTTTGGCCGTCGCACCAGCCAGCTTTCGGTCTTTTTGTTGAAGCAACCATTCAATCCATTCGGGAGCTTGCTCCCCTTTGCCAACAACAATTAAGCTACCAGCGATATTTCGAACCATATGATGTACAAAAGCATTCGCTTTTATATCGATGACTATATATTGTCCATGCCTAGTCACTTCCAGATGCATAATATTACGCCAGGGACTATGCGACTGGCAATGCACCGCTCGAAAAGAGGTAAAGTCATTCTCACCCAATAGGTATTGACCAGCGATGTGCATTTTTTCTGCATCCAAGTCACCATGATAGTGACTGACTCCACTCCCTAGTATCGCGGGGCGGAGATTACTATTGTGTATAATATACCGATAGCGACGAGCTGTTGCTGAAAAGCGAGCGTGAAACTCTTCAGGAACTTCTTTGCTCCAGCGAACCGCGATGTCTCGTGGCAAGTTGGCGTTGACTCCCATTGTCCATGCGACGGGCTTTCTAACCGCTGTAGTCTCAAAGTGAACAACTTGCCCTGTGCCGTGTACACCCGCGTCTGTTCTTCCCGCACACAACACTTCAATATCTTGATTTGCAACAACACTCAGCGCTTTCTCGAGCTCTTGCTGTACACTGCATACGTCCTTTTGCCTCTGCCAGCCAAAGTAACGAGTACCGTCGTACTCAATACCTAACGCAATTCTCATTCCGAGTACTCTTTAAAAACAGGGCGAGAAGTATACCTAAACCAGTATAAGATGCCAATTTTGCTTATGTATATACGTAAAATTGCGTAATTAAAAAATCACGGTGGAGGCAGCAATTTTCTTGAATTTGAGCCTCCAAGTTCACTCTTAATCTGGCATCTTGAATTAGAGCTAACGTATTGTATCTATGTTTAAAAGCAGCTTGTTTTAATTAAGAAAAATTTCCGTCAGATACCTTAGCTTTATACCGCACACGAGCACGAGCCCAATTTATACTATTTTTTTAATGAATCAATTAGGTTTTTCGCTTCACGACGAATCTCATCATTTCCATCCACAATAGCTTCTTCTAGCAAACTTCTTGCACCATCGAGATCATTCATTTCGATATAAATCTTGGCAAGATCGAGCTTGCCCGCGGCTTCAGAGTTCGAATCTACATCAGTCTCGTCTATCTCACCAATCACATCGGGGAACTCATTCAGCCCCACATTTAAATCGATATCTTCTTCTGCATCATCACCTTCACCATCATCCATTTCAGCCATTAACTCATCGATGGTTTTGTACTCTCCCGACTCAGGTTCAAGCTCATCTAAGTCGCTTTGATTTTCCCAGTTTTCGTCTAGAGCTTTGGCTTCTTCCGGTTGATTTTGTTCATCCCAAACACCTCTCTCTTCATCGGGAATGTCATCTGGGATGGTTGCTTGCTGTTCTTGAGATAAATTAAAACCGTTCCAATCTTCTCCACCTACCTCTAGCATCGCATCGAGATCGAGACCAGCACTATGAGATGTATCGTCATCGACTGGGTCAATGGAAAAGCTTTGCGGTTGTTGCGTTTCAGGCTCAGCCAACAGTTCATGTAGACGGCTCTCATCCATCTCATTAGCGGTAGCAACATCCAAGATATCTTCGTCCCGCACTTCAGGAATATCACTATCACTCTCGGGAGACAAAGCCGTGCGAATTGAGTCTTCTATCGAGCTCTCCGCAATGGCTTCTATGTCCTGATCTGACATGGGGTGAGCGTTACTTTCAGATTCATCAAGCAGTGCCGACACATCAGACTCAAATTCACTTTCGCTGGAATAGGATGATGTTGGAGGTTCTATTTCCTCCATATCTGGCAGGTCGATACTTTCCAGTTTAAAGTCCGCCTCAACGTCACCACCTTCCTCTTCTACACTGTGTGGTTCCGAGTCAGCAAGGGCATCTTCTTCACTGTATTCTGGCAGCTCAGTTTCTGACAGTTCAATTGGGCCCGCTTCAGCATGAGTTTCTGGCTCAGGTATAGACAGGCTCTGTGCATCAATATCACCTGCGTCAAGCAGATCATCATCTGAAAACGCGTCGGCAAGTGCGTCTTCTTCGTTATACTCGGGTAAGTCTGAGTCATCGAGTTCTTCTATTGGTTCTTCCTGCGCTGTCTCCTCCAATGACGCCTCGTTGACTGGTGAATCTACCTCTGTGCTAAGTGTTTCTTCCTCTCCGATATCAGGCAAATCAAAATCGGTATCATCAAGCTCTACTTCTCCCACTTCAGGGACAGCCAGATCATCGACTTCGATACCTGAATGTTCAGAATTCTCATTAACCGTCTCTGCACCTGACTCCGCTGCCAACTCATCTGTCAATATTTCTTCATCGGCAACATCTTCAACAATCGGTTCATCATGTTGAGATTCCGCCCCAGCCTCGCCTATGTCATCTAGCTCTGGCAGATCAAAATCGTCCTCTTCTAATTCAACGTCTCCCACATCTGGCAATTGCAGATCGTCGACATCGATATCTCCCAGATCTAACCCTTCATCTACGTCTGCTAATGCGTCAATAGAGTCATCGATATCATGTTCAATAAACTCAGTTAAAGACTCATCCTGAGCAGACACATCATCTAGTGGTGTTTCTTCTATGGATATCTCCGCCTCGTCAATATCTAACTCATCCGATTCGTCTAACTCAATGTCGCCAACTTCTGGTTCAGACAGGTCATCGATATCAATGTCACCAAGCTCTGGAACTTCACTGATATCTTCAGGCTCCAGCTCATCCTCGGTATCGGCAAGTTCAGCTTCAGCGTCTAAGCTTTCGTCCTCGATTGAAGGTTCAGCTTCAGGTAATTCTATTTCAGTGTCTTCAGTAGGCGCTTCATCAAGGGCATGCTCTGATAACTCGGCAAGTTCTTCTGTTTCAGTGAGTTCATCAAGAGAAGGCGCATCCATTGATAGTTCTGGCTGCTCGTCTTCTATCGCAGAAGAATCAACTAAATCTGGCACTTCGAAGTCCGCTTCGTCTGGCGCTTCGCTTATATCTTCAGGCTCTGGAACCTCATCAGTATCAGAAGGTTCAGCTTCAGCGTCTAAACTCGCTTCCTCGATTGAAGTTTCAGCTTCAGGTAATTCTATTTCAGTGTCATCAGTAGGCGCTACATCAAGATCGGGGTCAGATGGTTCGGAAAATTCTTCTGCTTCAGTGAGTTCATCAAGAGAAGGAGCATCCATTGAGAGCTCTGGCTGCTCATCTTCTATCACAGCAGAATCATCTAAGTCTGGTAAGTCGAAGTCCGCTTCGTCTGGTGCTTCGCTGATATCTTCAGGCTCGAGCGCATTCTCGGTATCGGCAAGTTCAGAGTCAATGTATAAACTTTCTTCCTCAATGGAAGGCTCGGTGTCGGGTTGCTCGGTTTCAGCGTCCGAAGTAGGTAAATGTCCTAAGTCTAATTCGTCGGTATCTTGTTCACCTTCAAGGCTTGCTAGTTGGGATTCTTCTTCTGTATCTTCATCACTAGTTTTATCCGCCTCATCCAGTTGTGTATCAGAGGAAACCTGAGTTTGCGTGCTTAATTCTTCTCCTTGAGGCGAATCCGATAATACGTCAACGTCCCAATCCGAATCTTGCGGCACACCAAATTCATTTGGCTCTGGCTCTGGCTCTGGCTCTGGCTCTGGCTCTGGCTCTGGCTCTGGCTCTGGCTCTGGCTCTGGCTCTGGCTCTGGCTCTGGCTCTGGCTCTGGCTCTGGCTCTGGCTCTGGCTCTGGCTCTTCAGTGTCCAGTTGAGACGTTACATCGTCAACAGTTTCCGGCTCAAGGTCTAGCTCACTATCAAGCAAAGGATCTGCATTAGGTGCTGCGTTGGCAAGATCCTCAATGAAGTCATCACGATCAAAGTCCTGATGCTCTATCTCTTGTTGTTCATCGACAACATCAACTAAAGGTTCTGGTTCTGGTTCTGGTTCTGGTTCTGGTTCTGGTTCTGGTAAAGCATTAGCTTCGTCTGCAGTTTCTGCAAGTTGATCTTGTGCTTCCTGCGTCGATTGATTTTCTATTTCAGCTAACTCATCAAACAGATCAGTACCATCTGGGTCAATGTCGAGTGCTGTTTCCAATTCGGGATCTTGAGTCAGCTCTATTTCTTCTTGCTCTTCTTCAGAATCAGTATCAATTAAGTCGTCAAGTAATTCCGTACTATCATCTGTGATATCGAGTTCTGATTCTTCTTGCGCACCATCCAATAGTTCATCAAGAGTTTCTGTTGCATCATCAGACAGATCAGGCAGTTCATCGCCAACACCTTCACTCTCTACAATGTCATCGAGTAAATCAACATCGCCTTCATCAATAGGTGAGTCATCGTCTGCTGAGATTAACTCATCGAACTGGTCAGTATTACCTAACTCAATTTTCTCTGAGTCTGGTTGGTCGTTAACCAGGTTTTCGACCTCTTCAAGCAATTCGTCAAGTAATTCTGTACTGTCATCGTCAACGGTGACATCACTTGAATCAACCATTTCATCCAGCAAGGCAGTTTCATCTTGCGCTTCTGCCTCTAACGTCTCTAAGTCGGCTTGCGCTTCAACATGAGCAAAGAGATCATCTAACTCACTATCAGAAGCCAGCTCTGGCTCGGGAGCCGACGACTCTGAACCTTTATCGCTCTCCGGAGTTTCATCACTTAAATCAAATCCTTCACCATCATCAAGCAATGAATCCAAATCTAAACCATCGCCTTGCTCTGAGTCATCAAGCAAGTCGTCCAGCATAGACTGATCTAAGCCGCCGTCTGGTAGAGGCTCACCGTCGCCGTCTTCAGCAAGTAGCGAATCTAGTTCTCCATCTAATCCAAGCGACTCAGAAGCGCTATCACCATTGGCCACTTCATCTAGCGCTCTTTCCATATCATCTAGGCCAAGCGCTTCGTCATCGGCATTGACACTATTGCCATTGGCACTATCAATATCAGCTAGCCCAGTGTCTAGATCTCCGTCGTCACCGATACTGGCAAATGGGTCTTCTCCATCATCGCCTTCTAAATTAAAGTCGAGATCTTTGTCATCCAGGTCAGCAAAGACATCGTTTTCTTCTTGTTCTTCCTCTAAATCAAAGTCTTCGTCAAACAGTTGGTCAGTGTCATCGTCTGACTCACCGAATAAGTCATCCCCTAATTGGATATCATCGTCATCAAGCTGCGACTCAGGTGCAATATCCACCATCTTCTCAGCTTCTGGCTCAGGCTCGGCTGCCGGCGCTTCTTTAGCAGGCCGTTTACTTAGTAGCAATAGAATGATGATAAGGATAAGAATACCCGGAATAATGGCCAATGCCGCCACAAACCAAAAGTTCGACAACAAGTTGTCTGCAAGAGTTGGGGCAAGTTTTTGCTGTTTTTCTATTCGAGATCGTTCTTGCTCTAATAGCTTTTCAACCTCAGAGCGAATACGACCTTCATCAGAAAGTTCGGACTTTAAGGTGTCTACTTCAGACTGCACATTATCCAGCATTAAGTGCAGTTTATGGTTCCTTTCTTCAAGTGCTAACAATTCACTTTCAGAAAGCTCCAGCTGCTCTTCTAACTTAACCACTTGTGAAGGTTTCGTTGTAGGGCTAGGCGTAGTCTGCTGAACTTGAGGTTTAGTTGCAGGCTGAGTAACCGGTGTCGCTACTGCTTGAGTCGATGCTGGCGGCTGGGTGGTAGTTGTGGCTTGATTTTCTTGCTGCCTAGGTACTGTATTCGTTTGAACTCGACCGGTTAACCTTTCTTGATGCGAGCGCATGATGTTGACCGCCTGCTGTGTAGACACCGAGCGAATTTGGGCCAAAGATGGAATCCGAAGGTTACTACCAGGTATCAAATCATGAATATTTTGGTCTTCAAAAGCCTGAGGGTTCAATCGATAAATAGCGAGCAAGGTCTGCTGAACGGTCACACTGGTATTTGGTCTTATACGAGAAGCGATACTCCAAAGCGTCTCATTCTGACCAGTCGGGCCATAGAATCGAGAAGGTCCAAGATTTTGGTTATTTCTATTGATTGGCTCGTAATACTGAGGGGACGACTGAATTTCACCGCTTGGTCCCGTGACGCGAATTCCTTCTGCTTGAACGAGAGATACTGGAGTAACGGCGATGACAGTAAGTAATAACAGTAGACGCTTAAAAAGTCGACGCATATAAGGCTCAGCTATGTGCTCTATATAATTAATAATAATATGAACTGTTAAATATATCGGATAAACTTGTTAAAACTATAGGATGCTTGGCAAATTTTATTGGACAAAAGCAATTACCTCGGCAATCTCACACATTTTAGGCGCATAACGCTGCACAGTTGCAAAAAAGCCCCGCTTTTCGAGCGAGGCCAGATTTATCGACTAGATTGTTTGATTAACTAAAAGTAATCACGGATTAGCACTTCCGCAATTTGCACCGCATTAGTGGCCGCGCCTTTTCTCACGTTATCAGCAACAACCCAGAGATTAACGCCACTATGATGGCTAATGTCATTGCGAATACGACCGACAAGCACATGATCTTTGCCACCAGCATCTCGAACCTGAGTTGGGAAATCTTCACCATAAAAAACTTCAACACCGTCAAAGTTTTCAAGCAACTGTGTCACTTCTTCAGCATCAATCGGACTACGAGTTTCAATATGAACAGACTCAGCATGACCATAAAAAACAGGCACTCGTACACACGTTGGGTTCACCATGATAGAAGCATCATTGAAGATTTTCTGGGTTTCCCAAACCATCTTCATTTCTTCTTTGGTATAGCCGTTGTCCATAAACTTGTCGATTTGAGGAATGCAGTTAAACGCTATTTGTTGCGAAAAAGCTTCTGGCTCAGCAGGTTTACCATTGAGTAGCTTAGCCGTTTGACCCGCTAGCTCATCGATACCTGACTTGCCTGCGCCCGCGACCGATTGATAAGTAGATACGTTGATACGGTCAATGCCCACTGCATCATGAATAGGCTTTAGCGCCACAAGCATTTGGATTGTTGAACAATTCGGGTTAGCAATGATATTTCGGTTACGAAACTCTGCAATCGCTTCTGGGTTTACCTCAGGCACGACCAGAGGAACATCATACTCATAGCGGAAATGTGACGTGTTATCTATGACGACCACACCTTCATCAGCTGCGATAGGTGCCCACTTCTCAGACAAAGCGCCACCCGCAGAAAATAGCGCAATATGCGCTTGAGACCAGTCAAAGTCTTCTACGTTTTGTACTGCGACACTTTTGCCGTTAAAGCGATAGCTCTTACCTTCACTTCGTTCACTCGCAAGCAGAAATAATTCACCGACCGGAAAATCTCTTTCCTGAAGCACTTCGATGAGTGTTTCTCCAACGGCACCTGTTGCACCTAAGATGGCAATATTAAATTGTTGGCTCATTTGTCTACCTCTATTTGGAATCCCAGCTTTTGTAACGGAAGTAAGTTGCATTCTTCATTGCCTTGCAATGTCACCGCACCAAATTCCCTGCGATCCCAGTAATTTTTTCTCATACTATCAAATGCACCCGGCTTATCTATTTCACGCCTAAAAAGTGCATCGTCCTTTCTCACATCGTAAATTAGCTGTGTCAGTTTGTGTAACGTATCTTCATCCCATGCTCTATCCAGTTTCACCTGTGGGACGGGAGCCGTAGGAAGTAAATCGTTCGCGCTAGCACTCAAATCTTTACCAAGAAATTCACAAAAACGATTGAATATAATAGTGGTCCCACGAGCCTTACCTTCTAATCCATAACCTGCAATATGAGGTGTGGCGAAAGCCAACAAAGGCAAGAGCGTCATATCGACTTCTGGCTCGTGCTCAAAAACATCTAACGCTGCTGTAAAACCGTCATGTTTCTCCAATCTCTTTTTCAATGCCAAGTTGTCGACGACTGGACCACGAGCGGCATTGATTAAAATCTGATCGGCACGCAAGCTATTCAATTTCTCTTCATCAATAAGATGATGAGTCGGATGTTCACCGTCTTTAGTCATAGGGACGTGCAAGGTAATGATATCTGATTGCTGCAATAGCGACTCAAGCTCGGTAAATTGTCGTGTATCGCCTGCCTGCTGTTTAGGTGGATCATTGAGCAGTACATTTAGTCCAAGGCCTGTCAAGCAGTCGTATAGATAACTGCCTACTTGCCCTGCGCCAATAATGCCCACCGTCTTATCAAACACAGAAAAGCCCTGTTGTTGGGACAGTACCATCATCACGCTTAGCGCATACTCTGCCACCCCCACTTTGTTACAACCTGGAGCCGCGGTAAAATGTACCCCTTTATCTCTCAGCAATGCTTGGTCAACGTGGTCCATTCCCGCCGTTGCTGTACCGACAAATTTCAACTTATTGGCTTTCTCCAATAGTACTCGATTCACTTTCGTCACAGAGCGAATCATCAAGGCATCAATATCTATTAAATCGTCGCTAGTGAGTGAACGTCCGGGTTTTAGGATAACGTCGCCAAGCTGGCTAAAAAGCTGCTCCGCATAGGGCATATTTTCGTCGACTAGAATTTTCATTTCGGTGCTCAAAGAGTGGGAATAAAGGGATTGTGCTAAAAAGCGCTGGGCCTGTCGAGTAAAAGCTTGCCTATCATAACAACTAAAAATGCCCACCTTCAGAAGAAAGTGGGCATATACTCAGCTAGTTTGGCAAGCTTACAATCGCTTGTATAAACTCAACCGTCCTTAACCTTTATATTTTTTAAGCACTAAGGTGGCGTTGGTCCCACCAAAACCAAAGCTATTTGACATGACAGTTGTCAATTCTTGTTCGCGAGTTTCCGTCACAATATCTAGACCAGCAGCGGCTTCATCTAGATTTTCGACATTAATACTTGGCGCGACAAAGTTATTGTCTAGCATCAAGGCAGTATAAATCGCTTCGTGTACGCCAGCTGCGCCAAGAGCGTGCCCCGTCATCGCTTTAGTTGCTGAAATTGCAGGGCTGTTGTCGCCAAAGACTTCCTGAATCGCACCTAACTCTTTTACGTCACCTACTGGTGTTGATGTGCCATGAGTATTCACATAATCAACACCGTCAACATCTTGCATCGCCATCTTCATGCAGCGAACGGCACCTTCACCAGAAGGTGCTACCATATCGTAACCGTCAGACGTCGCACCATAACCTACTATTTCGCCATAGATTTTGGCACCACGCGCCAAGGCGTGTTCCAGCTCTTCGACCACAACCATGCCGCCACCGCCAGAGATAACAAAACCATCACGATCTGCATCATAAGTACGTGAGGCTTTGTCTGGCGTGTCGTTGTATTTGGTTGATAGTGCACCCATCGCATCAAACATCATGGACATCGTCCAATCTAGCTCTTCCGCGCCACCGGCAAACACTACGTCTTGCTTGCCAAGTTGAATCAGCTCCATGGCGTGGCCGATACAGTGCGCGGATGTTGCACAGGCAGAACTCATTGAGTAGTTCACGCCGCGAATTTTAAATGGTGTCGCTAGACATGCGGAAACCGTAGACGCCATCGTACGTGTCACCATGTATGGACCGACACGCTTAACACCTTTTTCTCTTAGGATATCAACCGCATTGACTTGGTTGATTGATGATGCACCGCCAGAGCCTGCAACCAGGCCAGTACGATCATTGGAAACTTGCTCTTCAGTTAGGCCTGAATCAGCGATAGCCTGTTCCATCGACAAATATGCAAACGCCGCCGCATCACCCATAAAACGCATTTTTTTGCGATCGATATGGTCAGCAGGATTCATTTTTAGGTCACCCCAAACTTGAGAGCGTAAACCATTTTCTTTAAACTGCTCTGAAGCGTTAATGCCTGATTTACCTGCTTTTAGAGACGCTAAAACCTCTTCGACGTTGTTACCGATACTCGACACTATACCCATACCGGTGATTACGACACGTTTCATGTGACAATCCTATTATTCTAAATTCTGCTAAATGATAACGAAGAAGACCAACTCAAGTGGTCAGCTTTCCTATTAACTCGTATACTACCGATGCTCAGCACAGAATGCTATCCTGAACCTTATCGCCTTGAGTTATCTTTTTAGTAGAGGCCTACTCATTTCACCGAAACTCGCACCTTCAGGTCGTTTGGGTATACAATCACACCTTATATCGCCTCTATCGACAAAACACAATTCATAATGACGTCTATTCATAATGCCAAACTAGATTGGAATGATTCTGGGACACCGGTCTCAGATGAGTTCGATGATGTTTACTTTTCTAATGTAAACGGTTTAGAAGAAACTCGATACGTCTTCTTGCAACAAAATCGCCTACCAGAGCGTTGGTCTCAAGGTAACCTACGTCGGTTTGTGATTGGCGAGACGGGTTTTGGAACCGGGCTAAACTTTCTTGCCGCTTGGCAAGCGTTTGATGCATTTCGTAACACAAACCCTTCAGCTCAAACTCAAGAGCTGCACTTTATCAGCTTTGAGAAATTCCCACTGAGTCAAGAGGACTTGAAAAAAGCGCATGAAATGTGGCCAGAGCTTAGTTCGTATGCGAAAAAGCTGCATGATTGCTACCCACTGGCCATTCCAGAATGTCATCGTCTTATTTTTGACGACGGCGCGGTAACACTGGATCTGTGGTTTGGTGATATTAAAGATTGCATGCCAATGGTACCAACATTAGAAAACGGCGTTGTTGATGCGTGGTTTTTAGATGGATTCGCGCCAAGTAAGAACCCTGAAATGTGGAATCAAGCCTTATTTAATAATATGGCCAGACTGGCCAAACCGAATGGCACCTGTGCAACCTTCACCGCCGCTGGCTTTGTTCGCCGCGGCCTGATAGATGCGGGCTTTTCTATGAAAAAAGTCAAAGGGTTTGGTACCAAACGAGAAATGATAGCAGGCGAAATTAACCAACCTTCGCAAACTCGAACCATTCGCCCACAATTTCATCGCGCCAAAGTCGACAATGTAAAAGACGTTGCCATTATAGGAGGTGGCATTGCCAGTGCTACCTTAGCCAAAGCGCTCAGTCGAAGAGGAATACATGTCACTCTTTATTGTTCGGATTCAGAGCCCGCTTTGGGTGCCTCTGGCAACAAACAAGGTGCTATTTATCCGTTATTAAATGAGTCTCACACAGGCGTAGCTCGGGTGTTCGCGCCTGGTATGTTATTCGCAAAACAGTTTGTTAATCAATGTGCACACCAGTTGCCATTTGATTATGACTGGTGTGGTGTGACTCAATTGATGTGGGATGAGAAAAGCAGACAAAAACTCAGCAAAGTTGCTGACTGTCAATTACCTGAAGCCTTTGTCCGCAAGCTATCGGCCGAAGAGACCAACTCAGCAGTGGGTTTACCTGTTAATATGGAAAGCCTTCACTTTCCCCAGGGCGGATGGCTATGTCCGGCCGAATTTACGCGTAATCTTATCCATTCTCTCACTGAAAGTGGTTGTCTTTCTGTGCATTGGAACACCCATATAGAGACATTGAACTGGCATAGTGACCAACAATCTTGGTCACTCGAAGCGGATGGAAAGCATTTCCAACATCAGGCGGTGGTGATTGCCAATGGACATCAATTTGACACCTTTGAGCAAACACGATTTCTGCCACTTGGCAAAGTCAAAGGCCAAGTGAGTCATATTCCATCCACAAAGACTCTATCGCAACTAAAATCTGTGTTGTGCTACGACGGTTATATGACGCCACGCAACCCTACATCGAATCAACATTGCATCGGTGCTAGCTACGACAGAACCCATATCGATCAACTATTTGACCCTCAAGCTCAACTGGACAACGCCGATAAACTGATGGCTTGTTTGCCTGATCAAAGCTGGCCAAAAGAAGTGGATATTTCTGATAATGAATCGAGGCAAGGAATACGCTGCGTGAGCCGTGATCATTTGCCTTTCGTCGGCAATGTGGGTGATTTCGAACATATCGTCAAATATTTTGAGGCGGATGGCGAAGCGTCGAAGTCAGGTGCAACTCTGCCACAATATACCAATCTGTTTTGCCTACTAGGACTTGGCTCAAGAGGGCTTAGCTCTTCACCACTCATGGCAGAAGTGCTTGCCTCACAAATCTGCGGTAACCCACTGCCACTTCCAGCAGACGTATTAGAAAGCATTCACCCAAGTAAAATGTGGATACGAAAACTAATGAAGGGCAAACCCATTCGAAAGTCTTTAAGTCATTGAAAATAACAACGCCAGCGATTGCGCTGGCGTTGAAATAGTTAAGTTTTAGCGAATCAATCTAATTCTAAGCAATCAAGTTAGTCGCTTGTTTCACTTTCTCACGGATTTCTTCGTTAGTGATTTCGCCTTGCTCAAAGTCGTAGTTGTCATAAAAACTAGGAACAGAAACAGACGCTTTCACCTGTGCACCAAAATAAGGTGCGGACTGAGCCGCTGCTGACAACACAGATTGTGCTCCGCCTGGACCTGGAGATGTCGCTAGAAAGATAGCTGGCTTATCATTGAAAACATTTCTTTCGATTCTGGTCGCCCAGTCGAACAGGTTCTTGTAAGCGGCTGGGTGGTGACCATTATGCTCTGCATGCGAGATGACAAACACATCTGCAGATGATAAATCATCTAAAAAGCTTTTAGCACCTTCAGCTTGACCGATCTCTTTTTCTAAGTCTTCACTGAACATAGGAACGTTATACTTGTTCAAATCAAGAACAGTAACTTCAGCTCCTTCGATTAAGTTAGCTGCATAACTAGCTAAAGTTTTGTTGATAGATGTTGAACTGGTACTGGTTCCAAATGCGACGACTTTCATGATGTTACTCCTACACACTGATTATTTGCTTGTTAGAATAGCAAAATCATAACACGCGACAATCAAAGAAATTCCACAATCATGTTCAATAATTTCGAACAATTAGCTTTCAGCGAGCTAAACTTGACTTGCCAGTTCCTGCCAAAGATCATGTACGATTTGCTGATCGGCAGGCGTAAGCTCGCTTCGGGCACCTTCTAAGCTTTGCACGATACGGAGTTTTAGCTCATCCAAATCCCCGATGCCTTCTTCTTCACAGGTAGCAGCCGACAGCGAAATATGCCCTCTTAGGTAGCCCCCAGCAAATAACTCATCGTCTGAGGCACTGTCTATTCTTGCATCAATTAAATCTAATAATTTTTCTTCGAACTCAATGATCATGTGGACTCTTATTCACTTACTTTAAAATTGTTGATGGTCAGATTCGGGACTGAGTAAAACTGCCTCAAGGCATCAGACAGCATCTGAACTCTTGTCGGTAAACCCGCTTTAAGTATCTTTAAAACTTCCTGATGTACTTTATGCATAAAAGACACTCGGTCAGGCTCAAATTCGCCATGTAAATTATCGCAACTGACGTTAAATTGAAATCCAGCACTTTGGGATAATATCCATTCATAGGCCTGAGGACGAATTTCAACCTGTTCAAACTGTCGCTGTTTTGCTTCATCTCGCCCATCTGGCTCATACCAATAACCAAAGTCTTCTAATAGCCTTCTTTGCGGTCCAGCGACACACCAGTGTGATATTTCATGGAGAGCCGATGCATAAAACCCACGTGCAAACACGATTCGATGATAAGGCGTTGCTTCATCGGCCGGTAAATAAACGGGCTCTTCGCCACCGAGCTCCAGCTTGGTATTGTATTGGCCAAAAAACGTATCGTTAAAAAGCGCGATGAGGTCTTGATATTGGTGAATCATAGTCGTGTCAGTTACCTTTTCCGGCAAGTATTCTCTCTTTTTTCTCCCATTAGGTAAACCTATATGCTCAAGCCTCAGCGAGATACCGCTATTGATTAGCTATTCTTATGCGAAATTGGCCTTTTCCCTTATAAAATATCATTCGTCAAATACACCATTAGCGAATACACTCTCGCTTCATTTTTTATACCTTATTACCTCCAGGTAAACCTTTCACTGTGGGGAAGCCAATATGCTTTTGAGTATTTTATATATTATTGGAATTACGGCAGAAGCCATGACTGGTGCTTTAAATGCAGGCCAGAAAAAAATGGATTGGTTTGGCGTTATGTTAGTAGCCAGTGTCACTGCGATTGGTGGAGGCACAGCTCGTGACATCCTCTTAGGACACTTTCCTGTGTCATGGGTTGCGCACCCGGAATATCTCGCTATCACCTGTGTGGCAGGTATTACCACGACTGTGCTGGCAAAGTGGGTCATCAAAATGAAAGGGCTATTTCTTAGGCTTGATGCGTTAGGCTTGGTGGTATTTAGTATTATCGGAACCAAAGTCGCCATGACCACGGGCCATCCAGTGCTCATTTGTTTGGTATCAGCGGTGGTCACTGGTGTATTCGGTGGCTTACTAAGAGACTTAATTTGCAGACGCACTCCTTTGATTTTGCATAAGGAATTGTACGCTTCGGTGGCTTTTTTATCCTCTGGGCTCTATATGGGCTTACTGGCTTTAAATGTTGCAGATGTCTACGCCACGATAGTAACACTGGTTATTGGCTACACCGTTAGAATGTCTGCGCTTAATTTTCACTGGCGCCTACCCACTTTCCACCTCGATGTGGAAGAATCCCTACATTAAAAACAAGCCCTTGACGCATATCAAGGGCTTGTACTCATTTCAACGGTTTTCTGTACCAATCAAATTTTTGGCGTCTCGGTTACAACACCATGGTTTTGTCCACGATGACGCAATAGATGATCCAATAGCACAATGGCTAACATGGCTTCTGCAATAGGTACGGCTCGAATCCCAACACATGGGTCATGACGCCCTTTGGTCACTACCTGAGTCGGCTCACCCGTTTTATCAATCGTTTCACCAGGTACGGTGATACTGGATGTTGGTTTCAATGCAAGATTAGCAACGATATCTTGCCCAGTTGAAATGCCGCCTAAAATGCCGCCAGCGTGATTACTCGCAAAGCCAGAAGGCGTGAGTGGATCGCGGTGGTCACTGCCTTTTTGTGAAACCACATCAAACCCGTCTCCGATTTCAACCCCTTTTACCGCGTTGATGCTCATCAGTGCATGAGCAATATCAGCATCCAATCGGTCGAAAATAGGCTCACCTAAACCAACAGGCACATTAGTTGCGACCACTTGCAGCTTGGCACCAATCGAATCGCCTTGTTTTTTAAGATCGCGAATCAATTGATCAAGATCGTCGACTTTATCCACATCGGGGCAGAAGAATGCGTTATTTTCGATCTCTTGCCAGTCTACTTTCTCAATAGATACATCGCCCATTTGCGACAAATACGCACGGATTTCAACATCGAATTCTTGCTTAAGATATTTCTTAGCAATCGCGCCCGCTGCTACTCGCATTGCGGTTTCACGCGCCGAAGATCGACCACCGCCACGATAGTCCCTTACGCCGTATTTTTGGTGATAAGTATAATCAGCATGGCCTGGACGAAACTTATCTTTGATTTCAGAGTAATCTTTCGAGCGTTGATCCGTATTTTCAATCAAAAGGCCAATCGAAGTACCCGTTGTAACCCCTTCAAATACCCCAGATAAAATTTTCACTTCATCTGGCTCACGGCGTTGAGTGGTGTATCTTGAGGTGCCAGGTCGGCGACGATCGAGGTCTTTTTGCAGATCTGCTTCGGTAATACTCAGTCCTGGAGGACAGCCATCTACAATACATCCAAGTGCGATTCCGTGGCTCTCACCAAATGTCGTCACTCGAAAATGTTGTCCGATACTATTTCCTGCCATTATGTCCTCTGTTACATATTCTCCTGAATTAAGTGAATTCAGAGTGTCTGTTTTCTATTCTTCGTGCCCACATAGTGGCGTTATTAACATTTGATGTAAAGCGTTTATGCACAAGTCAGGCAAAGGTGGGGGAGAAAGGCTTCGTTCGCCAGTACGAAAAACGCCAAGTCATCGATAACTTGGCGTTCATTATTAGGATGTTGACCTTTTGAAAGTTTTGTTACGATCAGTCTTTGTAAAGTGAGAACTCTTCTGCGTGCTCTAGAAGCTGATCACGAGTTAGCATGAAGACGCCGTGTCCACCATTTTCAAACTCTAACCAAGTAAATGGGATATGTGGATATTGCTCCATCATATGAACCATAGAATTACCCACCTCACAAATTAAAATGCCTTTGTCTGTGAGGTAGTTCGGCGCATTAGCAAGCATTCGACGAACAATTTTCAATCCATCAGTGCCTGCGGCAAGGCCAAGTTCTGGCTCATGAGTGAACTCGTCAGGCAAGCTGTTCATGTCCTCTTCATCCACATATGGTGGATTCGACACAATCAAGTTGTATTTTTCTACTGGTAGATCACGGAACAAGTCAGAACGAATTGGGAACACTTGCTGTTCCATACCATGGTCTTGAATATTTTGCTCGGCCACTTGCAACGCATCAGCAGAAATATCGATAGCATCCACTTCCGCATTCTGGAAAGCGTGCGCACAAGCGATGGCAATGCATCCGCTGCCCGTACACATATCCATGATACGAACAGGCTCTTCAACAAGCCAAGGTTGAAATTGTGCTTCAATCAACTCGCCAATAGGAGAGCGTGGCACCAATACTCGCTCATCAACAAAAAATTCTAAGCCACAAAACCACGCTTTGTTCGTCAGATAAGCCGTAGGCGTGCGATCGTTAATGCGCTCGATGACACGCTCGACAATGCGCAGCCGTTCACTGCTGGTTAAGCGTGAATTCATGACATGCGTTGGCACGTCAATGGGTAAGTACAATGTGGGCAAAATTAACTGAATGGCTTCGTCCCAAGCGTTATCTGTACCGTGTCCATAAAATAAATTCGCCGCATTAAAACGACTTACCGTCCAACGAACCATATCCTGAAGCGTGTGTAATTCCGATACCGCTTCTTCTATAAAAATCTTATCCAAATTTTCCTCCCAAAAGCGCTACAATACTGTTAATTCGATCTCTTATTAATTTTATCCTTATGAGCCAAAACGACAACGATAACGACGACTTCGACTTGTTTAGAGACGCAGTAAAGGGCGTAAAAAAGTTGCGTCAGGATACCATAATCCAGCAACCAAAAAAAAATGTTAAACAAAATCAGGCAATCAAATCGGCGAGAGAAGCCAGTGATAGCGAGTTTTATTTCTCCGACGAGTTTGTTCCCTTACTCAATGAAGAGGGGCCAACACGATATGCCAGAGATGATGTTTCCCACTACGAAGTCAAGCGCTTACGCCGCGGAGTATATGTACCGGATGTATTTTTAGACATGCACGGCATGACACAAAAAGAAGCCAAAAAAGAGCTAGGGGCGATGATCGCTTATTGCGTGAAAAATGATGTGCATTGCGCATGCGTCCAACATGGTATAGGTAAACATATTCTTAAACAAAAAGCACCATTGTGGCTCGCCCAACACCCAGACGTGATGGCATTTCACCAAGCGCCGCTAGAGTTTGGAGGAGATGGCGCGTTGCTGGTTTTGCTGTCAATCCCTGAAAAATAGTCCGCTCACTTAGCGCCCGAATTTGCCTGAATAACGGGCGCGTTTTAGCAAAAACTTTATATTTTCTTTATATCTTCACCTCAGGAATTTACTCCTACTTTACATTCTCCTTGTTACCCTACCTGCCGATAATCATGTTATGAGGTAATGTGCCGACCATTAAGTTAAGGCACAGATTTGGCATACAATGCAAAAGAAAAAGCAATCTTTACTGGTGTTAACCTACCTATGTATTGGGGTTGTGTATGGCGATATTGGAACCAGTCCTTTATATGCCTTTAAAGCTATGTTTGATGGAGAGCACTCGCTGGCCATTACTCACACCAACATTCTCGGCACCTTATCCTTAGTTTTTTGGACGTTCATCATTACTGTCTCAATCAAGTATTTATCCTTGGTGACGCGAGCCTCGAGTAATGGCGAAGGCGGAATATTGACTCTTGCCTCCTTAGCGCATCGTGTGGCGCCAAATACGCTAAAAAAAGCCGTACTATATTTAGGAATGCTGTCTGCTGGCTTTTTCTTTGGTGAAGCCATAATCACGCCCGCCATGTCTGTGTTATCCGCGGTGGAAGGGATTGATGTCGTCAATCCAAGCTTGCACTCGTTTATCATTCCGATTTCTATCACCATTATTGTTGCCTTGTTTGCAATTCAAAAATATGGTTCTGGCAAAATTGGGCAATTTTTCGCACCCGTCATGCTAACGTGGTTTGTATGCATTGGTCTTAGTGGGCTGGCGTCCATTTACCATAGTCCTTTCGTATTGCATGCCCTCAATCCAATCTTTGCGCTGCGGTTTATTTTGGCTCATGGTATTGCTTCCCTCTTTACCCTTGGTGTGGTTGTGTTAGCAGTAACCGGTGTCGAAGCGCTTTACGCCGATATGGGACATTTTGGTATTACCCCTATTCGGCTGGCATGGTTCTTCCTAGTTCTTCCCTGCCTTGTTCTCAATTATTTTGGACAAGGTGCACTGGTGCTAAACGATCACGCTGCTATCAGCAATTCGTTTTTCTTGCTGGTGCCATCTGACTTACGACTACCCTTAGTGCTTTTGGCCACCTTTGCTACGGTCATTGCCTCACAAGCGGTTATTTCTGGGATTTTCTCATTGACGCGCCAAGCCATTAACTTAGGCTTCTTGCCACCGGTACGCATCTTTCACACCTCCGCGAAAGAGCAAGGGCAGATTTACGTGCCAATCGCCAACTTTCTTTTGCTTGCGTTGGTGATCATGGTTGTGGCTGCATTCGGCAGCTCAGCTCGACTGGCCGCCGCTTATGGTATTGCCGTAACTTCCGTGATTCTTATTTCATCGCTACTCTTGATGGTGGTTGCCTTATACCACTGGCGCTGGTCAAGCGTTCAGGTTATTTGTTACGCGAGCATTGTGGTGACTTACGACGCTCTCATGTTTACATCGACCTCACTCAAATTCACCGATGGGGGTTGGCTACCACTGACCATAGGTACGATAGTATTCATGTTAATGGTCAACTGGTACCAAGAGAAACAACGCTTAAGCTTGCTCAGCAAACACCCGTTAGCGGTGGATGCCATGGTTAAAGGGTTAGAGAAGAAACGATGGACAAGAGCATCTGGGACCGCCGTCTATCTAGCACGTAATGAGCATCAAGCGCCTTCGTCTCTGATCAACAATTTAAAATACAACGAAACATTACATGATCGGAATATTTTGCTGACCTTTAAATACTCAGATGCGCCATACGTTCATCCGCTGAAACGCGTAGAGTTCAAACAGCTTTCCGAAACATTCTGGCAAATGATCGCTCATGTGGGCTATAAAGAGTCACTCGATATTGAGCAAATCTTCGATGCATGTTGCACAAAAGAGTTGTGCCTTTGCCCTGCTGACACGGTATTTTTCATGTCCGCCGAGCGCATTAAAGTTAAGCCTAAAAACCTGTGGCATGATTTAAAGGCTAGAGTATTTATTCTGCTTAGTCGCAACGCTTTACGTACCTCAGAACGTTTGTCTGTTCCTCAAGATAAATTGATTGAGATTGGCGTACATCACGAAATCTAGTCCAATGATTCTGACACTCGACCAACACAAGCGTTCAGTATCGCTGATAGGATTTGCGACAAATAGGCAGTATCAATAAGTCATGAATACGTTACTCTTGGGTTGGACCGAGTCCAGTAAACTTCTTTGTCTGTTAGCCTTGTACACCACGGTTATCTACATCGGCGTTGGGTTTAACGCGGTGATAGTTGAAACGGATACAGCGCTACTCGTTATGCTACTCAATATTGTGGGGGGCTTTTGGCTCAAAGAAAGAAATGCCTACATTCTTGCAGTGGCAAGTATTGTGGCCTTTTATTTCTTCGTCTTGCCAGAGCACAACTCATTTGAGTTTAAGGACTACCAACACCTCATTACCTTTATTGTGATGGCGTTTAATGGTCTAGCTGCGGTGCGGATAACCCAATCTCAGCAAGCTGAACTAAAAAAGAACCGTAGGCTAAGAGGAGAACTGAAGAATCACTATAGTCTGGCTTCTGTGCTTGCTTCCAAAAATGAAAGCCTAGAGATCGCCCAAGCAGCGATACAGCATTTAGCCAATCACTACCAAATCAAAGCTCAAGTCTGGCTGGCGCAACCCGAGCTATATTGCTTGAATTACCACCCAGAGGTTTGGTTAGAACAGTACCAAACAGAGGTCAACAACTTTATTGCTGAAAATGGCCTAGCGGCAAAGAAAATCAGCGATACTTTAGAGCTGCACCCTTTGGCGAGACATACTGATCTTCTTGGTGTATTGGTGGTAGAGTCAGCTAACCTTGACGCTTTCAACCCAATCCTTAGCTCATTGATTAGTTTATCTTTAGCTCGCTCAGAGGCAAACCGTGCACTCACTCAAGCGATTGAGACCAACCAAGTAGAAAAGATGAGAAACACCTTGCTGGCTGCGGTATCTCACGACTTAAAAACGCCCCTAGGCTCTATCATCGGCTCAGCGACTACCCTTAATGACCCGCAAATCCAGCTACCGGATAAGATGCGTCGAGAATTGTTGTCATCGATTGCTGAGGAAGGTTACAACCTCAACCGAAGTTTAACCAAACTGTTGGATATTAGCCGCTTTAGCATCAAAACACTGACGCCTAAAAGGGAGTGGGTGGAGCCAGAAGAAATGATTGGCAGTGCTCTAAAGCGCATCGAACGACTGTTACAACATCATTCGGTAGAGCTATCTGGAGATCCCATGTTGGTCTCTATGGATTACTCATTAATGGAGCAGGTGGTCACCAACCTCATTGAAAATGCGGCTAAATATAGCTCAAAAGATACCGCTATTGATGTTCAGACAAGCTATAGAAACAATCACTTTATTCTCCAAGTGTCTGATAGGGGATGCGGAGTTGCTCAAGATGAAAAACAGCGTATTTTTGAACGCTTTTACCGCTCTGACCATCATAATATTAAAGGAACAGGACTTGGCTTGGCCATCTGTAAGCTTATCATTAGTGCCCATAGCGGGATCATCTTTGTGACGGACAGGCAAGGTGGCGGCTCAACTTTTACCGTCGAAATTCCATGTAAAAAGTATTACTTAAAAGATATTTATGAATAGTGACATCAAAGTACTAATTATCGAAGATGAACCGCCAATTCGGCGTTTTTTAGAAATTTTAGCGACCGGACATGGCCATCAAGTGAAAAGCGTCACCAATGCTAGTGATGGCATCAAAGCGATAACCCGTTGGTGTCCTAACTTGATTCTACTCGACCTTGGGCTGCCTGATATCGATGGCTTAGATTTAACGCGTGAATTAAGAACGTGGACGGACACGCCTATTATCGTCATTTCAGCACGTGATAAAGAAGCCGATAAAGTGTTAGCACTTGATGCTGGTGCCAATGATTACCTGACAAAGCCTTTTGGCAGCGAAGAGCTTCTCGCTCGCATGAGAGTCGCACTCAGAATAACCAGCCAGCAACAACATACCGAGGCCAGCAGCTATCGATTTGGCGATGTGATAGTCGATTTAGCCATGCAAACCGTCACTCGTCAGGGAAAAAGCATCAAACTGACCCCAAAGGAATACAAAATACTGGCTCTGCTGTCGAAAAATATGGGCAAGGTACTGACACACAAACAAATCCTGAAAGAAGTATGGGGTGCGAATTACACCGAACACGCCCATTATGTCCGCATTCATATCGCCCAACTCAGGCACAAAATTGAGTACACTCCTGCTCAGCCAGAACATTTAATTACCGAAAATGGCGTTGGATATCGTTTAATAAGCTAGAACATCAATAGGGCTATCAAAAGTCTGCCTAGTGCCGCCCACCTTTACTTTGATGCCAGATTGAAAAATCAGGGCTTGTTATAACGGTAAAAACGACGATAACAGTGCTAGCGCTAATCGCTCCCATCAATGGCGGGACATCAAAAAACAAGCTGGCAATTAAAATGATCGCAGCAGCATACGCCAAGATAAGTAAGCCCGCTTTTAGCCCTTTTGATACCTCATAGTTGAACGTCGATTTTGAAGTACTTTGCTTTTTTTGCCAGAGGGGCAAAAACTGAATACATAACAACGTCACCGATGGATAAACAAGAATATACGCTAAATTATCTATCACCATCGGTAAGGAGTCTGGGTTGAGGCTTTTCATCACGATATCGATAATAAAAAACCCGACAAGCACTAGGCACCCTGCCCTTACTTTGGCTTTAAGCTCATAACCTTCCATTTTCATATCAACCACCAACTGAAACGCTTCTTACTAACTATTTGTATTTTTTATTTGTAATGTTGTCATGGCCCGAGCCGCAAAGACGACTCAGGCCTTTCTTACTTCTCAGGGTGCCGAAATTAAACACCCAAGCCTTATTTAGAAATTAACTCATTATCATTTAGCTCTAAACCTATGCAACATATTAGAAAATGAATGTCATTGCATTTCAACCAAATTCGTATATTGGCGGCGTATTGTGTAGGTTCACTCGGGTGCTAGCTGACCGCTCATGACCAAGCCATCTGATGAAGCCAAAAGTAAACGGGCTCTCATTAGGTATACGAGTCAGTGATGAAACTTATTGATTTTATCAAATCAATCCATAGGCTAGTGGTTATTTGAAAGTATTAACTACTAAAGGGGATTTATGTTTACTGGAATCGTTTCTTCTATTGCCGTGATAAAAAGTGTGCGAGAGTCTGGTGGGATTAAAACGTTCGAAATCTGCTTTGAAGAAGGCTTCACTGAACATTTAGAGATCGGTGCCAGTGTAGCTGTCGATGGTGTGTGCCTAACCGTCACAGAAATACTCTCAGCCAGACTAGTAAAATTCGATGTGATGCTACAGAGCTTAATAATTACAACGCTGAACGAGCTGACCGTTGGCAAAAAAGTGAATGTGGAAAGGGCGGCAAAAGATGGTGCCGAGATTGGCGGACATCCGCTATCAGGTCATATTGATTTCAGTACAAAAATAAGTGCTATCAGCCAGCATGAGAGCAACTACTGCATACGCTTTGAATTGCCTCACATGTGGAAAAGTTACGTCTTTGCGAAAGGCTATATTGCGATCAATGGTGCAAGCTTGACCGTTTCAGACGTCAGCAAAAGTGAGGGCTGGTTTGAAGTGTGGTTAATTCCAGAAACCAGACGAGCCACAACGTTCGAACTCAAATCCATTGAAGACAAAGTCAATATCGAGATCGAACGAGGCACTCAGGTGGTGGTAGACACCGTCAGAGACACAATAAAAGAAACACTTGGCCCTTTAATGCCTTTGTTTGAACAGTTTCTCATTGAAAATGGAACAGACGTCGATTCAATAGCACACAATACGACGAAATCGTTATCTAAAACTCTGTAATATTTAGCGGCAGATAAGGAGAATAAGGCGTCATAACTTCGTCTGTGTCAGAGCTAAAACGGCCATTACTAGTTTTGAAGTTCCTGAAGCTTATCGATGCTGGCTTGATAAGCTTCGTCGTAATCAAAGAAAAACTGGATGATACCCTGACCGCTCGTTCTTTGTTTTGCCGCATATCGTTGAACTCTGTTACTGTGAAGGATGGCTAATAAGGCACAATTATTGTCTGCCATCCAATTAATCATTTCGTTTGTTGACTCAGTGGCGTCATCGGGACTCATGTCCCAGCCTCTACCATCAACAAATGCAACCCAAGGCTTGGTATTTCCTCCTTTCGAAGAGCCAACCAAAGATTTTACCTCTTCCAGCCAAGCTAGGTTCCCTTCTATATTGAAGGCTCCATCCACTTTGGATTGTAACAGCCGATCTTCAAAACTCATTGTCCAATTGCCGTGAATATTACGGTTAGCCATTTCACTCTTTCACCCGCACAATGTGTATTCTTGTTCAATTGTAGTAAAGCACAAATCGTTTTGGGTAGGCTTAATGATTTGTTAGCAATAGTATTTCAAATGCCCGACAAACCTTGACTAAGAGAGAAGTTATGACAAAGAAAGTACTCAAGATACACATTGAAAATCCAGCGCAATGCACACATTTTCGTACTCTTTTTCAAGAGTACAACTCTAAACTCAGCGATGCTGCAATAGAGTTAATGGTCGAACAACTACTTGCTTTACCCTATTTCCACGGCTTTGTTTGTTATTCAGATAACAGACCAGCCGGGTTCGCTATCTGCTATGAATCATTTTCTACCTATACCGGAAAGAAAGTACTCAATATCCACGACTTCATGATCACTCTGCATTGTCGCAATCAGAAATTGGGCCAATATCTCTTAGAACATATCGAGAACTTTTGCCGTGAACATGATTATGGAAAAATCACTTTAGAAGTAAACGAAAAGAATACCGCGGCCCAAAATCTATATCATTCCTGTGGTTTCAGTGATCTGTCCACGAAGAATGAAAATATCCTGCACTGGGAAAAACAGCTTATTATTAAAAATAATTAGTACCGATAGCTCTCCAGGATAGGAGTATTTTCTTGTTTTAGAGCACGGCGACTAGCATCAACTTAGACATGCACGACAAATGGTTGGCTCTATGTTTGCGATGTATGTCCTTTTAATTTCTTTTAAGTGGGTTCATATACTGGAAAATGTAGGAATATATTCAAAAAAACAAGGAATAGCTTATATTTCAATTACTTAAAATTAGAAGAAATTGGCCATTATTAATCAACTGATCAATAATATTTACTTCAGTTAAACAATAATTCAACGTCATAAATTCACTAATCTTAGGTTACCTATGTATGAAGTTCACCTATTATAAGAATGATGATTTCACTATTGAAACATTAGCCACAATGTGTGGTAGGTTTCATGGAAATGTAGAAATTAGAGCAAAACATATGGCCAACTCAAGTTGGTTCACTAGTCATAGAGAAGATGAATTTTTATTCTACAGTAAAACGCGAATTACAGATACTTCAGCCACTACCCTGCACTCTAAATACCATTTACGACAGAGCAAATATGATCTAGCTACCCAGCTTGTGTACGAAGGAATATCAAAGTTAATCCCTAAAGAGCATTCAGACCTACGGCACAAACTAGAACAGTTATTCTTTTACCAAATAAATAGAGAAAGCCGCAATATCGTTAACAACTACGGCGTATTACGCGGAGAACATCTACATCAAGCACTCAAATGGGTAAAAGATTCAACTGCACGAACTGAGCAAGATGCGAGACTGAGATCTGATCATAAGTTTAACTGCAACGTGAAATGGAAATATCGGTTCAATGCCGAGTTGTATACGGTGCCAGCGGTAAGAGTATACAACAATAATGTATTTCGGAATGGTCAAAACTTTCAGTTGGGTAGTCACCCACTTGCCGTCTTTGGCAACAAAATACGTTGGAACATGCAAGTATTCGACATCAAGGATTACAAAGGACGAGATATCTTAATCCCAGACATAACGATGTATAATTGGCTTGAGCAAAGACGAATCACCAGTATTACCATAAGGCCACATGGTGAACATGAAAGGATGGTCGTGTTCGGTACTAAACACGACAACTATAGGATATACCCCGAAAAGTACGGCTTTCAATCAAGAAAAGCAATTGAAAAAGAAGCGTCATGGTTACAAAAGAAAGAAAAATATAACCAACGTCGAGTAATGCTGCATCCTGAAAGAGAAGATTTTATGGGCAAGATCATCAGTGACAATGGCATTAGTGTGTGGGGAAAAAGAAGTGGTAGTGTACGCAAGCAAGCACGTTTAGAAGATATTCACGAAACGTCAGGCCTCAGAGTCAAGCATGCTCCAGCAGTGTTAATGAAGAACCAATATATCAAGAATCATGATGACTTTATCTACGCCTACTTGTCTGGCAGCAAAGGCCGAAAAGCAACATACAATGACCCTGTCAATCGACCAAACCCTGATCACGTAACCGATCATGAAATCTATCGTGCTTTTAGCGGAAAACACCGGTGTACGGTACTAAATAAAATGGTCTTTGCCGACGATAATTTAGTTATTCGGGCACCAGATCGTAAGGACAGGCACTGGTATAACCACAATCAGATTAAAAGATGGTATCACCGTAAACTCGGAACCAAACCACAAGATTTTGAGTACTAAAATAGTGGCTTCACCTACTCAGACACACACCACAAATGGTTTGATTTAGCCCAAGTGGCTACAATAAGTTGGGGCAAAGTCAGTTTGCCCCAACATAGAGGTGTTCTCGCTTAAAGCCGCTGTCCCTTTCATTTTAATTTCATGAATCACACATTTATGTAGATCATAGGCTAAAGATGTGTGTAGACAGCATTATAGTTGGATACTATTTTTCTATGCCACTTCTCATTATTCAGTTGTTTAGATGCGCGCTTAACAGCCCTTTCCGCTTCTTCGCTAGGGTCACTAAATTGAATTCCCAAGAGTAACGATTCTTCAAATGGTGCCGCTGACAGGATACCGTCTTGAAGCAACCTTTCTTGTACTTTAATCATTACTGCACTAAAAAAGTCGTATGTAAACTGAGAAAGTTCCTCAACGGTAAATTCATCTAAATCTACTTCTTCGATTTCTTCTTCTCCATCTTCTGGTTCATTATCAATTAGATAATGTATTTTTTCCACATACTCACCAGATTTTCCAAATAGATTATAGTGTTTGTTGATGTAGTCCCACTCACAAGCATTCACTTCAGAAAACCACAGAGGTGGAGCGTATTTCTCTTTTCCATGTCTATCTAAGTACTCACGAGTACAGGCCGCAGCTCCAATATCTTCGCAACCAGAGGAGCAATAAAAAGTATACGAAAAAACGGTATATTCCTTTAAATCAATTTTTAATTTTTCTACATGCAACAAGCATTCTTGATATAAGACATCAGCCAATTTAGATTGCATGTCGTTTATTTTCATTCTTCTTCGACCTTTTCCTGACAGATTTTTGCCTATTCTTTTGATACACCAGTGATCTCTTTTCTATCGCCTTTAACTTTGTTCAGTTTCTAAAGTAGCCTGAACTCTAACTCGAGCACACCCCATCAACACGCGCTAGTGACTGTAATCATTCATCAGCGCACCCGGTAAGCAACTGAACACTAAAGAATAGAGATGCTCACTCCGATTGTGCATCATGCGTAAAACCACGCAAATGCCCAAGAAGTCACTTACATTCGAGCCACTTGCTGATTTTCCTGCGCTTTAAGATGTTGTTGATAAGGCTAAGTCAAGAGACAAAAAATGACCCATATTCCTTTCCATATATTTTTTCCAGCATCACTGATTACTACGTATGTGACCCTAAAAGCGGGTCGCATACTTCATTCATATCCAAATTGGACAGTGATTTTGTATGCACTTATAACCATAAATTTGGGAGGGGGGTATATGATACTAGCTCAGAATCAACACCTATTTGGGTATAGTATATTTGGAGTGGAACGTCTGTGGGCATTCTTAATGGTACTCGCGCATTGCCACTCAGCGAAATACATCAGTTTAAGGAAATAATATAGCGGCATTTGAGCAATAGATACTCCAGTCAGCTCGTTATCGAGCATATCTGACGCAACTACTTCAGGACACTTAATTAAGGGATTCTAATAACCAACATCAAATTCTAGTAGCGATAATTCGCCGGAATCGGGATGTTTTCTTGTTTTAGAATTGGTCGCTTACCCCCTTGTTTTCTGTACTGTTTGAGCTGGAATACATAAGCCAGTATTTGCGCAACTGCGGTAAAAAGGCCGTCGGGAATTTCTTGCTCTAGCTCGGTGGTATGGTATAGAGCCCGCGCCAGAGCCGGAGCTGGGATCACATAGATATCATGCTCACGTGCCACTTCACGAATTTTCAGTGCCATATGATCGATGCCTTTTGCGATGACGACAGGGGCTTTATCAGTACTTTGGTTGTAGCGCAAGGCCACCGAGAAGTGCTCTGGGTTGGTGACGATCACATCGGCTTGTGGCACTTCGGCCATCATACGACGTTGAGCCGCTTCCCTTTGCAACATACGAATTCGGCCTTTGACTTCTGGTTTACCTTCAGTATCTTTGTATTCGTCTTTCACTTCTTGCTTAGTCATTTTTAGCTGATTCGCATGTTGCCAAATTTGAAACGGGATATCGATGGCTACGACAATAAGTAGCGAGCAGCTGATGAGCAAAATAAAGTCGAGCAATATATCAAGCGCATGAAAAATATTTTGCGGAAAAACGTCGAAGCTCAATTGAAACAAGTCAGCGGTCGCAGAATTGATAAGGTAAAACGCCATACCCGCCACTAAGGTGACCTTGAGAATAGACTTAACCAGCTCAACCCAGCTTTGCAAACCAAACATTCGTTTTAATCCGCTCAGTGGGTTCATTTTAGACCATTTAGGCCTAGCAGCTTCAGCGGAAAAGCTGATCCCACCAACAGCCGCATTGCCTAAAGTCGCGGCGATAAACAGCATAACCAAAATCAATATTAGAGGTAAAACAAGATGCCCAAGCGAGCCGCCAATGATGTCGAAGAGCTTACTTGAATCAAATATCTCCTCACGACTCAAACTAAAAAGCCGACCCATCACGCTATAAAGTGCCTTGGCTAGCATAGTGCCAAACCACATCAGCGCAACGGCACCAGCGACCAATACCGATACCGAAGCTAACTCTTTAGAGCGTGCGACTTGCCCCTTTTCTTTTGCTTGTTGAAGCCGTCGGGGGGTCGCAGCTTCGGTGCGCTCTTGACCATCGGATTCAGCCATTAGCACTCACCATCCACTTAGCACTTAAGGTACACAGTTGATACGAATAAATCGGCATACCTGCTCCTGCCCTTGATTCCAGAAAGTATCATACTGGCTATATAAGCCAGCCACGATATACCAACAAAGCAAGATCCCGACCAACAATGCAAACGCAAAACCTAGGGAGAAGATATTCAATTGTGGAGCGGCTCGGGTCATAACACCAAATGACAAATTGATAGTCAGCAGGGCAATAATGCCCGATAGTGACATACTCAACGCCACTTTAAACATAATACCTAACCACAGAGCAAGTTCGCGAAAATCAATGGCATTGAGCGCTCCGGAACCAATCGGTAACGTTTTAAAGCTCATCACGACCAAGTGCAGCATTTTTAAATGCCCATCGGTAGATAAAAAAAACATTGTGGCTAAGAACATAAACAGTTGACCTAACAAGGGCGTGTTTTGCCCATTGGCTGGGTCGACCATGGAAGCAAAGCCCAAACTCGACTGCATACCGAGAATTTGACCAAGTATGACAAAGGTTTGGATAATAAATTGGGTCACCGTACCCATCGCCACACCAATAATGATCTGTTCAAGCAGAACTAGAAAACCATTGAACGACAACAGCTCAAGGTGTTGTGGAACAGCTGGGATTGCCGGCATAACGGCAAAAGTAATCGCCAATCCCAAATACAACCGAATCCGATTGGAAACAAAGCGAGCACCGGTTACCGACATCACCATCAACATCGCAGCGATTCTGGTGTAGGGCCAAAAATAGTTAGCGATCCAATCGAGTATTACCGATGTTGGATATTCCATAGACTACCCTTAGTACAACACCTGAGGCAGTCGCTCAACCAAAGAAAAAAAGAACTCCATCAACATTCGCGTCATCCAGTGGCCAAACAACATAAGCGCCAATAAAGTGACGACAAGACGGGGCAAAAAGCTCAATGTTTGTTCGTTGATTGAGGTGGCCGCTTGAAAAACAGCGACAATCAAACCCACCAGCAAGCTTGGGATAATAATGGCGCACACCATAATGAGCACTATCCACAAGGCTTCTCGGAATAACTCAACAAACATTTCTGGTGTCATGAGCCCTCCTCACTACAACGCAAAACTGCCTGCAAGGGTAGATAGAATCAAGTTCCATCCATCCACTAACACAAACAGCATTAACTTAAACGGCAATGAAACAATCATGGGTGACAGCATCATCATACCCATAGCCATCAGAACGGATGCTACTACTAAATCAATGATGAGAAACGGTAAGAACAGCATAAAGCCAATTTGGAAAGCCGTTTTTAGCTCTGAGGTAATAAACGCGGGAATCAGCACCGCCAAGGACACCTCTGATGGATCTTTCGCCTTAGAGCCAGAAATATTCACAAACGTTTCTAAATCCTTCAAGCGTGTTTGCTTGAGCATGAAGGCTTTCATCGGCTGCTGAGCCTGATCAAAAGCAGCTTTGGCCGAAATTTTTTCTTGAATATAAGGCTGGATTGCCCGCTCGTTGATTTTGCTAAACACAGGCGACATGATGAAAAAGGTGAGAAACAGGGCAATACCAACAATCACTTGGTTTGAAGGAGTTTGTTGTAAGCCCATCGCCTGTCGCAAAATCGACATGACGATTACAATACGTGTAAATGAGGTCATGAGAATGACCAAAGCCGGCAAAAAGCCCAGCATGGTCATCAAGGCAAGTATTTGCAGGTTGATGGAATATTCTTCGCTACCATCCGGGTTAGTGGTGAGCGTCAGTGCTGGGATCCCAGCTCCAAACGAAGATCCCGATGCTACTGTTTTGCTTGCGCCAGTGTCACTTTGCATGGCAACGGTTGTGGATGTTTGATTGGCTAGGTCGTCAGCGGCGAAGCTCACGATGGAGAAAAGGCACAGCGTCAAAAATACGATAAAACTTAAGGCATGGCTAGGTTTGATCATTCTTTTTAAATAGCTGGGAAAACTGAGTAGAAAACGAGCTACTCTCCAACTCCTCCTGAGTAAGTGGCTTGTCCAATTTAGATATGAGCTGAATAGATTGGGTCGTGACACCAACAAGATATTGCTCATCTCCAGCCTGAATAATCATAATACGCTCTTTCGCCCCCACCGGAAGTTGACGAACTACGCATAATCCTTTTTGGTTGACTAAATTCGGTACTTTCATACGCTTAAGCAGCCAAGCTAACACTAGTATGAAAACGATAACGAACAAAAGCGACCCTAATGTGGTCGCTAAATCGAGTTGTTTACCTGTTGTCTCAGTGGCTGCTTCTGAGGCTTGGGCAAGAGCCGGGACAAACAACAGCCCCGATAAAGAATACTTCATGGTTTACCTAAGCTTTTTAATACGTTCAGTTTGGCTAATCACATCGGTTAAGCGTATCCCGAATTTATCATTTACCACAACCACTTCGCCGTGAGCAATCAATGTACCGTTGACGAGAACATCTAACGATTCACCAGCGACGCGCTCTAGCTCTACCACTGAGCCTTGGTTGAGCTGCAATAGGTTCCTAATGCTGATCTGCGAACGCCCCACTTCCATCGAAATCGTTACTGGGATATCGAGTATGGTATCGAGCTTTTGCCGCTCATCTTCTGAAATTGGCGACGCGGTATCTTTAAGCTCATCTAAAGGTGCAGCTAATACTTCATCAACGTCCACTTCAGGTGCATCTGGGTCTTCCCCTAAAGCCGCAGCCCATTCGTCCGCTAGCTTTTGATCATCATTTTCATCGGTCGGTTCCATTCCTTACACCTTTTATTCTTCGTCATCACCTTGATCTTCCTCGAACTCAGACATGATGTCTTTGCCTAGGAAGGCAATGTCGGTTTTTACAACATCAGGACGTTTGATTTTTTCTGACACTTGAACCGCTAGGTTCTCGCCTGAACGCCCCATTTTTACTCTAAACGTCGGTAATTCTTCTACAAACATGGTCGCATGCTCTGGCATAGCAACGGGAATAACGTCTCCTGATTGCAACTCCATCAAATCTCGTAGTGACATGTCATGTTCAAGCAAGTTAACTCGAAAATCGACGGGAACATCCATGATTTCTTCACGTAACGCCGAGCTCCAACGAACATCGGTTTCCATCTTGTCCGATTGCACACCCGCATCCAATAATTCACGAATAGGCTCGACCATGGAATATGGCATGACAACGTGGAAGTCCCCGCCGCCACCATCCACTTCAATGTGAAATGAACTCACTACTATCACTTCAGTCGGGCTAACAATATTGGCCATACTTGGGTTAACTTCTGAATCTAAGTACTCAAACTCAACCCCCATGACGGGTGACCATGCTTCTTTGTAGTCCTCAAATACGATTTTAAGCAATAACTGAACAATTCTTCGTTCAGTGGGCGTGAATTCTCGCCCTTCAATCCGGGCATGAAACCGGCCGTCGCCACCAAAAAAGTTCTCCACCAAAATAAACACCAGCCTGGCTTCCATGGTAATTAGCGCGGTGCCTTTTAACGGCCTAAATCTCACCATGTTAAGACTGGTTGGGACATACAGGGTGTTTTGGTATTCACCAAATTTCATCATTTGTACGCCATTGATGGACACCTCAGCTTGCTTACGAAGCATGTTAAACAAGCTAATTCGTAGGTGCCGTGCAAAACGTTCATTGATAAGCTCCAGGGTCGGCATGCGACCACGGACGATTCTGTCTTGCGAGGAGAAGTCAAAATTAGTGGCATCGTCATTGACTACCTCAGTTTCTTCTTCGCCGTCCTCAACATCATCGACTCCATGAAGCAGAGCATCAATTTCGTCTTGGCTTAATAAATCAGTCACGAATCACCTATTGAATGACAAAGTCGGTAAATAATACTCTTTCAATCACCGGCTTACCGACAGCCCGGTTCAAACTCGCTTTAATATCTTCCGTCGCTTTATCTCTAAGCTCGACACGTCCGGTCGCGGTTCTTAGCTGCTCTACGGTCGCGGAAGCAAAAGTACCGAGCAGCGAACTTTCAATCAACGGAGAGTGATATCTGGCTAAATCTTCGTTCTCAATACCCCGAACCATAAGTTGAACCTTAATTTGCACCAACCGATCTCTTTTATCCCCGGTAACGTTGAATAAAAAAGGCTGAGGTATGTTCACATAAGCAACCGGGTTAACAGGTACCGCAGCTTTCTCTTGCTCCGCTTCTGCCGCTTCCGGTGATTCGTCTGACGATCCCAACATAAAGAAGGCACCCGCACCTCCCGCTATTAGCACCACCACAACCACAATAATTAGAATGAGTTTACTTTTTCCACCACCAGCTTCCGCTGCTTCATTTTCTTCGTCCGCCATAACCATCTCTATCTTTTGGTTTTTTCATAGTTTAAGCGTAATAACTGATTCCATCACGTTTTGAGGTTACATTCAGATCAAGATTGACGCCTGCTTCAAGATTTTCATCTTCAGCGCCACCATTGCCTTCGATTCCCTGAGAGAAACCTCCCTCACTAGACGCCGTATAGCGTTGCTGCTGACCAGCACTTTGCTGTTGAACCGACGTATCACCAAGTTGAACGCCTTGTTGAGACAACATCTCCCGTAGCCTAGGTAAAGATTGTTCAATAGCATCACGGGCTTGATGGTTGGCAACGGTAAAGTGTACACCCGCTCCCTCACCATTCATGTGCAGCCGTATTTGCAGTCGACCTAGCTCGGGTGGGTCCAAGCGAATGTCGATATTCTTTAAATTCTTCGACATCATCATATGGACTTTTTCTGCCATCTGATCGCTCACATTGTCACGTGTCAGCTGAAGGGGGCTGTTCACAGCTTGGCTTGAATCAGCACGCAAGCTATTAACACCTCCACCACCTTGTTGGCCGCTAGCACCCGCTATTTGATTAGCAAGGCCCGATGAGTCTTTGCCGTCTCGAACCATTTGCCCATCAAGCAAGTTGTCTCCCGATTTCGCAGACAACGCCGTTCTCAACGCCGCTTGACTACCCATTTGCTGATGAGCGACATTAACAGCGGCAGGCGTCGCAGCTAATGCCGCTAAATGCTGTAGCTGTGTCGGGTTTATTTCTGCATTATGGGGGATTGCTGGCGTGATGGCTTTGTCTAAGTTCATGTGTGCCATAGGCTGTGCATTTAGCGCTTGTTGCACGGATTGCGCCAAATGAACTTGCTGAGCTTTCGAATGATGCTGGACATTATTCAGCATAGCGTCGGGCAAAAAATCCGATTTCAGCGTTGTGGGTTGCCCTTGCACAGGTGCAAACATCTCTGGAGAGACTTGTTTGGCCGCTTCTGGCTTCATTTCCGATTGAGTAACAATAGGCTGAGACATGTTCAGCATGTCTTTACTTAACCTTGACGCCTGTTCTGCTTTGGCACTATTTAATACTTGCTGTTGTTTTGCGGCGATAAGCGCGTGTTCATCTACGAGTTCATCAGTTAATGAGGTCACACCTGCCTGCAAAGTAGCCTGCGGAGCGAAATTAGAAACCATGTTTTCTGATACGGCAATATCACTTGCCTGTGTTGATGGTTTGTTTTTTCCGCTTTGTTCGTCCAGCTCAGTGACTGCCTTGATAACATGAAGATTGTCTTTAGTTTGTGCATCTGTACTAGATTCTTGCATAGAGCGCCAAGCAATATGTTCTGGAACCGTATCACTTTTTTGCGCAGTAGCTTGATCAATTCCACTGGCAACATCAGTTGCCTTTGCACCTTGATTAGACAAAGACTGGGAGTTTTGTTCCACTGTTTCTGCATCGGCGATTTGCGTGGTTAACGGTGGTTTAGGTGATGAGTCTTCTTCAGCCTGAACCACCAGCTGGGCAGACGTTCCCTGATTTTTATCCTGCATCGTCGCGTGAGGCTGGATATCTTCCATAGGCAAGTTATTGCCGTTTTTCGTTTTAAGAGACTCTGTCGCATCATTTAGTTTTGCCAGTATTTCATCACCATCATTCATCACCTGAGAGGAGTAAAATTCTGTGCCTTTGGATAATGAAGCAAGTGGCTCTTCGGATGCATCGTCACTCTGGACTTTACTAAGTAGTGAATCTGACAAGGTTTCCGTATTGACATCATCCACTTCGACGTCCGATACTCCCTCATCTGAGAGCAGTTCGCTTTTTAGCAACGCATCAACCGAATCCTCTCCTGTAGTAGCGGCAATTTGATCACTTGCATCAACTTCAGATTCTGGCGAGACCTTATTGGATTTGCTCTCACCAAGGATGAATGCGGCTAGTTTGGAGAAAAAGCCTTCTTCAGCTTCCCCAACCTCGGTGGACTCTGCTGAGATTTCCCCAACCTCTCCAATGACTTTGCTGGCTTTCGGACTATCGGTAGCAGTGGTTAAGTTAACGTTCATACTGATAACACTCATTCAAATAGTGAAGTTCGCCGCCTTTACTGTCTCTATGCTCCAACTACAGATTTCAACGACCGTTAGCCGAATCAATGCAAAAAGTGAACCATATTTAAGGTATGCACTAGTTTGAATTATCGTTTAGATGCCTGAATGGTGCGCCTGGCGTACATAATGGTGGAAAATTCGTCCAGTTGTTTCTGCTCTTGCCGTTCAATTTGTTGGCTCTTTTCTTTCTGCCTTTTTTCTATTAACCATTGATATGAGCGGCGCTGTTTTCGCATCTCCAACCAATGAGATTCGCAGTTGTCGACTTGGTTTTTAAAATGCTCTTCTGCTTCTTTCTGCTTCTTCAGTGTTTCATCTAACTGAGTCAAAAAGCGATTAAGGTGGGAATATTGACTTGCGGTGAGTCCATCCATTCCTCTCTGTACTAACTGGGCGCAATAATCTAATCGGTACTGTTCAATTTGAGACAATTGCACATAGTAATCTTCCAGCTCATTGCGTGCTTTGCTCAGTGAAAGCACGGCGTCTTTTTCACATTCTTGCGCCTGACCTAGCAAAAATTCGAGCGTATTTTCCATAAGTTAGCTACTCTTCTGGCTGTAAGATGCTTTTCAACATGTTTACGCACATATCATAGGGAACACTTTCTTGCATATGCTGCTGCAAATATTGGTCGATTTTGGGTTTGAGGGTGAATGCGCTATCGATAGCTGGGTCCGTGCCTAGTTTATACGCACCAATAGACACCAAATCCTGATTCTTACGGCATATCGACAAGACTTGTCTTACTGCCTTAGACATCAACATATGCTCTTCAGATACAATTTGAGGCATCACCCGACTGACGGACTTCTCTACATCAATTGCGGGATAATGGCCCGCATCGGCAAGCTCTCTCGATAGCACTACGTGACCATCAAGTATCGCTCTTGCGGCATCTGCGATAGGGTCTTGCAGATCGTCACCTTCGGTTAATACGGTGAAAAATGCCGTAATCGAGCCTTTGCCTTCTCCACCATTGCCTGCTCGCTCAACCAATGCGGGTAACTTAGCAAACACGGAAGGTGGATAACCTTTGGTTGCTGGAGGCTCGCCAACAGACAAGGCGATTTCACGTTGTGCTTGGGCAAATCTGGTTAATGAATCCATTAGCAATAAAACATCCAAGCCCTGATCACGGAAGTATTCCGCTATCGTTAATGCGGTTTGGCATCCTTTCAATCTCATAAGCGGAGAGGAGTCTGCTGGAGCGGCAACCACCACAGAGCGCTGGCGACCATCAACACCTAAAATTTCCTCGATGAACTCTTTTACCTCTCGGCCACGCTCACCCACTAATCCAACCACCACTACTTGCGCGGTTGTACCACGAGTCATCATGCCTAACGTAACGGACTTACCCACTCCAGACCCTGCAAACAAACCTATACGTTGGCCTTTACCGACACTCAGTAATCCATTCATCGCTTTTAAACCCACATCCAAGGGCTCAGAGATGGGTTTTCGCATTAATGGGTTAATCGGCTCAGAGTTGAAGGTAGCGTGATGATCGGTGTAAATAGGACCGAGATCATCAAGTGGATTACCGACCCCATCAATGACCCTTCCGAGTAACTCCATACCCACAGGTAAGCCAGCTTCCGTTGTTAATGGAGTAACTTTTGCGCCAGGAAGTACACCAGTAATTTGCTCACTCGGCATAAGAAACAAATTATCGCCTGAAAAGCCAACCACCTCAGCTTCCATTTCACCGGACATAGTCTCAACTAAACAAAGGCTGCCAATAGGTGCTCTGCACCCCGTAGCTTCAAGCGTCAACCCCACCACTCTCACCAGCTTTCCTGAGGCAACAGGCCGCCCTTTCAATCCTTGGATTTTGTATTGACCGAGTCTATCCGCTAACGCCAGCATCAGCTGTCCCCTTGATGGCGATTAGTGCCACAGAAATTGCTCAAGACGGTGCGAATTCTTTCTTCCATTTGATAGTTAACACTCGACTCACCCGCTTCGATTTGTACATCGCCGACATTCAAAGCTGGGTCTGAAAGTAGCGTCCAGTTGCGGAGTTCGAGCTGGTCCTGAGGAAAAGCTTGCTCCACAATCTCTACGTCCTGGGGGTGCAGCTTAATGGTGATTTGGTGGCCCGTAATGGGTAGTGACTCAACCGACTGTTTCACGGTATCTAATATGATCTGGGGGTTAGTTTGAACTTCTACATGGACGACTTCACGAGTTAACGTCAGTACCATGTCGACAAGCTGTTTTTCAACTTGCGCATTCATCAGCTCTAGAGGTTGCGCAAACTGATTGGCAATGGAGACGAAGTTTTGCACTTGCTGTTGAATTAGCTCTTGTGAAGCATCCAGTCCTTCTTTATGACCAATTTCAAAACCTTCCTTTTGCCCTTCTTCGAGACCTTTTTCTTTGCCCTTATCGTAGCCTTGTTTAAAGCCAGCTTCTTGTCCTTGATGCAACCCCTCTTGAAATGCATTTTGCTTGATTGCCTCAATGTCTTCTTCGGTGAGTTCTTTAGGCTCTTCAGGTGCTTCAGTTTCGAAATTGGGCACCCACCCGGGGTCATAATTCATTGCCGTATCTTTGGCAATTTTGGCTTCCTCTGCGCCATAATCAGGCAGACCCCAAACCGTTGCTTCTTTCACCGCGTCATCTTCATTTAAGCGTAAGTAGCCGCGTTTCCTCTTCCCTGACATCCTATTCCCCAATTCTCATGCAAACCCGTGGCTTTATCATCTCCACACCGCTAAACATTTATCGCTTACAAGAATTCGTCTGCGCCGCCAGACAACATAATTTCTCCCGCGTCAGCCATACGTCGTGCAATGGCCAGCACTTCTTTTTGAGCGGCTTCAACGTCCGAAACTTTCACTGGTGGCATAGCTTCTAAGTCATCACGCATAAGCTCTGCCGCACGTTTGGACATATTCTTGAATATTTTCTCTCGCAAATCTTCATCGGCACCTTTAAGCGCACGTTGCAACACATCTTGAGGTACATCGCGCAAGAGTTTTTGAATGCCTTGATCGTCCACCTCGATGAGGTTCTCAAACACAAACATCAGATCTTCGATAGACGTGGCCAAGTCCTCGTCTTGATCTCGAATTTGGTCCATCAGCACACCTTCCATGCTGTTGTCCATGTAGTTCATAATTTCGGCTGCGGCTTTCAAACCACCAATTTTTGCTGCCTGTGAACCAGCTTGACCGGCAAACTGTTTCTCCATGATTTCGTTTAACTCAGCCAAAGCCGAAGGCTGTACTTCTTCTAAATTGGCGATACGCATCATTAAGTCCAGCCTGTCACGCTCTGCAAACTGAGTGAGTATTTCAGCTGACTGATCGGCTTCAAGGTAGGAAAGTACTATGGTTTGGATCTGAGGGTGCTCATTAATGATGATATTGGCAACTTGGCGTGGGTCCATCCATTTCAGCGAATCCAGACCTTTTGAGCCTGTGCCCAACAATATCTGGTCAACTAAATTATTCGCCTTATCTTCACCTAATGCAGCCACCAAGGTGTTACGCATGAAGTCTTCACTGCCCATACCAATGTTGGTGTATTTCTGGATATCTTCAAGAAACGCACGGTGAACCGCACTCACCTTGTCTTGGCTTAAATCCGCAGCTCGTGCCATGGCACTACCCACTCGCTGAACCTGTTTCGGCTCTAAGTGGCGTACAATTCCAGCAGCATCTTCTTCGTTTAAACTAAGCAATAATATTGCGGCGCGCTCTTCTCCGGGAATATCGGAAATATCGACCTCAGCACCTTGCTCAGCAATGTCACCACCCTCTTGTTGAGGGACAATATCATCAGGCATCTTCCATCCAATTCTTCACAACTTGTGCCGATAGTTCAGGCTCGTTAGCCACCAACGCCCGTACCGCTTTCAGCACATCTTCATCTTTGTTCAAGTTCGGTAAATCAATACCAGAGCCAAATTCAAATAGTTCGCTGGTATCAATATCACCACCAATTAAGCTGGTTTCTCCATCACTGCCAATTGGCATACCATCCGGCCCATACATGGAATCTTCCTCTTCTTGAGCCGCTGGGTTGAGCAGTTTCTTCAACGCTGGGCGCACTAGCACTAAAATCACAACAATAATGACCAGCGCACTTGCTCCCCAGCGTATCCAGTCGTTAAATGATGGATGCTCCCAAACCGGTACGTCAGCCAGAGTTTCAATTTCAGGCTTGGCAAATTGCATACTTAGCACATTGAGCAAATCACCACGCTTCGCGTCAAAGCCTACAGCGCCAATCAATACCTGACGAATCGCGTTAAGCTGGCTCTCCGGTATTGGCGTATAGGTGGTTTCTCCTGTTTCGGGGTTGACGACCGCTTTATCTTTAATCGCTACCGCGACTGTTTGCCTTGTCACCACACCTGTTTGCTTACGCTCGTGGCTAATCGTGGTGTCCAACTCAAAATTTCGCGTCGCTTCTTTATGTGACGAACCTTGACCGAGCATAGAACCGTCTTTCATTTGTGCGACATCCTGAGGGATTGACGCATCAGCCGGAGGTTGGTTACTCAATGCTCCCGGAACACCCGCAACCACATTACTATTATTATAGTCCTCCAGCGTATATTCACTGCGTGTTGAAGGGGTATTAGGATCAAATCGTTTTTGGGTTTGTTCTATGGTGCTAAAGTCGAGCTGAACATCAACTTGGGCGGTGTAATTGCCAAGGCCTAGGATAGGAATAAGTACCGAATCAATTTTTTCTAGTAGCTGCTGCTCCTGCTTGCGCTCAATCTCTTGCTCTTTTCTACGAGCAGTGGACGCTGCATCTTGTGAACCAGAACTTAACAACCGGCCATATTGATCAGTTACGGTAACGCGAGTCGGTTTCATTCCGGGGACGGCGCTGGCGACCATATCCACTACCGAGTCTATTTCTTCCTGATCTAAACTGGCTCCTGTTCTAAGCGTTAGAAATACGGAGGCGGACGCTTCTTGGTTGTGCCTGACAAAAACGCTTTGCTTGGGAAGTGCGAGTAACACTCGCGCCTTATTGACTTGACTAAGCTGTTCAATGGCTTTTGATAGCTGGCGTTCTCGGCTTAACTTCAACCTTTCCAACTCAAGCCGCTGTGACACACCAAAACCCATGTCCTGCATCAAAATATCATCACCAGCTTGCGAGCCTTGATTCAGACCCGCTCTCACCATATCCAGCTTCATGCTGCCATATTCCGAAGCGGGGACTAAGATGGTGTTCCCTTCTAACTTGTAGTCCGTTTTTTGCTGGTCAAGATAATCGAGAACTTTAATCAACTCCTCGGTTTCATAAGTGCCCAGTGGACGCATGTCTGGTTCTCTGACCCAGAAAAACAACATGACAATAAGTGCAACACAGATAGATATGGATAAGACTAAAACCACTTGTCGAAGTAAGTCTAAATCGCCCACTGCCATATCAAACTTGGAAGAGCTCTTTTCACCTGCATCAGGGTTCTGCGTCGAGGTATCCATATCGGCACCCGCATCCGCCATCAATGCACCACTGTCTGAACCCATATCCGATACAGCAAGATCGGTTGAATGATTATCGTCCGCCACAATTCATCCCTAAATTTACACTGGCATGTTCATCAGCTCTTTATAAGCTTCGACAAGCTTATTACGCACCTGAATGGTCGCTTCAAAAGCCACACTGGACTTATTACGAGCGATCATGACGTCTGACAGGGAAACGTTCTCATCACCGCGATCAAAACGAGTTTGAAGATCACCAGAGGTTTTTTGTAAGCCGTTCACGGTTTGAATCGCTTTGCTGAGCATATCACCAAAGTCTGAGCTGACAGTATGGCCAGTTGCAGCAGGCTTGGTGTTGGCCGCTTCCAACATCATCGTCTGCATATCGCCTTGAATCTCTCCAACATTCATATCTGCTCCTGCTGTCAACTCTCTGACATTTCGTCCATTTATTCCTAATAAAGCAAGTAATATGCCATGCAAATATTCCCTACTAACAACTGGCTAGGCCAGAGCTAACCTGGAATGTCTATACCTGCATCGCGCATTCTGGCGAGCTTATAGCGCAGCGTTCTGGGGCTAATGCCTAACCGCTCCGCCATATCTTTCCGTCTGCCGCCACACTCGGTTAAGGTCTCGAGAATAATGGCAAATTCTTGGTCTCTAAGCTCACCGCCTAAGCAATACGAACTTGGAGAATTTTCTACGCTCGCTATTGCCTCGGCAGCAACTGGAGCAACGTTAGGAACAACGGCATCACCTGTTTGGACAACATGCTGTAAACTGCTAGCATCTTGCCAATCTACCCCTTCCAGCAAAATATGCTCACCCATGATGGTATTGTTGTCACTTAAAATAAGGGCTCGCTGCACCACGTTATCAAGCTCACGTACATTGCCGGGCCATTGGTAACTCTTTAACTTTTCAACCGCTTGTGCACTAACTTTTGGCACTGGCATGCCCAGTTTTTTGCAATTTCGCTCAACGAGGTGCAAGGACAAGGGTTCAATGTCATTTTTTCTGTCACACAGGGCTGGCCAAGCAATTGGGAAAACATTTAGGCGGTAATATAAATCTTCACGGAAATTGCCTTCTTGAACATATTGTTTCAGGTCCCGGTTGCTGGTCGCTAACACACGAACATCTAACTTAATGCTCTTGCGACTGCCCAGCCGTTCTACTTCCCTTTCTTGTAAGACCCGCAGTAGCTTAGCTTGTAGGTTAAGGTCCATTTCACTGATTTCATCGAGAAGAATCGTGCCACCTTGCGCCTGTTCAAATTTACCAGGGCATGCTTGTACGGCCCCCGTAAAGGCCCCCTTTTCATATCCAAATAGCGTCGCTTCCAACATATTGTCTGGGATAGCGGCGCAGTTAATCGCCACGAAAGGCCCGTCTTTTCGATTAGAAGCATTGTGGATATAACGAGACATGACTTCTTTACCCGAGCCACTTGGCCCTAATACCATCACGTTAGCATCGGTTTTCGCGACTTTGTCTGCTAATGCGAGCAACTTAATGCTCTTGTCATCAGCCACCACCGCATCGCCGTTATCCTCTGATTTTACTGGGGCGTATCGGCTTACCATATTGAGCAACACTTCTGGCGCAAAGGGTTTAGCCATATAGTCGATGGCTCCTTCTTTCATTGCCGACACCGCATCTTCAATGTTGGCGTACGCAGTCATCAATAAAACCGGTAGATTTGGCCAATGCTGCTTAATATTACGCAGCAACGCTAATCCGCCCATCCCTGCCATTTGTACATCTGACACAACGATATCCACGCTGTTGGTCTTTAACTTCACAATCGCATCTTCGGCACAATCGGCTTCCAACCACTCATAACCTGCCAGAGCAAGGGTATCCACAAGGGCTTCACGTAAACCTTCGTCATCTTCAACGATCAATACTTTGCTTTGGGCCATTATTCTTCTCCAATGTTCGGATGGTTGTTGCTTGGTTTCTCTCGGTTAAGAGGTAAACACATGGTGAAACACGCACCTTCACCTTGCTCTGATACGAGTTCTAACCGACCATCGTGGGCTCGACAAACCATCTGAACCACCGCTAGACCAAGACCAGTACCTTGAGAGCGCGTGGTAAAAAATGGTTCTAAGATTTTGCTTTGTAAGTGTTTGGCTACGCCAGGGCCATTGTCCTGGACAGAAATTTTGAGTTCGCTATTCACAGGGCGGAAAAAGACGTCAATTTGCGACTGTTTTCCCGCGATTTGGATAGCGTTTAAGACTAGATTGCTCAACGCCGATGCGATGGCATTAGGATTGCCTAGCAAAGTGGTGTCTTCTTGTTCAACTTCTAACGCAAAGTCGATCGCATTACTTTTCAATGCCGTTTCGACCATAGGGGTAAACTCATTGACCAGCTCTTTTAAGCAGAAGTGCTGTACCACTTTGTTATCGCCACCTTTGGCGAATAGCAGCATGTCATTGACTTGCTTTTCTAAATCTTTCAACCGATCGACCAATTTACCCTGAAAACGTTGTTTGGTCGCGTTTGGTAAATTGGCAGCGGTAAGGTTGGATGCGTAAAGCAAGGCACTCGAAAGCGGCGTACGAACTTGATGCGCTAAAGACGCGACCATTCTTCCTAATGAAGAAAGGCGTTGTAAATCACTGACTCGGGATTGAAGCAATCGAGTTTCGGTTAAGTCGGTAACCAGTATCAGCTGACCCGTTACAGATGCAGAAATCGCTAAGCGAACTTTCCTGCCATTGCGCAGAGAAATCTCATGGCCATCATCTTCGCGTGGGGCGAAAGCACATTGAATCACCGTCAGCCACTTTTCGCCCATCAATGGGACTTCAAGAATGCGCTCCGCTTCTGGGTTTACTTCGCGCACAATCCCTTGCGTATCCAATAAAATGACACCGGCAGGCATTACATCTAACACCTGCTTGTAGCGCTCGACTTGTTCTTGCAAAGAACCAAGGTGAGACTGACTTTCCGTTGTCTGTGCTAATTCCATGTCATCATTTCGTCAATGAATAGATAAACACCGGAGCTGCAAAAAGCAGGCCACAGTATTTATCCATTTATTTCATGATGTTAATGGACAGACAAAATTTTGACCCTAGATTTTTGACGTTTGTATCGGAACGCGAAGTCCAACATTTAAGCCAGCTCAATCTTACTGTAATCGAGGGTATTCTCTTTGGGTGACGACTGTATCCGCATGACTTCACGCCTTTTAAAACGCAAAATATAAATAAAGCAGGCAAAAAATAACCCAATGACAAGCGCCCCAACCCACTGAATTTGCAAAAAGTTCAGCTTAAACAGTAAAGTCAGAAGTGACAGTGAGACTATGTTAAACAAGACATAAGGCACCTTACCTAAGCGCGTAATCGTAATGTTTAAGTTGTCGGTATAAAGGCGAACCAGAGAATCCAAAGAGTTGATAACAAACAAGATACCTACTGTAATCATAGCGATATTGTAGATACCCGTCGCGTTGAGATCATGCAGGTGGTAATAGTACAAAATGGCAAACCAAACAGCGATTGGAATAGATGGGAATACCAACATGGCGATAAATAGTTGCCACGTTTTTAGCCCGCCAACAAACCGTGACGTAAATTGACCAATCATCAAGCTCCATGAAAACCACCAAAGTAGATAAAAGGCATGGTTATCGTTCATTGGCAAGATAAAATGGTTAATGTGGGTAAAATAGCCGCCTATTAGTGACAGCGTCTGGAAAAACTCTTCCGTTCCCCCTTGATGGCCGAAAGCGCTGATCCACATAAATGCAATCAACGCGATAAATAACCAAGTGGAGCCTAAACTAAGGTATTTGACGTAACGCAGGCTGGTACTGGAGTAGACAGAGATTGCGATAGCGATAAATACAATCAGATAGAAGGTCGGGATGATGGTTTTGCCATCACCAATCTCTGGCATATACCAAGGGAGATTGGCTAGCAGCAAATAAGCCGTAAACGCACAAGTGCCTATGATAACGACATTGTTTATCCACTTGATGATGGGTATCTCGAAAAACTTTACCTTCGGCTCAATGATACAAAAATAAAAGCAAGTCAAAAAATAAAAACCCCAGATCAAAAAACCCCAAAATCCAAATTCAATCGCTAACGGGTTGGTAAAGCCATATTCAGGGTGCGAGACAAGGTTTGCGTAGCTACCAAACTCGGTCAGTGGAAACATAATCAGGCCGACATCCAGCCCAGAGGTGAAGAGTATGGTGATAAAAGTGAAGGTCCTCGCTGGCGTAACACCGATACAGGTGAGATTTCCCCAACGCAGCAGAATAAACACAATAGCAGTAAACGTGAAAATAAGACCAAGACTCAGCCATAAGTTCATGGTTATTTCTCCTTGTAACCGAACTTAAATCGGAACAAAGCTTAATGAATTTCAGATCGCTTATCTGGAAATCAGTAAACCTTGTAATAAAAGCCTCTAGACTAGTTCCAGAGGCAAAAATAAAGCCGAGATTAACTCTCGGCTACTAAAGTAGATCGCTGGCTCTCTGACCAGACAGTTGACGTGGACACTTCCACATTATGTAACGGGGGTAAAGGGGGTTGATTCAAGATCATATCTGCGGCTTTTTCTGCCAGCATAATGGTGGGGGCATTGAGGTTTCCGTTAGTAATCGTTGGGAAAATAGATGAATCAACCACTCGTAAATTCGCGATCCCATGTACCCGAGTTTCAGGGTCCACCACTGACATCTCGTCGGTTCCCATCTTGCATGAACAACTTGGGTGATAAGCACTCTCTACCGTTTCGCGGACAAAAGCATCTATTTGCTCGTCAGTTCGTACTTGTTCGCCCGGTTGGATTTCATCTCCGCGGTATTCATCAAACGCTTTTTGTTCAATAATTTCACGAGTTAAGCGGACGCATTGCCTAAAACCTTCAATATCATCTTGGTGCTGCAAATAGTTGAATTGAATTTTAGGTGCTTGATGAGGATCAGAACTCACAACATGGACAAATCCACGACTTTTCGGTTTATTGTGACCAATATGAACTTGGAAACCGTGACCGTCGAAAGCACTGCGTCCATCATAACGCATAGCGGCGGGCAAAAAGTGATATTGTAGATCAGGCCACTCTACTCCTGCTTTGGAGCGAATAAAGCCACAAGATTCGAAATGGTTAGTAGCCCCCAGACCTTTTTTAAATAGTGCCCAATTCAGACCAATTTTAAACTTATTCCAAGGGTCGAGCTTTCCATTGAGGGTGATCTTCTGTTTGCATTTGTACTGGAAGTAAAATTCAAGATGATCTTGTAAGTTTTCCCCAACACCAGGTAACTCATGTTCAATCGGGATTCCCGCCTTTTTTAGTACTTCTGGATGCCCAATTCCTGATAACTGTAACAAATGTGGCGAACCAATGGAGCCCGCGCTAAGGATCACTTCTCGAGCGCAGTTCAATGTATGCTTTTCACCCTCTTTTTCATATACGATACCGACTGCTTTCTTGTCTTCTAGCAATACTTTATGAACCAAAGCATGCGTAATAATCGTAAGATTTGGGCGACTCTTAATAGGTTTTAGATAGGCATTTGCGGTCGACCAACGACGTCCTTGATGGACCGTCATATGCATAGCGCCAAATCCCTCTTGGCGACGACCATTATAATCTTCGGTTTTAAAGTATCCCGCCTGTTCACCAGCATCGATAAAAGTCTGGTAAAGAGGGTTCTTCATTTGGTTGCCATTATTGACCTTCAAAGGCCCCTCACTTCCGCGATAGTCGTCACCACCATGAAACCAAGTTTCGGCCTTTTTAAAATACGGTAAGCAATGGGCATATCCCCAACCTTTCGCACCGTGCTGCTCCCATTCATCAAAATCCTTTGCATGACCTCTTACATAGACCATGCCGTTAATCGACGATGAACCACCCAAAACTTTTCCTCTTGGGCAATGCATGCGGCGATGATTGAGATAAGGCTCAGGCTCGGAGTGAAACTGCCAAGCGTATTTGCTGCTGTTCATAGGAATAGAGAGTGCGGTAGGCATTTGGATAAATATGCTTTTATCGCTACCGCCCGTTTCTAACAGCACCACTTTATTCTCTGGGTTAGCAGTTAAGCGATTGGCTAAGACACACCCAGCAGAGCCCGCACCAACGATAATATAATCAGGCGTCATGATTGATCCTAAAACGGGCTTTCTAGAGGGTTGAGTCCAACATACACAGATTTAGTCTGCGTATAGGCTTGCAAAGTTTCCATGCCATTTTCTCGCCCAATACCAGAGAGCTTGTAACCTCCGACTGGCATTTCTGCTGGCGATGCGCCGTAAGCATTAATCCAACAAATCCCAGCTTGGAGCTGATGAATCACACGGTGTGCCGTTTGGATGTTTTGGGTAAACACACCCGCGGCTAAGCCATAATCGGTATTGTTTGCTCGTTCAATGACTTCTTGTTCGTCGGAAAAGGTTAGCAAGCACATGACCGGACCAAATATCTCTTCGCGAACAATTTTCATCTGATCGCGACAATCTGCGAACACCGTTGGCGCAACAAAATAGCCGTGGGGTGCGCTGTGTGGCTGTATTGCTTCACCACCCGTTAGCAAAGAAGCACCCTCTTCAAGCCCTGAACGAATGTAATCAAGGACTAACTGGTGATGCTTTTTAGAAATAAGCGCGCCAAAATTCACCTTAGGATCCATAGGGTCACCAGCGATGATGTTATTTTCAATGCGCTCAAGTAAACGCTTTACAAACACCGGGTAAACATCTTGATGGACAAAGACGCGAGTCGCATTAGTGCAAATCTCGCCTTGAGTGTAAAAGTTACCTAACATGGCCGCCGAAACTGCTTGTTCGATATCGGCATCATCAAAGATGATCAGTGGCGATTTCCCACCGAGCTCCATCGTAACCGATTTAAGGCTACTTGCCGATGCTTGCATGACTTTCTTTCCGGTTGACACTTCACCGGTAAAGGATACTTTTGCAATCTCTGGATTGTGAGTAAGCCATTGACCGACATTCGCATCACCTTGAACAACGTTGAACACGCCATCAGGCAAACCTGCTTGGGTAAAAATTTCAGCTAGCTTAATCGCGCCAAGCGGCGTTTCTTCAGAAGGCTTAAATATCATCGCATTACCGCAAGCAAGAGCCGGGGCTGACTTCCAGCAAGCTATTTGTAAAGGATAATTCCAAGCTCCGATACCGGCACAAATACCCAATGGCTCTTTACGTGTATAGTAAAAATCACCCGCTAAATCTTGCTGTGTTCCCTCAATACTCGGGGCCAAACCTGCAAAAAATTCAATGGAATCTGCGCCTGTCACTACATCGACAACGGATGCCTCTTGCCAAGGTTTCCCTGTATCTAAAACCTCTATTTTAGCCAGTTCATCATTATGCTCGCGAAGCAGCTGCACCGCTTTATTAAGAACTCTTTGGCGTTCCATACCACTCATTGCCGACCATTTGGCAAAACCTTGCTTGGCACTTTGAATAGCAGCGTTTTGAATAAACTCATCCGCCACTTCAACTTGATAAATGACTTCTGCCGTAGCCGGGTTAATCACTTCAAAAACTTCGCCAGACTGGTTACTAAGAGGTTGACCATGAACATAATTTTTATAGCGTTGCATGAATGACCCTATCAATTCATAAAATGAACTCATTCTATGCTAGCACTTATAAACATTCAAATATGACACTCTTATTTTCAAAACTGAAAATAAAAAACCAATAGAAAGTGATCTATTCCAAGAATCCAAACCGCGACTGACAAAATGGATCAAATATCCCTTGCCTCCGCTCAATATGAATACCGTAGTATATTCGGGTTATGTCAAAATGCAGGAACCAGAGCTTGTGGAGGAAATGTGACCGGCCAAATACATAGAAATGAAATCGACCAACACACCCTCAAGTTGATCGTTGGGATAATCGCTGTGTCTTTACCTGCAATCGTAAGTTATTTCTCAGGAAATCCGCCGATAGCCTCAATAAGTGAAGCTTATCAACGTGGAGGGATTAGCCGTGATATTTTTGTTGGTTGCCTGTTTGCTATCTCTGCGTTTTTACTCTCGTACAACGGATACTCGCACGTTGAATCGGTACTAAGCAAACTGGCTGGCATCAGTGCCCTTGGCATCGCTATTTTCCCCTGTGACTGTAATGTAGGCGGAGAAACACTGCCTTATGTTCACTATGTTTCTGCTACTATCATGTTCGTAATCTTGGCCTATTTCTGTATATCCTTCTACAAACGGGCCTCAAGCAAACATACGTATCAAGCCAAAGTGCGCGCCTTCATCTATGCGGCTTGTTCGTTAGGAATAATCGCTTCGCTCATTGCGCTGGCTATCAATGGGCTAATCGACAAACCCAGTCATCCAGAAAAATTTTCTCGATTTGTATTTTGCTGGGAAACCATTGGATTAATGTCATTTGGTATCGCCTGGCTAGTTGCAAGTCGAAAGCTGCCTATTATCACTGCGCCCAACGAACGCCTATCACTTATTTAGAGCTTGTTGTGGCCAGACGATGGCAATATCACAGATGTCGCGACATGTCGTTTATTCCATACCCTATTGCGTCTACTATTTCGCACAAAGGATTTTTCAGATAACAGGGGCTTAGGGATGAAAAACATGGTTCAGGGCATGCAAATGCTATTTGTCGCGTTTGGTGCATTGGTGCTAGTCCCTTTATTAACCGGGCTTGATCCTAGCGTGGCATTGTTCGGTGCGGGTGTGGGGACATTGTTATTCCAACTGGTGACTCGCCGTTCAGTGCCCATTTTTTTGGCTTCGTCGTTCGCCTTCATCGCGCCAATTATGTATGGCGTGCAAGCTTGGGGCGTGCCCGCTACGCTTGGTGGCCTAATGGCTGCAGGCGCAATGTACGTATTACTCGGCGTGCTCATAAAAATTCGCGGCAATGAGTTTATTCATAACCTGCTTCCTCCCGTTGTTGTCGGCCCTGTTATTATTGTCATTGGTCTTGGTTTAGCTCCGGTTGCCGTCAACATGGCTTTAGGCAAAACGGGCGATGGTGGCACCCAGCTCATTGATACCAATCTCGCCATGTTAATTTCCTGCCTTTCACTGCTTGCCACCATCATTTTTAGCGTGTTTTCAAAAGGCTTTTTTAAACTCATCCCAATTCTCGGTGGAATTGTCGTTGGCTACGTCACCAGCTTATTTACTGGCGTGGTGGACTTCTCAGCGCTAGCGACTGCGCCATGGTTTGCACTACCAAATTTCACCTTTCCCGAGTTTAACCTCAATGCCATCTTATTTATGATTCCCGTCGCTATTGCCCCAGCCGTTGAACATGTTGGAGACATCTTGGCGATTTCTAATGTTACGGGGAAAGACTATCTCAAAAAACCAGGCCTACATCGAACCATCTCAGGAGATGGCATTGCGACCATGGCAGCAACCATGGTCGGCGCACCACCCAATACCACCTATAGTGAAGTCACTGGAGCGGTAATGCTGACAAAAGCATTCAACCCCATCGTCATGACTTGGGCTGCAGTGACTGCCATCATACTGGCACTCGTCGGTAAGCTAGGCGCGTTGCTGCAGACCATCCCAGTCCCCGTCATGGGTGGTATCATGATCTTATTGTTTGGCTCCATAGCGACAGTTGGATTAAACACCTTGATTAGAAACCAGGTTGACCTACACCAGTCTAGAAACTTGGTCATCGTAGCCGTCACACTGGTTTTTGGTATTGGTGGCATGGCTTTCGGCATTGGTGATTTCAGTCTGCAAGGCGTAAGCCTTGCCGGTATCGTCGCTATCATACTCAACCTTGTATTGCCCAAAGATATAGGGGAAAGTCACATCGTTGATAACGCACAAATGGAAAAGGACCCTGACCAGAAATAAAACCAATACACTAGTTAATCAGTGTCTGTCCGATGACAATAAGGTTTGGTCGCTTTTGTCCTTAAAACGGCCAAATTTTGGCAGTGAGATCAGACTGGGAGGTACTCTAAAAACCATTGGTTGCATTTAAGCCAGTTAATGGCGCTTTCCTTCATAACATTCATAAAACTTTATTGCTTACCTGCTTTTTATTATGTAAACAGATGCATTATGTCGAACAGAAAACAAACAGGCTAGTGAGATAAGATATCATGTGTAATGTATTGGCAGAGCTACAATCTAACCCATTGAAGTTTTTGAGCAAAAATAAATGCATAAACTTATTTAGTTCATATCATCCCATTGAGTCAAAAATTGAGGGCCTCAAATTAACCAAAGGTGGAACGAGTACGGAGCCGAATTTTTGTTTGATGAAAGGCGGAAAAGTAAAGACGATCACAACACCGATGCGAAAAGGGTACGACGATAAAATAGAACGAACCAAAACCTTTACTCCTGGTATTGCTGACATTTGGATTACTCCACCTTTAACTGGGTGTTATTTGAGTATTGTGAAAAAAGGACACAAATACTCAATGGTACACCTCCAACCATTTCAAACAGGATATTCATGTCTCAACTCAATGTTAGACGTCACACAGCCGATCTTGGGTAACATTGCGCACACCAATTTAATATCACAGCTGATCGATGGGATGATAGAAGTCAAATCTAAAAAGGGGTTCACAAAAACAATCATTGGCGTATCTGAAAACAATTCTTGGAAATTTTACGAACAAGAAACGAAAAACAGCGGATCAAGTCAAATAACATCCAAAGCTTTAGATTGGGAGATTATAAATCAGTAGGTTTGGACAGAAATTAGATAGCTAGCGTCTAGCTAATCACGCCTTTGACGCCACAAAGCGATCAAACTTATTTGTAAATCGACGATATCATTGTGACTTTCGTAATTTTAGAATCACTGAAGGTAAAGCGATTCCTTTGTTGACGATATATACACCTATCGCGGTTACAACAAAACCAACCACAGCGGTTAAACTGAAGGGTTCACCAAATAATAAATGGGCCTCTAGCGCCGTCACCACTGGCACCAAATAAAATAGTGACGTGACTTTTTCTGTATCGCCACATCGAATCAGATAGAGCAGCAGCAATACCGCGACAACTGACACCATAATCACCAGCCAAGCCATGGTTAGAACAAACGTTGGATTCCAAGTAATAGTTTGATTTTCAAATAAAAATGAGGCTGGCGCAAACACTATCAGCGCACCCAAATATTGCCAAGTGGTCGCCGAAATTAAATCAAACTCACTACAGTGCTTTTTTTGATATAACGTGCCGCAAGTGATCCCTAGCAAAGCTGCAATAATAAATGCTAATCCAGCCCCCCAATGAATATTGCCCGTAAAAGAGATATTGCCTTGCAGGACTAAATAGACGCCGAACAAGCCTAAATACAAGCCGAGGTACTGTAGTTTATTGAGTGTCTTTTTGTAGAGCACAGATTGTATCACTGCCGTCAGTATGGGTTGCAAACCCACTATCAATGCCGCTAAGCCCGCTGGAAAGCCATACCAGATTGCATAGTAAACGCCTCCTAAATACAACCCATGCACTAACATGCCCACCCATATGGATTTTAACTTTTGTGAACGCGTCGTCAGGCCACGGCCAAACAGGCTAATCAAAAACATAAATATCACTAGGTTAATGAGTACTCGTAAAGATAGAAACGTTGCAGGAGGTGCATACGGCAGCCCATATTTTGCACCGACAAACCCGGTACTCCAAAGCAACACAAATAGCATAGGAGATAATCGACGAAGCATAGCTACTTCCTTTATTGATAAATTTAGGGCAATGTACTTGGGTACAATTTAAGAGAAAAGATACAGAAAGTGCCATTTAAATGGGTACAGTTAAAATCAAGATTCGTTTAGTAAGGCGGGAGGAGTGATGACCAAATACCAACAAGTGGCTGACTACGTACTGTCCCTTGCTAACAACATGCAAGTGTCTGACGGTGATAAAGTCCCATCTTTAAGAAGTGTTAGTCGATCTCTAAAACTAAGCCTCAATACGGTGATTCACGGCTATGAATTACTTGAAGCTTCCGGCCACATTAAATCTGAACCTCGCTCAGGGTATCGTTTTTGTATTGCTCCCAAATTATCTTTCAAAGAGCCAGCCCCCAGCGAAGTAAACCTTTACTCTCTTAGCTTGGATGGCATGGAAGAAGCCGCAAACCAATCCCTTTTGCCTCTAGGATCGGCTCACCCATGTGTTGATTTTCCTGCCATCAAAAGCTTGTATGCAGAGATCGGTCGAGTCAGCCGATATCAGGGACTACAAACTAGCCACTACCAGCTTCCTCCAGGTAACCTAGCACTACGTAAGCAAATCGCTATCAATGCTGCATCCTATGGGCATCATATCTCGGTTGAACATACTTACATCACATATGGCGCTCAACACGCAATTTCTTGTGCGTTGGAGGTATTGTGTAAACCCGGTGACATCGTCGCTGTAGACTCACCTTGCTACTTTGGCAATCTCTTGCTGCTAGAGTCACTAGGCTTGAAAGTGTTAGAAATACCAAGTCACCCAATATCAGGAATGGACTTAGATTCGCTTTCCCAAGCGTTAAAGAAATGGCCCATCAGTGCCCTACTTATCAATCCTAGCTTTACTAACCCCTCTGGCGCGTTTATGCCAATAGAAAACCGCATTGAATTGCTTAAATTAACTGGGAGCATACCCATCATAGAAGACGATGTATCTGGGGAGTTAGCGTTCGATGGAAAAATGTGCAGCTTGCATTCTTTGGATGAGCAAGGACGAGTGGTGTATTGCGGCTCGTTTTCCAAATCGTTGGACTCTAGACTAAGGTTGGGCTGGCTAGTCTCCCGCCTATACAACGAACAAATTCGTCGGCACATGTTGGTCCGCCACCTCGGTGGTAACAATCTACATCAACAGGCCGTCGCCAACTTTATGGCATCAGGCCAGTACAAAAAACATATAAGCAAAATACGTCGAGCATATCGTACTCGCCAAGCTAGTCTTCTAGAAGCACTAAGTGAAAACTTAGGATCTAATGTGGATATAACTAGGTCCAGAGGTGGATTTTTATCCTGGCTCCAACTGCCCAAACACCTTGATGCTTTCGAGCTCTATCAAAACGCAAAGAGCGCAGGAGTGAGTGTGTTTCCTGGTCGCCTGTTTAGTACCACTCAACATTACCAGCATTTTGTAAGGCTAAACTATGCCCACTACATTAATTCTAACGCTTTTGTTCATGGAATAAAGACACTGAGTGATCTTATACTCGAGCAACGCATCTCGAAGTAACTCAGAGTTAGCCAACAGAGTTAATAGATCTTATCTATAAACTTATTCATTGATATTTAATTCCATATGTACACAATCCCACACCTCATATATTCATATGAAATGTTAATTATATTGGGAAGCTAGGAACAGCTATTAAATGGATATCAACGAATACAAGTTAATCATTAATAACCTGCAGAAGTTTGACAGCGGAAAAATAAACCTTAAAGCGTACGTGGTTTTTACCATATGCTTACTGGAAAACCACCTCAAGGAGAGTGAGTGTAAGTACTTAATAGACCTTTACGTAAAAAACTCTAACTCTGTATTAACTAGTCAGTTATCAAAAATCTTTAAAGAAAGCGACAAAACCATATACTTTAAGACCACGCTCAAGAGTGGACAAAAAGACTTGAATCAGAAGTTAAATTGCGCACGGGATTTCTTTAAACATAGAAAAACGAAGGCATCAAAAATCATCTCATTAGATAGACAGTCAAGGCGCTATTTTGAATCTCAACTGTCTATGTCTTATATCGAGTCCTGCTCTCTTCCAGTTTTACAGCTGCTAACGATATGCCATAACTTCTGTAACAAGGGGATTGATGATTTAAATAAGAATAAAGACTTTATTGACCAGCATAGCAGTGACGTACTCTCTGGCCTCAACGATGTGTCCGGGTTGATGAATATTCTGCACGAAAAAAAAATGCTAACCAAAAAGATGACGGACAATATCGACTTATCCTTAAACCAAGAGCTTTTTCCTAATAAGGTAAAGTCGAGAAGCGTCAATAATGTTTTATCTCGCAACGAAGCAGAGGCATTTGTTGGCAGATATATCCTGAATTATGCCCATTTATTCTCTAAAGAGTTTGAAAGCATGCAACAAGGTTCGCACAGACTTTTCGAGACGCACAAGAATAGAGACTACAAAAAAGATATTGTGGTAAGCAAAAAGGGTGACTTTTTTGGTAATCCTTTGATTACTAAATTTTATCCTGGACTAAATGATGTGTGCTCTACGCCGTCTGGACTTATCTATAGTCGCCATCGTGGACTAATGAAGTCGACCGATCGAGTATATTACGATGAACTTTCTGATGAACCTATGTGGAACCGAGGACCGGATCGGTTTCAATTTAACTCTTCTGAGATGAGATTGCACAAAAGTGGCTTTGAGTATCCCACCGCAGGTTATTCAGGAACATGCTTTAAAATCTTCTCAATGATGAAAGCAACCCTTGAAGAGCAACGTAAAACGACCAAATCTGCCTATTTTTCCAAAAATTTCATTCGCTGCGTCAACACATTTTTTGCGTCTGTATACGTAAAGCATGGCTATCATTCCTATTATGAAATGTTCGAGCCGTACAGAGAGTTCCAGTTTAATCAAGCAATGGATAAACTAGGTTACACATATGATATGCAAAGACGTGACAAGAATATATTCTTCGATTTTCCGCTAAAACTTCTTATTAGCTGTATAAAAAAAGAGGCGAGTTACTTTCTTTATCTGGTTAGTAATAAAAAATTGCTAGAGAGCGTAAAAAGCAGGCCTTATCAAGAAAAAACTGCTTTGCTCAAAGACAATAATTACCTCTATACAGGGTTAAATAAAACTATCCACGGCAGCATGAATAGCAAGGTTGGACCTGATTTTCATCGAAAGCTAAATGATATTAGAGAGAACGAAAAATCATTGAGAACACAGGGCTATATATTTATCGATTGTTATCTAATCAAGCCAGTTGTTCATGCAATACATCATCATTTGAACAAGCTAGGCACCAAATCAAGAAAGATGGCTATCAATATCATGTCCATTCTTTTAAAAAGTGAATACAAACATGATTACTTCAACGAAAAAATAACAAACTATAAAGATCTAGAAATAATCATAACGCCATTTTCGGAGATTTTACTGAAGCAACAAAAAGTATTAACCAATACGTTAAGAGATATTTTTTCTGAGAATTGGTATAATAGCAAACTGTCTCACCCAACATTTGCTTCAAAAATAGAAGAAAGCAGTAAAATATTGTTCAATAAAAACATTAAGAACTTCCAATTGAATAAAAGCCATTATCTGTATAAATCACTACAATCTGGCTATCAAAGTATCTTGTTCGCTTATTTACATTGGATTGAAGATTTTTTGTATAAAATATAAAAATTTCACATTTTAAAGGCCCTGAAAAGGGCCTGAATCTAGAAACAGCGATGCTGTCATCAGTTTGAAGAACCTTTACAACTTAAAGAAAGATAGTTGCAGCTTTTGTTTCTCAGCCAGCTTAGATAGTTGCGCACTTGCTGCAGCACTCTGGCTGATACCCGACACGTTTTCATGCACCAAATTTGAGATATTGGATACATTTCGATTAATATCTTGAGTCACTTGAGATTGCTCTTCTGCAGCTGTGGCCACCTGAGCGTTTGAATCGGTGATATTAGTGACAGCGTCATTGATATTGCTTAATACATCGTTCATCTGGCTAGATAGCGCATTATTTTGAGCCAGTCGCTCTAAACTCTCTTGCATCCCATCATTGGCAAGGCCAGCTTGCACTTGTAAACCGTCAATCACTGTTTGGATTTCTACCGTAGATTCTTGCGCCTGAGAGGCTAGCGTACGGACTTCATTGGCGACCACAGCAAACCCACGGCCATATTCACCAGCTCGTGCAGCTTCAATTGCGGCATTCAAAGCCAGTAAGTTTGTTTGCTCTGATACACCCTTAATGACTTCTACAGCTTGATTAATTTCTTCAGATCGTTCCTTTAGCTGAACAATAATTTGAGCCGCCTTATTGATCGCGATGGATACTTTTTCACTGGCTTTACTATTTTCATCGAAGATGGCACGTCCGGAGTTCGCCAACGCGTCGGTATCTCGCGCGATAGAGTCAGCTTGAACGGCGTTGTCACTGACATTGTTTGCTGTACATGCCAATTCATTCACTGCCGAAGCTACCTGCTCAATTTCCACCAGTTCTTGTTGAGCATTCTGCTCTGATTGCTGCATTGCTCCCATGAGTTGGTTGGATGCTGAAGCCACTTCATCGGTGATAACGATGAGTTGCTCGACCGTGTTGTGAAGGCGATCTGCGGTTGTGTTGATATCTCCAGCCAGCATACCTAGCTCGTTATTCCCATCAAGCTGTGCACGAATGGATAAGTGGCCATTAGCAAGTCTGCGCATCACCTGTTGAAGATGTTGAATAGGGGTAACGATATAACCAGCAATATACCACGCAATCACTAGCGCTACGATCAACACAGAACTAATGACAATCAAAGCCTTTGTTCGGACATCTCTGCCCTCACTTGCCGTCTGAGCAACCGCGTTATCTGAAAAAGTACTGACCTTCTTAGACAATTGTTGCAACTGGTTAACCATAGCATTGCCCGCCAATCTATAGTTGGAGACAAACTGCTGATACTCTTGCTCTGAAATTTGCCCCTTTTCATGACCACTAAAAATGTGACTCGCACGCTGTGAGAATTGGTAGTAACTATCCACCCTTTTCCTAACCTCATTAACATCAGTTGCAAAGGTCTTACGACCAGCCATATCATCTAGAATGCTATGTACTTTTTCCATTACGCTGTCCAGCTGATCGACAAACGCTTGACGTCGTGAGGCATCATATATTGCGTATACTGCGTTGATACGCAAAGGATAAATTAAGTCATCGACTTCAGCTAATGCATCTTTATAATACATCAATGAGTTACTGTTCGTTTCAACTTTAATTTGTTGTTTTTCAAGAGCATTTTCAGTCATCCAAAGTGCAACAAGTAGCGCTATTGCCGTAATCGCAACGGGAACCAGTATCTGTTTACGAATAGATAAACTCTTAAGTGATGTACGCACGTCTCTGCCTCAACTAAACATGCCTCAGGCTTACATTCTGATGGCTTATTGTTCAAAGAGCGGCAATACTAGGCGATGAAAACATTCATGTAAATGATAATTAAGTCAGTTAAAATTAATAATGAAAATGCAAGCGTAAGTTGAGATACTCAGTGTTAGATTAATCACATAAACAATAAAAACTCGCTTGTGCGATACTGGCTAGATCGTTGGCAGACAGTTCAATTTCCACGCCCCTTCTTCCAGCGCTTACGTGTATGGTGTCATATTGCAGCGCAGATTCATGAATGAAAGTGGGCAATCGTTTTTTCTGGCCCAGTGGGCTAATGCCTCCCACTACATACCCTGTTATTTTTTGCGCAATATCTGGGTTTGCCATTTCAGCTTTCTTTTTTCCTGCCGCTTTTGCAGCAAACTTCAAATTGAGTTTACAGTTTACTGGAATCACAGCAACAGCAAGTTCTTTCTCCTTGCCATCAGTGGAATACAGCAAAGTCTTAAACACGGTGTTGGCATCCAAACCAAGTCGCTGCACCGCTTCCAAACCGTAGCTCTCTGATCTTGGATCATGGTCATATTGATGGATGGTATGAGGTATTTTTTTCTTTTTGGCTAAATTTATTGCGGGCGTCATTGTACTGTCCTAATCGTCACCTACCGAAACAAAGCTCCATACAGCCAATCTTGAGGCAGAAAAGGCAGTGCGTCCACTTGTTTTCTAGGGACGCACTGTAAGGGGTGAGATAAGATTATTTATAGACGATCTGGCCAGATGGGTTGTACGTATCGACCTTAATTGGGCTATGGGACTGCAAGTACTCCTTAAGCACCTCTGCATCAACAAAGCCGGTATTGACGTAACCTGGGTGTTCAGTCAGTTTAGGGTAACCGTCACCACCAGCCGCGTTATAACTTGGTATCGTGAAGCGATAGGTTTGGCTTTCGTCTAGTGGCTTCCCATTGATTTTCACATCCGATACTTTGCCGTTGGCAACTTGCATGGATATGCCAGCAAATTGGGCGTATGCACCAGAGTCCACAGGCTTGGTTGCCACCACATTGAGGTAATCCAGCACCTCTTTACCATTCATATCAACATAAGTGATGATGTTGCCAAAAGGTTGTACTTTGAGCACATCTTTATAAGTAATGTCACCACCTTCAATAGAGTCGCGCACACCACCCGAGTTCATGACACCAAAATCGGCTTTGCCTCGCTCCATCTGCGCTTGAGCGATCAAACGCCCAAGGTTGGTTTGCTTAAATCTTACGACATTTCTGTCGCCTTCCAATTTACCATCTGATTGAGCAATTTTTACATTGAGTTGCTCTTGGCCTTTTTCTTGATAAGGTGTCAGGAATTCAACCATTTCTTTATTTTGCGGAATTTCTTCCTCGATAAAGACGCGTTGGCTTTCACCATTTACTTTCACTTTTTTCTTCAGATTTACTGGAATCAAGTTGTAGCTCACCATATTCAACTCACCATTTTTAAAGGTGTAGTCGGCGCGGCCTACATACTTGCCCCATTCATGAGCTTGAACAATATAAGTGCCGTTTTGAATGTCTGGCTGACACTCATCGCCAGGTTTAAATGCCGTGTTAACATGATTCGCAGATTCCATGCAGACCGGCTCTTGCGAGTGACCACCGACGATCATGTCAAGAGAGCCTTCATCAAGATAGCGAGCCAATGCAACATCGCCTGGCGCATTGATACCATGTTTGCCGTCTTCATAATGCCCCATATGGGTAACTGCAAAAATCAGATCAGGCTTCTCTTTTTGCTCAATTTCTTCAATTAAGATTTTTGCTTCTTCTTTCGGGTCGCGAAACTCAACGTTACCTAAGTACTCTGGATTACCAATTTTTGCCGTATCTTCGGTTGTCAGACCAATCACGGCAATCTTTACCCCTTGTTTATCAAACACTTTGTAGGGTTCAAATAGCCGTTTACCTGTCGTTTTATCATAGATATTGGCGGAAAGAAGAGGGAATGTGGCCCAACCTTCCTGCTTCTTCAATACATCAAGTGGATTATCGAATTCGTGGTTGCCTATGGCCATCGCATCATAGCCAATCCTATTCATTCCTTTGAAGTCTGGCTCAGCATCTTGTAGGTCGGACTCAGGTACGCCAGTATTAATATCGCCACCGGATAAAAGTAGAACCGTGCCACCTTGTTGTTCAACTTCTTGGCGAATATTATCAACCAACGTCTTTCGTGCAGCCATACCATATTCGCCATATTTGTTTTGCCAGAATCGGCCATGGTGATCGTTAGTATGAAGTACGGTGATATGGTAGGTTTTGTCTTTTTGCCAGTCATGGCTTGGTTCAGGTGAACATCCGACGAGTGCTGCGAATACAGCAGAGCTAACGGCTAACTTTAGCCAACGACCCTGTTTCATGGTGAAATCCTTAACATTAAATCTAGTGCTTATTCATTGCTCAATACCTTGCCACTTCAAAATGCAATTCCCAGCAAAACAGACAAGGTTTTGATAGTCAGAAGTGATGTAATGCATTGTCAATGATTCATAGCGACGGGCTAAGTCTAAATTATCCACCTAGCTAACATTCGGTATAATTGATAAATTTGTCGTAACGGTCACACGGTGAGCGAAGAAAAGTAGAGACAAAGCAAACTCAAAAACACGTGACGCTCATTCGTTTAAGCACGGTGTTGCGGTTGCATAAGAACAGAAAAGCCAGCACTACAGGCTGGCTAACATTGGCAAGTATTCAAGTATTTGGATAGTGACTGCTATTTTATATCGATCGGTTCAAAACCTTTGATCAAATCATCGAGTGACTTCATCTGCGCTAAAAATGGCTCTAGCTTATCAAGTGGTAATGCAGAAGGGCCATCACAGCGTGCTTTATCTGGGTTCGGGTGAGCTTCAATAAACAAACCTGCAATTCCCGTTGCTAAGCCAGCTTTCGCAAGCTCCACGGTTTGCTCTCTTCGGCCACCTGATGCAGCACCAGATGGGTCACGCATTTGCAATGAGTGAGTGACATCAAAGATGATCGGGCTTCCCTTAGACACTTTTTTCATTACGCCAAAACCAAGCATATCAACCACTAGGTTATCGTAACCATGGCAGGAACCACGCTCACATAAGATCACGTTCTCATTGCCACATTCAGCGAATTTTTCAACGATGTTACCCACTTGACCTGGGCTCATGAACTGGGGCTTTTTCACGTTGATCACTGCGCCAGTTCGCGCCATTGCTTCGACTAAATCAGTTTGTCTTGCTAAAAAAGCAGGAAGTTGAATCACATCAACCACATCGGCGACGGGTTTCGCTTGTTCCTCAGTATGAACATCGGTAATAATTTTTACGCCGAAGGTCTGTTTAAGCTCTTCAAAGATTTTCATCCCTTCTTCCATACCCGGGCCGCGGTAGGAATGCACCGAGCTGCGGTTCGCTTTATCAAAAGACGCTTTAAAAACATAAGGAATGTTTAATTTGTCGGTAACTTTTACGTAGTGCTCGCAAATTTGCATAGCCAAATCGCGTGACTCCAGCACATTCATGCCAGCGAATAGTGTAAAAGGCTTGTCGTTTGAGACTGGCATGTCTCCAATATGCACGACTTTTTGTTGCATGATAAATTCTCTTTTCGTCTTAATGTACTGTAATGCTTGTTTCGCTCATAACGTTCACTTGGCTTTTGAGCAGTTCAGCAGCCGGGTCATCAGGGCATTGGTCAATAAAGTATTGATAATCGGTCAAAGCGATCTGATGGCAATCGAGCTGTTGGTATATAAAGCCACGATCTCGAATCTCGTAAGGATCATCGGGTACAAAGGTCAGCGCCAGATCGGTGCAACGTAATGCTAACGTGTATCGCTCTTCACGCAGGAGAGCTGTCTTTATCAAGGCTAACCAACGGCCAATGATCGTCGGGTTATCCGCACATTCAAGATCAGCTGTTTCAATCGACGCCAATGGTCCGCGGTGGCCAATAAGCCAAGCCTGCAGTGTGCGCTTAGTCACCACTTCACCGTCGAAAGGGTTGATGTACTGTGGTTTTTCCCCTGGCCAAGTGAGCTTGATAAGCAATTGAGTTGGAAAGGAAACGGCTTCCATTGGCAAACCGAGTTTACCGCCCAAATACAATAAAATGGATCCTAAGCTAACAGGTATACCTTTACGAGATTGCAACACTTTATCCAAAAAAGCGTTGCTAGAGTCATAATAGGCGTCTTTATCACCTTGGAAGTTCCACTCTCCATAAAACAGTCTTATGAGTGCGCTGAACCTCCGTTTGTCATCAGCTTCGTGAGCTAATGCCAACTCGGCTTCTTCAAGTAAGCGTTTGAGCTCTTCCCTAGCCCATTTTGAATTTGTTTCTGGGTTAACTGCTTTATTCAAAGCCAGTGCACCATGGGCAAGATCCATTGCATCAAAGTCTTCATCAATTAAATTAAGCATGTATTGCGACCAATAGAAACAATTAAAAGAACATCGGTGTTTTCGTCACCGCTAATTTACCTGCCATCGCCAACCACCCAAGAGCACCAAAAAACGCGATTGAGCGGATAAATTTATTTTTGCCCAACTTTATCGCAAAAAAGCCAAGCGCGATATAAGCAAGCACACACATTAACTTTTCCGTCAGCCAAGGGGCGGCAGGCGTGAATGGAATAAACCCTGTGATGAAAATTAACGCGACTCCAGACAAAAGTAGACACGTATCATTCACATGAGGGAAAATTTTAATAAACTTACGTTCAATCATTGGCGAATTAACCATGATCATGACGTATCGAATCGTAAGCATAACGGCACTGATTGCTACCGTCATCAGGTGAAAATGCTTTATGGCCTCATACATAAATCCCTTCCTAGCACATAAGTAACGCTTTCGCTGTAAGTTGACTGAAAATCCGCTATTCCAATGGTTTCTGACCAATAGAAACGCGATCATTTCCAGCGTAATCTTTTTCGGTTTTGACATCTTGATAGCCAAACTGCAAAAGAAGCTGCCTTACTGCCTCTCCTTGGTCATATCCATGCTCAAAAGCAATCCAGCCTTCTGGCTGTAAATACGCTTTTGCTTGTGACGCAATATAACGAATGTCGGCTAATCCATTTTCCCCGGCCACCAATGCAGAGGAAGGTTCAAATCTTACATCACCCTGTTGTAAGTGAGGATCTTTTTCATCGATATACGGTGGATTCGACACAATCAGGGCGAAGGTTTTATGTTCTGACTGCACAATGGGCTCAAACCAGCTACCACAAAGAAAAGTAGCATTGTGAATAGTAAGCTTTTGCGCATTGCGAGTTGCCAGTGATGCGGCTTCTGGCTGCATATCAACGCCTAGCACGTTAAGGTCCGGCCTTTCAGAAGCAATCGCTAGCGCTATTGCCCCCGTTCCCGTTCCTAAATCAAGCACAGAGCCGTTGTAATTCGAAAGCAGATCCAAAGACACCTCAACCAGGCGCTCGGTATCAGGACGAGGAATTAACGTTGACTTAGACACTTCGAGAGGCAGTGACCAAAACTCTCTCTCGCCCGTTATGTAAGCTATAGGTTGCCCCGCTAACCTAAGTTCCATTGCTCGGGAGAACTTATCTTGTTCTTCTTGAGTCAACGTTTTCTCGGGCCATGTCAGCAGATACGACCTCGGTTTATCTAGTGCGTGGCACAACAATACTGACGCATCAATACAAGGAGAGTCGCTATTCGCCTCTCTTAGCTGCTGAGTGGCAGACTTGAGGTTGTCCTCAATGGTCACTGGTTTCATTAGTTGTTTTCAGCCAACGCAGCAAGTTGATCGGCTTGATACTCTTGGATAACCGGATCGACCAAGCTTTGTAAGTCACCTTCCATGACTTCTGCTAAGCGGTAAAGCGTCAAGTTAATACGGTGATCGGAAACTCGCCCTTGTGGGTAGTTATAGGTTCTAATACGGTCGCTACGATCACCCGAGCCAAGAAGGTTTCTACGTGTATCAGACACTTCTGCTGCACGTTTTGCCTCTTCAGCCTGGATAATACGCGCTGCCAAGACTGACATCGCCTTGGCCTTATTTTTATGCTGAGAGCGCTCATCTTGACACTCAACCACGGTACCGGTTGGTAAGTGAGTAATACGGATCGCAGAATCTGTCGTGTTGACGTGCTGACCACCGGCTCCAGATGCACGGAAAGTGTCAATTTTTAGATCGCTTGCCTTGATTTCAGGAATTTCAGCTTCTGGAATTTCTGGCATGATAGCGACCGTACAGGCTGAAGTATGCACTCGACCTTGCGACTCTGTAGCTGGGACACGTTGTACACGATGACCGCCAGATTCAAACTTCAGTACGCCATAGACCGCGTCACCACTGACCTTAGCAATCATCTCTTTATAGCCACCATGCTCTGCTTCGTTGGCAGACATCACTTCGATACGCCAGCCATTTTTCTCAGCGAAGCGGCTGTACATTCGGAACAGATCACCTGCGAAAATACCGGCTTCATCACCACCAGCACCGGCGCGAATTTCCAAGAAACAGTTACGCTCATCATTAGGGTCTTTAGGTAGCAGTAGAATTTGCAGCTCTTCATTAAGTCGAGTGATGGATGATTTCGCTTCATCGATCTCTTCAAGCGCCATTTCACGCATTTCAGCGTCATCTTCTTTGGCCATTTCTTCCGCAGCAACAAGGTCTTCCTGAGCTTGCTGATAAGCTTGAAAACACTTGGTGACTTCTTCGAGCTGAGAATACTCTTTAGACAGAGAACGAAACTTGTCTTGATCACCGATAACATCTGGATCGCCAAGTAAATGCTGAACTTCTTCGTAACGTTCAACTAGGGTTTCAAGCTTTGCTAAAATTGACGCTTTCATATTACTTCTTAATTTAGGAAATTTAGGGAAAATTTAGTTGAGATCATCAAGGCCTAGGCTTTGCCGAATGACACTCAGTTTTGTAGGTTCACCTTGTTCGGCCGCATTTTGCAGTGCTCGAGTCGGCGCATGAATCAACTTGTTGGTGAGCTTATTACTCAGCTCTAGCAACACTTTTTCTGGATCATTGCCGAGCGCTAAAGCTTGTAAACTTTTACTTAACAGCTCTTCACGCACATCATTCGATGCTTTTCGATATTCTCGAATACTGTCAACGGCATGCAATGAGCGCAACCAGCTCATGAAGGACGCACTTTCTTCAGTGACGATCGCTTCGGCTTGTATCGCTTCTACTTTACGTTGGGCCATATTACTATCGACGATCGATTGTAAATCATCCACGCTGTAAAGATACGCATCACTGAGCTCAGCCACCTGAGCTTCAATGTCACGTGGTACAGCAATATCTACTAAAAACATAGGCTGGTGTTTGCGAGCTTTTAACGCACATTCCACCATGCCTTTACCAATAATAGGTAGCGGGCTTGCAGTCGAGCTAATCACGATATCCGCTTGCTGCAAGTGATCGGGAATCTCGTTTAAAGTAATAACATGGCCACCAAAACCGCCAGCCAGCTTTTGCGCCCTTTCTCGGGTTCTGTTTGCGACGATAATTTTGCAATTACCATGACCTGAAAGGTGCTTAGCCACCAACTCTATGGTCTCACCAGCCCCGACTAACATAACGGTGAGATTGTCCAAGGACTCAAATATTTGCTTGGCCAGTATACAAGCCGCGTAGGCGACCGATACGGCGCTACCACCAATTTCGGTTTCGGTTCTCACACGTTTGGCGACCGAGAACGCCTTTTGAAAAAGCTTCTCAACAGAAGTATTTAGCGCACTATGTGTTCTCGACTCTGAATAAGCTTGTTTTACCTGGCCAAGTATTTGCGGTTCACCTAATACCAAAGAGTCCAAGCCGCTCGACACCCGCATTAGGTGACGAATCGCTGCTTGATCTTCATGAATATACAGACATGGCTTAATATCTTCTGGGTTGACTTGATGAAAGTCGATAAGCCAGTCGATTAACTTGTTCTTACTTTGTGGGCTAACTTCGCAATACACTTCCGTTCGATTACATGTGGATACAATGACGCTGCCATTCACGTTAGAATCCGCTGCTAATTGATTTAACGCCTCGGATAACTTCTCTGGACCAAACGCCACCTTTTCACGCAACTCTACTGACGCCGTATTGTGATTAACTCCGATGGCAAGCAAGGACATGTATATAGTGTTCTCTGATATTCGGGTCTCACGACCCTGGTTTATTTTTACAAGTTGGGAATTTTACTTTATGCCCTTGTGTATTAAAAGGGCAACGGCAATTTGTTTTCACCACTTCGTGATATCAATGATATAGTGGCACTTATTTTCGATATTCGATAGTATAAATTTCGAGCTAATATGAAACAGCTAAAAAAAATACTTTTTTTCCTCATTACATTGACGGTGATATCTGGCTGTAGCTCACTTCCCAAGAGCTCCACCAATGTTCAATGGCAACAACAGCAAGCAAGATTAACGTCCATCAAAAGCTATCAAGCCATTGGAAAATTAAATTATATCTCACCCAAACAAAGAGAGTCGCTGTATTTTCAATGGAAGCACTCTGATAGCAAAAGTCAATTAAGGCTGACAACTTTCCTAGGGCAAAGTGTACTCAACCTTGTCATTACCCCTAAAGAGTCTTCTGTCACTACCTATAACAATACGGTATACAAAGACACCAACCCAAGCCGTTTGGTGTATAAACTCACCGGATTAGAACTTCCGATCAAGCAACTGCAAGATTGGTTACTAGGTAAACCAACTGGCGCAGATAACTACCAGCTAAACCCAACCAACACCGTGGCTTCACTAGACAAAGTGGTGGATGGCGCACATTGGACATTGCTGTATCAAGCGTACACCGATGAGACTGTTGACGGAAACACCGTACCTCTACCCAGCAAATTCAGCTTAAAACAAGGCGATACAAGGTTGAACATAACGGTATCTAAATGGAAGTTAAACCCATGATAACTGGACAAACTCATTGGCCATCTCCAGCAAAGCTCAATTTGTTCTTATACATCACTGGGCAACGCGAATCAGGTTATCACGATTTGCAAACTCTGTTTCAATTCGTTGACTATGGAGACACGCTCACCATCGCTGCAACATCTTGTGATGAGGTCCTACTTAGCCCAGCCATTGCAGGTGTCTCTGTCGAAGATAACCTTATTTATAAAGCGGCAATGGCGCTTAAAAACGCCACTGGATGTGATTTTGGCGCGGATATCCACTTAGAAAAGATACTGCCTATGGGAGGAGGTATCGGTGGCGGCTCTTCCAATGCTGCAACAACATTGGTCGCGTTAAACTATCTTTGGCAAACGGGTTTAACCGATGACGAACTCGCTGACATTGGTCTCCAACTGGGGGCCGATGTACCGGTCTTTGTTCGTGGTTTTGCCGCATTTGCTGAGGGCGTTGGCGAGAAACTTACCCCAGTGAGTCCCGAAGAAAAGTGGTATTTGGTAGTACGCCCCAACGTGAGCATTGCTACCGCAGACATATTTACCCACCCAAATTTGACACGTAACACTCCGAAACGCCCCCTAGCCTCTCTCTTGTCTGAGCCTTACGTAAACGATTGCGAAAAAATTGTACGAATGCTTTACCCAGAGGTTGATAAGCAACTTTCATGGCTGCTACAATATGCGCCGTCAAGATTGACGGGAACCGGGTCGTGCGTTTTTGCAGAATTTAATAGTAAATTCGATGCAGATGCCGCTCTTGCCGAGCTCTCTGACGATGTCTCTGCGTTTATCGCTCAAGGGCGTAATCTATCGCCATTGAAAACGAGACTGGCCGACTACCAATCGGCTAATAACCATTCAATTAAAAACTGGACGCAACCCTGAGGTTTTTACCGTGCCTGATATGAAGCTATTTGCTGGTAACGCAACACCTGAACTAGCCCAACGTATTGCTGACCGTCTATACATCTCTCTTGGTGATGCTACTGTCGACCGTTTCTCCGATGGAGAAGTCGCTGTACAAATCAACGAAAATGTTCGTGGTAGTGATGTATTTATTATTCAATCAACCTGTGCACCAACTAATGACAACCTAATGGAATTAGTGGTAATGATTGATGCAATGCGCCGCGCTTCTGCTGGCCGTATTACCGCCGTTATTCCTTATTTTGGTTACGCTCGCCAAGATAGACGTGTGCGTTCAGCACGTGTGCCTATTACGGCTAAAGTTGTCGCTGACTTTCTCTCCAATGTCGGCGTAGACCGAGTGCTTACCATCGATCTTCACGCTGAGCAGATTCAAGGTTTCTTCGATGTACCAGTGGATAACATCTTTGGTACACCTGTGCTTCTAGAAGATATGAAAAACCGCGGACTAGAAAATCCTGTTGTGGTTTCGCCTGACTTGGGCGGTGTCGTTCGTGCTCGTGCAACCGCCAAAGCACTTGATGATATTGATATCGCAATCGTAGATAAGCGCCGTCCACGTGCCAACGTTTCTGAAGTCATGAACCTTATCGGTGAAGTAGAAGGACGTGATTGCGTCATCGTTGATGACATGATCGATACAGGCGGCACATTGTGTAAAGCGGCGGAAGCGTTAAAAGCTCAAGGTGCAAAACGCGTGTTTGCTTATGCAACACACGCCGTCTTCTCGGGCAATGCTGAACAAAACATCAAAAACTCAGTGCTTGATCAAGTCATCGTTACTGATTCTATCTCTATCAGGCCAGAAATGGAGAAGACGGGCAAAGTGACAACGTTAAGCCTATCACGCATGCTTGCTGAAGCCATTCGCCGCATCAGCAACGAAGAGTCCATCTCGGCAATGTTTAAGTAACGACTACACTTCGAGTCGATTTCAAATTCAAAGCACTCTATCACCATAGAGTGCTTTTTGCTTATTTGGACTGATATATACCCAATCACCTCGGTGTGCTATTATGGCGCGCTTTTTAGTTTCTAGAGAGAATATAATCTTGAGTCAACACATCAAACTTCTCGTCGGATTAGCCAATCCGGGACCAGAGTACAAGCATACCAGGCACAATGCTGGCGCTTGGGTGGTTGAAGAGTTAGCTAGAAACCACAACATTACGCTAAAACAAGAAGCCAAGTTTTTTGGTCTAACTGGACGTATACTGCTAAACGGCCACGACCTTAGACTGCTGATTCCAAGCACATTCATGAACCTATCTGGTAAAGCAATTTCAGCCATGGCTAAGTTTTATCAAATAGCGCCAGAAGAGATCATGGTGGCCCACGATGAGCTTGATTTACCCCCAGGCGTCGCCAAATTCAAAAAAGGTGGCGGCCATGGTGGTCATAATGGCTTGAAAGATACCATTAGCAAACTTGGCAACAATAAAGAATTTTATCGCCTAAGGATTGGCATCGGCCATCCGGGACACAAAGATAGAGTGTCAGGCTACGTGCTGGGCAAGGCCCCAGCAAAAGAACAAGAGTGCTTAAATGCCGTTGTGGATGAATCCGTACGCAGCCTAGACATCTTACTAAAAGATGGCTTAACTAAAGCACAAAATCGATTACACACGTTCAAAGCTGAATAAGGTTATTATCATGGGTTTTAAATGTGGCATTGTTGGCCTACCAAACGTAGGTAAATCAACGTTGTTTAACGCATTAACAAAGGCAGGTATTGAAGCTGCCAACTTCCCTTTTTGTACTATCGAGCCAAACACAGGCATTGTTCCTGTGCCGGATTTACGACTAGATGCATTGGCAAAAATCGTTAATCCGCAAAAAATTCTACCTACCACAATGGAATTTGTAGATATTGCTGGCTTGGTAGCAGGCGCATCGAAAGGGGAAGGATTAGGCAACAAATTCCTAGCCAACATCCGTGAAACTGATGCTATTGGCCACGTTGTTCGCTGTTTCGAAAATGAAAATATTGTCCACGTTGCTGGCAAAGTATCCCCCATTGAAGACATCGAAGTGATTAACTTAGAGCTTGCGTTGGCCGACCTTGATTCTTGCGAAAGAGCGATCCAACGTAACACCAAAAAAGCCAAGGGTGGTGATAAGGACGCGAAGTTCGAGCTAACCGTACTAGAGAAGCTGCTTCCTGTATTGACTGAAGGTGGCATGGTTCGCACGGTCGAACTTGCTAAAGAAGAGCTAGCCGCCATCGCATATCTTAACTTCTTAACATTAAAGCCAACCATGTATATCGCTAACGTCAACGAAGATGGCTTTGAAGATAACCCATACCTTGATGCCGTTCGAGAGTTCGCTGCGAAAGAAAACAATGTGGTGGTGCCAGTATGCGCATCCATTGAATCGGAGTTATCTGAACTCGACGATGAAGACAGAGAAGAATTTCTTGCCGATATGGGTATTGAAGAGCCTGGGTTAAACCGAGTGATCCGTTCTGGTTACGAGCTACTAACGCTACAGACTTATTTCACCGCTGGCGTGAAAGAAGTGAGAGCATGGACAATTCCTGTCGGTGCGACTGCCCCTCAAGCAGCAGGTAAAATCCATACCGATTTTGAGAAAGGCTTCATTAGAGCTGAAGTCGTTGCTTATGATGATTTCATCCAATTCAATGGTGAAAGTGGCGCGAAAGAAGCAGGTAAATGGCGTTTAGAAGGGAAAGATTACATTGTCAAAGATGGCGACGTAGTTCACTTCCGCTTTAACGTGTAACAAAAAGCGTTTAACCGATGTCAAAGCCAGCTAAGATGCTGGCTTTGTTGTTTTTGCAGCCTACCACTCAACAGAGTTCAGTAAATAACCGACAATTTATCCTGACAATTTATTATCAGTTTTCGATCATAAACACCGCTCTTTGTTTAAAAAGAAACCGAACAGTAGATATATCAAGATTTATTAAAAAAAAATGTTGACGGGTTTCGTTCAACTCCGCATAATGCGGCCCGTTCCCAACGAGATGAGCAATCATCTTCTGGGGCTAAGAAATGGCTACGTAGCTCAGCTGGTTAGAGCACATCACTCATAATGATGGGGTCACAGGTTCGAATCCCGTCGTAGCCACCATTTCTTAGCTATGCGAAAGCATTATTGAAATACGCGGAAGTGGCGGAATTGGTAGACGCACCAGATTTAGGTTCTGGCGCCGCAAGGTGTGAGAGTTCAAGTCTCTCCTTCCGCACCATATTTTAAAATGTCATCGTATAGTTTGGAAATCGACAAGCTGAATTAAGCTGTCCTTTGTTGGGCTATCGCCAAGCGGTAAGGCAGCGGCTTTTGATGCCGCCATTCCCTGGTTCGAATCCAGGTAGCCCAGCCACTCTTTTAAAGAGTAAAAATTACAGCGCTAAGATTGAAAAAGTATTGGCGTTAAAAGTGAGATTATATTATATTGTCTCGCTCAAAAAAGATGGCTACGTAGCTCAGCTGGTTAGAGCACATCACTCATAATGATGGGGTCACAGGTTCGAATCCCGTCGTAGCCACCATAAATTTAAGTCAACGAGTTTTTACCAATTAACTGGTTGATTGACATTTCGATACGCGGAAGTGGCGGAATTGGTAGACGCACCAGATTTAGGTTCTGGCGCCGCAAGGTGTGAGAGTTCAAGTCTCTCCTTCCGCACCATATCGAACTAAAATGTCAAAAATGAATCTGCGGAAGTGGCGGAATTGGTAGACGCACCAGATTTAGGTTCTGGCGCCGCAAGGTGTGAGAGT
>NZ_JAMKMR010000009.1 GCF_023634645.1 Vibrio sinus
ACCCAAGCCAACGCTTGGGTATTTCTCAATCCTCACACCAATTAGCTCACACTCCACTGTGACAACGAGCGCTTGAAATCAGAGTAGTCGAATTCATTTAGCTTTTGTACTTCACCACTCGCACGACGACAATATATCGCTGGCATTTTTAAACCATTAAACCAATTGAGCTTTACCATGGTATATCCCGCACTATCCATCACATGCAGACGCTGACCAATTTCTAAAGGTTGCTCAAAGTTAGCGACACAAAATTGATCACCGGCAAGGCAAGAGCAAGAACCAATCACGTACTCGTGACTGCCACTCTCTGAAGCCTCTAAAATCGAAGCCGGTTCATCGTAAATCAAGGTGTCTAGTCGATGCGCTTCCGTTGCTGAGTCTACTATCGCGGTTTTCTTTTCGTTTTCCACAATATCAACCACAGTCACTACCAAGTCTGTAGTTTTGGTAATAATCGCTTCACCCGGCTCTAGGTAGAGCTGAACTCCGTGCTTTTCTGAAAACGCCTTAAGCGCAGCTCCTAGCTTTTCCAACTCATAGCCAGGCCAAGTAAAGAATACGCCACCGCCTAAGCTCACCCACTCCATCTTATCTAGATAAAGACCAAAGGTATCAGAGATATCATCGAGTAGAGCAATAAAAGAATCAGCGCTCTTATTTTCACAGTTCATGTGGAACATCACGCCGTCCAGCTGGTCCATTAACTGAGGCTGAATCTTATCGGCATGAACGCCCAGACGAGAATACTTGCGCGCTGGATCAGCTAAATCTTGACCCGCACAGCTCACCCCCGGATTCAAACGTAAACCTACCGATGCTTTGCCTTCGATTAAATGGCCATAAGCTTCCAGCTGTGATTGCGAGTTAAAAATCATCTTGTCACAGATATCCGCTACGTCTAACACATCTTGCTTGCTGTAGCCCACGCTGTAAGCATGTGTTTCGCCGCCAAATGTTTCGTAGCCGAGTTTCACTTCGTAAGGGCCACTGCTTGTCGTGCCATCTAGGTATGGTTTGATAATGTCAAATACACCCCAAGTGGAAAAGCACTTGAGTGCTAACACTAATTTCACCCCAGATATTTCTTTAAGCTGCTTAGCCTTTTCTAAGTTATCTATCAGCTTTGCTTCATCAATCATGAAATAAGGGGTATTCAGTGACGCGTCTTGCATATTGTTTACTCTATACATAAAACAAAGCCGATGTTCACACATCGGCCCTATCATTTTCTTATTTTAAGATTTTAATATCAGGTTGGCCGACTTCAAGTTCTTCAACATGCCAATCCAATCCAATTTCTGGCATTGTCTCAAGGAACGGGTCTGGGTCTAGCTGCTCCATATTGAATACGCCCGCATCAGCCCACTTGCCTCTGAAATATTGCAGAGCCGCCGTAATAGCAGGTACACCAGTTGTGTAAGAAATAGCTTGGTGCTCAACATCTTGATACGCGACTTCGTGGTCAGCATTATTGTAGATAAATACACTACGCGCTTTGCCGTCTTTTTTACCTTGCACCCAAGTACCAATACAGGTCTTGCCTGTGTAACCAGGAGCTAAAGACGTCGGATCTGGCAACAAGGCTTTAAGAACATGCAGAGGTTGAACGACCGTACCATCATGCAAAGTCAGTGGGTCTGGGCTTAATAAGCCAATATCTTTCATGCAGTTGAAATAGTTTAGGTATTTATCACCGAATCCCATCCAAAACTCGATACGTTTGGCTGGGATAAACTCTTGCATCGAGCGAACTTCATCGTGCGCCATGGAGTAAACTTTATGCTTACCAACCAATGGGAAATCGAACTCTAGCATACGAGAGTGACAAGGCACCTGTTTCCATTCGTTGTTTTCCCAATAGAATGAGTCGCCTTGAATTTCAAGCATATTGGTTTCTGGGTCAAAGTTAGTAGCAAACTTCTTACCATGGTCACCCGCGTTAACATCCATAACATCGATTGTATCGATCTCGTCAAACAAGTGTTTCACTGCATAAGCGGCGAATACACTCACTACACCAGGATCAAAGCCTGCGCCAAGGATACCCGTGATGCCAGCTTCAGCAAACTTCTCACGGTAACCCCATTGCCAATCATACGCTTGAGGCACTTGTTGGCCTTCAGAGCAAAGATCAACGGCAACCGATGTGTCCAAGTAAGACACTTTTGCTTGGTAACAAGCTTCCATGATGCTGATATTTACCCAAGGAGGACCTGCATTAATGACCAAATCTGGTTTTACTTCGTTGATCAACGCCACTAAAGCATCAACATCATCTGCGTTTACCGAGCGTGCTTCGAGTTTCTTCGTCGAGTCTTTTAAATTGTTGCGACCCTTAATTGACTCGATGATTTTTTCGCACTTGCTAATGGTACGAGAAGCCAGCGTAATATCACCCAACACATCGTTATTTTGCGCAGCTTTGTGTGCAACTACCCAGCCCACACCACCAGCACCGATCTGTAAAATTGCCATTGTTTTAGTTCCTTTATTCAGCTAGCTCTAGCGCTAACGTAGTAATTTTTGATAATAGAGATTCAAAATCTGAAATCTTCAAACACGGATTAAGTATCGTCAACTTGAGAGCTGTGTGTCCGCTCACCGTCGTCTCACCCAGCACAGCGACACCTCTCGTTAAGGCTTCAATGCGTAATTTCTGATTGAGCTGGTCAATGTTTTCACTACCCGTAGCTCTAAATAGCACGGTGGACAGTGATGGCTGTGCCAACAACTCTAAGTTTGGATGCACATCGACTAACTTAGCGACTGCTTGAGTTTGCTCTAACAAATGATCATACATTTTACCCAGAGTTTTCGGCCCAACGTTTTGCATCGTCATAAAGACTTTTAGGGCGTCAAAACGCTTAGTTGTCGCAATGGACTTATCGACTAAATTTGGCAGCTCGTCATGTTCACGATTTAAGTAGTCAGCGTGATGCAATAAGAATTTAAAGTTCGCTTTGTCTTTAACCAATAAAGAGCCGCAGCTAATGGTTTGATAAAACAACTTATGGAAGTCCACGCTCACGGAGCTAGCGCGCTCAATACCATTTAAGCGATCTTTGTGCTGACTGAGAATCAATGCACCACCATAAGCGCCATCAACGTGCATCCACAAATCGTGCTTGTCGGCAACATCCGCGATGCTGGCAAGATCGTCAATCGCACCGTGATCCGTTGTACCCGCGGTACCAACAATCGCAAACGGTATTAGGCCATTCGCCGTGGCTTCGCTGATGACATCATCAAGCTGCGCGACATCCATGCTGCCATCCATGTTGCAGTCCACAGTGAGAATAGCTTTTTCACCCAGTCCCATCCAGGATGCTGATTTTTGCACAGTAAAGTGTGAGTTAGCCGAGCATATAATGCGCAATTTGTCGGCATAATCTGGCAAACCCAGTTTTTGAACTGAGTGATTGCTAAGCTTATCGGCTGCCCAATCTCTTGCTAGCATCAAGCCCATTTGGTTACTCTGCGTACCACCACTGGTAAAGATGCCATCAGCCTGATTGCCTAAGTCGTATTTTCCACATAGCCAATCAATCACTTTTTGCTCAACGTAAGTCGCAGAAGACGCTTGGTCCCAAGAGTCCATAGATTGGTTAAGCGCTGCAATCATAGCTTCAGCTGCGACCGCTGGCATCAAAGGAGGCGTATGCAAATGAGCTATACAATCTGGGTGCTGAACAATAATTGAATTTTTTGCGACAAGCTCAGCAGCATCTGATACAACTTCGGTTAACGATGCATTTCGGTTGTCTAAATTGACCGCATGAATAGCCTGTTCCAACTTTTGTGGATCCATACCAGAATAAGGCGTGCTTACGCTTTCAAACACTTCTTTTAGAGCTTGAGTGGTATGGTTCATCACCTTTGCGAACTCATCACTGCCAAACTCTCCAGTGTGGATGAAGTGCTTATCCCACTGACTATCGCTTTCGGCGTTTTCAACCGCTCCACCCGCTGCGATGATCGCCTCTTCTAGCACTTTCAACGCAAAATCGACTTGCTCAAAAGAAATAATAAGTGGCGGTAAAAAGCGAATAACTGAGCCATCACGTCCGCCCTTTTCAACCATTAGGCCACGCTCAAGCGCTGCACGCTGGATCGCCAATGTTAACTCGCCATCAGATTGCGGCTCACCAAATTTGTTACGCTCACCTGTTGGGTTGCAAACCTCAACACCAAGCATCAAGCCTTTGCCTCGAACATCGGCGATACAGCTCACACGCTCTTGGATTCGTTCTAAGCCAATACGTAAATACTGACCAGCCGCTTTCGCATGATCGACAAGGTTATCTCGCTGGATAATTTCGAGCGCTTTTGCGCCTGAGACCATCGCTAGTTGATTCCCACGGAATGTCCCTGTGTGCTCGCCCGCTTTCCAAGTATCGATGTCTTTTTTAAACACCAATAGTGACATGGGTAGGCCACCGCCAATAGCTTTAGACAAGCATAAGATGTCAGGAGAAATACCAGATTCTTCAAACGCAAAGCGATGTCCGGATTTACCCACACCACATTGAATTTCATCAAAAATAAGTAAGATACCGTGCTCGTCGCAGATACGACGCAGCTCTTTCAACCAGAATGCTGGGGCAGGGATTACGCCTCCTTCTCCCTGAATAGGTTCGACGATCATAGCAGCAGGTTTCATGATCCCCGCTTCATCATCGGCAAGAAGGCGCTCTATATAACGGATGTTTGCTTTCGCTCCCGCTTCGCCACCTAAACCAAATGGACAGCGTAAGTCATAAGGGAAAGGCATAAAATGCACGTCAGACATCAAGCCAGTGCGACGCTCTTTCGTACCCAGGTTGCCCATCATGCCCATGGTGCCATTGGTCATACCATGGTACGCGCCACGGAAAGCGAACATAGTGTTACGGCCTGTGGTTTGCTTGGCTAACTTGATGGCAGCTTCAACGGCATCTGCGCCGGAGGGACCACAAAACTGAATCGCAGAATTGGTAGCAAACTCTTCAGGTAAAAACGCCTTTACGCTTTTAATAAACGTATCTTTCGCTTTGGTTGTGATATCAAGCGTTTGATATGGTAGACCTGAGTCTAACTGCTCTTTTAGTGCTTGATTGATTTCTGGATGGTTGTAGCCAAGCGCCAATGTACCAGCACCAGCCAAACAATCCAAAAAGATTTGCCCACGTGTGTCTTCCACAAGTGCCCCATGCGCTCGCTTGATAGCAATTGGAAGTCGGCGAGGATAAGAACGCACCTCAGATTCGTGCTCTTCTTGATCCAATAATGTTTGATCTGGCGTTAAGTCGTAGAGACCTTCTACAACCGGCACATCAGTAGAGAAATTGGTTGTGATATTGTTTTGATCAACTTCAAAAACTGTGCTCATTTTGAATACCTTGATAAATCAAATGATTAAATTACTTACACACGTTAATTCATGGTAATTTAGTGTGGAAAATGCAAAAGCTTCCGAGATACAAGTACGTACCTGGAATAGATCACCTAAGCGGGTGATATCAAAGAAGTCTTAGTTTCAAGGTTCAGTAATACTACTGGTTTGATGCACTGGGCAACGAGGAAGTAGGACGCTGATTATTGTGTGTAAGTTAAATTGTTTCACTGTTGGGTTTCCCATTTACGTGTCGCTTCATGCGACATATAGTATCCCGTCTATCGCCTAAAGATTTGGGCGATACCTACCCTACGCAGCGTCACAATCAGCCTGAATGGTCACTGCGCGTATCCCCCAGAATTGCGGAAAATTTACCGTCTCCGAGATTGCGCGAGAAATTATCATAAAATAACGCTGTATGGCAATACTTTTTCATATCTAAAACTGACTTTTTCTGCCGCTAAAATGTGAAAGGGCAAGCTCAAAGCCTGCCCTTGTTTTTATAAAATTCCCGATTAATTTTCTTGCGGCTGCTCTTGTGACTTAATTCTCGGCAGTGAGCAACTAAGTAAAACATAACCAATGATCGCGGCTGTTGTGGAGCCTATTAGGATTCCAAGTCGCGCGTAAGTGTCAAACTCTAGGTTATTCGGCCCAAACGCCAGGGAAGATATGAATATCGACATGGTGAAGCCGATTCCACATAATACTGACACAGCGAATATTTGTTTGAAGTTCACGCCTTCTGGAAGTTTGGCAAATCCCATTTTTACCGCTGCGTAACTAAAGCTAAATACACCAAGGGGTTTACCAACCAACAAGCCTAATGCAACACCCATAGGCAACATGGAGGTTAATCCAGCAACGTCCACACCTTGTAACGAGATACCTGCATTGGCAAACGCAAACAATGGCAAAATACCAAATGCGACGTATTTATGTAGCGAGTGTTCCATGTGCTTCAATGGCGAGTAATCACTCTTTGGATCTTTCAGTGGAATGGCAAAGCCAATGACCACCCCGGCAAGCGTTGCGTGTACGCCAGATTTCAGTACTGCAGCCCACAAAATAATACCTACGATCATATAAGGCGTTAATTTAGTGACGTTCTTTGAGTTCAAGTAGAAGAGTATTCCGGTCATCACAAAGCCAACAACCAGCGCAAGCGTTGATAAGTCACTGCTATAAAACAGAGCAATGATAACGACAACGCCCAAATCGTCGATGATGGCCAGCGCAAGCAAGAATACTTTTAGGGCCACGGGTACTCGACTGCCTAGCAAAGCCATGATGCCCAGGGCAAACGCGATGTCGGTTGCAGCGGGAATGGCCCAACCTTGAATCGCATCCGGATTATTTAGGTTAAACAACACGTAAATTAATGCAGGAGCCGCCATACCACCCACTGCTGCGATGGCCGGGAAGATAGCGGTTTCTCTTGATTTTAGTGCGCCCTCTAAAAGCTCACGTTTCACTTCTAAACCAATCAACAAAAAAAACACTGCCATCAATCCATCATTGATCCAGTGCGAGAGAGACATACCAAAAACGTAAGTATGTAAGAATGCTTGATATCCATCATTTAGGGGGGAATTAGCAATGACCATGGCTATTGCTGCAGCAATGACAAGTAGAATGCCGCCAGCAGATTCCATTTTGAAAAAATCACGAATCATATCACTCATATATTGCCCTTGTCTTTTTATCTATACCAACTGTTATGAAAGAATATCATTGAGTGTAATACCTTCCCAAACTAAGGAAAAATCGCTTGTATTGATGATTATTGTAGGTTTTTCCGATAAATAGAATCGTTACCTAACCATAATTCAATACTAAATTAATAGCATACATCTATGAACATTATCCAATTGAATTTGAATAATTTCATGCACTTCACAGAGAGAATATAGTTGATGAGTTGAAAAAGCCGAAATCTCTAGGAGATTGAAGAACAAAAAATGAGGCATTAGAAGGGTAAAATACCTCAACAGTGGCTGAGGTATTTGTTTTTTCATCTAGATAATGATCAACTTTACCAATGGTAAGTCATACTAAATCGCGTCTTTGAGCAGCTTCATAGGCGTGTTGCGTATCATCCTTAAAACAGGAATTGCTCCGGCTACCATCAAAGAAAGCATCACTGTCACAATCGTCAATAAATACTGCGAAGGGATAAACTGCAGCTGCATCGTCCAACCAAAAGATTGCTCAATGACGATATTGACAATAAAGTGAGCCAAAGCCAGCCCTAAAGGCATCGCGATCAAAATGGATAAGGCTCCAAAGCAAAGCAATTGCAGCCCTCCTATGAGGATAATTTCTCGCCCAGAGACGCCAAAACAGCGCAACAATGAGATATGTCGTTGCCTTGACACTTCACCTGCCAATGTGGCAAAGAACACGCCTAAAATCGCGATGACTAAAGTAATGTGCCCCAGTGTGTCCGCCACTTCAAACGTGCGATCAAACAAGCTCATCGTCTTTTTATGAATGCTCTTGTTATCGAACACTCGCCCATCGCTAAAGTGATATTTCGCCTCAATATTGCGCTCAACAAGTTTTGGATTCGCCCACGGCGGAAGCTTCAAGCCAAGAGACACGCTCCCTGTACCTGCAAAGGCATTTAACCAATTTGCTTTTGATATCAGCACTTGGTTATAAGGATTACCGTAATCGTAGTATATTCCAACTACATTCCAGTCGTTTCCTAAAGCACTTTGTAGATTGATTTTTTCACCAACGTCAATATCGAGCTTATTCGCCATGGATTCACTGATTAAAATGGATTTACCCGTCTGTAGGCTTTGCCAGAAGTTCGGTAACGTTTGTTTTAAAGGAATCGACTTCAGCTCGCCTTTAGAAAACCCTGTGCTCACCACTTGCAGCGGCCCTGAAGATGTGAGGATCTCTTTTGTCCAACGCTGCCATACCTGAGATATTTCCGGCTGCTTTTCTAACCAGGTCATCATTTTATCCGCACTTCCTGAATCTGGATAAACGTAAAGATCAGCGGCTAAGCGCTGCGACAACCAGTTATCAGTGGTATGGCGAAAACTGCCTACCGTTGTTTCGACACCAACATTAGCCGCAACCGCTAGCATGAACGCCATCGTCGCCACACCACGGTAGCTCATACTTGCAGCCGCATCAGAGAAAAACCAACGGACTTTTACCGAGCGCAAAGTATGGGAAAGGTAAGTAAATAGCTTCCATATTATAAACGGTGTAAACATAGCGACACTCACGAGTGTGAGTACGATAATCGCCAAGCCAGTATGTTCCGTTTTAGGTGCTTCATACAACACAAAAGCAATCAGGGAGAACATAATCGCTAGCAAAGTTTGAATCGCAAACTCAATGCTTGCAAACCTTACCAGTGATAAACGTTTTGCCAATCGGATGGGCTGAGCTCTTAATAGACGCACAGCAGGCCATATACAGGCTAGCAATGCTCCGGCGATCGTCATATATAAGCTGATGTAGCTTGATTGCCAACTCCAACTACTAAGAATGTTACCACTGTAGATAAAGCCGATATTTTGCGAGACACTAGGGATCATGTAATAGGCTAAAAACATGCCTAAAAAGTTGCCGCAAATCCAACTGACGAGTATTAAAACAAAGAGCTCAATGAGTAACGCTTGGACAAGTTGCCAGCCAGAGACACCTGTTTGCCTTAGAATCCCAACTAAACGCTGACGCTGCGCCATGGACAGTGACATGGCTTGATAAAAAATAAACAAACCCACCAAGAAAGACAGCATGCCAACCGCGGTCAAGTTCATATGGAATGCTTTAGTGATGGATTCAAGCTCGCTGCGAGAATTTCGTGACAGCACCAAACCAGATGGCAGCATTTTTTTCAACACAAAGGCTTTATCCGGCTGCATATCCCCGCAAGCGATTTGGGATACTCCACCACCATTGTCTACGGTGTTAAATACCATCGGATTGGTGATCACTTCATTGCTATCTAACCCACCCCAGTTATCGATAACAACCGGCCCTACTTTTTTGCCATTAAGAACAGAAAGGTAGCTACCATTGACTAGCCCCATACGCTTTGCGAAGCTCGAGCTAACAATAATAGGGGAATGAGAGCCGCTACTAAATTTGTATAAGCGTTCAGCTATCGTCACTTCTCGAACTGGAATGGTAATTCTGGGGTCGATGCCAACAAAAGTAACTGTCTTTTGGTTTAGACCGTTATCTATTTTTGTCCCCTCGCCCACCGTACTAAGTGGCACCTGTTTGAACGGCACACATTGAGTAAAGCCTTCATGTTGCAACTTAGTATAGAAGTCATAAGGAATCGCATCTGACGGCGTCTTCGCACGCACTTTATACGGCAGTGGATCCGTTAAAACCTGTTCACCGGATTCACTGTTTTGTCGTACGTGTTTGCTGATCGATGTGACACCCACAAGCAAAGACACCCCAAGAGTGAGGCCAAGCCACACCAATAAAAGCTGAAAGGGGTAACGGCGATAATGGCCAAGTAGTGCTTTAACTATGGGCCATAACATGTAATACGCCCCCCTGAAGGCGTATACGCCCTTGCATATGCATAGCGACTTTTTCACTGTGGGTGACAAGTAATAAAGTACACTTGAGTTGGCGCGTTAGGCTGGTCAATAATCTCATGACGGCTTCTGCGTTTCGCTCATCGAGGCTGCCCGTTGGCTCATCAGCCAATAGAATTTTAGGCTCCATGTACAGAGCTCGAGCAATGGCAGCTCTCTGCTGTTGGCCCCCAGAAACCTCTTCAGGAAAGCGATTTAACAACGGCATAAGATCAAGAATAGACAGAATTTGACGCCACAACTCTTTGTTTTCTGGAAGGCCCTTCAGTTGGCGGCAAAATCGAATGTTGTCTTCAATGGTTAGAGTAGGAAGAAGATTATATTGCTGAAAAATAAGGCCAATGTTACCTCGTCGGTAAGCCGTTCTCTTGCTTTCTTTTGCGGTATGCATGGAGAAGCCAGGAAACAATATTTCTCCGGTATCAGCGGTATCTAGGCCAGCAATCAGGTTTAAAAGAGTGCTCTTTCCTGATCCACTTTCGCCCATTAAAGCAACTTGCTCTCCCTGTGATAATGACAGCTCAGCACCTTGTAAAATTGGATGAAATTCTCCACCATCTAAATAACCTTTACACAGGTCAGTAAGCTGTAACATCTAAACTCTCGCCGCTGCTCTTTACCGAATAGTGAATCTACACTAAATCACAAAATCTAGAAAGCATTTTGCATGCTAGATCACATAATATGCAAACGTTTTATTTGTGTTTTTGCCTTAACCTCTCAGTTAAAGTATATCACCCTTGCTGCATAATAATATGATATTAAAGGATATATATGAGATTGCTAGCGAAATTTGTTATGTCTTTTTCAAAGTGAATTTTCAATTTTTATACCTAATCAGCCTTAGAGGCAAACCTAGCCCTATTGCTGTTCCTATCACCTGTCATTTTTAAGCCTTACGGAGTGCATCACTGAACCTGACGCCCAGATCATTAGGGCATATTAGTGACAACGTCACCAATATACCCTTAAAACAGCGATGCTGACCTAAAGGCTGAAAGGGATTTCCGCCAACCTATCTCCTTTGTTGGCAGGAAATATTAGGTATTCGCCATGGTACTTGACGACAGACTTATAGTCAGTCACCTTATGAACTAAGAAACCACACTGATAAGCTTTGTCGATAAACTCTTGGTGATTTCCTCGTACAAACCAACTCATCGGTTTAACCAGTTGCTCAGCATCAAAGCATGATTCACATTGTGTGGAACACAAAGCTAAAGAATTTTGACCTTCAGTATAAATCTGAACTTTGCCCACGCCAGTTAATGGCTCAGACGTCGAGACTTCCCAGCCCATTTGTTCCATCTCATCTAGAAACGTTTCAATTTGGCTATCCAAAACTTCTTTAATGTCTTTTTCACTTGGGAAAAAGGCGTTGTAGAGTTTAGAAATTTTGCTAAAGGTTGAGTCAATCGACGCTGCATTACCTTTAGAGCGCCCTAACTTTTGCCATCTCGACAAATCTTCATAAACACAACGCGCGAAACGTTGAGTCTTAATTGATTTGGTGATCCAGCGTACCAAAAAGTGATTATTTGGCATTGGTGCATCGACCAATTTACCGCTTTTGTGTTGCTCTGATAGTTCACTTAAAGCGCTATCGACCAAGCGCTTAATCTCAAAAATATAATCAGCCACTATGCTTTTTTTCCGAATATCCAGTAGAAAGCAATGGAGAGCACTGAGCACGCTGACATCACCCAAACCATTGGCCAAACGGCCAAACCTGGTAAAGCTGCAACAACAGCACCAACTGCCGCTCCCATCCCGAAGCGAAGAGTACCAGATAATGAAGCCGCGGTTCCAGCCATGTTAGAGTAACCGCTTAATAAAAGTGCCATTGAGTTACTGCCGATGATGGAGATCGTACTGATGTAGAGCGTCACAAATGGCACAGTTCCCCACAGCCCCCAGTTAAACAGCCAGCCTGCGAGCAAACCAACACCAGCTAGGAACTGTAGCACTAACCCTGCTCTTAACATCAAGTGCAAACCCAGGATTTTAACTAATCGACCGTTAGCCATAGTTAAAATGATCAACCCAACCACGTTTAAGCCGTATAAATACGCAAACTCATTAGGTGACAAGCCATAGATATCGATGTAGACAAACGAACCCGCGGTAAAAAAGGCAAATAAACCAGCAAAAGAAAATGCGCTAGAGAGAATAAGCCCAACCGCCACCGGATCTTTAATGAGCTTAGAGTAATTCTGCAAGGTCGTTTTTGTATTTAATGGCTGACGTTTGTGCGCATGTAAAGTCTCTGGAATTTTGTAATAGACCATTGCCAGCGCAACCACAGCATACAACGCTAGCACCCAGTAGATAGAGCGCCAACCAAACCACATCGCCAAATGTCCGCCCAACATTGGGGCAACCAGGGGAGCCAATGTCATGACAAGAGTGACAAAAGACATCGCTTTGGCAAAATCTTCACGATTAAACATGTCTCTAATCACTGCTTGGATAACGACTGCCGCCGCAGCACCCGATAAGCCCTGAATAACCCTTAATGCATTCAACGTATCAATACTATGTACTGTCGCGGTCAATACAGCAGTAATAGCAAAACACAATACACCAATAATAAGCACGGGCCTTCGGCCATAGCTGTCAGAAATTGGGCCATGGAAAAGCTGTCCAACGGCAAAACCAGCGCCATAAGCGGTCAGGCTCAATTGAACAGCACCTGTGTCTGCCATTAAGTCTTTCGCAATATCTGGCATAGCAGGGACATACATATCAATCGCTAAGGGAGTAAGTGCACTGATTGCCCCCAAAACGATAAAAAGAAAAAATGACAATGGGTTAGGCTGCGATATAGCAGCGTCAGATTTCGCTAGCATACGGCTCCAAGTAGTAAAACGTGTAAAGAAAAAGGTTCTGAAGTCAGCAATCAATGAAAAGACGAAACAACAAAAAAGCTGAGATGAAACGATTAATCGTTTTATCTCAGAAACAAAAACCTATCCCCGAACAACCTAAAGTTGCGAGTTTCGATCCAATGAGCAAGGTCTCGATAAGAGACATAACTAGTCGGTGCTAAGGTATATAGGTATACAAGATGAAAAAGCGTTCAGCTTTGCTGACAAAACTATTATCCACGAAATGAATAACATCTACTAGTTCTTATTAGGAACTAATCTATTTCCATTTAGTAATGATATTTTCCATTTCTCGTTATTTACGCTTGATGGTTTTCTGACACAAGACGAATGCGACTGCCGCTATATTAGGCAAATTTTAAATCTATCAGGTAGATAATTTTCAAATTTAAACACCCAATTCCAAATAGGCCATTGGGTGACATATTTTCTTTTAATTCAGCACAACTTGGACTTTTTATGAAGCAAATAAAGACGGTTATGTTTTCAATGTTGCTTGTCTTCTTTAGCAGCCAATCCTTTGCAATGGAAAAAATTTACTACGTATTAAGATTTAATAAAGCCTTGGATTACGATCAAGAACATCATCTGATACATACGCTAGAAAAACATAAACACGATCTCGATGTCATTGTTACCCAAGCCTTTATCGCCGATGACAATGGTGCTCTATGGGGTTCAATAAACCCAAAACTGCTCGATTTTGCACATTCAAACCACATCAAACTCGATGCGATGATCACCAACACTGGGTTTAACTCTAGAAAGCTCCATGACTTACTCATGGATAATGAAGCGCAAGACATACTTATCAAAAAAATCATTGAGGTAAGTAAAGAGTATCGCTTAGATGGTGTGCAAATCGACTTTGAGGGCATCGAGTACCGGGATAAAGATAGGTTTACTGATTTCTATCGAAAAGTGTCCAAAGCCATGCGCGACATCCATAAATCAATCAGTGTGGCTGTTTTCCCAAGAACAAGTGATGTACCTGTTAATACATTGAGCCAAGATATCTATGTACATTCTGCCGGAGCGTATGACTATAAAGCCTTGGCCAAGCTTAGCAATTTTGTCTCCATCATGGCGTACAATCAACACAGCTCTTTAACACCTCCAGGTCCAATCGCCTCTTACCCTTGGACTCAAAAAGTCGTTAAATACGCCTTGAAATATATCCCTGCTAATAAGCTTTCGTTAGGCATACCCGCCTACTCTGGATATTGGACCGCAGCTCCTGAGGCTTCAGTTGGGCGGCCAATCGATCAGCACCTACGATACTCTCAAGTGGTTGGGGTAATGAAGCAATTTAACATCAAACCTAAGTGGGATGACACAGCTAAAGTCCCCTACCTGATGTTTACCAATAATAATGTCTACAGCTATATCTTTATGGAAGACGCACAAACCTTCAACTATGGACTGTCCTTGGTACAACGAAATCATTTGGCTGGATTTTCTTTATTTGACGTTTCTTCAATGGACCCACTGATATGGAACAAGATTAACTCTATATCTTAACGCTTTATATTCAAGCAGCCCCACTTTTGGGGCTGCTCACTGTCCTCAAAAAGAATATCGAACACCAAGTAATAACTGATTCACAGCAGGCACTATGTTATTTGATGAAGTAGCGCCTTCGCTTGATGTAGCACCAAAGTAGTGAGTGAGCATCATCTCAAAACTTAACGCCTCGTTAAGCTGATAGCGAGCTCCGATTCCAAGCAGAGGCTTAACATCGTGTTCGTCACGCTCTCGATAAGTGCCAAACTTAGTCGGAATTTTAGCCTTTGTTTTGATTTGAGCTAGTCCTGCCTTCGCCTGTAGCACCCATTTTTCTGAAAGCGCATACCCAATGAGAGCATTGATATCACTCGCTGATGAAGTAAGATCAAAAGTATGCCCACTTTGGTAGTATGTCCCTTTACCAAAATATGAATATCCTACTTCAATACCGGTATCCCACTTATCATTGATAGTCTGTACATACCCAGTAGCCAATCGACCAGAAAGATCAGACGCAGTGCCAATTGTTGTCGTACCATCACCCGGTGGTTTCTGCACAGCAAAGCCCATACTTCCTGTTACATATAATCCCGATGCATTCGCCGCTGAAAACATACCCAAGGATAACAATATAGACACCAAGGAGACCTTCAGAATGTCTCCAACCTTTCGTTCAACTTTACCGATTTTCTGCATCGTACTTCCAATCACCTAAAACTACATAAATTCAGCGAATGAATTTCAAGGTGCGGAATGCTATACGTTGATGAGTTGGAATACAAATGTTTTTAATCGGTTGAGTAATATATAGGGGGACACACGTCCTAATATATAGGGGACACACGCCTCAAGCACTCGTACCTAAGTAAAGGCCTAAGTTAAATGGAAGTTACAAGGACACACACTTCAAAGAACTAGAAGGACATGCGCCCAAGTGTAGAGTAAGTATGATTTATGAGGATCTAGGCGGTATACCGACATCTTTGTGATGTCTTCCGAGGTCTGTTGCCATCATCATTATCCCATCTTTGTACTCCCGGGTAATAGACAATGACAACAGCTCGCTCTCAATTAGTTTGCCTTGAATCCACCGCCTACTATCATTGTGTATCTCGATGTGTTCGACGCTCGTTTCTGTGCGGTAAAGATGACTTGACGGGAAAAAGCTATGAACACCGTCGAGCGTGGGTTGAGAAGAAAATACACCAATTGGCCGCTGTGTACTGCATCGATGTATGTGCCTATGCCGTCATGAGTAATCACTACCATATTGTCATGTATATCGATAAGCCGAGTGCGGACAAGCTGACACCGTATGAAGTGGCTAAACGTTGGGGTCAACATCACCACTTACCGTTGATAGTTCAGCGTTGGCTGAACGGTGAACCTACCAGCAGAGCAGAAAACCAAGCCGTCTTCACCCTAATTGACCAATGGCAAGCTAGACTCTGCAATCTGAGCTGGTTTATGAAAGAGCTCAACTACGAGATTGCGTGCCGAGCGAACAAAGAAGATGACTGTAAAGGGCATTTTTGGGAAAGCCGCTTTAAAAGCCAAGCTTTGCTGGATGAGCAAGCCCTACTCGCAGCAATGGCGTACGTGGATTTGAATCCAGTCCGAGCTGGTGTGAGCGAGACACCAGAAACCTCAGAGCATACATCGATTCAAGTGAGAATTTGCGCGCTCAAGAACAATCAAGCCACTGCTCCAGGGTTAGCGGTGTTCATAGGAAACCCAACCAATGAAATAGTCAAAGGATTGCCGTTTCGCCTAATCGATTACCTCGAGCTAGTAGATTGGAGTGCCAGGCAGTACCGTGAAGAGAAACACATCATGCTAAGCAAGGTTCCTCCGATACTCTGCAGACTCAATCTCTCTCCCACCCAATGGGCCATCGCTACCACTCAAATTGAAAAGCCCCGAGCTACGTTTGTTGGTTGTAAACCCAGCTTTGCCCATCTCAAACAACTAAATCACCGAAAACGAGTTCACGCGTTGACTTTAGATAGCTAATCGATCACTTATCACGTTACTCTATGGAAAAAGCTAATGGTGATCTTATTCTCAAACCACGTAAGATGACTTTCTAGCGATGGCATTTCACCTACTCAAAGCATTCGTCTTTAACTTCCACTAATTTTTCGGGTGGCCACGCCGTCAATTTATCCAAGTCTTTAGGGTGTGTGTCCATATACAATATCTCTAAACTTACTGTGAGTAGTCTGTCCCCTTAAAATCTAGTAGTCTGTCCCCCGTAATATCTCCCAACATTAGAGTGTATGTCCACTGAATAAGAACAATACAAACCATCTCCAAAACAGTGTAGAGTAAGAAAAAACAACCCAAAAGAATCATACTGTTATGTCAAAATTAGCATTAATCACTGGTGCCAGCCGAGGTATCGGTAAAGCCATTGCCCATCATTTTGCAAAGCAAGGGTATTCACTTATCTTAATAGCGCGCAGGGAAAATAATCTAAAACAGGCCAGCGACGAGATACGAGAGAAATACCAAAACACCACAGTGTTCACTTGTGCAGTTGATTTTTCACATCCCAATGAGGTTGAAAAGACAATCCAAGCCATTCTCGATGAACATGTTACGCCAGATGTTCTCGTCAATAGTGCTGGTGTACTTTACCCAGGCAACATTGAGTTACCCGTAACTAAACTCAATGAACTCATTACTATCAACATGACTTCAACCATAACCGTATCAAACTTGGTTGCACAAAAGATGAAACAACAAAAACATGGTCGAATCTACACCATAGGCTCAACGACAGGTTTGACTCCCGTTACTAAAATCGCCGCTTACTCCGCTACGAAAGCGGCAATCGTGAGTTACTGCCAATCTCTTTATCAAGAGCTCCTGCCCTACAATATTCAAGTCTGTTGCTTGTGTCCTAGTGTGGTCGACACTGATATGACAAATGATGGCCGATTAAATAACGGCGATAAAATAGATACACAAGATATTGTAAACGCCATTCAATATATTCAGAGTCTGTCTAATGCAGCAAGCAGCCCAGTTTTACCGATACATTGCAAGGTGATTGACCTGGAGAAGATAAGCTAGACGAATTTGAGGCTCACTGGAAAGCCCAGTGAGTTTGGGTTTACTTATAAAAACTCTCAACTTCTTCTTGAGTAAGGTAGCGATACTCCCCCGGCTGAAGTTCATCATCAAGGCTTAGTTCGCCTATTTGTTCGCGATGAAGATGTTCAACTTTGTTTCCAAGCGCTGCAAACATTCTCTTCACTTGATGGTATTTACCTTCTTGTATCGTAAGCAGCACTTCGTTCTCATCGCTATCTACGATCTCTAGCTCAGCCGGAAGCGTAGGGTCTTTTTCATTTTTAAGCTCAATACCTTGTGAAAACCTTTCTGCGTAATCAGGTTGAACAGGGTCGGCCAACCACACACGATACACTTTCGAGCATTTATGTTTAGGAGACGTAATACGATGTGACCATTTGCCGTCATCCGTTATTAATACTAAACCTGTCGTATCCACATCTAAACGCCCGGCAAAGTGAAGGTTTTCCATTTTGACTTCATCTAGCAAGACAAATGCGGTGTGATTGAATCCATCTTCGTGAGAGCATACAAACCCTTCGGGTTTATATAGCATGATATATCGAGGGCCCTGTTTTTCGATTACCCGATTTTGCCACTCTACTTGGCAATCATCCGTCAACTTAGTCGCACCGCTTTTTGCCACATTACCATTGACCGTCACTTCTCCGGATTTAATGATTTTTGTGGCTTCTTTGCGGGTCGCGCCCAACGCATCGCATAAGAATTTATCTAATCGCATACTGAACTCTCCAAGATTGAGCGCGGCATTATACCCAATTGGTATATATATCCAATTAGTATATTATCTAACGCTCTCATCTTTCTCTTGTTAGTTGCCTCTATATGTATACTCTTCGCCCGTACCAGGCTGAATCTGTCAAAGCTGTCATTCACTATTTTCGGAAACACTCGACGCCCGCAGTGATCGTATTGCCTACGGGAGCAGGCAAAAGTCTGGTCATCGCTGAGTTAGCACGATTAGCAAAAGGAAGAGTATTGGTATTGGCTCACGTCAAAGAGCTGGTTGAGCAAAACCACGCAAAATACGAAGGGTATGGACTAAAAGGGGCCATATTTTCCGCTGGACTGGGTAGAAAAGAGACCAATCAGCAAGTCGTATTCGCATCTGTGCAGTCCGTTGCTCGCAATCTAGAAGAGTTTAAAAATCAATACTCCCTACTCGTTATCGATGAATGTCACCGAGTTCCCGACAACAAAAACAGTAGCTATCAAAAAGTGATCACTCACCTAAGTGAACACAACCCGGGCATTAAAATCCTAGGCCTAACCGCAACCCCTTACCGCCTAGGTATGGGCTGGATTTACCAATATCACACTCGTGGACAAGTTCGCACTGAAGAACCCCGGTTCTTTCGCGATTGTATCTTTGAGCTTCCGATTAACTACCTATTAGATGAAGGATTTCTCACTCCGGCCAAACTCATTGATGCTCCTGTACTAAGTTATGATTTCTCGCAACTTAAACCCGCCAATACCGGAAGATTTAAGGAAGCGGAATTGGACATGGTCATCGAGCAATCAAAGCGGGCGACGCCACAGATCATCGGCCAAGTGTTACAAATGGCAAATAACAGAAAAGGCATCATGATTTTTGCTGCCACGGTCCGTCATGCTCAGGAAATTTATGCTCTCCTGCCCGAGCATCAGTCGGACATTGTTATCGGTGATACCCCCACTCCAGAGCGTGATGACATTATCCAGCGCTTTAAATCTCAAGAGCTGAAATACTTGGTTAACGTGTCTGTCCTGACAACCGGGTTCGATGCGCCCCATGTTGATCTGATTGCTATATTACGGCCCACAGAATCGGTCAGCTTATATCAACAAATCGTCGGCAGAGGGCTTAGGCTTTCGCCTGGGAAAACAGAATGCTTAGTGCTAGATTACGCAGGCAATAATTACGATTTATATCAGCCAGAAGTCGGTGAACCCAAGCCAGATCCAGACAGTGAAATAGTGACTGTCCCCTGCCCAGCATGCGGCTTCAACAACAATTTTTGGGGTAAGCTAGATTCCAATGGCTTTTTGTTAGAGCACTTTGGCCGCCGATGCCAAGGCTACTTTTTCGATGAAGAGACTAACGAGCGTGAGCATTGTGGGTATCGTTTCCGCGCGAAGTATTGCAATGAATGTGGTGCTGACAATGACATTGCCGCTCGTATATGTCATGAATGCGACGCCACTTTGGTTGACCCCGATAAAAAACTAAAAGAAGCACTCAACTTAAAAGATGCGCTCGTGTTTGAGTGTGAGGATATGCTGTTGTCTGTCTTTAAAGGTGAGAACAATAAACAAAGCTTGAAAGTCACCTACCTTGGCGCAGAACAAGTGCAAGTTCATGAATTTTGGTCTCTGACAACCAAAAAACAAAAGCAAACGTTTAAAGAAAAGTTCGTTCGTTCTCACCTTGCGGATAAACATCGACCATTTGACGATCACTCCCCCACAAAAGTTGAACGAAATCAGCACCGTTTCCGGCCTCCCCAGTTTATCATCGCACGCAAAGCAGGCCGATTCTGGAAGATTAGAGATAAAATATTTGAGGAAGAGCTCATAAGCAAATAATGAATCATCGGGAATTCATTTTCGATTAATATAACCTGGTTTATATTAGGGAAACATAAATAACAAGGTTTAATATGCCAATGAGAAACATCACCATTTTATCTGCCTCTTTGATTTTTGGCATGCATATGGTTCCTGCGTACGCAGATCCAGGCCACCAAAATGGCCACGAATTGGTTCAAGATACCTATAAACCAGGCACCAGCGTAAAATTCGACGAAGATCAGGACGAAGTGTATGACGCTGTTCAAAAAGGTCTGATTAAACCATTTTCTGAGTTATATGATGCTGTTGATACTGAATTAAACGGCCGAGTCATTAAAGTCGAGCTAGAAGAAGACGACGGTCAATGGTTCTATGAACTTAAATTAGTGCATAATCATAATGTTGTGAAGGTGAAATATAACGCAACGACATTAGCATTAATGGAAGTGAAAGGTCATAATATTCTAGAAATTATCAAAAGATAGAGCATCACTAAATGAAAATACTCGTAGTAGAAGACGAGCCACGTCTAGGCGAACAAATCATTGAAACTTTAGAGCAAAATGGGTGGGTGCCTGAACTATCTCAAGATGGCATTGACGCACTATACAGAGCCACCTCTGAAGAATGGGACACCATAGTGTTGGATTTAGGCCTGCCTAAGCTTGATGGCCTGACCGTCCTTAAAGGCATTCGTGATGAAAACATTAATACGCCCGTCATTATTCTAAGCGCCAGAGATACATTGTCTCAGCGAGTCGAAGGGCTCAACTCTGGTGCAGATGACTACCTAACTAAGCCATTTGAGATGGCCGAATTGATTGCTCGTATTCGTGCCCACCTTCGCCGAGCATCAGGTAACGCGTCTCCAGTATTACAAATTGGCGATCTAAGTTTGGATACCCGAACGTCAAAAGTCCTTTGGCAAGGACAAGCGATCAGCCTTACCGCTCTAGAATATAAAGTCGTTGCTTACTTCATGCATAATCCAGAAAAAGTTATCTCTCGAACAGAACTGGTAGAGCATATCTATAAACAAGATTTTGATCGTGATTCCAACACCATTGAAGTGTTTATTGGCCGCATCCGCAAAAAAGTAGCGCCTAAAGTCATCAAAACCGTTCGTGGACTTGGATACCAATTGAATGCGGGCTAAGCAAAGTTTCATCCAACAATTAAGCTTAAAAAATCGTTTACTCCTAGCCGCATTATTATGGTTAAGTACTATGATTTGTGCCGCTGGCTTTGGCATGCCTTTATTAGTGAAAAATTATTTAACTCAAGATCTTAAAAGCCAGCTTAGCCTCTATATGGATCAAATCGTCGCCAATATCGAAGTAAAAAATGGAAAGATCGCATTAACTACGCGCTTGTCTGACCCTAGGTTTACTCGCCCCTATAGCGGCCTGTATTGGTCTATTACCACAGGGAAACAAACACTTCGCTCACGCTCACTCTGGGATAAGCGCCTAGAAATCAAGAAAACACCACTCAAAACGATTATCAAAGGTGCTCAAGGGGAAGAACTGGTTTATTTATCCCAAGTTGTATATTTGCCCGATTTTCCTAATCCGGTAACAGTCATTATCGGTTCAACTGTTAGGCCACTAGAAAAGACCATACAGCAGCTAAAAGGTCAATTGTGGCTGATTTTAGCTGCGTTATACATTGGTGTGCTAGTACTCATTCGTCTTCAGGTAGGCTGGTCACTGAAGCCATTAAACAAAATGAAACGAGAACTTGGTTTACTAAAATCTGGTGAGCAAAGCTCTTTAGATGAAAGTTACCCTAAAGAAGTCTCTCCTCTTGTTGCTGATCTCAATGCGCTAATTTTCCACTATCAAGAGCTGCTAGAAAGAGCAAGAAATCACGCGGGTAATTTGTCTCACGCACTTAAAACACCACTGTCTGTGCTAAAAAATGAAGTGACCCAGTTAGAAGAGCCGGAAAGAGAAAAGCTAACTCAGCCCGTTAAACAAATCCAAAACCATATTGACTATCACCTTGGCCGAGCCAGAATGGCAGGTTCAATGAATATATTATCGGTAAAAGCCCCCATCAGCGAACGTATTGACGCAATTTCCCTCGCCTTTGACAAGGTGTATGCAAGTCGAAATATCGTTTTAATCAATGAGCTGGATTCCGAACTTAAGGTGTCTGTTGACCCAACTGACCTAGATGAAATGGTCGGAAATTTACTAGAGAATGGCTATAAATGGGCGAAGTCTGTAATTCGTGTTTACAGTGAAACTCTAGAATCAAATCTCGTACAAATCATCATTGAAGACGATGGCCCCGGCATAAAGGATGATAACTACCAAGACGTGGTAAAGCGTGGTGTGAGGCTAGACGAAACAACACCAGGATCAGGACTAGGTTTAAACATAGTAAGTGAAATGGCCCATAGTTATCGTGGGGCATTAGAGCTAGAGAGAGGAAAAATGGGTGGCTTAAAAGCAACACTCACACTTAAATTGGCATCCACTACCTAACCCCATGATGAGGGCTGCGGCCCTCAACTTTATCGACTCATTTTCCGCTTTCTGACTAACATGATTAACACCGCAACCATCACAGGCACGCCGATCATCAGCCAAAGTTGGTTATGCTGCGCAAACTGTTCAAGATTGTTTAGCAGTGATAGCTGGCTGACTCCTACCCCGAGCAAATAGCCCCACAATATAAATTGGCCGACGCCTAAAACTAACCCAATCGAAGAGTACATAGTAAAGCGCGTCCATCGAATATGATTAGAACCCGCGACAAAAGGGACCACCCAAGCAACCGGGCCGAGCAAACGGGCAAACGTCATGACATAGTTGCCACGTTTGTGCAGTAGGATACGGCAACGCGCTATTGGTCGCCGAGCTTTGGGCTGCCAGCGAACTATTTTTTTCTGTGCCTTAGTACCAATACTACGGCCCAAGATGAAGCTCGCCTGATCGCCAATAAAGCTACCAAGAAAGACAGCAAGCACACCATACCAACTGCCTTGATGTAATTGATAACCTGCAGCTAGCAGAAATGGCTCACCAGGCACAAATAGGTTTGGTCCTATCAGTGCGTCTAAAAACGCACCAACAAATAACCCAACACTTTCAATCATTAAATTGATCTGTTGATGGATTGTTACTGATTATAATGGCCGAACTTGTATTCCATCTCATTGTTTTTCATTTCTCCGAAAAAAAGACGGCGTACATTCGCTTTTAAATAAGTCATCCCCATTTTAAATATGCCATCTTGATCTAACCTTCTTGGGTCAAAGCCAAACGTTAAATGTAAAAAGCGAAAACGCCACGTTTTTCCTGCCCTTTTTACATAGTCACAGTCTTCACATAAGATGATTTTTTCATCAAAACCATTGATTTCATTATGTACGCGCCGAGTGGAAAAAATACAGGCACCGACTGCAGTAGGGAACACAAACTGAGTTGAAAATAGACCAAGGTTAAAAAGTGAATAACCTAATTTGTGAGTCAATGATAAGCTCTTGGCTCCCATAAACACACCCGCGACTTCTAGCTTTCGTTTTTCAAGCTGATCCATTGCTTTGGTTAAAAATTCAGGGTCCAAACGCACGTCCGCATCGAGAAATAATAGTCGCTCGTATTTTGCTAAACTTGCACCCGTGTTGCGCCCAAGGCTAACACCACGCGTATCCATTCTATGAATCATTAACTCTGGTAAACTTGGTTCGTAAGCTGCTGCCACTTCGCAAGTTGCATCGTCACTGTCTGAGTCAACCAAAATTACTTCGAAATCCCTGAAGTTTTGCTTACTCAAATCATCCATGAGTCGACCAATACATTTTTCTTCATTTAGAGTAATTACAACTACGCTTAATTTACTCATCGCCTACTCCTTACTTCTAATTAGCTTACTTGGGTATACGACCAAACTACGCTAACCTCACTTAACCAATAGTGATGATGCGGTTCACTTTCCGTTCATACAGTAATGCAGACTTATGACAGTTATTTTAACGTTAGGTATTACCCTCAAAGCCAGCTAGTTACGGCAGTTTGCAGACGCTTTGCTAATGTATTGAAACTTATGTTACTAGTATGGAAATCAGAATGGATTATAGTTGCTCTGAGCTCTAGAGAATGATAGTATCCGCGCTCACTTTGATGGTTTCTTTTATAGAAACGGTCAAAGCCCACGCATTGAGCAAGGTCGCATTGCCCAATGTGCGAGTTAACTTTTTACTAATTTGAGAGTAAAACTATGAAATTTGAAGCAGTAGTACGTACTGAACTAGGTAAAGGTGCGAGCCGCCGCCTACGTCACGCTGGCCAATTCCCAGCAGTTGTTTACGGTGGTGAAGCTGCCCCTGTATCCATCGCTCTAAACCATGACGATGTAATCAACCAAATGGATAAGCCTGAGTTCTACGAAGCAATCACTCTAGTGATCGGCGGCGAAGAAGTTAAGGTTAAGCCACAAGACGTTCAACGTCACGCTTACAAGCCAAAAGTTGAGCACATGGACTTCATCCGTATCTAATTCTCTACCAAAGAATTTACCGGATTAAATCCAGCCTTTTGCATAAATGATTTTCGGCTTTACCAACCGAAATATCAAAAAATTAGAAACCCTCGATGCTACCAACATCGAGGGTTTCGTCATTTTGAGCCGCTACTAATTCCTACCTATCTAACTGCAACCCTTGCCTTAAAGTAGCCCAACTATATAAATACGGAAATAAATATATATACTCTCTATTAGTAAAGAATATTGTTATCATATTTTGAACCGAATTAATATCAACTCATATATATATTGAGCCTCGCCAAGTAGCTAGCATAATCAGAATTTATAAAAGCGGACATTGTATATATTGCAAATTATAAAAAATAATAATATTGCACTATTCACAATGTAAGTAAACTTGTTTGAAACAATATAGGTACTTAATACAATGGTAGGTAACAAAAGAATAAATTCGAACTTTAGGAGAGTAGTCGTTGCTTTACTTTTCTTAGTAACAATTATTAATTATATTGACCGCGCTTCTATTTCATTTGCATTTAACGAGCTTCATACATCAAAATCTGAGATCGGTCTAATCTTAGGGGGATTTGGTATAGGCTATCTCATTACCACCTTTGTTGGTGGAATACTCGTTGACCGATTTGGGCCAAAAACCGTGTTGGTGGTTTCTGCTATTTTTTGGGCTATTGCCATGTTCACAACTGCCCTTACCTCTAGTTTTGCTATGCTGTTTGCTTCTCGTATCTTGCTTGGGCTAGCGGAAGGTCCAAACTTTCCAACGATGGCGAAAACGATGTCCAACTGGTTGCCTCATGCCGAACGTGGACGATCTCTTTCCTATGGCCTGCTCGCAGTGCCGATTTCTCTTGCCATAGGCTCACCACTTATCGCCGAGCTGACTGTCCACTACACATGGCGTGGCATGTTTTTTATTTTGGGTGCCGTTGTGCTTGTCTGGGTTCCATTCTGGCTAAAACTATTTAAAAATACTCCAGAAGAGTCTAAACATGTAAGCCAAAATGAGCTGTCAGTTATTAATAAAGACATATCCGAAAATCAAAAAGATCTCGATGGCTCAGAAGTATCTTGGCGTTATATGTTAACTAACCCAACACTGCTCTCTAATTACTGGGCATTTTTCGTATTCGGCTATTTTCTGTTCTTTTTTATGGGGTGGCTACCTAACTATTTACACACAACCTATCATTTAAATATTAAGCAAGAAGGCTTCTTTTCTATCGCTCCTTGGGCGTTTGGCGCAATATTCATGTGGGGTGTTGGGTATTTTTCAGACTTCCTAATGATTAAAACTAAAAGATTAAGACTCGCGCGATCCTACCCTATTATTATTTCACAGCTGCTCGCTTCTCTGTGTATTATTCCACTAGTTCTAATTCATCACCCTAGTCTTATGATGGCAGCTATCTTGATATCCCTTGCCGTTGGCTTCAGTATGAGTGCCAATGCCAACTACACAGCCATCAATATTGATGTCGCTAAAAAACGAGCAGGAACAGCAACTGGGATTATGGAAGCCTGCTTTGCCGTTTCAGGCATCGTCGCTCCCATTATCACAGGCTACTTAGTCCAATTTACTGGTACATTTAAATCTGGGTTGTTCCTACTGGTTGCATTTGGTTTATCTTCGGTGATTTTGTCACTTTTATTCCATCGACCAGATAACTCTATCAAACAATCCTATCAATCTAACCTCAACCAAATATAACCTTGCTTTAGGCATCTTATCCTATTGATAGTAAAGAATTTCACTTGATTGTGGAATTCTTTTTATATTAAAGTTCGGAGGACATAAGTGTGATTAACTAAATTGGCCAACTCATGATCTTACCCAAGCCACTACTGCCAGGTGATTGCATAGGTTTCTTCTCTCCATCATCGCCTGCAACCGTATTTGCCCCAAGCCGCTTTGAACGTGCAAAACGTTATTTGCAAGCAAAAGGCTTCAACCTAAAAGCTGGACTATTAACGGGAAAAAGTGACGGTTATCGTTCAGGGTCAATATGTGAACGTGCTGAGGAGCTTAATGCGCTGATCCGAGACCCAAGTGTTCGCTGTATTATGTCTACGATTGGTGGATACAATAGCAATGCAATACTTCCCTACATCGATTACGAAGCACTCAAAAATGACCCTAAAATTATTGTTGGGTATTCGGATGTTACTGCACTGCTTCTGGGCATTTACGCTCAAACCGGAATCATCACTTTCTATGGCCCGGCGTTAGTTGCCTCTTTTGGCGAATTTCCACCACTGGTAGACGAAACGTTCGAATCATTTTTTCAGCTGCTTTGCCAGCGCCCGAGCCTACCCTACCGGTATGATATGCCACAACAATGGACAGATGTGAGAATTGACTGGGCAACACAAAATGCAGCGAAACCCGTACAGGAAAACCAGTGGCAATTTTTAGGCTCTGGTAGTGTAACGGGGCGGATAATTGGCGGGAACCTCAACACCATGCCAGGCATTTGGGCAAGCCCCTATATGCCCGAAATTCTACCAGGTGATATCTTGCTTATTGAAGACTCGCTGAAAGGTATTGAAGAAGTGGAGCGATCTTTTTGTCATCTCAAAGCGTGTGGTATTTTCGATAAAGTGTCGGCCATTATTTTGGGCAAGCACGAATTGTTTGATGATAAAAATACCGGCAGAACACCACTTGATGTATTACTGGAAGTGCTTCAAGGGCAAGAACTACCTATATTATATGGCTTTGACAGTTGTCATACTCACCCGATGCTAGTAACCCCTATCGGTGTACAGGCTAGTATTCACTTCGATCATAAAACAATTCAACTCGAAAGCCCTTGTTGCCTTTAACGTGCTAGTGAGGAAACCAATAGGCAGGCTGGTGCTAAACCACCTGCTCTAACTCTGTTTTCATTAACAGCTCTTGGACGATACGCTTTAACAAGAACGTTTCTCGCTCTATAGACATGCCTTTTTTATCACTGGTGGCCATCGTCTTCTCATTGTGCTCGATAGCATCATAGATATTGATCCACTTAGGCACCATTCCATTGTTGATCTCGTAATCTTCCAACTTAGTTTCGCCGAGTTCAGCGTCTATCTCACACACAAAACAGTAGGATTCCATGTGTACGATATCAAAGTCCGGTTTGTGCCACGGACGAAATTCTTCATAAAGGCCAAATGCTTGGATATTACGAACGTTTTTCGCTCCTGTCTCTTCTTGCAACTCTCGTATGAGTCCCGCAGCAATGTTCTCACCTTCGTCTACGCCTCCGCCCGGCAAGGTATAATCATCATACCGAGCTGTATAGAGCATCAAGATGCTATCACCGTTTAAGATAATTCCCCGTGCTGCCTTGCGATGAAAAACACGGCCATTTAAATCTTTAAGGTCTGGATGTGTTGAGGAATGCAATAAACGCATTGATGAAGTTAACGACATGAAGTTTCACCTAAGATGATCGAGGCAACAAAGTTGGCTATTCTAACGTAATCGCTGATTATTACTACTCTGAAGTCTTGTCTGACACTGAACCGCTTGGTTTCATCAACCTAGCGCCTGGTTCGGTCACCCCTTTGGTGTCATCAGGATTATAAAGCTTACAATTTTCCAAAGATAAGCAACCGCAATTAATGCAGCTACCAAGTTGAGTTTGTAAGGCTTGCAATGTCTCTATTTTGCTTTCTATTTTTTCATGCCAGCTTTGCGCTAGCTCTTCCCAATCTTTGCGACTCGGCGCTTTATGTTTGGGCAGGTAACCAAGTGCATCGGAAATTTCCTTAAGTGTCATTCCTACATTTTGCGCCGCTTTAATGACAGCAATGCGCCTCAATACTGGCTTTTGAAATCGTCTTTGATTGCCAGCATTTCTCGTACTATGAATCAGCCCCTTGTCTTCATAGAAGTGTAACGTTGCCACACTGACCCCCGCCCTTTTTGCCACTTCGCCAACACTCATGTCCATATGTCTCTCCCGCAAACTTAAAAACAACGCTTGACCTCAAGTTAACATGAGGAATTAGCCTTGGCTATCATTTGATCTCTTTAAGGAAAGGAAGGCTATGCGAAAATTCTCTGTGGCTCTCAATAAATCAACACCTTATCTATTTGGCCGCTTTTTTGATGGTATCAGCTCTGGCCTTTTCATGATGGCGCTACCTTGGCTATTGTTAGCACAAGGAGGAATGGGAACCTTTGTCGCACTGCTTTCACTCGCTTGTACGCTGACATCATTTTTGCTTACTCCTTGGTACTCCGCCTTTATCGACAGGCACTCTCGAAAAGCCATATTAGTTAACATTCAAGTTTTACAAGCGGCCACAGCGGGAGTTCTTGCACTTTTCTACCTATATGGCATGCATTCCGACGCGATACTTGCGATCACTTATGTGGTGTATTGGGTATCTAGCAACATGGCTTGGAGCACGAACAACGCGTTTACCCAAGAGAACTACAACCAAAGTGAATACGCTAAAATCTCTAGCTACCAAGAAGTGGTGCTGCAGGTCACAACCTTGGGTTCAGGCGCGTTAGGTGTCATTTTATTGGAATCTTGGGGCGTTTTTCAGTTTTCACTGCTCGCCTTTATTTGCGCATCAATCGGCACCATAAGTTACATCCTCACTCCTTATACGCAAAAGCTACGACCAGAAAAACAAAAACAGCCGCTTACAAAGCAACTAAGCGAAAGCAAACAGCTCATTGTTTCTAATCCAGAGGTATACCTTTTTATATTGTTGTCATGCTTGGCTTACCCAGTGCTCACTTACTTAAGCAAATTGGTTCCAATTTGGTTTTCACAGCTAGCTGTCTCTGGAAGCTGGTTCGCCTCGTATAATATCGCTTTCGGGTTAGGATCTTTGGTTACAGGTTTGATTGTCGTAAAACTACTGAACCGGTTTTCACATACTCAGCTAATGCAAAATTCAATGATGATTCTCGCCGCTTTGCTGTTTGCAATGGGGATCTTCTCCCAACCTCAGATGATTGTCGCGCTGATTTTTGTTTTCGGGATATTTAATGCTCTAAACAGAATTTCTAGAACCAATTGGATGCACCACATTGTCCCCCTTGAGCAACGCGGTAGAATTGATGGCATCATTGCCATGTTCTCATCGATGATGCAAAGCCTGAGCTATGTATTGATTGCTTTTTTGTCTCATCAAGACCATATACATTCAGGGTTTATGATCGTTTCAATTGTTATGGTAATAGCCTCAACTTCCATGATGCTTTTAAGTAAGAAGATGTCTTTCAGTGGGCCGATAGCTGTCCAATAATGGGCCAGTGACGGTTTGATACACCAACAGAAATGGCAAAGCAATATATTCACTGCTTTGCCAATGCTGGGGCTCAAGCAAGCTTAAAGCGAGAAATCATCTGAACAAGCCTTTCTGATGATTGCTTCAAATCTTCACTCGCATGCGCCATTTGAGAAGATTCGGATGAAACGCTGGCTGACATTTCTCGCAAGCTTTCAACATTGTGGTTAACGTCTTTAACGGTCAGCGTCTGATTTTCAGATGTCTGCGCAATGTAGCGATTCATTTGCTCAATTTTCTTCACCTCAGCGTCAATTCTATTTAGTGCTTCACCAGCCTCATTTGACAACGCTGACGCATCAACGGCTTTTTTGGCACCACTATTCATCGTATTGGCAACATGTTCTGCGTCTTGCTGCAATTTTTCTATGATGTTTTGTATTTCAATGGTTGAGTCTTGTGAACGCACCGAAAGCGTTCTTACTTCATCTGCAACAACAGCAAATCCACGTCCATGCTCACCCGCTCGAGCTGATTCAATGGCGGCGTTCAGCGCCAGTAGGTTGGTTTGCTCCGCTACCCCTCGAATCACTTCAAGTACGGTATCGACGTTCTTGGCATCTTCAGAGAGCTTGGTCACTACGTCTCTTGCACTGCGAATTTCCTCAGATAACCTCTCAGCCTCAGACACATTTTTTTGAATAATACTTTGACTACCATGGGCCTCCGCCATTGCCAAGCTGCTCGCTTCATTAGCTTCAACAGTTCGTGCAGTCACATCTTCCACCGTAGCCAGCATTCCGTTCATTGAGGTTGCAAGTTCATCTACATCGGCTTTCTGCCGTCCTAAACTAGAGTCGATATTCTTAATTGAATCAGAAACTTGAATAGACGAAGTGGAGACATGATCACCAACATCTTTAATCGTTTTCATGATGTTTTGAATCGATTCAACGAATTGGTTAAAACTTCGGGATAGCTCGGACAATTCAGGCCCGCCATCTTCAGGCAGCCTCTGAGTGAGATCACCTTCTCCTTTGGACAGGTTTCTCATCGCCTTAACGGTTTTTCTCAATGGAGAAGTAATTGACTTCATAAAGAATGCCAAAGCTACAGCAAAGACAATACAGATGATGGCGGCTTGCTGGTAGGAGCTTGCTTTAGCGCCTTGCACTTCAGCAGCTAAGGCAACCATATTCATCCCACTACCAATCACCCAGCCCCAGCCGTCGAATTGAGCGACATAACTTCTCTTAGGCTGGATAGTATCACTGTTTGGCTGCTTCCACGTGTAGTCAACAAAACCACCACCGCTTTTTGCCGTCTTAAAAAGATCCACCACAAACAGCTTACCTTGAGAGTCTTTCAGCCCCATCACATTCTTGCCCAGAAGAGATTTGATCGGAATCGCGATTTCAATACCATCTTTATCTATGACGAAAATATAATTACCACCGTCAAACCTCATTGCTGAAATTGCCTTAAGCGCTTCACTTTTGGCTTCTTCAACAGAAAGCTTGCCCTCCACGCTCAATTGATAGTAATGCTGAGCAATACCACGTGCGCTTTCCACCAAGTTAGTCACGCCACGTTCGTAGTTTTTTCGCATTAACTGCTGAGTCTTCTGCGCATCAAACATCACGCTAGTAAATAAGGCAACGGCAAACAGCAAAAGTATTATCCAGATTCTTGCCGCAATGGATATTTGATTCAACTTACCTTTCATCATGTCGATTTCCCTAGCCTAAGTATTGATATGTTCCCAAGTTATTTGGATACATTCATTCCAATTCTTGTAACCATAAAAGTAGCAGTTAAACACCAGTCTTCCAGTCGAAAACCCACGAAATCATACATTTGTTTATCCTATCTTTATTATTGATATTTATAACAATTTAATAGTTTGATTCGCTATGCGTATAGTTTAAAAATCTCTTGACTCATGGGACCAGAATCAGAAGACTAAATTACGTTTCCATTTCTAGGTTTTATCCTCATGACAAAACAATTCAGCCCCGCATGTGACAGAAATCAAACACCGATTTTTGAGCAACTTTCCAAACACTTTAAAACGGCACAACAGGTGTTAGAAGTTGGCTCTGGCACAGGACAGCACGCCGTCTATTTTGCAAAAAGGTTGCCTCATCTCATATGGCATACCACCGATATGCCAGACAACCACGACAGCATTAACCAATGGATAGACGACGCTGGTCTAGATAATGTTACGCGTCCTATTAACTTTACCGTTGGTAGAGATGACTGGCCGAACATCAACGCTGACTGCGTATTTAGCGCCAACACAGCCCATATCATGCAACCACATGAAGCGAAAAAAATGATGGAGTTAGTGTCATTGAACCTCATAGAAGGAGGGACATTTTGCCAATATGGCCCAATGAAAGTTGATGGTGAATATACCAGTGAAAGCAACCATGAATTTGACTTGTCGCTGCAGCAAAGAGGCTATGGCGGTATTCGTGATATCGAAGAGCTTACTTTATGGGGCAAAGGGCTAGAACTGGTTGAGCAAATTGCTATGCCAGCGAATAATTTTTTACTGGTTTGGAAGAAATCAAAGGCTTAACTTTCCAGGTATTTGGACCAAGTTGCTTCAATATTCAAAACAACATTGAAGTAACTCGGGCATATATAACGTATTAAATTGTCCACTCTTATATACCCTATTCCAGCGAATAGTCCAAAACACCAAACCATCCAGTTATTTAAACAACCCGCGTCTCCAACCTTAAGTAAAAACACCCATTCTTAATAAATCTATTAATACATAATATATGTATTTGAAAGGTATTCGAGTTGATAGCAGATTTATCAACTTTAATATAGTACTTAATAAGGTACTAACTATAGGGATATTAATAGTTTATTTAAATCTTACCAACTTTAAAAATTAATACACCGAGATTAATATGAAGCGTTTTTTACTAAGTGTTATGCCATTATTGGCCGTAACCAATTGCTACGCATCAGAACCTACAGGGTGGTATATTTCTGAGCATTTAGGATACTCCTTACCAACAAAATTGTATGCTGAAGACGCGGACGTCGACAACAAACCAGAAAATATGAATATCGAGCTGAACGGCGCACCGACTATAGGCGTGGTATTGGGCTACGATTATGGAAGTTGGCGTTTGGGCACCAGCTTTAATTATTCGTATTTTAAGTTAAAAAAAGCGGAAATCCATAATAGCCATGGACTCGCAGCAAAAGTCGAGTCAGGTAACGTTCACTATGTTGATTGGATGTTCAACGGTTATTACGACATCGAAACCGCCTCTAAACTAACACCGTACATTGGGTTAGGAGCTGGGCCTGCATTATTATACGCCGATGGAGAGATGAAGGACGCTAACCCCAGTGATAACGAAGACTTCAGTGATGGCGGTGGTGGGTATGTCGGCCTAGCGTGGCAAGGCGTACTCGGAGCCAATTATCGACTAACCGATGATTTAAGCGTTGGGGCTCAATATCGATACCTCGGCATCGTTGATGATCATGCTCGACTAAAAACCAATACATTGACGTTCTCTGTGACGGAACATTTCTAAAAGCATTCCCCTGCAGAGCCAATGTTAATTCGAAATGCTATAAATTGTATTTTCAAGTAACAGCGGAGCGTACTTGTCCCGGACGAAAGCCTTCCGGGACAAGTTTATACCCTAATCATTGTTTAAAGGCACAACGAGAGTGTCGACAGGAGTGTGATGAATCAATTTCTTTGCACTCGATAAAAACTTACTAACAAAATCTTGGTGATGGCCACACACAAGGAGGTCAATATTGAACTCCTGAATCGTGTGACACAGCTCAGTTGTCAGACTTCCGCTTCCTACGAAAGTGTGCTTAATTGGAAAGTTCGCCTTTTCTGCAAGCAAGGCGATTGAGCGCTCGGAAATCTTGGTGGTTTGAGCATTGATATCCACTAAGCCTATGTACCTCTCATGGTATATTTCATCAATATGGATTAGCGATAGCTCAGCCCCCAAAGGCTTGGCAAGCGCAGTCGCCTTATTTACTAGCTCACTACTTTCTTCTGATAAATCGACAGCAACTAGTATATGTTGATAACTCATATCTGACGTCCTCTCATCGTGTTATTAGAGGCTCACCATACATCATTTTTTGGCAGTAAAACTCTGATCTTAAGCAATATTTTTATACTACACTCTGCTCTCCATTTGTACGCTTAGTTACACCCCAATTTCGCCTGCCTTTTTGATAATCCACTTACTCCCCTTTTTACATTCATATCGTCTTCCACTTGGCAACAGATTATTCTGTGCCAATAGGCTCAATTTGCACAATTTAGTATAAAAATCGAACAAACTTACGATTTTGGTCACATTTAACGCATAATAATGTTATGAATTTTCGTCGGAATGTAGTGAAAGTTTTCAATTTTTAACAAATGACATTTTAGAAACTGAAACTTTCTACTGTTTTTGCCCTGTGTAAGTATAAGTTTACTGATCTTCCGATCTCCATCTCAAGCAAAAGTTAACATTTTGGTTACACTTAATATAGCTGGCATATCGAGATTCATCACTAGAAATGGTAGCGTTAGTAGCGAAATAAAGTAGCTCTGATAGTTTTTCCAGAATAGTATTTTGCTAACCAACGAGACTTGAACAACAATTATCATATGACTCTCGTGATCAGTTTTTACATTTAAACGTGTCCAGATTGCCTCACCGGTGAGGCAGTAAACAAGGAGCAAGAGATGAATGTACAGGCTTTACCCATGCATCGTTTCATCGACCATTCCGGCAATTGCGTTGATGAATTACCCGCGTGGGCTGATCTACCTACCCTGATAAGCTTTTATAAAGACATGGTCTTAACTCGTGTCTATGACAACAAAGCTGTCGCCCTACAACGAACTGGTAAACTAGGTACATACCCTTCCCACCTTGGTGCTGAAGCAATTGGCATTGCTATAGGTAAAGGGCTAAAAAAAGAAGACGTCTTCGTCCCATACTATCGTGATCTGCCTGCTATGTGGGTTCGCGGTATCCCAATGGAGAAAAACTTACAATATTGGGGAGGCGATGAACGAGGTAGTGATTACGATTCTATCGACACAGAGCCTTCTTCTGACTCCAAAGAGCATAGCCGAGATTTGCCCTTCTGCGTTCCTATCGCCACTCAATGTACTCACGCAGTGGGCGTGGCTGCAGCATTAAAGATAGAAGGCGATCACAATGCGGCATTAGTCACCTGCGGAGACGGTGCAACGTCCAAAGGGGACTTTTTAGAATCGATAAACTGTGCCGGAACTTGGAATGTGCCGTTAGTGTTTGTTGTGAACAATAACCAGTGGGCCATTTCCGTTCCTAGACGACTTCAATGTGCGGCCGACTTCTTGTCAGAAAAAGCAAAAGGCGCAGGAATGCCGGGTATCACCGTCGATGGCAATGACGTGGTTGCCATGTATGACGCAATCACCAAAGCATTAGACCGTGCTCGAAAAGGCAAAGGCCCAACCTTGATAGAAGCGGTGAGCTATCGACTCAGCGACCACACAACTGCGGACGACGCCACGCGATATAGAAGCGAGGATGAGCTGCAAACCGCTTGGCAGTATGAGCCCATTGTACGTCTGAAAAAATTCTTGATGAGCCAAAACGCTTGGTCAGAAGAGCAAGAAACAGAGTGGCTCGCACAGTGTAAGGTGCAAATTGAAAAAGTGGTCGAGAACTATCTCAATACCACAACCCAAGCACCAGAAACTGCCTTTGATCATCTCTACGAATCCCCCTACTCTGAAATGCAAAAACAACGTGATTACATCATCAACAAAGCAATGCGCATGCAAGGAGGCAATCATGGCTGAACTAACGTTAGTTGAAGCAGTTAACCTCGCTTTGCATCATGAAATGGAACGCGACTCAAAAGTGGTCGTGCTGGGTGAAGATGTAGGTGACAACGGCGGTGTTTTTCGTGCCACAGTCGGGCTAAAAGAGAAGCATGGCTTGAAACGTGTTATCGATACTCCACTTGCTGAAGCGCTCATCGGTGGTGTATCTGTGGGTATGGCGACTCAAGGGTTAAGACCAGTGGCTGAGTTTCAGTTCCAAGGTTTCGTCTTCCCTGCTTTAGAGCACCTTATCTGTCATGCGGCTAGAATGAGAAACCGTACTCGAGGCCGATTGGGTTGCCCTGCGGTATTTCGTGCACCTTTTGGTGGCGGGATTCACGCCCCAGAGCACCACTCTGAGAGCGTTGAGGCTCTATTTGCCCACATTCCTGGCTTTAAAGTGGTGATTCCATCATCCCCGCAACGCGCTTATGGTTTGTTACTCGCGTCTATTCGAAGCAATGATCCTGTGATGTTCTTCGAGCCAAAACGCATTTATCGTACCGTTAAATCCAACGTGGAAGATAACGGACAGGCGTTGCCACTCGATACCTGCTTTACCTTAAGAAAAGGTCGTGATGTGACCCTAGTAACTTGGGGAGCATGTGTCGTTGAATCTCTACAAGCTGCGAATGCACTTTCGAAACAGGGCATCGAAGCCGAAGTGATCGACTTAGCTAGTATCAAACCCATTGATATGAATACCATTTTGAAGTCACTTGAAAAAACTGGACGTCTACTTGTTGTCCATGAAGCCAGCAAAACTTGTGGTGTCGGAGCAGAAATAGTCTCACGCACCGTTGAATCTGCCATGTGCTTGCTCAAAGCACCACCAAAACGCGTTACAGGAATGGATACGGTTATGCCTTATTACCGAAACGAAGATTACTTTATGATTCAAAAAGACGACATAGTGCTCGCAGCAAGAGAGTTGATGGAGGGGTGGAAATGAAGTCGTTCATGTTACCGGATCTAGGAGAAGGTTTAGCAGAGTCAGAGATTGTTCAATGGCATGTGAAAGTGGGCGACACCGTCGAAGTCGACCAAATCATGCTCACCGTTGAAACCGCCAAAGCCATGGTAGAAGTACCAGCACCATACAGCGGCAAGGTTGTTAGCCGCCACGGTGAAGAAGGTGAATTGATCAATGTCGGTAGCTTACTGCTTGAAATAGAAGAGCTTGAGTCTGCAACTACATCTAGTGCATCAACGAAAAAAGACGCCGCCACAGTGGTGGGCAATGTTTCACATCAATCTCACCAAGTTGACGTGGATGACTTCTGGATTGGCAGCAACGTTCACAATTCACCCGATCAAGTAATTACAGCCCTTCCTTCTGCGAGACTTCTTGCCCAAGAATTAGGTATCGATTTAGGTGGCATTAAAGGCAGCGGCCCAGAAGGCCTGATTGTTGATACCGATGTTTACGACCAATATGAAAAACAGATCCCAGGAACCGAAGTATTAAAAGGTGCCAGACGTACCATGGTTAATACCATGACGGAGTCCCACCATAACGTTGCTTCAGTTACGATTACTGAAGAAGCACTATTGCTTGATTGGAAGCCTAAAGAAGACATTTCGATTCGCTTAATTCAAGCCATTGTTCACGCCTGCCAAAAAGAGCCTGCGTTAAACGCATGGTTTGACGCAGATACTATGACTCGCTGCGTCCACAGCGCAGTAAACGTAGGTATTGCCGTCGACAGTGCACATGGCTTGTATGTACCTGTTTTGCGTCATGCTAATGAGTTTTCTCCCGACGCCACACGTGGATGGCTAGATGCCACAGTCAAAGGTATTCGCAACAGAAAAATTGGCAGAGAGCAACTTCAGCATGCCACTATCACCCTATCCAATTTCGGTGCTATTGCGGGTATCTACGCGACTCCTGTAGTTTCTCCACCACAAGTTGCCATCGTTGGTGCGGGGCGCATTTTGCAGAAAGTCATCATGAAAGATGGCGAAGCTACTGAAGCCAAAGCATTGCCGATTTCGGTCACTTTTGACCATCGTGCCTGTACAGGCGGAGAAGCCGCACGCTTTACTAAAGTCTTGGTGGAGCATTTGCAACAGCCTAGCGTGGATTAAAACACAGGCCTTATAACATTTGCTATAAAGCCTCCGGAAAGGGAGGCTTTTTCAATTGTCGCCAATGTTAATAACACGGAATTATTTAAGGCATCAAAAAAGCGAGCCTAGGAAACCCAGGCTCGCTGATTAGTTCTTTATAGTGAATTAATAACGATGACTCAAAATAGGCTTAACTTTGATCAAAGTTTTATCTGATTGAGACAGCTTATCATCAAGTCCGGTTTTTTCTCCACTTCCCATTGAGTTCATCGCTTGCACCAACTGAAGATTATTGACACGGCTAGTGTTGGCAACATCTCCTTCTTGGTCTCGAGCAGCGAGTTTCGCGTGGTTAGACTCCTTTTGGGATTCTTGACCAAGCATTTCGGCCAAAGAAACTTCTCGTTTAATCTGACTAATATCAATACTCGAATTCAAGGAACTTGCAGGAAAATCACGAAGTCCATTGGGACCGTATTGATACTTTTTCTTGGATACCAAATCGTTCCAATTGGTATGATCTAATGAGCCATCTTTCTCAAAGTAATCCAAGTAATCTCGATATAGACTTGGCAGTTTATCAGCATGTGCTTTCTTAAATTCGTTAACCTTTTCTAGGTATTCACCATAAGCCTTATTCATCGTACTCTTCATAAATTTCGCGAGTTTTGTCTTATAGTTTCCAGACCCCCACCATTTAGATATATCAAATACGCTCAAAGCCTTCCGAATTTTCGTCCATCCATTATTTTTATAGTCTTCTAGTGCTTTTTTATATTCGTCTAGCTTTTCAGCTCTCAGCTTCTCCAATCCAAGGAAACTTTTCATTGCGTCGATACCAGCTATCTTTCGTTGGATATTTTCAGTATCAAGGCCGATATGTCCCCTAAGCTCTTTTTCCTCTACAAAACTTTCTTTCGCCGACTCAAGTTCTGTAATATCTGCTTGGATTTTACTTTGCAAACTTTCTTTGTCTTCGTCGAACTGCTGTTCATTCCAAGCTGAATATCTTTGCTCTTCAAAATATTCACGATAAATTCTTCGGTCTTGTACCCATTCATCTCCCTTTTTCTTAAACTTTTTATAGTCTTCACTATTTTCTTTTTTAGCCCATTCCGTTACATGCTCAATTTTGGTGGCATTATCTGATTTAAACATGTCGAAAATTTGATTCCATCTTTTTTCTAAAATTTCACTATGAGAAGGAGCTTTATTATTCTTGAAGTCCTCCAATTCTTTAATAAATTTAATTATTTCATTTGCTCCTCCATCTACTTCCGAGTAGTTGTGTAATGCTTTCAAAATGTTATCAATTTTAGAATGTAGAACAGTAGCATTCGACTTAAAGATATTTAGTTCTTCCATAAACTTAGATTCATTATTAAATCTTCTAATGTAATCATTTATTTCATTGGATTTATTACTTAACCTTTCGCACTCTTTATTTAATTTTGTTATTTCAGAATTAATCGATTTTTCCTGATTTTCTAAGTCGTTACGTTTTTTATATTTACCAGATATATCAGTTAATTTTTTGTTAGCATTGTTGCGTGCCACCACTGTTTCAGATAGATACCAACCAGTTAACCTCACAATATTTGCGTCCCAATAAAACTTCTGCCTCATCAAAGCATCGTTCACTCCATACCATTCTCCATTATCGCCCCATGTGCAACACGCACGGATCATCGGCTTTATACTGTCTATAGTACTATCAGGAATTAACTCTCCTAATCTCTTCTTTAAATACTTAAATAACCCTTCATAAATCTCATTAACGTTTGATTTGGCCTCTTCCAATGTTGTCTTATTTACACCAATACTCTCAATCTCTTTATGAAGTATTTCTATCTGCTGATTTTTTTCCTTCAATTTAGTTTGAGTCGTATCCAAGTGAGTTGTTGTCTCAGCCAAGTCAGCTTGAGCTTCTTTCAGTTTTTCCTTTTTGTGTTTTTGAGCGTTCTTATGAGCTAGTTCATCTTTGGCTCGGCGTTCTTTCTGAATCTCAGCTTGTCTTTCAGCTTCTTTTTCTCGAAGCTCTTTTTGCTCATTTGCTTCTTTTTCTCGAAGCTCTTTTTGAATTTGTTTGTCCTTGGCGAATTGTCGATCTTCTTCAATTTCACGCAAACGCCTTTTCTCCTTGCGTATTTCTCTTTCCTTATCGATGATCTTTCGGTTCCATTGATCTAGCTCTTCTTTCAACTCTTTGGGGGTGAGATTACTAAGCCTCTCCATCTCCTTTAGATTCTGCTTCTCTTTCGTCCAGGTGTCGAATTCCGATTGATTGGTTTTCTTTAGAAGCGAAGCAACATTAGTTTCAGTAGTAGTACTACCGTCATCAAATTTCAGCTTAACATTCTCTAAGGCACTGTTAGAGAACCAACCTTTAATGGTTAATTGACGAGCTCCAGGTATTAACTTACCTGTTTTCGAGTCTTTGATACTGATTACCAAGCTATTACGCACTCGCTGCGTGACGACTTGCTCTGGTTTCACACCCAGTAGCTCAAACTTACCGTCCTTGTTCTTGTCTTCTACTATCACGTTTTTGCCGAAAAAGTTACGCTGTGATAATCCTTCATGGCCCGCTTGCTTTGCACTATCTAAAGTGAAGTGGACCTTAAAGGTATCTTTCCCTATGCCACCCACTAAAGTGTCATTGCCCGCGACCGACTCAAAGGTGTTGTCACCAGCAGAGCTTTGCAAGAGATTGTCACCTTTGCCACTGACTAGGGTGTCATTATTTAGGCTACCAACCACGCGTTGAATGTTCACCAGTTGAGACTCTTTTCCGTCTGCTCCCTTGACTTTGCCCGTTAGGAGATTAACTGTCACCCCTTTGGCTTGCTTACCTTTAAATTTCACAGTGTTGGTGCCGCCGCCGCCATCTATCAAATTTTTCCCATAACCACTAGTAAAGGTATCATCGCCTTTTCCTCCATAAAACTTGTCATTCTCATCGCCACCTTCAATGTGATTTCCCAGGTCATTCCCTTTAATCACATTGGTGTTACTCAATGAGCCTTTAAACCCCTTTAGCGTTTCGTAGCCAGGCTTACTTAAGTCAACATGTAGAGCTTTTTTACTATCTTGGTGGTTTATTGAAACAACAGATAACTTGGCTTTCCCTTGGTTATTTAGTTCAATTTTAGATAGCACACCACCTTTCGTTGTAACGTAAAGGTGCTGATAATTCTCGCCCTTAAACCAGTTTTTCAGCTTCACCGAAAAGAATTTTTTGTTACTACCTTTTCGGGATTGATGCATATCTTCATCGTTAGTGATGATGACATCATTGTCCTCTTTCAGGACTTTTAAAGTGTTAAAGTCAGCATGGAGTTGAAGAATATCTTTCTTCTTATCTTCACTAACATTATCAATCTCAACAAAATTGTAGCCCTCTTTTACCACATAGGTATTATGGCCTTTGGTACCCATTAATTCATCCGATTGCGTAAGGTCAGCACACCCCCTACCATCGAGCGTATTGTTCTCTTCGTTGCCTACCAACACACTTTTCTTGTTTGTGCCGAGCAAGGTTTTGGCTTTCCATCTCCAATCTTCAATATTATCCCCTTCGACAGAAAGCACCCGTTTGTCACCCTCTTTATCAACGGTAAATAGCCCATCAGTGGTTTTTATCGCCAAACGCGTTCTTTCTGGGTCGTAGTTCTTAAGTTCAGAAATGGAGTTACCCTTACTGTAAACCGTTAGAACCCTATTGTTTTGGTCAAACGTTGTCTCGAGTGTGTCTAACTTGCCCCCTCTAATAAATAAGGTACTCAGTTCATCATTGTCATGCAGTTCAATCACTTGCCCTCTTGAACTCGCATCAAATACATAGTCGTTTTTCCCTCCATTTGATTTAAAGGTCACGTGATTACCCATCGCTCTGAATTTATTGTTCCCACTGGTACCAACAATGGTTTGACCTTCAAGGGCCATCACCAAAGTAACATGACGATTCATCGGGTCATTTAGGTCAACTTCATTGGGTACATTCCCATCGACTTGCGAAAAATCCAATATTGAATTTATCTTAGTGACGCTGCCTGTTTGTGTATCCTCTTGCACAATACCTTGAACTCCATCTTTTGTTATGATGGCTATGGGTTGTCTTTTATCCGTTAGATTCGCAAAATACCCTTTTACAACCACAACGCTAGGCTGGGCTTTTTTGTTGTAGTGAATTACGATTTCCAAGTCATTACCGTCCGAGCTACGACTGAGCTTGACATCGCTATCCTTTGCGTTGAAATGTAAGGTATCTTGTCCTGCACCCTTAGAGCTTTCGATAGTTAGATGTTTACTCTTTTCTCCATCCCAATTGATGTTAAATCGGTTGCTGCCTTGAACTCCATTGATGGTATTTTGGTCACCCGTCACCATGAAGATATTGTTCCGGTCGTTACCGACAATGTCATTCTTATTCCCTCCAATGACGAACTGATTGACACTCGTATCTTGGTTCGTTTTCTTTAACTCATCCTGGCTCACCAATTTAGCCAACAAGTTTAGCTGCGGTTGGTTGCTAGTCTCTTGAGACACGGATGAATAGCCGTCTGTCGTTTTAAATCTCAAGCGGCGATAGTCCTTCCCTTGATACCAGCCCAATAATCGAACCGTACTGGTGTTCTTTCCTGAGGGATAACGCACCAATAAATCTTGACCGTCACGCTGGAAGCGAATTTTCTCTCGTGTGGTATTTAGCTCTAAGGTTGACGTTTGACCGTTACTGCTGTGGTTATCAATCGTCACTTCTTTCACGGCTCGGTATTTATCAGACTGGCCATCATGTTTCGGGTTAATCACGTAGCGGTTAGCACCGCCTACGCCAGTAATATGACTGTTTTGCGGCCCTACAATAAAAGTGTCGTTACCAATGCCTCCTACCAGACGGTAAGCGTATTTTGCTAACTTCATATCCACAGGGTTGCCATCTTTATCTTTGGGGTCATCTAATGGCGCCACAAACGTATTCCCTTGTGAGTTGCCAAAGAAGGTGCCAAATAGTGTGTCCCCTCTTTTTTCCTGCTTAGTCACGTCATATCCTTGGAAAGGGATAGAATCAACGTGAGAATTATCATGAAACATACTTCCCGTAGTGTTGTCATAGTGTTTAAGGTATGAGCTCTTAACAAAATTCACAGAGAGCTTGTTAGCCTGACCAAAGTTGAGGAAAATCGTTTTCTTTCCCTTTCCACTCTTAGACAATTCAAATGTACCTACTTTACCCCGTTTCTCAGATTTCATCTGAGGCACCGTGACTGTTGATTTTTCGCCCGGCTCTCCCATTCTAAAGACTAATCCTCCATCAATCGTACCTTCTTTAACGTCTCTAAAATCAATCTTCGAATTAGACTCCTTGACATAGTTATCTTTATTATCAATCTCTTTTAGAAACTTCCTTGACCATTCAACATGCTTAGCAAGTTCCTTATCAGAAAGGTTGGGGTCAATAAAGTGCTCAAGTGCGTTGAAACCATCGGAGACTGAACCCTTAATCCCTTGCCACGCCCCTTTCATAAACGCGTCAACTTTGTCATCCCAGCCAGCACCTTCAGGCAAATTATCAAGATCATTTTTGATATCACGGTACATATCATCAATACCCATGCGCAGCATCGTCAAGGCCATTACTGCTGGTGCTATCACTGCTTCACCAGGTGGAAACAACGCCCCCGCTAACCCTCCTAAGCCAATCAACCCATCTATGCCTGCGTCGATATCACCCAAGGTGCCGCCTCTTTTTAAGTCCTGCTCTACGTTGTAAAACGCAAAAGCGGAACCCACAAATGGAATGGCCTCACCGATAAATCCTCCCGCTTCTTCACCGAATACGCGTGCCTCTTGCAGCACTTTTCCTGTATCTTGCGCCAGAGCGTTCGCATCACCAGTTAATGCTTTGCCCAGCGCTTTCGCACTGGCGCGATAGATTTGTTGGTTAATACCACTCAACTCTCCCACCCCATGAAGCGTTTGAAGCATATTTATCGTTCCATTGGCCACATCTCCATTTTTTAGTGCATTGACGCTACCGACAAAACCCATGACCGAGCCATAAATCCCCATCGCTTGGTTTACTTTCCCTACGACCTCACTGCCATGAGACCCACTGGCAAGCCGACTCTTATAGTCCTCCAATAACGCTCGGCTTTTGAGCTTTTCAGGCTCCACGCTCACTTCATGCTCAGTGACGTTACCCGTCGAGTCCTCCATAGAAAATTTGACCATGCCAGACTTGAAGTCAAATTCTGGCGCCACCTCCGCCAGTTTGAGTGCTGGGTTGTCCTTTTGAATCTCGGTAATTTTGTCCGACAACGCCTTAGTGAGTAGCCCATGGTCATAGGCTAAAGCCATGCTCGCTTCCATCGCACTAAACGCAGATTGTCTTACCGCGTCCTCGGACACAAGACGGTTCATTTGCTCGAGCAGCGGCTTGTTACGAAGCGCTTCGTGCAGTAACGACTCAGCACTGTGGTTGTTAATCAAACGCTCGGCCCTTAATTCGCTGCCAAAATAGGCTTTAAGCAGCGCCTTTTTCTCAGGCAATAGACTTTCTATGGGCTCACCTTCTTGCTTGATTTCCTTCACCAAATCGAATAAAGCATGGTCTTGTTTGGAGATGTGCTCACCGGAAAACTCGGTAATCTTGTCTACGTGCGGAATAAGCTTTCTGTCATTGACAAGTTCTTGCTTGTAGTCAAGCTCATGGCCTTCCTCTTCGGCTTGCTCCTTGGTTAGCCATTTGTCACCAATAAAGTACTCGTGCTTCCCGTCAACGACCCGGGTTCTATACTGGGTCGCCACCGAAGAAACATCTTTAATGTTATTCTTGTTAGCAAATTCCAACAGAGTATTGGTTAATTCGCCTGGGATAGTATTCTCTAACACCTGCCCTGGTTTAATAAGCTGACAGCCGACCAACTTAAGTCGAATACCCGTGGCGCTACCCGGTACACGTTTCAAAAGCGCCTTAAGGGTCTCATTCACCTCGGCCGCGCCTCGCCCGCCAAATTGGGAGAGGCCGTCCACATCCCTACCATGACCAACTAAGGTAATACGGACCCTGCCCTCAGCGTCCATTGGGAGAAGCTTGTCAATCGAGGCTCTTTTGCCGTCCTTCCATTCGAAAACCCGCTCTTCCCCAGCTCTGTTTAGCTGTAACCACTGCGTCTTGCCCAGGTTTTTCTCCACTAATTCCTTCGCTGCCTGAAAAGAAACCTCATCCCCCTGAAGTTGCACAACAACCTGTTTTTCTATCCCTGATGCGTTGCCCTTCTTAGTCGATGGTGTCAGAGTTTCCGGTGGAACATTCCAAACCTCGTTTATGGTGTCGCCACCTAACGCGCCTCCAGCTTCACTTTTTCCGGTTCCAACCAGCGAATCCACCATATCCTTTAGTGTGGACTTCGTACGAATGATTTTATCAATCTGGCCCTTGACTAAGTCGTCACTGACATCCGGGTTAAACATGGGGCCGGTGCGTTTTGCTACGCTCGCCTCGCCTGATTCGTTGTGTTCAAATTCAATACTTCCAAGTGTTTCTTCGAGCTTCAAGCTGCCGTTGGCGCTCCCACGAAGCCAAGGTATCAGGCCGGTTCCGGCTGCTCTCTCATATAGGCCCCCCTCAACCGTTGCACTCATGCTTTTAATTTTTGCAACTCGCCCATCATTGAGCATAGTTTTAAGTGCACTATTAATATCCCTATCGGTCAGGTTATTCAGGTCTTTCCCCAATGTTGCAAAATGCGCTTTAAGGTCTTTCGCCGTCACCTCAAATTCCGCGTTAAAACGCAGTGCTCTATTGCCCGTTGCTTTTAGGGGGGCTAGTTTTTCGAAAGCCGCCTTTACGTCGTTAGGGACTTCTGAAAGAGATTGAGCGTAATTACCAAACACAGAGTCGTAGCCACCGCTTCGCTTAAAGGTGATCCCCTTCACTTCCCCCTGTTCGTCCAGCTGTAATGAATAGTTCGTATCACCTATTTTTCCATCAAACAGCGCGATTTTCTTAACCATCCCGCCTTCGCTTTCAGCCCAACTCCTAAGCCAATTCTGCATTTTTTCAACTTGGGGTTGTAAAAGTTTATTCACGTCTAGCCCTGGGGTCGCACCTGAGCCCGATTCTTTGCTCCCTTGCATCGTCGCGCTCTTACTCCAGGCTTTCCCCTCATTACGGCTGTCAGTCAAGCCTTTTTCAATCACGCGTTCGATGCTTCCAGAAGCGCCCCCTTTGATGAACCAATTCAGCAGTCCCTTACCCCCTAGAGAAGTTTTATTCACTAGCTTACTTTCATTGGTCACCTTCACATTGTTGGCAAGCTTTGACATCTCACCCAACCCAAACTGCTCAGTAGCGGTGAGTCTTCGAGCAAAATCTCCGGTGTCGGCTTGCGCGATCTCAAATGTCACGGTGGTGTTGTCCGTCTTGGTCACGGGCTCAACAGTCAAACCCAATTTAGCAAATTCCGTTCCCACCCCAGCAAATAGGCTTGCCCCATTTGCCGCTTCTTGTGTGAAGCTAACACGTATACCGGATTCAGTTTTTTCAATCACACATTGATAGCGTTCGGCTCTTGTTATCTTTAGGTTGCCTCCGGCATCCTTTAACGGAAGAAGCATTGGGGTGATTTCATTCTTGCGAGAAAAAGTCAGCTTTGCCCCCTCCTCCATTCCTAACAACTTGTTGATGAGCTTTTCGCTAACGTCTGCCTCTTTACCCGACATGGAATCAGTGGCCATTTTAAACGCGCCATGCTTTGTGCTAAACGCGTTATTAATGACCTTAATGGCGTGCTCAGCTTTGCGATAATCGGCGACATTGTTCACACCATCCTCGATAGCTTTACTGATTGGGTTACTTTGGTTTTTTTTAATCAGCTCATCTTCTTGTTTAACAGTCTCCTCAGTTGTGCCTTTGAATGTTTTTTTCAACTGATTCAAAGTAGCGTTATTCAGCTTTAACTTGTCGATAATCAGACCCACGCGAGAGTCATCACCAATAAACAGGCCGTCGTCTTTTAACATTTTGAGCCGTTGAGTGAGTGACTCACCCAACCCATGATGACCCGACTCAATCAGTTCATCCAGACGATTCTTACCGAGGTGTTTTTTGGTACTTTGTTTGGGTCGATGTTCCAGTTCCCTGACCAGTTTGGCACTTTCATTCAACAGTTCAACCACAGCGGGTTTGGCACTGTCATAAAACGCTGTTGTGTCTTTCTCCGTCAACAGTTTCCAACTAGGGTTAATATAATCGTCTGAAAGTGCCTTTATTGCCTCATTCAACTCTTTTGTTAGCGGGGTACCACTAAATTGGTCTCGAATCCCCGCCGCTTTCATGGCTTCCTTGACCGCGCCATGAAGACCTTTGGCGGCCATAAAGGCGCTTTCTTTCAAAGCCTTGGGTTGATAGTTTTTAGTCGCATCGCCTACCCAACGAGCTACGCCCCCAGAAGCTGGCCTTGTGTCAATCCAATCTTGACGTGGCTCACCAAGCCTATGCCGGTGTAGGCTCTTAGCTTCGATAAGTACGTCCTTAGAAGATGCATTTTTCCCGACTAACCTGCCTTTTAAATCGACGCGTAATTCAGTCATGGGTTCGTTCACACTGAATGGTCTAGTATCCGGTTGGTATTTTTGACTATCCGGTCGGTTTTTGTTCGGTAAAATCGACAGTTTTTTTCCATCTGACAGCCATAGACGACCATCCCCCTGAAATGAAAGTGACTTTAAATCGGTGGTGTCTATACGTCGACGCTGTAACTCCGATATCTGACCTTCGACTTTTCGTATCAGTAATTTGCTAGCACCACTTTCCGCCTTCACAATAAATGCAATATCACCGCGTTCGTTGACGGTGAAATCTAATACGCGCTCTTGTCCTTGATTCCCGTCAGTCAAATCTGCCACCAGGGTACCGGTATCACCCCGTGGACTCAGTTTATAGACTTTGTTGTCTCGCAATATATAAGCGTCACCATCCACCCCAAGCTTTAATAACGTTACTCCCTCAACGCCTGTTGCTTGCGGGAACGTGTTGGTTTTACCGGCCCGTCTTGTGTAGATCTCTCCGTCTTTCACTCCCAGTAAAACGCCGTTTATGTTTTCAATAAACGGTATCTTTGGCGCTTGAATTTCCCCGCCCAGTGCACCGTCATTACCTTCAACAACGACCTTACCTGACCGTTTTGCGTTAACCGTGTCAAATACCAAATTCAGGTTTTTATCACCACTAATAAAAGGTTTCTCCGCCTTATTGGTCACGTTTTTCTGCGCAGTTTCAACCACACCACGCCACTTCTTCTTCGCGGCTTCATTTCCGTTGATGAGCCCATTAACAAGCTCCGTTGTACTACCTTCATGCTCCGCCAGTTCGGCAATATATTTTATTCTTGCCTGTATCGTTTCTTTAAGCTCAGCTTGATAATTTTCAGGGAAAGTCTGTGCGTTATATATTTCCGCATTGGGTACTTTATCTCTAAAGATCGGAAATACGTCCGTCCCCTCGCTTGTTGTGTCTAACTTCTGAGTCACCAGATTCCAACCACCCTTGTCCTTTTCATAAGCCATAAAGGTGCTAGCCTGGGTTGATGTCGTCCCTGTATAATTTGAGTAATCGGTTGCCATAACGACATTGTCATAAAAAAGAGAAGCATTGTTTCGTGAATCGTGAAAAACGCGATATGTCTCCTTGTTTAGTTGGGTCACAATCACCGAGCACCCTCCCAGACCACCGGTAAACAGGAGCTGTGGCTCATTGCTTTTTGGCGTGATCGGAATATCTATATAGGCGGGCGAACTTCCTTGCTGACCAATTGATTTATACCCCAGAAAGTAAGCCGGCGTCCCCGCTCTACGATCGCGAGAAGGCGCTATTTCAAACCCATTCTGACCAATTCTCTTCAATGTAAAGGAGCCGATGTTTGGTAATGGCGCTGTGCCTTTTGTCATGCCTTCCGAGCTAATGACCTTTTGCTTGCTTATTTCCAGCGGCGCGGCTGAGAAATGGGTGAGATCTTGTAGCCATTGCGGTACTTGGTTAGTCATAGTAATTCCTTGTGTTTTTTTGCTGAGCTCTGCGCTTTTGGACGCAGTACGGTTGATGGTCTGAGTGTCTTTTTTATCGACATGATTTAATCTCTTGTAGAAAAATCAGTCATAAGGAGTCATCCCTGCTTTGTGGTGAAGCAACGCATGACCGGTTTGTGTACTACTAAAGTTTTGGGTAGTTTTAGGTAATCGCTGTGTTAGCGCTCTCGTATCGCTTCAGAGAACACCTCCTTGATGGGGGACAACAGGTAGTCGATGACCCGTCGTTGGTCCGTTTTGATGTCGGCGGTGACCGCCATACCCGATTGTAATGGCAGTTGGATACCAGTATGCGTGGTGTTTTGCGCCGCTAAGCGGATGCGCGCCGAATACACCGGCCCCATTTTTTCATCGTCAATCGCATCGTGGGATATGTACTCCACCCAACCTTGAAGGGTGCCATATTTGCTGTAAGGGTAACTTTCCACTTTCAATGTCACTGGCTGGCCGGTGCGCACAAATCCGATGTCACGGTTGAGTACCATGGCGTTCACCAATAAGGTCGCTTTATCTGGGGCGATAATCGCCAGTTGTTGGGCAGGTTGCACCACCCCACCAATGGTTTGGGTCGCCAGTTGCTGCACATAGCCGCTCACGGGAGCGCGCAAAAAGCGCTGCGCTTCTCTTTGTTTAAAGCGGCGCAAACTCAGCTCCGCTTCTCGCACTTTGTCTTCGGCCTCAATCAGCTCGGCTAGGAGCTGGCTTTGTACATCGGCTTGCAGCTGGGCAAGCTCAGCCTGCAAGCGATGACGGCTTGCCCGAAATTGCTCGACTTTTTGCTTTTCCGCCTCCAGATTTTTTTGCATGGTGATGCGCTCCCCTTCGAGCTCTAACCAATTTAATCTGGCCGCCATTTTTTGCGTCGCTAGCCGCAGCATAGCACTGGCTTTTTCTGTCGCCACTGGCAACAACGCGGTGAGCTTGTCGGCTTCTATCAAACTGGCCTGTAGCGCCGAGCCGACTTCCGCGATTTGAGCCTGCAAGCCCTGCTTTTTACTGAAGTACGCCATCAATTGATGTTGTAATCGCGCACTTTGATGGTTTTCTAGCGCGTTGGCGTGATTCAAATACGTCGACGACTCTTGTTGCCATCGCGCAGGCGTGTCTGACACAGACGCCAGCTCACCCTCCTCTTGAGACTCAGCGGCCCCCTTATCCAAACGGCGCAGCATCTGCTCGACGCGACGAACATTGAGCTCAGCCATCTCTTTTTGTCTGCCCAATTGCGACAAATCAACCTGGTTTTCAATGCTGTTCAGCGCTATCAATAGCTCGCCTTGCTCCACGTATTGACCGTTGCTGACATAAATGTCGCGCACAATCCCCGCTTCCAAAGGCTGAACCAACTTCACGCCCCCTTTAGGCACCACTTTGCCTTGGCTGACGGCATTCACGTCAACATGCCCAAAATAGGCCCAAATCAAGGCCAAGGAGAAAAACAGCGCCAGCAGCATCGCCACCCCTCGGCCAATGGGCGAGGCGGGCGTTTCCAATATCTCCAGCGCGGCGGGAAGAAATTCACGTTCATTGCTTTTTTGCTTTGAGGTGCCTGCGGCTTTTATCCGCGACATGATGCGGGTTAACCAATCTGGAAACGTCATGCGTTGCCCTCCTCAGCTTGCTCACCCGACTGAATGGCGCACAAGCGCGCGTAACGTCCTCCTTTGAGGAGCAGCTCATCGTGGCTGCCATCTTCGACCACTTCGCCACTTTCAATGGTGAGGATGCGGTCCGCATGGCGCACCGTAGACAGTCGGTGGGCGATAATCAACACCGTGCGGTTTTGACAAATCGCCTGCATATTCTGTTGGATAATACTTTCCGACTCGTAATCCAGCGCACTGGTGGCTTCATCAAGAATGAGAATACGCGGGTTGGAGACTAAGGCTCTGGCGATGGCCACCCGTTGTCTTTGGCCGCCAGATAGGTTAGCTCCGCGCTCTTCCAGTTGCGTATCGTAGCCTTCAGGCAGGCCTAAAATAAAGTCATGTGCGCCGGCCAACTTGGCCGCTTCCACCACCCGCTCCATCGACATACCTGGGTCTGACAAGGCAATGTTGTCTCGCACCGAGCGATTAAACAGAAGGTTTTCTTGTAATACGACGCCGACTTGAGTGCGCAACCAACTGGTATCGACCATGGCTAAATCAAACCCATCGACCATCACACGACCTGATTCGGGCACAAACATGCGTTGGACTAACTTAGTAAGCGTACTTTTGCCCGAGCCTGACGGCCCAACGATACCCACGGTTTGTCCGGCCGGAATGTCCAAACTGATGCGGCGTAATATCTCAGGTTTGTCGGGTTGGTAGCGAAACGTCACTTGGTCAAACGACAAGTGACCGTCAATATTGTCCAGGCTGGCGCGATTCGGGTCGTAACCCGGTTCAGTAGGGCTGTTGAGTACATCCCCCAACCGCTCCACCGAAATACGAGCTTGTTGAAAATCATTCCACATTTGTGACAATCTCAGCACCGGGGCGGTCACGTGACCGGCGAACATATTAAACGCCACCAACTGACCCACCGTGAGCTCGCCCTTTATCACCGCTTTGGCGCCCATAAACAGGATACCCGCGGTGACCAATTTAGAAATCAACTGCACCGCTTGGCCCGCAATGTTGCCCAGATTGGCAGCACGAAAGCTAGAGCGCACGTAAGCTGCCAGCATTTCTTCCCAACGGCGCTGCGCTTGGGGTTGCACCGACATAGCTTTCAGGGTTTCGACCCCGGTCACCGACTCAACCAAAAAAGACTGATTTTCCGCGCTGCGGCGAAATTGCTCATCCAGACGGTTGCGAAGTATTGGCGTCACTAACACCGCTATCAGCACGTAACACGGGATGGAGGCCAGCACCACTAAGGTTAACATTGGGCTATAAAACCACATGACGCCGAGAAAGACGAAGATAAACAGAAAGTCCATCACGAGTGTGAGCGCTGAGCTGGTAATGAATTCTCGAATGTTTTCCAGCTCTCGAATGCGGGCGACCGTTTCACCTACCCGGCGAGATTGAAAATACGACATTGGCAAGCTTAGCATGTGCTTAAACAGCTTCGCGCCAAGCTCCACATCAATGCGGTTCGCCGTATGGGAAAACACATAAGTCCGCAGGCCGCCCATGACCACTTCAAATATCGCCACGGTCACCAAACCAATCATCAAGACATTGAGCGTACTCATGCTTTGATGAACCAAGACTTTGTCCATCACCACTTGGAAAAACAACGGAGATATCAAGGCAAACAGTTGCAGAAACAGCGACATGACCAAGACTTCGGTCAAAATACGTTTGTATTTGAGCACCGCTGGGATAAACCAACTGAGGTCAAACTTCCCGCCTTTCCCAAGTATGGGCGCGCGCTTGGTCATTAAGATGAGCGAGCCTGTCCATAAGGCCTCAAACTCTGAAGGCGACAATTGACTGAGCTCACCTGTTTCGCCACTTTGCAGCAGTATTTCCTCTTCGGTCACTTTACCAAGGACGGCGAATTCACCCGAGGTCAGCTCAGCAATGGCAGGCAGTGGGGTTTTCGCTAAACGCTGGACTTTGGTGTGAACTTGGCGCGATTTCAAGCCTAAGCTGCGACTCATTCGCACCAGTGCTTCGCCATCCAAAGCTTGTCCGGCTTGCTCTCGGGATAATTGCTCGATATTGACGGGCATTTGATGAAATTGAAGTAAGGTGGCCAAGCATTGAAAGCCCGAATCCGACCAATCTTTTTGCTCGGGTGGCGTGTCGGTTGGCGCACCATCCCCCGATGCACACGCCTGAGCAAATAGCACCGCTTTCCCGTCCCAAGCGGGGGACAATTGTGATGCCTCTATTGAAACGCAGTCGCCATGTTTAAAGTCATACACCTGCATCTCATTCTCTGAGTGGTGAACCGCCAACATGCACTGGCCCTCACTTATCTCAATAATCGCAGGCGTAGGGAGGTGACTAAACTCGTGGGTCTCTGAGCTGACTAACTGGGCCTCCAGCCCTAGCTGATGAAAACAAGATAATACATCGTCAATTTGGACAATGGAGGGGAACGCCTCCGTATCGATGGGGTGCTCTCTTTGAAGCTGTTGCACCACCGCCAGAACGCAATCTAGCGCCGACGCGAAAATGGCCGACTCTCTTGGTTCGGCAGCGCTCGTTTCTGATAGAAAATCAGACATAATGAATCTCTTACTTACTCAAAAAATGATCACCGCTTCTGACAACCCGTGACCACAAAAAATAAAACGCTATAACATAACAGTTAGTTGTTGGTGCTATTTTGATTGCTATTAGTGTTTAGGTCCTCCGTGGTACTAACACCTTAAAGAGCACACAGAGTTAAGTCAGGCATATAATCTAGTGCGAATTAAGTATTACAGTTGAATAGTTTTGAAAAATATTAGTAGAAGTGATGGTAAACATTCTGTCATGAGTTTGTATCAGTATGTCAGGCGCTCGTACATCACCGACAGGCGGCGTTTCGTTAGCTATCGCGTAATAAGAAAGTGAGGGATGTTAATTTAGTACTTAAAGCGACGGTCCCTGAAAGCTCCTCACTTTAAGCTTATTTATTATAGGACTTTCTATACTGCAGCATTATTTCACTTTCGGGATGGTAAGAATCGCTGATACGTTCTAGAACGCCTTGTTGTATCAATCGTTGATAGCTGTTTTTCAGCGCTCTGACTACCTCATCGGAAGTTGTGCGGCTTGCCACTAGCCAAAGGTCTTTTGACAAGTCATCAATTTTGAGTACAGGGATAAAATCATTAGGATCTAAATGATACTGTTCAAGACGGTAAAAATAGCTTGAAGTGACTAGCGGGGTATAATCGATACGGTTTTTTATCAGCATATGAAGCATTTTTCGACCATAAGTAGCCGTAATTAGGTTGAAACCTTTACCTTCAATATATTCTTCAAAGTTGCCGCCGGACTGACTGCCTAACCTGAATGGTTTTAAGTCTTTCAGGCTATTTGGGATGACTTTGGGCCCATCAATATACCTAAATAGTGTAACTTCATGTTTTGCTACTTTTCCTATCCAGTGGAATTGATTTTCTCGAGCAGGTGTTCTTGCCACAGAAACAAAAAGTATGTTGTCTGTATTTTTAGCGATCAACATAGCCCTCTTCCAGGGAACAAAGCGTATTGTGTTTATTTGTACTGGGTATTCTTTGGATGCGCCTTTTACTAGCTTTTGAACGAACTCTACAACATAGCCCGCAGGTTTATCATTAACCAGTATCTGAAGAGGGGGAAAGTCCTCTGTCACCATATCAAGCTTAATCGTAGCCGAATGACTTGGTGAGAGAAAAAATGCGGATGTAAGCAGGAATAGTCTGCAATACGTGACTTTTGTAGCTTGATATATGAATTTCCACATGCGGTTTATGCTCGTTCTATATCCATACTTACAATATAGCCAAACTTTAGATCAGCATTTAAAGAAGCAATTAAAGCGACTGTCCTTTTAAGATCAGAAAATCATTCTTTCATATACCCACCAACAAACAAAGCGCCCATTCAAAACAGAGACTAGCCGAATTGAATCAAGCGCTTATCAAGCTTTATTATGATGGTTAGACCAAATTGCGAAAAAACATTTGGCTAACCGCTATTCTAGAGCACTAAATAGCTTCCACCAACTCAGGCATTATCTCAAACAAATCGCCGACTAGCCCATAGTCCGCAATTTGAAATATCGGTGCCTCAGGGTCGCTGTTGATCGCTACTATCACCTTGGATTCTTTCATTCCAGCTAGGTGCTGAATGGCTCCTGATATTCCCACCGCAATATAGAGCTCCGGAGCCACAATCTTGCCCGTCTGGCCTACTTGCAGATCGTTCGAGACATACCCTGCATCAACCGCCGCTCTAGAGGCACCAATGGCACCATTAAGTTTATCGGCAAGCTTTTCTACCAGTTCAAAGTTTTCTTTACTACCTAAGCCTCTCCCACCTGATACCACGACTCTTGCAGCAGGCAATTCTGGGCGCTCGCTTTTCGTCTTCTCTACGGAAACAAACTCAGAAGCTTGGTTTTGGTAAGTGTTTGTAAGTGGTGTAATGCTCGTCGTACTGTCCTGACCCACTTCCACCGAATCAAACGCGGAAGTGCGGATTGTCATGAGCTTTTTATTGTCATTAGACTTCACTTTGGCAATCGCATTACCAGCGTATATTGGGCGAATAAAAGTATCTTCACTTTCTAATTCAATGACATCTGAAAGCTGACCTACATCCAGCAACGCCGCCACTCGTGGTAAAATGTTTTTACCAAAGGTGGTCGCTGGCGCGAGTATATGTGAGTACTCGGTACCGACTTCAGCCACCAGCTCGGATGCGCTTTCGGCGAGTATATGTTCAAACGTGTCATGGTCGGCAACCTTGATGCTACTCAGCGGCGAAATCTTTGCTGCCGCTTCCGCTACTGACTGGCATTGGTGCCCCATAATCAGCAAGGTAATCTCAACATTCGGTAGCGTTGTCGCCGCTTGAATCGTTCTCAACGTGTCTATCGATAAACTATCGTTATCGTGCTCTGCAATAACCAAAGCCTTAATTGTATTTTCACTCATTTTGTAGCCTCTAACTTGTTAAACCTTATGCAAATAACCTAACGCTTTATCCAAACTCAAATGACTTTCGCTTCATTTTTAAGCTTATCGACTAGTTCGGCCACGTTAGAGACCAACTCACCTGCTTGTCTCTCTTTAGGAGGCAACACTTGCAAAATTTCTAGTGAGGCACTGACTGTAATTCCTAAGTCAGAGGGCTTCAGTACCTCAAGTGGTTTTCTTTTGGCTTTCATAATGTTTGGTAAAGAGGCATAACGAGGCTCGTTCAAACGCAGGTCAGTACTGATGATTGCTGGGAGCTCTAGTCGTAGCGTCTCAAGACCGCCGTCGATTTCTCGTGTCACCAATACTTTGTCTCCTTCCACTGAAACTTTGGAAGCAAAGGTTGCAAGCGGCGAGTTTGTTAACGCTGAAAGCATTTGTGCCACCTGATTGTTATCGGTATCAATCGACTGCTTACCCAGTAGCACGATGCCAGTTTGCTCTTTTTCCATTAATGCTTTGAGTGTTTTTGCCACAACAAGAGGTTCAGGCGACGGAGTATCGACATGAATCGCTCTATCGGCCCCAAGTGCTAACGCAGACCTAAGCTGTTCCTGACAGCTTGTCTCTCCCAATGAGGCAACAATGACCTCTTCAGCGATTCCTGACTCTTTTAATCGGATGGCTTCTTCAACGGCAATCTCACAGAATGGATTCATTGCCATTTTCACATTGTTAGTTTCAACACCCGACCCGTCAGACTTCACCCGAATTTTCACATATGGGTCGATGACACGTTTTATCGCTACAAGAATTTTCACAGTATGGTCCTTATCAAATGAACATCAGGGCTAATCAGCCTATGCAACTATATTTGCGCTACCTCACTAAAATCTGCAACTTGGTAAAAACTCACAACAAAAAGAGAAACCAGGTCACTATTTCATATTAGTAAAGTTTACGTTTACGTCAACTGCACTATATTAAATTTTATGTTAACAATGTAAGAGAAGATTTACATTATGGAAAGAGAATGTATGGAATTTGATGTGGTAATTGTTGGCGCTGGACCTGCCGGATTGTCTGCTGCGTGCAGATTGGCACAGCTCAATGAGAAATCTGAACAGCCTCTTTCAATCTGTGTTGTTGAAAAAGGCTCGGAGGTGGGTGCTCATATTGTCTCAGGTGCACTTTTTGAAACCACCGCACTCAATGAATTGTTCCCAAACTGGCATGAGATGGATGCCCCGATTAGCACTCAAGTAAACAATGACCAGTTTTTTTATTTAGCGGGCAAACACAATCAGCTTAAGGTTCCTCACTTTCTCACCCCTAAGCCCATGAGAAACTCACAGCAGACGTACATAATTAGCTTAGCCAATCTATGCCGCTGGCTTGCCGAGAGAGCGGAATCTATGGGTGTGGAAATTTTTCCGGGGTTTGCGGCCGCCTCTGTGAATGTCGATCAGCAAGGCCGCGTAACTGGTATCAACACCTCAGATATGGGGATAGGCAAAGATGGCGAACAAAAACAGAACTTTGAACCAGGTATTGAGCTGAAAGCCAAATATACCATCTTCGCTGAAGGCACTCGTGGGCATCTAGGTAAGCAGCTCATCAAGCAGTATAAATTGAATGAAGGTAAACAGCCTCAACATTACGCAATAGGTCTCAAAGAGATTTGGCAAATGCCAGAGGATCACGAGCAACATCAAGCCGGAACAGTGATCCACTCGGTTGGCTGGCCTTTAAATGAATCTGACTCATTCGGTGGAAGCTTCCTTTACCATCTTGAAGACAACCAAATCGCGGTCGGTTTGATTGTAGATTTGAATTATTCCAACCCTTACCTAAGCCCATTTGACGAATTTCAAAGGCTCAAGCACCACCCAACCTTCAGTAAGTATTTAAAAGGTGGTCAACGGATATCTTATGGCGCACGGGCCATTACAAAAGGCGGACTATCATCTCTACCAAAGCAGCAGTTTCCCGGGGGCGTACTGGTTGGCTGTGATGCGGGTACACTGAATGGCGCTAAAATTAAGGGCAGTCATACTGCGATGAAATCCGGTATGTTGGCAGCAGAAGCCATTTTTGCCCAGCTGACCAGTAGCCAACCCATCGAGACACCGGATTACGATACGTTATTTAAAGACTCCTGGCTGTATGAAGAGCTCGACCAAGCGCGCAACTTCAATTCTGCGATACACAAATATGGCAATATTTGGGGTGGCATGTTAGCAACCTGCGAGCAAAACATCTGGCTACCAACATTACGTTCAAAAGTGCCATGGACGATAACCGATGAATGCCCAGATCATGAAAGCCTCCTAGAGATCAGCCAAAGTGAGCCCATAATTTACCCTAAACCAGATAATGAGCTCAGCTTTGACAAACTTTCGTCGGTGTACCTGTCAGGCACTCAGCATGAAGAAAACCAGCCTTGCCATTTAATCGTTAAAAACACCTGCACACCGATTAAAAACCATTTACCTAGATTCGATGAACCCAGTCAGCGCTACTGCCCGGCAGGTGTTTATGAAATTATTCAAACGGACAGTGAGCCACAACTTCAAATCAATGCCGCCAACTGTGTCCATTGTAAAACCTGCGATATCAAAGACCCATCGCAAAATATAAACTGGGTCTCACCGGAAGGCGGCGGCGGGCCAAACTACCAGAATATGTAGTTTGTATAAAATAGGCTCCTGATAAAGGAGCCTAAAACATTACTCAAACCAGCTGCTACACATTGAATTTGTTGACCAAAGCTTGAAGGCTTTTTGATACCTCGGATAGCCCTAATGCAGCGCAGTCGATTTTTTCAGACGCATCTCTCAAGTCTTTTGAAGAATCTTTCATATTAGAAACATTATCATTAATACCATCACAACTCACTTTTTGCTCTTCTGTAGCAGAAGCCACTGTTGCATTTATCGTAGAAAGTTCATCAATTTTTTGGCTTAATACCGTCAAGTCTTCACTAACATTTTGGACTAAGGTCACCCCTTTCTGAGCGGAGAGATTACTTCTTTCCATTGAATTAACACTAGAAATAGTGACCTCTTCTAGTCGGGTGATATTCGTTTGTATTTCGATAGTACTATTTTGTGTTTTGGACGCCAACTGGCGTACTTCGTCGGCTACGACGGCGAACCCTCGGCCACTTTCTCCAGCTCGTGCAGCTTCTATAGCCGCGTTCAAAGCCAGTAAGTTTGTTTGTTCAGCAATGCTCGTAATAACACTTAGCACGCTATTAATTCTATCTACTTCATCCCTTAATTGCTCTAACGTATCAGCCGCTTCTTTTACATCATTCCCTAGCTGCCCTACATGAGTAGCGGCTTCCTTTGCTCGAGTTGCATTCTCAATCGCACTTTCTCGGCAACTATGGGTGTATTCAGAAGCAGAAGCACTGCTTTCTGAAACTTCTTGTAAGGCTAAATTAAATTGTGTCATCGATTCTGTAATGTTACGTGCCTGGCTACTTTGTTGAGTTGCAGCGTCGTAAGAACTATCCGTGATACCATGAAGATCTTTGGTTGAGCTGGTAATCATATCAGTACTGGCTTTTACTGAATCAATAATATTTTGTATTTGCTCTATGAAAATATTAAAGTTTTGCGCCACCGTATCAAATTCAACGATATTGTGCATGGTCAAGCGTCGATTTAAGTTCGCTTCACTAGAATTCAGTTCAATAAATTGTTGTTTTAGTTCATCTAACGGTCTTAGAAGATATTTAATAACCAACACGGAAAGAGCAGCACCCAAAAGCATCATAATGATCGTGACAACGCTACCAGAGTAAATAATATTGCCGCTAAGCTTAGCCGTTGGTGCCAAGGCCTCCTCAACATCTATTTCTGATAATATGGCCCAAGTCTGTCCCGCGACTGAAACCGGACCAAACGCAGACAATACAGGCACGCCACGATAGTCCTCAAACATATCAAATCCATTTTGACCACTTAAGGCTTGTTTTACTCCGGGAGTATAAACAGGTTGCAACGAAATGCTTGTTCCTTTGAGCTCAATTTCCTTCGCAGCTTGAATGCCTTTTTCGGTAAGAATAGATAGATAGCCAGAAGAGTCCTCTACCCAGAATCGACTTTCATTCCGCAACGTATTATCCGGACCAACCAAGTACACTTCCCCGGAATCACCAAACCCACGCTCTTTCCAATTGCCATCTTGGGTCATAATATTGTTCAGTGCATCAATCGGCATTTGAAATATTAACACTCCAATTAGCGTGCTTCCGTTAAATATTGGTGTGGACATAAAGCTAGCGGGCGCGTTATAGGAAGGAAGGTAGGATGCAAAATCGGTCAGCGAGATCTGCCCTTTAGAAAGCGTTAAAGCATTTTTATATGCGACGCCAATACCTGTGTTGGCATATGGCCCATTTTTCAAACTGGTTGCAAAGTCTAATTCTTTAAAAACGCTATAAACAATATGTCCATTTTGGGGCTCTACTAAGAAAATATCGTAATAGCCGAACGAGTTAAGAAAGTGTCGAAATGTATCATGGTAACGCTGATGGGTATTGTTGTAGGCTGTATTATTTTTCAGTGAATACAGCTTATCTTTATTTCCAAGAGGATTAGAATTATTAGAAATAAAATCATATTGAAAGAGATAAGTTAGTGGAGACAGCCCAGATAGCATTTCTGATACATTAACCGAATCACTGTTAACCGTATTGTACTGGTTTAAAAAATTTTTCTGATAATAGCTTTGTACACTATTTTTATAATCAGATGGAGGTTTTGTTCGATCGAAATCATACGACGAGAAAGCCTTATCAAATTTCGTCATGGCTTCTCTTGTTACAACGTTATTGGCAAGAGAGGTAATCTGCTTTTCTATCTGAGAAAAGTATTTTTCAACTTGTGCTCTTACTAAGTCTCTAGAAGAAGTCAGCTTCTTTTTGGATTCATCAAGCAAAACCCCGCGCATTTCATCAGTTGAAAGGTAAGTGTTAATAGCTGTGCTAGCAATCAGGGAAAACGCAATCCCAGCGACAATGACCAACATCATTCTTATTTTTAAAGACACGCAATTCACCCTCCATGGTGCATGATTTATACTACACCGACGTTTTCGCTCAAGTGTTTCAATAGCAAGTAAGCACTTTCTCCTGAAATTCCGTAGGGGTCGAACTCAGAACTAATCGAGTACATTTTATTGGTTACCGCATTGATAGTCGTATCCCCAACATACCCCATACTCCAACTAGAGAAAGTACGATGACTTATTTCCTTATAGTCTAAAAGAATAATTTTATTGTGGCGCTTATCGTTCAAAATCTTATGATATACCTCATTTACTCGAGCTCTTGAGCCTTCCAAACATTGGAGAAAATATTTTCGATTGAAACACAAAAGACCAGTGATATCTTTTTCGGCGTTATTTTTTTTTGCTGATTCGATGATCTGATTAATACTGGCTTCCGATAGCCTTTCGGCAATAGAGCTAACATATATAAGCTGTACAAGTAACATACCTACCCCTTTTAACGTTTAATTTATATACATATTTTTAGACTAGAGTATTTAGTTATAGAGGTTTAATATGTCCTCTTAATACATTATTATTACAGTAGGCTTTGTGATATTCCTCACCACGAGATACCAAAAGCTCACACCTGAAACTTGTTAAGGTTGTCTTGTAAGCTAGCTACACTGGTTTTTATCTGTTCGCTACTTCCTGCGGTAATTTTTGTTTCTGATGCGGTTTCTTCCGCAATCGCTTTGATACTTTCAAGGCTATTGTTGATCTCTTGAGCAACAATAGATTGCTGTTCCGCCGCCGCCGCAATTTGCATGTTTAGTCCAGCAATTTGACTGACTGATTCGGCTGCCTTCGAGAATGTCTCCGCTGACTCAGAGCTTCGAGTCAAACACACTTCTGCCGCTTCCGTTCCTCTGCCCATGCTTTCTACTGCATTTTGGGCTTCAGACTGCAAGCGCTCTACAAGTTGCTGAATATCCACTGTCGCATCTTGAGTTCGTTGGGCCAGCGAGCGCACTTCGTCCGCGACCACCGCAAAGCCTCGCCCGGTATCTCCAGCTCGTGCAGCCTCAATAGCCGCATTCAAGGCGAGCAAATTGGTTTGCTCTGCAATACCTTGGATAGATGCTAACACTTGCCCAATTTTATTCGTTTCGGTCACTAAGTTCTCGATGACATTAGAAGAATTAGTCACTTCTTCAGCCAGCTCCTGAATCACTTTTTGTGTTGCTACAGATTCATTTTGCCCTTCGAGAACTCGCTGCTTAACTTCGTCGGTGACCGACGAAGCATTCGTCGTACTGCTGGCCACTTCTTGAGTTGTCGCATTCATTTCATTGATGGCGGTCGCCACTTGTTCAATGTCATTTCTTTGCTTTTCGACACTTTCTAATGTCCGTTGCATAGAGGTATACGCGGCATTTGAGGACTGGCCGAGTTCTTTAGCTTGAATGTTAACTTCACCGATGGTGCCGGATAGTACATCCAGCAACCGATTAAATGATCGTGCCACTTTACCAACTTCATCTTTTGTAGGTGCATCAAGTCGTATGGTTAAGTCTCCATCACCATGGGATACCTGACGAACCCGCTCAATAAGGTCCAGCAAAGGATTTCGAATCGCTCTTACGACCAGTAACGGTAATAGAATACCAATGACAATGGCAACAGTGGCAATAATAGCCATCCACTTTAATGCAAATTTCTCATCTTCTTCTGCCTGCAAAGCACTTTTAAGGGTAAAGTTTTGCACTTCATCAAGGATATCTATCAAGGCATGATCGAGCTTATCTTCCAATGCCTCAACTTTGACTGACTTTTCGAGCATCTCTTCTATCTGCCCTGATGCGCCAAGTGCGAGTACTGCGTCAACCTCAGTAATTAGACCCGCGTATGACTTTTCCACATCTTTTAGCTGCCCATGCAGCATCTTAAATTCTTTCTTTGCAGACTCTGAATGCAGGAGAGGAATGGCTTTTTCAATGAAGTGTTCAATTTCAATGATTTCTTTTTCCGTTTTTACGGTCAAATCATGTACTTTTTTACTCGCAGCCTGGTACTTGCTCATTTCCTCCATCCCTTGGGATACACGAATCGCTTTCACTATAGCGCGTTCAAACAATATCGCCTGTTCGAGTTGATGCTCCGTAACAACGGTCATTTTTTTGGTTAATGGGATGTCTTCTTCAGCAATATCAATCAGTTCATTACCAATTTTGTTCATTTGATATAATGCAAAACAACCCATGATAATCATGAGCAATAGTTGAGAAGCCGCTAGTAGATAGACTTTATGTGCAATCGCGAGCTTAGATAACATAGGCTTAATTCCGTGCTAAAAGGCTTGAGTTTTTCTCTTCCCTTAGATAAAGCCTAGCAAATACCTAGTTTTTCAATAATATGTTTATTTTATAAACTGTATTTTGTTCTCATTTAAAAAGCAGCGATTATAAAATCTATGCTTTGTATATCTTTTTGTTAAGAAACAATTGATACATATGAAACTTATTTCTTTTGTGGCAAAAAATAAGAGAGCGTGAACGCTCTCCTGATTATCCAGACATAGATTGTCTATGTTGCGTCTAATAGTCAGACTTTTTAGCCAACACTTTATCAATATCTGCCGAACTGTGTCGCTCTAATAACTGCTCCCATTCTTCACCCATTGGCCTATTGACAATGCGGCCGCGTTGTACGGCTTCTCTTTGTGAAATCATGGTCGCCCAGCGTAGAACGTTTTTGTAGCTTTTGACATCCAAAAACTCCCCAGCCTCATACGCGTTATTTAACACAAGATTTCCATACCAAGGCCAAGTGGCGATATCAGCGATGCTATACTCTTCTCCGCCCAAGTAGGCGTTATCTGCCAATCGCTTATCCAGAACATCCAATTGGCGCTTGGCTTCCATTGCAAAACGGTTGATGGGATATTCAAACTTTTCTGGAGCGTAGGCATAGAAGTGTCCAAAGCCTCCACCCAGATAGGGAGCAGAGCCTTGTAGCCAAAACAGCCAGTTCATCACTTGCGTCTTTTGCTCTCTGTCTTCTGGCAAGAAGTGACCAAATTTTTCGGCTAAATAAAGCAAAATCGAGCCTGATTCAAACACCTTGATCGGTTCACCTTCTGAACGATCTACCATGGCAGGGATTTTTGAGTTAGGGTTAACATCTACAAACCCAGAAGAAAATTGTTCACTCTCTCCGATACGAATTAAAAATGCATCATACTCTGCTTCTTTGATGCCCAAGGCCAACAGCTCTTCAAGCATGATTGTGACTTTCTGCCCATTGGGAGTGGCCAAAGAGTATAGCTGTATTGGATGTTCGCCTACTGGTAGCTCTTGTTGGTATCGAGCCCCCGAATCTGGCCTATTAATACTCGCCCATTCACCACCATTTTCTTGTTCCATGGTCCACACTTTTGGAGGGATGTATTCGCTTGTCATTGTCGTTCCTTAGTTGGCTTTTATAATCAGATATAAGGCCTAAATCCTAAAATTAAAACGGTATTACCTTAAATTGCTTAGAACGTTTGGATCTATCTTTATCTCTAATATTCTTTGGTAGAAACCCGCGAGCAAAATACTGATTTATTTCTCATTTATCCATAAACCCATCACCTTACTGGGATACGATCTCAGTTTTCCAAACCAAGACTAGCAAGACAAATCATGCCGCAAGTAAAATGTCTATAGGCAACAACTAAAGGGAATTAAAGATGACTGCAGTATTAGAAAGCCAAGTTCAAATCAGTAGCGTACCGGAACTAATGTCTAACGGTATGAGCAATTCATGTTTAAAACAAGCCGTCGGTTTTCATTTAAATACCATACGATACCCAGGAATCGATACCTGTATCAGTATCACCATCGCCTATGAGGTCGGCATTGTCGGTTTACATTTGTTTAGGAACACCATGGAGTCAACACTGGAAGATGCTGTTGAGCAACTAAGACGAGAATCTGCAAACTGTTCGGGTAACATCCTTCACGTTCTCATCGCTGGAAATATTGAAAATTGGATGAGCAAGGCCTTCTTCCACAACTACAGCCTTTCAAACAAAACATCGAAAAGTATCAAGTCATTGCTCATGACCAAGTTCGGCATTGAAGGAAGTGAAATTATTACGACCACTCAAATCCAAAATAATGTTGAAGTCACCAAACAAAGTGGCACACTCAGCGCTTCTAATTATCCTTTGGATTAAACCAGAAGCCACCAAAATGCAAAAAGCCCGAGCTATTTACAGCTCGGGCTTAATGTACCTGCGCGTCTGATTACATTCGTAAACCACCATCGAGCTCTAACACTCGACCAGTGTAGTAATCGTTTTCAAATATAAACTTCGCCGCATGTGCCATCTCGTTCGCTTGCGCGATTCGGCCAACTGGAATCATTTTTTCTAGTCGCTCTATGGCTTCTGACTTAAGTTGGTTTGCCATTGCGGTTTGAACAACCCCGGGGGCGATAGCCGCAGCGCGAATACCATATCGAGCTAGCTCTTTCCCCCAGCCAACAGCCATGGTGGCAACCGCTGCTTTTGATGCCGCGTAGTTGGTTTGTCCTATGTTACCCGCTCTCGCCACGCTAGAGATGTTAATAATGACGCCTTTACTTTCGGTTTTGATCATACTCGCGGCAGCTTCCCTCGAACATAAGAAAGTCCCCGTGGTATTCACATCCATTACCGTTGTAAATTGCTCCAGCGACATTTTCGACAACTCGCCATCTTTCGCTTTTACCAACATACCATCTTTCAAGATACCAGCGCTGTTTATCAAGCCGTTAAGCTTTGAAAAATCACCGACAATCTGGCTAAAGGTGGATTCGACTTCTGATTCATTGGTAACGTTAAGCGGATACACTTCCGCTTTGACACCATACTGATAGCAAAGCTCCTGAGTTTGTTTCAGTGTTTCTAAGTTCAAATCAAGTAACGCGAGGTTTGCACCCGATTCTGCAAGGGTCAACGCCATGCTTTGCCCTAAGCCTTGCCCTGCCCCCGTCACTGCGATCACACTGTGTAATAAATCCATATTGAATTACCCTAAAGCTAACCGATTAACGGTTTGACTGACGTTGATAAAACTCGAACATGCTGGAGAAATCTAACTCTCCGTTACCATTAGCATTGTGCAACGCGTACAAGTTTCTTGCTAATGCACCCATTGGAGTAGCAGATTGGCTTTGTGCTGCTGCGTCCATACCCAAACCGAGATCTTTTAACATCAGTTTGGTCATAAATCCGGGCTGATATTGATTGCTCGCGGGAGCGGTATCCATGACGCCTGGGCAAGGGTTGTAGAGCTCCAACGCCCAGTTTCGACCCGAGCTTTGCAGCATGATGTCGGAAAGCACTTTAGGATCGAGCCCATTTTCAATGCCAAGATTGAGCGCTTCACACGTACCCGACATCAGGATGCCTAGCATCATGTTATTGCAAATCTTCGCCATTTGTCCGGCACCGGCTTGGCCTGCATGAAAAACGTTTTTGCCCATATGCTTTAACACAGATTGGGCTCTTTCAAATCCCATATCCGTACCGCCAACAATAAAGGTTAACGTTCCAGCTTTAGCGCCTGCCACTCCACCCGATACTGGAGCATCAACAAAATCGATGCCCTTTTTGCTTGCTTCATCGGCAACAACTTTGGCTGATTCAGGGTCAATCGTTGATGAGTCAATGAGTAGTGTCTCGTTATTGACGAGATTTAACAGTCCGGTGTCGCCTAAGTACACAGAACGTACATGCTGCCCAGCAGGCAGCATGGTAATAACAACTTGCGCGCCTTTTATCGCATCTTCGATTGAGTCTGCGACCTTCGCCCCTTTCTGCTCGAAAGGTTGCGTTGTCGATGGATCTAAGTCAAATACGCGCAGGGAATAATCTGCGGTTACTAAATTCATAGCCATTGGGCTACCCATATTCCCTAGCCCGATAAAAGCGATAGTACTCATATCACTTTCTCCTTTCATTCTAATCAATGCGTTAAAAAATTTGGCCTAAGGCTGGTTACCTTAGGCTCCTAGTGATTTAAGTGGGTGCTCTTCCACTGACCACAACGAGTCAAACAGCGAGTCAATCACGCCAGTATCCACATCCATTACCGACGAAAACTTCCAATTTGGCTTGCCGTCTTTGTCAATCAATCGAGCTCGCACGCCTTCTTGAAATTCGCCAAAGGTGCTGCCCTTAACTGACAAGTTCAGTTCTAATCGGAAGCAGTCTTCCAACGACAAAGATTGATATTGGGTTACTTGCCGGTAACAAATGTGCGCCGTAATTGGGCTGCCATCTTTTAACGTGGACTTAACCCCTTGCAACCATTTGTCGTCGGTTGTACCAACGGTTTCCATCGCTAAGACTTTTTCCACTATGGTGTCGAGGTCGTTGCCGCTGCAAGCCGAGCATATTTGGCTTAGATAGGGCAGTAGCTTCGCTTGTGGAATTTGTCTGATCGCCTGCTGGGATAACTCTAATAATGCGGAGTTAATAGAAGATGTTGCACTTGCATTGGGCTGCCAGTTCGTGCGCATTAACGCATCTAACAGCCTTTGCTTTTGCTCTGAATGAACAAAGTAGTCGGCCATTTCTATCTCAATGGCATCTTTGGCATTGATGCTCGCTCCGGTTAAACCTAAAAACAAGCCAACCCCAGGCTCTAGTTGATTTAAGAACCAAGTGCCGCCAACATCTGGATAAAGCCCAATTGATACTTCTGGCATGGCTAAACGAGATTTTTCTGTGACCACTTTATGGCTAGCCCCCATAAACAGCCCCATTCCACCTCCCATGACAATCCCATCACCCCAAGCGATTACAGGTTTAGCGTAGGTATGGATAAGATAGTCACATTGGTATTCCAAAGTGAAGTATTCAGTACAGAACTTCTGAGTGTCAGCGGCAGTTTCTTCTTTCATGACGCGATACATGGTTCGTACATCGCCACCCGCACAAAACGCTTTTTCTCCCTCTCCCTGTAAGAAAACGCAGACAATTGAGTCATCCGTTTGCCACGCCTCTAGCTGGGTGTTTAACTTATCCAGCATGTTATAAGTCAGCGCATTAAGAGAGGACGGATTGTCTAAAGTCACTACTCCGATCGAATATTGACGATTTTCGCAAGGGAGTCGCTCAAATCTCACGTTGTCAGTCATACCCGCTCCTGTTTATCAGTTCTTCCAATTTGGCTTACGTTTCTCAAGAAACGCATTCACGCCTTCCACCTGATCTTCTGTATTGAACAGTTTAAGGAACAGCTCTCTTTCTTTGGTTAACCCAACATGGAGAGGTTCAACACGGTGATTTTGAATCAGTGTTTTACAGGCTGCGACAGACGAAGGCGATTGATTGGAAACCGACTCAGCTAGGTTGATAGCCACCTCCCGTGCTTGCCCTTTTTCAACTACTTCTTCAACTAACCCAATTGACAACGCCTTGTCCGCGGAAAGCTGCTCACCGCATAAAATCACTCTTTTCGCCCACCCTTCGCCGACCAATGCCGTCAAGTTCTGCGTGCCACCTGCGCAAGGTAAGAGCCCTACTTTTGCTTCAGGCAAAGCCATAAGCGCTTGTTGCTCGGCAATGCGTATATCACAGGCTAATGCCACCTCTAATCCACCTCCCATCGCATATCCGTTAATCGCAGCGATCGACACGCCACGAAATGCTGATAACGCTTCAAACGCTTCACCGAAAATATGCGCCATATCCATCGCAACCGCTTTATCGCCACTGGCAAACAGATTGAGATCAGCACCAGCAGAGAAAAACTTCTCGCCACTACCGGTTATCACTAAGGCATAAATTTCTTTATCCTTGTTTAACTGGCCCACCAACTTGGTGAGCAGTTTTAAACTCGATTCCGTCCAAGTATTGGCAGGAGGGTTGTTCATGGTGAGAATCGCGACGTGGTTTTTAATATCAACCTGAATCGCACTATCTTGTTCGTATTCCATTGCTGGACTCCTCAACAATTTTTGTGGTGGCTACAATATTTCCGCGCCTTCCTTAAGTAAGTGACGAGCGACGATCAATCGCATGATTTCATTAGTACCTTCCAGGATTTGATGTACACGCACATCACGGAAATAGCGCTCCATCGGATACTCTTTGATATAGCCGTAACCGCCATACAATTGCAGGGCCTGATCACAGACTTTGAACCCCACATCGGTCGCAAAACGCTTGGCCATTGCGCAGTAGGCCGTTGCTTGTGGATCTTGACGATCAAGCTTACTGGCTGCGTAACGAACAAGCTGTCTGGCCGCGACTAGCTCCGTTGCGATATCGGCGAGCTTAAACTGCAATCCTTGAAACTGAGCCAAAAATTGGCCAAATTGTTTTCGCTCTTGCATGTATTGAGTCGCTTGATTCAGTGCTTGCTGAGCGGTACCAATTGAACAAGTGGCAATATTGATCCTACCGCCATCTAACCCTTTCATCGCAAAAGTAAAACCTTCACCTTCGCTACCTAAAAGATGGTTTTCGGGTATTTCCACATTATCAAAACTCACGGTACGTGTGGGCTGGCTGTTCCACCCCATCTTGGGCTCTTTTCGCCCATAGCTGATGCCTTCAGCGCTGGTAGGGACAACAAACGCTGATACCCCTTTTGCATTGTCTTGTCCTGTACGAGCCATCACCACCAGCACATCAGTATCACCTGCACCAGAGATAAAGCATTTGCCGCCATTCAAAATGTAGTGACCGCCTTGCTTTTTGGCCGTGGTCTTCAATGAAGCCGCATCTGAGCCTGCGTTAGGCTCAGTTAAGCAATACGAGCCTAGCCACTCACCCGTCACCAATTTGGGACAATAGTCACTTTTCACTTGCTCGGTGGCGAAACTCGCGACCATCCAAGTCACCATATTGTGAATCGTCATAAAAGCGGTGGTCGAGGTGCAGCCCATCGCTAGCTGTTCAAATATGATGGATGAATCCAAGCGGCTTAAACCTAAGCCGCCTTGCTCTTCTGGCGTATACAAGCTTAGAAATCCAAGCTCACCCGCCTCTCGTAATACTTCTTTGGGGAAGTATTGTTTTTCATCCCACTCTGCTGCCATCGGGCTCAAACGCTCTAGGGCAAACTGGCTAGCCGTATCTGCGAAAGCGCGTTGATCTTCGTTTAACTCAAAATCCATAATTCACATCCAATTTCATCAATGTGTATTTACGCGAACTATCGCAATTGAATGGTTAAGTTTGGTCCTGTTGGGATATCATCATCAAACCAACGGGATGTCACCGTTTTGGTTTCAGTGTAAAAACGTACAGCCTGTTTGCCATAAGCATGTAAATCACCATAAAAACTGCCACGCCAACCCGTGAATGAGAAAAATGGCAGTGGAACAGGAATCGGCACGTTCACACCTACTTGACCGACTAAAATCTCATGCTGATATTTGCGAGCCGCGGCACCGTTGGCAGTGAAAATAGAAGTACCGTTGCCATATGGGTTACGGTTGATTAGCTCAATCGCCTCTTCCAAAGTATCGACTTCCACGCACAGCAGTACCGGGCCAAAGATTTCTTCTTTGTAGATGGTCATTTCTGTAGACACGTTACTAAAGATGGTTGGCCCTACCCAGTTGCCATTTGGCAGCCCATCGACATGGCATTCGCTGCCATCCAACTCACAAATCGCGCCCTGATCTTTACCTTCTTGAATCAGGCGAAGTACTCGTTGTTTCGCTTGTTGGCTAATCAAAGGGCCGTACGCGGCTGAGTTATCGTCCCATTTTCCTGGGTGAATTTTCGCCATCTCAGTTTTTAGATCTGAGATCCACTCTTTCGAGCTTCCAACAAATACAGCAACAGAAATCGCCATACAGCGCTGACCAGCTGCGCCCACTGATGAACCCACCAAGTTACTAACCACTTGATCTTTATTAGCATCGGGCATGACAACCATGTGGTTCTTTGCTCCCGCAAACGCTTGCACGCGTTTAAAGTGCTTGGTGCCTTGCTCATAGATATATTGAGCGACAGGGACAGAGCCAACAAAAGAAATGGTTTTAATCTCTGGGTGCGCCAGTAGGTAATCAACTTGCTCTTTCTTTCCATGCACGATTTGCAGAACACCTTTTGGAGCACCTGCTTCTTTAAACAGCTCAGCCAATCGCATTGCCGTCAAAGGTACTTGCTCTGAAGGCTTTAATACAAATGTATTGCCGCTTGCGATAGCAATGGGGAACATCCACAGTGGGATCATTGCAGGGAAGTTGAAAGGCGTGATACCACAACACACTCCAAGAGGCTGAATCATTGAGTAGGTATCGATATTGGTCGCGACGTTCTCGACCATTTCTCCCATCATATTGCTAGAAATATTGGCCGCCTGCTCTACCACTTCAATACCGCGCCATACATCCCCTTTCGCATCCGCAAGGGTTTTGCCTGTCTCTTGAGACAAAATTTGCGCCAGTTCATCATGATGCTCTTTCAGAAGGTGTTGATATTTAAGCATCAACCGCGCTTTTTCAGGAACGGCGACTTCTTTCCAAGTTCTGAAAGCCACGCTTGCACTTGCAATAGCCTTTTCCATTTCATCTTCTGTAGCACAGGGTACTTTGGCAATTACTTCGTTATCTGCAGGGTTGGTAACTTCTACCCACTCTTGCGTTTCAGAATGATGGAACTCTCCATCAGTAAACAGTGAAACTAGCTTTGTCATGACTTTGTCCTTTACTCTTCTACAGGTATTTCAATGCCAACCGCGGTTGCTTCTCCGCCACCGATACACAGTGACGCTATCCCGCGTAGTACTTTTTTCTTGTCACTGTCTCCATCAACGCCAAGCGCTTGAAGCTGACGTAAGCTATGGATAAGGGTGACCAAAATACGAGCGCCACTCGCGCCAATGGGATGACCCAGCGCGCAAGCACCGCCCTTCACGTTAACCTTGTCTGTGTTTAGCCCTAACTGACTGACAGCAATTTGGGTTACCACGGCAAAAGCCTCGTTAATTTCCCATAAATCAACGTCTTCTATTGCCCAATCTAGTTTGGAAAGCAAATGCTCAATGGCATAGACAGGGGCAATGGTAAACTCTGAAGGCGTTCTCGCATGAGTCATATGGCCTTTGATGATCGCAAGCGGCTTTAGACCTTGTGTTTTAGCGGTTTCAGCGTCCATCAAGAGCAACGAAGCGGCACCATCTGATATGGCGCTTGAGTTCGCAGCGGTCACCGTGCCATCTTTGGCAAACGCAGGTTTTAACTTGGGAATCTTGTCTGTGTTGATGGAAGGAGGAAGTTCATCAAAGTCGAGCGTTTCTTCTTGGCCTTTCTTTTTTCCGACCAATGTCATCGGCTCGATTTCATCATCAAACAGGCGTTGTTTCTGAGCCTCAATGGATCTTTGCGCAGACAACGCTGCCCATTCATCCATTTGCTCTCGGCTAAACTCAAGCTTATCGGCAATCTGCTGAGCGTACACACCCATTAGCTCACCTTCATAGGCATCTTGCAGCCCATCTAGAAACATATGGTCATAGCTGGATTTGTGCCCTAAACGCATACCGCTACGTGCTTCTTTTAGTAGATACGGTGCGTTGGTCATGCTTTCCATACCGCCCGCTACTGCGGTAGAGATGGACCCTGCTTGAATCAAGTCATGAGCTAACATCACTGACTTCATCCCCGAACCGCAGACTTTATTGATTGTGGTGCATGGCACTGAGTTAGGGAGCCCTGCCCCTAAAGCCGCTTGCCTTGCTGGCGCTTGCCCGCAGCCCGCAGGTAACACACAGCCCATGATAACTTCATCAATATGTTCGGGAGAGACGGATGCACTCTCGAGCGATGCTTTGATGGCCGATGAGCCTAGCTCAGGTGCGGAGAGAGATTGTAATTTGCCTTGAAAACAACCTAAAGGTGTACGCTTTGCGGATACTACCCAAATGGCCTTGTCCATTTTTCTGCCCTCAGTTAAAAAAGTGCTTCAATATGTCACTTTGTTTCTTGACGTTTACGTAAGCATAGCACTAACATTAACGTAAACGTAAAGAAACAAATTAATTACATTAATTTCTTTTTATTTGTGAATGTAATCATCTTTTTACAGTGACTCATTTTTCAGGGATGACACAGAACCTTTGGAGAACATCATTTGGAAACATTTAAAATCAGCGAGCTCGCGAATGAGTTTGACGTCACAACAAGAAGCATTCGCTTTTATGAGGAACAAGGGTTACTTCACCCAACCCGGAATGGCACCGTCCGCGTCTATCAACGCCGAGATAAAGTGCGTTTAAAGCTCATATTGAGAGGTAAACGCCTTGGCTTCTCGCTCGATGAAATTCGTGAACTATTTGAACTTTACGATACAAATCAGTGTGATACTCAGCTAATGAAAATGCTGGATATCATCGACGAAAAGCAGGCGACTTTGCGCCGCCAACTCAAGGATATTGATGTGGTGATGCATGAGCTGGATAACGCTAAGGAGCGATGCCTACAGGCGCTCAATCGCTCTAGCTCCGAAAAGGTCGCAAACAAAACCAACGCATCATAAATACACACTCTTCTCTTGGGAGACGTTATGAAAGATTGCTACACCCCTTTGAATTTTGGACTCGATGAAACCGTTAAAATGCTGCGCGAGCATGTCAACGGTTTTGCTAGTGAACATATTGCGCCTATTGCTGCTGACATCGACAGCAATAACCAGTTTCCCAACCAGCTTTGGCCACTATTAGGTGAAATGGGCTTACTTGGTGTGACAGTAGACGAACAGTACGGCGGTGCAGGTATGGGATACCTAGCACACGTGGTAGCAATGGAAGAAATCAGCCGAGCCTCGGCTTCCGTCGCGCTTAGCTACGGAGCCCACTCCAACCTTTGTGTCAACCAGATCTTTCGTAACGGCAACGCCGAACAAAGAGAAAAATATCTTCCACGGCTGATTGAAGGTAGCCACATTGGCGCATTAGCGATGAGCGAGCCGAACGCAGGCTCCGATGTTGTTAGCATGCAGCTTAAAGCCGAGCTCGATGGCGACCATTTTATCCTAAATGGCAATAAGATGTGGATCACGAATGGCCCTGATGCTGACGTACTTGTCGTGTATGCGAAAACGGACCCAAGCAAACATGCTCATGGCATCACAGCCTTTATTATTGAACGCGAATTTGCAGGTTTTAGCCACGCACAGAAACTGGACAAGCTCGGTATGCGCGGCTCCAACACCTGTGAACTCGTGTTTGAAAACTGCCGAGTGCCTAAAGCCAACGTGTTAGGTGAAATCAACCAGGGTGTAAAAGTGTTGATGAGTGGGCTTGATTACGAGCGCGTTGTGCTCGCTGCTGGACCACTTGGCATTATGCAAGCTTGTCTCGACCTTGTCGTACCCTATATTCATGACCGCAAGCAATTTGGCCAATCCATTGGGGAGTTCCAACTTGTTCAGGCCAAACTGGCAGACATGTATACCCAGAGCAATGCAGCGCGTGCTTATGTTTATACCGTTGCAGCGGCATGTGATCGCGGCGAAACCACTCGCAAAGACGCCGCAGGTGCCATTCTATACAGCGCTGAGCTAGCCACCAAAGTCGCGTTAGACACTATTCAACTTCTTGGTGGTAACGGCTATATCAACGAATTCCCAGCAGGACGTTTATTGCGCGACGCCAAATTGTATGAAATTGGAGCAGGCACGTCAGAAATCAGGCGCATGCTTATTGGACGCGAGCTGTTTAATGAATCGCGATAACACGTTAGTTTTAGGATAAATCATGACAGTTCTTCAATCGAAAGTGAAAAAAGACACACCACTGTATCTGCGAAACCGAGAGATCATGCAATCTCTCGTTCGTACACTTCAGTCTGATGTAGAAATGATCAAACAAGGTGGTGGTCACGCAGCCATTGAGCGCCAACGCAAAAAAGGCAAACTACCTGTTCGCGAGCGGATCGCCAGAGTGTTAGACCGAGATTCAGAATTTCTAGAAGTGGGCCAGTTTGCTGCTTGGAACGTCTACGAAGAATCCATACCTTGTGCTGGTGTGGTCGCTGGGATAGGAAAAATCGAAGGCATCGAGTGTATGGTGCTGGCCAATGACCCTTCGGTAAAAGGCGGAACCTACTACCCTCTCACGGTAAAAAAACACCTTCGGGCACAAGAAATCGCTGAGCGTTGCCATCTGCCGTGCGTATACTTGGTGGACTCTGGTGGTGCTAACCTCCCTCATCAAGCCGAGGTATTTCCAGATAAAGACCACTTTGGTCGAATCTTTTTCAATCAAGCAAGAATGTCGGCCAAAGGCATTCCGCAAATCGCTGTGGTACTGGGCCCATGTACTGCTGGTGGCGCTTACATTCCCGCCATGGCGGATGTGTCCATTATCGTTAAGCAGCAGGGGACCATTTTCCTAGCTGGCCCCCCTTTAGTAAAAGCGGCGACAGGCGAAGTGGTCACAGAGGAAGAGCTAGGCGGCGCTGATGTCCACTGCAAAAAGTCCGGCGTTGCCGATTACTATGCCAACAACGAATCGCACGCTTTTACGTTAGCAAGACAAGCCATTTCAAATATCAATCAGCAAGAGCATGCGCCGCTGAACACGTCGGCACCTGAGCCAAGATATAACTCAGAAGAAATCTATGGCATCGTCAATGCCGATCTTAGATTATCGTTTGACGTCCGTGAGATCATTGCTCGCATTGTAGACGATTCCGACTTTGATGAGTTCAAAGCCATGTATGGCCCGACGCTAGTTTGCGGTTTTGCGCGAATATATGGTCAACAAATTGGTATTGTCGCCAATAACGGCATCCTATTTTCCGAATCGTCACAAAAAGGCGCACATTTTATAGAGCTATGTGCCAAAAGAAAGATCCCTCTGCTCTTTTTGCAAAACATCACCGGCTTTATGGTGGGTAAAAAATACGAAGAAGAAGGCATCGCTAAACACGGGGCCAAGCTCGTCATGGCGGTCGCCTGTGCCGATGTGCCCAAGTTTACTGTTATCATCGGTGGCTCATATGGTGCTGGAAACTATGGAATGTGTGGCCGTGCCTACGATCCCACCATGATGTGGATGTGGCCAAATGCACGAATTTCCGTCATGGGTGGTGAACAAGCCGCTGGCGTTCTCAGTCAAGTCAAAAGAGATATTAAAGCTCGTAAAGGCGACACTTGGCCGGAAGATGAGCAAGCGAAATTCAAGCAATCTATTGTGGAAAGTTACGATGCTCAAGGGCACCCCTACTACGCCAGCGCACGCTTATGGGATGACGGGATCATCGACCCTAGATCGACACGTACGGTATTGGGACAGGCACTCAAAGCGTCACTACGTGCTCCAATACCTGATAGCCAATTTGGCATATTCCGAATGTAGGTTGGCGATATGAACGATAAGCAAAATCCTGATTCTGCCCATGTAATATGTGATGTCGATAAATTTGGTGTGGCAACCCTTACACTGAACCGAGCAGACAAGAGTAACGCGTTTGGTGATGAAATGATTGAGCTTTTGCTCAATCATCTTAGCTCACTGAGAAATAACCCACAGGTGCGCTGTCTCACACTACGCGCAAAAGGCAAACACTTTTCCGCTGGCGCGGACTTGTCGTGGATGAAATCGATGGCAACGAAAAGCCACGCCGAAAACGTGCAAGACGCTCAGCAGCTTGCAAAGCTCATGCACGAACTCGACACCTTTCCTCATCCCACAATTGCTCTCGTGCATGGATGTGCATTTGGAGGAGCGCTTGGCCTAATTTGTTGCTCAGATATCGCTCTCACCACTGGCGAAGCTATATTCTGTTTTAGTGAAGTCAAGCTTGGCCTCATCCCGGCCACGATTGGTCCGTACGCTTGCCGTGCGATGGGCACGCGGCAAGCACGTCGGTTTATGTTAACGAGTGAACGATTTAATAGTGCTGAAGCGTTAAAACTCGGCGTCGTTCACGAAGTGGTTGAGTCGGAACATGAACTGGAAGACAAGCATGCTCAGTTGCTAAAGCTGATTCTGAACAATAGCCCCGGGGCGGTAAAACAAACCAAATCTTTGTGTTTACGTTGTGATAACGAGCCGCTGAATGAGCCTTTAATTCAGTACACCAGTCAACTTATCGCGGATGCCAGGGTGTCAGAACAAGGCCAAGAAGGGTTACAAGCTTTTTTTGAAAAGCGTTCACCCAATTGGGTAACTTTAGAAAAAGAGAGTTGAGCAATGAAGATTGCAGCTAATTATCCGGATAAAGTGACCATAGTGGAGATGGGTGCACGAGATGGACTGCAGAATGAGCGAGTTGTGGCTACCAATGCCAAAATTACGCTCATTGAGCAACTGTCGGAAACTGGGCTGTCACACATCGAAGCTGGCTCTTTTGTCTCCCCCAAATGGGTTCCACAGATGGCCGATTCTAAGGCCATCTTAGAGCGAATGATTCGCAACCCCAATGTGATTTATTCAGCGTTAACACCCAACCTAAAAGGCTTTGACAATGCGATGGAAGCTGGCGTCGATCAAGTCGCGATATTTTCGTCCGCCTCCGAAGGTTTCTGTAAGAAGAATATCAATTGTTCTATAGCAGAAAGTATCGAGCGCTTTGTGCCTATCCTTGAACAAGCTAAGCAAAAAAATATTCGCGTGCGTGGTTATTTATCCTGCGTAGTCGATTGCCCATATGACGGACCTACCAGCCCCCAACAAGTCGCTGCTATCGCTAAAGAGCTATTTGAACTGGGTTGCTATGAAATATCTCTAGGTGACACTATAGGGACAGGCACCCCAACGCGCATTGCAAATATGATTGAATTGGTCGCACAGCATGTACCCATTGCCAACCTAGCGGTGCATTTTCACGACACATGGGGACAGGCACTTGCCAATATCCATCAAGCTTTGAGTATGGGGATCTCTGTGGTCGATAGCAGCGTTGCAGGCTTAGGTGGATGCCCGTATGCCAATGGTGCCTCTGGTAATGTCGCGACCGAAGACGTATTGTATCTATGCCAAGGTTTAGGGATCGAAACTGGTGTCGATCTAGAAAAAGTGGCTCAAGCAGGCTGGGCAATTTGCAGAAATTTGAACAAACGCCCTAGCTCCAAGGTGTCATTAGCACTTATGTCTTAAATTGATAAGGTTGGATAACATGTTTAAAACCACAATTTTCCCACGATTTTCTGATACAGATGCATTAGGTCACATTAACAACACTGCGTTTGCGATTTGGTTTGAAGAAGCAAGACTGCCTATTTTCAAAATCTTTCACCCTACGTTGGAAGTAAAAAGTTGGCCTCTTATTATTGCCCGTATCGAGATTGACCTCTTAGCCCAAACTTATTGGGGTAAAGACGTTGAAATACGCACTTATGTTGAAAAAGTAGGCAATTCATCGTGCCACCTTCGCCACGAAGCATGGCAAGAAGGCAATCGAGTCGCGAAAGGATTAGCCATATTGATTCACTTCGATTATAAAACCAACCACTCGAAGCCTATAGACGATGGTATCCGCCAAGTGTTGCTTAGCCATCAAAAAACGTCCGTGGCTGAAGTATAGCTCGACGTACAAAAACGATTGACTCTCCCGTAGGGGTAAGGTTCATGATAAAGCCCAAGAGCTCAAGCAAATACGAGGACTAAAACCATGAATGTACGTAATGAGTCAAAGCAAGTATTCGACCTAGGTAAAGTGTCTTGCGGTGGATGCGTGAAAAGCATCGAGGAAGCACTCAACAATCTGCCCGAAGTGGATTTTGTTGAAGTAGATTTTGACAAGAAACAAGCGTCGGTTGCAGGTAATGTGGAGGCGGCCGTTGTGATTAATGCCGTTGAACAAGCAGGTTATGAAGCCCATCTGGCATCAAATTAAACTCAATTAATCGCCTGAAAACCTACAGTAAGCAAAGCCACCAAACATTCACCTGGTGGCTTTGTATTTTTCACCGAAACAGATTGCACCTACTTGTTAAGGTGCTCATTCATCACCTTATTCACATCAATTTTGCTCAAGCCTTCGTCGACAATGGCTTTCCAACGTTTACCTTCAGCATCGTTAGTGAACGCAATGTATAAACCTTTTTCTGCAAGAAGCTTGGGGTTCATGACTAACGTTTTGTCATATTGTTTAAGGCTAGGGGTATGTGAGACAAGATATTTAAGAACGTTGCTATCTATCACCGCTAATTGAACACGTTTTGTCGCCACTTTTTTCAGGTTCAATTCATCCGATTTGGCTGCATCGGCTTGGATCTTCCCCGATGCTACCATGGCATCAAATTCGGTCGTATTCACATACCCTCGAACGACACCAATTTTGTATGACTTAAGATCGTTTAGGTTTGACCAAGTCACTGGAGCTGATACGTTTTCAACAAACCCTAAAGGACCAGTTCCTATTTTGTCGGAAAACACAATGTCGGTAGAATCGAATTTGTATTCCGGAAAGTACCCTGCAATTTTCTTGTCCGTTTTGGCAAGATGAACCGTTCGAGACCATGGATAGAATTCAACTTTCAACGAATGCCCCATTGCTTCAACCGCGGCTTTTACAACCGCCACAGATGCGCCCTGCTCAGGCAGTGATTTTCCTGAATACGGGGGCCAATCTAACGAAGTCAACGTTAGTGTCTCTGCTTTAATTGTCGCTGAAACGAGCAAGAATAAAATACCAGCAACGAATGTAAATTTTTGCATCCTTAATTCCTAGTTAGTCAGTCCAATGACGGTGTAAGTATAGACAATGAATGGTCTAGCCATTTTCATTATTGATTCTTTTATATACCCAAGTGACTAATAATGTGGTGATCGCATTAAAGACTATTTAGAAAACACCAGCTGTTCGATGAAATTAAAGTATAAAACTCAACCAAAACTCATTGCTTCCATGCAATTAGTCGTGTTAAAACTCGCGATATGGTTTTTCATATTGTGAGGATAGTGAAATGTCATTTGAAAGTGCCTTAACCTTCTTTGTCGTCATGGTGATTTTTAGTATTACTCCGGGGCCTGGCGTGTTTGCCATGCTGGCACGAGCGCTGGTATCCGGTGCGAGGAACTGCTTTACCTTAGCGATTGGTATGGTGTGCTCCGACCTCATTTATCTCATCTTGGCATGCTTAGGTTTGGCGACGATGGCAGAACATTTTACTGAGGTGTTTACGGTCATTCGATATATCGGAGCTGTGTATCTTATCTATCTAGGCTATAAGATGTTCAAAACACTACCCGATATTAAAAATGAAGCACAAAGTGAAGGTATCCAAGTAAAAGGAAAATCTCACACTGCTAGTTTTTTGCAGGGCTTTCTAATTTCTGCATCTAACCCGAAAGTCATTCTCTTTTATATCGCTTTTTTGCCGACATTCATCGATCTAACAACATTGCATGCGAAAGATATCGTCCTGGTATCAGTGTTAGCTGCGATGGCATTGATACTCGGCCTGATGTTCGTGGCCTATTGCGCAGGTAGGGCCGCAAAATTGCTTAAATCTCCATCCGCACATCGCAAACTCAATAAGAGTGCTGGCGGTATTATGGTGTTAGCTGGTGCTTATCTAGCATTAAACAAATAACCCATTGACACTAAGTTCAGTTAACCGATTAGGTTAACTGAACTTTCCCTATACAACATGAAAAAATAGTGCTACATTTCGGCCTCAAATCACAGGGGCCAGCCACTGGCCAAAAAAGAAGTCATGGGTATGCATTTATTTAACAATTCATTGTCGAATAAAAGACTTTCCTGTCTAGGAGAGAAGCTCTCCATTGCCATTAAAATTTCACAAAACAAACGTACTATTCAAACCGCACCGAGTATAGATACCCGAATTGAGTGCTATTACCATAACGTACAACCTCTAAACCCTCCGAGTTGATCCGCTCTTTCTCGAATGGTGAGTGGAATGCGCTTTATACTGCAACGTCTTGAAGTAACACTCATATTTGACTGAAAGGGCAATACTAATTTACACGAATTACTTGTTATATCATAAAATATCAGTCACTTAGGCATGCGTACATCTACCCGCTTGAATGAGCTGTGTTGAAAGAAAAGCAGTAGTTTAACCTTATCCACCGCATTGACGACAGGCATCCCGGAGCTTTCAGCCATGCGTACATTGTATAGCCAACCATCAACCAGATTGCTACCAAGTCAATGGGACTTGTTCGCATTGTTATTAATATTTAGTTCACTCATCGCATTATGTTGGGCAGGTGCAAACCTTGCAGGCCCTTTTAACATCGGCGATCAAATTAAGATATCACTTAGTCCTTGGGCATTACCTGGCTATGCGTTAGAAACCGTATTACGCATGTTTATTGCACTTGCGCTCTCTTTCGTCTTTAGCTTTATTGTTGGCGTCATTGCCGCCAAAAGTGAGCGTGCTGGTAAAATTATCATCCCAATTATTGATATTCTGCAATCCGTGCCAATTCTTGGCTACCTGTCTATTTTGATCATCTTTTTCGTCTCCCTTTTTCCAGGATCATTATTAGGCCCTCAATTTGCAGCCATCTTTGCCGTATTCACCTCTCAAGTGTGGAATATGACACTGAGCTTCTATCAGTCACTGCGCACGGTGCCAAAAGAACTGCGCGAAGCCGCTGATATGTACCAACTTTCTGGATGGCAAAAGTTCTGGAAGATGGAAGTGCCCTTTGCCATGCCGGGCCTGTTATGGAACGCAATGATGTCCATGTCTGGGGGTTGGTTCTTTGTGGTGGCATCCGAAGCCATCTCGGTGGGTAATAAAGAAGTGATGCTGCCTGGCATTGGCTCTTATATCCAACAAGCGATCAACACCAGCGATGTACCCGCTATGGCTTATGCTATCTTAGCCATGCTGGCTGTCATTCTTATGTATGATCAGCTTTTATTTCGCCCTCTCGTCACTTGGTCAGAAAAATTTGTCGTTTCCGATCTTCCATCTGAAGGATCTAACTCTTGGTTTTTAAGCCTGCTTAAACGGGCGCACTGGATGCAAGCGTTCTCCAACGTGTGCGTTAATCAAGCCAATGCGTTCGTCAATATCCGTTACTTTAAACAAAAGGAATACAAGAAAAGTAGCCACCGAATGGCCAAGGTCGAATATGGCAAATTGAACAAAAGTTTATGGTATGGCGCGCTATTCGTGATGGGAGCAGTGTTCGTCTACTTTACCTGGAGCTTTATCTACAAAAGCAATGGTATTGGTTTAAACGAGACATTACACGTTTTACTGCTCGGTTTGTACACTGCCCTACGAGTCTTCTCACTCATTCTGTTGTGCTCTTTTATCTGGCTACCAGTTGGTATATGGATAGGCCTTCGCCCTCGCCTCGCACAAAAAATTCAGCCTGTAGCGCAGATTTTGGCGGCGTTCCCTGCAAACCTATTCTTTCCAATATTTATCATTTTTATCATTCACTTTAATCTGAATGTACAGATTTGGTCAGCCCCACTGATGGTGTTAGGCACTCAATGGTATATCCTGTTTAACGTAATTGCTGGCGCATCTGCGATTCCGCAAGAGCTGAAATTTGCTGCGCAAAACTTGCAAGTCAGCGGTTGGAGTAAATGGTTTAAATATCTGATTCCGGCCGTCTTCCCATTTTATGTCACAGGTGCTATTGCCGCAGCAGGTGGTTCATGGAACGCCAGTATCGTCGCTGAAGTCATGGTATGGGGTAATACCAAACTTGTCGCAACCGGATTAGGCTCTTACATCGCCGAAAACACCAGCGCAGGCAACTTGCCAAAAATCGCCTTGGGGGTATTGGTTATGTGTGTTTGGGTCACCTTGTTTAACCGCCTGTTCTGGCGCAGATTATACCGCTACGCAGAAACGCGTTTCCGTTACTAAACCTAGCTCTCACTAATTGTAAGGAATTAACGATGTCAAAAAGCAACATCATTGTTGATGTCAAACAAATCTCAAAGGCATTCAAAAAGCCAGACAAGCAAGAGCTACTGGTACTAGAAAACGTAAACTTCACCATGAAAGAAGGTGAAATTGTTGCCCTGCTTGGAAAATCTGGCTCGGGGAAATCAACCTTACTGCGAATCATTGCTGGCCTTACTGCACCTAGTGGCGGTGAGGTGTTGTATCGCGACCAGCCTGTTCGTAGCCCAGTTCGTGATATCTCTATGGTATTCCAAAGCTTTGCTCTGATGCCTTGGTTAACGGTTCTGCAAAACGTGGAACTTGGATTGGAAGCACGCGATATATCCCGTGCCGAACGCCGTAGGCTTGCACTTGAAGCGGTAGATATGATTGGCTTGGACGGGTTTGAAAATGCCTACCCAAGAGAGCTATCAGGCGGCATGAGGCAGCGTGTGGGTTTTGCCCGTGCGTTAGTCCTAAAACCAGACTTGCTACTTATGGATGAGCCATTCTCAGCATTAGATGTCCTCACCTCTGAAAACCTGCGCGATGATTTGCTGGAGCTGTGGGAAAAGAACAGTGCAATGAAAGGCATCTTGTATGTCACGCACAACATCGAGGAAGCGGTACTTACCGCCGATCGCATCATCATATTTGGTAGCAACCCGGGCTTTATTCGTGGAGAGCTGTCTGTGAATTTGCCTCATCCGCGTAATAGTCAAGATCCTGCTGTCACTGAGCTGATTGACGAAGTTTATCGAATGATGACCACCGCAGAAACCAACGAGCTTCGTGAGCGAATGAACCGCCGCAAAGCATTGACCATTGCCTATCGCCTACCTGATGCAGACATTGAAGAGTTAACAGGCCTACTTGCAGAAGCACTTGAAATTCAAGAGCAAGGCACTGCGCTCGACTTACCGGAGCTGGCTGATCATATTCGCTTGGATGTCGACGATCTCTTCCCAATTCTGGAGATCTTGTCAGTACTTGGTCTCGCTAAAGTCTCGGACGGTGACATCACCATGACAAGCTTAGGTAAACAGTTCGTTGAGGCCGAAATTACCGACCGGAAAGTCACCTTCTCACGCCTATTGGTGAAGAATATCCCTCTAGCACGTCATGTGATTCGTATCCTTAAAGAGCGACCAAATCACAGCGTACATGAAGCCAGATTTTTAACCGAGCTGGAAGATCACTTCAGTGATGATGAAGCCAAACGTGTCTTTGAAACCTTTATCGAGTGGGCACGTTATGCAGAAATCGTCGAATACGATGCCACATCGGGAATCTTGACACTCGACGAAACCAATTTTTAGCATTATTGATGCCCAGATTGGTTGGGCATCAACCTCTACATCGAGATCCACTTCATGGCTAAACGCTCACCGAATGTTGAAATTTTGTCTTACGGCATCTATTCCACGTGGGATTCTAAATCGAAAGAGTTACCCAAGATCCAGGAGTTTACTCTTACCGTCCCCGCCAATGAAGACATCGAATTTGGCTTTGTCGTCAATATCAAGAAAGCCAAGGGGCAGCGAATCTATTACTGCATCAATCACCCCGGTGTTGTCGGTAAAAAAGGCCAAGTGCTCTCACCTTTTGATGGCGAAGAGCACATCAATAGTAACAATTGGGATTTCTATTTGGGCGATACCATTCAACTGCTTCACCCCGATGGTTTGGAAAGCAACTTCGGTGAATGGCATATGAGCATTCAGCTCAATGGTAAGGTTATCGCAGAGAAGAAATTTAATGTTGTTGCGAGAGATGAAGGGCAATTTTGGAAAAAGAGAGGTTATTGAGAACTTATTTCCCTCGATAACCACTCACAGGCACGTCTTGCTGTTGCAGTTTAACTTGCTCCAGCTTTTTCATTTGGCTATCCACGGGATGAGGTTCATCTTCTTCAATGTAACGCACGACTTTTTTCTTGCGTACATAACTGCTTACGTCAAGTTCTGCGGTATCTTCGTAACCTTTTCTGACTAATTGTTGTTGAGGAAGCCTAGGTTGGGTTCGCTTAAGGATATTGGGATCATCTTTATCTAATGCGTAAACGGTACGGCCTTTTCCGGTGTTTATTTCTAGCTCAGTACCATTAAAATCAAAGTGAGTGGTGATTAGGTGAGAATTCTTATAGACACCGACTTCGTTAATTTTAATGACTTCAGTGTCGTATGAGGGGGTACCGACTTCAATCCACAAGCCATATACGTGCTTGTGATCAATTTTATTTCGGTGCATGATTTTGTGAGCCAAGCTCACAGTGATGATAAACAGCACGACTAGCAAGAGCGCTAAGGTGATTTTCAGCATGGTCACTGAAGCTACACCAGCACTTCTTTTCGCTGATTGATGAGTCGTACTGCTATAAAACATTATATTAATATTTCTAAATGTAATTAGGGTAAAACATTAACACGAGCTATCATTCATGTTAACAGTATAAGTGACTGTATTTTTTAGTTTACCCAGATTTTGTACTCAAGCGACTAAAAATGACCCGCTAGCATAGCTATTGGGCCTGTACTTAATGAAATTCCGTATCTTACTGATTTATTGATGGTTTTATGTTTTTTGACAAAACAACCAGTGACTCTTTACACCAATGCTTGAGACTCTCTATGGGTGTATGACACTTTTGCTTGAACGGGCGCGGTCAAAAATGCTTCAGAGGTGAAATGCTTTATACCATCACCAATAAACATGTACCCTTGTCTATCCAGCTCTGTCATTCTCTCACGCCACTTGACCGGAAACTCTCTGGCTTTACAGCCTATGTTTGCCCATGCGTCAATAATGTAGGCATTCGCATCCCAGTTGGAGAAGTTATTCTCGTAATCTCCTGAGTTACCTGTTGGCTCTTGCCCAATGACCAAATAAATGTGATCAATCGCGTCAAACTTAACCAGATCCCATACGGGAAGTTGTACCTTCGTATGCTGCCTGGTTTTAATGTCTTTAATGGTTCCCATACTCCAATACGGATGGGTGCATAGCTTATACGCTGAAGCACAGCTTAACTCAAAGCAGTTGCCGATCCTTTGGGTAAGGACGTATTTACCGTATTCCAATATATTTGATTTATCCGCATCTCCATCGTTAAGGTCATATTTTTGCTGAGCAACGCTGTAACGCATATTGGTGTCAATTTTTACGTTTCTCTGGATGGTAATTTGATCATTTTTGAGCTTGATTTCCATATCTTTCGGCGTCATTTCAACACCTTGCTTTGAATTACCTGGGTTGTATTTTCTGACGATGTTAGAGGAGATGTTCATTTTTAATCTTTCGCCTAATTGCACACCCATACTTCGCCTAACATCAGCAAGAATTCTATACACCATTTTCTGACTTATCATGATCACCTCTTCATTTGTAGTTTATTGATATAATTAACTTTAACTATCAGAGATTGCATATTGATCATGGTAGTCAAACACAGAAAATTTGTTTAAACCCTAGGTCACAATACTAGGTTTATAGCCGAGTTAGCAATGACGCCCACATGTGGGTAGATATGACTTCATAATATCGTCTATCACCCCCTCTGAGTTTAATATCACAATAGCTTGGTTAATCTTGGCAAGTAGTTCGTAAGCCCTTGGGGAAGATTTAGCGATAAATACATGGAACCCGGTTTCGGGCGATTCAGTGATTGGTGTGTATGCCACACCTTCTGGAATGAAATTCTGCCCAATGGCTTGAAATCCGTATGGTATTGCCGCCGATTCAAGCAACAAGTCGCACCGACCGACTTCGACTTTTCTTAACGCATTGTCGACGGTTGTTGCTCCGGTATCAATTTGATTAGGATCCAATATCTTATAACGTTCGTAGTTGTACCCTTGTACACCACACAGTTTATAATTTTTTAACTGCTCAAACGTTTTGATTGTAAAGCCATCGGGAAAACGCTTTTTTGAATACCAAACCCCTGGACGATTGAAGTAAATTGGCGCGGTTAAAAAGTATTTTTCGGCTCTATCACTGTTGAAAGTGCCATTAATAAACATTTCAAAACGTTTGCTGGTTGAGAACTTATCGACCTCCAAAAGGCAGCGCTTCCAAGGACGCATTTCGACATGAAATTTAAATCCGGTTAGCACGGAAATTTCATCTAGCAGATCGATCATCGCTCCTGTTAACTTGTTTTTGTTTACTTTACCGTTTACACGCTCCCAATACGTGTATGGTGGCCACTCGGACATATCGTCACAAACATTGATTATTGAAGGCGAAACTGGCTCTACAGCATGGTCGGCATTCACAAAGCTTGAAAAAGTGAGCATTAAAAATACGGATACGATGAGCCAAGCCTTGCTGAAAACAAGATATCGGGCAGTGTTATTCATTTGCAATCCATTGTTTTATTGAATGTCTAAAAGCAGTGTAAAACTATATAAGTTCTGCTAAGTGATTAAATCCTTTCTCAACCACTTGATAGGAGAACTGAGACCTTTTGTCTCTTTAGTATGATGGGATAGCCGCTCTACCACAATAAAATGTGATATGGCATAAGGATTTTCAGGTCGGTGTACTTAATAAAGCGCAGGCCTATTCTAGGCCTGCGTATCAAGTTACCAAAAAAGGATTAGCTCTGCGTATCAGCAGCTTTATACACGGTGCCACTTGGTATTTGTGTATTCTTAATACTCAGTACACTTCCAGCGGTATTCGCTATCGACGACCCAAACTGACTAGTGTTGCCATCAAAGAACGATTCTTCTACCGTCAGTGTGCTCTTGTTGAAGTTGTGAATAGCACCGCCGTAATAGTCAGCGTGGTTCTTAACGAACGCGGTACCCGTAATAACAGGATACGTGCCTCCGTATTGAGACGCCTGATCATCAACCCAAATCGCACCGCCATTGCCACTGGTTACGTTGCCAGTAAACAGCGAATCTTTCACCTTAACGTTAGAGCCATAGTTAATGAGCAGTGCTCCGGCTCTATCAGTGCTGGAGTTGTCCTTAAAGGTTGAATTGTCGATCTCAATACTTGACCCAAATCGAGCAGCAACTGCACCACCAAACTCCGCTTTATTGTTTTCAAAAATCACATTATTTAAATCACTGCGACTATTTTGGAAAAAGAAAGCGGCGCCACCTTCACGAGCGTAATTGTCTTTAAAGGTCGTGTTTTTTACCAGCAGTGACTGATCGTAACCCCATGAAAGTAATCCGCCTCCATAGCCTTGACGCGCTGGCCCATCTGCATAGCCATCTTGAATGGTCACACCATCAATTAATGCACCTTTACCGCCAATGACAACGTGATAGCTGTTGTCCTTATTGGACTTTGTATTGCCAATGTTTCCGCTTAGTATTGAATGGTAATCTCGCCAGTTTCGCTGATTCCACTGAGTCTCATCGCCTTTAAATCCGCCGTAGACTGCCACGCCCGATGGAATGACGAATGACTTAGCACGATCTGTTTTTGCTGGATAGTATGTCCCTTCAGCGAGCCAAATTTGCCCACCGTCTTTCGACGCAGCATCTATCCCGGCCTGCAAAGTATGAAAAGCAGTATTCCACGTTTTACCATCTTGAGTGGTATTAGTAGCCTTGCCATTGACGTAAATGACATTGGACGACACATTCACCTGAGTGATCACTGGATTATCAATGCCAAAAGTATGTGTTTCATCGGCTTTGTGTGGCCCTTGTGGCACCGGGATATGTTGTACAAATCTTTTAATTGAGTCAATTTGCCCTTTGGCGATGGCATCGGCTGGCAATTTTTGCAGAGTTTTACTTAACTCAACTAACGGCGCAAACTCCTTTTGTTTTTGCACACTCATTGTATCGCCATAGTGCCAGTTACCGATTTCTGAACCCCAGTTTTTGATAGTATCATCACCCCAGTTCATCCAGTTTCCAGAACCATTGGTTGCGGAGTGGTTATTCGTCAATTTTGAATCAATTAAGTAGGTAATATTTTGCGTATTTTTATCACCAGCATTATAAGATCCTTGGTAGATTCCCGCCCCAAGATCGGAGACTTGGTTGTTTTCTATCGATACGTTGACCAACACGGGCCTAGATGACCCATCCACACCAAACGCCCCTGCCCGCATGGCTTGGTTTTTGCTGAATTGGCTATTAATGATAACTGGTGAGCTACCAAAATCGTTATACATCGCTCCACCTTTATCAGACGTGGAGTTGGAAATAAATTGGCTATTAATAAAGATAGGATCGGTCCACAAATCATTAGAGACCGCACCACCTCGAAGCTTAGCGAAATTATGACTAAAGGTGGTGTTAATAAACACAGGGCTAGGATTACTATCAGATGGTTGCGGGTTTGTACTGGTCATGTTGTAGACCGCTCCGCCTTTCATTGCGTAGTTGTTTTCAAAGATGGTATTTCTTACCACAGGCGCTACTTGATAGTTCAGTAACCCCGCTCCTACGCCATTGGATGGCCCAGAAAGGATAGCGTTAGGGGATGTATGATTTATCGGGCCTTTTCCTGGAGCTGGTTGGTTGGCTTTTGGTGGCGGCATCATGGGTAAACCGCCAACAGCGTAGCCGTCTTCGATAACAAAGCCATCTAAGACGGCATTGTTAGCACCAATCACAACATGATAGCTGTTGTCCTGCTGATTATTCTTGTCGCCAATATTGCCGCTTAATATGGTTTTATTCTTTTGCCAATTGCGTTGAGTAACTAAGGTTTCGGTACCAGCAAAGCCACCTAGCAGCTCTACGCCTTTAACCATTTTGAAACTGTCATTACGATCGGTGCCATTAGTTGGGTAATACGTCCCTTCAGATACCCAAATTTGGTCGCCCGCTTTTGCATTAGCTAATGCATTTTGCAAATTGACATAGGCATCATTCCAGCTACTCCCATTATGCGTACCAGAAGTAGCATGCTGGTCGACATATATCACTTTACCGCTTGTCGATGAATTATGGTTGAGTAAGTCAGTCTGACACCCTGCAAGTGCTAACGCGACAACCGTCGCACCTAGTCCTAGCTTGAAACTTTTCATATCAACTCCTAGTTGAGCTCCTAAAATCTGCCGCTCAAGAGTTAATGGCGACAGATGTGATACGTTGGAATACTAGGCCAGAGCTTATAACTAATTCATTGAACTAAAAATCGTTTTTACACTGATTTACCGAACAATGACACCGCTCGGCTGAATTGACAAAGCCTGTACAGAACTGCGGTGAGCACGGCGTGATATCGAAGTGATTATTTCGAAAACCTGACAACAAAGGTATTCTTTTCCTCGTTACGAGGCATTAGTGACACGGTAGCTTTGTGTAGATTTGCAATATCTCGGGTAATTGACATTCCAAGCCCTGCGCCGTCGCCTTTTTCTGAATTTGCTCGATAGAAATTATCAAACAACTTTTCTCTTGCTTCGTCACTGATATCTTCACCATTGTCGAACACGTGAACTTCAATCCATTTCACCGATTCAACAACATGGACACCAATGTGGCTATTCTGTCCAGAGTATCGAATGGCATTATCAATTAAATTGCTAAATAAGATACTAAGCAATGTCTCGTCTCCATCCACCACATTTTTGTCGCCTTCAAATTCAATTTCCTGATTGTTACGTAATGCGAGTGGAGCAAGATCTGCCACTATTCGACGAATAGTCGCAGAAATGTCGACTTGCTGCTTGTCAATCTCGGTCAGGCTTTCAACTTTTGCTAAGGTCAATAATTGGTGCAGTAAACGATCTGTGCGATCGATGCCTTTAAGAATATTATTGAGGTCGCTTGCTAACTCATCTTGGCTTTGGCTGTTGATGGCATTTTCGGCGTTCAGACGAAGTATCGTCAATGGGGTTTTCAACTCATGCGCCGCCATGCGGGTAAATCGTTTTTCTCTTTGCCATGCTAAATCAAGTTGACTGAGCAATTCATTTAGCGCTTCCACCAAAGGAGACAACTCTACCGTTTGGTTAGCAACATAGATGTGATCGAGTTTGTTTGCGCTGCGCTGGGCAATCGCAAGCTTCAGCTCCTTTACTGGCTTAAAGTTTTTGTTGATGAGCAGAATAATTAAAATCACCAAGCAAGGAATGATCAAAAGCTGTGGAATCGCGTTGGACATGGTCATCTCATCCACCATTTCCTGGCGGATGCTTTGCTTTTCTGCCACGATAACGTACTCTGGGTATTTACTAGAAGCCGCTCCTTTATCTGGCATGGGAAGTTGAAAGTAGCGCCACTTAACGCCATTTTTCACGACGTTTCCATAACCTGAGTATTTTTTATCATGGTCAAACGCACCCACTGATGGGTTCGAGCTCCATAGTAATTTACCATCATGATAAAACTGAAACAGCATGCTTTCTTCATAGGGATGGCCGTAAGAAGTAGGCGTATCGTCATCACCTGGTGATACTTTTTTAAGATCTCTCATCCAAGATTCAAAGACTTTTTGATGCTTGGCAAAGGTTTTATCACTCGGCTCAAACGCAATGCTAATTAACAGTAACTTGGCAGACTGGCCCAGCCTGGCATCGTAGACTTCTTCTACCTCATGTTTGGCAGAGTATATATTTAACAAAAGTGACGTCGCGATCAATACAAATGAAAATGCGATGACAGAAAGCGTTAAACGACGCTTTATTGAAAATGGTTTGTTATTTTTCAATGATATATCCTACACCACGAATATTTTTAACAACCTTGTTGGGTAGTTTCTTGCGCAAATTGTGGATATGCACTTCAATCGCGTTGTCACTGCTGCCCATATCCCAACCATGCAAAGATTGTTGCAGTTGGTCTTTACTGATGACTCTGCCAGCATTGGTGATTAGGTGAGCAAGTATTTTGAATTCATTACGCGTGAGCTTGAGTGGCTGATTTTGATATGTGACGCTTTGTTCAGAGAGGCACAGTGATAGCTCTCCAACTTGTATCAATTCGTTGGCGCTACCAGATTGGCGACGTATCAATACTCGAAGTCGAGCTAATAGTTCCTCGAGGGCAAAGGGTTTACCAATGTACTCATCGGCTCCCAAATCCAGCCCTTTGACTCTGTCATTGATATCATCACGAGCGGTCAAAATCATAATGGGCAGATCATAACCTGCTTGCCGAACTTTTTTGAGCACCTGCAATCCGTCAATATCCGGCAAGGTCAAATCCAGGATGATGGCGGTGAACTGCTCGGCTTTCATCGCACTTATTACACCACCACCTTTCTCAACCCAATCTACGGTATATCCATGACGAGTCAGTGACTCCATCATGGATTGCCCTAGTAACACATCATCTTCAACAAGCAATAGTCGCATAGTTTATTTTAGTTTCTTCAGCAGTGAATTGATTTCTTGCTGGCGGCCAGCATCAGCGACAGGACGATCCGGTCTTGGTGCTGCATTCTTCGCACGAGTTAGATATTTCACCGCCTCTTGCTTTTTACCTTGTTCCACCAAGAAGTCACCATAAAAATAGTTTGAATCAATACCATTAGGATTCAACTCTAACGCCTTCTTAAGCAGTACTTCCGCTTTCTTATCGTTACCAAATCCGATTGGCCAGCCCGGTACTTTATAGTATAGAGAACCTAAACTAGTATACGCCGAACCTTGCAAAGTATCAGGTGCTTTTTCAATAACTTGCTCTAGAATTTTTTTCGCTTGTTTGGCTTGAGACAATCCACTGAGTCCGCCCTCCGCACCAGCCAGTGAGGCTTTGTTGATAGCTAGCCACACCATAAAGTTAGGGTTATTGGGGCTTTGCTTTAAATCAGTTTTGTTCAGCGCAATCACCTGTTCAAAACATTTGACCTGCTTATCATTGTCTTTCGTTTTGTATTGGCATACTGCCCAATCTTTTTGCACTTTCAAAAGGTTATCATCTTTTGCAAAAGCGGCTGAGCTATATATAGCAACCACGGCTAATAATACGGGTATGTGTAAAGGTAATTTCATAGTAACTCCATGATGGTTTCATTTACGCTAAGTTCTGATAAACCTAGAGTGTTCTGCCAAATAACCTCGGAGTGCGAGGTAACTTGGGTATAAATGAATAATTAGTGGCTAAAAAATCGGCTGCATTTCAACACTTCACTTTTATGCTTGAAATGCTCGACGATGGAAGCACCGTAATAGTGCCCTGGGGTGTCTCCATGCCAGGACAGCTGCAGTGCTACATAACCAAGAACAACTAAGGCGACGACTAAAGTCGACACAACGAGTATGAATTTCATATGATTTTCGCTCCCCATTTCTCTTTGCCTTTTATTTGTTTGTGTGGTTAATAAAGTAGTGAATGGTCTCCTGCTGCTTTCTAATCGATCGGCTCACTACATTGGGAAATATTTGATTCACACGGGCAAACAACTTTTCCGGCCAGCCAATCCATCGAGCAGTTTTTTCCTTTTCAAGCATTTCGGTGACATGTTTTGCCACAGCCTGAGGCGCGTCGCTTCGATTGCCCAATTTTTTGTTAAGATCCACCACTTGCTTCGAGTTAAGCTCGGTATCCGTTGCTCGAGGAGCTAAATACAGCACTCGAATACCGGAGCCATCTAGCTCTCGGTCTAAGGCCTCAGTAAAGCGATGTAATCCCCCTTTTGAGGCACAATAGGTGGCGTAGCCTGGATAACCGATGGAACCAAACGTAGAACCAATATTGAGAATGATGCCCGGTCTTCTAAGCCAGCCTAACGCGCTTTGGCTCAAAGCAATCGGCGTCATGAGGTTGAGTTGAACTTCTCTTTCAATCGACTCTGTGGTTCTTTGAGCTAGAAACTGAAACTGATTACTGCCCGCATTGTTTATCACCACACTGTACGCTTTATTGATTCGGACTTGATGCTTGGCGTGAATAACGACCGATTCCCTGCCCTCTGGCGTTAGCAAGTCAGCAGCGAGAATACTGTGCAAATCTGGATTCGCCATCGAATAGCGGATCTGCTCGAGTTTTTCCTCATTGCGCGCAACTAATGTTACCTGGGCACCACTTTCTTCTAAGGCTAACGCAATTTCCTGACCTATCCCTCCAGAAGCGCCTGTCAGTAATACATGTTTATTGTTCAGATCCATTGTCTATCTCCTAGGCAGCCTTAATCGTTGTAGTTGACGGAAGTCCTTTCAGCATTTCACCGTAGAGTGAAAAGACCATGTTGGCCGAGTCAATGACTGCTTGCTGATCAGCGGGGTCCGTTACCTTGTTCATTAGGTTTTCAAAAAATGAAATATGGTCTTGGTCTAACACGCTGTGGGATAGCAGATAGCTCAACGCACTATTGGGCAGATTGAGCGACTCTTTAAGGCGGTTTGCGATCTGACCACCAATACCGACACTTGTCCCTTCTAACACCCAAACCATACCAAACAGCGCCATAGGGTTATTTCTATCTATCTGGTGATACAAATAAGACACCATCAACTCAATAGCTTGGCTGGCTTTGCCGTTGTCAAGATTCGCCCTAACCGCCTCTGCATTACCACCGCATGCTTTAATGTCATTTAATATCCATTCTTGATGACCATATTCCTCTTCGATGTATTCAGCTAGTGCTTCTCTTACCCACTCATACTCTTGTGGTAAGCGACTACCACAAGCCATCAGTAAAGGCACTGTATGCTTCACATGGTGATATGCTTGGGTCAAAAAACTGAGGTAAGTGTCCATGTTTACTTCACCGCGCAAACAGGCTTCAAAAATTGGCGCATCCAACATTTCTTGTTGGGCTAGCGATGTATTTTGCTTGAGATCTGCAAAGAAAGTGCTCATAACGTGCTCCTAAGTTCTTCGGTGCCAAACTGTGTCTTGAGTGTTTTAAGTGACACAGAAGGATCGATAATGGTTTGGTCGAGTACGCATCTAGCCCAAGATTCAATGGTTGTACGCTTAGGACGACCATTCGAGGTAAACCATGTCGTTCTAGAAAATAAATCGGACACCACCAACAGGTTGGCGATACGTGCATAGTCAGGAAGAGAACGGTTTAATGCGTTCATTCTGTCTTCAATGCCTTCGTCTTCCTCAATAATTGCTGTGAGACCCATTTGCTCGTCTCCTGTCACAATCACGGAATACCCTGGCGCATAAACCTGAGCTTGTGATTCCACCCACTCTGGTGACACATTGCGGCCAAACCCGGTAATAATTTGGTTTTTCTTTCGTCCAACGACGGTGATATATCCATCGTCATCAATCGAGGCGAGATCGCCAGTTTTGAACCAAGTCGACTCAAACGGCTCCCCTAAATATCCCAATGCAACATTGCCACGGACTAGCAACTCGTTGTCTTCCGTTACTTTCGCCTCTAGGTGCTCAAGCAATTGGCCGCTTGTTTCCGGCTTTGAGCCTGCTGCTGTATTAAGTGCAACAACAGAAGCCATCTCAGATAAGCCATAACCTTCATAGACAGGCAGATTTAACTGATGTGCCTTCTCTATTAGCTCTGGTGCCACACGAGCACCACCGACCGCGATAAAGGAAAACGACTGGGCTAAAGAAGGGGTTTCAGCGACGATTTGAATCAATGCCATCAATATGGCTGGCGTGATCACCATGCTACTTGGATAAAACTCTGCGAGAGCTTTAGCAAACTGAATGAAATCCAAATGACTGGAGCCGATTAAGCCCAAGCGTTGCCCTTGATACACAAGAGATGTCTTGCCCAACAATAGAGGCACGTAAACACTGGTGATATTTTCTAGTAGCGTTGAAAGCGGTATAAATGCTAGATGGCTACCTGCCGGAACATTACCTCCGGATTGCATAGACTTAGCTAAAGCCACCGCGACAGTAACCAAGTTCTGCTCACTTAGACACACCCCTTTAGGCTGACCGGTTGATCCGGATGTAAAGGTGATTTTGCATGTTCCAGGCAACACCTTATCGACAGCTAAAAATGGCTCAGCGGAATAATCTGTAGCCTTTGTTCTGGATGAATAAACTGGCATACCGCGTAAACGTGTCAATTCATGATTGTCACTTTCCCAGTCACCGATAAGATAATCGGCTTGCGTTTCCTTCAGAGTATGCGCCACTTGCTGCTCTGAAAAAAAAGTGGGCACAGGCACAATCGATACTTGTGCTTTCATTGCCGCCAAATCAATGACCACCCAATCGACACTGTTTTCCGCTCTTAATGCAATACAGCGCATCTTCATTGAGCGAAACACGTTCGCTATCGCTTCTACCTCGTTTTTTAGGTCTTGGTAGCTAATCGAGCAGTAACTGCCTTGGTGACTTTGGCCAACAAAAGCGAGTTGCTGTGGGTTATTCATCGCTTGTCGATCAAGCGCTTCTAAGATCTGGTTCATGGTTAACTCCTGCCTAAACAGCATTTCTTTTCAGCAAAAATGGCATGAAGATGTTCAAGGCCTTCTCTGATGTTTCCTGCCACGATTCTGGGGCTTGTTTGGTAATAAGAGCCCCAAATTTTATCTGCGTTGGGGATTTGGCTTTTATCTGCACGATCAATAACTTCTAGCTTCAAGCCGAGTTTTGACATTAGGGCATGAAGGGGATCCGTCGCGGTAAAAATAGCCCACTCATAACCTTGCTCTACCAAAAACTCCGCTATCATGTAGAAATGCAGTGGAGATGTACCCTTAGTAAATAACGACAATTGTCCAAACTCGACCAGCTTAGAACGATCAACCGTTTCACCGTATATTCCGCTCAAAATAGCATTTGCCGAATTAGATAAATATTGCTCGGAAAACAAAGGCTTATATTTTGCGCTCTGAAAACCGCATATAGATATAATTCTTTGTCCTTTCATCATGACCAAAAAGGTGGGCATAAAAGAACAGAGTACCGCTCCAAATGCGTGTTTATATCGAGTCCGAATTTGATAAGTCACTTCTTTCCATAGAGGGTGACTTGGCTCAACGATTTCCAATCTTTGGCTGTGTTTGCTTAAGTCTTTTCTCACTATCAAGCCCTCAATTAACAATTACGTTAAAATTTACGGGATAAAACTTAAGAGAAACTTAAGGTAGAAAAACAAAAATATTGTTTATGAAGGAAACGAGAGGAGTGGCTAATTAACACCTTGTCTTTAATAATAAAAATATTATCAACTAATTTTAAATTGACAGTAAATTTATTTTAAGGTGAGTCATTGGTGGCTATACAACGTCCACTAAAACCACCTAACTCAACGGATGAACAACTAGAATAAGTGCCTCCAGAGATATATTTAATATACTGCCCTGCTTGGGTTCTATATTGGCAATACGCCCGCTCCCCATCCATTGACGATACAGGCATGTACGCCACATCGAGGTTAGTGACTGGCGCATCTGTTAACTTAAGCTGATACTGCCAACGTTTATCTTGTCCTTTACTTTGGTATTGGTCTTGCAAGTCACTGTCATTGGGCTGCACCATCATTGGTGCCAGAACTTGTTCTCTGTTGATAAGCTCTGCTGCGGGACAATAAAAGGTCGCGTCGGTAACGGTGAACGTTATCGTATCGCTTTTCACTTCTGAGATAGGATCAAACGCGTATATGTTGGTGATTCCTTTTCCTACCGCATAAGCAACACCTACTGTGTCAATCATGGTGATATCTGGGTTATCGCTTATCCAAGATAAAGAGTTTGTCACATTTTTTATCGTCCCGTCATTAAACGTAGCCACAGCAGACAGCTGTAACTTAGCGCCTAACGCCAGCTGTGGCTCATTCGGGGTGACATTGAGCTCGGCAAGGTCTGAGTCGTTCACTGCAACCGCAATCGGCTCACTCGAGATACCAGAGCGGGAATCGTACGCTGCTACTGTGGTAGAACCAGCCGCATTACCCGTGATGACTCCATCCTCACTAACAGATGCAACGCCAATATCAGATGAAGACCAAGACACATCGATCATAGCGACAGGCTTGCTGGTACTAGAAAAGGTCCCCTCAACGTGCAATTGCGCGTCATAGCCTTTTGGTATATTTATACTATTGGGTTGAACAACCAGTTTCGATAGGACGGAACCTGTCACCGTCAAAGGAATGGGCTTTGACACTAATGTTCTGCTTCCTCGATACTTTGCAGCCAGATTGGCTGTGCCCAATGCACTGCCGATCGCGATACCATCCAGCTCCACTTCTACTACGCTGAGGTTATCACTGTGCCAAGACACAGCTTGAGTAATGTCACGCGAAGTGCCGTCGGCAAAATGACCAATCGCACTGAGCTGAATCGGATATCCTTGAGCGACAGAAGCACCTTGTGGCGCAATCTGTATCGAACGTAATTCGGCGCTGCTAATTTGTACCTCACTATTGGATATACTAGCGACGTTGGAATATTCATCGTACGCTGATATTCGGGTGTTTCCCGACATACCTGCATGCAATAGGCCACTGTCGTCCACGCTCGCCACACGAGTGTTACTGCTTTTCCACGATACACGAGCCGTGACATCCTCGGTAAACAAATTGCTATAGCTAGCAACAGCGGTTACTGGATAGGTTTCTCCTGCAGACATCACCACACTAGGTGGAAAAATCTCGATAGATTTAAGTTTTGCCGCAGTAACATAAATATTGGCCGCAACGCTGCCAGACAAGCCTGAGTGCTTGTCAAACGCTTTAACATGAGCTTTACCTGCTAAGACGCCAGTCACTAAACCCGATGAATTAACCGTTGCAATATTAATATTGTCGCTAACCCATGAAACTGTAGAGGTTAAGTCTTTTGTCGAGCCATCATTGAATACGCCGATCGCTTTCAGCTGTTTGGCTGAGCCTGCAGGTAACTGATTATAGTTTGGTGTTATCTGGATTTCACTCAATGCCGCACCTGTGACTTCGAGATCCAGCGTAGCGGAGCTTGCAACATTGCCTGAGCGTGCTGAAATATGCGTTGCTCCCTGTGCAAGGGCAGAAAGCTTACCATGGTGTTTAACTAGGGCAACGTTGGAATCTTCAACGTGCCAACGAACATGTTGGCTTATCTCTTGGGAGGATTTATCGTTAAACAAACCAATCGCAGTCAAGTCTCTTGAATACCCGATTGGCATGCTTAGGCTCGGCGGGACAATTTCAATATCCTGAAGTACAGCAGGCGTAACCTTAATGTGTACTGAATTTTGACTTTTCACATGGTGATATTTTGCAACCAACGACGTGCTGCCAGTGAGTTTCCCTTTAACATGACCTAACTTACGTACTTTAACTATTTCTGCTGTCCCAGCACTGACCCAGTGAGCCAAATGAGTAATATTTAGCCTCTCTCCACTAGAAAAGTGCGCAAATGCTTCTACTTTTCCCGTAGTTCCTAGCGCTATAGAGAGCTGGTCAGGTACAATTTCAATCGACTCCAGTCTATCTTTGGCGACTTTAAATTTAGCCGCATTATTGCTTCGCAACTTGCGCTTTTTGTAGTAAGCCGTCACATCCGCTCTGCCTTCAGCCACAGCGACCACTCGCCCATGTTTTTTCACTTTGACATTTTTACTGCTGCTGGACCACAGCACTTCTTTCGACAAATCTTTTGTGGAATTGTTGGTGTAAATGCCTGTTGCGACCAGCTGTTGCGAAAAACCCAAAGGTAGCACATTAAGCGGTGGCGTAATTTGAATCTCTTTCAAGGAAGCCTGACCCACGTCTATGGTCAATGTATTTGCACTTTTCACATCGTCATCACTAGAACTAATTTTTACTTGTCCGTCTTTCAATCCCGTCACTAGGCCAGAATCACTCACCGTCGCGATTGACGAATTACTACTTTTCCAACTGACAACTTGAGTAAGATCGACGGTTGTACCGTCGCTAAAAACACCGGTTGCGACCAACTGATCACTTTGACCTTTTGCTATAACGTCGATAGAACCACCTGATTTGGTGGCAATTTGAATATCAACCAGTTTTTTGCTTTCTTGATCCGACGACCCTTCTCTGCATCCCGATAGTGCCAAGCTCAGAATCAACACAAAAAACAAGCGAATGACACACCATAAGATTGGCTGTTCACCTTTATGTTGTCTGCCAGATCGGGATATATACATTGCGTTTCCACGCCTCATCATTACATTCACATAATCTATTAATACTAGAGCAGCATTTGATAAATTTCTTATTAAATGGGATCTCGGTTGGTTAGGTGAACCATCAGTGATCAAGCTTGAAGTGACTTGGGTATACAGTATTGTGTTTAGCTTATTGTTTGACCGAATGATGAGTGGTATATACCTAAGTTATGTCCAGGTAAATGATTTAGATCAAGTAAAGAAAGCTTCAATCTCCAATTACATAAGTATTAATCGACTCCACTAATAAATTACAGAGTGCTTATATTTTTTTAAATTTCCACAAATTAACAAAATAAACAGCCTATTAATATTATTTATTATTCTAAGTAATTTTCAAAATATCAATATCATAGCTTCTCACGAATAAATAGTGATAATTAAATCAATTAAATCGGTATTATTTTCAATTAAGATCACATAAATAAACGCAATAAGTCACTTTCTTGCCAATAAACATACTTTTCATCACATATGTATTTATCGTGAAATTTGTTTATGTTAACTATATAAATGCCTCTAAACACAACGTAATAAAATAACATTTATTTTTATAGGAAATTAAAATGACATCGTTCCGTAAAATAAAAGTACCGGCACTGGTTGCTGGACTTATTGCTGTCTCTTTAACTCTGGCAGGATGCGATAACCAGAAAAATGCAGACAAAAAAGATACGCAAGAAAAAGTCATTCAAGTGGCGGTTTCTCCAAGTTCTCCACCAATGCTTTTCCAAAAAGACAACCATATTGTTGGTGCTGACTTAGATCTATTTAAAGAGTTCGCGAAAAAGTATGGCTACAAATACAAACTCACTTCTTATGACTGGCAGGGCATGCTTGGAGCAGTAGCAAGTGGAAAAGCCGATATGGCCTTCTCCGGTATTTCTATCACGCCGAAGCGCGAGAAAGTGATGGAATTCTCCCACCCATACTTCATCAACTCATGGTACTTAGTCAGCACGCAGAAGAAAGATATCCATATCACCAACTTGGACCAGCTTAAGAAATACTCCATCGGTTATCCTCGTGGAATGGCGTACAGTGGGCTTATCAAAAACAAACTCGAACCTAAGCACTACTACTCGTTGAAAGATGTGAAATTGTATCCTTCTTACAACGAAACCGTGTCTGATCTTATGAATGGCAATTTAGATTTGGCGTTTATTGAGCTGCCGGTTTACAACGACTACAAGTTCAAGCGTCACTTCCCAATTGAAATTGCGTACTCCTTTAACGGTATCGATAAGCTTGGATTCGCTTTCAAAAAAGGTTCACCAATTAGAGCGAAATTCAATGCGTTCATCGAATCGAAACAAGGCAAAGAAGACGTCAAACAAACGCTAGATAAATGGCTGAAAGGATAACTTCGTTCATATGGCGTTTTTAAATATTGTTGAGCAGCTCTCGATGAGTGCTGCTTATACTATCTTAGTGACATTTTCATGTGCACTTTCCGCGTTTATGGTGGGTTTTATACTCACCATTTTAAATAGACTTAACCAACCCATTGTTCTCAAAGCTTGTGATACCTTTAGCTTTATTTTTCGTGCAATCCCCATACTTCCGCTGATCTTTCTGGTCTATTTTGGCTTACCCGCCATAGACATCAGTTTGTCGCCTTTAGAAACCATGTGTATTGTTATCGGGGCAATATCAGGTTCATATATATATGAGCTCATGAGAGGCATGTTGACCACAATAGAGCCTACACAGCTACTCGCAGCAAGAATGTTTGGCTTAACTAAGAAACAAATATTTTTGAATATCGAACTACCTCAAGCACTGCGATTTTCCACCCCAGGAATTATTAATGAATTTACGGTTATTCTTAAATATTCCCCGTTCTCATACGTGGTGGGTATTCCTGAAATTACAAGAAATGCCTCGATTCTTTCTACAACCTCTAACCACGCCATATTGATCTATACAACGGCAGGAATTCTGTATTACTTGATCTACAAGCTTTTCCATTCCATCACACTGTTTTTAGAAAAGAAATATCAAATTCCTGGTATCAACGAGTTTTAGAGTATCAACCATGCCCATATTGAGTATTAAGAATTTACATGCTGATATCGAAAGTGCGAAGATATTAAAAGATGTCAGCTTCGATGTGAAAGAAAACGAAATAAAGTTGGTAATGGGGCCTTCTGGCTCCGGAAAATCAACGCTAATTAACTGCATTATCGACCTTCTCTCCCCTACCTCTGGGAAAATTGTCTTCAATCAAAAAAACTTGCTCGAAGACAAGTCTAGCTTACACCAAGATATCGGTGTGGTATTCCAAAGTTTTGGCTTATATAAACACCTATCTGTTATAGACAACGTCACTTTGGCACTGAGAAAAATTAAGAAAATGGAAAAAGCTCAAGCCAACGAGATAGCGACATCAGTTCTTGAAAAAATGCATATGGAAGAACACAAGCACAAGTATCCAGCCCAACTATCAGGTGGACAGAAGCAGCGCGTGGCTATCGCGAGAACGCTAGCCATGAATCCGAAAGTGATTCTGTTGGACGAACCTACCTCAGCACTCGATCCATTGATGTCTAGAAAAATTGGCGATCTGATCAAACAGCTCAACGAATACCACATCACGATTATTTGTGTGACTCATGATTTAAACTTAGCGAAGTATTTAGATAGCGACATCGTTTTTCTATCCAACGGCGAAGTGAAAGCTCAAGGAAAAATACACCAGCTTGCCAATCATAATCAATGCGAAGAAATCAATAATTTCTTTACCTAGGGGTGAGTATATGGAAAGGTGGATTAATTTATTCAACGACTTACTACAACGAAAAGAGACCATTCTCATCTCTCTTTACAAAACCATTGAGCTAACGACCGTCGTCAGCATTACTGGTTTTGTCATGGGGTTGCTATTGTTCTTTTTGTTTATCAACTCAAATGGCATTGTCCGAAAAGTGGTGAAATCTTACGTCAGCTTTTTTGTCGGTACCCCATTACTCATTTGGTTGTTCGTGGCTTACTACGGCTTGCCTCAACAAGGAATACACCTTAGCGCCAATGCTGTTGCTATCATTGGTTTTACTTTAAACGTTGGCGCATATAACTGCTCTTATTTATTGTCAGGCTACAACGGCATGGAAGCCGATGAAATTACTGCATCCATCGTGCAAGGTTTCACGTCATTCCAACGATTCAGGTTCATCATTCTTCCTCAAGCCTTCATCGCTGCTTTACCTTCACTGACCAACCAAGTAATTAATAATTTAAAGGACTCAACCATTGTATTTCTAATTGGATATAGCGATTTCTTTAACCAAATTCAAGAAGTTGCGGCCTCAAACTTCTTATTTTTCAGAACCTACTTGGTAGCGGTCGCAGTCTATTTTGTGCTCATTTGTGTGATTATCATGCTGTCTCGTAAGCTAGAGAAAAAATTGATGATTACGAGAGTAATGAGCTGACCAATGAAAGGAATGGATGATCGCCGCAAAAAATAGCACTTTGCCAAAATGGTCTATATTCGATTAAGTACTGTGAGATATGGAGGCGTCGAGTGAAGTACTTAATCATGATATTCACCTTGTTGTCTTGGCTTATTGGATTCTCCACATACGCTAAGTCTATTAATATCGTGATCATCGATGTTGTACCTGCTGGATTTCAACACCAGGGACGCACGCAAGGCACCACCTATGAGTTAATCAATCAAATTGCTGACAGGGCCAACTTCAAATACGACACCAAATTAAAACCATTTGCTCGAGTGGTACAAGAGCTCGCTAATGGTGACGCTGATATGTCGATGCTGTTACCAAATAGCGCGTTAGATGGTCAGGTGGTACTCGTTGCACCCGTGTACGAACTGAAGTCAATGATTGTATCAATGCCAAACGAACCAATTAAAGAGCTGACAGAATTAAGTGGGAAGAAAGTAGGTATGTTGAGAAATGCTACTTTCTACCGAAAAATACCGAACCACGAACAGCTTGATCTCTATGAAGTAAAAAATTATCGGCAAGGAATAAAAATGCTCAAACATGGCCGGATCAATGCGTTGCTCGCCATCGACCAGTCATTCTACTTTTTACTCAAAAATGAAGGTTTAGAGAGAAGTGAGTTCGCACCACCATTGTATTTTGACACTCAACACATGTATTTACAGGTCTCTAACAAGCTCTCTGATGAGTCGACCATTAATCAGCTAAAAAGCATTGTAAATGATCTAAAGAGCAGTGGTGAAGCGAACGCAATACTAAAGAAATATGTGGGTGAATAACCCCGTCAACATCCACATTGATACAAACGCAATGTATGGTAAGCTGCCATTTCAATAGCTTACCAGTTGGCATAAAACATGAAGCATATTCTTTTCGACTTTGACGGCACCCTGTTTGACACATCCACCATTGTTTATCACAAGCTACTGGATATCACCACAACCCAAGCTGAAACACCAAATTGGGATCAATTGCGAGATCTATCGTCATGGCAGGTACTCAAGACTTTACAAATTCCCATTTTCAAACTCCCTAGCATCAAAAAATCAATCACATCAGAGATTCATAACAACCTTGAAAGTATTGAGATACAGAAGGGGATCTCTGAGTTGATTATAGAGTTGCATAGAAAAAACATCGAGCTGCATATTTTGTCGTCCAACTCGTACGAGAACATTTCCGAGCTATTGACGTTAAACAATTTGGAGCACTACTTTTCTTCCATTAACTGCGCCAGCTCGCTGTTTGGTAAATCTTTCGATATTCGACTTTTTATGAAAGAGAAAAAGATCTCTTCTTCAGACTTAGTGTTTGTGGGAGACGAAACACGAGATTACAGAGCCGCTAAAAAGGCAAAAATAAGATGCTACCCCGTGTCTTGGGGCTACAACTCTCAGCGTGCCTTCAAGAACATCACCGAACAATTTGTCTCAAGCGACACATTCGAACTGCTCAACTGCCTGAGGTTGGATAACTTTGTAAGCGATGCTTGATAGAAAGAAGCCTTCTATGCTAGAAGGCCCCGACTACATCCTAGTTATTTGTTTAAGTTAAGTAACGGAAATGGCTGACTGCTTTTTCCGTCAAGAAAATAAAACTTGCTGGACGGATCCTTTGCCATTGCCGCTAATGTATTTAAAGATTGCAATTGAATATAGCCTTTGCCCGCTTTACTCAAAGCGTTCTCAACCTTTTCGATCTTATACGCTTCAGCGTCTGCCAACGTTTTGGTTTTTGCCGCTTCTGCTTGAGCAATGATTTCTGTCTTTCTGGCTGTTTGCGCCGCCGCTTCTGCATCTGCCTTGGCTTGAGCGACTTTCTGTTGTGATGCTATTTCAATACGTTGCAACTCAGCTTTTTCCTGCTGTACTTGTTGCTCTCGTACCTTTTTCGATTTGATGGCTTGAATAATATATTCAGGAAGCTTGGTATTACTCAAAAGAACCTGTTGTACTTCAATGCCAAATTTCGCAAGACGATCTCGTAGAACAATCAACATGTTATCTTGCATTCTATTTTGGGTGCTGCTGTCGAAGAAATCCTCTGCTTTCGGAACTGTTTTCGCCACATCCCTTAATACGGAGTAGACCTGACTTTTTAATTTGACGTCCACTAGCTGCTCAGCAGTACCCGTATTCTCTAAAATTTTTGGCGTCAAAGCAGCATTAATTCTATATTGGATCCTGACATCAATTTCAGATGTCAACTGATCCTGAGTCGGCACTGGTACACCAGCGAACAGTAATGACTTATTTCGAACGTCAAATGTGGTGAATTTTTCAAATGGGTTCACCAAATGAAATCCATTGTAAAAAACTTTCGGCTGCACCTTGCCAAAAATTGTTGCGACTTTTACATGACCGGCTTTTACGGACGTAAAAGAGTTAAAGACAATTATGAGTATCACCAAACTCACAATGGAATAAATCACGGCTTTCTTTACTGCTGAATTATCCACTTCTGTATTCAATTTATTGTTTTTGTCCAGCTTATACATCCTACTTATCCTTTTTATTCAACTGGTTAAACTTGTTCTTTATGTATTGCTCTTCGTTTTTGACTTACTTTACGTGGACTATACCGTTGAAAGACCAGGCAGCACAAACAAAATAGTAGGAAAAGGAGAAAGTTGAGCTTATAAATCAAGCAAATACTGTCATACACTAACCCGATTATCTTGATGAAAGGTAAAAAATGGGCCTAGTAAACTAGGCCCCTTAAATCTAAGGAATGAGATATTAGCTCTTGTTAAGCTGTACTTGTGGCTGGGCTTTAGTGCGGAAAAGTCTATGTCCTAGCATGATGGCAACAAACGCGATCAATGCACCATAGTTGGTCGCCACATTGAAAACCGTAAGCTTCATCTCAAAGGCTTGCCCGGCAATAATCACGGCAATGAAAATCATTGAGATGACTGGCGCATAAGGGAACATCTTGGCCGTATATTTCAACTTAGACGTGTCACCCTTTAGAACCTTTTTGCGGAAGCAATAGTGACTTAACGCAATACCAAACCACGCAATAAAACCGCATAACGCTGAAATATTCACCAGAATCGTGAATAGCTGACCATTACCTGTAAAAGACGATAAAAACACTGCTGAACCGACAACGGCTGTCGCTAACAACGCATATATTGGAAGGCCAAAAGAAGTAGTTTTACTGAAAATCTTTGGTGCTTGTCCATTCTCACCCATGTACCATAAAGTACGTGTGGATGAGTACATACTCGCATTCGCCGCAGAAATTACCGCAATTAGCACAATGAAGTTGAGCATATTTGTCGCTATGCCCATGTCAAAGTAATGTTTAAACACGAGTGTAAATGGGCTCGATTCTACGCTGTCGCCATGAGCCAAACTTGGGTCATTAAAAGGTACTAGTAGACTGATCAACAAAGTAGAAAGGATATAAAATAGCAGCAAGCGCCAAAACACGCTTTTTACTGCTTTAGGTATGTTTTTCTCTGGATCTTTCGTCTCACCAGCACTGATCCCAATCAGCTCACAACCCTGAAAAGAAAAACCAGCCACTAGAAAGACACTAATAAAACCTGCCCAACCATGATGGAATGGACCGTCAGCAATGGTAAAGTTAGTGGCGCCAAAATGAGGCTGAGTAAATACCAAACATGTCCCTAACACGATGAATATGATGATAACAGCGACTTTTAGAAAAGACATGATGTACTCAGTCTCACCGAAAACTTTAACTGAAAAGAGGTTAACACCAAGAATTAAAACAAAGAATAGTCCGGACACCAGCAAAGGAGAAACATCGGGAAACCAGAACTTCACAATGATGGTTGCTGCTGATATTTCTGCTGCGATGGTGATTGCCCAATTGAACCAATAGTTATACCCCATCGCAAAGCCAAACGACGAGTTGACGTACTCAGTAGAATACTCGCAAAATGAACCCGTCGTCGGTTTGTGAGTTGCCATCTCCCCAAGACTAGTAATTAAAAAGTACACCATGATAGCGATGAGTGTGTACGCAGCGATTGCACCACCGGGGCCAGCGACTGAGATAGCATAACCGCTCGCGAGAAAAATTCCCGTCCCGATTGAGCCACCAAGCGCAATCATATTCAGATGCCTTGCTTTTAAATTTCTTAATAACATGTTGTGTTCCGTTGTTTATTAAAATAGGCTGGCTAATAGGTTGTTAATTAACCAGTTCCACTACGATCCGTCGATCTAGGGATTATTGATATCGTTTTACTTTTTTGGATCACTACAGACAAAACGTCGCAACTAATACTCGCTATACAATGTATTAGTCAAATGAACCGCATCTTTTATCACTTCGAAGGATTAAGATCCAGAAAATGCTAATAAAAAATTGACAAAATTTCTCTAAGACTAAAGTCTTGGATCATTTACCGTGCTGTTTATTCTCAGGACAGAAACACTTTCCCTATAAAAAGCAATGAGATATATCTCACTTCCAGCCCTAAAACTTATAGAATATACAAATAAAACCTACGGGTTGTAAGGTCTCAGCTCATTAAAACTAGTTGAATATTAATCTTTCAATTAATTTTGAACTTATTCCTATAAGCTTTCATATTGCTATAATAAATAAATTTAAATGTAATACTTGTAACTTAGGAAAATTTCGGTAGAATGGCTCGCGATGAAATCTATCCTCTCTTCATCATCAAAAAGACTTACGACAAGTCAAACATAGCTTTATTAGTCAGGTAAAACTGTGGGAATACTTATTAAATAAGTATTTTTGGAGCTGGACTCGATAATCTGACCTTACAACCAACCTACTATCTATAGGCTTTTACAAGCTTTAATCACTATTTGCCGCTTTTAGATTCTAGACAGTTGTACTTCATTACTTATCTTTTGTTCGTATACAAACCACATGTCGTTTTGCATCTTTTGGTTTGTAAACAGACATATTTTATGGGGATCCATCATGTCACAACATCAATACAGCGAACGGTCTATTCGCTTTTTGATCTTATTGATTTTTCTAGCTGCTGCTATGGAAACGGATATCTATTTGCCTGCATTTCCAGATATGATGCATGCTTATGCAACCAATGAGCTTATGATTCAGCGAGTGCTCAGCTTCAATTTCCTTGGTGTTTGCTTAGCCGCTTTAATACATGGTCCTGCCTCTGATTCCTTTGGCCGAAAACGTGTTCTAAATATTGGTTACGCTTTATTTATCATTGCAAGCTTTGGCTGTGTTTTTTCACAAACGATAGAGACACTTATCTTTTGGCGTTTTATTCAAGGCTTTGGTAGTGCAGCATGTATGATTATTGGTTCTGCGGTTGTTTTTGATTTATACAAAGCAGAGAAAGCGGCGAAATTAGTAGGCGATCTAAATAGCTTAGTCGTGAGCTTAATTGCGTTTGCTCCTATGATAGGTGGCTGGATAAACTATCAATTTGGCTATCATTATAATTTTCTGTTTATTGCAGGCTTAGCCTTAATAACCGGTGGAATCTGTTTTACAAAACTGCCCGAATCTTTGCCTGTAGAAAAACGAAAAGTATTTTCGGTCAACGAAATAGGCAAAAACTACTTACTCGTACTTAAAAATGGAGAGTTTTGGGCCAATACCATCGTGACTTCGATGATTTTCGCAGGCTACATGGTGTTTGTATCCAATATGTCGGTCATTTTTGTTAACAAGCTTGGGGTGAGCAAGGAAACGTTCCCATTCTATCAATTCAGTCTGCTTGTCGCGTTTGTTATTGCCAGTGTGAATAGTGGTCGATTGATCACTTGGTTTGGGCTCAACAAAATGAAGAACATCGGCTACGTCATTTTGATCGTTTCTTCATTAATCATGTGGACAATGCCAACAGCTTGGCAGCAAAACCCATTGCTCGTGACCTTAGCTATGGTGATCTACTCATTTGGCGCGGGAATCTGTATTGGTATTTTCTTTACTCGCTCAATGGAAGCATGCCCTGGGCAAACTGGTGTTAGCGCATCTTTAGTCACCGCCATTCGATTGGCGCTAGTGGCCATTATTATTGATATCAGCAGTGATATGTACGACGGCACGATGACAACGGTTGTCCGCGTTGTCGCCTACTGCACGATTGCTAGCGTGATTGCCTACTCTCTAAATGGCATCGCTCAAGCGAAGAAGAAAACTCAAGTCTTAACTTAACAGTGAATTCAACGCATCCTAGCCCCGATTATATTCTCAATATAGTCGGGGCTATTTGTTTAGTTTTTTATTGAGCACATGATCATCTGAGTCAGGTTTTTAAGTGTTCCAGGGGCAGGTTTAGTGTGCGACAAAGTACGTAACCCATAGATACTCATTACCAAATACTGGGCAAGTTCAGCACAGTTTTTCGTTGACGAGATTTCTTGATTCTTTTGAGCGACCGTTAATTTTGCCTCAAAGGCATCTTGCCACTCTTTTAACATACTACTGATTACCGCTTCGACTTCTTCATCTTGTTGCGATAGCTCACTCAGAGCTTTTTGTAATAAGCAATCTTTGATATTTTCACTTTCGCACTCTTCAACAACATGATCAAGACAAGCTTCAATACCACTCAACACAGACGTTGACTCTAAAAATAGTTCATGAAATTGCTCGCTTCTCTCACTTCTGTACTGCTCCAAAGCAGCCAGCAGAAGACCTCTTTTATTGTCGAACGCACAATAAATTGAGCCTGGATGCAACCCAGTTGCTTTCTTTAAATCCTGCATACTCGTTTGGCTGTATCCTTTAGCAATAAATGCTTCCATTGCAGATCGCAGTACGTGTTCGCGATCAAATTCAGCATTTCGCATAGCGTGTAACTCCTTAGCATCTCTATGGCGAGTGTAATTAATTTTGAACAAACATTCAAAATTAATACTTGAATGATCGTTCAAATTGATTTATTTTCTTGAACGGTCATTCAAATAACATTCGGAGAACGTCATGGATAACCTGTTTGAACCCGTCACTCTCAACGACACTATCACGCTAAAAAATAGAATTGTCATGGCACCACTGACACGGTGTATGGCCGATGAAAACTTAGTTCCAACCCAACAAATGGCAGATTATTACGCACGCAGAGCTGAGACAGGCCTTATCATTTCTGAGGCCGTTATTATCCGCCCTGACGGCCAAGGTTATCCGAACACTCCAGGCCTGTTTACTGCCAAACAAGTCGAGGGTTGGAAAGCCGTAACCCAAGCGGTTCATCGTAATGGCGGTAAAATTTTTGCCCAGCTATGGCACACTGGTCGCGTTGCGCACCCTCATTTTTTTGGCGGTGAAACCGTTGCCCCTTCTGCTATCGCCTTTGAAGGTTCTGTGCCAAGGATGCGCGAGCTCACCTACGTTGTACCCAAAGCACTTAATAAACAAGAAATTGAACAACTTGTCCTTGATTATGCTCAAGCGGCGTCTAATGCAATAGAAGCGGGCTTTGATGGGGTTGAAATTCATGGTGCAAACGGTTATTTGATTGACCAATTTCTTCACTATAACAGTAATATACGTACGGATGAATATGGATCGACTCCTGAAAATATGACTCGCTTTCCACTTCAAGTTATTGATGCAATTATAGAAAAAATAGGTGGACATCGAACTGCACTACGCCTTTCTCCGGGGGCTTATGTTCACATCGACACTGATCCAAGAGATAGGGCCGTATTTGATCTTTTCTTGTCAGAGCTTGATAAACGAGATATCGCGTATATTCACGGTGGGATTTTTGATGACAGCATGGAGTTCGATTACTTAGGTGGCACGATTTCCAACTATTTGCGTTCACACTCAAGTAAAATTTTAATTGGTGTGGGTAGCTACGACGCTGAATCGGGCAGTAAAGCAATAGAAAAAAATCAATTTGATTTGCTTGCCATAGGTCGTCCACTGATTGCAAACCCAGACTATGTAGAAAAAGTAAAACTAGGCAAGCAAATGGTGGAATACTCTGAAGAGATGCTGGCCGAGCTAGTGTAGTAGAGCTGAAACAGCCGCAGTTCGCTGCGGCTGATTTCATCACTTAGGTATATTTAAAGTCTCTAAAATTGGTTATCGTTTGGATAACGCCAGTGAAATCGTGATTTTTGTTAAACGAGTGCGTAACAGCAATCACGTCATTGCCACTTGCTATTCCAGCCTGTACTCCGGCACAGGAATCTTCAAAAATTAGTGACTGCCCTGGTGTCGTACCAAGCTTTTTAATGACAAGGTGATAAGCTTCAGGTGCAGGTTTATGCTCTATGACGTCTTCCTTAGAAACGATAGTATCAAACAACTTTTCAATACCAAGTTGACTGGTAATGGAATCTATCATCCACCTTGCAGCAGAGCTCACCAGCGCACATGGATTGCCATTGGATTGTAATTCACGAAGTAATTCGATTGCACCCGAGTTTAGGGTGAGCTCAGATGACAACAATTGCTGATAGTGCTTACGAAACTCTTGATTAAATTCATCAATATTTGGAGAAATGTTCGCATTTTTAAAGAAATGGGAGGTTACCTGCATCCAATCCAGCCCCATCACATCTTTATAAATTTTATAATCTATCCGCGCGCCAAACGTCTCACATGCAAGCGCCAAGGCTTTTCCTTTAAGCGGCTCTGAATTAACCAAAGTACCGTCCATATCAAACAAATAGGCGTCGTATGATTTCACAAATTTCTCCAGAAACTACATATCTATCCAGTAGCGAGCGACCTGCACATCACCATCAAGCGATTTTACAATGTTTTCTAGCCGACCGCCGTTGGCTTCTATTACTTTTCTTGACCCGACGTTATCATCATCTGCCGTCACCATAATACTGTCGATACCTAAAGATTGTGCCTTATACAACCCAAGCCTAAGCATTTGGCTACCAAAGCCTTTTCGTCTAGAACTCGGCTTAATGTCGTAGCCAATGTGGCCACCTTCATTTTGTAACCATTTAGAATTCAAATTATGACGTACCCTAAGTGCACCATGAATTTCTTTCCTGCCGTCAATTAACCAAAAGTGGCTACATGGCACATAACCAGGGAGCAAGTTCTTTCCCTTTGATTCATTGATAAGTTGCCCCACATACCCGGTGAAGTCTTCATTACCAGCAGAATAGAAATCAGCATTTGAAGGATCATTATGGACAAAATCAAAATAGAACTGCTGAAAAGCCGAATGAAAGTCAGTAGATGGGGAAATAAGCGATAACTTGCTGATATCAATATGCATATCGGACGGAAATCCCTCCTTCATTGGTTCGGCTGGTTTGTGCATCACGATAAGTGTAAAAGCCCCCTATTGCTACATGTTCGTCGATATAGTAATCGCCGCGCAGTATAAAGATATCTTCATCAATGGGGCTGCTTCTGCTTAACTCACCGCCAAGGGTCACTTCTAAGTTTTCCATTGCTTTATAGGTAAACATCAGATCCACCCCATAGATGGAGTTGGTATCACTAGAAAGTGTGGCATTGGTTCGGTCATCCGTTACCGAAGACCAGAGTATTCCGTAGCGGACTCTGGACGAAACATCCAGTTTATCTGTGATGCTGTATTTATAACCAACCCCCGGGCGCAACGAATAATATTCATTGGTCAAGTTTTCCGGATGGACAAACCGAGCGGCATAGTCCGTGACCAGCAGCCAACTGTTCTTATACAACATACTGCCACCCACTCCGACTGCGGTAACATTGCTATTTCCGCCAATGTCTTCATTCAGGGAGCCAGAGCTTGCATCGGCATACAAATAGTTATAGTTAATCGATGAAGTTGATGCGTTCTCTTCAGCGTAAACGGATGAAGAAAAAGACATCCACATAGCGACTACCGCGCTTCCAATTTTGAGCAGCTTCTCCATTGCATACCTCTAACATTAAATAAAGGGTCCCTTTATTTGTAGAGTATCAAATGCAATGGAAAACACTACAACATTCGCTGGATATGTTGACCAAAGTACTATGAAAATTAAGTAATTATACCCACGTCCTAGTGAACGTTGATCAAAAACTCGTCTTGTATATCATTTTCAAGCACACAGATCTCAGCACCACTGGACTGCGTTATAGATTGAATTTGAGCGGAGTTGAGTGGATACGGCATGATGAGCTTAAAAACAGCGATGTTTTCCGATTTTGCTATCGAGCAAAGTGCAATCAAGTTCGACTCATCACTATACCCAGTAGACAACGCATTTAACGCAGCTTTCCAGAGCCTTTCTTGAGGTGAAATATCCACCACGTCCTTGTTTCCCATGCCCACATTGCGAAAGTTGGAAACACTCACATTGACTGCTTCTAAAAAAGTCCATTCTTTGTCACACGAGGCCCCAAGGAATGAAGCATAGTCAAACTCCACACAATTGAGTTCATTTTGAGCCATTTAGCCTCCCGACAAATAGAAAATATCAAAAGTCACTATTGTCTAACAGAAGGCATATATCAATAGGTTATAAAAAAAGGTTATTTTATAATGGTTAATGCGTGTCGTCTCGGTATATAAAAGCCCATGTTTTAACAAGATGTAAACATTCCCCTTTACCTTTTCATTGAAAAGGTAACAAATTGACAATTAGACTCAATCTTGGCATCGACGTGGATTACCGAATATCAAGTATACGGCTGGCTTTTTTAAACTGAACTCTCCAGCCCTGCCATCTGGGTAGTTCCCAACGTTTTGGTGGAGTTTTTCGTAAACCATCACGATATACAACGTATACCAGCTTTTTACCTGTCCTGTATTCTACATCAAGGTTGATATCACCTAACGACAAACTAAAAGGATACAATTGGGCAAACTGTGTGTATTCCCAATACGGAATGCCATCAAATTGAAAGTCGTCCACAGAAAATAATTGCAAATCATCAATCGACTCTAATCCTAACGAAGACAGTTGTTCAACAAACCAACTTTCAAAGGTTATATTGCCGTGATCTTTAACGTCACTTAGTCCAAGTTCAACGTACAACTTCCAATACGCAATCTGAGTGGAGATTTCCTTAGCCAATCCAGGCAACAGCTCTTCCGATACGACAGCATCAAGCATCGGCTTTAACGCGTAACTGCCCTTCGCTTCCACTTGTCTAGACGCGATAACTCGACCAGCGTACACCAATTCTAATTGGCTATAGCTCACATGATCTTGAACAACACTTTCTCCTTGTCGCCATTCTCCCAACCCTAACTTTTCTAACAGGGTTAACTCAACGGGCATAATGACGGTTGCAATGCTTAACGTCTGCTTGACTCCCCTGCCGGGTAAACTATGAAAATCCAGCACTAAAACAGCCTCAGTATCGGACAATACCCTAGAGTGGCGACCGAGGTTAATCTCACCCATTCCGTTGGCCAGTGACTCTCTGCGCTTTTCCCGCCTTACATAAACCAATTCAGGGTGAAGACACGCGATTTCTTCGATCAAAGATGCTCTATCAAACGCAGACGCGACCTCTAACTCTGGAAGTTCGAATAACTCTCGCATTTGCTTGGCTAAGCCCTTAGCTTCTCTTAATACCTCTTTGTCAACTTCTACCCCTGCAATGGATTGGCCTCTCACTAATTTGATCAATAACGCAGCGTCACAACCTAACGGCTCACTTAACTTAAGCGCTTCAACGGAGTCCACATCACCAGACAAACGATACAATGATGCAGGAACAGATATCGCAGCGGTTAGATCAATCATGGCCTCTTTAAGTGAGCGCTTCTTAATTCGAGTAACAAGATCAGCATAGAGAGAGTCAATAGGAAGTTGAGCCAGCGTCTTTCCATGATTGGTTATCTGGCCGTGTTCATCTATGGCCTCCATAAGGGCCAGCTTCTCTTGTGCAATTAACAGTGATTTCTCTGGTATAAGATCTAGCCAATCCAGCTTCGCTAAAATATAGCCACACGCTGCTGCGTTGAGCATGGGTTCCGTTAAATCTTCTCGTTGCAATTGAGGTGGCGTCATCGCCTCTAGTGCTGCGTACTGCCCATAAAGACGAATACATACACCATCCGCCACACGGCCTGCTCGGCCAGCTCTCTGCTTAGCACTGGCCTTAGATATATGGGTTAACACTAAAGTCGTGCGACCATTTCGTTGTATCGTGCGTCGCTCTAAACCACTGTCAATAACTGCGGTGATGTTTGGAATGGTTAAAGAGGTTTCCGCAACATTGGTTGCGAGCACAACTTTCTTTTGGCTCTGTTGATTCAGCGCAATTTGCTTGTGTTTTTCGCTTACCGAAGCATGAAGAGGAACCACAATCGTGTCTTGCAAACCTTTCAACACCGAAAGACATTGCGTAATCTCCTTTCTTCCGGGTAAAAAGACCAATAGATCTCCGTCAGTTTGTACGGATTCGATGGCAGATTTTACGTTTTGCTCCAATCGGAAACTGGAAGGCAATTGATGAGTTTCATTGCAACGGTATTGAATATCGACAAAGAAATTGCGCCCTTGACTAGCGAGGCGCTTAGCTCCGACATAATTCTGCAGCTTCTCGCTTTCCATTGTCGCGGATGTGACGATGACACGATGTTGATCATGGCGCTTCAACATCGCCATTAAGAGATCTGTATCCCAGCGACGTTCATGGAATTCATCAATCATTATCACGTCAAAGTCTTGCAATTGATTCTCTGAAAACCAGCGTAACGCCACTCCAGGGGTCACGAACACTATATTGCTCTGGTCATTGAATCGGTTTTCTAGCTTAATGGCATAGCCCACATCCTTTCCCAATTGCTGCTGCAGGCTAGCAGCAATAAATTCTGCAAGCGAAGTGCACGCGATTCTACGCGGCTCAATCACCAATACCCGACCATATTGTGAAGCCCAAACTGGAAGCCGCGTCGATTTCCCGGATCCCGTTTCCGCTTCAACAACGAGATGATCAGATTTTATAGCGGTTTTAAAGCACGTTTCGAGCGAGTCAATAGGTAGAGAAAGCATGAGACAATTTGAAATGAATATAATTTGAATCCTAGTATACGCGTATATACTATGTAGTGACGAACGCTTATTCAGCTTAATGTCGGTATACGGTTATAAAGCTTGAATAACTATTTACATCAAACTAAGTAATCCCTATTATTTGCGAGATTCCTTCCACCCCTACAATAGGCTAGAGATGAACAACGATAAACGCCCTCTATATTTACCTTTTGCTGGCCCAGCTCTCCTCAGCTCCCCGCTATTAAACAAAGGCAGCGGCTTCACTGCTTCAGAGCGTATGGAGTTTAACCTTGAAGGTTTACTCCCAGAAACGACCGAAACGATCGAAGAGCAAGCTGAACGCGCTTACCTGCAATATCAAAATTTTGAAAATGATATGGATAAGCACGTTTATCTACGCAACATCCAAGATACAAACGAAACTCTGTTTTATCGGCTGGTTCAAAACCATATTTCTGAAATGATGCCGATTATCTATACGCCAACTGTTGGTGCTGCCTGTGAGAATTTCTCAAATATTTACCGTCGTGGGCGTGGGCTTTTCATCTCTTACTCAAACCGGGACCGTATAGACGATCTGATCAACAACTCTACGAACCAACAAGTAAAAGTGATCGTAGTGACTGATGGTGAGCGAATCCTTGGCCTTGGTGACCAAGGAATTGGCGGTATGGGCATTCCTATTGGTAAGTTGGCACTTTACACTGCCTGTGGTGGTATCAGTCCAGCTTATACCCTGCCAGTCGTGCTTGATGTAGGAACAAACAACCCGCAAAGACTCGCCGACCCTATGTACATGGGTTCGAGACACGCTCGTATTACTGGGGAAGAATACAACGATTTTGTCGAAGAGTTTATTCAGGCGGTACTCAGACGCTGGCCTGACGTACTTATCCAGTTTGAAGACTTCGCACAGAAAAACGCCATGCCTCTGCTAGAGCGCTATAAAGACAGAGTATGCTGCTTTAACGACGATATCCAAGGCACAGCGGCGGTCACTGTAGGCTCACTACTTGCAGCTTGTAAGGCCGCGGGTAGCCAATTATCTGAGCAACGCATTGCGTTCTTAGGCGCTGGCTCTGCTGGTTGCGGCATCGCCGAAGCCATCATCGCACAAATGGTTGCAGAAGGAATCTCAGACGAACAAGCACGTTCACAAGTTTACATGGTCGATCGTTGGGGCTTGCTCCAAGAAGGCATGCCAAACCTTCTGGAATTCCAGCAAAAGCTTGTGCAAAAACACTCTGATACAAAGGATTGGCAAAGCGACGGCAATGGGTATTCGTTACAAGACGTCATGACAAACGCCAAGCCAACGATCTTGATTGGTGTATCCGGTGCGCCTGGGCTATTTAGCAAAGAGATCATTCAGGAAATGCACAAGCATTGCCCTCGCCCGATCATCTTCCCTCTTTCAAACCCGACGAGCCGAGTAGAAGCGACGCCGCATGACATCATTCGTTGGACCAATGGCGAAGCATTAGTAGCGACAGGTAGCCCGTTTGATCCTGTATCACATGAAGGTAAAACCTACCCAATTGCACAGTGTAACAACAGCTATATTTTCCCAGGAATCGGGCTCGGCGTTCTAGCCGTCAATGCAAAGCGAGTCACCGATGAAATGTTAATGGAATCGAGCCGAGCTTTGGCAGAATGTTCTCCATTAGCCATCGACGGACACGGTTCTCTGCTGCCGCCACTCGAATCTATCCACTCAGTATCGAAGAAAATTGCGTTTGCCGTTGCCAAAAAAGCCATCGAACAAGGTGTTGCTTTGGAAATTACTGACGAAGCTTTAGAGTCCGCGATTGAGCGTCATTTCTGGCAACCCGTTTATCGTCGCTATAAGCGAACAGCGTTCTAAGGCTCATTGAACTCTGTCATTCATTTGGGCCAGTATTGATTGGCCCAATTTACTCGCTTAGTTATTAAAATGTAACTCATTCCATATGTTCGATTTATTAGCCCCTATGGGGAAAGCCCTTAGCCCGTATCTATTTGAAATTTCAACCGCACTTATCGCTTGCATTCTTGTCTTACTCGGTAACGAAATTAACGGATTTTTCCGCAAAGCAATGCGCAGCCAACATTTCATATTTAGAACATTAGTCTTTGTATTGATTAACGCTTTTGGTTACGGTTTAATCATTGTGAAAGCCACACCATATTTAGCCCATACCTTCAGACAAATGCAGGCCGGTGTCATGTTTAGTGTGATTATGCTGTGCTTTATCGCTGTTGGAGTCTGGGCGCAAAGGAATCGTCAAATCTAGTGAGACGCTTGATAGGTAAATTGACAGTCAAAGACACACCTTTAAAAAAGTGTGCCGAATTACTAGGCTACCTTGTTCTGGCAGCCATGATTGGCCTTCTCGCCATTTTTACCTTAGACCGATGGGTTTCTTTCCAAGCGCAAAACTCCATCATGACCAAAGATAGCCAAGTGCCACACTATAACGTGGCTGTGGTGCTTGGAACGAGCAAATATTTAGGGCGCACATTAAATGACTATTACACACATCGAATTTCAGCCGCTATTCGTTTATATAAAGAAGGAAAAGTAAGCAACTTTCTTCTCAGCGGTGATAATGCTCATCGTTCATACAACGAACCGTGGACAATGAAGCGTGATTTATTGAAAGCGGGTGTGCCAGATAGTCATATTTTTCTAGACTACGCAGGGTTTCGTACCCTAGATTCCATCGTCCGCGCCAAAAAGATCTTTGAAACCGACCATTTTTTGATTATCTCGCAAAAATTCCACTGTGAACGCGCCATTTATATCGCTAAACACTTTAACATCAATGCTCAATGTTTAGCCGTGCCTGGCCCATCTAAAAGTGAAGATTTATCTATTCAAATTAGAGAGTTCTTCGCGCGCGCCAAGGCATTCTTAGACTTATATATCACTCACACTCAACCCAAGTTTCTTGGCCCAAAAGAGCCAATAATCCATTCTGAAAGCCAAGAAGCACACCCCAGCATCAAGCCCAGTGCAAACTAAAAAGCGCTTCCAATAATATATACTGCGCTTATCACTAATTAAAATAATTACAGAGTAATGTCATGTTAAAAATCGCATCCGGTACACTTAAAAAAATGCGTTCAACCCTAGACGAATGCGTTCAATATCAGCTTCCTGTCGGTGAAGAGCTTGTCAGCTTGAATCAATATATCGGCAAACCTATTTCTTTGCTGCACACGGGTAATATCTATTGTTGCTCATGTGGAAAAAAGACCAAAAAAAGCTATTCTCAAGGTCACTGTTTCGTCTGTATGAAAAAGCTCGCCAGCTGCGACATGTGCATCATGAAACCAGAAACTTGTCATTATGATCAAGGCACATGCCGAGAGCCGCAATGGGGCGAAGAGAATTGTATGGTTGATCACTTTGTCTATCTATCTAATACCTCAAACCTAAAAGTGGGTATTACAAGGCATACGCAAATTCCCACACGCTGGATTGATCAAGGCGCCACGCAAGGCCTGCCTATTTTCAAAGTGAAAACACGTCAAATTTCAGGTTTGATAGAAGTAGAAATAGCCAAGCACATTGCCGATAAAACCAACTGGCGAGCGCTACTCAAAGGAGACGGCGACCCACTGCCGCTCGAAAAGGAAGCTGCTCGACTGCTGCCATTAGTGGAAGATAAAGTACAAGCAATCAAACAGCAATTTGGTGATGACTCTATCGTCCACCTCACGGACCACATTACCCAAATCTCTTACCCAGTTGAGCAGCATCCAAGTAAAATCACCTCACATAATTTTGATAAGAACCCTCTCGTCGCAGGTACACTTCAAGGCATTAAAGGGCAATATCTAATCTTGGATACTGGCGTTATCAACATTCGAAAATTTACCTCTTATGAAGTGGAAGTGAGTGTATAGCGAATATTAACTATTGCTATGGCTTCTAACCATTGAGATGAGTTGGGCAGCGCCCCTCTCATCTCGACGCATGGCGGTTCTAGGTTGGCCCCCTAACGACACAGTGAAGCTTTATCAACTCTCCCTTTGGGGCGAATTTAGTGGCACCCAAAGCTATAATCTTGATGATAGATAAGGGAAATTATCGGCAATTTATAGAATCCTAACAAATAGAAGACTTGCTATGGTTAGCTCCATTCAGTTCTTTGCTAGTGCTCTGTATTATATATTCAATGGCGGCATATACTGAGTTATGGTAGCTCTTTTCATATACCATACCTAGCTCTTCTGTTCCTAATATTGCCTTCATAATCCTAATTTTCTTTTTTTTGTTCTCCTCAGGTAGGCTTTTTGCCTCTCTTATCATATCAAGACTCATGCTATCGATATCTTCAAAACGATACTCTCTGTGCGATGAAAGTGGCAGCGCGAAAAGTAAATCTAAGCTTTTAGGGATATGTACGCTCATTTCAGATTTTGCTGACATTTTAGGCCTTGATTTGTTTCTTACTAAGGTTAGTACTTTGAGGGCACATTGAAAAAGGTTAACTAATTTGCTTATTTTAATGTCATATTTTTGTTGCCGTATTAACTGCAAAAAGTCTATCAGTGAGATCAAGGTTTCGTTTTTCTTGCTTGACAAGCTAGCACTACGTCTGGAGAAAATAGAACTCTGTTTTTTATTAGCCGAAGGGGCTAACCGGGAAAGAAACTTTATTAGGTCATCGATATATTCCATTTTAAGATTAATGTCAGTTATTGCAGGCAGAGCTGACATCATCTTTACTGGATAACGCCTTTGCTTGAACTTAGGAAGTCCCTCTGGATGTGATGCTATTGGGCTCAGCTCAGGGCTGGTAGATGGTGGTGGAGGTGGTAGCCCACGACTCTTTGAACTATTTGTTACAGCAGGCCCATATCCAACAGAAGAACCTATACTTCCCTTCTTATTGGGTGAGAAAAAGCCATCTAGGCTACTCTCTCCTGACAAGTCGCTATACTCAATAATTATCCACTCACGAATAAACGCACACATGTTTTGCTTACTTTGAAAGTTGACTTGACCATAATTTGGGTCAAAAAATCGGAATTTATAGCTATCGATGGCAAAAGCATGGCCTTGTAGGCTTTTGCTTATCATTGCACCTTTATTGGTAAGTCCCAAAACATAGTACCCAGGCTTGCGCGATAACAGTTGCAAAACCTTAACTAAATCGAGCCTCCCCTTAAGCTCATGGGATACTTCATGTTGCAAACCGAAGCATGACAAGTACTCTCGCATAATATTGTTCGACGTTTTTTTATGCTGCTCAGATTTCAGGAACATCACTTCTTCTCTAGCATCGTCCGTTTTCATTTCTGGTCCAAATCGCTTGATTGGATCAAACGTTCGGCATGAAATCCATTTTAAAGCCAAAGGCATACAGATACCGCCCTTACCAAATACTTGGCCACTGACCAAAAAATTATCTTGCTTCCAGCTTATGGCTTTACCAGCAAATTGCAGGGCTACTTCTTTAAACTTTGACATAAAACTACCTTTCAATATGGATCTGACTCGCTTAGAAGTACGGAATATAGCGGCATTCACTCTCAGCACATCGGAATAAGTTAAAACCCCTTAAGAATAAATAGGTTAGAGTTCATTTTACAAAACCCCATTCGCTAATTACTCCAAGCTAGAGACGCTTAACATCACCAATTTCTCTTTAACTAACCCACGAATTTCCCTACAATCAAAACCAGAAAATGTGCCGTTACGAATTGGAGATCGCATGAGCGACGTAAAACATTGTCAATTACTTATCCTAGGTTCAGGGCCTGCTGGTTATACGGCGGCTGTATATGCAGCTCGCGCAAATTTGAACCCTGTGCTCGTCACTGGGATTCAACAAGGTGGCCAATTAACTACTACAACTGATGTCGAAAACTGGCCTGGTGACGCGGAAGGGCTTACGGGCCCGGCTCTGATGGAACGTATGAAAGAGCACGCCGAGCGCTTTGAAACTGAAATCGTGTTTGATCATATTAATGAAGTGGACTTGTCCCAGCGACCCTTTACGCTAAAAGGTGACAGTCAAGAGTACACTTGTGATGCTTTGATTATCTCGACCGGCGCCTCAGCTAAATACTTAGGACTGGAATCAGAGCAAGCGTTTCAAGGTCGCGGCGTCTCCGCCTGCGCCACTTGCGATGGTTTTTTCTACCGCAACCAAAAAGTAGCGGTAGTGGGTGGAGGCAATACCGCGGTGGAAGAAGCGTTGTATTTATCTAATATCGCCTCTGAAGTTCACCTTATCCACCGCAGAGACGGGTTCAGGGCAGAAAAAATCCTAATGAAACGTCTAATGGAAAAAGTGGAAAGCGGAAGTATCGTGTTGCACACTGACCGAACGCTTGATGAAGTATTAGGCGATGACGTCGGCGTCTCTGGGGTTAGAATTAAAGACACGCAATCGGATAACACCGAAACTCTAGATGTCATGGGCGTCTTTATTGCTATCGGTCATCAACCTAATACTGATATCTTCAAAGGCCAAGTCGAGATGAAAGATGGCTACATCATTGTTCAGTCTGGTCTTGCTGGTAACGCCACACAAACTAGCGTGAAAGGTGTATTCGCAGCAGGTGATGTGATGGATCATACCTACCGCCAAGCCATTACCTCTGCTGGGACAGGTTGTATGGCTGCACTCGATGCAGAGCGCTTTTTAGACAGCCTCTAAAATCAATAATTGTTAGGGCGCGTAGACCTTTTGAGGTCAACACGTCCTAACAATTGGTAAATTGATTTTTCATTTTTGTCTACAATCGAGCTGGCTCAATGGTATTACCATTGGGCTAACTTTTGTATAATGCCCAGCCTGTCACATGTCATAACTACCATTAAGCCATCGAAATGGATAAAACTAAAAGACGTAGCTTGAATGCCTGGCTCAAGCAACAAAGTAAGTTAGCAAAACGCTGGCTTATGATTGCTGTTGGACTCGGTGTCGTATCAAGTATATTTTTACTCGCGCAAGCTGCTCTACTTGCGACGATCCTCGATCACCTCATCATCAAGCATGTCGATAAGTCTGATCTGATCCCCTATTTTATAGGCCTAGCCGCCACTATCGCACTTCGGGCGATCTGCGCATGGGGTAAAGAAATAGCAGGTTATCGCTGTGGAGAACAAATTCGTGTCTATATTAGGCAACAAATACTAGAAAAGTTACGTGAACTCGGTCCCGCCTATATTAAAGGTAAACCGGCTGGTTCTTGGGCGACCTTGTTACTCGAGCAAGTCGAAGACATGCAAGACTTCTTTGCTCGCTATCTGCCACAAATGTCCTTGTCAGTGATGATTCCATTTATCATCCTGGTGGTCGTGTTCCCAGTGAACTGGGCTGCTGGCATCATCTTCTTGATTACTGCCCCACTCGTTCCATTATTCATGGCGCTTGTCGGCATGAAAGCGGCAGAAGCAAACCGCAAGAACTTCAAAGCGTTGCAGCGCTTATCAGGCCATTTCTACGACCGCCTACAAGCCATGACTACTATACGCTTGTTTGATCGTGCTGGCGCGGAAACTGAAGTCATGAAAGGGGCATCAGAAGTATTTCGTACTCGCACCATGGATGTGTTGCGAATCGCTTTCCTGTCCTCTGCTGTATTGGAATTTTTCACCTCTTTGTCCATTGCGATTACCGCGGTTTACTTCGGCTTTAGTTATATAGGCGAATTGAATTTTGGTCACTATGGCGTAGCAATCTCGCTTCTATCTGGGTTGTTTGTATTAATCTTGGCACCAGAGTTTTACCAACCGCTTCGTGATTTGGGTACCTTCTATCATGCCAAACAACAAGCTATCGGTGCGGCTGAAAGTATTGTGGAGTTCCTTGAAACTGATGTCAGTGAAGTCCAATCTGGTACTCATGACCTGTCTAATGAAACCGGTATTCGCATTGAAGCCAATGATCTGAGCGTTTACAGCCCAGATGGTACACATTTGGTTGGTCCTATCTCGTTTAGTATCGATAACAATAAGACGTCGGCACTGGTTGGCCCAAGTGGAGCGGGTAAAACAAGTTTGATCAACGCAATTTTAGGCTTTATGCCCTATAAAGGCAGCTTAAAAATGAATGGTATTGAACTACGTGATATCGACCATGCCAGCTGGCGTAAGCAAATTAGCTGGGTGGGACAAAACCCTCTCTTGTTACACGGTTCTATCAAAGACAACATTACATTAGGCAAACAAGGCATTGAAGATAGCGCAATATCTCAAGCTCTTGAAGATTCATTCGCGGAAGAGTTCGTCGAGCAACACGGTTTGGACTATTCCATCTCTGACCGTTCTGGTGGCCTATCGGTCGGACAGGCACAGCGCTTAGCGTTAGCTCGCGCAATGATTCAAAACGGCCACTTCTGGCTATTGGATGAACCCACCGCCAGCTTAGACGCAAGAAGTGAACGCTTAGTCGTCGAGGGCCTCAATAATCAAATTAAAGGCAAGACGACCTTAATGGTGACTCACCAACTTGCACCATTAAAAGACGTTGAACAAATTTTGGTTTTGCAAGACGGCAAGCTGGTTCAATCTGGCGATTATGCTGCTCTATCTAACCAAGATGGTCTGTTTAGCGACATGCTGAAATCTAACCTTCAACAAGCTCAAGCCAACAAGGGGAATTTAGATGCGTGATTTGCTCCCTTATTTAAAACTGTATAAGAAGCATTGGTTTGGCTTGTCTCTTGGGATGATTCTTGCCTTTGTAACCCTAATTTGTTCAATTGGATTACTTACTCTATCGGGTTGGTTTTTATCCGCGGCTGCCATTGCCGGATTGTCTATAGCAAGAAAAACGTTCAACTATATGTTGCCTGCGGGCTTTGTTCGTGGCTTTGCTATTGGTCGTACTGCTGGCCGTTGGGGAGAGCGTGTGGTTAGCCACAATGCCACCTTTAAGCTTCTTACCGATCTACGTATCTTCTTTTTTCAAAAGCTAACACCATTAATTCCTGGACGAGTATCTAACCTACGTGATGGAGATCTGCTCAACCGTTTGGTCGCTGATATCGATGCGATGGATCATGTCTATTTGCGACTTATCAGTCCTATCGTAGTCGGCATTATCGGTATTATCTCCCTAACCTTCTTCCTATGTTACTTTGACCAGCGTCTAGGTTTGATACTGGGCGCAATACTGTTAGTGCTACTGCTCATTTGGCCAGTTCTATTTTACAAACTCGGTAAACGTAATGGTGAAACGTTAACGACCAACAAAGCGAAGTTACGTATTGCGACTCTAGACTGGTTAGAAGGTTACAGCGAGCTCACTATTTTCGGTGCAGAGAGCCGCTATAGAGAAGCGATATTTAACGCCCAAACCAAGCTGCTTACCAATCAATATATCAATGCCCACCTAGCAGGTTTGGCACAGGCGCTATTGATGCTGGCGAATGGTTGGACATTAGTACTGATGATTTGGCTCTCAGCCGATGGTGTCGCTGGCCAACCTCCTGGCCCAATGATTGCGCTGATGGCATTTGCCACCATGGCCAGTTTTGAAATGCTGATGCCTATCGCTGGCGCGTTCCAATACTTGGGCCAAACGTTGACCTCAGCACGTCGATTGAATGACGTGATTCTCGCTGAACCAGATGTCGTCTTCGCAAAAGAGAAGAACGAGCTAAACAACACCTTCTCTATTGATTTTTCAAACGTAGATTTCAGCTACCCAGATAGCGAAAACAAAGTTCTGCGTAATGTCGATCTCACGATTGGTGCAAAACAAAAAGTGGCCATTCTTGGCCAAACAGGTTCAGGAAAATCAACCCTGTTGCAATTGCTCTCTCGCTACTGGGACCCACAATCTGGCAGTGTTTCTATAGCTGGTAAACCGCTGACAGCTTGGAACGAAAGCCAACTACGCCAGAGCGTTAGTGTTGTCAGTCAACGTGTTGATGTTCTCAATGGAACATTACGAGACAACCTATTGATGGCAGATCCAGAAGCTTCTGATGAACGAATTGCCAAAACACTGACCGAAGTGGGTTTGGAAAAGCTGCTAGAAGACAAGGGCCTAGATGCCTGGCTGGGAGATGGTGGACGTCAGCTCTCTGGTGGTGAGAAACGTCGTATTGGCATTGCACGCGCCATTTTACATAACGCACCGATTCTACTCTTAGATGAGCCAACTGAAGGGCTAGATAAGAGTACCGAAAAACAAATCATGGGTTTGCTTGAATCACATTATCAAGATAAAACCGTGGTATTCATTACACACCGGCTTGTAAACCTAGCCAATATGGATGCGATATGTTTAATTGAGCAAGGTGAAGTTGTTGAACACGGCTCCCATGATCAGTTAATTGCGCGCGGCGGTCGCTACCATCAGCTCACGCAATCTATTTAATACTGTTTAAGGCCGACTTTGTCGGCCTTTTTTATATGCGCCCTTTCTACATGGGTATTTAGCTTGGAGAAATGTATGTATATCGCTATGAATCGATTCAAAATTCGTCCTGGTCATGAAGAGGATTTCCTCGAAGTATGGAGAAATCGCGACTCTTATTTAGATACAGTTCCAGGGTTCAAAGAGTTTAATATGCTTAGAGGGCCAAGCAATGAAGAGTATTCACTTTTTGTGTCTCACTCGATCTGGGGAAGCAAAGAAGATTTTGAAAATTGGACTCGCTCAGAAGCCTTTAGAAAAGCCCACGCTGGCGCACGTAGTAGCAAAGATATGTACTTAACGTCACCAAATTTTGAAGGTTTCGAAGCCTGTCTGTAGCCTGAGATACAACCATTGTCCATGCACTTCTACACCAAGAAGTGCATTGTGTTTAACGTACACAATTTCGGCCATCAGATTTCGCTATGTAAAGCTGCCTGTCCGCTATAGATATCACTTCTGTTATTGATTGATTGTCACTGGAATAGACAGAAACACCAATAGACATGCTGACGGATACGGGATTTTTAAGGCCAATATTAACGTCCACACTTTCGATACTTTTACGAATTTTTTCGGCAACCAGTACCGATCTTTCTAGATCGCTATCTGGTAGAGCAATGCAAAACTCTTCCCCTCCATATCGACAAACAATATCACCACCTCGGGTCATTTCTAACATCACTTCTGATACCGCCTGCAACACTGTGTCTCCAGCGTCATGACCGTATTCATCGTTAAAGTTTTTAAAATGGTCAATATCGCCCATCAGTATACCAATCTTGGTCTGGTTCCTTTTCGCCCTCGCGACAAGTTGCTCAAGAGATTCATATAAATAACGTCGGTTGTAGAGGCCAGTCAATACGTCGCTAATGGCTTGCTGTTTCAAATGATATCTTAGGTTTATATTCGCTAAAGCAAGACCAATACGTTTGGCTATTGATTCTACCAGCAGAAGTTCATTTTCATTGAAGTTCTTGCTCACACAATGCATTACACCGATTGCCTCCCCAAGCGCAACGAGGGGGACGCAAACTGTCGAGGCCTCGGCAGATTCCGATTGAATGGTCGAGAAGTGATCGCAATAAAGCTGTGTGCCATTGTGGTTAGAGCGATGCGCATGGCCTTTTCGTAGTGCCCAGCACTGATCGGGCAAAAAACTTGTTTTTTCTTGCCATTTTCGTCCCCAAAAGATCTTGGTTTCTAAACGATTTCTCGATGACTTGTAAACTGACACGGCACCAGTAGCATTAGGCAACAGCTGGGGAACAATTTGCTTCACTACATTAGAGGCCTCAGATATCTCTGAACACGATCCTAAAATTGAGTCTAATTCGTATAGGAGTTCGATGTCCCTAACACCCGAATCAATTTTCTCGCGTAGCTTGGTTCTGTCTTCTTCCACTGACATTGCGATCCAACGTGAACTGAAAAAGCTCAACACAACAAGAGCAAGCGTACTCATTGCTAAAACGACGATCAGTGCCTGCCTTAACTGCATGAGCTCATGTTTCACCGTGTCTTCAGGTAGAGAAGCCCTTGCAAAGTAACCGACGCTTTCATTGCCATGCATGAACTGTTGATATACCGCAACGTAAGTGAACTCTTTTTCTATCGTGTCACTATAACGAGTAGCAAAACCAACTCCGGATTGTTTGGCTTCTAAAATTTCGGGGCGATAAGCATGATTATCCACCTGCGCAATAGAATCATAAGGAACTTGAGAGTCACCCGTCACCACACCGGCGGCATCGATAAAAGTAATCCGAGCATCCGATGCGCTACTAAGCCTTTTTGCTACCGGATCAATATTTTTTATTGTTAAGGGGGCTGTAATCTCACTTAACGTCACCATCGCAGACTTAGCTAGCCAACCTAACTCCGTTTTTACCCTTGAATTGAGCTCTTTATCTAGTTGACGGTCAACGATAAACAGGTTCAGTGCACTGATGATAAAGACAACCACTAAAGGCAAGTAAATAATGCGATGTTTTAAAGTCAAAATACTACTGTTAGTTTTATTAATAGCTATATAAACCGTAGCACAATATCACTGGTTAACGATTTGAAAAGCCTAACCTTTCAAAGACAATATTAAAAATGTCATTAATAACAAACAAATATATACTCGAGTGACTTCAAGACGCAGGAATCAGAGTGATGTGGGTGGTCCAATTTATAGAAAGATTAAAAAAGGCCATGAATCTTAAGTAAGATACATGGCCTTCTCAATATCCTGAAGTAAAGAATTTAACGACTTCGCCCTGGTTTACGCTTCGACTGATTTCCACCTCTACCTTTAGGTGTGCTCACTCTCTCTTCATGACGCTTCACCGCTCGGCGAATTTTCTGGCTACGAGAACGCTCTCTTTTTCTTGACGTATTGTCTTTAGATTGTTCGATTAGCGTATTTTTCTCAGGCTTGAGCTCAACTAGCTCACGTAAGTAGTTGACCTCTTTAAGTGTCAACTCCATCCAACCACCTCGTGGCAGCTTTTTATCTAGATAGATATCACCGTAACGAACTCGCTTAAGACGGCTGACTGTCGTGTCTTGAGATTCCCATAGGCGACGAACCTCACGGTTACGCCCTTCATTTATCGCAACATAAAAAGTATGGTTCATCCCTTCACCGCCAGCGTAAACCACGTCTTCGAAGCGAGCCATACCATCTTCTAGCTCAACACCTTTAACTAGATTTTTTACCTTTTGCTCAGTGACTTCACCAAACACTCGAACAAGGTATTCCCGCTCTACTTGGCGACTTGGGTGCATGAGTCGATTCGCCAGTTCACCGTCTGTGGTAAACAAAAGTAATCCTGAGGTATTGGCATCAAGACGACCAACAGAAATCCAGCGAGAGCCACGAATTTTAGGTAAACGGTCAAAAACTGTACGTCGACCTTCTGGATCATGACGAGTACATAACTCACCTTCAGGCTTGTAATACGCCAACACTCGACAAATGACATCTTCGGAAGTTTTGGTGGAAACGTGGTGCCCATCAATTCTTACATTTGCATTTTCATCTTCAAGGCGCTCACCCAGTTTGGCAACAACGCCGTTTACACTGACTCGGCCTGCTTTAATTAACGCTTCTAACTCCCGACGAGAGCCATATCCGGCACGCGCTAACACTTTCTGTAACTTTTCGCTCATTGGCTTACCTAATAGTTGTCGTCTTCACAGACGTCGAATAGAACTGCGCAAAAAAACGCAGTCGCGCATTATGTCAAATTACTGATATAAAATCATCTCATTTTATTGTAGCGAAACTATTGGAAGGGCGTGACGTCCCCTGATCCCACCCGAGCAATGACGGGTTCTTCTTCGCTAAAATCTACCACGGTCGTTGGTTGCTCACCTAAGTAGCCACCATTTAGGATACAATCCACGGCATGTTCTAGCTTGTCGCGGATATCTTCAGGATCAGATTCAGTATGCTCGTTCCCCGGTAGAATCAGTGATGTCGACATCAATGGCTCACCCAAAGCCTCAAGCAACTCCAACGCAATTTTATTGTCTGGAACACGAATACCGATGGTCTTACGACGGGAGTTCATCAACCGACGTGGCACTTCTTTTGTCCCTTTAAAAATAAAGGTATATGGGCCTGGTGTGTTGTTTTTAAGTAATCGAAACGCGGTGTTGTCGACCCTTGCATACAACGAAAGTTCTGATAAATCGCGACACAACAAGGTGAAATTGTGCTTGTCATCTAGACGTCGAATTTGACAGATTCTTTCTAGCGCCTGTTTGTTTTCCAACTGGCAACCCAGTGCGTAACCTGAATCGGTCGGGTAGACGACCACACCACCATTTCTGACGATAGCAACAGCTTGACTGATCAGGCGCGCTTGAGGGTTTTCAGGATGAATGTAAAAAAACTGACTCATTATTATTCCTCGTTATCGAGTCAATGACTCTGTTGTTTGGGACTAGCTTTGCAAGCTTAATCCCCAATCTTTCCAAACGGGTTCCACTCCAGAGGGTAACCACAGATTTCTGCCTAACTCCATCCAAGGTGATGGATAATGAAAATCGCTGCCTTGAGAGGCTAATAGGTTGTATTGTATAGCATAGTCGGCCAAATTGCGCCTTTCTTGTGGGGCTTGCTGGGGCTGAGCAACTTCCATAGCGTCACCAGATTGTTCAACAAAGGCTTGAATCAAGCGCTTGACCCATTTGGTCGTCAGTTTATATCGCCCTGGGTGAGCAAGCACTGCCTGCCCTCCGGCTGCATGTATCGCGCTGATTGCTTCCCCCATTGAACACCAACTCGGCGGCACATAACCCGGATTATTTCTGGTAAGAAACTTTTTAAACACTTGCTGCATACTTTTCGCATGCCCTTGTTCCACTAGCCACCTAGCGAAATGAGCACGAGTAACAGGCGCATCTTGCGCAATGTTTTTCACTTGAGATAACACATCGCTCTCACCCGTTGCTTTTTGTAAACGCTCAGCAATCAGCTCTGCTCTCGAAACTCGACGAGCTTTTTGTTCTTCTATCAATTGGTTAAGTTGCTTGCACTGCGGATCGACATTCAATCCGACAATATGGATATCTTTATTCTGCCAAACCGTCGAAATTTCGATGCCATTAATAACACGAATCGGCAGTTGGTTGTTTTCAACATGACGATGGGCACAAGCCAACCCTTCGAAAGTATCATGGTCGGTAATGGCAATAACTTCTATACCAAACTCAATGGCTCTATCAATAAGAGCACTAGGCGGCAATTGGCCATCTGATGCAGTGGTATGACTGTGCAAATCAATTTTCATAAATTAGCTTTTTTTAGTTGACATTTGAGCCTCGTACTAGTTAACTAGTACAACATTAAACTTAGTCGAAGCAGCAAGCGCCATATGTTACAAGAAACTCACAACAAGTCGAAACTTATTGATCGCACTCAAGGCACCAATAGCGCTTCTTGGTGGCGTACTTGGGTACACTCCGAGCGGGTCGACGTATGCTTCTAACTGATTAGAAATTTACCCCTAGCCCGCTTTGTTTAGCGGGCTTTTTAGTTTTTATACGATTCGTACAACAGCATAAAACAAAATTGTTACTCCATACGGTTTGGTACAGCAGCATAGTGTGCGAATATGTCCAACAGATACAAATATGATGAGGAGGTCTTGTGAACGAGGCCATTACGATTAAAAGCTTGGGTGAGATTGAAGTCATCAGTACACCAGTACCATACTCTCAAGATCCTACTAGCTTGTTTTACACGATTTGTCATAACAAAACTGACAGTCTTCTACTTGAGTCTGCCGAAGTCGACTCAAAAGAAGACTTACAAAGCCTACTACTAGTCGACTCTGCCGTTCGCATTGTTTGCCATGGTGAAAAGGTTACCTTTTCCGCCCTGAGTGAAAATGGACAAAAGCTTATTGAGCGTTTGAAGTTGAACGTAGGCGACGCTGTTTCCAGCAAACTATCGGGCAACCAATTGGCGTTGCAATTCACCCAACCTGCGAGCCAGCTGGATGAAGATTCTCGTCTACGTCAAGCTTCTTCTTTTGATGCATTGAGACTGGTGCAGCACAGTTTCAACCTGGAAGGAAAAGACAAACACGCCGTTTTCTTAGGTGGGCTATTTGCCTATGATTTGGTCGCAAATTTTGAAGGTATTGGCCAAGTCCCTGCTGACAACCACTGCCCTGACTACGTCTTTTATGTAGCAGAAACACTTCTCATCATCGATCACCAAACTCAAACTAGCCGCTTGCAAGCCAGTATGTTTACTGATGAGCCCTCTATTCGTTCACAAATCACCCAACGTATGGAGCAAATCAATCAGCAATGTGCCTCAATCCAATCTTTGCCACAAGCGCAAAAGCTAAGTCGTGTCGATGTCACGACCAATGTCTCTGATGAAGAGTTTTGCCAATCAGTACAAGATCTCAAACAATACGTGATCAAAGGGGACATTTTCCAAGTTGTGCCTTCACGCCGATTCTTATTGCCTTGTCCGTCTCCACTTGTCGCCTATAAAGAACTGAAGAAGCAAAACCCCAGCCCTTACATGTTCTACATGCAAGATGAGCTGTTTACCTTGTTCGGTGCTTCTCCAGAAAGCGCGCTGAAATATGAAACGTCAAGTAACCAAGTGGAAATTTACCCCATCGCAGGAACGCGCCGCCGCGGTAAGTATGCGAATGGCGACATTGATTTGGACTTAGATGGCCGTATCGAACTTGAGCTTCGTACCGATAAGAAAGAAAACGCGGAACATATGATGCTGGTTGATCTTGCTCGTAACGACGTGGCAAGAATTTCAAAACCCGGCACCCGCCACCTTGCTGACTTACTTAAAGTCGCTCGCTACAGCCATGTTATGCATTTGGTTTCGCGTGTCGTTGGCCAACTGCGTGAAGATTTAGACGCCCTGCACGCTTACCAAGCGAGCATGAACATGGGCACACTGACTGGCGCACCTAAAATTCGCGCCATGCAATTGATACGTGATACCGAAAAAGCTCGTCGTGGCAGTTATGGCGGCGCTGTAGGCTATTTAACTGGAGAGGGCTCGTTAGACACTTGTATTGTCATTCGCTCAGCCTATGTCGAAAATGGTATCGCCCAAGTACAGGCAGGTGCAGGGGTCGTATTTGACTCAGACCCACAAGCTGAAGCCGACGAAACCAGAGGCAAAGCTCAGGCCGTTATCAGCGCAATTAAAACTGCCCATCAGGAGTAGAAACATGGCTAATATTATTTTTATCGACAACTTCGACTCCTTTACTTATAACTTGGTCGATCAGTTCCGTTCACTTAAGCATGACGTCACCATTTATCGAAATAGCATCGACGTGGCCACGATAGAGCAAGCGGTTGAATCACTAGACAACCCGGTATTACTCCTGTCCCCAGGACCAGGCCAGCCTTCAGATGCTGGCTGCATGCCAGAGTTAATTCAACGCTTAAAAGGAAAAGTCCCTATCATCGGCATTTGTTTGGGCCACCAAGCCATTGTTGAAGCCTACGGAGGCAAGGTTGAAGGCGCGGGAGAAATTGTGCATGGAAAAGTCTCTATGATGTCCCATGCCACACACCCTATCTACCATGGGCTAGCAGAGAAAATCGCCATCGCAAGATATCACTCATTGGTGGCAACCGATATTCCCCAAAGCCTCACCGTAACCGCTGAAGTCGATGGACTTGTCATGTCCGTCACGCATGAAGAACATAAAGTATGTGGATTCCAATACCACCCGGAATCCATTATGACAACCAATGGGGCTACATTATTGTCTAATGCCATTAACTGGGCATTGGATAAGCAGGACGCATAACGATCAGTTGGAGAATATTATGGAAAACATTCTAAATAAGTTGTATCAGCAACAGGCGCTTAGCCAAGACGAGAGCTCTGCACTCTTTAGCGCTATCATCAAAGGTGAGCTTGACGCAGCCCCTATGGCCGCAGCGATCATTGCCATGAAGATAAAAGGCGAAACGCCAGATGAAATTGCTGGCGCGGCGAAGGCCTTGGTTGCCAATGCAAGGCCTTTCCCTACTATCGACTATGACTTCGCTGATATTGTTGGTACTGGTGGCGATGGCCACGATACCATCAATATCTCAACGACTGCCGCTTTTGTTGCCGCAGCGTGTGGTTTGAAGGTGGCTAAACATGGCAATCGAAGTGTTTCAAGCAAATCCGGCTCTTCCGATTTGTTGGCCTCGTTTGGTATCGATCTTGCGATGAGCCCAGAAGCCACAAAGAAAGCGGTTGATGAACTTGGTGTTGCCTTTTTGTTTGCGCCTCAATACCACGCTGGATTTCGCCATGCGATGCCGGTTCGGCAAGCACTCAAAACCCGCACGATTTTTAACATTCTTGGTCCACTGATTAACCCTGCTCGGCCAAATATTCAATTGATGGGTGTGTACAGTAAAGAACTCGTCAAACCCATCTCGCAAACCATGCTACATATGGACAAAAAGCGGGCTGCCGTGGTACATGGAAGTGGGCTGGATGAAGTAGCTATTCATGGTGAAACCTTAGTAGCAGAAATCCAAGACGGCGTCATCGAAGAGTACGTGCTTACGCCGGAAGATTTTGGTGTTAAGCGTCATGAACTCAACGCAATCAAAGGTGGGTTACCTGAAGAGAATCGAGCCATTATCAGTAACATTCTCACCGGTAAAGGGACAGAAGCACAAGTCAGCGCTGTTGCGGTTAACGTCGCACTTCTGATGAAATTATTTGGGCATGAAGATTTAAAACAAAATACACAAACTGCAATTGAGGCCATGAATTCGGGTAAAGCCTTTGAATTGGTCCAACAGTTGGCTAAACGAGGACAGTCATGACACAGCTATCTGAACACGTTTCAGTAAAAGAAACCCAAATGGCCAAAGTACTGGTCAAAATCGTTGCCGATAAACGTATTTGGGTTGAAGAGCGACAAGCAAAGCAGCCATTAGAAACGTTTCAAAATGAACTGGTGAAATCTGATCGAGACTTTTACCACGCCTTATCTAAGGGCAATACGGCGTTCATTCTTGAATGTAAAAAAGCGTCGCCTTCAAAAGGGCTCATTCGCGAAGACTTCGACTTGGACTATATCGCTGGCGTATACAACCATCATGCTTCGGCCATATCAGTGCTGACTGACGAGAAGTACTTTCAAGGCGATTTTGAGTTTTTGCCAAAGGTGCGCAGTATCGCAAGCCAGCCTGTCTTGTGTAAGGACTTTATGATTTCGCCTTATCAGGTCTATCTCGCCAGACATTATGGCGCTGATGCCATTTTGCTGATGCTTTCAGTGCTTGATGATGAAGAATACCAACAACTCTCACAAGTTGCTCACTCACTTAATATGGGAATATTGACTGAAGTTAGCAATGAAGAAGAACTGGATAGGGCCGTGCAACTTGAAGCCAAGGTGATTGGCATCAACAATCGCAACCTACGTGATCTTTCAACGGATTTAAACCGCACCAAAGAACTGGCACCTCTCCTAAAACAGAAAGCGCCGAATGCAACCATTATCTCTGAGTCAGGCATATACACCCATCAACAAGTACGTGATTTGGTGCCCTACGCCAACGGCTTTTTAATTGGTAGTTCGCTCATGGCAGAAGAGAACTTAGAACTGGCAGTTCGCCGAGTGACTTTGGGTGAGAATAAAGTCTGCGGCTTAACCAATCCAGAAGATGCCAACACGGTATACCAAGCAGGCTCGGTCTATGGCGGTCTAATTTTTGTCGAAAAGTCGAAACGCTATATTGACATCAACACTGCCCGCACTGTTATGAGTGGTGCGCCACTACATTATGTGGGCGTCTTTCAAAACCACTCAGTGGAACAAATATTAGATTGTGCGCACGAACTTGGCCTAAAAGCGGTACAACTGCATGGGCAAGAAGATCAAGCGTATGTTGACGAGCTGAGAAACAAGCTCAACAACGACATAGAAATCTGGAAAGCTTATGGGGTCAGTGACACGGCACCCGCTTTGTTAGCAAACGGTATCGCCCGTCACCTGCTGGACAGCAAAGTTGGAGAGCAATCTGGCGGCACAGGGAAAGCATTCAACTGGTCGCTTCTGCAACATCGTCTCGAAGATAGCCAAAACATTATGCTAGCAGGTGGGCTGTCCGCAGACAACGCCCAAACAGCATCTCAGTTAGGATGCATGGGGCTGGATTTTAATTCAGGTGTAGAAACCTCGCCTGGGAAAAAAGATAAAACAAAGCTGCAGCAAGCATTTGCAGCCGTTAGAGATTACTAAAGGAAAAATGAATCATGGCAAAACTTGATGCCTATTTTGGTGAGTACGGTGGACAATACGTACCACAAATTCTGGTTCCTGCTCTTGAACAATTAGAGCAAGCGTTTATTGATGCTCAGGAAGACCCTGAATTTCGCGCTGAGTTTATGTCTCTTCTGCAAGAGTACGCAGGCAGACCTACAGCGTTAACGTTGACACGTAACCTGACTAAGGGAACCAAAACTAAACTGTATCTAAAACGTGAAGATTTGCTGCATGGTGGCGCGCATAAAACCAACCAAGTACTTGGTCAAGCTCTTTTAGCTAAGCGCATGGGCAAGAACGAAATCATCGCTGAAACCGGTGCTGGGCAACACGGCGTCGCCACTGCGCTCGCGTGTGCTTTGCTTGGCCTTAAGTGTAAAGTCTACATGGGAGCAAAAGACGTTGAACGTCAAAGCCCAAATGTTTTTCGTATGAAGCTGATGGGCGCGGAAGTGATTCCCGTTCACTCAGGCTCTGCCACCCTAAAAGATGCGTGTAACGAGGCATTGCGTGACTGGTCTGCCAGCTACGAAAAAGCACATTACCTGCTAGGCACAGCTGCTGGCCCTCACCCATTCCCAACGATTGTTAGAGAGTTTCAGCGCATGATTGGCGAAGAAACCAAACATCAAATTCTCGCTCGCGAAGGCCGCCTTCCAGATGCTGTCATTGCTTGTGTCGGTGGCGGTTCAAACGCCATTGGTATGTTTGCTGATTTTATCGAGGAAGAGTCGGTTCGCTTAATCGGCGTTGAGCCAGGCGGTAAAGGCATTGATACCCATCTGCACGGCGCACCGTTAAAACATGGTAAAACAGGGATTTTCTTTGGCATGAAAGCGCCATTAATGCAAGATGAAAATGGGCAGATAGAAGAATCTTACTCTGTCTCTGCTGGGTTAGATTTCCCATCCGTTGGGCCACAGCACGCACACCTAAACGCCATTGGACGCGCTGAATATGACAACGTCACCGATGACGAAGCTTTGGAAGCTTTTCAAGCACTCGCTAGAAACGAAGGTATTATTCCCGCTTTAGAATCTTCTCACGCCTTAGCGCATGCGCTGCGTATGGCCAAGCAAAATCCTGAAAAAGAGCAATTGCTGGTTGTTAACCTTTCTGGACGTGGTGATAAAGACATTTTCACTGTTCACAAAATCCTTGAAGAAAAAGGAGCCATATAATGGATCGCTATCAACACCTTTTTAAGCAGTTAGGGGATAAAAAACAGGGCGCGTTTGTCCCTTTTGTCACCGTAGGCGACCCAAACCCTGAGCTATCTTTAAGAATAATGGAAACACTAGTAGAATCCGGTGCCGACGCATTAGAGCTAGGTATTCCGTTTTCTGATCCTCTTGCTGATGGCCCTACGATTCAAGGCGCGAATATCCGTGCATTAGAATCAAACACAACACCGGCCATTTGTTTTGAACTGATTGGCAAAATCCGCGCTAAGTATCCTGATTTACCTATCGGGTTGCTGATGTATGCCAATTTGGTGTATTCCAAAGGGATTGATAACTTCTATCAACAATGTGCTGATGCTGGAATCGATTCAGTGTTAATTGCAGATGTCCCAACGAATGAAAGCGAAGAGTTTGTCGCAATAGCAAAAAAACATGGTGTGCACCCAATATTCATCGCACCACCATCAGCCAGTGAAGAAACACTGAAAGACGTCGCACAGTTCGGAGGAGGCTACACCTACCTGCTTTCTCGTTCAGGTGTCACTGGCGCTGAAACCAAAGCTAATATGCCCGTCACAGCGCTATTAGACAAGCTTAACCAATACGATGCTCCGCCATCATTATTAGGCTTTGGTATCTCTGAGCCATCACAAGTGAAGCAAGCGTTAGAATCAGGGGCATCAGGCGCAATATCTGGCTCTGCTGTGGTTAAAATCATTGAAGCGAATGTGGATAACCCAGAAAATATGCTAGAAAAGCTTGCCAAATTTGTTTCCGAAATGAAGTCTGCCACTCAACTTTAATCTTCTTTAAGGCCCTCAGGATTTTGAGGGCTTATAAATGCCAAGCTAGCCTCTTCATACCTCGCTTTTTTTAAAACTCGTTTAACAACCATTTATAGAAATATAAATTCCATTAAAGCACGATTATAACGATTAACCATCTTAACAAAGTGGATTAAAGACCGTGTGATTCTACAAAGTTCAACTGCATAAATGAAATCGTAAAATTTCAATAACAATCAACGAATTAAATCCATTTTCATATCCAAAAGCTGAACCAGAATATAAACTAGAGACGTACGAAAAGTCCAACTCAAAGTATTGTCTAACGTCATATCAGATTAACCCAATAAGATACTATGTTCATATTTAATTTTAAATATCTATCTTTCACCTTTTGATTCTATTTGGCGATGCTAGTATCATTCCATCGCAGGAAGCATATAGATAATATGCTGTGCTTTAAATTTAATATCGAATTACGAACAAACAATATTGAATCAATTGTAATGTGACTAAATTAATATTCGATAGTTCAGTATATAGACGAATTCGATACGCCAGCTGGATGTTAAGAATAAATAATAATTAGAACAGGTTATCGTTCATGAACTACGCATCTATGTTCAGCAACTTTTTGTATGCTGATATTACTAAAGAAAGTACAATTTTTAATTTTTTCAAGCTAGTAAAACATTATATATCTACACACGACAGTCATCTTTTTTGCAGGATATTAAACGTTAGAAAAAGTGAGATATTAAGTGGCCATCCAGAACTCTCAACAGCCGACCTATCAAAAATATTTTCCAAACCATTTTACAAATCATTAGTCGGACGCCCTGCCTATAATCTAACAAAGGAATATCTCATAATTGAACAGGTTGCATTTAAGCTGTTTTCAAACTGGTTGGAATTCTGGTGCTCTTATTTAATTTATGAAGTTAAAGATAAGTATTCGACAATTAGTAACACGGGTTTTCGCCAAAAACCTAAACTACCCTATAATGATGAGGCGTATACTTCAGAAGTTATACCAGATATAGCTACTGAAGATCGACTTTTTTATACTTTACATCACGACCAACCGATGAAATTACGTGATGCGATCTACCTTATAAATTTAGAATTATTTGTAAAAGACGCTAAATGGTATGAAGTACTGTGTCAAACGCACCTCTCTCGAGCGGAAACTCATCTCGTAGTATCAACAAGAACAATAGAAGCAGACTTTCCCATTATAGTCTCGACAGCTCTCATTCAAGGCTGGGATAAGAGAAAACAATGGTTGAGCTATAATGAGTACTTCCAAAGCAAAAAATGGCGGTATTGCCTACCCAATGACAGCAGACTAGTATTGAATCGTTCTGGGATACTGAAGGCCCCTCTCAAAACTAAATACCTGTCTACAAAAGATTTTGAGTGCGATTTTCAAAATAAACTCCAAAGTACGAATAAAGTATGCGAAATACTACGACTAAGTGTTAGTGGAACAATAAAGCAAAAAATGTACTATTTGTACCTTTCACAAAAACATTTAGTCGAAAAAGTGTTTAGTTTAGGTTACGATTTCTGCCTCACTATTATAGATCAGCCGTTTTTGTTAAATTATTACAGCAAGCTTAGTAACAATGCTTATTTTTCAAGTAGTTATTATACTGCTAACAACGTTAATCACATCACCTACAAAGGCTTCTGGAATACTAGGGTACTTATGGAGCATTTAAGATCATGTGATTTTATAGAATATAAAAACACTGTAAATTCAAACAACTGGAACGTTTCAGAAAAGCTTTATGCACAGTAACATACTCAGCCTAATCTATTACCCGAAAGCGATTGTCCTATCAAGCGTAGGCATTGTCATTCTTGGGTGGATAAGTTGCTACATATGGAGCTTAAAGTTGTCCAAACGGAAAGTCATTAAAACATATCATCTCCCATATATTTGTTACTCTATTTGCATAATGATATGGATTTTTTCTAATGCGTATTTCCAGTCTGGTTTTCTACCGTATTTTGGTGAATATATCGCTACCATAATGGCTAAGGTAGCTAACTTATCATCATTTTTTGCTTTTGCCTTTGCCTATTATTTCTCATGTTGTTTAGTCGCCTCCCAACAACAAATCGAAACCAGTTGGATACACAAAACAATAGTGCTAGCGACTGCAATATATGCCGTATATGTAAACACCTCTAAGTCTCTAACGATCCAAGAAGTGATCATACATCAGTCTGGTAAATTCGACATTCATTTTGGTCCCCAAACACCCATTTTTTTTGGACTAGTCGTTGTACTCGCGTTGTTCACTCTCTACAATCTGCTTGGTCGACGAAAAAAACACTCTAAATTGGATATTGCCAGAAACAACTATATGGTGATGGGCATATTGATCTTTATATCCTCTACTGCCACTATCCATATAGGTTTCGCTTATTTTCTAAATAATTTCTCATATACATGGTTACCTCCTGCATTTTCCATCAGTGAAATTCTATTTGTCGGATATGCATTAATTACACCTCGTTTTTATAGCTCCAAGTACATTGCCTTTAAGGCTCTGACAACGACAATTTCCGTACTTACGCTCTCTATTATATTAAGTCCGCTAGTATTTATGACACATACGTTTTATGAGTCAGTCATAGTTGCATTTGCAGTTGTTTTTTCTGGAGTATTTTGGAAGCACATCAGAAGCACTTTTAATCGATTGGTTTCATTATTTTTTTATAACTCTCGATTAACTCCGGTTGAACAAATATTAGCTCTCGAGAATGACTTTCAGCATTCGGCACGTTTTGCTATGGAAAAATTGGGGGAGCTACTAAATTTACCAAACGGAAAACTGCAACTTGTTACTAATAAGATTGAAGAAACCTCTTACTCGAAATTTCTTCAAAAACAAAAGTCCATACTCGTAGTTGATGAAATAGAGAACGTAATTGAGCATTCCCACCCTAGTACAAAAGAGCAGCTCATTTCCTTAAAAAAGAAAATGCGCTCCGATAATACTGCCTTAGTTCTTCCGCTGTATGACAGCAACAAGAGCGTATCCCATTTGCTCATGTCACCGCATAAAGTAGATGGTGGCTTATTTTCCAGAGAAGAAATACGGGCATTACAAAAAGTTATTGATAAAGTACAAGGCTATATCAATGCAGACCGAAAAGTGTCACAATCTCAAGCACTCGCCAATACGATTGCCCATGAAATGAGAAACCCACTAGCACAAGCTCAGCTCCAGTTTGAACAACTCAAAGCGTTAGTTGAAAATGATGCATCGACAAGTGACATTCTTTCTCACATTGACCAAGGAAACTCCGCGATTCAACGTGGCCGACAACTAATCGATATCATTCTGCGTGAAGTAAGCGACTCTTCACTCACAAACGAGCCAGCAACAGATTACACAATAAGAAAATCGATACGCCAAGCGATTGGTCGATATGGGTTTGAAAACAACGAAGTCCGCTCTCGTATTACGATTGTTTCAGGGCCTGATTTTGTTGCCAAACTCAATGACACCCTGTTCAACTTCGTTTTGTTCAATTTATTACGAAACGCAATCTACTACTTCGACTCCTACCCTGAAGCTCGGATACAAATCTCAACTGAAGTCGGAGAGCACGAAAACTGTGTGGTATTTCGAGACAATGGCCCAGGTATAGACCCAAGAGTGCTACCAAAGATATTCGAAGACTTTTTCACACATGATAAAAATGGTGGCAGCGGCTTGGGTCTAGGCTACTGTCAGCGCGTAATGCTTTCTTTCGGCGGTAGAATTTCTTGCCAGTCTGAGTTGGGACAATTTACAGAGTTTCGCTTGTACCTTCCCGTCGTCTCTCAATCAGCTTTGAAGCTTGAACAGCCCACCGATATCGTTCAAGAAGAGGTCGTTGAAACCGATACAACCGGAAAGTTACCCGCATTCAATCGCTCAGCCAAGGTGGCAAGTTCGAGCAATGACTTTTCTGGAACTACGGTTTTAGTCGTCGATGACAAAGAAGTACAACGTGCTTTAGTCAAATTGTACCTTGAACAGTTGGGTGTGAATGTCATTCAGGCAAACAATGGTTTAACCGCCGTTAGCGTATTCCGCTCGAACCCTGTTGATCTCGTACTGATGGATATACAGATGCCCAAAATGAATGGATTCCAAGCATGTGAGCAAATCCGTGATATATCACCGACTACACCAGTAATCGCGTTGTCAGGTGAGTGTGGTGAAGTAGAATTGACTAAAATAGAGCAACTTATGGATGCTAGGTTAGAAAAACCCACATCAAAAGAAGCCCTACAGAACGTGATTCGCGCCCAACTTGGTGCATGCAAAAGGCAACACTCAACAGAAGAAAGTGGCACCGATTTTGCTTCTTAACCCTTGAATAGCCAGTGACAAATTTTTGTCTGTCACCGCTATATTCAATGGCAATAAAGGGTAAGAGTTATGGATATTCATCGCCACACATACTACGGCCTCATCCATCATGGTATAAAATCTCTACTTGTAGATAGAGTCGGCCATTTCACTGAAATGGAGTACCACCAGTATTTGAGCTTAATGACTGGCAAATCTAGCTGTTTTTCAATGAGCGATGACGAACTAAAGATTGCCGTAGATAACCTCAGAACTGAGGGCTATTTGGAAGATATGAAAGCACTTATTCCTCGCCTAGAATCTTCACACTACAAGTAGGAAAATGCCGTTAATGGATTCGAAGTGGTAGCGGTTGAGTTTCTAAACTGTATTCAGTAGTGGCGACTTCAACTGGTTATTTGAATACATTGATCTCGCGGATTTTGTATCTAGATGTCTTCGGGTATTTTGTATTCATTGAGTTTTGGGTAAACTGTAGCTCAATCCATACTATATGCATGCTTTAAGAATGAAACAAATCATCGATTTTATTCCCCTCATTGTCTTTTTCGTGTTGTACAAAATGTACAACATATACGTTGCAACTGGCGCTCTGATCGTCGCAACCGCCATTCAGATCTGCCTAACCTATGTTCTGTATAAAAAAATTGAGAAGATGCAACTCATCACCTTCGCAATGGTTGCCGTGTTTGGTGGAATGACCATTTTTCTTCACGATGACAACTTCATCAAATGGAAAGTGACGATAGTCTATGCATTATTTGCCATATTCTTAGCGGCCAGCCATTTAATGGGTAAATCTGCAATAAAAAGCATGCTAGGTAACGAAATCAGCCTTCCAGAACAGGTTTGGGCAAGAATAAATTGGGCGTGGGTAGCTTTTTTTGTTGTCTGCGCTGTCGTCAATATCTACGTCGCTTTCGCAATGCCTCTGGATGTGTGGGTCAACTTTAAAGTTTTTGGTCTGCTCGTTGCTACACTTGCTTTCACTCTACTCACAGGCGTTTATATCTATAAACACTTACCGAAAAACGGTGAAACAGAAGAATAGCCAAAATCCGTCGATTTTATTATTGTGGCGTACAACGCCACTTTTTAGGATGTCACTAAATGAGTAAAGATAGCACTTCGCCTAAAGGGCAATTATTAATTAGAACTCTAGCAATGCCAGCGGATACCAATGCCAACGGCGATATTTTCGGTGGCTGGATAATGTCACAGCTCGACTTAGCTGGGGGTATCTTGGCCAAAGAGATATCCGGCGGACGAATCGTTACCGTTTCAGTTTCTAGTATCGCCTTTGAAAAGCCAGTTAAAGTTGGCGATGTGGTTTGCTGCTACGGTGAATGTACTCGCATTGGCAGAACCTCTATGTCTATCGACCTTGAACTGTGGGTAAAGCCAGTAAGAGAAGGCGTGGTTGGCGAACGCTTTGAGGTTTGTCGGGGCACATTCAATTATGTCGCTATCGATGCAGATGGACGTCCAAAACCTGTTAAGCCAGAAGGGCACACTACACTGGCTTAATATTCAACTATTGATGGTTTCGTCGCAGTATTTGAAATCACGATTCATGATTAACCTTCACATCCTGGTCCTATGACCAGATGATACAAAAAGGAAAGTAAATATGTGGTACGTAATTTTCTCAACAGACGTTAAAGACTCTTTAGAAAAAAGAATGGGCGTCAGAGAAAAGCATTTAGAGCGTCTACAAAAACTGCAAGACGAAGGTAGGTTGCTAACAGCTGGCCCAATGCCTGCTATCGATTCTGATAACCCGGGTGGAGCTGGTTTTACGGGCTCAACCGTTATTGCACAATTTGACTCCATCGTTGATGCGCAATCTTGGGCGGACGCAGACCCTTACATTAGTGCCGGTGTTTACGAAAACGTCATCGTAAAACCATTTAAGAAAGTTTTTTGATATGAAAAAGCGTATATTTTCCTTTGCTTTGATTGCCGCCTCCGTTTTAGCGCTCTCTGGATGTGCATCAAAATCAGAGCAGCAGCAACGTCAACTAGAGTTGATCGCAAGTAACCGTGCTGGCGTGCTTAGTGCAGAGCTCCCGTTAGAATATGGTCCACTCTCCATCATGAGAGCAAGTGCCAACGGAACCACCATAGAAATTATGATGGTGTACAACCAAGATGGAAAAGGTGCTAAACCTTTCAAAGAAGTCATACATAATACCATCAACAGCTACTGCGTGACGCCTGAGATTACTCGCAACTTAGACGTTGGGATCACGTATCGTATAAAAATGCGTAACAGTCGTGGACAGCTTATGGTTGACCAAATGATTACCAAAAAAACATGTGAAGAAGAATCGAGCAAAAGTGAATAACGCTCTTTCTCTATAGAACATATCCTAACAATGATAACTAGAAATTTGTGAACTTAGATTGAGATCACAAATTTCTTTTTATTTTGCCCCACCATTAATTTCGAATATTCCCCTCAATTTTATTTACAATTTAATCAATTAAACAACAATTAGACTATTTGCTCGAATTTGACGCCAATAGCCGAGTAAAAATCTGCTTTAGATCTCACTTGACTACTTATTCACCAAATTCTATGGTTTGATAACCACCTCGAAACGCGGAGAATCCTAATGAAAAGGGCCAGTTCTAGTTATCGTCTTCAGCTCATCAAAGAGGTTGCGTCAAGAAAGCAGCAAAACTCTAATGATCCTATGGCAAACTACATTCACCAGCTATTATCAGAAAAAGCAGATCACAACGATAATGTAGAACTCAATAATCGTTTCGCGGGCAATCATTTCGACGAAAATGCGGGCGGGTGGATCAGCGATATTTGGGGGCTCAAATAACCAAGTTTAAAAGACAGCGTTTTCTAGCTAGGCTCACTATCTAAAATAAAGTTTGTTGGATATCGTCATCTTTAGGCATCGATTGCTGGGCATCCGTCTTTTGTTTAGCCATTTTTCTACGGTACCGTTGGCGACAAAGCTTGATAACGTGTAACTGCTGTGCGGGGCTCATCTGCAGCCAATTAAATCTTTCTTCACGCTTTCTCATGCAGCCTTGGCAATAGCCTTTGTCATCTACCGTACAAATTCCAACACAAGGACTAGGTACGACAAAAAATTCTAGTTGTTCCATTCTTAGCCCTCAATCTATACCATATGTATTAACGTTACGTTAACTCAACAGACAATACAAATAATTAAGATACTCAAGCGCTCTTACATCATGATTCAGAGCTGTTTCGACGCCACTTTGTTATGAGTATAATGCCACTACTCTCGCGTCCTCATATTGAGTAATATTGGAAGTTAACGGATTAAAAATAAACTGAAAGATTTCCTTATGTAGTAAGGTCTCCTTCTTGAACCGCATTTGTGATAGGAACACCATGAAAAGGCTCTTCATTTTTCTCTCTATCTTGTTATTTTCTTTTACCGCCTCAAGTCAAGAAAAATGGCAAGATGTGATTAAGCAAGCCCAAGGGCAAACCGTTTACTTTAATGCTTGGGGAGGCAGTCAACAGGTAAACAACTATATTCAATGGGCAGCGCAGCAACTCAAAAAGAAATATGATATCAATCTAGTTCAAGTAAAAGTCAATGATACGGTAGACACGGTGTCTCGCTTGATCGCTGAAAAAGCGGCGGGCAAGAATAAAAATGGCAGTATCGATTTGGTGTGGATAAACGGCAATAACTTTTACTCATTAAAATCGAATCATCTGCTCTACGGCCCATTTGTCGAGCGCTTACCAAACTGGAAGCTGGTCAATCACTCCTTACCCGTAACGGAAGATTTTTCCGTTCCAACCGACGGCTATGAAGCGCCGTGGGGAGTTGGACAATTGGTATTTCTGTATGACTCAGTCCGATTGAAAAACCCACCGAAATCCTTTGCTGAGTTGTTGAGCTACGCGAAGGCATTTCCCGGTAGAGTGAGCTACCCTAAACCTCCTGAATTTCATGGTTCCAGCTTCCTTGAAGCAGCTTTAGTTGAGCTGACACATAACGATCCATCACTTTACCAGCCGGTTTCGAAAGCCAGTTTCTCTGCGGCAACCAAACCATTGTGGCAGTATTTGGATCAACTGCATCCCTATATGTGGCGCGGTGGGCGGCAGTTTCCTTCCGGCGCTAATCAAATGATTCAATTGCTAGATGACGACCAACTGGATATCGCTATTGCTTTCAACCCAAATATCGTCCCAGCTATGCAAGCAGATGGGCGGCTCTCTGATACAGTCAAAGCCTACGCCATGAGCGATGGTGCACTGACCAATGTTAACTTTTTGGCCATACCATGGAATGCCTCAGCCAAAGCTGGCGCACTCGTCGCCATTAATTTCTTGATGAGCCCAGAAGCACAATCTAAAAAAGGGGATATCAAGGTTTGGGGGGCACCTGCTGTAATCAAACGCCAATACCTCACAGGTCCAGCTAAGCAAGACAAATTGTTCAAATCCATCAGCCAGCCAGCGCAAAGCTGGCAGTCTGCATTAGAAGTCGCATGGCAAAAGCGTTATGGGTTTTAGGGTTGGTCAACCGAATCAGCGCCGTAGTGTGCTGTTTCGGGTCTCTTATCTTATCGTTGTTGTCGTATGCGTATTACCCTTACTACCAGGGCTGTTAGGCGTTATCGTAGCCTCTTTGGGGTATATTCCTCCTTTGGGGCTTCACCACTTTAGCCTGACTGGCTTTTCACAGGTAATGCAATGGAAGGGAGTTGAACGCTCGATCGGGTTAACTGTAGCGACGTCTATAGCTAGCACTTATTTAGCGGTATTATTTTGCTTCGCCATTTTGCAAAGCCTTTTCCATCGCCCTATTTGGAAGAAAATTGAAACGCTCATTTCTCCATTATTAGCCATGCCACATGTCGCATTTGCTATTGGCTTTGCATTTTTATTCTCGCCATCTGGGCTGTTTTTTCGCTTGTTGCACCAACTCTTTGGTGTGAAGTTGGTTGATTCCTATTACTTTAGTTTGGTGCAAGACCCATATGCGATAGGATTAACTTTGGTTTTAGCACTCAAAGAAACCCCTTTTTTGCTGTTGATGAGCCTGCCTATTATTCAACAACTGAACATTGACAAGCTCAGCCAAGTCAGTACCTCTCTTGGTTATTCACCCAAACAATTTTGGTGGAAAGTGATACTACCACAATGGCTGCCCAGACTGCGCTTCCCATTATTTGCCGTACTGGCCTACGGTGTTTCCGTGGTCGATATCAGCGTTATTATGGGGCCTAACCGCCCTTCAACATTCTCGGTCTTAATCTGGCAGTGGTTTAATGAAGCCGATTTAAGCCTGATGCCGAGGGCTGCCGCAGGTGCGACAATTATTTTTGCCTTAACACTGGCAATGATGGGTTTAACGATTCTCATTGAGAAAGTGATCAGCACAAGTTATAAAAGCTGGCAATTCTCCGGACGATACGGCTTAAGGTTACCTGGGAAATCGATACTATCTACGCTTATGTTGCTTTCGATCGTACTATTTCCAATCATGTTAATTTGGAGTGTGGCACAACGATGGCGATTCCCCGATTTGCTACCAATGCACTATAGCCTGCGTTTTTGGCATGAGGAATGGAATAATGTTTGGCCGTCACTAAGTAATAGCGTCTCATTAGCGATAATTAGCGCCACTTGTGCATTAATACTTGCCATCATTGCGCAAGAATATCGCCTTCGCTATAAGCTCCGTATCCCCAGTTATGTCATTGTACTACCGATTTTAATTCCACAATTGTCGGTACTCTTTGGCATTCAGATCGGCACACTATTTATCGCTAGCGATCAATTCTATGCATGGGTGCTATGGTCGCATACGTTCTATGCTTTCCCCTATCTATACCTTGCCCTTGATGGTCCATGGAAAAGCTACGACAACCACTACACTCACACAGGGCTTAGCTTGGGGAAATCGCCCATTCAGGTATTTACTCAAGTCAAATTCCCAATTTTACGCACCTCTATTTTTTATGCATGGGCAGTTGGAGCAAGTGTTAGCTTAGCGCAATACCTACCCACTCTCATGTTGGGAAGCGGACGAATTGTCACTATAACGACACAAGCGGTAACATTGACCAGTGGATTTGATCGACGTGTCACCGCAATATTCGCTCTATGGCAAGCACTTTTGCCTTTTATATTCTTTACGATTGTCATTTTATTAGGGAAAGCTAAACGCCCTTCCCTCACTAAATCAAGCAAGGAATTCCACCGCCATGACGCTATACATAGAAAGCCTAACCGTAAACACTCGGTTAGGTGAAGCCTTGTTTTCCAATTTCAATCTCGAGGTACAGTGCGGAGAAATCGCAACCTTGATGGGCCCTAGTGGCTGTGGCAAATCAACCTTGTTGAGTTTGATCGCGGGACACTTAAATGAGGACTTTACCTTTTCTGGCAGCCTAAAATTACAAAATGAAGAGATAACAACATTACCTCCTCACCAACGTGGCGTCGGGATTTTGTTTCAAGACGATTTACTGTTTCCGCACCTTACGGTGTGGCAAAACCTGGCGTTTGCCTTACCTAACCAAATTAAAAAAGTTCAGCGCAAAGAAATGGCTTATGATGCACTATCCAGTATTAAACTCGCATCGCTTGCGGACTCTTACCCCGATCAAATTTCAGGAGGACAAAGAGCAAGAATTAGCTTAACACGAATGCTGCTGGCTAAGCCTAAGCTCGCTCTATTGGATGAACCATTTAGCAAGTTGGATCGAGATATTCGAAAAGAGTTCCGAGAATGGGTGGTCGAGCAGCTGCACTCAGCCAACATACCCGCTATTTTAGTCACCCACGACATTGAAGATAAACCTTCTCAAGGACAAATATTATCATGGCCATGGAGTCGCTAGATGCTTGATAAATATAGTACTAATATTGTTCGCAGGCCACTGTCCCTCATCGCTAACGTCGCCGACAAATTGGGCCTGAAAGCAAACCACATCAGTGTTATTGGATTTTGTTTAGGGTGTTGCGCGTTCCCTGCTATCGTTTTCGGATATTTGAATATCGCTCTGATATTTATCCTTCTTAACAGGATTTTTGATGGACTTGATGGCGCACTGGCAAGAAGACACGGTACAACCGATGCTGGTGGTTTTCTGGATATCAGTTTGGATTTTCTTTTTTATTCACTGATCCCGTTTGCCTTTATTGTCGCAAACCCTATCGAAAACGCTATCGCTGGGAGCTTTCTTCTCTTCTCTTTTGTTGGCACAGGCAGCAGCTTTTTGGCCTTTGCTGTGATGGCAGGAAAAAGAGGCATTGAAAACCCAACCTATCGAAACAAGTCACTTTACTATATGAGTGGGCTTACGGAAGGCACTGAAACCATTGCCTGTTTTATCGCTTTTTGTATCTGGCCTCAGTACTTTAGTATTATCGCCGTTGTGTTTGGTATAGCTTGTTGGTTTACAACCGTCACTAGAATACATTCTGGTTTCCATACTTTGAATGGTCAAAGTGCCTAATGACATTCCGTGAATGACATTAAAAAATGGAACTTGGCTCATGTTCCATGGGCATTTGACAGCCAACTTTCCAGAGTTATACCCCCACTTAACCGGGTTGAACAGGTCGCTCCAAATAAGTGGAAAGCACAATATAGGTTCGGGTAGCTTCTACGCCTGAGATCTTAAACAGGTCCGACAACAATGTCTCCAGAGTTCGTGTGTTCTCGGTTCGTATCTTCAGTAACATAGAAGTATCACCTGCGACGGAGTGAATCTCTTCGACTTCATGATGAGACGAAATCGCCATAAGATCTGGCGTCATTCCCCAGCCTTTGGTATCAATGTGTACAAAGGAAAGGAGTGGCTTTTTGACTGAATCGGGATCGATCAATGCTGCGGTTTTTCTTATCACACCAGAACGTCGCATTCTTTTTACCCGCTCATGCGCAGCCGGTGCGGACAACGCTGCACGCTCGCCAAGCTCAGCATAGCTTACCGTCGCATCGTCAACCAACACACCTAATAATCTTCGGTCAGTCGCATCGAGAGCACGCTCTGTCGGAGTGCTTTGCTTAACCTCATCTGTTTTTCTTTTCATCTGAACTTCTCACCTATTTAAACGAATTAAATTTGTGTAATTATGGTTTTTAACGAATCTAATTCAGACTAATTGAGTCAGATAGGAAAAAGCAATGATGAATGATAAACAATTAGAATTGCAGCAAGCTAATAGGCCCTCCATTCCTACCGCGGCTTATATACTCACATTATGTGTAGGGGTGATAGGCTCAAACTCGCTTGTGCTTGGCCCGATAGCACCTGAAGTGGCCCAAACATTACACGCCAGTATTGCCCAAGTGATGTTTGCATCTTCTGCGTTTGGGCTTGGGACTGCTGCCAGTGCCTTGCTTCTCGCCCATCATATCGATCGCCTGGGTGCCTACCAAGCACTCAAGTTGAGTTTGCTAGTCCTACTTGTCGGGCTTTTGTTAAGCGCGCTATCATCTAACATCGCAGTACTGATATTCGCACAATTGGTCGTTGGCCTCGCCTCTGGCATTGCCTTACCATCTATCTATTCAATGGCGATTTCCGTTGCGCCAATGGGTAGCGAGAGTAAAACTCTCAGTATTGTCTTGACGGGCTGGACACTGAGTATGATCGCTGGCGTATCCTTGTCGGTGGTAATATCGGAACAGTTGGGTTGGAGAGCCGTCTATGGGGCGATCACAATATTGTCCATGTTTGCTTGGTATGTTCTGAATAGAATGCGTATTAGCGACAGTCCAATTTCTCATTCTACCCCTCCTCCCATTTCAGTGTTGCATCTGAAAGGTATCAAGTCACTTCTCATTTGTTGTTGGGCATTTATGGCAGCATTTTATGGCATGTATGGAATTTTAGGGGACTATTTGCACCATGGACTCAAACTTCCAATCATCGCCAATAGCTTGATTGCCTTGTTCTACGGAGTGGGGTTTGGTGCGGCAGTGCTGCTCGATGGGCTACGTTCACGCGTCAGCACAAAGAAATTGCTACCAATAACCTTAGTTGTTATCGCATTAGTTTACTTAGTTGTATCCTTGAGTGGCAAAAGCTTAGGCATGATATACACCATCTTGTTTGTTCTTGGAGTCGCAAACCATTTCGCTGTTAATCTACTAATCACACGTTTAACTGCAATCAAGCCTGATAAAAAAGGCAGTATTATGGGATTATATAGCGCTGTCACCTATTTTGGCGTCTTTACAGGAACCAGCATTTTCGGCTTAGCCTATAGCCAGTATGGTTTTGCTTTCGCGGCTCTGGTTGCCATGGCATTCACATTGTTCTCAGCTCTTGCCTGCTGCAAAGGCTTTTATAAAGCTCAGTGCACTCGCAGCTCCATATTTGCCAAGCAACGCCACTAGGGCGTGAATGATGCAAATGGGCAACCAATATGGTCGCCCATTTGCATCAATTATCGTCTGCTATTTCAAAAACTCTGGTTTATCGGCACCAAATGGGTGAACAGGTGCCTCTTTGGCAAATTCTAGATTATCGAACTCGTAGCTATGAGCTAATCGCGTGATATCTCCATAAACGGTTTTTGTTGTCATCAAATGAGGTGCGGCCACATCCGATTTAGGCTGACTGTTGTACGCCTCTTCCTCTAGCAATCCAAGATCTTCAACCCACATGCCACTTCTCGCCAAAGACACGTTTACATGATAGGAACCACCGTCAATGGCTCTTTTTTGAATCGCCGCAAGCACTCCAGATAATGCAAAATAAGACGTCATTGGATCGTTAAGATAGAAGACTGGAGAAAATAATGGCTCACTGACACTGTCATGCGCTTCTGATACCGAGAAGCCTGAGCAAGCTTGCCCTATCGTTTCAAAACCTGCTCGGTCAGACCAAATATTATTCTTGCCATAGCAACTGATATCCAAGTAAACCACCCCATTAGCATTATGTTTTATTACCTCATCAATATCGATGCCGAAGTGTTTTGGCACATTGGGTCGGTATGAGTTAATGATGACATCTGCTTCGGAAACTAGCTGTTGTAGTTTTTCTTTATCATCTGCCAAGTTTAAATCTAAATATGCATTTCTTTTGCAGAAATTGGTTATTAGGTTTTGCGGCAAAGTGTCTTTTTGATTTGGGTTTGGCGAGGAAATATGCAAAACGTCAGCACCAAGTCTACCCAAGTTTTGACCACACATTGGCCCCGCTAATACGTGGGTGAAATCCAATACTTTGATGCCCTCTAAAACTTGCTTAGCATTCGTCGAATAAGGCACTGGTGCCGAGTCTGCCACTTTTTCAATGTCGATAACTGGTGTTTGACTGAGACTTTTCCCGACTGGGTGCTCAAGCCACTCTTCTTTCGTACGCGCGACGCAGGCCGGTAAGCCAATTTCTGACAACGCTTCTTCTAGCTCAAAAGAGTTCCATTTCGCTATTTCTTCGCCAATTCTATTCCTGTCGTTGCCGCAATCAAAAAAGTTTAAATAGCCATTTTGAAGTTTCACGTAAGGAGGACCGGCAATAATATGGATTGAGCGGCCATCCTTACACTTAAAATAGGAATTGACTGGCACGGACTCGGCCCCAACGGTCATTGGGTAACCATTTTGCAAGACATAGTGATTTTCGTGCAATGAATTCAATGCATCATGGATTTTCATCGTAGCAGTATTAATTTCACCGCTACGATATTGCCAGATCATAGAAGTCAATAAGGCATTTGCCCCTTGCCCCACAGCACTGGCGTAGCCCAGTTTATGAGGTGAATAAATAATCGGATCTTGCCCTTCGAGAACAAAATCCCCGTTAAACTGATTACTCATACCCAATATATCAATGAGCTGGCTTAATTCTGGTAAGTCACCATTTTGATAGCTTCTGGTTGTAACACTCATGATTCACCTCGTCTGTGCGCATTTATGGTCTAAGGAAGATCATAAGTATTGGAGATAATTTAAACAATAAGGTAAATTTAAAATATATTGGTTAAATAATTTAAACAATGAGATGAAGAATTCATTCGATACCATTAAAAGCATGGCAGTATTTGCTAAAGTCGCAGAGAAAGAGAGCTTCACAAAGGCAGCAAATGAACTCGGTGTCACTCGGGCTTCAGTGACCTACCACATAAAAAAACTGGAAGATAGGTTTGGTGTTACCTTGCTCAACCGAACCACCCGTAGTGTAAAGCTAACCTCATCGGGTAAACTGTATTACGACAAGTGCATGAAAATCTATGAAGAAGCAGAGAAAGCGAGCATGTTCATGGATAAAATAACCAAGGAGCCGATAGGAACGATAAGTATCTATTGCCCTATCAATATGGGTGAAGTCATTGTTCTACCTCTGCTAGAAAGATTCCATCGTCAATACCCTAAAATCCAATTGGATATTCACCTAACGGATCAGGAACCTGACATTAGCAAAGAAAATGTCGATATATCCATCCGCCATCGCCCAACCACTAAACAGAACGTATACATCACCCAACTCACAACCTTCGAACGATATATCTGTGGTTCACCAGATTACTTCGCAACGTACTCATACCCAACGAGCCTTGCAGACCTCAAAGATCATGCATGGGTACACTATCAAGAAAATAAAACCCGCCACCATGCGGAGATATCGACCAATTGCAGTGCGGGTAGGAATTACTTCGTTGAAAAAGGTCATGGTTTGGCCAGCTTCCCGGACTATGATGCATTACCAAGAATTCGTGCGGGAAAGCTCATCCGAGTACTAACTGACATTCCACCCGAAAAGAACAAAGTCTATTTGATGTACCAAAAAGGAGATAAAGATTCAGCAAAAAACAAGCTAATTGTCGACTTCCTTGTCAACAACTTTCATGATGAAGTAGAAAGGTATAAAAGTAGATCTTTGGAAAACTACTAATTGCCCGAGAGCACGTAGTTAACCCCGAGTTGCGACAAACGTTGGGAAAATACCCGCTTCGTCATAGATGAACTCAATATTGGTAAATCCAGCACGCTCAAGTTGTTCACGAGTCAGTTGCTCAGAGCGGTACTGTTGCCAGTTTACACCCAGTAGATCAGCAAAAATGGCTTTTTGAAGTAGCATCGCATCTTGATCGACTTTGTTCATATCCCAACTATCTAAAGGGGTTAGGAAGCTGCCAATAAAACGCCCTTGAGGTTTTAACACTCGATAAAATTGTTTGTATAACGACTCAACTTTCTCATCGTCTTCTACATAAATATTAAGGCCGTTGCTGGTAATCACATCAACCGGTTCATCCAGTTCAAAGCTCCACGCATCCGCTTCGACGAGTGTCACATTTCCTCGAAAGTCATACTGCTTGGCGTTATCGGCAATTTTGCCAAGAATGTTGGAATCGAGATCGACAGCAATAAGCTCTACATCTTGTTGATTCTGATAATCCAGGCTAAGAAGCTCACTCATTAGTCCTGATGGTACAGACAGTAATCGCTTGCAATTAGGTAGACATTTCTGTAGCTGCTGACGAAAGATTTGATAACGCTGCTGAGTGGCCAAGAACGTCGGTGCATCATCGAGAAGTTGTTGTTCAAGTGGATGAATTGGCCCACCCTCTGCACTGATCGCATTGGCACGACCGCGCTCTGGGTGATTGACAACGACGTCAGTCCAATAGCCATCAATACCCCGGTGCTCGATTAAAAACCGCCCTAAAGCAAACTCGCACAGCTGATCTAATAGGTTTTTATGTTGAGGATAGTTCTCGAGCCTTTTCTCTAGTTTCGCTAACTCCTTAGCAAAACCTGTTTCGTTCTTTAAAGAGTGTGACAAAATGTCTTTCATAAACCTAGCTCCTACTAAATAACATCACTTTTAACCCTTTATCCAAGTCGCTTTCAACAAACTCTGGCGGGTTATTTATACGTTCAATAAACGTTAGCTCAGGCGCTTCATTCGCCATACCATCTATTAAGAATTGGGGCGATACTGCAGGCGAGTTCACGCACGCCAACACTTGACCATGTTGTGCCAGCATATCAGGTAAGCGGCGCAAGATTTTTTGATAGTCTTTTGTTAATGCGAAACTTCCCTTTTGGAAAGACGGCGGATCAATTACGATCAAATCATATGGGCCTAATTTTCTCAATTTACCCCATGATTTAAATACATCATGAGCTAAAAAAGTAACTTTCGCTAAGTCATGCTCGTTGAGTCGGTGGTTCTCTCTACCTTTGCTTAGCGATGCCTTCGCCATATCCAAGTTCACGACATGGCTTGCACCACCTTCAATAGCAGCCAGTGAAAAGCCGCATGTGTAAGAAAAAAGATTAAGGACTCGCTTACCTGCCGTATGTTGCTTGACCCATTCTCGACCCAAACGCATATCTAAAAACAGTCCAAAGTTCTGATTTCGGCCAATATCAAGTTGGTAGCGAATACCGTTTTCCACAACCACTGGTGAGCTTTGCAATTCACCAACTACCGTTTCCGTGGGAGCCCCTTCAAGATATCGATGTTGCAACGCAATACTTTTGCCCTGCTTGTCTTTCCACACCTGAGTTTTGCTAAAGGACACTAAGCCATCGATAAGCTTGCCAATAAATTCGTTGTTAGCGTCTTTAAATACGTTAACGACGAGCTGACCCTGAAGCCAATCGCAGGTGAGTTGTTCCAGCCCTTGCCAACATTGCCCTCGACCATGGAATAACCGACGCAATTCATTGGGTATGGTTTGTAGCTCTGATTCAATATGCTCAAAAAAAGCGGGCAATTTTTCTACCTGCATTGGGTCCTCAGTTTGTTTTTATTGTTGGCCAAGGTAATGACCACGGGGATGATAACGCTTCGATGACTTTGCTCGTTGGCTGCGAATGCCACTTTTTTCCAAAATCGGAGAATTCTCTTGGATCACATACGAACTGGTGATCCTTTTCTTTATAACGGAAACAAAGTGCAAACGCATGAAGGTAGCCTCTATCACTAACAGAGCTAGCGTTGTATATAGGGTCGCCCACTATCGCTGAGCCTAACGATTTCAGTGCAACACGTATTTGATGCGTCTTACCTGTTGCAGGCTTACATAAAAACACGCGCTCACCGGGCTCGCCAGCATAAGAAAAAAATTGTGTCAGTGCTGGGTTTTGTTTTGATTCAAGTAACTTCCATGCAGAGCGACGCGAACGCTCCATATCACCAATAATGAGGCCTTGTTTTTTCTTAGGCTTTTTCGCTCCAATCGCCAAATAAAACTTATCGACGGCCCTATTGGCAAAAAGCCCTGAGAGCTGGCTCGCTGAAGAAGCATTTCGAGCTAAAAGAAGAATTCCTGACGTCATTTTGTCTAAGCGATGAACAAGGTACAACTTATCCATCCCGAGCTGCTTTTGCACGATTTGAAGCAGCATAGTATCGCCATCATCTTTGTGAACCGATACATTCGGGTGCTTATTAATAACCACAAAGTCGTCGTGAGTGTAAATTAAATCGAACATATAGCCTCTTATCTTAAGAGGCGGATTATATACCCAAATTACTTCGAGATGCGAGCTAGGAAAAAAGCCGCACAACGCAGCTTTTTTCGATGAGGTTTAAGGAACTACGAGAAGAAAAACACCAACACCATTAAGATAGGACACACTACTCTCACGTAAGTCGGCCAAACCTTCCAAAACCAGCCTTGTTCTATCTCTGGGTAACCCTGCTTCAATTCGGTTAACACTTGATGTCTTTGCCAAATCCACCCGGCAATCAAAGTCAGGATCAAACCAATGATTGGCTGCGCATAAACGGTTGTCAGTTTAATCACCAAACCAAACAAATCGGCGAAATTAAGCACAATAACCCCAGAGATCACCATAATCACAATACCAATCCAAATCGTTGCGACTTTACGCGACTGATTTAGCTCTTCAATCGCCACCGCCACGGGTACTTCAAGCATAGAAATGGATGACGTCAATGCTGCGATCAACATGACCGCGAAAAACAATACGCTGATGATGCCACCAATAGAGCCCATAGAATCAAACATGGCAGGAAGAACTTGGAAAACGAGCGTATCAGAGCTGAGTAACGTCCCAGCATCAGAAAATATCTCTACACCGTTATGTTTCGCCACAAACATAGCAGGCAATATTAATAACCCTGCGGCAAAAGCAACACCGGTATCCACCAAAGCAACTTGCGCGGCTGTTTTCGGCAGATTGGCATCTTTGTTTAAATACGACCCATAAACCATCATGGCGCAAACCCCTAGTGAGAGAGAAAAGAAAGCTTGTCCCATTGCACTTACAACGACGCCAGTATTGAAGTGAGAAGTGTCAGGAATCAGATACATCTGCAAGCCTTGCATGGCTCCTGGTTGAGTGAAAATGTACCCAATTAACAAAATAAAAAGTACAAATAAGACTGGCATTAAACGACTGGACCATTTTTCAATCCCCTCAGTGACACCACTTTGCACGACATACATGGTCATGATCATAAACACGATCATCAGAATGAGGTTTCGGCTGGTGCCAAACTCGGTCAACCAAGACGCAGCATTTGTCGCCCCAATTAACTCTATACCACTACCCGCAAATGAACCGACTAGCCATCCAGCAACAATGGAATAGAAGCTCAAAATGAGTGAAACGACGAGCATCCCCGCAACGCCAATGATAACAGCGGCCACCTTGCCACTAGGCCAAACGGCTTTTAAAGATCGGATGGGATTCGCTTGCCCATAGCGACCAATGGTTAACTCCGCGACTAAAATCGGATAGGCTAACAGAAAAACCATCAGCAGATAGATAATCAAAAATAACGCGCCACCATTGCTGGCCGCTTGTGTTGGGAATCCCCAAATATTTCCTAAACCCACTGCTGAACCCGCAGCGGCCAATATAAAGCCCAACCTCGAAGAGAAGTGGCCTCTCGAACTTCCTGCCATAAATGGTCTTCCATTTCCTAATGTAATTATTTCAAGTCTACACAATGATCGGGCGTACGCCGTTCTTAGTGCGGCGCAAGTAAACCAGTTAACTAGTACAAAGAAAAGATAAAATTATCAATTTTCCAACATATGGCCAAATCACTAGCCATTGATATACGTTTCTCCTCACCTTCTTCGCGCTTTAAACGAAGAATATTCAAACAGATTGTTGCAAAGTCGTAGATAGATAAAGCTTCCCTTGCTCACCACTTTCGATTTACTATTCAACAAGTTGTTTTATACGAGTTTCTCAATGGAAAAGTTTTACCACTTTCTAACGCTTGCTGGCATCGCTCTTTACTGGTTATTGGTTGCTGGAACCACTTTGCGTGCAGTACTCAAACATCGCTCTGTCAGCGTTTCCTTAGCATGGCTGCTCGTCATTTATACCATTCCCATAGTTGGTGTATTTTGCTACTTTCTGTTTGGAGAACTCAATCTAGGTCGCCAGCGAGCAGAGCGAGCCAAAGAGATGTTCAAGCCTTATGCTAGTTGGTTTACCCAACTCAACGAATGCCAAGCGCATTCTCGCGAGACCTTTGGCTACCATATATCCCGTATTGACGAATTATGTAACAACCGGCTCGGCTTACCATCATTAAGTGGAAACACACTCACATTAAAAAACGAGCCACAAGACATATTGCGCTCGATAATCCAAGACATAGAATCAGCTCAATCTTGTATTCGTTTGGTCTTTTATATATGGCACCCAGGAGGCTTAGCTGACGCCGTATCATCCGCGCTCATTAAAGCGGCCAAAAGGGGAATCGAAGTTAAACTACTTGTCGATTCTGCCGGTAGCGCAAATTTTTTCAAAAGCCCTTGGCGAAAAATGATGCAAAATGCTGGCATTGAAGTGGTTCAAGCACTTGAGGTTAGCCCTTGGCGTATGTTCCTGCGTCGCTTAGATCTTAGGCAGCATCGAAAAATCATTGTCATTGACGAGCAGATAGCCTACACAGGCTCAATGAACCTGGTCGATCCCGCCTACTTCAAACAAGAGTCTGGAGTTGGGCAATGGATTGACATGATGGTCCGCATTACCGGGCCTACAGTTAACGTGTTATCGGCCATACACGCTTGGGATTGGGAAGTAGAAACAGGCTCAAGAACACTGCCACACCTGCCAGAGTGTGAAATAGAGCCAGGTAGTACGCATCACCCTATTCAGGTGGTGCCATCTGGTCCGGGTATGCCAGAAAATTTGATCTCTCAAGTGCTGACGTTGGCAATTAACCAAGCGAATCACTCGGTACGTATTACTACGCCTTACTTTGTCCCTAGCGTTGACTTACTTGAAACCTTGAAGATGACCGCGCAACGCGGTGTCAAAGTCGATTTAATCATTCCTCATAAGAACGACTCACTCATGGTGCAGTGGGCATCACGAGCTTTCTATACTGAACTCTTAGAGTCTGGTGTGGAGATCCATGAGTTCTACGGTGGTCTACTACATACCAAATCCGTTGTCATTGACGAGCAATTCAGCCTTGTCGGTACTGTTAACCTTGATATGCGTAGCTTGTGGCTCAACTTTGAGCTGACGCTAGCCATTGATGATGATCATTTCACTAAAGAGATGCTGATGCTTCAAGAAACCTATATCGATCATTCTCACTCGTTAAAACTAGAAGAATGGAAGAAAAGAAAAGTCTATTATAAGTTTTTTGAACGAGTGTTTTATTTGTTTAATCCGTTGCTTTAATTTTGTTTTGTATCCAAAGTTATTTCATAAAAGCGCAGATTATTTAGGGCACGCCCTAGGCATAAGTTAGTCCATTTTTCAGTTGCAATTGCCCGCCCCATTATGCTTTAAATACGGAAATGTTATTTTCGACAAGGATATATTATGCCTCATGGTAAAAAGACTCAGATGGTCACGGCAGGGCGCGATCCAAAGTGGACACAGGGCGTGGTTAACCCGCCAGTTCAGCGGGCATCGACAATACTCTTTGACACAGTAGCCGATAAGAAGAAAGCCACAATAAACCGAGCCAATAAAACGCTGTTTTATGGCCGAAGGGGTACCAACACCCATTTCGCATTTCAACAAGCGATGACAGAAATTGAAGGTGGCGCTGGTTGCGCACTGTTTCCAAGTGGCGCCGCTGCTATCGCCAATTCGATACTGGCCTTTGTCGAAACCGGTGACCATATACTTATGGTCGACACCTGCTACGAGCCAACTCGTGATTTCTGTAATGTCATCATGAAAAAAATGGGCGTAGAGACCACTTACTACGATCCAATGATTGGAGAAGGCATCCGCTCACTGATCCAGCCAAACACAAAAGTGCTTTTTACTGAATCTCCAGGCTCTATCACTATGGAGGTCCAAGATATCCCAAAGTTGTCCAATATTGCTCACGAGCACGATATTATCGTGATGTTGGACAACACTTGGGGAGCTGGCGTGAATTTCTCTCCATTTGACTATGGTGTTGATATATCCATTCAAGCGGCCACCAAATATATTGGTGGTCATTCTGATATCATGCTGGGCACTGCTACCTCGACAGCAGAGCATTGGGATCAACTGCGTGAGCAGTGCTATTTGATGGGACAATGCGTTTCTCCTGATGATGTCTATATGGCACTAAGAGGCATACGAACGCTTGGCATTCGATTGAAGCAACATGATGAGAATGGGCTTAAAATCGCCAACTGGCTAGCAAAGCGCCCTGAAGTGGATCATGTTCGCCACCCTAGCCTCGCGAGCTGCCCAGGGCACGAGTTCTTCAAGCGGGATTTCTCTGGGGGCAACGGACTCTTTTCTTTTGTTTTGAAACACAGTCACCCGAAAGCCACCACGGCACTTTTAGACGGCATGACACATTTTGGCATGGGATATTCTTGGGGAGGGTTTGAAAGTTTGATACTTGCAACCGAGCCAAGCAGCTTTAATTCACTACGAACTATCGCCAACCCTCAGTTTTCTGGCACGCTAATCCGTTTGCATATTGGCTTAGAAGATGTTGAAGATCTTATTCAGGATCTTGAGACGGGTTTTGAGCGTTATAACGCCGCTATTAAAAATGGCTAACATATCTAATACCCCATAAAAAGGGGTATGTCTGATTAATGGTCAGCCCAGACAAATAAATGTTTTTTCTGGGCTAAACAGCACCTAAGGTTGTAAACAGGCTATCAAAGTTAGCCACATTTATAACTCTTAGTATTTTTGTATGAGGTGTTATCAAAGTCAGGATATGCTGCACTGCGCATCACTTCAGCTATGGTGCGATATATTTTCACCCAAGCTTGACGTGTTTTATCGTCAAAATCATTACCTAACCCCGTCTTTAACGTGTACAACAGAGCATTCCCAACTGGCGTGTAGTCATCGACCGTAACCCCATACGCGACATGTCGTTTAGCCAGTTGCTCTAAAACAGGAATAAGTGACTCGAGATCATCTAACCCTTTTACCGCAACACTCAATGTAGACATGAGCTTTTGCCCTTGCCCCTTCAAGTCTGACTTAAATAACGCTCTCAACTTAGGGTCATATTCGAACAGTTTGTTATAAAAAATTTCCGCTGCTTGTTCTGCGATGGGTTCTACCTTAGCAAAACTCTCTTGAATCAAGCTTTTTTCAATCGCCGTAATTGACATGTCACCTTCTTCCCTAACCAATGATTATACTTTGAATTTCCTTAAATCTGTGGTGAGTTGATCAGCTAGGTGTGACACGGACTCTAGCTCGTCAACTAAACGCTGCAATTCTTGATGCGAATCTCTGGTTGAATGCTGCAACTGATCCAACTCTTCTTCAAACTGCACTGACATATTCGTTTGCTGTGTTATTGCTGATGTAATGCTTGCAATCGATGTAGCAATGGCTCCCTCTAACTGCCTAGAGTGCTCCAACCGTTCTGATACGGTAAGTACGCGTTGCTGAGCGTGAGAGGTCGTTTCAATATTTCGAGTGACACTATCAACCGCTTGTTTTGCTAAGTCTTGCAGAGATTCTACTGTATCTTGGATTGATACCACTGACTCTTGTGTCCGATGAGCGAGAGAGCGTACTTCATCGGCAACCACCGCAAAGCCACGACCTTGTTCACCAGCACGGGCCGCCTCTATCGCAGCATTCAATGCTAATAGGTTGGTTTGATCGGATATGTTCTTAATGATGTCTAACACGTCACCGATTTGATTGCTGTTATCACTTAGTTGTTCAATGATGGCAGAACTTTCTTGCATGCTGGTCGCCAAGTTGCGAATGTCTTCAACACTTGCCAACATCTCTTCACTACTTTTTTGAATTTCGGCATCCGTCTCACTGATGTTATTCGACGAGGTTTCAGTGTCTTTGGCAATATCTTTGATACTATCTGTCATTTGATGAATGACCGCATTGATGTGCTCAGCCTTTTGCGTTTGACTGTTGATGCTGTCTGAAATGTTACCCGCATCGTTTGCAACGTTATTAACCGATTCATTCACTTTCGCCGCGCTACTAATCACAGAAGCAACAATGCCTCTAAATTTGGTCAAGAACTGGTTAAACTGCGCCGCCACTTCCCCTATCTGATCTTTATCACCCTCTTCAATATGCGCTGTCAAATCACCATCACCTTTCGCCAGCGAAGCTAGTGACTTCTGAAGTTTGTTTGTACGTTCAAGCACCACTTTCTTGAATAGAATATAAAGGACAACCGCAACCGCCAATATACCGATAAAGGTCACCATGATGATTTTCCAACGAATTTCGTTGGCTTGTGCGTAGATAGGTGCAAGGGGCTTAACCACTTCCAGTACGCCCCTAACGTCTCCTAACTTCCAATCTGTTTTTGGCGATTCTGGGTGAGAGTTATGGCAATTTACGCAGCCTTGAGCTTGCATGGTATCAGCCAACGCTACTTGCAACATCGGGCCATTTGGTGTATCGCCAATTTCTATGAAAGGTTTTTTCGGATCAGCTTGAAGTGCTTGCCATGCTCGCTTTTGAAAATCATTCAGTTGTCGGTTAGCACGGTTTGGAAAGGGAAATGCGCTAAATAGTTTAAAGGAAAGACCTTCAGAAGAAATGAGGTCGCTCAGCTCATGAACGAGGGTGGCAGGGAGTGGAATGCTGTCTTTACCAGAGTGTTCATAATGAGGCTTCATACCAAAAGCTTTTGCCTTACTAATCACATTTTTGGTGTAATAGCCGCGTAGTGTTTTAAACTGGCTTACCGTCGAAATAGCATCATTCGTTGATGCTTGTATTAGCGCCTGTTTCTCAATATGCGGTAAATATACGCTCAGCACTATCGCCAGCAATAATAGTAACCCCAATGTGGGCACCAAAAATTTTGTAAGCATAATTATTAATCCCTTAACCAATTGTTTTGCAGCTACTATATGTCCGCTCAACTCCTGACCAATAGAGTATAGCAATGGGATTGGCATTTTCCATTCACGTTGGTATTGTATTATATACAGTATGAGAAAGGTAAAGCTTCACTGAAATAATGAATTGGGCCAACATTTTTTAATTAGCCCTTTTCCGTTAGCGGTGGAGTGATGGCTTATTACTGAGCTAACTTTTCAACTTCTTTTTTCTAAAACACTGATTTGCATGGTCGTTAATCAAACCAGCGGCTTGTAGGTGGGAGTACATGATGGTTGAGCCGATAAACTTAAAGCCCCTCTTTTTTAGGTCCTTACTTAACGCGTCTGATACAGGAGAAGTAGCAACATAATCGTCAGCAGACTGAATATCATTGACCATCACTTTATTGTCTACAAAGCCCCAAATATACTGCGTAAAGCTGCCAAACTCTTGTCGTATATCGTGAAACCTTTTCGCGTTATTTATTGCGGCTTCAATTTTGGCACGATTGCGGATAATCGCGGTGTTTTGCATCAAATTTTCAACGTCTTCTGATGTAAACTGAGCGACTTTATTGTAATCAAACTGGGCAAAGGCAGCGCGATATCCTTCTCGGCGTTTCAATATCGTATACCAACTTAATCCCGCTTGAGCCGATTCCAACACCAAGAATTCAAACATCTTGGTGTCATCGTATACTGGCACGCCCCACTCCTTGTCATGATATTCCACATAATCCGGCTTGGTCATATCGACCCAAGGACAACGTTCACACATATAAACTTCCTTTATTCTGCAGGTTGCTTGGCAACAGATTCTGCCGAAATATCAGATGGGAAGCAAAGACTTTAAAGCTTGCTAAACTCTCTATCGACTTTAAATGCTTCTGAAGTCACGTACGCTTCTATATTGCGTAACTGAGACTCCATTTTGTCAAAATCCCCTGCCAACGTATCAATGAGATCAGCAGGTGTTTGACCCTTTTGCCACGGTTTACTTTTAAGTACGTGATCCTGCTTTTCTTTCACGCTTTGCGCATACTCTCTAGGCTGTTTATCTAGCATAAAGGTCATGGCAACATAGGCTAACAAGACTAAAAATAACCCACCAAGCACGGCGGCGGATATAAATAAAATCCGAACAATCCACACTTCTAAGCCAAAGTAATTCGCCAATCCTGCACACACGCCAGACACTTTGCCATTAAGGGTATCTCTGTATAAGGCTCTACTCATAACGGCGTCTCCAGTTTGGTGTTTCTGTATCAAGAATGCGCTCTAGAGTATCAATGCGAGTCTGCATGGCTTCTGCTTTCACTGACAACGACTGCAAACGCTCATTATCTTCTTCAGATAAACCCACTTCGGAGTTACGTTTGCTGCGGTAATGCAAAAACAGCCAAAGTGGAGCAACAAAAATCAAAAATATGATGAGAGGACCAGTTAAAAACAACGACATCATTCAACACTCCTATTTATTGACATTCTTTGAGATGCTCTTTTTAAGTTTCTCTAACTCTTTCTCGACTTCATCCTGAGCTTGCAGCTCGGCAAATTCTTGGTCGAGAGACTTACTATTGCCCGACTGAGCAAATAAATCTGCTTCTGCTTCCAATTCATCAATTTTGCGTGAATACTGCTCAAACTTCGCCATGGCTTCGTTTGTACGGCTGGTATGAAGGTGCTTCTGTACATCACGGCGGTTGCTTGCCGTTTGACTACGAATCGATAAAGACTGTTGTTTTGCTCGAGTCTCAGTGATTTTGCTTTCTAGCTTGTTGATTTCTCCCGAGAGCTTTTCTATGGTTTCATCCAAAATTATGTCTTCGTTCTTTAGCTCTTTAATCACATCCTCAAGCTTCTTTTTCTCCATGAGAGCAGAGCGTGCTAGATCATCTCGTTGTTTGGTGAGTGCCAATGTCGCCTTATCCTGCCAATCATTGCAGTGGTCTTGGAGAGATATCAGCTTACGTTCAAGCTCTTTCTTGTCTGCCATCGCTTTAACGGAATTGGTTCTTACTTCGACTAAGGTATCTTCCATTTCTTGAATGATTAATCGAATCATTTTCTCCGGGTCTTCGGCTTTATCCAGTAGTGCACTGATGTTAGAATTTACTATATCGGCAAATCTTGAAAAAATACCCATTGTATACCTCCTAAAACGTGTAGTACTTGCTATCATCGGCAATAATCCAATTTACGTGCCAAAATATATTTTGTTATTTTTCAATGAGATAAAAACACAAACAAGTATTCAACTATAATAATATGATGAATTTCACCTCATTTTGGTCAAATTTACCTTTTCGTTGGAGAGCAGCATGCAGCAAGATCTAATCGGTGAAGCCCCCACTTTTCTCAAAGTTCTCGATAAAGTTTCTAAAGTCGCCGCAATTAACCGGCCAGTCCTAGTGATTGGTGAGAGAGGAACAGGTAAAGAACTCATCGCTCAAAGGTTGCACTACCTCTCATCTCGATGGAATCAGCCTTTGATCACATTAAACTGTGCCACTCTCAGCGAAGGCCTCATTGATTCAGAGCTATTTGGCCATGAAGCTGGCGCGTTTACAGGTTCTAAAGGAAAACATCAAGGCCGATTCGAACGTGCCGAGAAAGGCACCTTGTTTTTGGATGAGTTGGCGACAGCTCCGCTTACCGTGCAAGAAAAACTTCTTAGGGTGATTGAGTATGGTCAGTACGAAAGAGTCGGAGGGCATGCGTCCATAAACGCCAATGTACGGTTGATTTGCGCAACCAATGCCGACTTGCCTAAAATGGCAGAATCGGGTCAATTTAGGCACGACTTATTAGATAGGCTAGCCTTTGATGTGATTCACCTCCCTCCTCTAAGAGAACGTCCGCAAGATATTTTGTTACTTGCCGACCATTATGCGATAAGAATGTGTCGAGAATTGAATCTTGATTATTTTGTTGGCTTTTCTTCCTCGGCGTTAGGAGAGCTAGGGAGTTATTCTTGGCCCGGCAATGTGAGGGAGCTCAAAAACGTGGTGGAGCGTGCCGTTTATATTCATGGCAACAAACCAGAACCAATCGATGAGTTGGTGTTTAGCCCATTTGAGCCAAGTTGGATTAAGCAAAAAAGTACTGCGAATAGTAGTGACAGTCAGCGAACTACAAACCATACTGAAAACATGCGTTTGACGTTCCCAATGAATTATAAAGAGTGGCAGGAAGCCATGGATATTGAGCTATTAAACGCCACCATGAAGGAGGCAAAATACAGTCAACGTAAGGCAGCAGAGCTATTAGGATTGAGCTATCACCAATTAAGAGGAATGGTTAGAAAGTATAATCTCTCTAACAAGCAGGATAGCTAACTCGCAAGTTGTGTTTATAAATGGATCATGTTGGTGAGTGAAGCACTTAACTCAGGTCGTTGAAATGGCAGTTGAGGCTGGCGAATTTTCAATGAATTGAAGCTATAGTTCAGTGCGTGAGCACTCCATGAAGCGCGCTATGAATTTATTGATAAAAATGACACTGGGAATGTGCTCCTTGAGCTTGTTGGCGGGCTGTGGAGAAAAGTCCGATCACACTAAAGTCCGCCAAAGCGGGTTTGTCTACTGTGGACTGGGGGGCTCACATACCTTTAACCCTCAGTTGGTCGATAGCGGTATTACCTCTGAAGCACTTAGCCCACAGTTGTTTGATACTCTTATAAACTTAGATGCCACTTCCTATAAACCTAAGCAAAATATTGCCACTAGCTGGACCGTGAATAAAAAAGGCACTGAGTATGTGTTTCATCTTAAGAAAGGCATTCAATTTCAAAGCACTCATTGGTTTAGCCCGACACGAGATCTTAACGCCCACGATGTAGTATTCAGTTTTAAACGCATCATAGATCCCAAACACGCCTTTCATAAAGTAGGGGGTGGTTTATATCCTTGGTTTGCCAGTGTTGATTTCGCTGATCTAGTAAAAGATGTAAAAGCTCTATCCACCTACAAAGTTAAGTTCGAACTTAATCGCCCCGACAATTCGTTTCTCTCTAACATCGCCACCAGTTTTGCCGTTATCCATTCAAAAGAATACGCTAATCAGTTAGAGCTGAGTGACGAGAAACAAATGATAGACAGCCTACCCATTGGCACTGGACCCTTCTATCTAGATGAACATCAAGTTAATGACTTTATTCGTTTAAAGCGACACAATAATTACTGGAAAAACAAAGTGAAGATGCATCAAGTCGTATTTGATGTTTCACAACGTGGCACTGGCACTTTCGCCAAATTTTTGCGCCAAGAATGCGATGTGCTTTACTCTCCGCTATCCAGCCAGATACCTATCATCAAGCAACACAAGTTCCTCGACCTCATTTCTAAGCCAGCGATGAATGTGTCTTTCGTCGCTGTGAATACCACTCATCCTGCTCTCACTGACTCTAGAGTGAGGAAAGCACTAAGTTTTGCAATTAACAGACAAAATATTCTTGATTCGGTATACTACGGCACGGGCAGCCTTGCCTACTCCATATTACCTCCAAACTCGTGGGTATATAGGAAAGATCAAACCCAAGTGCGCTATGACAGAAACTATGCTCTCGCTTTATTACGAGAGGCCGGATTTAGCCAAGGGTTGGAATTAACCATGTCGGTACCCTTGGATCCCAGAGCGTATAATCCAAGCCCGATTAAAACTGCGGAGCTCATTCAAGCGAATTTAGCTGATATAGGGATAGAATTGAACATCATTACTGAAGATCGCTTTGACAGCAGTGACATCGACGATATGGCTCATATCGATCTTGCCTTATCTGGTTTGATAGCCAATACAGGCGATCCAGATAGCTTTTTACGACCACTTTTATCGTGTAGTGCAAAAAAATTTGGATTAAATGTGTCCAGCTGGTGCGACAAAGATTTTGACGAACTGCTCGATTTGGCTTTAGAAGTGGATAATCCTCGCTATAGGCTCAATCTATATCGACAAGCGCTCAATATCCTCAATGACGAGTTTCCGGTTATACCTCTGGCTCATGGCATGCATTTCCAAGCACATGACGACTCTTTATCCGGCTTTCGAATTAGCCCATTCAATACACAACCTTTTGATTTAGTTGAGAGAATTAGATAAATGCTTTGGTATTCAATCCGACGCTTTAATCTGTTTATTATCACCCTACTTATTCTCACCATTGTAGGGTTCAGTTTATTGCGCCTCGACCCCGATTCACCTTGGTTAAAAATCGGATACTGGCACGGCTGGATGTTATATCTAGGTGACTTACTGCAATTTAACTTTGGTGTGAGCAAAGATGGAACACCGATTATTAACGAACTCGCCATTGTATTTCCGGCCACACTCGAGTTGTGTTTTATTGCGTTTTTAATGTCTATTTTTGTTGGGATTCCCGTTGGTACTATCGCCGGAATGAAGCAAGGAAAATGGCTTGATACCGTCATTTCCTTTATATCAATGGCAGGCTACTCCGCGCCGATTTACTGGATTGCGCTGTTGCTTATCATGGTGTTCTCATTGCACTTTCAAATGTTCCCAGTGTCGGGACGTTACGATTTGCTTTACCAAGTGCATCACGTCACCGGTTTTGCTCTGATTGATTCGTTATTCGTTGAACACCAATACCGTAGTCAAGCCTTTCGCAGCGTAGTGGAACACTTAATTTTGCCTTGTTCTGTGCTTGCCTTAGCACCGACAACACAAGTTATTCAACTGACCCGAAATGCAGTTACCGACGTGATGACAAAAAACTACATTCGGGCAGCAAGAATTCGAGGTCTATCCATCTATCGCATTGTATTCCAACACGTACTGCGAAATGCCATTCCTCCCATTGTACCTAAGCTCGGCGTTCAGTTATCTAGCATGTTAACCTTAGCCATCATTGCTGAATCTATATTCAACTGGCCCGGCATTGGTCGCTGGCTGTTAGAAGCCTTATCCAACCAAGATTATGTAGAAATTCAAGCTGGCGTGATCGTCGTCGGAACATTAGTGTTAAGTGCCAATATTCTTTCTGATCTTTTTGGTGCAATGGTTAACCCGTTAGTAAGGAAAGAGTGGTATGCTAACAAGTAACGTTTATCAAGAAGAGCATATTCCAACCCAGTTTGAGCGTTTCTGGCGTAGCTATCGCAATAATAGCATGGCAATGTTTGGCTTTTGGTGTTTATTAATTATCACCTTAGTGACTCTTGCAGCCCCCTGGATCACCCCACACGACCCACAGGCCCAATCCACTCACTTGCTGCTTCCGCCTTCGTGGGATCCCACAGGAACCGTGGATTATTTTTTAGGCACTGATGATCTTGGTAGAGATATATTATCTCGCATTATTTTAGGCTCTCAGCTGACCTTTGGCGCTGCGGTTATTATTACGTTTTTCGCCGCAATTATTGGCTGCACGATCGGTATCCTAGCAGGGATGACCAAGGGACTGTTATCGAGTACTCTCAATCACCTGTTGGATACGGTGATGTCTATCCCTTCCATGCTGCTTGCTATTATATTTGTTGCATTTTTCGGCTTCGGCGAACTTAATATCCTCATTGCTATTGGTCTTGCGTTGATTCCGAGGTTTGTTCGTTCCGTTTATATTGCGGTTCATGCAGAAGTTGAAAAAGATTATGTGATGGCCTCACGACTCGATGGTGCACGTAACTTCTTCTTATTGTGGAATGCCATACTGCCAAACATTCTTGCTGTTATTGCAAGTGAAGCCACGCTAGCGTTGTCGGTCGCAATCTTAGACATTTCTGCATTGGGCTTTCTGGGCCTTGGCGCTCAATCTCCCAGCACGGAATGGGGAGCAATACTCGGTGACGCTGTGGAGTTGATTTACCTTGCACCGTGGACCGTTACCTTACCTGGATTAGCTATCATGTTTGTCGTCATTGTGATTAATCTTGTTGGCGATGGCGTTCGCACATCGCTAAACGCAGGAATTGAATAATGGCTTTACTTGATATCCGACACTTAACAATTGAAATCGAAACGCCACAGGGGATGGTGAAAGCTGTCGATAAAATGAGCTTCACGATGAACGAAGGGGAAATTCGTGGTCTGGTTGGTGAGTCGGGCTCTGGAAAAAGCCTGATAGCAAAAGCCATCGTTGGCATTAACAAACCTAGCTGGAAAATCACCGCTGATCGCATGCGACTAGGCGACATAGACCTTCTTCAGTTAACCTCAAAAGAAAGACGCAGAGTCGTAGCTCGTGATATTGCGATGATCTTTCAGGAGCCAGAAACGTGTTTAGACCCTTCTGAAGAAGTGGGGAAACAGCTTATTGAAGCCATCCCATCACACAGCTTTAAAAAAAGGTTTTGGGTAAAAAATAAGTCGGCGAAAGATCAATCCATTAAGCTTCTGCATAAAGTCGGTATTAAGGAGCACGATCGCATTATGAAAAGCTATCCGTACGAGCTGACCGACGGAGAGTGCCAAAAAATCATGATCGCCATGGCCATCGCGGCAAAACCGAAAATTCTTATCGCTGATGAGCCCACCAATGACCTAGACCCCATCACTCAATCGCAAATTTTACGTTTATTGAGCCGGATGAATCAGGTTAATAATACTTCTATCTTATTGATTGGCCATGATTTAACGACTATTACACAGTGGGCTAATCGCATCACTGTTATGTACTGTGGGCAAGCCGTTGAATCTGCTGATACCAATAAAATCCTATGCTCTCCCAAGCACCCATATACTGAAGCATTGTTAAACGCAATGCCAAACTTTAACGACGATGTACCGCAAAAACAAAAGCTCCAATCCCTGCAAGGCTCCATCCCTCCTCTGCAACATTTACCAATTGGATGTAGATTGGGCCCAAGGTGCCCCCATGCACAAAAGCAATGTGTTGAAATGCCAATGACTCGACAAGTAAAAAACCACAAATTCGCTTGTCATTTTCCACTTAACATGGAGAAAAAGTCATGAGTTCATTGTTAGAAGTCAGAGATCTGGCCAAAGATTTTTACACACGCTCTGGCCTGTTCCGTAAACAAGCGCAACGAGCCGTCAAGCCCGTTTCTTTTAGCTTAGAGGCCGGACAAACTATCGGCTTCATAGGCAAAAACGGCTCGGGAAAATCAACCTTGGCTCGAATGTTGGCTGGTATGGTAAAACCTACATCCGGAGAGATATTCGTTAACGGAGAACAACTAAAACACAAAGATTATTCGACTCGATGCAAGCTGATCAGGATGATTTTTCAAGATCCTAATACCTCTTTGAATCCTAGAATACAGATTGGTCGTATACTGGATGGCCCCCTTAAGCGGAATACGAGTATGACCACTGAAGCAAGGATGAAGAGAATTAAAGACACTCTACTAAGAGTCGGCTTGTTACCCGAGCACGCCTATTTCTATCCTCAGATGTTGGCCGCCGGACAAAAACAAAGGGTCTGTTTAGCACGAGCCCTAATTCTTCAACCTTCTATCATTATTGCCGATGAAGCGTTAAATGGCCTCGATATGGCGATGCGTTCTCAGATCATTAACCTGTTTCTCGATCTGCAAGAAGAAATGGGGGTATCGTTTATCTATGTTTCTCAACATATAGGTATTATCAAGCACATTACCGACAAGATAATGGTGATGCACGAGGGAGAAGTGGTTGAGTCCGGAAACACGTTAGATGTGTTGTCCGAACCTCATCACACAATTACCCAAAGAATGGTGGAAAGCCACTTCAACCAATCACCATGCTTTGGGAAGAAAAGTTAGCGTTACATTAGATGCTCTTGAAGCCAAGGCCAGCCCTGTTTTTTACGGCTTAGCGTGTTTTCCATCGTTAACACGCCATCTTTTTCAAATGAAAGCAGCTTGTTGGCCCATTCGCCTGCATAAATTAGTCGAGTTGTTGCTTTGGTTATATCCGTCAACATCACAGCAGCAAACGCCAGGTGCTCTTCTTCACAGCGACGTACAAGATCGGCTTTCATACCATCAACAGTATCTTGAACCTGGTCGAAAGTAGCCAACTCAACTTGGCCAACCACCACATTTCGTCCATTGAATGGATAAGCTTTGAGATCTTTTTCAATTAGCTCTTGAGCCGTCAGCCCTTCAATATTGGTTTTTGCTATCAGTAGTGAACGGATAAATCCATCCAAATCTTCTACTTGTGCGATATCGGCAAGTACCATCACGGCATCTTTATCTTTTTGAGTACAAGTCGGTGAGGCAAATCCAACGGTATCAGACAATATGGCTGACATCATCAATAGTGCATTGGTTTTACTAATTTCAACCTGCTCCATTTTGAAAAGATTGAACAAGATAGTGCACGTGCATCCGACAGGCCAAATCCAAGCTTCAAGTGGGTTCACCGTCATCACATCACCAAGCCTATGGTGATCAACAATACCTAATATTTCCGCTTGCTTGACATCATCTGGAGCCTGAGACAGATCGGTATAATCAACCAACCATATCTTTTCACCAGCAACACTCGTTCGAAGCTCAGGTTGTTTAGCGCCAGCCGTCTCTAAAATATGTTGTGTTTCTCTGTTTATTTCACCCTGACGAACTGGAGTGGCTTCTAACCCTCTCGCTCTTAATAAATCACTTGCAACGATAGCACTACAAATACTGTCGCTATCTGGGTTTTTATGGCCAACCACTAAAATCATGCTTTACCTACTTACTTCTCAATCAGACTATTTAACCCCTACCCAGGGTAAAAGAGGTGCACTACTTTACCCGAAATTACCATTTTGTCATTACTTTTGCGGTTTGGAAGAAGTTTGAGGCACTTGCCTGCACGCGACAAATAGCAAAAAGGAGCATCTCTGCCCCTTTTAAATCAAAAGCTATGGATAAGCGGTATTTTATTTACGGCCAAGTTTGGACAGCGATACACCATTCATCAGATTTTGCTCTATTTTCTCTAAGCTTACGCCTTTTGTCTCTGGGATGAGCGCCATAGTGATAAAGATAAATACCACATTAAGAGCCGCGTATAACCAGAACGTTTGTGCATTGCCTAGCACCTGAAGGAAAGTAAGGAACGTAGCGCCCACAATCATGTTCGCAATCCAGTTAGTTGCTGTACTGACAGTAATCCCGAAGTCACGCGCTTTTAGTGGCTGAATTTCTGAACACAGAACCCAAATTAGTGGGCCAGCACTCATGGCAAATCCAACAATGAAGACAAGCAACACGAAGGCGGCAAAATATTGCTCTGCTGTGGTAGACACACCCATATGAAGTAACGTACCTAGGATTGCCATGCCTGCCGCCATCACAAGGAAGCCAAGTTTAAGAACTGGTTTACGGCCCCATTTGTCTACCAAGCCAATAGCGATAAAGGTAGCGAATACGTTCACTAAACCGACAATCACTGTGCCCCACATTTGTTGTGACGTACTCGCAAAGCCCGCTATCTTAAAGATTTTAGGTGCGTAATACATGACAACGTTCATACCAGTGAATTGCTGCATCACCTGTAAAACAATACCGAGGTACACCGCACGGCGGCAGTTACGGTTGGTAGCAAACAGTGACCAACCACTTTGTTTCACTTTTAAGCTTTCACGAATGGCCTCTAGCTCTTTCTTTGCAGATGAGCTGCAACCACGTAATAACTCAAGTACTTCCTTCGCCTCAACATCACGCCCTTGAAGCGCTAACCAGCGAGGACTACGCGGTAACATAAGTACCCCGATGAAAAGAATCAGTGCAGGAATAGTGATAACGCCAAGCATCCAGCGCCATTGTCCCTCGTAGCTAAACGCCGTATCTGATAAGAACGCAACAACAATACCGATTGTGATCATCAACTGATACATCGAGATCAAGCTACCACGCAGCCTTTGAGGGGCAATTTCTGAAAGATAAAGCGGCGCTGTAAAAGAAGCAACACCCACCGCAAGGCCAAGTAATACACGGAAGACAATGAGTATTTCAGGGCTCGCCGCTAATGCGCAGCCTAACGAGCCAATACAAAATAAAATCGAAGCGACGATTAAACTGTATTTACGACCAAACTTTCTTGATAGTGGTCCAGAGCCCACAGCACCCACTGCAGCACCAAACATCATTGAACTCACTACCCACTCTTGGGTATGAGTCGCCAAACCAAATGCCTTGGCGATAAATGGTAATGCACCAGATATCACACCAATATCTAATCCAAACAATAAGCCTGCAAGCGCTGCAATAATACAGGCAATAAACACGTGTCGATTTAGACCGCCATCATCCTGGGAGTCGGACGATATACCATCAGTATTTCTATCACTAATCACTGTTGCCATAGTAGAGTCTCTTTGATTTTATAATTTATTTAGCTCCGGTTTCAGGTTCAAAACGCCTACTAAACAGCGCGTCGTTAGTTGCGCGCTATAGCCATCCATTACGTTTTAACTCTGCGACCAAAGCTTTTTTATAATTTGAATTACAATCCTTTGAAGTGCGTATTTAGGTTAACCCTGACTAGGATTTACATCGCTATCCTTAATACAAGTACCCGCTCCCTGACCCTAAATTTCTAACCAATCTCTAGTTCCAAATTGATGAAACTCTGACCTATCCATTTCCATAATCAGTTACAGATTGAATGGTAACGATTACATTAAAATAATTTGGTGATAAAGATCACATAGACAAACAAAATGTAACAGTTTTATATCCTTTATTAACCAATGTTCTTAGGTTTTAATATTGCTTAGGTTGATATGCATTGATAGGAATACCTGCTATAAAGCGCCATTTTCAACAAATATGTTTTCAATTTTAGTATGTTAATGCCTAGAACGAAAATTAAACCAACGAGTGAAGAAATAGTGTTTATTGATTTTAGTTAATTGCAAACAAATTTGATCTATTACTAAGTTTTTACTTAATAAATTTGATGGGCATCACTTTTAATTTTATTGAAACTTCAATTTTGTAAACGTTTACAGTCCAATACACTAAGTATGCAATCGGTATACCTTTGTTAGGCAAAATCTGTTCAGTGACTAGCAACAAATTGCGAGTTTTATAAAAAAGCAACGTTGCAAATGAGAAGCACCAATGGGATAGATAGAAAAATATCTAGAAAAGGTTATAGAGCTCACGCTTGATAGCGCTGATTCTGGTAGGCAATGTTGTAAATAAAACGAACGACCCAAGCAACCTTTTCGAAGTCACTTGGATCTTATACCCAAATTACTTCAAAGGATTAAAGGTTATCCTTAAACCAATCTAATTGATGTGCGACGACAGACTCAAAGTGCTCGCCCGTGTAAACCTCATAGTGAGTAGCACCGTGTTCAATGTATAACTCTTTCGGCTCCGAAGCTTTTTGGTACAAACGCTGTGACTCACACAATGGATTCACGCCGTCTTCAGAGGCCGCAACGATAAGCAAAGGCACCTTTAAGTCGCTCACTGACTGGATGGGTTTATGGTTGAGTGTTTCCCAAATGGTTAAAAAAGGAATTTTGATGTTTAATGCTGGAAATTCCTCTTTATACTTGTCAAAAAATGCTATTGATTGTTCATCGCTGAGTACTTTACTAACTGGAACCATCATTTCTTTGCCAGTTTTGTCTTTTTTCTCGCGCATCCTTTGTAAACTAGCAAGAAACTTCTCTTTTTCTTCCTCGCTCATCTTTCCTGTGATGACTTCCTCACCATCTGAAAAAGTAAGCTGGCTCACTACGCATTGAACGTTGCTGTTCTCACTTGCTGCGATAATCGCGTTGGCTCCACCAAAAGATGTTCCCCATAACGCAATTCTTGTAGGGTCGACCTGCGGCAAAGTACCCACAAAGTCAACGGCCGCGTGAATATCTTCTATTTGTAACGTTGGCACAAGACGACCGCTTTCGCCCTCGCTCTCTCCGAAGCCCCGATAATCAAACGTTAACACTGCATAACCTTCTTTACTGAAACGTTCCGCAAAGTTAGGTAGTAGCAGCTCTTTTACGCCACAGAAACCGTGGCACATAATAATGACAGGATAGGATGTTTGACTTTCTCCACTTGGTAGATATAAGTTACCCACTACATTTAAGCCATTTGACGTAAAATTTATTTTTGAATGCATTTTTGCTCTCTTTCTATTTATATTGATTTTTAATTCAGGTAGTTATTCACACAAAATATCGTTGTATCCATTTCATACACGATATTACTGCAAACATTCATGGAGAAGACTTTGAACGGTATAATAAACATTTCATGGTTGCAATTGTTACTGTTTGCTATCACCCTGCTCATCCCATTTATCATCAATTTTCAATATAAACTGCAATTAAACCGAGAGATTGTCACGAGTGTTGTTCGCATGAGTGTACAGCTTATATTGGTCGGTATCTATTTAGAGTATTTATTCAGCATTAATAATTTCTATGTCAATGCGGCATGGATTTTATTGATGGTTTTGATCGGCTCAAGTGCTGTCATTAGCAAAAGTCAGCTTCCCAAAACTCGACTATTCATCCCTGTGTTTGCTGGCTTATTTGTCGCTTTAATCCCAATGCTTGCCATCTTATGTTTTGCGCTTGTTAGACCTACCCCCTTGTACAGCGCACAATATGTTATTCCCTTAGCTGGAATGCTGTTAGGAAACAGCTTGAGCGGCAATATCGTCGCACTACAAAACCTGTTTACCGCGCTGGAAGAACGAAGCAGTGAATACGAAGCCGCCATCTCTTTAGGCGCTCCTATTAGCTATGCCACTCGTCCCTATATTCAATCCGCTATGCAAAAATCCTTAGCCCCCATTTTAGCGTCAATGACTACCACAGGTTTGGTTACTCTACCTGGGATGATGACAGGGCAAATTCTTTCAGGCACTAGCCCTCTCTTAGCCATCAAATATCAATTGATGATAATGATAGCCATCTTTGTCACTATGTCTGTATCGATTACCCTGTCACTTAGATTATCCATATGGAATGCCATTGATAAAGGCGGAAAAATACTGGTTCGATTTAAGCAGTAGAATAGTCAAGTGATATGACACAAAACCACTGGCCTTGTGTACAAGCTAGAGCCCCACAACGCATTGACTCGAGAAATGTATAAACAGGTTATAAACAAGTTAACAAATATATTGTGTCTTTATTTAGTAACAAAAGTTTAATAATAAATATATCACCTAACATTTTGGTTAAAATAAATCCTACTCTATATCACAAATAATGAACATTTTCCTTCCTCCCCATGCCAAGTGACTTTAACCATTTGTTATTTAAACATAATCCATTTAGTGCTATGAGAAGATAAATTCGATCTTTATATATACAAAATAGTTATATAATTTCGGTATAAATTGATTGACAACAGTATTACTTTGGGTTTCCCACTAGTTTGTCCACAGAAAATGTGGATAACGTTTCAAAGCTGTCATTTCCCATTGCACGAAAAGTGATCGTTGCAACTACAGTCCCCTATATTGGTGCAATTTTGAGCCGGAAAACACCAAAATAGTGAAACGATTTATTGCTAGGCAAGGTTATCCAATGACGGACAATCTCATCACCTGATGAACAAGCATAAGAGCATAATTTTTTTGCTTTGATCACCTTGATGGTTAATTTAAAGTCGGCACCGTTCAATAAAGTCATTCCAAAACGCACACAACCATGATACAAGACGATGTTTTGATCTTTGCTTGCACCCCTAGCAAGCCTTTTAGCCTAAATCCAATGATAAAGAGAATTAATAATTATGAGCACAACAACATCTCGTACTGATAATTTGCGATCAATACGAAAATGGACCTATCAAGATTTCAGCTGGTGTCTCTCACTGTTTGGCACAGCCGTTGGCGCAGGCATTTTATTTTTGCCCATCAAGGCGGGGGCTGGGGGCTTTTGGCCTTTGGTCGTATTGGCAATACTGTCTGCTCCTATGACTTGGCTTGCCCACAAAGGTATGGCTAGATTCGTCCTGTCTGCCAAAGACCCTGAGGCGGATATCACCGATGCCGTTGAAGAACATTTTGGTAAAACGAGTGCGAATATCATTACGTTTGCCTACATTTTTGCTATTTACCCTATCGTTCTTATTTATGGTGTAGGGATTACGAATACTGTTGATTCATTTGTGGTTCATCAGCTTGGCTTAGCATCACTGCCTAGATGGCTATTGTCAGGCGGACTTATCTTAGCTATGACACTATGCGTGGTATATGGCAAAGATTTAATGCTAAAAGCTACCTCTGCCATGGTTTATCCTTTAGTGGTTATTCTATTCGCACTGTCGGTTTACTTGATCCCGAATTGGAACATGTCGATGGTTGAAGCCGACCCAAACTGGGCAACACTTCCTAAAGTCATTTGGCTAGCCATCCCACTAATCGTATTCTCTTTCAATCACAGTCCTATTATCAGCCAATTTGCCAAAGAGCAACGCCGCGTGTATCAAGATAATGCGGTCAAGAAAACCGATATGATTACGGGCGGCGCTGCGGTCATGTTATTAATTTTTGTTATGTTTTTTGTGTTTTCAGTTGTGCTTTCTCTCTCTCCAGCTCAACTTGCAACGGCAAACAAAGAAAACATTTCGGTGTTGTCATACTTAGCGAACACTCATTCATCCGCCATTATTTCCTATTTGGGCCCCATCGTGGCTTTTACTGCAATCGCTTCAAGTTATTTTGGTACCTTTTTAGGCGCTTGCGAAGGGTTGACTGGCCTTATTAAGTCACGCTCAGACATGCCTGTAAAAAAAATAGAAAAAGTCGTTCTCGCCTTTGTAGTGTTAACCACCTGGATTGCGGCAATTTTGAATCCAAGCATTTTAGAGATGATCGAAGTGGTCGGTGCAACAATGATTGTTGCCATACTCTTCCTAATGCCAGTCTATGCCATGAAAAAAGTGCCAGCAATGAGAAAGTTCCGAACTTCATTTCTAGCGCAGCTTTTTACTGCGGTATGTGGCTTCGCTGCATTGAGCGCGGTAGTTTACAGCTCGCTGTAAATACATATCCCTAACTACTGGGAGCAGCGTTGTAATGTATACGCCTGCTCCTTTTTAATTCTTGGGTATCTAGAGCGTGTTTAACTTAATGAAAATTTATTGACCTTATCCTTAGGGTAAGATTTATCGTCTTTCTATCGGCAACTATTGTCTACTTTTAAATTGCAACGAAAGAGGTAACATTTATGTCAATTTTCTACGATTACAACTGGACCATGCCAATCGCTATGATTCTATTTTGGGGATTACTGATTTATTTAATATTCTCTAAACCTCAAACCATCGCGGTTGAACATAAAGAGTCTCCTCTCGACATCGCCAAACGTCGACTTGCTAATGGCGAAATTAACTCTGCAGAATTTGAGCAGATCCGAGATAAAATTCGATGATACAACCGAGTACACCATTATCAAGCTAAGTAAACGACCGCTCTATATCCAAGTTAAGCGGTCGTTTTCTTTCTTCAATAACCTATATACCCAAATCACTTCAAGATGCAGAATTGGGTATAAGTCTCACTTTCGCTCGTAGCAACTATACTGGTCATAATGGAACGGTTTGGCTTGCTAACCCCAAGTCAATGTAAGGTACTTAGACAAGGAAGAACTATGAGACAGTTATTGGTGATACTCACATTAATCTGGACAAGCAGCGTTGTCGCTCAAACAAAAGTCACCGTCTATGGCGACGACTCTTATCCCCCTTACTCTTACGCCGAAAACGGAAAAATCACGGGTATCTACACTGTGATATTAAAGAAAGTATTTTCTCAGATGCCTGATTATGACGTTTCGATTCAAGGCGTTCCTTGGAAAAGGGGACTTGCACAAATTAAAGCTGGGGAAATCTTCGCGCTTTATCCCCCCTATAAAAGGCCAAAACAAAGACCATACATGCAATATGATGGCCCAATTTTGGATGAAAAGTTAGTTGTGGTGTGTCAACAATCAAAACTTAAAACACCCAGGCCAAATTGGCCAGACGATTATATTGGTTTAACTATCGGCAATAACTCGGGGTTCTCTGCTGGGGGTGACAAGTTTCACGAACTCGTTAAAGCCAAAAAAATCAAATTGGATGAAGTAAAAGGAACGGAAAGAAATTTATTGAAGCTGATTTCTGGGCGTACCGACTGCTATATGAATGATGCCTTGTCCATTCAGTGGGAATTAAAACAATTACAAAAAATGGGCAAGTATGATGGTAAAAGCATCAAAGAAGGGGCGGTCATTAGTTCCGAGCAAGGCTATCTAGGCATCATTACTGATGGAAAAAAATTCCCATTTAAACAAGATTTTACACAACAGTATTTAAAAGTTCTTAATGAAATGAAATCCAGCGGTGAGATAGATAAAATTATCAAAGATTTTGTCAATTAAATAACATTCTGCTTAGTAGTCATCTTATGTGATATCCAAGTAATTAGATATAACATAAGGTGGCTACATATCTGCTATTCGGTCAAACGCTGTGGATTTGAATACACGTTCATCCGCCCAGGTCGACAATAACCACACAAGGTGACATTCAAAGTCTCGGCTAATTCCACTGCCATGCTGGTTGCAGCAGATACCGCCAATAAAATCTCAATACCGCACGCAGCAACTTTTTGAACCATTTCAAAGCTGGCTCGGCTCGTGACCAATATAGAGCCAGATTGTTGATATCGATGACGACAAATCCAACCAATCAGCTTATCTAGCGCGATATGGCGGCCAACATCTTCAAAAACGATCTCTACTTCTCCATCAGCGTTTATGAAAGCGGCGGCGTGGCTCGCGCCTGTTAATCGATTGTATGACTGTGCTTGGCTTAACGCACTTAACACGCTATCTAATCGTTGAAGTTGAAATGAAGTGTTATTGGCGACAGGTTGAATAGAACGCACCACAGCTGAAAGTTGTTCAGCACCACAAACGCCACACCCAGTCGTACCAGTTAATGAACGGCGCTTTTCTTTGAGCCTATTAAGACATCGGTTCGCCACAATCACAGACATCGTTATTCCACTGCACGCTTGCACTATCTCTATATCATGAATATCGCGAACATGGTCAATAATGCCCTCGGTAAGCGAGAATCCGACGGCAAATTCCTCTAAATCTGACGGTGTACACATCATTACGGTGTAGGCGATACCGTTATATTCAATCGCAACTGGCGTTTCGCCAATTAACATATCGTCATCGCCGGAAGGCGCTGTGCCATTTTGATATCGAATGATGCGGGTTTGCTTAACAGTATTTACTTGTACTTGCTTTGTCTCTTTGCTCATTAATTTCTCTTACTCAGCGCCCTGATATATCAAGCCACTTACGCTGTCGATAAGAAAGTATACCATTGTACAACCCAGACAAATGGAAAAGACAAAATCGGATTGATTTAAAACCGTTCGATAACCCGATGAATTGTCATTTATCCCCAACAAATAAGAGCTAGATGGCAGTTATACAAACAAAAAGCTGTCATGATGAGACTTGATCCGACTAAAATCGAAAGGACAAAGAATGAAATTTACTTCAGCTCATTTGAATGAACTCAACCTATTACTTCAGTTTGACCTAAGTAGCGCAGCAACAGGAATTAAAGTCCATAAGGACGCGCCAGAAGAAACTCAACACGCCGTTCAAAAACTGTTTGAAAAGGGCCTATGTACGCTTCCTGACGGTGGCTACCTAACCGATGAAGGTATTGAAGTCGCAGAACATATTGAGCGAGTGGGCCGCTTTTTAACTTCCCAAAGTAAGCTTCACTGAGTATTCTATTTACCTCTGCTTTAACGAGGTAATGAGCGCATGGCAACCTATACGATTCTTGGTGCTGGATGGCTAGGAAAGCCATTGGCACTGCATTTACAAGCTTTGGGTCATTCTGTCTTCGCTAGCAAAACCACGCCCCAAGGCGTTGAGGAACTCAATCAATCTGGTCTCAACGGCTTTCAATTTGAGCTAAAATCCAACGATACCTCTCTCGTAGAAATCTTAAACACTCAAAAGACCGATATTCTCATCGTGGCTTTTCCACCAGGCTTGCGCTCAGATAGCCAAGGGAAAGACTATGCTGAAAAATGGCTAACTCTTGTTAAGCAAACCACGCAAACCTCTGTTCAGCGTATTGTTATGGTGAGCTCTACATCTGTCTATCCGAACGTTGCCCAAGAATGCGTGGAAGAAGATGCCTCATTGGCCGTTGCCCAAGATAACCCGCTTTTCACTGACGGCGCAAAGAAGATATTGCTAGCGGAGCAACACCTAATAGACTCAGGCATTCACTACAGTATTATTCGCTGCAGTGGCTTGATGGGACCAAACCGACATCCGGCCAGATTTGTTCGCTATCTTAAAACAGTCAGCCAATCTGCACCTGCCAATATGATTCACCTGGACGACGTTATTGGCAGCATCGAATTTATTGTCAATATCAGTGGTAGCCTCCTCGTCAACGCGACTAGCCCTGACACGCTCAACAAAGCGGCATTTTACCGGCATGCACTACAAACCAGCGGCGCTGAGTATTCTCTACCAAAAGTCATCGATGCACCGGACAAGAAAATCTCTTCTGCCAAGCTCGAAAAACTAGGCTATCAGTTTAAGTACCAGCACATAATTGAAGGGTTAGATGCGATCGCCTATGACAACTAAAATTGAATAACAGTGTTTAGTGCAAACACCGTAAGAAGTCACAAGTAAATACTTATCTATTAGACACTTAGTTGCACCTTCAAGACAACTATGGCAGATTAATAAGCAAATTTGTCAGCACAACTATTAAACATGCATTTGGACCAAAATATGTGGCTTTGGGCGCTACTCGCCTTCGCGATAACTCTTGCCTTTTTTAAACAACGAAACCTATCCGTTGCCCTCGCCATTGTCGTTGTCATTGCTGGAGTATTCACCGCAAAAATCAGCGTTATCGGCGCTCTCTTTGCGCTACTTGGTTTTGCACTAGCGGCGTTAATACCCAAATCAAACCGACTGAATCGCTGGCTATATACGGGTTTGCTGGTTGTCTGGTGTGCGGCGCTCTTTTTTCATCTTGTGCCTGGTTTTCACAATTTAAAGGCACTTAACCATGTGTTTGCAAGCCCACATAGTTTGCCATTTTCCATGTATCTGAATTTGGACAAGCCACTTATTTTCTTTGCACTTATCCTTGCTCATCCAAACCTGTTCGGTAGCGGCGCAAAACCGAACAAGCGAGCCATTGTTTTCACCATCGTGCCTTTATTTGCCTTGCTGCTTGTTGCACAATTTTTAGGTGCGATAAAACCCGAGTTCTCTGTCCCTTCTTGGTGGTGGTTGTTTGCATTAAACAATTTGTTGCTTGTCTGTGCTACTGAGGAAGCACTCTTTCGGGGTTTTTTCCAACAAGAAATCAGTCGCAAGTTAGGTCGACTGTCTGGACTTTTCCTCGCTAGCATATTGTTTGGCTTGTCTCATTATACGGGAGGCTTGACGCTTATCATTTTTGCCACCTTAGCGGGTGTAGGCTACGGTCTGGTTTTTTATTTCAGTAAACGTCTTTGGGCTGCAGTGTTGGTGCATTTCCTATTTAACATGACGCATTTGATATTTTTTACGTATCCAGCAGTAGCCAAATAGAATGCTCACTATACCCGAGTTACTTCAAGATGCAGAATTCAGAACGATTTCACTTGGGTATATGACCATACGGGTGAAGACTGTTGGCCATGGTTGACGATACGAACGGATATCAATGGGTACAAAAGACTATTGTGTGTTACACTCGCCGCCCCAAATATCGACAACAGTAGACAAAGTATGAACGTAAAAAACGAAATCCAGCAGCTCAGCAACCGATTAGATAAGTGCAAGAATAAACTGAGCGCTGCAAAATCTCGTGGTGATCAACCAATGATTACTAAGTTTACTGATGAAGTCGATCAGGTAAGCAAGAAAATTGCCCAGCTTAAACACAAGCAAAACTATACGCTGAATAAAGAACGCAAAGCGTTACTCGATATGCCTTTCTCTCGTGAAATCACCAAACAAGAACAAGCAGACATGGGTAAATTGAAGAAATCAGTCAAAGGCTTAGTTGTTGTGCACCCAATGACTAAATTAGGTAAAGAACTACGCCTTGAGGTAATGACCGGCTTCGCACCAAACAAATTTTAACCGCTCAACACTCCAGTGGTGGCCTTAAGCTACCACTTTCTTCCTTTTACGCGCTCTCAATTTCTTCTACCACAACACAGGGGCGTACTGTTACTTATTAAGAAGACTCACAATATAGATGCAATACACTGTTCTGTACGTCTAAAAAACAATAAATAAACTAAATAAATGATGAATGCGATTCTTATTCATAGTAAAAATCCCACGAATTAAACATAAGGGATTTATTCATATGATTAATAAGAAAAAATTAAGAAGCATGGCACTTCTTGTTTCACTAATCGCAACCGCTAGCTTCACCTCTGTCAGTCACGCATCAATGATGATGAAGTATGGCATTGAAACCTGCCAAGAGCTTCAACAAATTGGACAAACATTACCTGCTAATGCTGAGTATACGCTAACGAAAGACATAGATTGCACTGCCACAAACCCAAATAATTCGAATTACGACGCTGCAACCTATCCAAACAATGGCTTTTTGCCAATCAACAATTTTACAGGCACTTTTGATGGACAAAACCATACTATATTTGGTTTGTACATTCACCCAGTGCCGCTACTTTCTTATACTGGATTATTTGGCAAGCTCGGTAATGGTGCTCAAATTAGCCGCGTCAAACTTGTCGACATAGATGTTGAGGGCCCTAGCTGGACTGGCGCACTTGTTGCCCTAAATGAACATCAAACCGTTGTGCATGATGTCTACGTGTCTGGGATAGTCACGGGGTATGGTTCAACAGGAGGTATCATAGGGAGTACAAAGAACACTACGGCGTACAATCTAGAATTCGAAGGAACGGTTAAATCAGGCGATCAGCGAGAAGTTAAATCAACCTTTGGCGGCATTATTGGCTCGGGAAATAAAACCTCTTTATATGGCGGTAAATTTACTGGCAGAGTCATAGTCGAGAATAGCTACAATGTGGGTGGAGCATTTGGCTATCTAAAAGAAGGAACACTGTCGAACATTATTGTAGATGCTGATATCTACGCCCCTAGTACTAATGGCGTTGGCGGAATAGTGGGTACATTTGAGACCGAAAGCAGCGTAAGCAATATCGTTTCCATGGGGCATGTTAGAGGAAAGTGGACGGTTGGCGGGTTCTTTGGCACCGCGTACATACGAGAGCTAAGTAACTCGTATTCATCCGCCAACGTGGTTGCGAGCGGTTCACATGTTGGAGGATTGATCGGCAGAGGACGCGCGTACGTCACCAATTCCTACTCCAGTGGACTTGTAAAAGGTTTGGAAAACGTCGGTGGATTGTTTGGATCGACCTATTCCGCCTATTCAGGGGACGCTACTATTGAAAATTCTCTATCATACAGTCCGGTAGTAGGGACAAGTAATGTGGGAGCACTTGTGGGCTTTCTCGAAAATAACTCTTATAAGTCATTGGTAAACAATTATATCCAAAAAGAAAGTTTGGTCAGCCGAGATGGAGGAATCACCTACTCTCCCTCAGATCTCACTTTAGCCGTTGGCAATCGCTCAAACATTACATCCGGAATAGCTGTGGTTGATTCTGACAGGTTGAAAAGCCGAGACTTTTACAGCTCTACGTTGCACTGGAGTGACGAGATATATGAGTATGACAACAGCAGCTCTGGAAAAAGACTCTACACGCCTTCGAGAAGACAGTATGTAGAATATTCACTGACGCAGGACGCTGGTAATATTGAGATTACGTACGATCATCCAGAAGTAGTCACCTCTGGCGTTCCAATAAAATGAGTCTTCAATATCTCAAGCGGACGCTCTCCAACACTAGTACAGTACGCGCTAATACAATAAGTGTCCAAATACAGAGTTGAGCTGGCTGATATTAAACGGCTTCGCGATCCATGGGAGCTCCCACGGTAGCTCTAAATCCGCTTCTTTTTTAGTTTCTGGTGTTGAGACAAGTACGTAAGATATTTTCCGATATTTTTCGGCGCTGTTGGCTCTCACTTTTTCAAAAAGTGAGAGCCGTTTGCAGATTGACCCTGGCTTCATAAAATCAAGGTCAAAAACTAAAATAAGATGCGCCGTACCTGTCTGATCTTCATTCGAGAAAACCTCTAGAGAATCTGGCCCGTTGACTGACTTGATATCCATGTAATCAACCTCATTCTTCCCTTTAGGAAGCAAGGCAACTGGTATAGATTTACGAGAAGAGACCTGTCTTATACTGTCTTTGATGCATCTATCTATCAGGGTATAGTCACTATGCACACTGAATATAAAATTTGTCATACTTTTCCATTTACAGCTTTAATCAACGAGCTCAGGAAAGTACGTGCTGTCGTCTCTTCACGCAATTAATTAACATTTAATAATGTTCAATCATCTTTGATATGTTAAGTCCATCAAATAGTTAGGCCAACCTTATCGAAAGACCTTTCTCACTATTATTGCTTTTTATTGAACGGATACGGATCTCTTTTTTTATACTCATCGTAGCTTACGCCCATAAATACAATCACCGCAGTCACAATAACTTGGGTATAGAAAAGACCGCCGTGCACTTGTTGGAACACTAGATAGATGAGGTTTATAAAAAACAGTATGCCCCAAACCCAAATCGGTATGCGATCCAGTTTTGCTGATTGGATTACTCGGTAGAATAGTTCTTGGAGTGGATTTCGAGTCATAGCGTCTCTACCTCTGGAGTTGGTGCATAGCATGTATTGTTGGCACTATACACCGAGCTTTCCTCAAAGTGGACGCTTAGTAAAAATCATTTGCAAGCAATTAAATACCATAAATGACGTGTAACAAATTATTAAATGCTAACTTCAACTGACAGTTAGCATATAACGCTTTAAAACCAGAAAGTTACCTAGTTTTTCTAATTATCTAAAAGGTCAGCTCGCTGCGGTGATTTACGCTTTTTGGCGAAGGCGCACTGCAACCCCACTAGTCATCTGAGTTAAAGCAACGCCAATGATAATCATGGCAGCGGCCACAATTTGAATCGCCACCATCCGCTCTGCCAATATGAAATAAGCAAGGATGGCGCTGACAACAGGCATCAAGTTCATGAATACCGATGCTCTTGGTGCGCCTAACACTGCTATACCTCTCATCCAAAAATAAGGGGCTCCTAACGAGGCTAATACACCAGCATAAGCAATAAGACCAAACGAACTTGAGTGAATTTGAAAATCGCCATTGAGCAAATAAAAGGGGGTCAGAATAGTGACAGCGGATAGCACCTGTACATTTAAAGAGACCCAGACTGGTAGCTGTATTTTCTTCTCCCAATGCTTAAGCAACAAACTATAAATAGAGTAACTCAAGACCGCGAAACCCATCCAGGCATCTCCTACTTGTAAGTGCTCATGGAACAGTTGTAGTGGCGATCCTTTGCATATAAAGATCATGACGCCGATCAGCGAAATGATTGAGCCAAGTACTGCAAAGGCAGACAGCTTGTTGCGAAACACCAAGCGTCCTAGCAATAAGGTGTAAACGGGAAGCAAGCCTTGCATAACACCCGATTTGGTTGCCGTAATTGTGTGCGCTGCAAAATAAGCAGAGCTGGGATACAACACCATGCCAAACGCACCCAATATAAACAATCGCCAAAATTGGGCTTTTACTTGAGGGCCATGGCGTACGATTAAGCGCCAACAGATAGGTGTCAAAATGAGGCCAGCGAGTGCCCAACGATAAAAAGAGATGGCTAATGGTGAAATAACACCAGCGGCCATCTTATTGACCAGCATATTGCCAGACCAAATAAAAATCGAGATTAAAGGAAAAAAAGCGTCCATAACGATGCCCATTAACAAAACAATGGGCATAGATTACTGTGTCTGATAATCTACGGGTAACGAATATAAGACATACCATTAGCAAAATCGGACAATAAGTATGGCATTCTACCCTCCCATTGTTCACATGACGAAACCACTGTGTTTCCAGTTCGAAGATTTTGAATTGGTTTCAGAGTGTCCGCAACACTCCCATACTTGGGGGCAATTTAATACCATTGACCAGGGTGTCGCGGAAATTGAGATCGAAGATCGATTGCTTATTGCACCCAGCAGTTATGGCATATGGATCCCCGCTGAAGTGGTACACTCAAGCCACTATAAAAAAGCTCAGCAGTATTGCTCCATATACATACAACCTGAACTCACTGCAGCGATGCCAAGTGTACCGTGCATTTTGGCGGTAGAGCCCCTGACAAGAAGCATCATTAACCAATTCGTCCTATGGAATAAAAATCACCTAGATTCGCCCCGTGAGATCCGCTTGGCCAACGTGCTACTTGATCAACTTTCTTGCGCCTCTTCCATGTCGGAGTATTTACCCACATGTGATGACAAGCTACTGTTACCCATTCTGCAAGCGCTTAAGTCGAACCCCGGAGACAAACGTACGCTCAAACAATGGGCAGACTCGGTCTTTACTACTGAACGCACATTATCACGTAGATGCAGGAAACTGTTGGGGATGTCATTTAATGAATGGAAGCAACGATTGTTGTTCGTTTCGGCTCTTCAACTGTTAAAGAACTCACTAACGGTGCAAGAGATTGCGTTTGAGCTTGGTTATAGCTCATCTTCTGCGTTTATTGCCATGTTTCGTAAACATGCAGGAACGTCGCCCGAGCAGTATATCCGACGCTGGGGGATGTGATTCACACACTTGGCGCTTTAACCATATACCCAAATTACTTCGAGATGCGAGTTTCAGCGAGATAGATAAGGCTTCAATGCTAGGCAGGGATGTGAATCCTGCATCTTGAAATAACTTGGGTATAATACATAAAAAAAATCAGAGCCGGGTTGGCTCTGATTTTCTCTGATAACAAAACGTTGTCGCTAGTTGAAAGCTTCTTCTTTGGCACCTAAGTATTCAAATTTCAATTCATCATCTTGAACTGACACTTTGACCGTACCGCCGTTAACAAGGGCTCCAAATAACAATTCGTTTGCCAAAGGCTTCTTAACTTGCTCTTGTATCACTCGTCCCATTGGGCGAGCGCCCATTGTCTTGTCGTAGCCTTTCACTGCTAACCAAGCTCTTGCACCTTCGGCAACTTCTAACGACACGCCTCTGGCATCCAATTGCGCTTGCAACTCGACAATGAATTTATCGACCACTTGATTAATCACTTCTTCATCTAGGCTGTTAAACCAAATGATATTATCTAAACGGTTTCTAAATTCAGGTGTGAACACTTTCTTGATTTCAGACATCGCATCGTGGCTGTTATCTTGCTGGATAAGACCAATAGACTGCTTCTCAGTTTCCTGTACGCCTGCGTTGGTCGTCATCACCAAAATCACGTTGCGGAAATCTGCTTTGCGACCATTGTTATCGGTCAAGGTGCCGTTATCCATGACTTGTAATAACAGGTTGAAAATATCTGGGTGCGCTTTTTCAATCTCATCGAGCAGCACCACCGAGTGTGGATGCTTGATCACTGCGTCAGTAAGCAGCCCGCCTTGATCATACCCAACATAACCAGGAGGTGCACCAATGAGTCGACTCACAGAATGACGCTCACCATACTCAGACATATCAAACCTAAGCAGCTCGATACCAAGCAGTTTCGATAATTGAACCGTCACTTCGGTTTTACCAACACCTGTCGGGCCGGCAAACAAGAAAGAACCCACAGGCTTGTTCTCTTCGCCTAATCCAGCACGCGTAAGCTTGATTGCTTCACTTAACGCATCGATAGCCGCATCTTGTCCAAATACCAACATCTTCATTTTGTCATTTAGATTTTGAAGGATGTCTTTGTCAGATGAAGACACAGATTTTTCTGGGATGCGAGCCATCTTCGCCACCATGGCTTCAATGTCAGACACGCCGACTGTCTTCTTACGGCGACTTGCTGGCGCTAAGCGGCTGCGCGCCCCCGCTTCATCAATAACATCAATGGCTTTATCTGGTAGATGACGTTCGTTGATGTACTTAGCAGACAATTCAACGGCTGCACGTAACGCCTTGTTCGTGTAACGAACCTCGTGGTGCGCTTCGTATTTAGGCTTCAAGCCAATTAAAATCTTCGTTGTATCGTCGAGTGATGGCTCAACAATATCAATTTTTTGGAAACGGCGAGAAAGGGCGCGCTCTTTTTCAAAGATGTTGCTGTATTCTTGATACGTGGTTGAACCAATACAGCGTAACTTCCCACCACTAAGCAGTGGCTTGATCAAGTTAGCCGCATCAACTTGCCCACCAGATGCAGCACCAGCACCAATGATGGTGTGGATCTCATCGATGAATAAAATCGCATCTTCTTCTTTTTCAAGCTGTTTAAGAATAGCTTTAAAGCGTTTCTCAAAATCACCGCGGTATTTGGTCCCGGCTAACAGTGACCCGATATCCAACGAATAAATCACACTGTTTTGAATAACTTCAGGCACCTGGCCTTCAACGATTCTCCATGCTAAACCTTCAGCAATGGCCGTTTTACCGACACCCGCTTCACCCACAAGCAATGGGTTGTTCTTGCGGCGTCGGCAAAGCACTTGAATCGTTCTTTCTAACTCTTTGTCACGACCAATCAATGGGTCAATGTTGCCCTGCTTAGCTAACACGTTTAGGTTGGTCGCAAAGCTTTCTAAACGCTCTTCACTGTTGCCCTCTTCTGCGCTTTCGTTGCCGAAAGAGTCGGAAGACGGCTCTTCATTAGAGCTTGATGCTTTAGTAATACCGTGAGAAATGTAGTTAACGATATCGAGTCGACTAATGTCGTTCTTCTTCAATAAATACGCGGCGTGAGACTCTTGCTCACTAAAAATAGCAACCAAGACGTTTGCGCCAGTCACTTCATTGCGTCCAGACGACTGAACGTGGAAAACAGCGCGTTGAAGAACTCTTTGAAAACTTAAAGTGGGCTGTGTTTCTCTGCTCTCGTCATTTTCGGGGATAAGTGGGGTCGTTTGGTCTATGAAAACGTCAAGTTCCTGACGAAGTGCATCTAAATCTGCTTGGCAGGCATGTAGAGCCTCTCTAGCGGCATCGTTTTCGAGTAACGCTAACAGGAGGTGTTCGACGGTCATAAACTCATGTCTTTTATCTCTGGCACGTGCGAACGCGCCATTAAGACTCGACTCTAATTCTTTATTCAGCATAAGTACCTCCTCTAAAACCAGTCTCGTGAGTGCTTCGAGACCTAGGCTTGCTCCATTGTACAAAGTAGCGGGTGCTCATTTTCCCTTGAGTACGCCGTAACCTGTGCTACTTTCGTTTCTGCAACTTCAGCAGTATACGTGCCACAAATTGCCTTACCTTCATAATGCACCCTGAGCATTACTTGAGTTGCTTTATCGATATCCATTGAAAAGAATCTTTCCAGGATCTCAATCACAAAGTCCATCGGGGTGTAATCATCATTGTTAAGAACAACGTTATACATTGCCGGCGGCTTGACTTTGGTCTTTTCTTTCTCCAGTAAATCTGAGTCTGGAGACACCCATTCAAAATGTTTGCTCATGGTTAATAGTATTATTCAACGTGTTGATCGGCCATATTTTATCACGTCATTGTGACGGGGGTTTCACTATCCATTTTATATTGAACAAGAAACCGTCAGCCTTCAAAACACCCCCCCTTACTTAGAGCCTAATCCAGCAATGGTTTGACTGCAAATTAAATGACAGAGATCGATCTAACACCTTTAGAAATTTAGCGTCAGAAGTTTATTGTCAATATTCATGTAACAAATTGCAATCATGAAACCTTCTATCAGTTACATATTTGTTATCAAAAAAACTTGACTTATTTACAAATATATAGATTTTACTGCCTTTTTTCTATTGACTGTTAAGATTCATTGACTACATTGGTCAACAAGGTGGGTATAAATTGGGCAAATATATTGTCAAAAACTCATCACTAGATCAAATTCAAACTATTGAGTTTTATCTTTGCGACAACTTCAGTAACAATATGCATGAGGGATGTATAGCATGGCGACAGGTACAGTAAAATGGTTTAACAATGCCAAAGGATTCGGTTTTATCTGCCCTGAAGGTGAAGATGGTGATATCTTCGCGCACTACTCAACCATACAAATGGACGGTTATAGAACCTTGAAAGCGGGCCAACAAGTTTCCTACGAAGTAGAGCAAGGTCCTAAAGGTTACCATGCTAGTACTGTCGTACCCATTGAAGGCCAAGCAACCAAGTAACTACACCGAAAACTTGGAT